>CAWGYS010000001.1:0-128365 GCA_963826845.1 uncultured Acidobacteriaceae bacterium
AATCAATTTATCGCCAGCAACCAGCGTAAATGTCCCTAATCGGCCTCTTAATTCGCTACCTCGATGCCGGGCGGGTCCCAAGTGCCCGCGCCGGGCGGCAGGATCGACGGCGGTTCTGTTTTCGGCCAGTAGAGACGCAGGAGCACGTAAAAAGGAGCATCAGGAGCTGGAAGCCAATTCGATTCGTTGGCCTTCCCCGGCGTCTTATTCTGCATATAGATCGTCAGGGATCCATCGGCATTCTTTTTCATCTGCGGCAACATCGGTGTGTTGATCAGATAGCGATTGATCGGATTCTCGATTAGCAACTGCGACTTGCCGTCGTACATCGTTACCGACCAGAAAGCATTCACCGGTGGAAGCTGTCCCTTGGGGAAGGTGAGAGTGTAGTTGTGCTTGCTGGCATCGAGTGGCTGTCCAGCGCTGTCGTCGGCAGCCATGGGATACATCGCTTCGGCCGGGTCGTTGGCGTAGATTCCAGCCTTCGCGGTTGCAGCGCGTCTCAGCCAATCGCCGTTGAAGAAAGCGCGGTCGCCCCCGGCAAGTCCACCGACCCGCCAACCGCTTACGTTCTTACCCATACTGGCGATTGCGGCGGTTATCTTATCCTCGCCGTCTTTCATGCCCAGCAGCACCTCCGCCTTGTGTTCGGCGTCGAGGTCCTTGAAGTTGAAAGTCTTGCCGGGGCCGACGCCGATGCGAGCCAGCGTGGAGCGAACGTCCTTCTCATCTGGAGTAGCGGGGGCAAACTGAAGCGCAAAGTCGAGATAGTCGAAGAAACCGGTCTTGATCATGTCCTTGTCGATCTTCGGAAAATCGATGGTGGGTGCTGCGGGCGGCGCAGGCTTGTGGAGGAACGCTGAGAGGGTCTGCACCTTGTAACCGGCTTGAACCTTGATCACGTTCGGCATGTCAGCCGGGTTAAAGAGCTGCGTGCGGTAGGCAGCGGCCGAGAACTGCGTTCCAGACCTAAAGACCTTCTTGATGGCCGCCGGGGTTTCGCCGTTCCAGTCAGGCCCTACGACCATGTAATTGCCAGCTTCGTTGCCGGTGGCACGGCTTCCGATGTAACCGTAGTTGTAGGTGTTTCCATCACAGAGCATCACGGAAAAGTAACGGTTCTTGGGTACGGCCGGGACGGACAACACAATGGGCTCAGCGCGAAGATCAAGCCAAGCCATTGAGTAAGGTGTGTCGCTGTTGGGCGAAATGATGGCCGTATCTTTGTAGGTAAACACGCCCGCCTCGTTGTGTATCTGGTTGAATGGCGCTTTGAACTGGCCGGAGTTGGGGTTAACGGCGTACTCATACATGACCGCGTAGTTCATCACGATGGGCAGGCCGTAGATGAATCCTTCTTCGGCGATGGCCTTGGTCTCGACGATGCTGGGGCGGTCTTTCTCCGTTTTCTCCGCTTGGGAGACGGCGTCGTTCTTGGTAGAGCAACCGGTTAGAAACGAGGTGGTGAAGACAATCGCCATCATTCCGTTTAGTAACGTGTGTTTTTTCATGATCTTTGCCACCCTTCGGTTTCGTTTTTGTTCGGTGTTTGGCGACTCATTTCACCAATTCGATCTCGCTCGGCCGCCACTGTTTGCTGAAGAACGGTTCGAGCGGACTGTAGAGACGGAGAAGTGTGTTCCAGCCTTTACCCGGAGCGGTCTGAATCCAGTTGCCATCGTTCACACCCGCGGGCTTCGTCGGAGCGAAATACACCGTCGTGGAGCCATCTGGATTTGGTACTGCGGCGGCACCCGGATAAGTCTGGCTGCCAGCGCGGGGATAGCGTTGGGGCGTTTGCAGCATAGAGCGAGTCTGGTTGTCATAGATGATGATCGACCAGAACGCCCGCGCCGGGATATTCGGCGGGAGCGTCACCTTGTAGGTCTTGCTGCCATCGAAATACTCACCCTTGGAATCTACAAAAGCGCCAAGGTATTGCGAACCGATGTCCGGCAAGCGCATGATCATCGCCGGGGTGATCCCCGTCGCATAGAAGAACATCGCCGTTCTCGGGTTAAGTGTGCGATAGCCAGTGGGCGGGAAGGGTTTGATACCTTCCTTCGTCACGAGCGGCGGCGGCGTCTCAAAGTTGTACCCGCCCACGAAGAGCATGTTTATCCATGCGGAACCGGGGTAGTAGGCGAACCCTTCAGAATCGCGAGCACGCCAGTTCAGGGTTCGTGCCGTGGCGGTGCCTATCATCGCAGCTTCCGTGAGAATCTTCTTCATCCGTGCATCGGGATTGAAGGGCTTACCCTTCACGATGCCGATGGCGGCAAGCGAACCCATGATTTCAGGATCGAGAGCGTCCCTCGGTTCCTGCTGAACGAGCGCATTGATCTGCTCGAAATAGTGGAAGTCGTTCGCCGGAATCGTCATGAACGCCTTACCGCTGCCCTCGACAAATTTCTGTTCTGGGGGTGGAGCGGAACGCACGAGCGGAACCTTACCGGTAAGGATTTCCGCGATGCTCGTGCCGTAGCCGGCGGGCGCGTAGGGATAAATCTTCGCCGTTCTGATCAATGCTGCCGCTGGTTTCGGATCATTGTTTTCAAGAAAAGCGCGGGCGAGAATGAGTACACGAGTAGTGCGGGAGCGGGCGACGAAGTAGCCGCCTTGTGGCACTGGGCCTTCATAGTCAGGCGGCAGGATGAGATACTTTCCACCCTCACCGCGATCCGGTCCGGGCGCACCCACGTCCGTAACCCAACGGAACCACATATCGTCGAGGGTGCCCAAGAGCTTCGGTGGCACCTCAAAGACCATTGGTCCTTTGCTGACATCAATCATTCCCCAGAGGTAAGGCGTGTCGGTGTTCGCGGTGAGGAAAAGCGACTTCGAGTCCATTAAGTCGGAGAACACGACCAGGGTGTTGTCCTCCACGCCCTCGTTGATCATCCCTTCGCGAATGGCGTAGGTCGAGGCCCCCTGAAAAGCGTTCACGAATGTCTCGACCCCGTGCATCAAATCGAGGTTGTCATAGACTTTCTCGACAGTTTCCTTACTCGGCGCACCGTCCTTGAATTCAAGCGTGCCGATTCGCGTTTCGACCTTGTCAGGCGTGGTGATGGACGGGGGCACTTGCGCCAAGGTTGGCAGAGTGAGGCAGATGGCGTAGAGCGCGGTCAATGTGGAATATGTTGTGAATTTCATCGTTTTGTCCTTTTGCGCGCTAACTCACGTTCCGTTTTCGTGCCAGAGCCAGGAACGGAACGGAGGACTTCAACACATGTTGGTTGAGGCGACAACTGTAATTTGTGACAGCCGCGTCAACCGTTGAAATCAGGCGTTTACACTCATTGAGAATCGGGCGGGTGCCGTGGAATAACCAGTCCGCTGCGTTCGTCGTCCCAGGCCATGGCAGACATTTTCCACTCTCCATCCTTTCGCACGAATTGAATTGTCTGCATGCCACGGGTGTCGAAGCGTTCTCCGTGAAGCACTCCGGTCTTGCGGTACACGAGGAACCGGTGTGCTACATTTCCGAAGATTTCGGTAGTTTCCGATTCCTCATGCTCGCAGAGATCGACCAGGCCGCCACCGTTGAGCAATAGTTCGCGCGGCGCAATGAATTCCGAGATTGAAAACACCTCCGCGTTTGGTCCGCAAGTCCTCACGATGATGCCCTGCGGGATGAACAGATCGTGGATCCCCTGGAGGCTAACGGTTGTGCCAGGCGCAGGTGAGAAAAGCCGGAACAGTTCCGTGGTGAGTGCGTCAATACTCTGCTTATCTCTGTCAATGGATGGAGCAGACGGTGCTTTCAAACCCGGCATGGAACTTCCTCTTTCTTAAATGTTTTATTCGCGACTATCTCTAATTCAGAGCCCGTTCCGAGTTGTACTCGCTGGATTGCGGTCTCCACATAACCACTTCAATGGTCATCCACGTATTTTAGTTGAGCGGTGGCTAGCTCCCTGATTACGGGGTAACCGGAAGTCCACTGTTGTAAGCGGGCGACGTCACTCATTGGTAATTGGCCAGGGTCAATGAGTGAATCGCGATTTTACGAGAATGATCCTCTTGACCCACTGCAAACCCACGGCTTTTCATTGACTTGCCCCTCGCATCGCGTCTAACATTGCACGACTTATTGACCGCGAAAGCATGATCGGCCAGACCATCTCGCACTACCGCATTGTCGAAAAACTCGGAGGTGGCGGGATGGGCGTGGTCTATAAGGCGGAAGACACAAAACTGCATCGCTTCGTGGCCTTGAAGTTTCTGCCTGACGAGATTGCTAAAGACACTCAGGCTCTGGCCCGCTTCCAGCGCGAAGCGCAGGCGGCTTCAGCGCTCAATCACCCGAACATCTGCACGATCCACGAAATCGACGATGAGCATGGCGACGCGTTTATCGCCATGGAGTTTCTCGACGGTCTGACGCTCAAACATCGCATTGCTGGGCGGCCGCTGGAAACCGAGTTGATTCTGTCCCTCGCGATCGAGATTGCTGACGCGCTCGATGCAGCCCACGCGGAGGGGATAATCCACCGGGACATCAAGCCCGCGAACCTTTTTGTGACCAAGCGCGGCCACGCCAAGGTTCTGGACTTTGGCTTGGCGAAGGTCAGTCTGGCGGGCAGTTCTTCGAGCAAGATTGCGTCTTTTAACACGCAGACGGGTTCCGGAGACGGAGATCATCTGACCAGCCCCGGCTCGACGCTGGGCACCATTGCCTACATGTCGCCTGAACAGGCCAAGGGCAAGGAACTGGATGCCCGCACCGATCTGTTTTCGTTCGGTACGGTCCTATACGAGATGGCGACGGGAGCGTTGCCATTTCATGGCGAAACATCGGCGCTTATATTCAAGGCAATCCTCGATTCCGATCCGCCGCCTGCGATTCGGTTCAATCGCGAGATTCCGCCCAAACTGGAAGACATCATCAACAAGGCACTCGAAAAAGATCGCAATCTGCGCTATCAGGGTGCGGGGGAAATGCGAGCCGACTTGCAGCGGCTGAAACGAGACACCGAGACTGGACGAGCGCGAGCAGCGAGTTCAGGGACGGTGGCAGTCGCACAAGAAAGCGGCTCTCAGGTTGCGGTTCAACCACAGTCGCCAGCATCTGGTTCCTCGCCTGCGGTTGCTCCACTTCCGTTATCGAGTGCAGTGAAAGTCGCCGAGGTTCCGGTCGCGGGCAGGAAACTCTGGAAGATTCTGGTTCCCGCCGCCGTGGTGCTCATCGCGGTTGTAATCGCGGGGGCATTCTACTTCCGCTCACGCTCGACCAAGACCGCAATTGCGCTTACCGAGAAAGACACCATCGTCCTGGCCGATTTCACCAACAGCACGGGCGATGCGGTCTTCGACGACACGCTCAAGACGGCGCTCAGCGTTTCTCTTAACCAGTCGCCGTTTCTGAATGTGCTCTCCGACAACACCGTCGCAAAGACGTTGAAGCTGATGACGCGCCCTCCCGACACCAAACTCACACCTGACGTGGCTCGCGAGCTTTGCCAGCGGGCGGGCAGCAAGGCTTATCTCGCCGGGTCGATTGCCAGCCTCGGCAGCGAATACGTGTTGGGATTGAAGGCAGTGAATTGCCAGAGTGGAGACCCGCTGGCCGAGCAGCAGGTGACGGCGGCGTCCAAGGAGAAGGTGCTGGACTCGCTCGGCGAAGCGGCATCGAAGCTCCGAGCTGAGTTGGGCGAATCGCTGGCCACGGTGCAGAAGTTAGATATTCCGTTGTCAGAGGCGACCACGTCTTCGCTCGAAGCTCTGAAAGCGTACAGCCTCGGCAGAAAAGCCGGCAACGAGAAAGGCTCCGCCGCAGCCCTGCCTTACGATCAACACGCCATCGAGCTCGATCCGAATTTTGCCATGGGCTACAACGCGCTGGGCAACGACTACTCCGCTATTGGCCAACTGGGACGCGCCAGCGACTACTTCACCAAGGCCTTCAACCTGAGGGAGCACTCCAGCGAGCGGGAAAAGATGGCGATTACCACCGCATACTATATGAATGTAACCGGGGAACAGGAGAAAGCGGCCCAGACGTACCTGCAATGGATTGCGAGCTACCCGCGCGACCGAAACGTGAGTGTCAATCTGGCCCTGGTATACGTGGCACTGGGACAGCACGAGAAGGCGGTGGAGTCGTTGCGCGAGGACCTCCGGCAGCACCCGGAGCAAGGCGCCGCGTATGGGAACCTCGTTACCGAACTGCTCTCCCTGCAGCGGCTCGACGAAGCGCGGCAGACCATCCAGCAAGCGCAGGCGCGAAAAATAGATGATGTCATTAATCACAATCTTTTGTACGCTCTTGCCTTCATCGCCGCCGACTCTTCCGCCATGGCGGAACAGCAACAGTGGTACGCGGGCAAGCCCGAGGAGAACTTCGGGCTTTCACTCGCCTCCGATACTGAGGCCTATGCAGGTCATCTCGGCAAGGCGCGGGAAGTGACGAAACGTTCTGTGGATTCGGCGATCAACGCCGACAGCAAGGAAAACGGAGCGGTCTGGCTGGAGAACGCTGCCGTGCGCGAAGCCGCCTTCGGCAATCCGGCGCAAGCCCGGCAGTCCGCGGCAGAGGCCTTGAAACTGGTTCCCACCAGTCAGGGCGTCGAAGTCGAAGCCGCGTTGGCCTTCGCCATGGCGGGCAATGGGGCGCGAGCGGAAGCGCTGGCCCAGGACCTGAACAAGCGTTTTCCGCTGGACACGCAGATGCAGTCGCTATGGCTGCCTGCGATCCGGGCGCAACTGGCGCTGAACCGCAAGAATCCGGCGGAGGCGCTCAACGATCTGCAGGTTGCCATGCCACCCATCGAGTACGGGTCCATCGGCTTCCTCAACTATGTCTCGTGCCTCTATCCAACGTATGAGCGCGGCGAAGCGTACCTGGCAGCCGGACAGGGCAAAGAAGCCACCGCCGAGTTTCAGAAGATCATCGACCACAGCGGCATCGTCTGGAACTGCTGGACCGGAGCGCTGGCGCATCTGGGCGTGGCTAGAGCGAATGCTCTGCAAGCTAGAACTTTTAAAGGACAGGGGCAAGGCGCGGAAGCCGACCTCGCCCGCACTCGCGCACTCGCCGCCTACAAAGATTTCCTGGCGCTATGGAAAGACGCTGACGCTGATATTCCCATCCTGAAAGAAGCCAAGGCGGAGTATGCGAAGCTGCAATAGCGACGAACGGCCCGGAAGAAGGCGCGCGTTGGAAAGTTTTGACAGCTTACACACACTCAGAATGACGCTGTATCCTTATTGGGCGTAGCTGCCTACATCGGCTGCTCACATCAGCTGCCCACATCTTAGCGACAGGGTTGGTGCATATGTCCACCGGAACAAGGAGTCATCTGGATGCAGGAGTTCTCCCTCTCTGGAATGCAGTCTTCTGTCTGGATTGCGAAGTCATCAGCGGCAGGCGAGGTGACGAATGCGCGGCGTGCAAGAGTCGCTCGGTGGTAAGCCTGGCGCGGGTGTTGGGAAGCAGTTTGCTGGCGCACAGGGCACAACGCCTTCAACAGTGGGAAGGGGGGCTGTTTGACATCACAGTTACGATTGAATTGCAGCAGATGCACGCCAAGGACCTGAGCTCCACCGTGGAGCGGCTGGCGAGTGTGATTGGCCCGAACCTCGTGGGAGAGCAAGCGTCATTCCACGTCAATGTGAGGCCGGTGGTCGACAAACTCGACCCACAGCCCTCGCTTTGCTTTCCAGAAAGGGCTGCCGCATAGGCCGTATCAGTAGTTTCCGGGCGCCTGGTGATTCGCGAATATAATGGTGGCCGTGGGAACTATGTGGGAACTATGAAGACGCCTTACGGGCTCGAAATCATTGAAAATTGCCTGACTTGCCCGCTCCACAAGGACCGCATTTTTTGCAATCTGCACCCTGGCGCGCTGGCGGGGCTGGATGCGATCTCGTCTCCCGCAACTTATCCCAAGGGCGCGATACTTTTTGTCGAAGGTCAGGAACCGCGTGGGCTCTTCGTGATTTGTAATGGCCGGGTGAAATTGTCGGCCAGTTCGGCGGGTGGGAAGTCGTTGATCCTGAGGGTAGCGGAATCCGGTGAAGTGGTTGGCCTGCCGGGCACGATTTCAGGAAAGCCTTATGAGGTGACGGCCGAAGCGCTGGAGCCGATCCAGGCGAACTTTCTGCCGCGGCAGCCATTTCTGGAGTTTCTGCGTGCTCACGGTGAGGTGGCGCTTCGAGTTGCCGAAGTGCTGAGCGACATCTACTACGCGACTTATCGCGAGGTTCGCTACCTTGGGCTTTCGGGCTCGGTGGAAGAAAAGCTGGCTTGCTTCCTGCTGGATTTTGCGGAGGGGCACGGTTCGGACCGCGCTCAAACGCGGGCGACATTTACCCTGACCCTCACGCACGAAGAAATCGCGGAGATGATCGGATCCTCACGCGAGACCGTGACCCGTTTGTTCGCGGATTTCAGGCGTAAGGGCCTGGTAGAGCTTCACGGTTCCACGCTGGTGATTGGCGATAAGACTGGTCTCCGTAAATTGCTTGCCGCGTAGGTTTCTCTTCTTTTTTTCTTCTTCTCCTTTTCTTTCTCACTTCAAACCTCATTTTGCTTGCGCTGCGAGTGATCCCGGACACATGGCTGTGTGACGTGGATCACAGAAACGCGGATGCTTTCAGAGCATAATTGGCGCCATTCGGATCCGATTGTTGCAAGTGTGCAGTATTGAACAGTTGCGACATGGTGACTCGTTGTAGCATGAGGCACTTTTCGAGGAAAGGTTGAGGAGATGTCGTTGAGGACACGTCTATGACAACTGCTGAACTCGAACTGACCAAGATTGTCGCGCATGCAACCGGCAGCACCACCATGAAGGCGCTGGTCTATCACGGTGCGGGCAGATGCGCATGGGAGGACAAGCCGCGCCCCACCATTCAGGCGCCGGGCGATGCCATTGTTCGCGTCACGACTTCGACGATTTGCGGGACCGATCTTCATATTCTGAAGGGAGACCTGCCGGCAGTCACCGACGGCCGAATTCTTGGCCACGAAGGGATTGGCATCGTCGAGAAAGTCGGCGCAGGCGTGTCGGAATTTCACGTTGGGGACAAGGTCATCATTTCGTGCGTCACGGCCTGCCTGAAGTGCGATTTCTGCAAACGTGGCATGTATTCACATTGCCGCCACGGCGGCTGGATTTTGGGCAACACGATCGACGGAACCCAGGCGGAGTATGTGCGCATTCCGGAAGCCGATGGGAGTCTCTACCACTTCCCTGCCGACGGCGATGAAGAAGCGATGGTGATGCTGAGCGACATTTTGCCGACCGGGTTTGAGTGCGGCGTCCTGAACGGACAAGTGAAGCCCGGAGACACGGTTGCGATCGTGGGCGCGGGGCCGGTGGGGCTTGCGGTTCTGCTGACAGCGCAATTTTATTCTCCGGCGGCGATCTTCATGATTGACCTGGACGACAAGCGGCTGGCAGTAGCGAAGACTTTCGGCGCAACCACTTTGGTGAACAGCGCCGATGGACACGCCGCTCATCACGTCATGGAACTGACTGAAGGAGCGGGCGTCGACGTGGCCATCGAAGCAGTCGGGCTTCCAGCTACTTTTGCGATCTGCCAGGCGATCGTCGCGGCGGGCGGACATATCGCGAACGTGGGAGTCCATGGTAAGCCGGTGGAATTGCATCTGGAGAAACTCTGGGACCGCAACATTTCGCTCACCACACGCCTGGTGGACACGGTGACCTTGCCGATGCTGCTGAAAGTCGTGCGCTCGGGCAAGCTCCAACCTAAGAAGCTGGTGACTCATCGCTTCGCGATGAACGACATCATGAAGGCTTATGACACGTTTGGAAACGCGGCAAGAGAAGGCGCGCTCAAGGTTGTGCTCACCAATGGCGGGCCGCGATAAGGAGGACACGATGCCACAGAGCACGCATAACCGACTTTCGGAACTTCACAACCTTGCAGCGCACGCCCATGCCGCCGCCGCTGTCGCCCACGGTAAGGGAGATCATCTGACGGGTCACGAGCTCACTAGGCAGGCGCATGAGCACTCCGTGAATGCTTACAAGCTCGCTGAGGAACTTGCTACGAAGAAGGCAACGTCCAGCAAAAGCGCATAAGGCCCAACTCGAGACCATCTGTGTTGTCTCGGACAGGACAGCTCAAGGAATGAGTGAACATCCGGAATTGATCGCTTGCTTCATCTCTTGTTTGCCGGTACCGCCGACCGGGGCGTACCCATGCTGACGCCGGCGAAATCGAGCCTTGACGCAGAGAACGCGGAGTTAACGCAGAGAGCGCGGATTCCTTATTTAGCCGCCCGATTTCTTCTGTTACTAGTTCTGTGTCTTTTCTTTTTTTCTGCCTTGGCGCCTGCTCAGGCTCGACAGCCGGTTGCCGACAAGGGCGGATCTTCGGCTAGCGGCCAATCCGGCAGCGCGCCTGCGGCCAGCGTGGTTTCGTCCGATGCTTCCAAGTACGTGGGAGCGGACACCTGCAAAACTTGTCACGAGGAGATTTATAACTCGTGGGAGAAAACGCCGCACTGGAAGACGACATTAAATAAGGATGGCGGGCCTTCGAAGCAAGGGTGTGAGGGGTGCCATGGTCCGGGAGCGGAGCATGTGGCGGGCGGCGGCGATAAAACCAAGATCTACGTGTTCGAGGATCACTCGCGGCGGGAGAATAGCGCGCGCTGTCTGAGCTGTCACGGCGAAAGCCATGCGCAGTCGCATTTCAGCGGAATCCAGCCACTCCGGCAGCGACGTCGGGTGTCTGGACTGCCACTCTCCGCATCACGCCAAGGAGAGCGAGCACCTGCTGGTGCAGAGCCAGCCGCAGTTGTGCTACGGCTGCCATATCTCGGCTAAGGCCGACTTTGCGAAACCCTATCACCATCGGGTGAATGAGGGGCTGATCCAATGCAATGACTGCCATAACCCGCATGGGACGGCGATTTTGCGGCAGGTGCGGACGCTGCCGAGCGGGGATGCGGTTTGCTACAAGTGCCATGCCGACAAGCAGGGGCCGTTCGTTTACGAGCATGTGCCGGTGAAGACTGAGGGCTGCGTCAGTTGCCATACGCCTCACGGGTCTACTAATCCGCGGCTGCTCAAGGTGATGCCGGTGAACATGCTGTGTCTGCAGTGCCATACCTTCCCGACGCAGGGGCCAGCCGGGCCGGTACACAATCAGTCGGCGAAGTATCAGGCTTGCACGATGTGCCACACCCAGATTCATGGGTCGAACTTCAGCGATGTGTTTTTCAAGTGAGGAAGTAGCATTGGCGCTGCCAAGAAAACTCGGCCTGCAAAATGGTCGCGGCGAGGTTCGATTCGCGATCTTTCTGGTGGCGCTGCTTTGTGCCGCGATCGGGTGGTCGCCAGGAACACTCTTCGGCCAAACTCCTGCTGCGAAACCGACACCCGCACCGTCTGTCGCGTCGGGCGAGCCCGAAGGGGTTACCAGCGGTGGTTATCTGATTCACTCATCGGGCGAGATCGGCTATCGCTCTGTGGACGTGACGGGCAGCGGGGATATGTACGACACACTAGTGGACCAACAGACGGGTCCTCGGATTTTCGACCAGACGCTCTCGATGCAAGCGCTGGATCACACGGGGTTTCTTTTTGACAATCTTTACCTCAACAGCTCGGGATGGGGAGGCGACCCTAACAACTATTTGCGGCTGCGGGCGGACAAGAACAAGTGGTACAACCTGCAAGGCAGTTTCCGTCGCGATCAGAGCTTCTCCGACTATGACTTACTGGCGAATCCGCTGAATCCTGGGCCTCCACCCGCGCTTGGGGGCTCGACGCCGTCGATTCAGGCAGAGAACTCTCCTCACCTATTTGATACGACGCGGCGGATGAGCGACGTTGACCTCACCCTGCTGCCGCAGTCCCGTGTGAGCTTTCGCATGGGGTTTTCGCACAATAATATGACTGGGCCTTCGTACAGTAGCGTGCATGAGGGTACGGAGGCCCTGCTGCTGCAAGGCTGGAACACTACTATGAACTCATACCGTTTTGGTGTGGACTGGCGAGCCGCGCCGCGAACGGTTATCAGCTACGACCAATTTTTCGATTACTACAAGGGAGATACGGACTATCAACTGGCTCCCTTCGCGCCGGCGCTGCTGTCTACCGGAACTCCGGTGGAGTTGGGGTTGTCGATCGACACCGCTAATAAGGAACCTTGTGCCGTGCCTACCGGGCAACCCAGTCTGATTGTCGGCGGAGTCCTGACCAACAACACGTGCAGCGCCTACTTCAATTACTGCGCGAAACCAGCGGATTCGCACTTCCACACCTACGGAGCGGCTCAGTTTGCGGAGCAATAACATTCAGCGGTTGGACCTGGTGGCTTCTTATTCCTATAGTTCGGCGGTCTCGAGCACGCCGTTGGATGAGAATTTCGCTGGTCTACTCACGCGCACCAATACTCTCGTCTTCAACGGCACGGGCACAGGCAGTGCGAACCGGATTTCCAACGTGCTTGATGCCGAGGGCACGCTGCACTTGACCGAACATCTGCGGTTGATTCAGAAATTTTATTATTGGGCGTACCGCATTCCGCAGAATGGCAATTTCAACGAGCTCGACTATAGCTGCGCGGTGACACCGTGTACGCTGCTGAGCACGCCGCTGACTACTCCGGAGGTTCCGGGAGGGACTAACACTCTGACACTGTCATCGTTCAACCAGACCTGGAAGAGAGATCAGATGGAACTGGCATGGGACGTTTCCGAAAAAACTGGGAGGACAGCGTCGGGTTTCGATATGGCAATCGGGTGTTCAACCACTTCAATGATTACGCGCCGGGAGACCTGGACCATTTCGATATTAACGAATTCACGGCGCTTTTCGGATTCTGGGCACGGCCCGTCCATGGGTTGCGTTTGAATTTTGATTTCGAGCACACGAACAACGACAACGTGATCGTTCGGATAGCCCCGCGGAAGGAATCGCGATACCGCTTCCAGACGACCTATACGCCGCGACCGTGGGCGGTGCTGGGCGCATCTGTCAACATTTTGGAGGACTCGAACAGCGCGGCATTCACCAATTACGTTGGGCACAATCAAAATTATGGAGTCACCGCGTCACTCGTACCGCGCGAGCGCATTGGAGTGGACCTGGCATACAACTTCAACAGCGTGATCCAGAACGCCGTGATCTGTTTTAACGACACGATTCCGGCTGGGGCGACGCTTCCCTTCGTGTCGGGCGCCAACAACAATAATTGCGCGGGGAACGATACGGCCAATAACCTGATGGCCAACTCTTACTACACCAACCACACTAATTTCGGAATGGCCACGGTCCGGTTCAATCCTACGAAGCGGTTGACGGCCAGCCTCGGGTACAGCATTACCAGTGTGGACGGCAGCGTACCGCAGTTCAACATTCTGCAGCCTCTCGGCACGTTGCAATACAAGTACCAGCAGCCGGTGGCCAACCTGAGCGTGGATATTGGCCATAAGCTGGCGTGGGTTATGGGCTGGAATTATTACCAGTACGGTGAAGGCTCGTTTGTCGGGCCCACAGCGCCGCGCTATTTTCACTCGAACGCGGTGACTGAGTCGTTGCGTTATGCATTCTGAAACTTGTTTATAAGGAGCTGAAAGATGAAGAAAATGAGTATCGAAATGTTTGCCGCTGCGACAGCAATCGCGGTGGCCTTTGTTCTCCCTTTGCCGGTGTGCGCGCAGGGTGCGTCAGAGACTCTCTACAAGTCAAAATGCGTTGGCTGCCACGGCGTGGACGGAAGCGGTTCGGCGATGGGGAAAAAGCTCGGCGCCCATAATTTTCAAACTGCTGACGTGCAGAAAATGTCGGACGCGGACCTCTCGGACATCATCACTAATGGTAAGAACAAGATGCCTCCGTATGGAAAGTCTTTGAAGGCGGAGGATATTAAGGGGCTGGTGGGATACATTCGCTCGCTGGCGGCAAAGTAGATGTCTTTGGGAAAACTACTTCAATTTCGCGTTCGCGATTGGTTTAGCCGGGGGCGAGCCCGCATGATTTCTCCTCAGACCCTGATCATGGTGCTGTTCGGGCTAAGCGCGGGGCTGATCCTCTTGCTGGTCCTTCGCCCGGCGCTGACGGCGAATCGGAACGGGAAAATTCTGGCGTTCGTGGCGTTGTTCGCGCTGCCTATTCTTTGCAGCTTCCTCGGCACCTCGGAACAAATGGACCGCTCTAAGCAGACAACATTTTGTCTCTCCTGCCACATTATGGAACCATACGGCCGGAGCCTGCATGTGGACGATCCGAAGTACATTCCGGCGGCGCATTTCCAGAACCATCGCATTCCCATCGATCAGGCTTGCTATACGTGTCATGAAGATTATGTGCTTTACGGGGGAATCCGCGCGAAGTGGCGTGGCCTGCATCACGTCTATGTGCAGTACCTGGGCACGCCGATGAATCCGATTCAGCTCTACGTGCCGTACAACAACCGGGAATGCCTGCACTGCCATCTCGGGGCGCGATCGTTTGAAGAATCGCCAACGCACACTGCGCTGCACACTGACATCGTCTCAAATCAGGTTTCGTGCCTTACCAGCGGCTGTCATGACACGGTGCATAATGTTGCGGGCCTCGATAAGGTGAAATTCTGGAACGGTGGAGGGCAATAAGATGAGCATGCAAAATCCTATGCAGCGGCGCTTGCGCATTGCCGGCATCTTCGTGCTCCTCGGTATGGTGGTGGAAGTGGTCGCGATGCGGTGGGTACATCCTGCAGCCTTCCTGGTGTTTGCGTTCATTGGAATTCCGATTGCATCGCTGGGCATCGTGATTTATCTGTATTCTTTGGTTTCTCTCCGGAGCTTGGCTGAGGGGAACGATTCGGCTGGCCCACGTGAATAGGCTCTGATCTGGAGCCGGGTTGAACAACTGCTGAGAATGATCTCACTACGCCGCTTCCTGCTATCCTAGAAACCTTCGCCCTTGAGGGGAAATCATGAAAATCAAGTCGTCAGTTTTCTTATTCGCGCTGCTGTTCGCTGTTTGTGCTGTGGCCCAGACTGCGAATTTTGACGGGCAGACGTGGTGGAACCACATCAAGTTTCTTGCCGACGACAAGCTTGAAGGGCGCGACACGGGCAGCCGCGGCGAACGCGAAGCGCAGGCATACGCGGTCAAACAACTCAAGGACGCGGGCGCGGAGCCGGCGGGCGTCCACGGCTTTTACCAGCCGGTCAAGTTTGTTTCGCGCCAGATCGTCGAGAAAGACTGCAGCCTTGCGCTCATTAAGGACGGCAAGCGCGAAGCGCTCACACTGGGCGAAGATGCGATTATCAGCACGCGGGTCATGCCAGCACCCGAGGTCGAGGCGCCTTTAGTTTTTGCCGGATATGGGCTCAAAGTTCCCGAGAAAAACTATGACGACTTTGCCGGCGTTGACGTCCGCGGCAAGATCATTGTGATTTTCGCAGGATCGCCCTCAGAGATTCCAGGCGCGCTCGCTTCGCATTACCAGACTGCGGCCGAGCGCTGGAAGGTGCTGCGCGCCGTCGGCGCCGTTGGCATGGTTTCATTGATTAACCCGGCCTCCATGGATATTCCGTGGTCGCGCATGGCGCTTAACCGCGCGCACCCTTCCATGGATCTCGGCTATCCCGAGTTCAACGAGACGGAAGGCGCCAAGATCGCGATCACGGTGAATCCGGCGAGTGCAGAGAAATTCTTTGCCGGCTCCGGACACACATTCGCAGAAATCGCCGCGATCGGTAAAGATCGCAAAGCGCTGCCTCACTTTGCGCTCGCGGTTTCGCTGGCGGCGAAAACCAGAGTTGACGTCACCAAGATTGAGTCGGCCAACCTGGTCGCGAAAATTCCGGGCAGCGATCCCGCTTTGAAAGATGAATACGTGGTGCTTTCCGCCCACCTCGATCACATTGGCATCGGAGAGCCTATCAACGGCGACCGCATTTATAACGGCGCGATGGACAACGGTTCCGGCAGCGCGCTGGTGCTGGACATGGCGGCCAGCTTCAAGAAGAATCCGGAAACGCTGAAGCGGTCGATTCTTCTGGTGCTTGTTACGGGAGAAGAAAAAGGCTTGCTGGGCTCAAAGTATTTCGCGGCGCATCCTACGGTGCCGCCGAAGTCCATTGTTGCCGACGTTAATGTGGACATGTTTCTGCCTATCGTGCCGCTGAAGGTGCTTACCGTGCTTGGGCTTGATGAGTCCGATCTAGGAGATCGGGTGCGCGAGATCGCGCAATCGCTGGGCGTACGAGTTCAGCCCGATCCCGAGCCGCTGCGCAATCTTTTCGTGCGCAGCGATCAGTACAACTTTATTCACCACGGAGTACCTTCGTTGGCGATGGCCGTCGCGCCCTCCAGCCCGGAGGAGGCAAAGATTTTCAAGGACTGGCTGACCCAGCGCTATCACGCGCCCTCCGACGACGTGAACCAGCCGGTGGACCTGGCCGCTGCGGCGAAATATGAGGAAATTGTCAGGGCTTTGCTGATCAACGTCGCCAATGGTGACCATCGCCCAGAGTGGAAGCCAGATAGTTTCTTCCGGAGATACGCGGAACCTGTCAAGATGGGACAATAATTGAACGGGGCGGCTTAACGCTGGAGGAAACATTTGAACGACTATCTTTTGTCCGTGGTGCTGGGAATTGTCGAAGGCTTGACTGAGTTTCTGCCCGTCAGCTCCACCGCCCATTTGCGCATTTCAGAGTTATTGCTGCATGTGCCGCTTTCGAGCGGCTATTGGAAGATGTACTCGATCGTTATCCAGCTGGGGGCGATTCTGGTTCTGCCGATTTATTTCCGCCAGCACATCGCCAAACTCATTTCCACTTTCCCCAAAGGCGAGAAAAAGGACTGCGATTATCTGACGCATCCTTTGAGCCTGGTCATGATCGCGTTCGTGGTTACGGCGATCCCGGCATTTCTGCTGACCAAGGTGATCGGCAAGAACCTGGAGAGTCTCTACGTGATGGGCGCGGCGCTGCTGATTGGCGGCATCGTGATGTGGGTCATTGATGCTATGAAAGCTCCGTGGGAAAAGGCTGGGCCGGGAGCGCCGGGGTCGCCAATTCATACCTGGAGCATGGACGACATACACGGCGGCCAGGCAGTCTGGATCGGCGCCTGCCAGATTTTGTCGGCCGTCTTCCCGGGGACTTCGCGCTCCATGTCTACGATCGCGGCGGGACAGGTGATGGGAATGTCGCGGGCCGCGGCTCTGGAGTTTTCTTTTTTCCTGTCCATACCAACCATGACAGTGGCCACACTTTACACGCTTTACAAGTCGGTTTCCGGCAAAGATGAAAACCCCATCGGAGTTTCGCAGATCACATCTCACGAGTGGGTGATTCTCCTCATCGGCTTTGTGGTTTCGTTCATCGTCGCCTATGGAGCGGTTGCCTGGTTCATGGGCTGGGTACGGAAGCGCGGGTTTGCGCCGTTTGCTATGTATCGGATTGTGCTGGGGATTGTGGTGCTGGCCTGGGCTGCGGGAGTAATCGGACACTGATTGTCATACACGTCGAAACGGATGGGCGAAAAACCATGCTGAGACATGCTGGGCCGAGAGATGCTGGGTGCGCGAAGGTTCCGTGCGAGGGGGTGACAGCGCACAACTGCCGCTGCTACCCGCTGTACTCTCCTTTCTCCGGTTACAATCATGCGGGGGATTTCTGTAACCATGATGCGTTCTACTCGATCCTGTACCGCGAAGACCATGTTTTTACTCCTTAGCACACTGATTCCCGCCGGAGCCATTGCTATCGGTTCTGTCAATGCCGCTTTTGCGGCGGCTTCGGATTTTGGCCCGAGCAATCCTTTCTACGCGCCCAGCACATTGCCGTTCCAGGCTCCGCCCTTTGACAAGATCAAAGACGACGACTTCCAGCCGGCGCTCGAGGCTGGCATGGCGCAGCAACAGGCGGAGATCCAGGCCATCGCCGACAATCCCGCCGCTCCGACCTTCGACAACACCATCGTGGCCATGGAAAAGACTGGCAAATTGCTGGACCGCGCCACGGCGGCTTTTTATGGAATTACCGGGGCGAACACTAATCCCGCGCTGCAGAAGATTAAAACGATTGAGGCGCCGAAGATGTCGGCGCACCAGGATTTCATCTATCTCAACACGAAGCTCTTTGCGCGGGTGGCGGCGATTTACAAACAACGCGCATCGCTCAAGCTTGATCCCGAGTCTCTCCGCTTGGTAGAGCGGTACTACGACAATTTCGTACATGCCGGGGCCAACCTCTCAGAAGCCGACAAAACCGAACTCAAGAAACTCAATGAGGAGATTTCGACTCTTTCGGACGCCTTCAACACCAAACTGCTGGCGGCCACAAAAGACGGGGCCTATGTGACGACCGACAAATCCGCGCTCACCGGCCTCTCGGACGCTCGCATCGCGGCCGCCGCGCAGGACGCCAAGGACCGCAAGGTCGAAGGGTTCGTGATTCCGCTCCAGAACACGACGCAGCAACCCGATCTGGTTTTGCTGAGCGATCGGGCGACGCGTCAGGCCATTTTCGAACATTCGTGGAACCGCGCCGAGCGCGGCGACGCTAACGACACGCGCGACACCATCGCCCATCTCGCTCAGTTGCGCGCCCGGAAAGCGAAGCTCCTGGGCTTTCCGAGTTTCGCCGCCTGGAAGCTTGAAGATCAAATGGCGAAGACGCCTGAGGCTGCATTGAAGTTCATGGATGCTATCGTCCCGGCGGCAACGGCTAAGGCCGCTAGCGAGGCGGCGGATATCCAGGCTGTCATTGATTCGCAGAAGGGTGGTTTCAAAGTCCAGGCCTACGATTGGAATTTCTACGCTGAGCAGGTCCGCAAGGCTAAGTACGATATTGACGATGCGCAGGTGAAACCCTATTTCGAGCTCGACAGCGTGCTGCAGAACGGCGTTTTCTATGCGGCGAATCAACTTTACGGAATCACATTCAAAGAGCGGCACGATATTCCCGTTTACCAGTCCGATGTTCGCGTCTTTGAGGTTTTCGACGCCGACGGGAAGCATCTCGCGCTTTTCTATTGCGACTACTTCAAGCGCGATAACAAGAATGGCGGAGCGTGGATGTCCGAATTCGTCGGGCAGTCGCGCCTGCTGGGAACTTCTCCTGTCGTGTACAACGTCGCCAATCTGCCTAAGCCGGCGGCGGGCGAACCGGCACTGATCAGCTTCACCGACGTGGTTACGATGTTTCACGAGTTTGGACATGCGCTGCATGGCATGTTCTCGAACGCTGAGTATCCGACGCTTGCCGGCACCTCGACGGCTCGCGACTTCGTCGAATTTCCTTCGCAGTTCAACGAGCACTGGGCCAGCTATCCTGCGATCTTTGCGCACTATGCGAAGCACTACAAGACCGGCGCTCCGATGCCGGAAGAACTGGCCGCGCGGATCAAGAAGGCGGAAACCTTCAACCGGGGATATGGAATGACGGAACTTCTGGCGGCGGCAGAACTTGATATGCAGTGGCACTTTCTTTCGCCCGATGCTCCGCTGCAGAAGCCTGATGAGTTCGAACGGCAGGCGCTCGAAAAGACCCATCTCAATGTCAGTTATGTTCCGCCGCGATATCGCTCGAGCTATTTCGCCCACATCTGGGGAAGCGGATACAGCGCTGGTTATTACGCTTATCTTTGGACCGAGATGCTCGCCGATGACGCCTACGGGTGGTTCGAAGAACACGGCGAACTCACGCGCGCTAACGGTGATCGCTTTCGCCAGATGGTGCTTTCCCGCGGAAACACCGAGGACCTTGCCAAGATATACGAGACCTGGCGCGGTGCGCCACCTAACTCGAAGGCCATGCTGAAGCACCGGGGGCTGGAGGAAACGGGTCCGGCGAAGTAGCCTCGCGCCGCGACCGACGAATAGGGTATCCGCGTCGCGACGGGCAATCTAGGGCTTTGATTCCTGCAGAAGGACGACGTCGGAGTCGGTGTGGCCGCTCAGGACGCCGAGATTTTTCCCGTCGGGCGACCAGTGGAAGGATTGGATCTGCTGGGAGGTGAAGTGGGTGATGGGGTGGCCGGCGGTGCCGTCGACGGGCTGGATCCAGATGTTGTCGACTCCGTTTTCGCGAACGGGGTAGGCTACGGACTTGCCGTCGGGGGTGAAGATGGGGCCGGCGGAGATGTGATCGTTGACGTCGAGCAGGCGCGGGTTCTTCAGGGTCGCGAGGTCCAGCAGGGCAATTTTGATCGTGCCTTCTTCTTTTTCTGGACTCAGATATTTGATGAGATAGGCCAGAGTTTTTCCGTCCGGCGAAAGGCCCATTCCGCGGCCGGTCTGGAAGGCTTTTGGAATTTCACTGCCGGGAATCGGTTCGGCTTTGCCGGAGCCATCTAGAAGCACACGCCAGAGTTGCTTGACATCTCTAAGAAAGTAAACCCAAGGCTGATTGCCGGAGCAGGCTGGCGGGTAGCGGAGAAAGGCGTCGTCGTTGCCGTCGGTTACTTGTGTGGCGTGAGAGCCATCCGCATCGACTCGCCAAATGCTAATCGCATTGCTGCCGCCGTGGAAGGCCCAGGGAAAGACAATCGATTGCGTGCCGCAGGGAGCGAAAGCCATGATCCCAGCGGACGGATCGCTGGCCAGGACGGTGGGATTTTTTCCCGAAATATCGGTTCGCATCAGGCGCGCGAAATCGGAGGTGAGAAGTGCGCCGTCGGAGGCCCAATTAAAGCTGGCGATTCTTACTCCATCGATCGACAGAGGAGTGGCGTCAGGAGAGATGCTGCCTGCGGCGGGCAAAATATAAAAGTTGCTCACGGCTTTTTGTTGAACGGTGGCGAGGGTCTTGCCGTCGGCGGAAAGCGATAGCGTCGAGTAGGTGTTGGTGTCGTGCGAGATGGGTTGCACCTGGCCATCGGAGCGATCGGACGATTGGCCTCCCGGCAGCGACACAAAACCGATCTGGACGCGGGTAAGGTCAGGACCCTTTTTGCGAAAAGTAACAAACAAACCATCGCCGGCCGTGGACCACTGTATTGCCTCAATTTCTTTATCGGGGAAGGTGAGAGTCTTTATTTGTCCGCTATCGACGGCGAACAGACTCAGCGCACCAAAGGCGCCGTGCGGATCGTTGGGATAGGCGAGGTGCTTGCCATCAGGAGACCAAGCCACCCAACGCGGGAGATAAGTGAGCGGCTCGACGTGAAGAATCTTTTCGTCGCTGCCATCTAATTTCGAACTGAGCAGCCAGACTTTGCCGGTCTCCGGATCATTGGCGCGGAAGTAGGCCATGCGCGTGCCGTCGGGCGAGAAGGCGACGGAACTGTCGACGTCGTTGACGATCTTGGTGGGCGCGCCTCCCAAGACCGGGGTGCGATAGATGCTGAAATCGCTGTTGATGGAGTTTTCGGCCTTGCGGAAGTAGACGTAGTTTCCGTCGGGCGAGAAGGCGACGTTCGGA
Source organism: uncultured Acidobacteriaceae bacterium (assembly GCA_963826845.1). Classification (GTDB taxonomy): domain Bacteria; phylum Acidobacteriota; class Terriglobia; order Terriglobales; family Acidobacteriaceae; genus Acidiflorens. The sequence continues at coordinate 21,359 of CAWGYS010000001.1, forward strand.
ATGCTGGCCGAAGGCGGAACGATTTGGGTGTCGCTTGCGGTCGCGATATTGCGCAGCCAGAGGCTGTTGAGGCCCTTGTCGTCCATCACGGTGAGCAGATATTTGCCGTCGGCGGAGATGGCGGTGACTACGGCTTTGCTGGAGTTTGTGACTTGCGCGATGCTGAAATTTTGGAAGGGAGCGGGCGCGGCGCGGTGCAGCATCGAGTAAACGCCAAAGCCTGCCGCAGCCAAGACGACTAGAGCGACGAGCGCTCCTCCGGCGAGCCCGAACTTGTGTTGCTTCGCGGCGGCTACCACCGCCGAGCTGCTGCCGGTGCCACTGCTATGCGCAGGCTGCGCCGTGGCGGTTGCGGGGGCGGGGACTACTCCGCTGGATGGCGAAGGGGCATTGGAATCGCTGGGCACAGCGGTTCGGCTGGATTCCGTCTCGCGCTTTAGGCGTTTGAGGTCGGCACGCATGTCGGCAGCGTGCTGGTAACGGAGTTCGCGGTCCTTCTCGAGCGACTTGCTGATGATGCGCTCTAGTTCGACTGGCAGGTCAGGATTCATTCTGACTGCGGCTACCGGCGCGCGATCCAGAATCTCGCGCTGAATTACTCCCGAGCTTTCACCTCGGAACGGCAACGTGCCGGTCGCCATTTCGTAGAGCACCGCTCCAAAGGAAAACAGGTCGGTGCGGGCATCTAGTTCTTTGGCTCGAACCTGCTCCGGCGACATATACGATACCGTGCCCACCGCCATGCCGGGGCTGGTCAGATGTGTTTCTACTGTGCCGGTTTCGGTGGCGTCGAATCCGGTGGAGGATCGGGCTCCGGCTGTGGTCAATTTGGCTAGGCCGAAGTCGAGAACCTTCGCGTGTCCGCGCTTGGTCACGAAAATGTTCGCGGGCTTGATGTCGCGGTGGACGATGCCTTCCGCGTGGGCGGCATCCAGGGCATCGGCAATCTCGATCGCCAGGCCTAGTAATACGTCGGTTTCGACGGGCCTTCCGGCGATGCGATGCTTGAGCGTCAGCCCTTCCAGAAATTCCATGGCGATGAAGGCTTGTCCGTCCTGCTCGCCGATGTCGTAAATGGTGCAAATGTTGGGATGGTTCAGGGCGGAGGCGGCCTGGGCTTCGCGTTGAAAACGGGCGAGTGCCTGCGGGTCGCGGGCGACCTCCTCGGGCAAGAACTTGAGGGCGACGAAGCGATGCAGGCGGGTATCCTCGGCCTTGTAGACGACACCCATGCCGCCGCCACCGAGCTTCTCGACGATGCGGTAGTGCGAGATGGTTTGGCCGATCATGTTTGGGCGATCACTGCGGGCAAATCTTACGTGGGTGGAACCGGCAAGTCAATGAAGGCCGCGGAGTTGGCGGGGTTGAGCCCGAAATCGGTACGGCGTCATAGCGGTTCCACGATGACAGCTGCGAACTGGCGGATTACAATCATGCTGAGGTGCGAGGGATCATGTCATGAGTATCAGCATCCATCCTGAGCTGGAAACTAGGCTTCGCGCCCGAGCCGCAGCTGAGGGCCTCACCGTCGAGGCTTATCTTGAACGCCTTGTGCGCGCCGAACAAAGCGCGGAAGACGAACTGACGGCTCTGGCGATCCAGGGAATCGATTCTGGCGATCCGATTGGGGTTGGCCCCGGATACTGGGAAGCCAAGCATCGCAAACTCGATGAGCGTCTCCGCGGCACGAGCGGACGGTGAACGGTCGGTATGTCCTTCGCCCGAAGGCAGACGAGGACCTCGATCAGCAGGCATAATACCTGGCAACGGAGGCAAGCCCTGAGAACGGGCACCGCTTTCTAGTGGCTGCCCATGAGACCTTTGCATTGCTATCGACCCACCCCCAGATGGGATGGCCTTTTCGGCTCCGGCACTCTAGTTCGGAATCGCTGCGAGTTTTTCGGATTTCCGGTTTTGAAAAGATGCTTGTGCTATATACACCGCTCGCCTCTGGCGTCGAGATTGTTCGAGTAATTCACGGGTCGCGGGAGCTTGTTGCGTTTCTGCAGCGTGAAGGATTGTAGGTCATATTTTCCCGGTCAGATGGCCTGATCGTAGAGAACCAGAATTCACCTGGCCCGTACCCAACTCGCCACCCCGCCTCGTTTCCCGCATTGTCGGAAGCGCCGGTTCTTGTCATAATTATCAGGCTCTGGCCCCGTAACGGCGCTGTGGGTGGGCTTTTGCCCCGTGCTGTCGCTGCCACATGACATTTTTCTCGAAGATTTTTACGCCCACCAGGAACCGGCGCCTGAACGAGCTGGTCGGATTCCTGTTGTGCGTCTCCGCGCTCCTCCTTTTCCTTGCGCTGGCGTCTTATTCGCCGCTCGATCCTTCGCTGAACAGCGCCTCCATCCTCACCGGATCGCACGCTGCCCGCAACTGGATCGGCATCTTTGGAGCTTATCTTTCCGACCTCATCCTGCAATTCTGGGGAGTGGGATCGTTTCTGCTGCCCATTTTCATGGCCATGCTGGGGGCGCGCTGGTTTCGCTCGCGAGCGGTGCAGACTCCGATCGCGAAGACTCTGGGCGGAATCTGGCTGCTGATGTTCGTGCCCGCGCTGCTCGCGATTCTGCCGGGACATATGCGCTGGATGGGCGCGATTCCGATCGAAGGCTTGGCGGGGCGCATCGTCGGCGATGTGTTGATCCATTACCTTAATGTTGCGGGCGCATACATTGTCTGCACTACTGTTCTGGCGGTTGCGCTCTATCTGACCACCGCGTTTTCGTTTTCGGCGATTGAAGTGTGGGCGCCAACGCGCTTTGCTTTTGTGCTGGCGCTCCGAGATCGCTTTAGAGACTGGCAGGACGAGCGGGCGCGCAAGCGTCAGCAGAAGGAACTGGAAAAGCGCCGCGCGGAAAAGCCGACGGTCACTACGCAACTGGTGCGCGCGCGCGCTCCGCAGCCCGCGTCCAGGAAGCGCGACGCGAGGAAGAGGAAATCCCGGGCGTGCAATCTGCCACTCCGCGCCGCGCACCGGCATCGAACGCATGATGGCGGAAGAGGACGGGGAACCGCATTTGCGCCGCGCGCCACCGAATGCGCACGCTGAGTCGTCTGGAGGCGAAGTCGAAGTCACTGACCGCGCCGATACGGAGCGCAAGGCGAAAACGACTCTTCCGAAAATTGCGGGCAGTTACAAGCTGCCGCCTTCGAGCCTGCTGCACCGTCCGGATGAGCAGCAAGCCGTTCATGAGGACGAACTCAAACTTGTCGCGCAGGTTCTGACCGCGAAGTATGCGGAATTCGAAGTGCACGGGCAGGTCACGCAGATCAATCCTGGGCCGGTGGTCACGACTTTCGAATTCAAGCCCGAAGCGGGCATCAAGTACAGCCGCATCATCGGTCTCACCGACGATCTTTGTTTGGCCCTGCGCGCGGAAAGCATTCTGGTCGAACGCATGCCGGGCAAGAGCACGGTCGGAATTCAGGTGCCGAACCGCGAACGCGAAATCATCTGGCTGCGCGAGAACATCGAGTCGCAGGAATTCCTGGGGTCGAAATCGAAGCTCACGCTCGCCATGGGCAAGGACATCAACGGACGCATCGCCGCCGCCGATCTCGCCGGCATGCCGCACCTGCTGATCGCGGGCTCGACTGGAACGGGCAAGAGCGTGGCGATCAACGCCATGATCATGTCGATCCTCTATAAGTCGACGCCGGATGAAGTGCGGCTGGTGCTGGTCGATCCGAAGCGGCTTGAACTGGGCAATTACGAAGGCGTTCCGCATCTTTATACGCCGATCATCACCGAGCCGAAACTTGCGGCTAATGCGCTGCGCAATGCGGTCCGCGAAATGGAGCGGCGGCTGAAACTGCTGGCCGCTAAAGGCGTCCGCAACATTGACAGCTACAACCGGCTGTTCGACGACACGCCTAGCTTGTTCAGCGAGCAGGCGAGATCGGACGAAGGGCCGATTCCAAAGATCGTCATCATCATCGACGAGTTGGCCGACCTGATGATGCTCGACGGCAACAACGTCGAAGAATCGATTACGCGGCTGGCGCAGATGGCGCGCGCCGTCGGCATTCATCTCGTGCTGGCGACGCAGCGGCCTTCGGTCGATGTGATCACCGGACTGATCAAGGCGAACTTCCCGGCGCGCGTGTCGTTCCGGGTCGCGACCAAGGTTGATTCGCGCACGATTCTTGACGCCAACGGTGCGGAATCGCTGCTGGGACGCGGCGACATGCTTTACCTGCCATCGGGATCGGCGCGCGTGCATCGGCTGCATGCTCCTTACGTGACCGAAAAAGAAATCGCGGCGGTGGTGGAATTCTGGAAGGCGCAGGGGCAGGCGCAGTATCAGGAGAAATTCCTGGAGACTCCGAAAGAAGATCGCGAGGGACCGGCAGGCGACGACGATTCAGGAGAAATTTCTGCGGACGATAACGATCCGCTTTTCAACGATGCGGTGCGGCTGGTGATCGAATTCGGCAAGGCTTCCACTTCCCTGCTGCAACGGCGGCTGCGCATCGGCTATGGACGCGCGGCTCATCTGATCGACCTGATGGAACGCGATGGCATCGTCGGCGCTGCCGACGGACCTAAGCCGCGCGAAGTGCTGAAGCGTCCGGACTGGATCTCGGAGATTGAAGAGTCGATGCGGTAGAAGGTGGGTTGGGATTTGTAGCACCCACGAGAGTGCGTGTTCTCACCGGCTAAAGCCGAGTCTTGTTGCACCCCCTAACGGCACGGCTGGAGGCGTGCCCTTCCCGTTCTTGCCATCCCGATAGACCATCGAGAATTCTGGAGAAAACTAAGGCAGAGTGGCGTGTATGCCGAGCCGTTGTGCGGCTTGGCGGAGTCGCTTGTCTCTTGTCCACAGAAACGTGGAGGGATTGATGAAGACTGAGGCTATCAGGTGAGCGTCGGTCAGGCCGATGCCGAGGCTATAAAGACGACGCGCCTCAATCATTCTCCGCACCTCGCTTAGTTGTGCTACTTGCGCCTGCGGCAAAAGGTCCAGCAGGGCTAGCGTTTTGGTGCGCTCTTGCAATGAACCGAGGGCCAGTTCCGCGATGATGGCGGGATGGATCACAATTTGCCCTTGGTTCAGATGCTTCCGCAGTTCGCTACTTCTCGAGCGGGTTCCGGAACGAAAGTGGTCAATCCAGATCGAAGTGTCAGCGAGAATCAATTCGTCTTCGTCCTTGGCCTGCGGCGGGGGATGTTCTTCAATTTGGGCATTGTGCCTTCCAGAGAGGCCAATCTCCGGGCGCTCTCGCGCTCGATCAGGGCTTTGAGGGCTTCACGAAGAAGCGCGGCTTTTTCTGCCACCCCGGTGAATTCCTGGGCGGTGCGTACCAGGTCGTCATCGAGCGCTACGGTTGTTCTCATGGCACCTATTGTAGCATCATATGATGTCATCCACCGTGCTTAAAAAGGTAGGGGTCCTTCGACTACTCCAAGCCATGCGCTTCGCGCATGTCCTGGCTCCGCTCAGGATGACAGGGGATACGGAGTGTCCGAGAGGGAAAAAGGCTTGAAATTTGCCGGCGTGACGACCCCTCTCCGTGGTAGATGTGGGAGCATGAAATTCCACACCGAATACCTGACTCTGCACACGAAAACCAAGCGCGCCTACGTCCATCTGACCCCGCAGGTTGAGAGCGCGCTTAAGAAATCTGGGATTAAGGATGGGATGATCCTGGTTTCCGCCATGCATATCACCGCGGGCGTTTACGTCAATGACAACGAGAGCGGGCTGATTCAAGACATCGACGCATGGCTGGAGACGCTTGCTCCTTTTCGAGAGAACTACCAGCATCACCAGACCGGCGAAGACAATGGGGACGCTCACCTGAAATCTCTGATCATTCATCACGAGGTCATCGTTCCGGTCACCAACGGGAAGCTGGACTTCGGTCCGTGGCAGCAGATTTTCTATGCTGAGTTCGACGGGCAGCGCGACAAGCGCGTGCTTATTAAAGTGATGGGAGAATAGGCAACTTGGTTTATCCTCAGAGGTCACCGAATTTCAGTTTTCAGTTCTCAGTCTTGAAAAGGCCCTCGCCAGTGGAGAACCGGGAACTGAAGACTTACAGGAGGCCAGTCCCATGAGCGAAGAACTTCAGGAATTGCACGAGCACGCTGAACATGCGCGGGAGCATCCCGATATGGCGCCCGTCACGCTCACCATGGCGGTGCTGGCGGTGATGGTGGCGGCGGTGTCGCTGCTTGGGCATCGCACGCATACTGAAGAAATCATTTTGCAGAACAAAGTCACCGACCAGTGGGCCTACTACCAGGCCAAGAATATCCGCCGGCACAACGACGAATTGTTCGCCGATCTGGCACCGATCCGTGATTCCGCCAAAGATGCGGAAGGCAGCGGCCAAGCTGCGGGAAAAATATCGGGCCGAAGCGGACCGCTATAAAGAGGAGCAGAAGGAACTGGAGACCAAGGCACGCGAACTGGAACAGAAGGCGGAGACTCGAGCTCTACCCGCCGCAAAGCGGACCGCTTCGATCTGGGCGAAGTCTTCCTGGAGATCGCGCTGGTGGTGACCTCGATCACTTTGCTCTCGGGCAGACGAATATTCTGGAGCCTCGGACTGTTGATGGCCGCGCTTGGCGTTCTGGCCGCTGCTCGGCGTGGATGGTGGGCTGAGTTGGTCGCGGCCTGGCTGAACGGATTGCTGAAAAACTCAGTCTTCGGCGCCCGGCCCCTAAAGGGGCACCTGAATTGGATGCACTTGCGGCATCGCTAAAGCGATGCCCTGATACAAAACCGAAAAGCTATACCCTGACACTGAAAAGCTATAGAGGCGCGAGTTTTTCAGCGAAACTGTGAAGCTGGGCCGAACCCTTCATGGGACACGCCAACTGGTCGTCTGTTACCAACTAAACGGTGATTCAGGTCACAATGAAGATGTCCGCCAAGCGGCTGACGGCCATTCGTCGGCCACGACCGCTCTCCGTCGGCGCAACTTTAGTCGGGGTGATCCAGACCATTCGCTCCGCCTTCTAAGCCGCTGTAACTACGGCTTAATTCCTTCGAATGTGCCTGGCACATCTTCGGCATGTCGCTTGCAATGTTCGGCACAGCTCTCTGGCCAAGAAACTCCACAGAAGAGAAGACTGGATCCAGCCCATGCTACATAAATGCGCCAACCCTGCCTGCACGGTTCCCTTCCGTTCGCTGCGCGAAGGCAAACTGTTTCTGGCGGAAACTTTTCCTTCTAACCTGAGCGAAGCTTTTGATGGCAACCGACGGCGACTTCGACGGCGAGAACATTTCTGGTTGTGCGATGCCTGCGCCTCGCACTTCACGCTCCGTTTCGACCCGGCATTGGGGATGTTGACGGTTCCGCTCGGCGAGCGTACGAGTCCACGGTTCCTGGCGCGCGCGGCGGCCAGCGCTTGAGCGATCGTCGTTTGTAATTTGTAATTTGTCGTTTGTCGTTTGTCTTTGGTCGTTGGGTTATGAGGACTCGATGGACTACCGGATCACAAAACGGTCGCCTTGCTCGGTTTGCGGCATCGACACTTTTCGCCACGCCGGGTGGTATCTGGTAATCGAAAATCGGTGGCTGGACCGGCTCAAGATTCTGTCCTGGCATTCCTCGCTGGCGGCGCAAAAGGATATGAAGAGCGTGTGCTGCCGGCAGCACCTCAAAGCGCTCATCGCGCATTGGCTAAGCCAGGCCAGCCTGCGCCTTCCGCCGGCGAACAACCCGCCGCTGCCCATTGGCAGCGACCCGCGCCTGACCGATCTGGACCTTGGTCCTGATGCCATGGGGCGCCTGGTCGGCGAATTGGCGGTCCATCGCGAGTCTTTCTCCCGCGTGTGGTCGGGTTCGCCGGCGGCGCTGGAGTGCATTCTCGACGCCCTTCTCACCATCGGAGCTGAAAACAAACCCCAAGCACTGGAGTGCCAGCTCTTTGGCCCACCACCCGAGTCCTCGCAGGGACTTTCGCTCCAATAAAGCGCTGGCAGAGTCTAGCTCTGCCAGCGCTCCTTCCATACTCGCCAATCTTTCTCCACGGCGTCGGCCATCTCTTGCGCCGCTGCCAGCAGCCAGTTTGCCTTTCGTCCGCGCAGGTCTTTCAGGATGGGCCGACGCTGTTCTTCCGTTCCTACATGAATGTTTGCCGTCTCTCGGCCCATCGCCTCGAGCAGCCGGCACTCTCCCCGGCTGGTTGCTAGCGCTTCCAGTTCAATGCGCGAACAATGCGGCGACAGGCGGCGCACGATCCAGTGTCCGCGCATCTGTACGTACGGGTCTGGACAGCGCACCGCTCGCCGCAGGATGGCTGCGTACAGAATCTCTGACGGCGTGTGCTTCGGATCGAGCCACTCCAACGCAGATGCGGTGAGCGCTTTGGCTTCGCGAGCTATGCGGCCGCCCTTCCACTCCGCGATCGCCACCAGCCGCACTCGTCCCAGGCTGCCCAGGCCGGCGACGCGACGCGCCAGCCGGTACGACAGAGCCGGCGCCGGCAGCAGATGCTCAAGCGCCTCGCGAGCGCTCTCGGGGATTTCTGCTTTTACGGTGGGAAGACGATCCATTTTTTGCCAAAAAACCACCGGATCGCGCAGCTTGCTCTCGGCGATGGCTCGCAACCAGGCATGACTTTCTTCCAAGACAAAGGGACGGCCACCTTCCTCCATGCCTTGCCGGTATCCTTCTAAGATTGCGGCGGCTGATTCTTTCGGCTTCATGGTCAGATGTTCTTCTCGGGTCGCAAGCAGGGCGCTGGTCGCGAGGCGCACCAGATCCATGGTGTAGGGATAGGTGCAGGCTTCATCAAAATCGTTGACTCCCCAGACGAGGCGGCCGTCGGTATCTCGCCAGGTGCCGAAGTTCTCTACGTGCAGGTCGCCTACGGACAAGATATGCGGAACCTGATCGAGGTGGGCACATCCCTCGGGCCACATCTGCAGCCAGCGGTAGAAGGTGGCTCGAAAAAATGGGAAGAGGGCGGACGACATCTTCTCGTGCTTCAGGCGCAGGTCGGGCTCGACAATGCGGACCCGCTGCCGCAGCCAATCTTCATATTTCCTGGTGGCTTTAATGATGTTCATATTGGTTAGCTGAGCGATCGGTTAGCAACGATATGAAGATAGCGACGGACTGTCAAGAAAGACCGTGAAGGAGGATGGACCGGTAACGTGCTTTCCAGGAAGTGGGGAGCGTCATAGACCTGTTATGATTTGCGGCGTGCATGTTTCTACGTTTTCATCTTCATCGAGCGCTCATCCTTTTAGTCCCGCTCGCAATTTCGTCTAGCCTCTACGCGCTGCCCGCCCCGAAGACGGCGCCCACTGGGCGCAGCGTGCGCATGGTGCAGGAATGGATTCCGATGCCTGACGGCGTCCGTCTTTCCGCCACTCTTTACATGCCTGAGAACCCTAAGGCAGGTGAGAAATTTCCCGCGCTGCTCGAATATCTGCCTTATCGAAAAGACGATGCCACGGCGGCGCGCGATTATCCCATCCACTCCTGGTTCGCCAGTCATGGATACGTCAGCGTGCGGGTTGATATCCGCGGATTTGGCGCCAGCGAAGGCGCGCCTACCGATCGCGAATATTCCGAGCAGGAGCAACTCGACGGCGAACAAGTCATTGCGCTGGCTGGCCGCTCAACCATGGTCTACCGGCAAAGTGGGAATGTTCGGCATCTCGTGGGGAGGATTCAACTCGATTCAGATGGCGATGCGCCATCCGCCTGCGCTGAAAGCGATTCTTGCGGTCGATGCGACCGAGCAACTCTTTCATGATGACGTGCATTACATCGACGGCATGATGCACTTCGACGAGTTCGAGCTGAACATGGATCTCGCTCCATCGATGACGGGAGCTCCCGACTATACGCTCGACGAAAAGGTCCTGGGGCCGCGGTTTGAATCTGCGCCCTGGTCGCTGATGTATTTCAAGCATCAGCGTGATGGCGCATTCTGGCACGCTCCCGTTCGGCCGCTCAGCGAAATCAAGATTCCCTGCTTCCTGATCGGAGGCCTGCTGGACGGCTATCGCGATTCAATTCCGCGCATGTTTGAGCAAGTTAAAGCGCCGGTGAAAGCGATCGTTGGTCCGTGGAATCATGATTTCCCTCACGAGGCCGAACCGGGGCCGCAGATCGAGTGGAGAGATCAGGCTCTGCGCTGGTGGGATTACTGGCTCAAGAATCGCAATACCGGAATTATGGAAGAGCCGCCGCTATCTATTTATATGCAGGACTGGCATGCGCCTGATCCGCATCTGAAGAATGTGCCGGGAAAATGGCGCGGCGAAATTGGCTGGCCTCCGGGAAACGTGGCCAAGACGACGCTCTATCTCTACGACGCTCATGTTTTATCTACCGATCCCGCCAAACCTGCGGTGCATGAGCTGCGTTACGTTCCGTCGGTTGGCGTGGAAGCTGGATTCTGGTGGGGAGAACTGCTTAGCGACCAGCGCCCGGTGGACGCGTTCAGTCTGACTTACGATTCCGCTCCGCTCAAAACAGACCTCACCATGCTCGGGCGACCGCATGCGCTGCTGCAGGCTAGTTCGTCGGCTCCGCTGGCCGACTGGTTTGCGCGGCTGTCTGACGTAGCTCCCGACGGCACGGTCACACAAGTTACGGGAGCCGGACTCAATGGAGCGCAGCGCGAGTCGGCTTCTGAGCCGAAAGATCTAGCGCCCAATCAGACTTACTCGCTCGATATCGAAATGCACCTGGCTACGTGGACTTTTCCCAAGGGACATCGAATTCGGCTTGCGGTCTCGAATGCGCTTTGGCCCATGATTTGGCCGACTCCGTATGCGATGACTACGACGCTTCAGCTGGGCGGCGAAACTGGATCGCGGCTGACACTGCCGCTGGTTCCACCGTCGATGTATGCTGCTCCGCAATTTGCATCTCCTGAGCCTTCGCAGGAGCGCAGCGATATGCAGTAGGCGGGTTATCCTTGGCCCGGCGAATGGAAGACCGAGCGCGACGAAGTGAATGCCAAAACAAAAGTGACGTGGAGTGGTAAGTCGGAGGAGACTTATCCGTGGGGAAAGGAAACTGACTTTGAAGGCATAACTTACCTGGCCGACGATAACCATCCTGAAACCAGTTCGGTGCAGGGCGAGGCTGAGATCGTCATGGCGCTCAAGCAACAGACCCTAACCTGGCGAGGTCATCTCACGCTCAGCAGCGACGCTCAGAACTTTTATTACAAATACACGCGGCAGTTGCTTAAAGACGGGCAGCAGATCAGGCAGAAGACCTGGCAGGAAACGATTCCTCGAGATCATCAATAGAACCCTTCGCCGTGGCTCCATATGGAATCGACCGGAACACGAGGAGGTTACTATTGTGATCTTCGCGCCGTTCTGGATTATGAGTAGTCTGACCGCAGTGAACAAATCTCCCATGCGACCCTGTTTTGCAGCCATCCTTTGTGCGCTTTCCCTGGGAGTGATCGTTTTATCCCCGGGCTTCTCGCCAGCCCAGGAACAGCCGGAAGCACCACCACGGAAAATAGTGAACAAGGTAATGCCGGTGTATCCGGAGCTAGCCAGCAAGATGCAGATTCGCGGAACCGTCAAACTGGAGGTCGTGGTTGCGCCCAACGGAAAACCGAGGTTCACTCAAGTAGTTGGCGGCAGTCCGGTGCTGGCAAAAGCGGCGGTCGATGCCATTGAAAAATGGAAATGGGGACCCTCTCCAGCGGAAACCAAGGAACTGATCGAGCTCAATTTCCATCCCTAGCGGCGGATCTGGCTGTTCCCACCCGCATATCACCTACTGATGCGCAGACCGTCTGCTCCTTACTCGCGGGTTAATTCACTCTCGGTCACACCGGTTAGGTTGACGAAGCGAATCACGCCGTTGGCATCCTCGAAGACGAGTGCGGTGGCTCCATGGTTCACCACGGCGCTGACCAAATGACCATACGATCTGGGGATGCCGCCGTGGGTCGGGGTGTGGTCATAGCGCGCCAATTCTCCTTCTTTCATGCCCGTGACGCTGACGAAGCGGATGACGCCTTCGGCATCCTCGAAAACCAGGCCGGTGCCGATGGAGTCGGGGATAGCGGCCGCGAGGCGGCCGTAGGATTTCGGCACTGCGCCTTCGGTGGGCGCGTAGGATTTCGGCGGTTCGGTTTGGGCTGGCGCGCCGGCGTAGGCTACGGTGGAGTTGCGCGTTCCGGCGAGGCAACCGGCTATCGTTATCGCTACGAGTGCAATCGGAAAAATCATCAGCGTTTGTTTGCGCATGTGTACCTCTCGAAAGAGAAACTTCCACGGCGGTGGAGTGACCGCAGCGGCTTTACAGATTGCTGAAAAACTCAGTTTTCGGCGCGCGACCCCTAAAGGGGCACTCGAATTGAAAGCACTTACGGCATCGCTAAAGCGATGCCCTGATACAAAACCGCGCTCTCCAACATTTAGCGCCCGAATTTTCTGCAGCTACTAAGGCTCGACCAGGATCTTGTGCATCATGCCTAGATCCTCGTGAAGCAGGATGTGGCAGTGGAACAAAAATGTGCCCGCAATCGTCGGGTCGCGGAAATCCATGCGCACCTTCACGCTGTGATAGGGCGTTCCTGGGCCCTGCCAATACGGGATTTCGATGGTGTCTCGCAGGTCGTTATCGGTAACCGGTTGTCCATCGATCTCCAGAACCTCGAAGTGAATCTGGTGGATGTGGAAGGCGTGGGTCTCGAGTGCTCGATTTTCTATCGTCCAGTCTTCAACCGCTCCTACCTTGGTCGTGATGACGGGCTTTTCGTCGGGCTCGAAAACTCTCTGTTCTTGTCCGTCCACCGTTATGTAGAACTGGATGGGACCGTTGGTGCCGCCAAATTCTTCCGAGAAGTAGAGCTTGCGGGTCGCGGTTGCCGCCTGGCGAGCGAGGTCGGAGAACTTGAGCGCCGATCGTTGAGGCGGGTGTGGGTGCGGGTGCCGATGCAGGTGCGGGCGCCGCGGTTGCAGATGTGCGAGGATGCGTTGCCATTGGTGACATGGATATTGGCGAGGGTGTTGGCGAGATCAGCGTTGCCGGTTGGGCCGGTGGAATAGGCCTGGGTGTAGAAAACTGCGCTCTTTCCAGCCGGGGGAGCCTTGACGATAAATTCAGCTCGTCCGGCGGGGGGAACCAGAATTTCTTCTACGTCTCTCGGCTCGGCCAGAGGATAGCCGTCGAGCGCGATCAGTTGTAGTTTTTTCGGCTTGTTATTCTGCAGCACCTGCAGCTCGAGGAAGTCCTGTAGAGACGCGTTTGCGACTCTCCAGAATTGTTTCTCCTCGGGCTGCATTTGAATGACGGGTTGAAGACCTTCGAGCGGCGCCACCTGATAGTTGAGGGTCAATTGATAGGGGCCGGGGATCCATGGAACCAGGTACTGCTGGCGAATCACGAAGATGCGCTCGGTAAGCCCCTTCACCTCGGGACGATATTTTTCCATGCCTTCGACGACGATGGCTCCGGCTGCGCCGCCGTTCACCTGAAATTCGGTGAAGCCGTGAATGTGGGGATGGTACCAATACAAGCCGGGCGGCTCGGTGGTCGGAATCTGAATGCTGAATTTGAACCCGGGAGAGCCGGGCTGAATCAGGGTATCGATCACGTCGTCCTGATGGCAGATCGGAGGAACATTCAAGCCATGAAAATGCACGTTGGTGGAATCGAGGGTCACAGCGCCGGTATCGCCGCAGGTCTGTACCGCCCTTGCTGGCAGGCATATTCATCTTCATCTTCGTTGGGTCCTTATCCTCGATGCGGTTGAGGACCTCGAGATTCAGCGTGTCTCCGGGATTGAGGCGGAAGGTTGGGGCTTCGACGATCTGCCCGGAGGCGTCGTACTTATAGCAGTAGTGGGTATAGCCAGCCTGATCGACCGAGTGCGCCAGAGTGAATTTGGCGGAGAGAACGCCATTCTGCGAGGAAATGCTGTAGGGGTCGTTCACGACGCTGCCGACCGCGGGACGATCAGGACACTGTTCGGCCGCAAGGTTCAAGAAAGAAAATCCGCAGAATATGATGGCCAGCAACCACTTCGACCGCATGTCCAGCTCCTTTATTTTCACAAGATCAGCGCCAGCGAGGCATCCTTTTAGACATTATTTCTAAGACATTATTTCCTACCGCGCTGCGGAAATCCCGCGGTTTCGGTTCGCGGGCATTCCTTTAGTCGCGGCAAGCTCATCGCTCCACTAGAAAGAACGCGGAGGGAAAGTGCCGATGGACAGCAACCCCGGACTGTTCGGATCCGCGAATGGGGACTTCTTCACTTCTCGCAGCGAACATTTTGCGCCCGACGATTCGAGCTTTACCATCGCGATCGCGGCCGGGTTGCCGAACTCGGCCACATAGACTCCGCCGCCGTTTCCGGTTTGGCTGATCAGGCCCAGCCCTGCCAGATACGACCAGTCGGCGGACTGGCCTCTGATTTTGCCGGAGGCGCATCCGGCGGAAAGCTTGCCGGTGGTTTTGTTAAAGAACATGGCAGTCACGCGCGCGCCCTGCGTGTTGACGACGTAGAGTATGGTTTCATCCGGACTGAGCATGACGTTGCTCGAACTGATACTGGTTTTGGAGGTATACACCACGGTCGGCGTCAATTTGCCGGAGGAAATGTCGGACACTTCCACGACCGACGCGGTCGAGGTGTCGCCAAAAATCGCGAAGTGTCCATCACTGGTGATGTCGATGGAATTGGGATAGGTGGCGTCGTCGGAAGAAAGCGTTGCGGTGGAGTACTGTTCGTCGCCATTCGATACCGGAGTTCCTGCCGAAATGTTAAAGGATTGGATCGAGCCATCGGTGTAGGTGGCGATCATCAAGTTGCCATGAATCGCCATGCCATTGATCATGCCGCCCGCCAATCCAGCGACCGAGAGATCGTTGATAAACGTCAGAGTGCATCCTGGCTGTACTTGGAAAGTTCCAATGGTGTTCGATCCGGTAAAGCTGGCGTACAAATATTGGCCATTTATCGCCAGTCCAATGCCATTGGAGGCACCGCTGTCGGTGGGGGATCCGGTGGCGTTGCCGCCGACGGTGAGGGTGCTGACGTTAATTCCCGCAATGTTTCCGGTCAAAGCTGCGGACGCAAAGACGCACTGCTGGCTACTGCTATTGAGCGACGGCGATCCGGTTTGTCCCGAAAAAACCGCCCGCGATGCCATCACCACCCGATTGCACTTTTGCGCAAAGGTCAGTCGCCGTCTGGCGCCACAGTGTAAAAGCTGACGCTATGGGAAACGGGATCGTCGACATCGTCATTGGTCACGACATACTGAGTTGCACTCATGACGGGTGCGCTCGTGGCGAGAATGCAAGCCGCCAGCACACCTCCACGTAATAGCCAGGATTCGAAGAATCTGTTCATTCATTATGCCCAGGGCGCGAGCGGCTCAAGCCGAAGTCCACCACAACATGGGGATGGTATAAGCCGGTGCGTCGCATCCTCCCCAAACCAACTACAACGGCTGCAAGTAGTTGCCGAAAACTGGAAAGTTGATTCCACACCGCTGCGCCACCGCTTTCCGGGCTACTTTCCCCAGGCTCCCGATGTCTGTGGTTCCACGGCTTCTGGGTCATATTTTGGCGCGACAGCCCATTTATCAGCCTCGCATCCTCCCTTACACTTTCAGCAAGCGGATGTCCTTCAGGGGCAACCGGTGTGCTGTTTGCTAGAACGGTCGAGGGGGGAAAGTGGCAATGGACAGCAATCCCTGACTGTTCGAATCCGCGAACGGCGACTTCGACACTTCTTGCAGAGAACACTTCCCGCTCCCGCCCTGCCCGGAGGATTCGAGTTTCACCATGGCGATCGCGGACGGGCCGCCGAACTCGGCCACGTACACTCCACTGCCGTTTCCGGTTTGGCTGATCAGGCCCAAACCTGCCAGATACGACCAGTTCGCAGACTCACCCCGGATTCGTCCGGAGACGCAACCGCCGGAAAGCTTGCCTGTGGTTTTGTCAAAGAAAATTGCGCTCACTCTGGCTCCCTGGGTATCGACTACGTAGAGCAGCGTTTCATCCGGGCTGAGCATGACGTTGCTGGAGTTGATGCTTGCCTTGGAGGCGTGCACCACCGTCGGCGTCAACTTGCCGGAAGAAATGTCCGACAATTCCACCACCGCCGCGGTTGAGGTATCGCCGAAGATCGCGTAGTGTCCGTCGCTGGTGATGTCAATCGAGTTCGGATAGGTAGCGTCCTTCGTAGTTAGAGTCGCGGTGGAGTATTGTTCGTCGCCATTCGATACCGGGGTGCCCGCAGAGGTGTTAAAAGATTGAATCGAGCCATCGGTGAAGGTTGTTATCATCAGGCTGCCATGGATTGCCATGCCGTTGATCATGCCTCCGGCCAATCCAGCGACTGAGACATCGTTGACGAAGGTCAGACTGCATCCTGGCTGAACCTGGAAAGTTCCAATGGTGTTCGAGCTGGTAAAGCTGGCGTAGAGATATTGGCTGTTCATTGAGACTGACATTGCCAGGCCAATGCCGTTCGACGCACCGCTATCGGTCAGGGACCCAGTGGCACTGCCACCTACGGTCAGGGTGCTGATGACAATGCCGACAATCTGTCCGGTAGAGGCGGAGGAGGCATAGACGCACTGCTGGTTGCCACTGTTGAGCACGCTGATCCGGCTCGTGCCGAAAAAGCCGGCGACGTTGCCAAAACCACCGGTCGACACTTGTTGCTGAAGGGTCAGTTGGCCGTCCGGCGCCACTGCATAAAAGCTGACACCGGGGTCGTCGTTAGTGACGACATACTGCGGCTGCAGCGATGGCAGATCTTGGGGCGAGGACGCAGACCGTCATCATCATCGTCAGCGCAATCGCAGTCGAACGGGTGCACAAGAATCGCCGCAGTGTTTTCACTCCAGATTCCTTCAGGCGGGGGCCTACTTCTTTGAAGTAGATCACAGGTCAGGCGATGGTTCAAGAACTACGACTGGCTTTTCAAGAGGCGAATAACTACTGCTGCAAGTAGTTGCACTTAGGCGGTCACGGCAACTTGCCACGGCGCCAGTTTTCAAGTCCGCGGCCAGTAGCTGATGAAATAATTGTTCTCCGGCTTCGCGGCGGACTGAGAGCCGGCCTGCTCCGTAGGCGCGCGACTTCAGACCTCTCTGCACGGCCTCACAAATCCCCAAATCCTCATCCTGCACCCGATTGCCAACCGCTACGCTTTGCTCGTTGTAGGCGCGCGCGGCTTCGCTTACGTCGCTGAAGTAGAAATCGAAGACCACGCGGCAATGGTCCACATCAACCGGGATCACCAGGTTTGTGTCGAGGTATCCCTCGTAGCAGTTGAACATGAAATTCGGATGCAGCCAGAAATACCAGGCCCGGTCACCTCTCCGTGTCATGCCCGTGGCCGCGTCCTGCTCCGAACTCACCATCGGACTTGACTGCAGGCAATACCGGTCCTCATTTTCGATGGTGTACTGCTTGTAATCGAGAACTGAACTAAGTCCCTTGTGCAAATGCGGGACATGGTAACCGCCATCGAGGAAGTTATCTACAAATACTTTCCAGTTACAGTGGATGTCATAACTCGCGGATGTGAAGTAATGCAGTTTAGTCAATCCGAGCGGAGCCACGCGCTTCACAAGCCGCCGAGAAAGTCAGATAGCGGGGCGGCGTCCGGGATCCAGATTCACAAATACAAACTTCTCCCACGTTGCTACCTTTACTGGAACCAGGCCATTGTCCTTGCGCTCGAAGTTCTTGACTCCCTCGAACTCCGGCATGCCTTTCAGCGCGCCGTCCAGTCCATAGTTCCATCCGTGATAGGGACAATGCAACATCGCCGCCTGTCCGCAGGGTTCGGTTACTACCGCTGCCGCATGATGCCGGCACACGTTATAAAAAGCGCGCAGGACGCCATCATTGCCGCGCACCGCCACCAGCGGCTCTCCGGCTACGGTTGCGGTCACAAACTGTCCTGGTTTTTCCACCTGATCCACGCGACCCATCACCTGCCAGGTGCGCGAGAAAACCGTCTGGCGCTCGAGTTCTGCGATCCGAGCATCCACATACCACGGAGCCGGAATCGTCGAAGCCTCGGTTAATGGCGCTGCCGCGTCATAACTCGCTATGATCTGGGCGATACTCATACTCAAGCTCGTGCTTATTCCGTTGTTCTTGCCGTTGTTCATGCTTTCTTTCCGGTTGCCTGCATTTTCTCCGAGCCAATCGCTCGGCGTAACAATTCCACAAACTGTTCCATGCGCGCTTCTTTCTCCTCTGGAACGGGGCCCGACTTCCGAAACAATCCTGGATCCAGTTCCTCGGTCAGCAGCGCATCCTGAAACCTGTCCATTGTCCACTCAAGGATCGATCCGATCATGTCCACATCGAGATCGGTCCGTAACTCGCCGCGCTTGACTCCGTAGCTGACGAACTCGCGCCATCCGTAGGGGTCTTCGGCCACCAAAAATCGATTGATCTCGCGGCGCAGGGCCAAATCCGTTCCATAGTTGCCGACGAGGTAGATGCGGTAGGACGACCAGTTATCGCGCACCATATTCTCGGTGCGTCCGAGCCAATAGCGCAGCAGTTCAAAGAATCCGCGGTCCTGCGCGGCCGGCGGAGCCTGCAAATATTTCGGGAACGACTGCACCGCCTTTTTGTAGGCTTCGAAAAACAATCCATCTTTACTTTTGAAATGCTGAAACACCGATCCCTTGGCAATGCCCAACTGCGCTGCGATATCTTCGACCCGTGCTGCGCTGTATCCGCGTTCGGCAAAATGCCGGATCGCAACCTCCACAATTCTTGCCCGCTTCGCTTCGGAGCGCGGACGCGGCCTCCCGTCGCGTCTCAGTTGCGTCGGTTTCGCGAGACTGTTTGTAATGCCTTCCATGGCCCAATTTCCCCCAGGTTCTTGTTGCGTCTTCTCAATTTTTTATCGACCGCCGGTCTTTCTTAATTGACCGCCGGTCAAGAAAAGATACCGCATAGTGAAACGATTTATCAACGGCTTTTTTAAAGGGCCGGACGGCGTTTTGTACAGACGAAGCTTTCTTTGCTTTGACCGCTGGTCAGCGCGTAAGAATGCGGTGTAGGGCATTTCGAGAAAAAGCGATTTTCGTATCTTCAGCCAGTACAAGGACATCTGAATTCGGAGGAGTTACGGCGTCGCTGAAGCGATGCCCTGATACGAAACACGAGCCTTGCCGCAGCCCGGTTAGGGAACGAAGCAAACGAAAAGGAGATTCCACGTGTCCGAAACAGCTCAGCAATACACACAGCGCATCCTGGCCAATGCCGAGGGACAGGACCCGATCAAAGTCCAATCTGCTACCGACAAGAAACTGGAGCGTCTCATCAAAGGCGTCACGACCGCGAAACTCCGCAAGCGGCCAGCGCCCGACAAATGGTCGGTTGCGGAAATACTGGCTCATCTTGCCGATGCTGAAATCGTCATTGGCTGGCGCATGCGTTCGATCCTCGGAGCACCGGGAACGCCCGTACAAGCTTTTGATCAGGACGCCTGGGCCACGGCCGGGCGCTACGAAAAGCGCGATCCGCGCAAATCCATCGAACTGCACCGCGCGTTGCGCGAAGCAAACCTCGCGCTTCTGCAATCGCTTTCGCCGGAGCAATGGAAGCATTTCGGACAACATTCCGAACGCGGGCAGGAATCGATCGAGCACATCGTCCGGATGATTGCCGGACATGATGTGAACCATATTCATCAGATCGAGCGCATTTTGACGCCGGCCAAATGACGGTTGAATTAGGGTTCGACTGCTTCCGGCAGCGGTTCCGCCAGGGCACGGCGACTGGAATCTTGGCGCGGGTGGTGGTGATCACGACCACGCTGACGAGCACCAGGAGCGTTCCTAGTAGAGTTCTCGGGCCGACGGTCTCGCCTCCCAGGAAATATCCGACGATCACGGCCACTACCGGATTGACGTAGGCGTAGGTGCCAACTTTGGTTGGCGATTCATGATGGAGGAGCCAGACGTAGGCGGTAAATCCGACGATGGAACCGGCTACGATCAGGTAGGCGAGCGCGAACCAAACACCGCGAGAAACCGCTTGCAGATGGAATCCATGCCACTCGCCGAAGATTGCTGCAGCCAGCGCCAGCAGAATGCCTCCCGCGAGCATCTGGGCTCCGGCGCTCATGGCCTTGGAGGCGGGCAGCGGGAGCTTGCGACTCAGCGCCGAGGCAATCGACCAACTTATCGACGCGATCACCAGAGCGACCGCTCCGGCGCGATCGATGGGCGCTTCGCCGATATTTACAGAGCGGCTCACTAGAACGGATACACCAGCGATTCCTATCAAGAGTGCCACGGCCAGCCGGAACGTAAGCCGCTGGGTGCGCAGAATCACGATCTCAGAAAGTGCCATGAAGGCGGGAATAGTCGCCAGCATAACGGCGGCAATTCCTGAAGGCACGCGTTGTTCGGCCCAGAACAACAGTCCGTAGTCGAGGACGAAAATACAAATCGCCAGCAACGTTGCGGAGAGCCACTCACGGAGTGATGGCGAGGGCGTGCCTTTCAGGCGCATCCATGCATAGACGGCGGCTCCGGCGACGAAGAAACGCATACATGCAAACACCAGCGGAGGGACTTCACGCACACCAACGCGGATGGCCAGGAAGGTCGAGCCCCAGACGAAATAAATGATGGCGAAGGCCAGCATGGTCTTCCATGCCGGGGGATGAACCGATGCTTCCATGGGAAATAGATCACAGATGGGGGCATGGGGACGCAGAAAAAATATCTCTCCGGTCTCTTGGAATCGGAGATGAAACGGGCCCGCCCAAGTGGAGCTTGGACGGGGCACCCTCGTGAGTATGAGAACTGCCCCCACCTCAAGCCAAAGGGAGGCTTGAATGGGCCACCCGCCTACTCCCTCACGAGCTGCCGATCCATATACCTACTGCAAACACCAGCACTCCGCCTACTACCACCTGGAACGCTGCCGACAGGAGCGGGGTGTCCATGTATCGATTGCGGATCCAAGCGATCGTGGCCAGTTCCATGGCGACCACGATCACCGCGGCGATCAACGCTACGTGGAAGTCTTTAATCAAGAATGGGAGAGTATGCCCGATGCCGCCGGCTGCGGTCATCAATCCTGTCACCGCACCGCGCAAGACTGGACGTCCACGACCGGTCATCGATCCGTCATCGGACAGGGCTTCGGCAAATGCCATCGAGATTCCGGCGCCGATCGACGCTGCGAGACCCACCAGAAATGCATCGTTGCTGCTCTTGGTGGCAAATGCCGCCGCGAACACGGGAGCCAGCGTTGAGACGGAACCATCCATCAGCCCGGCCAGACCAGGCTGCACGATCTGTAATACGAACAATCGGCGCTGCGCTTCTTCCTCGGTCTTTTTCACGGTGGGCGTGATGTTCTCTGACAGTGCCTCCGCTGCCACCTGGTGCTTGCGTTCGATTTCCTCGAGGTCGCCGAGCAACTTGCGGATGCCCGCATCGGTTACCTGTTTGACGGCCTTTTCATAAAACCGGCGCGTCTCCAGCTCCATGAGTGCTGCTTGCTTGCGCGCGTCGGCAATCTTTAAGGGACGCGACAGCCAGAACGGGCGGCGCTGGACGAAGCCCTTCACGTCTTCACGGCGGATCAGCGGAATGTGTTCGCCGAACCGCGCTCGATAGGTTTCAAATAGGGATGCCCGGTGCTCCGATTCCTCGGCGCCCATGTCGTCGAACAATTTCGCCGTCGCCGGATAGGTGTCTCGCAGGCCCTCGGCGAAATCCGCATAGATTCGTCCATCTTCCTCTTCCAATGAAATTGCGAGCGCCAGAATTTCGCGCTCCGACAGATCTTTGAAGTTTCGCGCCATGGGACAAGTTTACTTTTTCTGGACTCGGATTCAAGAACCGGGTTTGATACATCCGGTAAGCATGGCCGCGCCCGGCAGATTTTGCCTCCGCCAACCCCTGCAGGTTTTGCCCGCCCACGTGGTCGGTGACTCGTCGCCTGCGGAGCTTGCCTGTAATCGCCGGAAAATACGCAAAGAGCGTTGTGCAGGACTGCCGCAGAGTGGCCCGTGCGAATGGAGTGACGAGTGCTTTAACACTGCTGGGTTCACTCGGAAAATCGCCAACCGCGAGCATCCATCATCGTTCTGGTTCCTATCTCATGGCTGGCGAATTTCCCCGCGGAACGCTTCTTCAACTCTTACATCGAGGTCCATCCATGTCCATCTCCGCGATTCAAGGCACATTCAATCCATACCAACTCAGCGCCGTCAGCAATCCGCTGCAGCAACAGTTGCAGCAGCTCGGCCAGACTCTGAAGTCGGGCGATCTCTCCGGTGCGCAATCCGATTTTGCAAAGTTGCAAAAAGACTTTTCGCAGCCCTCTACCAGTTCGGGTGCGGCGCCGGGCCCCACCTCCGCCAGCAACGCCGTCAATCAGGCCTTCAACCAACTCGCTTCGGACCTCCAGTCGGGTAACCTCGCGGCTGCGCAAAAAGACTTCTCGACGGTGCAGCAAGACATCAGAAACCGTGGGCCAATCTCGGCCCCGACCCACTATTCCAACGATCCCAGGAGAGGACCCACGACTGCCGTGCCCCAGGACGTCAACCCGAGCGGGCAGAGCCCCGCGCCCGGCAACCTTGCCGGCGCGCAACAGGCCTATGCTGCGTTGCAGCAGGAGATGCAACAGTTCGCGCTCGGCGGCGCGTCCTTATCCTCCCTGTCGCCTGTCTCGTTTGACGCCTGAGCGGGTTGCTGAGAGCGGATATTCACCTGGGATCAGGCTTTGCGGCAAAGCGGGGCAGGGTTTTCCGCGAGCGTTGACCCCGCCCCAAGATAAAAAGCGCGGAAAACAGCTACCCGCCGTCAGCTACATACCATCAGTTAAGAGCTCCTCCTGATGTTGCCTGGCTGATGGCGGGTGGCTGATAGATTATTGTCGTTACCGCTCCGCTCGAATCGTCCCGATAGCTTCTCCGAGCTCGCGCTCGGCGGCATGAAGATGCTCTTCCGCTCTCGCGCCGTGTCCGGCCATATCGTAGTGGTTGGCGGCGCGGGCGCGGTCCAACTCCTGGATGGCTTCCTGCACGTGGTTATGGACTTTATCCAGATCGTGCCAGTCATGAACCCTGTCGGCGACTGCGATTCCGCCGACAAATGACAGACACATAGACAGCACAGCAATGGCAATGGTTTTCTTCATAAGTTTCCTCTCCGAGATGCGGGCTAGCGTGGTGAATTAAGCCTTTCGGCACCCATGGATACACGCCAATTTTCTCCGGCCACAAATCACCTATCAAGAGAAAACAGGTGATCCCTCGTAACGAGAGGTCAATGCCATTAGTGTGTCGTTAGTCTGTCGTTGGTCTTGAGTTAAACCTGGGGCGCGCCTGGTTCAGAGCGATGACAAACTGCTCGCCGCAATGTGAGCATTTCGCCGGGGAAAACAGGATCATGGTTCCCGACCAAGGGTGGACGGTTTGCTTGTGGCAGTGCGGGCATGCAATCAGATGCTTATCAAACGCAAGATCGATAAGATCGTCTTCCGGCATGAGTTATTCCCGCTGAGGAGACAGCCTATTTGCGGACAAAGCATGTGTCAGTCCGCTGAGGCACCGACGAATGTGCGCTGGGCACGCACCGCGACTACCTCGCTTCGCCCCGCCATTCCTTGACCTGCAGTCGCATGATGGAGTAACACTCGCAGGATGCTTCTTCCAGTTTTCGCCGGTTGATGATTTTTACGTCTCCACGGCGGTGGGAGATGAGCCCTGCCTTCTGGAGCATGCCGGCCGCCACGGTGACACTGGAGCGGCGAGTTCCCAGCATTTGGGCTATTAATTCCTGCGTCAATGGCACGGAGTTCGATCCGATGCGGTCGGCGCTCATCAACAACCATCTCGCCAATCGCTCATTCACTTCATGCAGACGATTACAGGCTGCGATCTGGGTTACCTGCATGGCCATTACGTGCGAAAACTGGTGTAACTGCCGCTCCAGTTTGGGGCATTCCCGGAGAAGCTCTACCAGCCTTTCGCTGTCGACCCGAAAAGCCGTGGCCTCGATCTGCGCAATCGCCCGCGTGGGCGCGGTGCGAAAGCCTGCCACGAGGGGCAATCCGATAAAGCCTTCTTTGCCCACCAGACCGACTTCCACACTCTTTCCATCCGGGAATACGCTCAGAATCGAGATCAAGCCGGTATTGCAGAAGTAGGCGGATTTGAGAGTATCGCCCGGTTCGTGGAGGACGTGGTGGACCTTCAAACGCGCAAACTCCAATTTTGGCAGGAGCAGTTCGAGTTCTTTTCGGGGCAGGCTCAGCAGGATCTCGTTGTGGATCTGGTTGCCGTCACCGTCGGTAAGGGGTGACTTGGCCGAGGACTTTGTGGGCGGGCGGGGCTTGTTGGCCATTAATCGGCTCCTTGCGCAGCGTAACCGCTGTCTGATTTTCGCAAGGAACCGTCACCGTTCGGTGCGGCGGAAAGATGCTAGACGAGACCCTTTTAGACTACTCTCTTTTCGATTCTGAGGTTGATTATAAAAGGGCGGCGACCTGCGGGAGGATTTTCACGATTTCCTCAGCGGCTAAACAGTTTGCTGGAAAGACTCAGATTCCGATGTCCAGCCCCTAAAGGGGCGTCTGATTTTGAAGACTTGCGGTATCGTTGAAGCGATACCCTGATACGAAGCAAAGCGATGGTCTGGTTGATACTTCGCCTGGAGTGCGTTTAACCTCCTCACAGGAACTTCAGCAAGGCGTCGGTCGTCTCGGCTGGGCGCTCCTCCATCACCCAGTGACCAGTATTCTTCAGCACGACCACGGTCACGTCTGATGCGACCAGCTTCATCTGCTGCCCGAGCACTTCTCCCAGCGACTTCTCGCCGCCAATCACCAGCACCGGCATGGTCAGCCTGGTTTGGGAGAGTTGGGCGAAATCTTTGGCGGCCTGCTGGAAGGAGACGAAATAGGCCCAGCCGGCGTGCATGCGTCCGGGGCGAGAATAGGCCACGATGTAGGCTTCACGGTCGGCTTGAGGAAGAGAACGCGTCTTGTCGGCGGCGAGATCATTCCAGAAGTATTCAAAGTAGATACGCTCGCGGCCTTGGACCAGAGCCTCGGGAGTCGGTCCGTTAAAGCGGAAGTGCCAGATATGTGGGTCGTTGTAAACCGCCTCCCATCCGGCGACGCCGGGGAGGAAAGGCATCCATCACTACCAACTTCGTTACTTCGGCAGGAAATTGGGCGGCGTATGCGTAGGCGACCATCAGGCCGATGTCGTGGCCGACGACCTCCGCTTTCTGCACACCTAGAGACCTGGCAAGGTCATGCATGCGAATGGCAGCTGTCTTCATGTCCAGGCCGTCTTTTGGAATCGCCGAGTCTCCGATGCCGGGAAGGTCGGGGGCGATCACGGTGAAGCGCTCGGCCAGTTTGGGGATGATCGGCCTCCACATCAGCGAGGTCTCGGCATAACCGTGGAGCAGGATGACGGTTGGGCCGTGGCCAGAGGTAAGGTAATGCAGTTTGATGCCGTCGACTTCGGCCGTGCGCGAGGCTATCGGAACGGCTGCGTACGTTTTCGCTGAGAGTAGAAAGAGTAGGCTGGATACCGCCAGGATCGAAAATTGTTTGTAAGACTGGGTCATAAGAAGCTCCCCCAAAAGAACCTACGAACTGGTGAAGATGGAGCCCGCCCAAGCAAAGCTTGGACGGGGCACCCTCCGGAATTTCACAACGCACATTTACATTGGCGAATCGGAATTGAAGGTATCCGCGATGGCCTTCCAACTCCTGTCGGGCTGTTTGGTATAAACGGTCAGAAACTTTCCCTTGTCGGTCATGAGCTTTTTGGTCTTGGGGTCGGTCAGGGTCATGGTGTAGGTACCCTGCGAATAGACCATGTCTCCTCCCTTGGAAGCCATCGCGCGCGTGGACTGGAAAGTGAGCGAAAAATTAGGGTCGGCGAAATATGGCGCCATCGCTGTTCTGATGGACGCCCTCCCGTTGAGTATCGCGGCACCCGGGTATAGACCAGAGCCATCTTCGGCAAAGTAGCTGGCGAACTTGTCGGCGTCCTTGGCAGCAAGGTCTTTGACCCAAGCCGCCTCGACGTCCTTGACCGCCTGCAGATCGGCGGCGCGCGTGTCAGGAGGCGGTGGAGCGGGGGTGTTCGAGCAGCCTACAGTCAGGATGGCCAGCGCCATGGACAGAATCAACGGAGTGGTACGCATGTTTTTATCTCCTTAGGGAATTAAGTCGAGACAGTATGGTCGGAAGGATCTCGAAGCTTGCTAGGTTCCGGTCACGCCTGCGTCCGTCTCTGATTGGGCAAAAACCTGATTGGCTCCCATATGGGCCGGGGCTGGGGCCAGCATCTGCTCTTTGCGGTAGATCAAATTGCTGGCGTTGAAACTGGCGAGCTCGAACCCATGGCCGTGGGTGATCGCATCGGTGGGGCAAGCCTCCACGCAATACCCACAGAATATGCATCGGTTGTAGTCGATGTTGTAAACGCGGGCGTAGCGCTCGGCACCCGAAACCCTTTTTTCGGCGGTGTTTTCCGCGGCTTCGATGTAGATGCAATTGGCGGGGCAGGCGGCGGCGCAGAGAAAACAGGCTACACATTTTTCCAGTCCGTTTTCGTCGCGCTGCAGGACGTGCATACCGCGAAAGCGGTCCTGAAACATTGCGCCTTTCGTGGGGCCGGGACCGTCGGGATAGTTCTCGACAATCGTCGGCTGGAACATTTCCTTGCCGGTGATGATCATTCCCTGGGCGATGGCGGCGATGTTTTTGATGACGGACATGCGGTTTGAGTATAGCGGAATTGGAAAACAACGTCGTTGGTGTCGGTCGTTGGTCGTCGGTCCTAGTCGTTGGGGGACCGGCGCAAACCATGAATTCCCGACCGGCTAGCGCCAACGACCTGTCTTTCAAATGGCTACCAAGGACGGGGGGACTTTCGAGGACGTGGAAATCTTCTTTTAATGGGTGAGACTGTATCGGTGCGCTGCGTCGCGCCGGCGCCGAGTCGCGTTTCCGCTTATGGCCTGCCTTGGTTTGCGCTCTTCCCGTTTTATTTTTTTCTTTGTCTTGCTCGGAGCTTTCATTTTTCTTTTCGGCGGCTTCGTGGGCTGCTCCTTTGGTCAGGAGGCGGGTGGGAAAACTGCTCCGTCCTCGTCTTCGTCACCTGAACCGCGCGGCCAGACGAAGGGTGAAGAGCGCAGCGGGGATGGCTCTTACCGGCGCGACTATTTGCGCTGGAACTGGAACCAGACGGGGACGCAATGTGCCTCCGGGGGAATCGGCGGCGGGGCTGCGGTTTCGGGCTTACGGGCAGAAAATGGCGATGCGGGATGCGCGCGCGGCTTCGCCTCGCACCACACACCCACCCAAGCGGAGCTTGGATGGGGCACCCGCTTCTTCCGCTTCCTCCACGGTGTGGACATCGGTTGGGCCGGCTCCGCTCGCTTCCGATGCTACGGGCGATGGCGGGCAGAATTACAACTGGGTCTCGGGGCGAGCTACTTCGGTGGTGATCGATCCGGCGGACACTAGCGGAAACACAGTGCTGCTGGGCGGCGCATATGGCGGACTTTGGAAATCTACCAACGCGGGCAGTCTGAGTTCCAATCCTGCTTCGGTTACCTGGCAGGCTTTGATTGACGATCAGCCTACTTTGGCGGTGGGTGCGATTGCTTTGCAACCGGGGAACAGCAACGTCATTGTGGTGGGGACCGGAGAGACGAATAGTTCGTCCGATTCTTATTACGGCCTGGGAATTCTGCGTTCCGCGGATGGCGGCTCGACTTGGACGCAGACACCAGAGCGCGGGGACGGGACAGTCGTTTCTTGGGATCGGGTTCAGCAAGGTTGTTTTCAGCACGGCGAATCCTAATCTGGCGGTCGCGGCTACGGCAGGAGACAACGGGCTGTATCTTGGCCTGGAAGAGGATGGCGAATTCGACGGCGCGCGGGCTTTACTTTTCGCAGGACGGGGGAGTGACCTGGAACCGCGTGATCCTTTCGGATGGCGCGGTTCCTGCTTCGGCTACGGCGGTGGTTTACAACCCTAGTCAGGGAGCTAGCGGGACTTTCTACGCGTTTATCCGGCGTCACGGGGTTTACTCGTCGACCGACGGCCAGCATTTCACGCGGCTTGCCGTGCAACCGAGTGCGGGTCTGGCATCGGCGAATTGTCCGGCGGGTTCGAACGCTAGCACTTGCCTGATTTATCGGGGTGAGTTCGCGGTGGTGCCGGGACGCAACGAGATGTATGTGTGGGTGGTCGATGTGCAGCCTGATGGCGATGGGAATCCGGTGGCGGCTGACGAGGGCATCTGGCAAACGTTGAACGGAGGAACTGGGAACGGCGGACGCGAGCTGGACGCAGATTCCGGATAACGGCATTACTAATTGCGGCGACGACGCGTTTGGGCCGAACAGCGGCTGCGGCGTGGAGCAGGGTTGGTACAACCTGGAGTTGGCGGCGGTGCCGGATCCGGCGCCTCCGAATTCAACGGGGACGGACGTTTACGCGGGCGCGATCAATCTTTACAAGTGCACGCTGGAGCCTGGCAGCACGGTCTGTACGCAAGGCGACTGGATCAATCTGACGCACGTTTATGGGTGCGATCCGCTGGGGGCGCCGGCGCATGTGCATCCTGACCAGCACGGAATCGCGTTCATGGTGGCCGGTGACACGTCGCCCGGATACTTCGCGCATGATGGCGGAATCAGCCGGACGCTGGATGGATATTCTGGGCTGGAATCGGGCAGTTGCTCCGGGACAAATCAATTCGACAGCCTGAGCCAGACTCTGGGCTCGATGACGGAATTCGTTTCGCTCTCGGTCGACCCCACGAGCGCCGACATTCTTCTGGGGGAGCGCAGAATAACGGCTCCCCTAAGACCAGGCACGGCGACCAGCAGCAGCACATTTCAGAATGCGCTCGGCGGGGATGGCGGATTCACTGCGATTAATCCCAATAATACCGACGAGTGGTTTGCGGCGAATCCTTACGTGACGATCTTGAAGTGCGAGTTGGGAACGGCTTGTAACGACAACGGATTTTTTCAGGTGGTGAGCTCGGCCAGCCTCGGCGGCGACCAGGGAGCTTTCTATCACTCCTTATATTCTGGATCCGCAGAATAGCAGTGAAATGCTGGTGGGAACCTGCCGGGTATGGCAGATCAGCACGAGCGGAACGGCTCCGCTGCAACTTAGCAACGATTTCGAGACGCTGGGACGGGCGTGTGCACGGGCGATGAGATCAACCTGGTGGATGCCTTGGCCGCGGGCGGGCCCGATGCCGAATGGCTATTCGTCAGTGGTGTATGCGGTGACGAACGGATACGGGCCGCTGAGCGGAGCGCCTGGCGGCGAAGTCTGGGTTACGACCAACGCGGGCGTCAGTTTGATGACGGAGGTGACGCAGGGCGTGAATCCAGATGGATATGCAATTTCGTCGGTCGCGATGGATTCATCCGACGCGACCGGCAACACGGCTTATGTCGGGATTATGGGATTCAGCACGGCGGCGTATCCCACGTCGCATGTGTGGAAGACGGCGAATGCCGGGGCGAGTTGGACGGACTGGAGTGGAACGGGATCTACGGAGCTGCCCGATGCTCCGGTGAACGCTTTGCTGGTGGATTCGCAGGCGGGACAGGTTTACGCGGGCACTGACGTGGGCGTTTTTGTCAGTTCGACTAGCGCTCCGAGTTGGGTGGAAGTTGGTCCTGTGCCGGGGCCCGGAGTGTCGGGATTTCTGCCGAATGCTCCGGTGACGGCGCTGCAGCTTTTTAGTTCCGGCGGAGCGAAGACGCTGGTGGTGTCGACGTACGGGCGCGGCATTTGGAATTACGCACTGGTCACGTCGCCGACTTACACCAATGTGATTTCGAATTCGCCGCAAACGGTCTTTCCTTCGCAGACTGCCGTCGTTCGACGGCACACTGACGGCCGAGGACGGATATGCGAGTCCGGTGAATTTGAGTTGCACGGGCGCGGCACCGGCGACTTGCACGCTGCAGCCAACACTGGAAACTCCGACGGCGACGTACACGTTGACGGCGGGCGGAAGTGTGGGCGACTACAGCTTTAATGCACACGCGGTGGGGACGGATCCAGATGCGATTACGGTCAATGCCGCGGTTACGCTGCATGTGGTGGATTTTAATTTGACGGCGCCCAGTCCTGACTCGCTGACGGTGGCGCAGGGCGGGACATCGGGAGCGAGCACGTTTCAGGTGACGGCGTCCGGAAGTTTTTCGGGGACGGTCGCACTCAGTTGCCCGGCGGGGCTTCCGGCCGGAGCGACTTGCGTGTTCTCGCCGTCGAGTACGGTGAGTCCCACGTCTTCGTCGCCCGTGACGGTTACTTTGACGGTGACGGCGGGGGCGGGAACTCCGGTGGGCGGTCCGGTTACGGTGACGCTTTCGGCGATGACGGCGGGAGCGCCTGCGGCGAAGACGCAGACTTTCAGTCTGACGGTGACGGGGGTGACTCCGGATTTCAAGATTGCGGTTACCGCGACACCGAATGTGACGCTGGTAAATCAGAACGTAAGCTGGAACGGGACGCTGACGGCGATCAACGGATACAGCGGCAAAGTTGCATTGAGCTGTACGGCGGGCGCTCCGGCGACGTGCGTGGTTACGCCGCCGACGTTGACGCCGACGCCGGGGGGAGCTGGGTTTACGGTGACGTTGGGCAGCGCGACGGCGAGCACGTTTGAATTCGCGATTCAGGGAACGGACGGGACGCTGACACATGCTACTCCGACGGAAACACTGACCGTTGGAACAGACGTCGAAATGGACGGACACGGGCAGTGCTGCGGCCACGGTCCTGGCTGGACAGAGCGCCAGCTATACGTTTTCGGCGGCTCCGGTGGGGGGCGGGACTTTCAGCTCGGCGGTGAATTTTGGGTGCGCGGGCTTGCCAGCGTTGGCAAGTTGCGGGTTCAGTCCGGCGTCGATTTCGGCGGGGGCGGGGACGACCACGGTGACTTTGACGATTACCACTACTGGGCCGAATTTGGGAACTGAATCGCGGCCGCGCGTGGGGGCTATGCTGCACGCAACATGGATCGGCGAACACTAGGTCCCTACGCGATCGTGTGGGTCGTTGCTAGTGGGGATTGTTGGTTTTGGGCAAAAGAGACGTGGCACGCCGCGTCTCTGCCGCGGGCTGGCAGGAATTTTTCTGGGGATCGGGTTGATGGCGGGGATTTCTTGCGGCGGAGTTGCGGGCGCGGGGGCTAAAACTCGCCCCCAGTGACGGTCACGGTGAATCCGGGACTGGCGACTTTGTTTGCTGACGAAGTCGGTAACTCGTGGCCGGCGGGAGTTACTCAGCAACAATTTTCCGCAACCATCAATGGATCAACTGACCAGAGTGTAACCTGGGCGGTCACGGGTTCCAGCACGAATGGCACGGTGGATGGGAACGGACTGTATACAGCTCCGGCGGTGGTACCGAACCCGGCGACGGTGACGGTGACGGCTACGCCAGCGGCAGAGGGGTCACGCGGGGTCGGCTTTTGTGACGGTGGCGGCGGCGAGTCCGGTGGGGACATCGTCGATTACGGTGACGGCTACGGCCGCGGGTGGGACGGCGCATGGGGATGTGGTGACGCTGACGGTGCAGTAGAGCGAATCTACCGCCGAGACGCGGAGGGCGCCGAGAAAACTTCTGGTTGGGGTGGGGCGCGGACTTATGTCTGCGCCTTTTTCTTGTGGTGCATTCTACTGTTCTCTCGCCGAGAAACGAGTTGGAGTATGAGGACGCCGGCGTAGAATGTGAGCGATTCTCGAATTAAGAAGGGAGAGCCGAATGACGAGAAGTTCGCGTTACAAGACCACTCTGTTGTTCGTTCTAGTTTGTACTGTTTGCTCGTTTGGACAACCTTCAAATGTTCGGACAGTCTCTATCCCTGTAACGGTAACGAACAAGAGCGGTGAGCCTGTCCCAGGGTTGAAAGCCTCCAGCTTTTCGCTCTTGCAAAGTGGCCGAACGCAGACTCTGGAGTCGGTTTTGGAGGTTGGACCAATAACTGTCGGCAAAAGGAAAGCCAAGGTAGCATTCGTCGTCTTGGATGCGCTAGGAACCCCCATCACAACGCAAGAGGAAACGCGAGCGGAATGTTTACAACTGTTAGCCGATGCGGTCACGAATGAAAGTCCAGTGTCGCTTTCTGAGATAGACCACGATGGGCTTCACGCGGTTCATGAACTTGGTACTCCCAATTCGGTCTTGGTCTCTGCGCTCTTGCAGCTGGACAAGGAGCATAGCTTCTTAGCTCATCGGGATCAGTTGAAGGCGACGGAAGGTACTGTCGCGGACAAGTCGCTGGTCGCCGCAGAGACAGATCGATTGAGACAGTTTCGGCAAGCAACCGTCGAACGTTCCCGGCAGGGAACCATCAACATGATGACAACCTTGCTCACACAACTCAAGGCCTTCCAGGAAATGGCTGTTGCGTTACAGCGCGCCCATGGTCGCAAGACGGTTCTTTGGCTGGCTGGCGCGTTTATGGTCGAGGTTAACGGGGCCGAGGACAGCATCAACGTAAGTTCGTACGGGATCGGGAGTTCCTTTCCCGTCAGATCCGCAACTGTCGAATACCAGAAGACTATTGACTTGCTCAATGAGGCGCAAATCAGCATCTTCCCTGTACAGATGGCGGTCGATTGGCGACGGATAACTTTTCCTATAAACCCGGAGGAGCTCACAAAAATCGGGCTTCGCCAAATTGCACAAAGTACAGGGGGAGAGTCGATGGCTTTTTCTGACACCCTGCCGAATCTGGTTAAGCGTGCTGAAGATCTGTCCACCATGTACTATCTGCTGACATTTGACCCAGAGGTACCGAAGACCGCCCCTAAATGGACGGGGCTCAAGGTACAGGTCAATGAACAATCGATTGACGTCCGGTCGCCAAACGGCCTTTTTATATTCCCACCTGCAAACTAAAGCTGCACGCGAGCAACCCAAGAAGCTATGACTTATGACATTGCGGTGATTGGCGGGGGGATTGTTGGGCTTTCCTTTGCCATGCACGCTACCGAGAAGTTCCCTCACTTACGCGTGGCGGTGCTGGAGAAAGAGCCCGCCATTGCTCGGCACCAGACGGGACACAACAGCGGGGTCATCCACAGCGGGGTTTATTACAAGGCGGGATCGCTGAAGGCGCGGTTATGCGTGGCGGGGGCGCGTGAGATGGTGGTGTTCTGCTCGAGACACGGGATCCCGCATGAGGTTTGCGGGAAATTGATTGTCGCCACTGACGGAGAGGAAGCGGCGCGACTGGATGAGTTGCTGGCGCGCGGGGTGGCGAATGGGATCGACGGTTTGCGGTTGCTGGGGCGCGAGGCGATGCTGGAGATCGAGCCTCATGTGGGCGGCGTGCGGGCACTGTACGTGCCGTCCACGGGGATCACGGACTTTGCGGCCGTGGCGGCTAAGTATGCCGAGATTGCGACAGGACGCGGGGCTGAGGTGAAGACGGACGCGGGGGTGGTGGGATTCGACATTTCAGAGAACGTTCGGCGGGACGGGGTGGTGATCCGAACTCGGGCGGGAGATTTTTCGGCGCGCTATGTGGTGAATTGTGCGGGGCTTTATAGCGATCGCGTGGCGCGCATGGCGGGGGATGATCCGGGGATGACGATCGTTCCGTTTCGCGGGGAGTACTACGATCTGGCGGCGACGCGGCAGTCGTTGGTGCGGGGGCTGATTTATCCGGTGCCGGATCCGCGGTATCCATTTTTGGGAGTGCACTTCACGCGGCGGATTTATGGGAAGGTGGACGCGGGGCCGAATGCGGTGCTGGCGTTTGGGCGCGAGGGATACCGGTGGGGAGATTTTGATTTCGGTGAGACGATGGAAGTGATCATGGATGCTGGATTTCGGGCGATGGCGCGGCGGGAGTGGAAAAATGGGCTGGCAGAGTTTCGGCGGTCGCTGCGCAAGCGGGAGTTTGTACGGTCCTGCCAGCGCTTGGTGCCGGCGGTGCGGATGAAAGATATGACTGCGGGCGGGTCGGGTGTGCGGGCACAGGCTGTGGCGCCGGATGGCTCGCTGGTGGACGATTTCCGCTTTGTGGCTCGGGAACGGTTTTTGCATGTGCTGAATGTGCCTTCTCCGGCGGCTACGGCTTCGTTGCCGATTGGGCGGGAGATCTTGAGGATGGTGCCGGCGGAGATTGTTGGGTGAGAGAGGTGTCAGAGTTCCAGGTGTCAGGTTTCAGGGAAAAGCGTTTCGTATAAGCATTACGGCTAGCGGGAGAGATTCACATGACACAGAGGTTCAGTTCGAAAAAGAAGGTTGCGATTTTGGGCGCGGGGAAGATTGGATCGATTTTGCTCCAGTCTTTTTTGCGGGATGGATTGCTGTCGCCGGCGCAAACCTGGGCTACGGTGACGCATCCGGAGCGGGCGCGAACACTCAAGGAAAAGTTGAAGGTGCACGCCGGGACAGATAACTCCGAGGCGGTAAAGAATGCGGACATTATTTTTGTTTGCGTGAAGCCGCAGGTGGTGGCGGAAGTTATGCGGGAGATTCGGGCGCACGTCCATGAGAAGCAGTTGATTATTTCGGTGGCGGCTTCGGTTCCGACCGACATGATTGAGCGGGCGCTGGAGAAAGAAGTGCCGGTGGTGCGGGCGATGCCGAATACTCCTTGCGTGCTGGGTGCGGGCATGACGGCGCTGTGCAAGGGGAAGTTTGCTTCGAAGCAGCATCTGGAAATGGCAACGAACTTTTTCGATGCGGTCGGACGGACGGTGGTCGTCGACGAAAAACATATGGACGCGGTCACGGGATTGTCGGCTAGCGGGCCGGCTTATATCTACATTATTTTGGAATCGCTGGCGGAGGCAGGAGTGAAGGTCGGACTGCCGCGCGATGTCGCTACTTTGCTGGCGGCACAAACTACTATGGGCGCGGCTCGGGTGGTGCTCGAGACCGGGGATCATCCGGCGCTGTTGAAGGATGCGGTGACGACTCCGGCGGGATGCACGATTGACGGCATCATGGAATTGGAAGAAGGCAAGCTGCGGGTGACTTTGATCAAGGCAGTAGTCAAGGCGGTGCAGCGGGCTAAGGAGTTGGCGTTTTCAGAGAAGATCTGTTGGATTAGAGGCGAGGGGTCGGATTAGGGGTGTAGGGGTCCTTCGGCTTCGCTCAGGGCAGGCTCTTCGACTATCGCGGGCTCTTCACTTCGTGAAGTCCCCGCTCCGCTCAGGATGACAAAATTACAAATTGAGGATGGTTAATGCTGCCGCCGATTAGTTTGGGAGCGTGAAGGTCAGGGTTACGTCGGTCTGAAACTGGGCGGGGTGGTCATGGTGGAGATAGGGTTGGTAGCGCCAGTTGCGGACGGCTTCGCTGGCGGCGGCGGCGAGGAGGGGTCTCCACTTAGGGTGCCTATGCCGGAGACGGAGCCGTCTTCGGCGACTTGGACTTCGAGGACTACGGTGCCGGAGCGGTGCGCGGCCAGGGCTTCGGGAGGATACTGGGGCTCGGTGCGGTTGACGAGGAGGCTGTCGGCCTCCGTGGGAGAAAGCCAGACGCTTTGGGCTGCGGCGATTTGGGGCGTGGTTTTCGTTGTTCGGCGAGCTTGGTTGTCGACGATGCTTTTACGATGGAATCGCTATTTGGCTTCGCGGCATCGGTTTTGGATTGTTGATCGTTGTGGTTTGGTTTGGTGGGAGCGGGCTTCTCCCGGAAGATGACTTTGCCATTTTCGTAAACGACTAGTTCGTCGGCTGGGGGAGCGGCGGTAGATTTTGCCGGCACCGGCGGCGGGGATTTTGTCGCGGCGGATTTTGCGGCAGCGGCTTTTGACGGTGGCACTGGGGATCGCATTTTCTGGGGCGGGTTGAGTGAGACTTGCGCACTAGGTGCTGAGTGACCGAGCCACCCGATGCGGGTGCCGAACAAAAAGCTGACGGCGATGATAGCGAGAATGGCCAGCGCCTCCGAGCACGAGCGTCCAGGCTTCGTAGGGAGCGCGACGGCGAGGGAAAAATGGTGGCTGAGCAGATCTGGCGGGGCGAGCGCGGGCGGATCCAGCTGGGGCGGTATCACCTGTCGGGACGACGGAGCGGTGCGGCTTACGCTGCGTCGAGGTCGAGCGCGGCGCGGCGAATGCGGGCGCACTCATCGGCGAAGGCTTCCAGCACTTTCTGATCGTTGTGGGAGAAGGCTGCGGGAGAGGTGGAAAAAACCTCGAGAATTCCGGTGAATTGCGCGTTCTTCGTGTGACTGTCGTTAGCGTCGCTGTCAAAGACCGGAACAATGAGGATGGAGCGGATGCCGAGGCGGTGGGAGACGGCGGGATCGACGCGCGGGTCGAACTCGGTATCCACGGAGAGCTGGGGTTGACGAGTTTCGAGGCAGGCGCC
Source organism: uncultured Acidobacteriaceae bacterium (assembly GCA_963826845.1). Taxonomy (GTDB): domain Bacteria; phylum Acidobacteriota; class Terriglobia; order Terriglobales; family Acidobacteriaceae; genus Acidiflorens. Next base: position 57,698 of record CAWGYS010000001.1, read on the forward strand.
GGAGAGACCGTCGCGGGTATTGATAGGGATGCCGAGATCGGGGGCGAGGTTTCCGGTGGCGGCGCGGCAGACCATTTCGTCTCCGCGCATGAGGGCGAGAGCGGCGGCGGTGGCGTGGGTGGCTTCGGCGGCGCGGACTACAAGTTCGTTGAGAACCAAGTCGAGAGCGAGATCGGGCGGGAACCCGGCGAGCAGATGCTGTTCGAGAACGCGGATCGGGTCAGAGCTCGAAAGATCGGCCGAATCGTCAGGGCGGAACTCGGACCTCGGCATAGGTTGCGGGAACATAGTTTGTCCCGGCAGCCTGCGGCTATGCGGGGGAACGCAGGCTCAGAGGCGAGTTTCCCGCTAAATGAGAGGGAAGTCAATCGGCTTGGGCATTGTCCGACTGCTCCGATCGTGTCACTTCGGGAATTTGGGATGGTAGAGTTACGGCAATCCCAAACTTCCGTAGGATCTCGGGTAGGTCGACGATGCCCCATGGCAGCTTGAATCCTTCGATGGTGCCTAGCGGTTTGTACGAATTGGCGTCGATTACGACCACGTTGTTCGAGCGGCCGCAGGCTAGCAGGATTTTGGAATCGTCGGGGGTAAAGGTGAAATGCCAGCATCTCTTTCCGGTGGGCACTTCGGCCAGGAGTTGGAGCGAGTCCGCCGAGAACACCTGGAGCTTCCCGGCGAGCGCGGCGGAAACGAAAATACGTTTGCCTGCGCGGTCGAAGGCGAGTCCGTAGGGCTTGGCTGCGGTTGGGACGGATTTGATTACGTTGAGATTCGAGTCCATGGTCAGCAGCGTTCCGGATGCTTCCATCGTTACCGCGTACCCGGTTCCCTGCGGATCGGCTTTGACGCCGCGGGGACGGATTCCGTACGACTTTAGATCGACGTCCCTCACATGCGTGCCGTCGGCTTCGTTGAACACGCCAATGGTGTCCTGCGATTCGTTGGCTACCAGCATCTGCTTTCCGTCGCGGGAAAATTCAATGCCTTCGGTTTCCTGGCCTGCGGTGGAAACCGGGCCGGGAGACCAATCTTCGACATGAAAGGTTGCGATCTGGGCGGGAGGGCCATTGTCGTCGTCGTCTGTCACCGCCGGCTTTTGCGGCCTCCGGGAGGACCGCCCTGGGAACTGGGCTCGAAAGTCGCAAAAACCCGGTCGCCGGCGGGATTGATCTTGACGAATTCGGGGCTTTCTCCGACATGGATTCGTTTGACTAAATTAAGGCGCGGCGTGCTGAAGACGGCGATGTCGCTGGTGTTCTTGTTGGATGTGATGACATATTTTCCGTCGAAGGTCACCGCCAGCCCTCTGGGCGAAAGATCGCTTGGCTGGACGTTGCGGATCACTTTTAGCGTGCTTAAGTCGACCACGCTGATGCCGCCCTCCTCCTGACTTACGTAGGCCACGTTGGTCGGAACTTTCAGGAAGCGCATCCAGAAGAGTGCCGCTGCCACCAGGGCAATCACGATCAGCGACGACAGCCAAAGCTTGCTTGAACCCATCGCACATCCTTTCTCGCTATACGGTATCAGACTGTGGAAGGAGATTTCGCATCGCGGCCTCGCCGCAGCTCGATGGAGGTTCGGTGGAAGGCGCCCAGCCCCTAAAGGGGCGTCTGATACGAACGGTTGCGGTATCGCTGAAGCGATACCCTGATACGAAACCGCTGCGAAACTGAAGCGGAACCAATGTGAACCCGATACGAAACCGACACAAAACCGATGTGGAATGAATGTGAAACCGATACGAAACCCGAGTTTCGATTCTGCTTTCTAGAAGTTGGTGGTGAGGCGGGCTGACACGCTGCGCGATGGGCCGATGGCGTTGCCGGAGAAAAGACCACCGAAGTCGATTACGTTAAGAACGTTGTTGAGGTTCTGGCCATCGATCTGAAAGCTCATATTCATGCGCTCGGACTTATACACATCCGCTCCCGCAGAGGCATTGGCCTGAAAGGCGGGATAGATGCGCCCGCGGGCGAAGTTGATGCGATTGACGACGGCTTGGCCGTAGATTTGGGCTTCTTCGGCAATGCATTGCGGAATGGGATCATCGCATTGAAAATCGAAGGGCAGGCCGCTGTCAAACTGAACTCCGCCGGCAATCCAGAAGCGGGGTTTGACCTGGTAGCGAAGGCGACCGCGAACCGTGTTGCGCTGGTCCTGGGAATCGGGAAAGTGGCCGCTCGACAGCAATCCCGCAGCGTCATCCCCTAGAAACAAGCCGCCCGTTACCGGCCACCATGCTTGCCCCAGGGTGTAGGAATAGCTCACGAATCCGGAGAAACGGTGCCAGTCGGGAAGATCGATTTTGGCTTCCGCGCCGTAGATGATTGACTTTTGGAATGCAATGGGAAAACTGATGGTGGTGTTATCGATCTGATCGTCATCCGCGTAGTTGGCCACAAGCCGCCGGAAATAATTGACGTCCAGCTTCATCTTTCCGAAGAAGCCCTTGGTTAGCCCAGCTTCGTAGTAGTCGCCTTCGGAGGGTTCGACCGCGTACTGCCTGGCGCCGGTTGGGTCGATGGTTTGAGCTGCGGGGGAACTCGAAAGCAGGATGTTCTCGAAAGACGGGGTCTGAAACACGCGGTCGTAAGAGAAATGCAGAAGCAAGTCCGCGGACGGAAAGTAGCGGGAAATCGAGAAGCGCGGATCTACTGCGTTACGGTTCAACAAAAGCTGATAGTGGTCCCAGCGCAGTCCGACGTTGATGTTCCAGTTTTTGAATCGGATCTGGTCCTGCACGAATACGGATTGCTCGAGGTCGGGGCGGTTCGCGATGAAGGAAAAATCGGGCAGAGTGCCGGGGTCAAATTGGGTCGGATCGGTGATGTGATAGCGGAAGTTTTCGTTCAGAAATGTGTTGTCCGATTCAAATCCGAATTTCCATTCGTTGCGGCCTTTATTGATGGTTGTGGTTCCCCTGAAGTACGCTTCGCGAAAGAAATTTTGCTGGAAAACCTCAATCGGAGTCGAATCCGGGTTGGAATTGAAACCGATGTTGTTGTCGCGCACCATGGTCCGAAAATCAGAGACCGCGTTGGACGAGAATGTGTGCTGGTACGAGGCGATACCCATCGTCTCAATGTTGTCGGCGGTTTGGATCTGGCCAGCGGCCTGCTGGATTTGCTCGTTCGGAATATCGTAACGCGAGAACTCGTGGCTGACGATGAATCGCACGCGGTCTTTCGGCGTCAAGTCGCGCTCATAGTTGACTGAAAAGACGCCCAGCGTCCCGGTATTCGAATAGTTCTGTGGAACCACGGGATTCAGGTAGTGCTCGGTCATGGCGCCGCTGGCGCTGGCGCCAATCGTATTTTGTCCCCAGCTGTACTGGCCTCTGGCGGCAGCGGCGGCAGAATCAAAGCTACCGCCGGAAAGCACTACCTGGCCGTGAAGACCTGGCTGCTTATCCTGGAGCGTATTGACTTCGACTACGCCTCCCATTTTTCGTCCATATTCGGCGGGAATGCCTGCGGTGTAGATGCTGAGAGATTGCAGGTCGTCGGCGTCCATGGGAGGACCGAAGCTGGGCGAGCGATTGTCGGTCAGCGGGATGCCATCAACGACAAACTGCGTCTGGTACTCAGAGCCGCGGGGATGCAGGACGGCGTTGCCTTCATAGAGCCAGCCGGGCTGCGAATTCACCAAATCCTGAAGGGCACGGCCGGGAACGGAGCCGAGCCGGTCTTTAATGTCATCGGTGCCAACCTGACTGACCGCGCCCGCCTGGTCGGGATTGATCAATGTGTTGGCCGCGCTTACGTCGACCGACTGGTTCACCGTGGACAGCTTGAGTTGGATTGCGTATTCGGTCGGAAGTAAGGAATGGATATCGACAGATTCGGATACCGGCGCAAAACCGGTCTGCCTGATTTCGAGCTGGTAGACGCCGTAAGGGAGGCGCTGGACATCCAGACGGCCCTGATCGTCGGTCGCCAGATTATTTCGATACTGGTTTGCCTGGCTGACGATCTGAATGGTTGTTTTTACGGCGAGACCGGCCGGATCGGTCACTTTAAGGCGCAACTCACCGCGATTGCTCTGGCAGAAGAGCGGCGTCGCGCAAAAGACAACAATTGCTGCGAATCTCGTCATCATCTTGATCATGAAGAGTCGGCCTTTGTAGTTTAGCTTTGCCGCGGGAAGGGGTTGACAGGCGTTTCCCTCCGCGAGGGTTACGTTGGGGAGGGGTAGCGGAGCCCTTTTATTGCCCATCGACTTGCATATTCGTTTTCCGGGTGTTTCGTTCAGTCTTTATTTTGAGGATCTTACTCAATCGTCTTACTCAATCATGGTTCCAATCCTGGTTTGAATGGCGGTGTGACCTCCGGGTCAACTACGATGCGGGACCTGAAAACCTTGAACAGTAGCGAGAAGAAAGGAATATATATATTTAGGGCCTGGTGATGCGTATCACAGATTCGATCGCCGCTTTGATCCATTCGCCTCTCGCGAGCGCGGCTGACGCCGCGTTTTCGGCGAAGCCTTCCGACATCGAACGCGAGGTGATGGAGCTTTTTGAACAATTTCGCAATCCGCTGCTCCGCTATGCGCTGTCGTTTGGTGTGCCCGTGCATGATGGGGAAGAAATCGTCCAGGAAGTGTTCCTCTCTCTTTTCCGGCACCTGCAACTGGGCAGGTCGCAAAAGAATCTTCGCGGGTGGATTTTCCGCGTGACGCACAATCTCACTCTGAAGCAGCGCCATGCGAACCAGAGATCGCTCGACCGGGTGGTGTCGGACCTGGAGGTTGTGGAGAAGCACTCTGACCCGTCGCCGAATCCTGAGGAGCAGTTGTCTTCCGCGCAAAAGCGAGAGCGATTGCTGGCCGTGGTTCACGCTCTTTCCGAGGCGGATCAGGGTTGTCTTCGACTGCGGGCCGAGGGACTCCGCTACCGGGAAATTGGGGCGGTACTTGGAATGTCGCTGGGAGCGGTATCGATATCACTGACACGATCACTCGCGCGCCTGATACGCGCGGACGAGAGATAAGGAGGGATAGGAATATGCTGGGCGAAAACTTGCACTTGTCGGATCAGGAACTGCTCGGGGCTGCGGACGGCGAACTCCCTGCCCGGCGGGCCGCTGAAATTCACGCTCACCTCGCCGCCTGCTGGGACTGCCGCGCCCGGATGGCAGAAATCGAAGGAACGATAGCCGATTTCGCACGCGCTCACCGGCAAACTCTTGATCCGAAATTGCCGCCGATCGCTGGCCCGCGCGCTCTGTTGCGGGCTCAGTTGGCGGAGCTGGCCTCCACACCTCGCGTTAGTGCGTGGCAGTGGTTGTTCCAGTTCAACTCTTCGTTGCGGGCTGTGGTGCGCACTCCGGTGCGTGCTGCGGTGTTCGTCGGTGTCGCGTTTTTTGCGGTTGCGATCGTTGGCAGAATTTTCTTGCAGCGCTCCGCATTGCGAGGAGCAAGCTCGGCGGTGGTGGCAGCCGAACGCAGGGCCGAGCCCAATCCCTCGCTTACTCCGGGTGCGACGCGGAGAGTTGCGATCGACGACGTTTGTTCGATGGCGCATGAAGAAGTGGTTGCAGAGGTGTCGGCGCCGTTGCGGCAGGAAGTCTTCCGGGAATATGGAATCGTCAATGCTCATGCGTATGACTATGAGATCGATTATTTGATTGCTCCGGGACTGGGCGGCATCGAGGACATTCACAATCTCTGGCCGGAACCCTACACATTCCAGACGTGGAATGCGCACGTTAAGGACGATTTGGAAGAACACCTCCATCAGATGGTCTGTGCAGGCAAACTCGATCTGCCCACGGCGCAGCGCGAGATTGCGACGGATTGGATTGCGGCCTACAAGAAATATTTTCACACGGACAGACCGCTTGCACTGAGCGCGGACCGGACCTGAGTTCGACTTCCGCCTTCGAAGTCTGCTGCTCGAATTCCGATGTCAGCCCCTAAAGGGGTGTCTGATTTTGAACGCTGGAGGTATCGCTCGAGCGATACACTGATACGAATCGCGAGTTTTTCAGCAAACTGCTCAGCCACCTCGCTAACCTTCTTTGTTCTTGCTCCTGCCCCTAGTTCTTCTTGATCCTGCCCCACGGCGCGACCATCCGAATGGTGACGGTGGTCACGGTTGCTTGTGAGATTCGAATTCCCATTCCTGGGCCGGGTGGAGGCGGCGATTACGTTGGAGTGGCTGGCGCGTATCGAAAGACTGCTAAAGTAAGAAAGTGCACGCCGACGAGCCGGAGGTGCACATAAATATTCAAGGAGAGCAGGCTCGCTTATGCGCATTGCGGTAGTCGGTTCCGGATATGTCGGGCTGGTAACGGGAGTGTGTTTTGCGGACCTGGGACACGAGGTTGTCCTGGTTGATAACGACGAGCAGAAAATCGCGGCGCTGCGAAACGGCGAAGCACCGATTCATGAGCGATTTCTGCCCGAGTTGCTGGCGCGGCATCGGGGCGGGCGCATCAAGTTTTCGGGCGATTTGCAGGCGGCTACGCGCGAGAGCGAAGTGGTGTTCATCGCGGTCGGAACGCCTGCGACTGAGAGTGGCGACGCGGATCTGTCGTATGTGGAGTCGGTGGCGCGGGAAATTTCGGGCGGCGTCGACGAATACAAGGTGGTGGTGGAGAAAAGCACGGTTCCGGTGTATACGAGCCAGTGGATCCGCACCATAATTGAGAGGAACGGAGCCGATCCGGCGCATTTCGACGTGGCTTCGAATCCGGAGTTTCTGCGCGAAGGGACGGCGGTTACTGATTTTCTCTATCCCGACCGCATCGTGGTGGGCGTTGAGAACGAGCGGGCTGCGAGAGGTGATGCGTCAGCTCTACGGGCCGCTGACCAGCGGATGGTATTACGGGCGGGGAGAAGCGATTCCGCGTCCGGAAGCGGCCGCGGGCAAAGCGCCGCCGCGGCTGATCATCACCAGTTCGCAAGAGCGCGGAGCTGATCAAACACGCCTCCAACGCGTTTCTGGCGATGAAGATTTCTTTCATTAATGCGGTGGCATCAATCTGCGAATCGGTGGGCGCGAATGTGCAGCAGGTGTGCGACGGGATCGGGTCGGACTCGCGGATCGGGCCGCGATTCATGAATCCGGGAATCGGGTATGGAGGGTCGTGCTTTCCGAAGGACCTGATGGCATTTCGCGCGGTCGCAAAGGAAAGTGGATACGACTTCCGGCTGCTGGAGGAAGTGGTTCGGATTAATGAGGAGCAGCGGCATCGATTCTTGCGCAAGGTACGGAGTGTGTTGTGGACTTTTCGCGGCAAGCGGCTGGGCGTGCTGGGCCTGGCGTTCAAGGGCGGAACGGACGATATTCGCGAATCTCCGGCGCTGCTGTTGGTGCAGGAGCTGGTGCGCGAAGGATGCCATATTTGCGCCTACGATCCGGCGGCGATGGAGCGGGCGAAAGAAGTGCTGAAAACGGGTGTCGAGTTCGCGGCGGATGCCTATGAGGCGGCGGAGGGCGCGGATGCGCTGCTGATTCTGACGGAATGGGAAGAATTTGCCTCGCTTGATCTGGAGCGGCTGCGCGGGCTGGTGAAGTATCCGATTGTGCTGGATGGGCGGAATCTTTATGATCCGGCGGTGATGGTGGAGCACGGATTCTCTTATTACAGTGTGGGGCGTCCGGCGGCGTTGGCGGAGGAGCCGGCGCGGACGAATCCAAAGAAGATGGAGCGCGCTTGAAGTCCATGAATGCGCGAGGCAGGAATACCCGACGCGCGCTGGTGACTGGAGGGGCCGGCTTTCTGGGATCGCATCTGTGCGATGGGCTGCTGGGCGAGGGTTATGCAGTGGTCGCGGCGGACAATCTGCTGACCGGGCGCCTGGCGAACATTGAGCATCTGCGGAACGATTCGCGATTTGAGTTTGTGGAGACAGATGTTTGCCAGGCCGGCGCGTGGGGAAAATCGGATTTGGATTATGTGTTTCACTTCGCCAGTCCGGCGAGTCCGGTGGACTATGCCGAGCACGGGATCGAGACGCTGCGCGTGGGATCGTACGGCACGTTTGAAGCGCTGGAAACGGCGCTGCGCTGCAATGCGAAATTCATGATGGCGTCGACGTCGGAGTGTTATGGCGATCCGCTGGTGCATCCGCAGACCGAGACTTATTGGGGAAATGTGAATCCGATTGGGCCGCGGTCGGTGTATGACGAAGCCAAGCGGTTCTCGGAGGCGGTGACCATGGCGTATCACCGCTATCACAAGGTGGACACGCGGATTCTGCGCATCTTCAATACCTACGGTGCCGCGGATGCAATTCAACGACGGGCGGGTGATTCCGAATTTCATGTGGCAGGCGCTGCGGGGAGAAAATCTTACGGTGTATGGCGACGGCAGCCAGACGCGCAGTTTCTGCTACGTCAGCGATGAGGTGGATGGGATTCTGCGGCTGGCGCGGGCGGACGAGCAGATGCCGGTGAATATTGGAAATCCGACGGAGTTCACGATTCTGGAGTGCGCGCGGAAAGTGATTGCGATGACGGGATCGAAGAGCGCAGATCAAGTTTGAAGCGCTGCCGCAGGACGATCCCAAGCAGCGCCGTCCGGATATTTCGAAGGCGAAGCGGTTGCTCGGATGGGAACCGAAAGTGGAGTTGGAAAGCGGGCTGAAGCTTTCGCTGGAATATTTTCGTCGGGCGGTGGCGGAGAAAGAGCAGCTGGCTTAGCGGGCGGTGGCTGGCTTTAGCGGGGTTGCTCGTCCAGTTCTGGACCGGCAGCAAGGACGGCAAGCAGGCGCAGAATTTCTTCGCGCTCGACGGAATCGTTGAACACAAAGCGCACTCCCATGCCGAAGCCGGGATGGGTGGTCATGATCTGACCCTTAATTCTCACTTTCGCGTCGGTGGTGCGGACGAGGATTTCCACGCCGGAATGCCCCGTGAATGGGGATGGCATTTCGACGTAACAACCGCCCTCACTGATATCGGAAAGCACGCAGCGATTGGGAACGCTGGTGCCGAGGCGATAAACTTCCGCTCCTAATTTGCAGGCCAGACGGAACTCCACGCGGCGATTGCCGGCGTTGGAGACCAGGTCTGGAATCCTTCGACTCCGGTTGAGGCTCACGGCCGAGGCGAGAATGAGCCGCGGGCGAATCGCTGGCGGGCGCAGTCGCAGAGGACTTGCCGGACGCGGGTCGGACGTTATTGTGCTGCAGCCAGGTCTGCATGAGACGGCGCGAAGACTGGGGCACGTCGAGGAAACGAATTCCGGTGCGGCCACTGGCGTCTTGCCAGGCAACCTCACCCGACAAGCGGACTAGTTGCCGCTGACCGGGGAGTTCAAACTCAAAATAAACTTTGCATGCGGGCGGAAGGCGCTTGGGGCTGTGGATCAAAGTTCCGCCGTCGCTGAGGTCGGCCAAAAGGGCATTGGTTTCGGGGGCTCCGGGATAGGCGACGTTGACGGTCGAACCGACGGGGGTGCGCGGAGCGCGGCGGCGTTCGCGGGTCATGAGGCCGCGGGCGGCGCGCAGACTGATGCGGGCGCGTTCGGCAGACAGCGGGCGATAGAGAACAAAGTTGGCGCCGAGCCCGAACACGGGGCGGGCGTTGAATCCGCTGTCAACGACAGCGATCAGCATGCTGGCGCGGTTCTTGGCGGACTGACGCAGGCGCGCGAGGAATTCCTCGGAACTCTGGTCGGCGCGATAGTCGAGGACGATGGCGTCGAAGCGCTGGCTCTCGATCAGTTCCAGACCGCGGGAAATGGAAGGCGTATGCTCAGCCCCCATCCCGAGTTCAGACAGGATGAGCATGAGCAGGCTGGCGGAGTCCTGATCGGGACACACCACGAGGGCATGCAGGTCCATAGTGACAGCATAGTAAGAGAGTCTCGGCGCAGACGACAAGTTACCTGTGTCACGACGGGGATGCGACTCAGAGTTTCGTAGGGTGACTTCCTCAGCCCTTCGCGAATCGGGTTGGCAGCGAACGAGCGCCCATGGCACGACCGTAACTCTTCCGGAATTACTTACCAAGAGACAGTGTACGAAAGGCCGGTGTACCCCGGTACTTTGACGTGTTACGAGACAATTCCTACCATCAAGTCAGTCAGAACAGGTGTCTACAGGCGATCCGCACGAGGGTTGCTTGAGGATACCGGGCTGACCAATTCCGGTTATATGAAGTTTATCCTGACGATTTTGTTTCACGGAGCAAGGGCTCCGCAGGTACGGCAAATGCTTATGAGAAGCCTGGAGAAAGAACGCGGGACAAAGCCGGCATCGGGCGAGCGGCTTCAGCTTGATAGAAGTCACGATGGTGCTGGCGATTTCCATCATCGTTTCGGTGGTTTCGGTGATGAGTCTGGTACCGGCGATGCAGCAGTACCGATTGTCCAACGCGTATAACACGACGCTGGCGGCGATGCGGCAGGCGCGCGACAACGCGGTGTCGCAGCGGACATCATATTCGGTGACGTTTACGACGAGTGTTACGCCGCTCGATCAACACGATCACGGTTGCGCCGACGCTGGCAGGATTTCAGGGCGATCAGAATACGGTGACCTATACCTTGCCGACGGATGTGGCATTTCTTGCGCAAACCGGGCTTCCGTCAACGGGTCCAGACGGATTCGGAGCGGGGACAACTGCGATTGATTTTGGCTGGACCGGGAGCGGGACCGGGAGCGGGGGAGCCACCGTTATTTACTTCTGCCCTGACGGTTCATCGCAAGCTTCATCAACTTGTGCGGCGAACTGGAGTGGGGGCGTGGTGTACATCGCGCGTAATGGAGATCTGCTGAGTTCGCGAGCGATAACGCTTTGGGGCGGGACGGGACGGGTCCACGGATGGCGGCTCTACAGCAATGGCGGGAGGAGGTTATCAATGGTTACGACAATGATCAGGCGTCGGCGGAATTCCGGAGTGGCGAAACGAGTAGAGGGCGGATTTTCACTGATCGAAGTTGTGATCTCGATGGCCATACTCACAGTGGGGATGGTCAGTTTGCTGGGTGTGTTCGGGCTGGCCATGGCTTCGACGCAGACCTCGCAGGAGGACATGATCGCCAAGCAACTGGGGAACGAATCGTACGAGAGCATCGTGACGGCGCGCAACACATCGCAGCTGGGGTGGGACGACATCCAGAACGTAGGTTCGATCACCTGCTCCGGCCCCAGCAGCCCCTGCGGGCTTGTTCTTGAGTGGTGCGAATCCGATCTACAAGGCGGGAGTGGATGGAATTTTTGGGACGGCGGACGACGTCGACGCGGGAATGCAAGTTCTTACCGAGCCCGGCCCTGACGGAATTTATGGTACGGCGGACGATGTGCAGATCCCTATGACCGGCTATCAGCGCACGATTCTGATTTCGCCGATGTATGACGCAAGCGGCAATCTGATCGCGACCCTCCGAGGCATCACCATAACGGTGCAGTACACGACAGCCCAGACGAAACTGCCGAAAACCTACATTTTGAATTCGTTGATTTCGCAGTACCAGTAAAAGGGGAGTTATGAGCGATCGCTCAAGAACGCGCGAAAAAGGATTCAGTCTGCTGGAGATGATAGTTGCCATGGCACTCGGCTCTATCGTGCTGGGCGCAGCGGTTCAGATTTACAGCCAAGGTGTGTCGGCGACCTGGACGGTGACGCAGCGGGCGGAGTTGCAGCAGGACTTTCGAGCCGCCTCCAATATGCTGACGCGAGATTTGAGCTTGGCCGGGGCGGGCCTCACGCCCCCTGGAGCGGCTATCCAACTGCCAACGTCCGCAACTCTTCCGGTGTATGGGTGCGCTCAGGTCAGCGGAACGCCATGCTACCTCGGTACTGGCAACGCCACCTCGGTAAGCTATCCCGTGCAAGGTGCCACGCCATATCTTTACGGTCTGCTGCCAGGATATGACGCCGGGCCGACGCTCAATAGTTTGCAGACCGATGTGGTTACAGTCGTGTATACGGATTCCGCTTTTTACCTGGATTGCTACACCGCGACCGTTGCATCGGCCACGACGGTAACCTTCACCAACCCCTTGCAGTCGAATCCAAATTGTACGGCGAATGGTTCAACCATCCAAAACGTGAATGATTCAGCGGTCGGTCTGACCGCTGGCGATCTGGTCTTGTTCACGTTTGGCACCAGCACGGTGGTGGCCGAAGTCAACGGTGCCGCCACGACTTCGACTACTGCCACCTTTGCCAGCGGCGACGTGCTGAAGATGAACCAGGCATCCAGTTCCCCTAAGAGTCTCGCTAGTATCGCGGCCGCCGCTACCGGAACAGGAACGCGCATTCTGGTGATCACCTATTACGTTGACAAGACGGTCAGCCCTTCGCGACTGATGCGGCAAGTTAGCGGACACACCCCGATGCCAGTGGCGGAAAACGTGGTTTACATGAAGTTCACCTATGATCTCTTCAACGACGGAAGCACTCCGCCAGCGCCGGCAGTGGGCTGTCAAAACCCCGGAGCTGTCGGCGATGTCTGCGTTTCTGGCAGTTCCAGTGGGCTTCTCCCCAACCAGATCACCAAGATCAACATTGCGCACATGTCCATGAATGGGACGCTGAAGGGTTCGCTGTTTGGCCTGGGAAACGGTTATCAAGGATTGGATTTGGAGACGTCGGTAAGCGCGCGGGATCTGACCTACAACAACGAATACCCCCTCGGCCCGTAGCCACGAAAGACGAACTTAGTGAGGAACGAGACGTTCGGGAGAGAAGTCACGGGGATGGCCATGATGAGGAGTTACAGAATGATAAACACCAAGGGATTCACGCTAATTGCGTCCTTGCTCATGCTGTTGTTGATGTCGGGAATCGCGATTGGGCTGATGATGATGGTTAACACCGAAGGCAAGGTGGGCGGCACCGATCTGCAGAACAACGTCGCCTATCACAGCGCTGAAGGTGGCATCGAGAAGATGACCTCGGATCTCGCCTCGACATTCCAAAGCGCGCTGGCCCCCACCCCCGCACAGATCTGCAACTTGGGCCAGCCCACCTACGGCGGCCCGACGCTGCCAGGAGTCACCTGGACGAGCTATCAGATAACGCCAGGCGCGCTCGGGTCACCTTGCCCGACGCAAGCTCAGCTAACGGCTCTTGAGAAATGGGGATACATCAGCGCCGGACCGGATCAAGGCTTGTTCGCGCAGATCGTACCGGTGAACATGCTGGCGACGGCGGCCTTACCGGGGGGTCAGGAAGTAAGCATGATACGGACCGCCCAGGTGGCGTTGATTCCAGTGTTCCAGTTCGGCGTGTTCTCGGACAGCGATCTTTCTTTCTACCCTGGCTCCAATCTTGATTTCACCGGTCCGGTGCACACGAACGGGGACTTGTATCCTTTTGCGGGGACTGGCGCTACGCTGACATTTCACGAGAAGATGTCGGCCTATGGCAACATAATTCGGACCCAATTGCCGAACGGATATGCTGCAGCCACCAATTACAACGGCACCGTGTACATTCCGAGTGCGGACGGTGATTGTACGAGCCCGGGAACGCCGGTGGGAGGTAATTGCACGGCTATGGCTGCGGTGCCAACCACCTATGGGGACGGCAGCGTTACCGGCGCAGGATCGACTACGGCACAGCCGCCCGCAAACTATAATGGCTCCGCTTGGACCCCATTTTCTAACGGCACTAACTCAGAAATCATCAACGGAAACTTTGGAAGCACCGTAGCGGGCGCCATCGGAACGGGAGCCCGGAAATTGTCGATGCCATTTGTCGGCGGAGGCGCGCTGCCCAACGAGATTGTTCGGCGGCCACCCGCGGGTGAGTCGGCTTCATCGTCGCTGGGTCAATCTCGCGAATACAACATGGCGCAGATTCACGTCCTGCTGAGTGACGATCCGGCGGACTTGCCGGGTGGAGCGTCGGACGCGAATAACGTTCGCCTGGCCAACCTGTCGTCGGCACAAGCGCAGGCGCAATATGGCAACACTACCGCTCCCGCCAACCTGGAGTGGGGGATTCCGATATCTGCGGGCAATTTTAGCGCGGCAACGTTCGGGTCGCCGAGCGGCTCGAATACTTTTAACCTGTACTTCGCCGCGGCGTCCAACGTGGTTCCAAATTCTCCCGTCTGCACGAGTTCGAGTTCATGCGTGATGGACTGGCCGTACGCGCCGCTGCCGCCCACGGGGAATCCTTATCCCACGCTACAGGGGCTCCAGCCGGCAAACCCAACCCCGGGCGCAGTAGGGGCGGTGGACGCCCCCGCTTACCAGATACCGCCTAGCGGCGCCCCGGCGCTAATAACCGGTCTTTGTCCGCCGGCAAGTCCTCCACTGGAGACTGGCGTCGTAGTGCCGACAGGATGCCCGGCAACGCCGACTTATCCGTATTACGCTCCGTCCAACCCCAGCGGGGCGACGAACTACAGCTCTGGATCTTCGTCGTCCTGGAGCCTGATTGATGGCTACCTGCGCGTGGAATACAAAGACGTAAATGGCAACTGGAACCCGATAACCAATGAATGGCTGGGACTGGGATTTGCGCGAGCCATGACGCCACCCACCACCCCTCAAAGCAACCCCATCAATCCCAATGCAATCCTGCTGTTCCAAGAGCCTGCGGATCGTAATGCTTCGGGCTCGGTGACCTCTACCGCGACGGCTCCGACCTGCAGCGCGACAGTGGTGATCAGCCACGTTACGTACTGCACCGCGTGGACCGGCACGGTACCGGAGGTTGCGAATGATGCGGCGGCGGCAGCGGCTGGGATAACGGGAACAGGCGGAGAATGGGCGTTTGGCCTTACTCCTACGACCCCGATCGCGGGTCCTCCCGCGTCTTCGGCGACGCCGCAGAGCCTGACCCAATACAACTGGTATCCCATCAACTTCTACGATGTCCGCGAAGGCGAGGCTCGGGATAACACCGTCGCCGACAACAGTTGCGCGACCAACGGAGTGATGAACGCCGTCGAAATCGATGTGGGCAACCTTGCCCGATGGCTGGCGGGCACGATCTCCGGAAGTGGCACGAGCGTAGATTTTCTTGCGCAGAATGGATACATACTCTATTTCTCCGATCGCCGGGGCATGCTGCTGAATCCGCACCCGCCTCTGGGAGGATCCGCATCCAAGACTGGCGACGCGGGCCTGGAGGATGTGATCAACCGCTCCAGCGGCCCGGGTACACCGGATGGAGTACTGGAGCCGATACCACCAAGTCGCACCTATTCTCCCGAGGACGACAACGAGAACGGATACCTGGACAATTTTGGGCCAGCGAACATGGGATTAGGTTTCTGGGGGACGACAGCCAGTGCGACCCAGAACCTGAACCTGCAAATCAACAGCGGCGCTCATCCCGATCCCTTCGGTACTGACGCTGCGGGCAACAGCAACAACCGGATTGGCAGTTGCGCCAACACCGCGCGCAAGAACTGGGTCAGCGGGGCGCGCCACGTTTTGCGGCTGGTGGATGGCGCATTCCCCAACGTACCCAGGAGAACGGACGCTGGTGCAACTCTGGATAGCCCTGGCGGATTCACGGTCGCGTCGGAAAACCCGGTTTATGTGTGGGGCGATTACAACACGAACGCGGCCGACGCGGCGACTTGGTCCGGTGACACCGTCAAATTTCAGGGCGATGTGACTGGGCACTCGGCCGCTGCGGTGATCGCCGACGCGGTCACTCTGCTTTCGCTCGACTGGAACGACTACAACAGTATGGTCGGCAACGTTACCACTCTGGGTCAGCGGAACCCAAGCCATGATGGCCACTTCCGCATGGCGATCGCCGGCGGCAAGAACATGAACTTCCTGCGGCCGACTTACACTACTCCGGCGGCACCAGCAAATGACTTCGGCACCGATGGAGGCGTACACAACTTCCTGCGTTACCTGGAAACCTGGAGCGGGCAGACCATGTATTACAAGGGCTCGATGGTAAGCCTGTTCTACGCGACCTATGACACTGGAACCTTCAAGTGCTGTACCGATGTGTATGGCGTTCCAACTCGAGCTTTCTATTTCGATTTGGACTTTACCTCTCCGGGAGGCTTGCCACCCGGAACCCCGATGTTCCGCGACGTGAACGCGCTAAGCTACCGGCAGTTATTCACGACACGGCTCACCGGGCAGTAGGTCCGCTCAACGAACTCACTCGAACCCCGATCCGAGAGGATCGGGGTTTTTGTTGGTGGCTCGTCGTTCGGTCGTTTGGCCGCAAGACGAGCGTCCTGTTCATCGCGTCTTGCGGACCGGTGCGGGGATTTCGCTTCCCTTGCGGACCGTTGGCTCCAGCGGCGGCGCGCTGACGGCTAGATCGGCGGACCAGCAATCGGCAAGAATCTTCCAAGTGCCGGTGGGCTGTCGCACCAGGACGACCAGGTATTTTCCACGTTCTTCGCGGCGCTTGCCCATAGCGACGGGCACCAGCATTTTGCAACGTCCGAGATCGAGAGCGACGTCACCCATCATTTCGACGCGCAGTGATTCCATCTCTACGTCGCCCAACCCGGCTTCGAGCAGCGCGACCAGAAATTCACGGATGGCCGGCAAGCTGCGAACAGGCGGAACGCTGGTGCGGATGAGGGTAGCGTCGGGGGCGTAGAGTTCGAGCAGGTCGTCAATATGCCTGGTGTTGCAGGCTTGCGCCCAGTCCTGGACAACCTGGCGGGCGCCGGCTTCGGCGCGGCCGCCGGTCGAAGTGCCCGCCACGCCCGGGGCACGGCCGCGCGGACCCGGAGACCCAGACTCGGCAGCCGCCGGCGCGCCCGTTGCTACGACGCGACCAGAAACCGCAGGCCCGGGAACAAAATGATGATAGTGGTGGTGAAAGTGATGTTGCCCGGCAAGAGGTGGAGATGAAGCCGCGGCGTCGCCGGCGAGAGGTTGGATGGGGATTCCGCACCAGATACAAAAGCGAGCGCCCGCCGGCAGTGAACCTCCGCATCCGGAGCAGGAGGTGCTCGGCTTGCCCACGTCACCGGTCGCGAGGCCCGGATCAGCAGCGCTGCCCGACATGCGGTGGATGGCTTCTACGGCAGCAGCGACCGCATCGGCATTCGGCTTCGGCCAGCGAAAACTGCCGGGAAGGCGCTGAAAAAAATCTTCAACCTCCTGGCCGGCGACGGGTTTCTGCTGATCGTCCTCGGCTGTATCAGGAGGATTCGGATTGTCTTTGGTCACGGCAACCTCATCGTTATCGCTGCCATTGTAGGAGAATTCGCGCGCTAACGGATGCGGAATCTTACGCGCGCTTCGGAATCGGTGGGAACGCCGTTGCAAAGTGCGGGACGATATCGCCAGCGGCGGACCGCGCTCAAGACGATCTGGTCTTCGTTGGGGCCGCCGCTGTCGAGGATAAAGGGGCTATGTACGTGTCCGTCGGGTCCAATGATGAAGCTGACGCGCACGTCCAAGTCGTCTCCTTGAACCTGCGGGAGTGGGTCTGGGGTGAGCAATGCTTCGGGGGGACGCACGTTTCCGCATTTCGGCAGCGCCAGAGGCTCCGACAGGGGAGGAAACTCCGAGATATGCCCGGGCGCACGGTGCAGGGTCATCTCAAATTGCGGGAGCTGAGGGCGACGCGGGATGACGCGCGATGGGGAAGGCACAGAACACCATGCGAGAATACCGCTGAGAGCCAGCCAGCGACACAGCCGCCAGGAAGGCTTTCCCGCTCATCGTTTTCGCGTCCGGCCAGAGACACGGCATCGAGGGAAGGTGCGCAATTCGGCTTCCAGCCTCAGCGAAAACTAACACCCTTCCCTTAAATAGCTTGAGCGCACTAGCCGATCTAGCTTTTCACGGTGGAGTGCAATCGGTTGCATATGAGTCGAACGGAATCGTATTTTTCAGTTCGATTGCCCACGGGCAGGCCGGGGAGTTCGTTAGGACAACATGGGCTGGGGTTCTGAAGACTTCTATTGCAGGCCTTCCTGGGTGAATTTAAACGCCGTATTTGCTGACAAGGCGGTGAAATAGATGCTGGAAGCCTGTGCAGCGGTGCTGTAGTTATCGACGACAATCCCGCTGGGTCCGCCGGTGACCTGCGCCGTGGTTGTGGTAGTGATGCCATCGTTAATCCCGATCGCCACCACACAGCCATTGCTCGAGCCTCCCGGGCCTCCCACCAATTTGCAGTCCTGGGTAAGGCCGAAGAAGAAGAAATCGGTTCCGGCAGATACCGCGCCGCTATCTGCAGGGTTCGTGTAATCCGGAACGGAGAGGCCCGCCGTGAATCCTGTGTACGTCGGACCTGAGCCTATCAAGCTGGAAACTATCACGCCCCGACCGTTCAGGAAGCTTTCGGCCGTGCCCTGCATGTATACCTCTTGCCCAACCGTAATGTCGCTGCTGTTCGCGGTCACCGTCAGAACGTCTGACGTGACTGATGTGGCCGTGATCGTGTCTGATGCACCGGCATAGGGATTGAAGAACTCCGTCCATCCCGTGCACCGGTCGGAGTTGGAGGTAGAAAGTGGGGCTGGGAACCCGATCGCAGGCGTCACATTCATGGTGCGTCCGGTGAACCCGAAAACGTACTGGTTGGGAATGGTATCGGAGGAACCAGTTCCGCAGAGACTGACTACTCCAGTCGAGGGATCGTTGAAGTAATTATTGCTGAATGCAGGTTGATACATATGCACGATGGTGCCGCCGAAACCACCTTCGCCGATTGGGGCTATGGCCAATGGAAGATTGGTGGAAGTATCGGCTTCAACAAGAACGGCGGAGGAAGTTCCGTTATTGCCGTCGACTACGAAGGTAGTACCGTTGGTGACGTCAACGATCGGCGGAGCGATGATACCGGAGCTCGTGCCTCCGGCCGCTGCAATCACGAGCGGTACGACAGCACCGGTGGTGGTGTCGACGGAGTAGAGATTGCCGTTCAAGCTCCCGACCATCACCAAGCCCCGAGCGGAGTCGAGAACGGGAGCAGTCAGGTTATAGCCCATGCTAACCGTAACTGGCCAGTTCGGATTTGTGCTCAACGCGGGCGTTCCGTTGAATACAGGTGTGATTTGGTAAAGGATGCCGTTGCCCGCGCCCATGTAGGCGGTATCCGAGGAGTAATCCACCCACGGTGACGACATGGTGCTGTTGGAGGCCGGGGAAAAGGTCAGAGAAGTCATTTGCGCAGCCGTAGGTGTAACGGCGGCGCCGATCGCGCCCTGGCCAGCGGTCCAAGTCAAGACATGGAAGGTGGCGGAGGGGGTGGCTCCGGGAACGCTTTCTACGAAGGCGATCTGAGTTCCATCCAAGGAGAGAACCGGCGAAGTCAAAATCCTGCCGGTGGGTATGGTGGTGATGTTATAAGCGAACATGACCGTTGGAGCCAGCATGCCACATAGCCCGCCCGTGATGGGATCGGAATAGAGATTGTTGAAGGCGACAAGATTGGCCGTGTGGCCGTTGGAGCCTGCGACTCCCAGTCCGAACACAACATAGTCGTTTGTGCAATCGGGCGGAGCATTGGGATCGAAGGAATACTTGGCGGGAAAGATGTCGGCGCGAAGGCGGCCTCCGAGAGGACTAACGCTCCAATCGCGTCCGAGGCTCGATTTTGGGGGGAGATTGGAGAGGAGATTGCTGCCGTGGTAGGCTCCCCAATTCGTCGCCTGCCGACGCTGCATCAGTTGCTGCTGAATGCGCGGTTCGCGGCGGATCAACTCCGGATGCCGGGCGAGTGCGTCACGGCTGAAAATGATATGGCTTTGGGACCAGTCATGAGGAACTCCGGTGTGTCTGAGAACAGTCGCTTCCTGAGCGCAAATGCCCGGCACCAAAGCGAACAACGCCACACACCACGCGGCAACAGCGCCACAAAAATGCCTTGGCTTCACAGCGACCTCCGATGACGATTGGGTTTCCGCCATTGTAGCCGCTTTTTCGTCCACAGGGGGATAGCTGATCTTGGACAACTTGTAGCTCCTGGTGCCGGGGACTTTTCCATACCCTTGACGCTTTCGCTGAGGCGAAAAATCATCGGGGCGGATTTCCGATTCTTGACGGCCTGTGGAACAATCAGGTGCTCTGGTGCAATTCATGACCGCCACGCCAAATAGCCTTCAGCTTGCTCTGCTATCAGCGGCGATCCTTGGATTCCGCCATGGGTTCGACTATGACCACATAGCCGCCATCACCGATATCACCAGCGTGCAGACAGATCGTTGGCGCGGGATGCGGCTTGGTTTGCTCTACGCTCTCGGACATGCGGCCATGGTTGCCGCACTGGGCACGGCCGTCATCGTGTTTCAGCTTTCGCTGCCCCAGGGCATCGATCGCATTGCCGAGCGACTGGTCGGAGCAACATTGCTCATCCTTGGAGTCTATGTTCTGGGATCGGTTTTCACCGGAAACCCCACACCCCGCAGCCGTTTTCACCTTATGGCCAGGGCCGCGCGCTGGTTGCGTTGGAAGATGAAGAGCTATTGGCACAATCACGATGTCCCGCGCCCGGCGGACGAGACATGGAATTACAGTTGGAAGTCTGTGCTCATGATCGGAGTTGTGCACGGACTCGGCGCGGAGACGCCGAGCCAACTGATGATCTTCTTGCTGGCAGCCAATCTAGGCGGAATCGGCAAAGGCTTTGTCGGCCTGGCCATGTTTATCGCCGGGTTGCTGGTGATGAATACGGTGATGACGGCTTCCGCAGTAGGACTTTTCGGCTTCAGTTCGCGGCTACCGCGCTTTCAGTTTATAGTCACCACTCTAACCGCGATTTATAGCCTGGCGGTTGGTGCGCTCTTCCTATTCGGGTCGTCGGGATTGCTACCGCCACTCGGATGAGGCAGTGGGCTTGGCATCCGCGCGCAGGGTTACTCCGGGTCACGGTCGTAGTATGGTCGAGAATCCATATAACCTGCCTTCGGCCAGCAATAAATTAAATTCTGTCAGAATCGGTGAGTTAGTAATACAATTGCGGTCGGTAAATTACCCGAGGGGGTATTGATGACAAATATTGGTAAGGCAATCGACCGGCTCCGCGAGGAACGCCGGGATGCTCAGAACCAAGTCCAAAAACTTGGGGAAGCTATTTCAGTTCTGGAAAAGCTTACCCGAGGAACGGGCACAGCAGCACACGCGGCGGCGCCACATCGCGCGAAGCGTGTTCTGTCCGCGGCAGGGCGCCGGAGAATTTCTTTGGCTCAGAAAGCACGCTGGGCGAAGATCAGACAGATGAAGAAGGCCGCCTAAACGTCAGGCGGGCAGCAGAACAGCGCGAGGTCCCCCGCACTGCAGCCCGCCATAATTTTATTGTAGGCCGAATCTCACTTACCCCGTTGATACACCTCTGACTCCTAGCTGTGTCCCCCGCCAAGCTCGCGCACAATGCTGCCGACAAATTGCCTTGGCGTCTCCGAACAACATCAGGGTGTTATCGAGATAGTAGAGGGGGTTATCGATGCCCGCGAAGCCAGGATTCATGCTGCGCTTGATGACCATTACGGTGTGAGCTTTGTCGACGTCGAGGATGGGCATGCCGTAGATGGGGCTGGAAGCATCGGAGCGAGCGGCAGGGTTAGTGACGTCATTGGCACCAATTACCAAGGCGACATCGGTCTGGGGAAAGTCGCCATTGATGTCATCCATTTCAATCAGGCGGTCGTAGGGGATATTCGCTTCGGCCAGCAGTACATTCATGTGGCCGGGCATGCGTCCGGCAACGGGGTGAATGGCGAAACGGACGTCCACGCCGCGCTTGCTGAGAGCATCGTAGAGTTCGCGGACTTTGTGCTGCGCCTGAGCCACGGCCATGCCGTATCCGGGAACCACGACGACCCGGTTGGCGCCGGAAAGAATGGCGGCTGCTTCCTCCGGGGTGGCGCTGCGCACGGGACGGGCTTCTTCTCCCGCGGCGGCCGCTGCTTGCACCTGGCCGAAGGCTCCGAACAAAACGTTGGTGAAGGAACGGTTCATGGCTTTCGACATGATGATCGAAAGGATGAGGCCCGAAGATCCGTCGAGCGCGCCGGCGATGATGAGCAACTTGCTGTCGAGGACGAAGCCCATCGCTGCCGCCGACAGGCCGGCGTAACCGTTCAACAGTGAAATGACGGTCGGCATGTCCGCGCCGCCGATGGGGATGATTAACAACACACCAAAGGTCAGCGCGATCAGGATCATGAACGGGAACAACGAGCGCATTTCCGGATGCAGGACCAGAGTTACTGCGATCACCACGGCTCCGGCGAGGAGCAGAAAGTTGACGAGGTTCTGACCTTTATAAGTTAGCGGGCGCTGGGGCAGGATTTCCTGGAGCTTGCCTGCGGCCATCAGGCTGCCGGTGACGGTCAACCCGCCGAGAATGACCTCCAGGGACAGCACTGACATCATGAAGCGCGAGATATCGGGAGAGCGCAGATAGAATTCGGCCGAGCCGACCAGGGTCACGCAGAGCGCACCAAAGGCGTGACTGAGCGCGGTTCGCTGCGGAACCGCCGTCATCGCCACTTCTCCGAGTGGAACACCGATGATGGTGCCGAGCACGAGCGCAATGCCGATCAGTCGGTAGTCCACGATGCCGTGGTGCAACAGCGTGCCGCAGATCGCCAGCAACATGCCGATTTCGCCAGCCCAGATACCATGGCGCGCCGTGGTTGGCGAACTCATCCACTTGAGCGAGAGGATAAATAGCACGCTCGCGATGAGATACAGAAGCTCGATGACGACTTGGCCGCCTGCGAGATCGGGTGCCATCTATTTATCCACCGGTTTAGCCGCGGGACGGCTGGATTTGAACATCTTCAACATGCGGTCCGTGATCAAGAAGCCGCCGACGATGTTGCTGGTGGCCGCGACCACGGCGATGAATCCGAAAACGGCGGAAAGGGTGCTCTTATGTTCGCCCACGAGCAAAATCGCTCCCACCACCGCGATGGCATCCAAAGCGTTAGTGAGCGACATTAACGGAGTGTGCAGCAGAGGCGAGACGCGCCGGATCACTTCAAATCCGATGAATCCGGCGAGGACAAAAATAAAGAGTGCGTTGATCAGGTTCGAACTACTGTTCATCTTTCCTCCGTTTAGAGCGTACCGTTCCAATCCAATCGTCAGTCTTGTTTGGCCAGCGCGGGCAACTTAAGAAACTCACGGACCCGGGCGTTCACAATCTCTCCGCCGCGGGTGAGCAGAGTCTCGCGAACGATTTCGTCTTCGAGGTTGAAGTTTAATTTTTGGTCCTTTATCAGGTGAGTCAAAAAGGATGTGATATTGCGGGCATACATCATGCTTGCGTGGTAGGGCACGCCGGCTGCGAGATTAATCGTTCCGATGATGGACACACCATGCTTGACGACCGTCTTGCCAGGCTCGGTGATGTCGCAGTTGCCACCTCGTTCGGCGGCGAGATCAACGATCACTGAACCGAGCGCCATTCCTTTCACCATGTCTTCGGTTACCAGGACCGGCGATTTCTTACCCGGAATCACGGCCGCGGTAATCACCACATCGCTTTCCTGGACGACTTTTCCGAGCAACTCGCGCTGTCGGCGATAGAAGTCTTCATCCTGGGCCCGGGCATATCCACGCGCGTCCTGCGCGTCTTTGGCTTCGATTGGCAATTCGATAAAACGACCACCGAGGCTCTGCACCTGCTCCTTCGCGGCGGGCCTTAGGTCGTATGCCGAGACTACGGCGCCCAGGCGGCGGGCAGTCGCGATAGCCTGAAGTCCGGCAACGCCGCAACCGATCACGAACACGCGGGCGGGAGTGACGGTTCCGGCCGCGGTGGTGAGCATCGGAAAGATGCGCGGGTGGGAGTCGGCGGCGATCAACACCGCCTTGTATCCAGAGACGGTTCCCATCGATGAAAGCGCGTCCATGCTTTGGGCGCGGGTGGTGCGCGGCATCAACTCCACGGCGAACGCGGTGACGCCGGCATTCGCAATTTCCTGGACGACATCTTTCTCTCCGAACGGCCGCAGAAATCCAATGAGGATCTGATCGCGGCGAAAAAGAGGCACATCCTGCTTTCCGGTAATGTCGTTGGACCCGTAGCAAAGAACCTGCACGACAATATCAGCCGCTCCAAACACGGCGGCGCGGTCGGCCACCATTCTTGCGCCTTTGTCGCTGTACTGCGAGTCGGGATAGCCGGCTTCGAAGCCGGCGCCCGACTGTACTTGGACTTCGAAGCCGGCTTTGGTCAGCGTTGGAAGAACTGCGGGCACAATCGCGACCCGCCGATCTCCCGGATAACTCTCTTTCGGAACACCAATGATCACGAAAACCTGCCTGTACGATTCTCTCTAAAAGAAACTTGGATTCTATTGGAGGGGATGGGCCGGCGCAATTGGCTTTCCAAGAACTCAAAACGAAAGAGTCAGCCGGAGGCCGCCGTCATCGCTGGATGCTGTGATAGCGGCGCAATTTTGAACGATCCAATCGGCACCGGCGTCTTCGAGGTCGCGGCGGGGCATGGTGGTGAGGAATGCGATCACTCGGGCACCAGCGGCCTTACCGGCGCGAACTCCGGCGGGCGCATCTTCTACCACGATGCAGTCGGAGGCAGCAAAACCGAGCTTGGCCGCCGCTTTCAGGTAGGGCTCGGGATCGGGCTTGCCGATCTTGACGTCGCTTGAGGTGGTCATGTTCGCAGGAACGGGCAAGCCCGCAGCCCGCAAACGCACCTCGGCGAGCGGCCGCGTCGATGAGGTCGCAATCGTCCAGCGTTCGGGGGGAAGGACGGTCAGGAGCTCGCGGGCTCCCGGCAACAGGATCACACCGTCGAGGTCTTCCATTTCGCGGCGTTCGACCTCGCGGTCTTCTTTATCTATATCTGCGTTGGGCAGCAGTTCGCGAACGGTGGTTCGGCTCGGACGCCCGTGTGCCAAGTGGACCACGGTCTCCGGATCAAAGCCGTGCTCAATCGCCCAGCGATGCCATACCCGGGCTACGGCGGGTGTGGAATCGATGAGCACGCCATCCAGATCGAACAGCAGGGCACTGCAGCGGATCGCTGTCATATTTGTCTAATTGTCCAAATCTAGATTGCCGCGTCAGATCAAAAACTAGCGACAATCGGTGACGGTCAGAAGCACCGTGGACTCAGGAGCGGTGCGTGCTCTGAGACCGGCGGGCGAATGCCGGCCGGGTGAAATTGGTGAGCGCGGCAGGAATCGAACCTGCGACCCACGCCTTAAAAGGGCGTTGCTCTACCAACTGAGCTACGCGCCCTCACCTTTTTGCATCTGCTGACCAGTAAAGCACTTACTGGACATTCACTGCCGCCACTTCCAGGGCTCTTTTTGCTTCGGTGTCGGGAGTGGTGTCAGTCGGTTTTCCCTGGCCAACGGGAAACAGTATAACAGCTTCCTGGCGCTTCCTTTCTCGCGCATTGAACGCGGAAAGCTTCTCGACCGCCGCGGCCTTGTGCGCCGGAGCGAGGTGTGCGTATCGCATGGTCATCTTAATGTTGAGGTGGTCCATCAGGCCGGCGATAGTCGGCAAGTCCACCTTCAAACCTTAGTTGGCTATCAATGAGACAGCAAATCGCAAGCCTCGAAGGGCGTGCCGTCCTGGCGCTTCCCCGTCAAGCAAGCGTTGACGCTTCTCGGTGTGATTCCGCTTGCGGCCGGTTGGAAGACCATAACTAGAACTGGCTGGCCGTTATGCTGGACGTCTTCTACCTCCGTGCTTTCTGGCACGGCTTTGCCCGGGCCGAAGTGAAGACTAGAGCGGTCGACTTGCTCAGCGCCGAGAAAAGGCGCACTCCATAAAATTACCTGCAGCTTTTGGCCGGATGGACGGATGGAAATTCGCGCGAGCAGGTGTCCCCAGACCTGCACGTTGATTCGGGCTGGAGACGGGGAGGTGAAGGCCTTCTCGAATTTTCCGGTACTGGAAAAGATGCGGAGTTGCTCGTCGGGGTCTGAAGAGGTCGCGAGGTTGTACCAGGTATAGCCGGCCTTGGATTCGGCGAAAACGCCAAATTGAATGCGTATTGCACCAGGGACGGACCATCTGAGGTCGTTGAAGTCAATTTCCCAGGTCGGCGACTCGTGGATTTGCGGGCCGCTGGCTACTTCAACGTCTCGATTGCCGGCGGTATTGGACCCGGGCTGGATGCTTGTGGATTTCAGGACCGGCAGATTGTGGCAATCACAATCTGCGCCCAGCGGCTGGTCGGTTTTTGGTAGATCAGACGCGATCCCACCGAGGAGACTGATTTTCTTGACCAGATCGCCGAGAGCGCGGGGCGATGGCGCCTTGGGATCGGCGACGGCCCAGAGACGAATGCGATCGATGACCCAGTCTTCTTTCGCGGCGCCGACTGCGAAATCGTCTGCGATAAAGGCATCGGTCCGTTTGGTCAGGCCGAGGGGTTGGACTGACTCGGCGGAGGGGGCCCGATCAAGAATGATGATTCGCTCTTGTGCGGAAACATCCGCGGCGACAGCGGCGCAGACAAAGAGGAACGCGAGAAGCTTCCGCATGGGATCAATGCTAACCTCCATCGTGGAAGGCGAATGGTTCGGCGGACCGGAAACCCTCATGCGCGCCAAGCTGATTGTGCAACTACTGTGTACACGCTGCGCCGTCGGTTCCTTTCAGAACACCACTCACCATCTGTGAACAATTCATTAGTGCAGAATCTTGAACTGTCCCTGATATGACGGGAACGTATCTCCATAAATGGTCACGGCGTAGGTGCCGGCAGCATACCTATGGGCAGCAAGACCATGTTCATACTTACCTGGCGCTATCTCCTTAAACGCCTTGGTTTTCTCAAAAACGACGGTCTGAGTCGGATTCCCTTTCGCGTCTGCAACCATAACCACAGAAAGGCCGGCTTTGGCATGGTCGACCGGTTTTCCGTTGGCTACCGAAGTCAATCGAAAAACAATCGGAATACGGTCGCCGTGTGCATAGTTCCTAGGAAACTTCGGCCTTAGAAGCTCGAAGTGAGCCGCGCCTTGCGGGTTGGTGACGCCCAAATCGACGGCTATGAATTCCGAGAAGCCTTGTGTTTTCCCCTTCACGGTGGGATCGGAAAATCCGGTGAAGATGTCTTGCCACTGATTTTGGCCGATTGGAGTGGTGAGATAACCCGGATTGACGATCGCTTGTCCGGTAGTAAAGCTCGTCTGCACTGCAATTGTCGGTTGAGACTCAGACGGACAGCTTATCGGGTTTCCATTGTTGTCCGAGCATGTTATCTGATCGTCGATACAGTTACCTGCTCCGCCTGCATAGACGATACAGCTGGCATTGGCGAACTTAGTGCCTGCGACGCGTTGCTGGAACTGGGCCTGTGTAATCTCGACCGCCGTAACCGTCATGTTCACGTTGGAGAACTGTGTGTTCGGTGGATACTGGACGGCGTAATTGTTGGATCCGAAATTAAAGTTGTTCGGCTGGGTCGGGCTCAATGGCTGGGTGATCTGGAGCGTCAATTGAGGGGCCGCAGCCATCGCAACACCGATCGGACCATTGCCAACCGGCACCGTCGCGGAAATTGTATTGCTGGCGGTGGCAATCACGGAGACCGTGTTTGCATTCAAGTTGGTGACGTAGGCAGCAGAGCCGTCCAGGGTGAGCGCCACCTGGGCTGGGTTATTGAGACCCGGCACTGTACCGATGACGGTGCCGGATTGAGTGTCGATCACAGAGACGTTATTCGAACCGCTGTTCGCGACATAAACCGTGCTGCTGTCTGGGGTGAAGGCGGCGCCGAAGGGGCTGGTTCCGACCGAAATGGTCGCGGTTACCTGATTGGTGGCGACCGAGATCACCGAGACGTTGTTGCTTCCCGCGTTCTCGACATATGCCCACATGCTGTTCGGACTTACCGTTACCCAGCGAGGTCCGGTACCTACAGGAATAGTTTGAACCACCGTGGGGTTACTTCCTACGGCGATGACCGAGACTGAGTTAGATGCGGAGTTAGTGACATAGGCGAACGTCCCGTTTGACGTGGGCGCCATAGCTACGCCGACCGGGCTGTTTTGTACCGGGACGGTGGCGAACACGGTCTGCGTGGCCGGGTTGATCACCGAAACAGAGTTGGAAGATCCGTTCACGACGTAGACACCAGTTCCGTCTGGAGTGAAAGCCGCGCCAAAGGGCGATGATTGTACCGGGATGGTGGCCACTACGCTGCCGCTCGCAGCGTTAATCACAGACACATTGTTTCCGTGATTGTTGGTTATGTAGACCTGTGTTTGGTCGGGAGAGATAGCAGTTCCCCAAGGCCCAGATCCCACGGATATGGTGTTGACCACCTGTCCAGTAGGAATGTTAACCACCGAGACGGTATTACTGTTGATGTTTGCTACATAGGCAAACGGTCCAGTCTGGGTGATAGCGAGTGTCTGCGCTGGTGAGGTTGAACCGGAGAAGTTACCGTCGCCACTATAAATGGCCGTGATCGAGTAGAGCCCGACCGCGAGGCTGCTGGAGTTGTAATTGAACGTCCCGACTCCGCCGCTCAGGGTAGCTGTCCCAATCTGGGCTGAACCGTTGAAATAGGTGGCAGTTCCGGTGGGCGTGCCGATGCCCGAGACCGGTGTGACTGTTGCCGTCATCACGATCGGCCCGGCCGAGCCCAAGGGGACGCTTGGAGGCGTAAGAGTCAGACTGGTAGTGGTCGGGGTGGCCCCGGCAGGGGTGACCAGAATGCTGCAACTGGAGGTGGCTGTGTTGTTCTGCGAGTCCAAGACCTGGGCCGTGAAGTTGTACGTCCCCGCCGTCGTCGGCGTGCCAGTGATCGCGCCGGTGGATGAGTTAAGCGAAAGCACCGGAGGCAGTGCGCCGGCAGTAATTGAGAAGGTGTAGGGAGGGACTCCGCCAGCGACAGTCAGCGCTGAACTGTATGCAACGCCCACTTGCGCTGTACCGGTGGGACAGGACAGCGTGAGCGACGAGACCACGATGCTGCAACTGGAAGTGGCAGTGCTGCCCTGCGAATCCAAGACCTGGGCCGTGAAGTTGTAGGTCCCCGCCGTCGTCGGAGTACCGGTGAGAGCTCCTGTCGATGAGTTAGGCGAAAGTCCCGGAGGCAGCGCGCCGCTGATGATTGAGAACGTATAGGGAGCGACTCCGCCCATGGCTACCAGCGCCGAGTTGTACGCGACTCCCACTTGCGCCGTGCCGGTTGGACAGGTCAGCGTGAGCGGCGACGACACCACGATGCTACAACTTGACGTAGCCGTGTTGCCCTGCGAGTCCCGGACCTGGGCCGTGAAGTTGTAGGTCCCCGACGTAGTCGGCGTGCCGGTTACCGCGCCGGTCGAATTGTTGAGAGTCAAGCCCGGAGGCAGCGAGCCGTTCGTGATCGAGAACGTATAAGGAGCGACTCCGCCGGTGGCGGTTAGTGCAGAGCTGTATGCAGCCCCTACTTGCGCCGTGCCAGTTGGACAGCTCAGCGAGATCCCGAGTTGCGCCAGCGGGAGGCTGAAGATCGTGCCATCAAACCTGGTGCCACCCAAGCTTGTTGTCCCGTATAAACTCCCGTTGGCTTGGAGCAGCCCGCCGGCGGGGTGTGCACCGTCCGTGAGACCGAAGCTGTACAGCGTGGTTAGCTGCCCTGCTGGCGTGATCTCGAAGGCCGTGCCACAGCCACCGCTGCAGGCCCCGTACGTCCCTCCATAGTAGGTCGTTCCGTAGAGGTTCCCATCGGTGGCTTGGATCAGCCCTGCGAAAGGGCTGACGCCGTCGCTAC
The DNA here is from genome assembly GCA_963826845.1 of uncultured Acidobacteriaceae bacterium. Lineage (GTDB taxonomy): Bacteria > Acidobacteriota > Terriglobia > Terriglobales > Acidobacteriaceae > Acidiflorens. The sequence goes on from CAWGYS010000001.1 coordinate 87,265, forward strand.
AGTTAGCCTGGGAGCAAAAGCTGTACAGGGTGCTCAGTTGGCCCGCTAGAGTGATCTCAAAGACCGTGCCGTTGAAGTTGGTACCTCCAAACTGCGTCGTTCCATAGAGGTTTCCATTTGTCGCTTGCACCAGCCCAGCCTGAGGCTCGGCGCCATCGGTGCAGTCGGTCTGGCAAAAGGCGTAGAGCGTGGTCAGTTGGCCCGCCGGCGTGATTTCAAACACCGTGCCATCGGCGTCGCCGTTGGCCCCTCCTACGTTTGTCGTCGCGTAAAAGTTCCCGTTTGTCGCTTGCACCAGCCCAGCCTGAGGGAAAGCGCCGTCATCGACGTAGTCGAAGCTATGCAGCGTAGTCAACTGGCCGGCTAGCGTAATTTTGAAGACTGTGCCGCAGCTATCGCAGCTCTCGGTGATCCCGCCATACGTCGTCGTCCCGTAGAGATTCCCGTCGGTACCCTGCACCAGTTCTGCCTCTGGGTTGGCGCCGTCTGGGCAGCCCGTTTGAGAGCAAAAGCTGTAAAGCGTGGTCAACTGGCCGGCAGGTGTGATTTCAAAGATCGTTCCGTTCCCGTTCGCCCCTCCAACCACGGTCGTTCCGTAGAAGTTCCCGTTGGTGGCTTGCACCAGTCCTGCTTCAGGCTCGGCTCCGTCTGTGCAGTTTATCTGGGAGCAGAACGTATAAAGGGTTGTCAGCGTCCCGCCGCCGGTAACTTCGAACACCGTGCCTTGGTCGTAGATGCCCCCTTCGATATCCGTTCCGTAAAAGTTCCCGTCGGTGCCTTGAATCAGAGAAGTCTGGTAAGGAAAAGCCCCGTTTGCTCCGTCGAAATTGAGTAGCGTGGTCAGAGTCTGTCTAGAGGACTTTGTCTTTCCGCCAGTCGCCGCCTTCATGGGCCGAGTCGCTCGGCCGGCGAGCTCATTAGTCCTGAATTTGGTCCTGGAAAGGCTGCGAAACACGGGCACATTGCCACTAAGTCTCACGCTGGCGGCACCCGCAAGGTCGGACCGGCGTGCGAAAAGGTTCGCCGCCGCCGTGTCGCCAAGTCGCTGGCCGGCCGCGCCCGTCAGATCCGGCCGGTGGATCATGATGCTGGATCCCGCGTTGCCGAAACTGGGCTGGGCTTTTGGAAACTGGTCTAGCCCCAACGACAGGCTAAAGACCGTGCCGTCAAACCGGGTGCCGCCGGAGTCCGTTATGCCGTACAAATTCCCGTTGGCTTCGAGCATCCCTCCCTGAGGGTTAGCGCCGTCAGTCAGGGCGAAGGCGTGCAAGATAAAGAGCTGGCCGTCTAGCGTGATTCCAAAGGACGTGCCATAGCCATTGGCGCCCCCATCCACCGTCGTTCCATAGAGATTCCCGTCGCTGGCTTGAATAAGCCCTGCTATAGGGTTCGAGCCGTCAGTGCAGCCCGTCTGAGAGCAAAAACTGTAAAGCGTAGTCAACTGGCCAGCTGGCGTAATCCTGAAGACGGTGCCGCAGCCACCGCAGAAATCGGTGCTCCCACCGTATGATGCCGTCCCATAGAAGTTCCCGTCGCTGGCCTGAATTAGCCCTGCATAGGGGCCGGTGCCGTCGGCGCAGTTTGTTTGCGAGCAAAAACTGTAAAGCGTAGTCAGCTGGCCAGCTGGCGTGATCTCGAAGACCGTACCGCAGCCACCGCAGAAATCACTGCTCCCGCCAGTCTCCGTCGTCCCGTAGAAGTTCCCTCCGACTTTTATCAGCCCGGCCTCAGGGAAAGCGCCATCATCGTAGTCGAAGCTGTGCAGCGTCGTGAGCTGGCCGCCTGGCGTGATTACGAAGACCGTGCCGTCGCCGCTGGCTCCACCATCTTCAGTTGTCCCGTAGAAGTTTCCTCCGGATAGCACCAGGCCGGCGACGGGGTGGACACCGTCCGTACAGCCCGGTTGCGCACAGAAACTGTAAAGCGTCGTGAGCTGGCCGCCTGGGCTGACTTCAAAGACCGTGCCCGCGCCGTTGGCCCCTCCCCAGTAGGTTGTACCGTAGAACTTCCCACCGGATTGCACCAGCCCCGAAAAAGGCTCAGCGCCGTCCGTGCAGTTCGCTTGGGAACAAAACGTATAGATTGTCGTCAGCGTTCCATCGGGCGTGACCTCGAACACTGTACCCTGGTCGTAGACACCGCCTACGTTAGTCGTTCCGTAACGGTTCCCGTCAGTGCCCTGGATAAGATCGCCATATAAGGGATCAGCGCCATCGGTGCTTCCCTGAAAATCCGCTAGATTAGTGAACCCTTGTCCCGAGGTAATTGTCAGTGTCTCCACCGGAGATGTTGACCCTGCGAACGTGATGTCGCCAGTGTAAACGGCCGAGATCTGATAAGTGCCCGCAGCGAGACTGCTCGGATTGTAATTAAATGTGGCGACTCCACTGCTCAGCGTCGCTGTTCCAATCTGGGTTGCGCCGTCGAGGTACACAACAGTTCCGGTGGGCGTGCCGCCGCCCGACACCGGAGCAACCGTCGCCGTCATCACCACCGGCCCGGGCGAACCCACGGGGACGCTCGGAGGCGCGAGGTTCAGGCTGGTGCTGGTCGGGTCGCTTCCGATGGTGGAGACCGTGATGTTGCAGGAAGAGGTTGCCGTGTTTTGAAGCGAGTCCACCGCCTGGGCGGTAAAGCTGAAGGTCGCAGCCGTGGTCGGCGTGCCCGTGATCGCGCCGGTCGAGGTGTTGAGCGTCAAGCCCGGAGGCAGAGATCCGTTGGTGATCGAGAACGTATAGGGAGCGACTCCACCCGTGGCCGTTAGCGCCGAGTTGTATGCAACTCCAACTTCCGCAGCGCCGGTTGGACAGCTCAGCGTGAGCCCCTGCGGCAACGGCAAGCTGAAGATGGTGCCATCAAGGCTGCTGCCGCCAAAAACCGTCATCCCGTATAAGTTCCCATTGCTCCCTTGTACGAGTCCGCCTTCAGAAAAGGCGCCGTCAGTGAGGCCGAAGCCGTACAGGGTGGTCAGCTGGCCTGCGGGTGTAATTTCGAATACCGTTCCGAACCCGTTGGGGCCCGCTGTGTACGTTGTGCCGAAGAAGTTCCCTCCGGCTTGCACCAGCCCGGCATAGGGGAGGACTCCATCCGTGCAGCCCGCTTGGGAGCAAAAGCTGTAAAGGGTGGTCAGCTGGCCTGCGGGCGTAATTTCAAAGACCGTGCCGTCGCTGTTTGCCCCTCCGAAAGGGGTCGTTCCGTAGAGGTTCCCGTTGCCGGCTTGTACTAGCGCCGCGTAAGGGTAAATGCCGTCGGTGCAGCCCGGTTGGGAACAAAAGCTGTAAAGGGTGGTCAGCTGGCCCGCCGGCGTAATCTGGAAGACGGTCGCCAGCGCCGCTGGCCCCGCCACCCGCCGTCGTCCCGTAGAGGTTCCCGTTGCTGGCTTGCAACAGGCCAGCGTAAGGGTTGGCACCGTCCGAGCAGTTGGCTTGGGAGCAAAAGCTGTAGAGGGTGGTCAGCTGGCCAGCTGGCGTCATCTCGAAGACGGTGCCCTCGCCGTCAGCTCCTCCTCCTGCCGTTGTGCCGTAGAGGTTCCCGTTGTTAGCTTGCACCAGTGGAGCCTCGTTAAAGACGCCGTCAGCGCAGTCCGGCTGGGAACAAAAGTTGTAAAGCGTGGTCAGCTGGCCCCCTGATGTGATTTCAAAAACCGTGCCCGCCGCGCCGTTGGCTCCGCCTTCTGTCGTCGTACCATAGAACTTCCCATTGCTGGCTTGCACCAGCCCGGCAAAGGGCTCAGCGCCATCCGTGCAGTTGGTTTGGGAGCAGAACGTATACAGAGTTGTCAGCGTTCCCCCGGGGGTGACTTGGAACACGTTGCCTTGGTCGAAGGTCCCGCCACCCTCAGTCGTTCCGTAGAGGTTCCCGTCTGCGCCTTGAATCAGAGAAGCAAAGTAAGGAAGAGCACCGTTTGCTCCGTCGAAATCCAGGACCGTAGTCAGGTCCTGTGTGAAGGACCTCGCCTTAGCGGTGGTCGACGTCGCTTTCGTGGAGCGAGCCGCCGCGACGGCGAGTTCGAGTGTCCGGGATTTGGTCCCTGGAAGGCCGGAAAATACTGCCAAATTGCCGCTAAATCTCACGCCGGTCGCTCCCGCACGATCGGGCCGGGGGGTATTGATGTTGGCTCCCGTCTTGCGAGATCTGGTCTGCTTTTCTGCTAATCGATCCAGACCCACGGGCAGGCTAAAAATCGTGCCGTTGTACTGAGTCCCTCCAAAGTAGGTCTCGCCGTATAGATTCCCATTCGTGTCTTCGACCAGTCCGAGGTCAGGATTAGCGCCGTCAGTCACGTCGAAACTGTGCAGCGTGGTCAGCTGACCTGCTGGCGTCATCCCGAAGACCGTGCCCCAGGTGAAGACCTGGTTCGGGCCGGTTCCACCTGAGGTCGTTCCATAGAGATTTCCGTCGCTGGCTTGCATCAGTCCGGCACGGGGGAAAGACCGTCAGAGCAGCCCGATAGAGAGCAGAAACTGTGCAGCGTTGTCAGCTGGCCCGTCAGCGTGATTTCAAAAACCGTGCCCGCGTCGCCGTTGATCCCGCCATCTACGGTCGTTCCGTAGAGGTTCCCGTTAGAGGCTTGCATCAGTCCGGCGATCGGCACAGCACCGTCCGCACAGCCATTCTGAGAGCAAAAGCTATACAGGGTGGTCAGCTGGCCCGCTGGCGTGATTTCGAAGACCGTGCCCGCGCCGGTGACCCCGCCACTCTGAGTTGTTCCATAGAGGTTCCCGTTGGTGGCTTGCACCAGCCCGGCGTAGGGAATTTCGCCGTCGCTGCAGTTGGTCTGGGAGCAGAAGTTATAAAGAGTGGTTAGCTGGCCGGCCGGCGTGAGTTCGAAGACCGTGCCCGAGCCGTTGGCTCCGCCAAGTTGCGTTGTTCCATAGAAATTTCCTCCAGCTTGCACGAGGCCTGCGATCGGATAAGCGCCCTCCGTCGGGAATCCCGCAAAGCTGTGGAGCGTGGTGAGCTGGCCGGCTGGCGTAAGTTCGAAGATCGTGCCTTGACCGTAGGTCCCGCCCCAGTAGGTTGTCCCATACAGGTTCCCTCCGACAACCAGCGGCCCTGAGAATGGCTCAGCCCCGTCCAGGCAGTTGGCCTGAGAGCAAAACGTATACAGGGTCGTCACTGTCCCGTCGAAAGTGGCTTGGAACACTGTGCCTTGGTCGTAGGCCCCTCCTCCCACAGTCGTTCCGTAACCGTTTCCGCTGCTGATTACAGGATACCCATATAAGGGTTGAGCGCCGTTGGTGCTGCCCGCGAAATTCGTTAAAGTGGTGAACTCAGTTTGTTGGGGTTTCTTGGTCTTCTCAGCTGCGAGTAACATGCTCGTAGCAATCGCCAGCAATAGGACCGTCGTCGCGAGTCGTCTTATCATTGCGCTACCTCCAACCACCTATCCGCGGGGCATCACAGTTATCGATCTTGAGTAACTAATTGCGATTTCTTCGTCAACCATCGGGACAGAAGCTCGAGAAACACCAAGCGATCCCTAGGATCTGGCAACCATGCCTTTGTCAGTCAAGCCGTTACTAGCAGGCGGGGGAGCCTGCGGCCAGCGGTGCGAAGTATGAATTATGGTAAGTGGGATGTCAAGAACAAGTGTCACAATTGGCGCAATTTTTTGACATTCCGTGCCAACCGGCTACTCCTAAAGGGCAGCCGCCTTGCGTGCAATGAGATCGAAACCCTTCGTTTTGGCATCCTTCTGCAACTGATCCAGGCGAACGCGAGAGGCTGCGGTTTTCCCTGTTTTCAGCTCTATTTCTTCGAGCGCCAGTCGGCATTCGAGTTGGTCGCCGACATAGCCTGACCTGCTAGCCTTGGTCAATGCTTCTTTGAGGATGGTCTTGGCCGTGTCGATTTTTCCGGAAGCCGCTTCGGATCGCGCATGGGCGACGGCGAAGCCCAACTGCACGCTGAGGTTCTGGCTCTTGGCGGCCGTCGGAGCTATCTTGGTCACTTCCTTGAAAGCATCGTCGTACCTTCCTCCCGCAAGAAGCGCGCCTGCCAGCACGGCGGTGGCAGTAATTTGATCGTCGCCTTTGTGCGTTCGCTGAAACTCGTCGCGGGCTTCCCGAGCGGGTCTTTCCGCGGCGCCTGGGTGGCCTTCTTCGATAGCCAGTTCTGCGATCGCCACTTGCGTGGTGGCGACGGTATATTTTTCCCCTAACTCGTTGCGGAAGGCCAAAGCCTCCTCGTAGTCCTTGCGGGCCGCCGTGAGATCAGCCGCCTTCAGTTCCACGCTTCCCAACCCCCCGAGAGCGTAAGCCGCCATGCTCTTATCACCCCCGGTACGTGCGAGCGCAAGTGCATCGGCATAGTTCTTGCGTGCTCCCGGGAGATCACCCAGGTGTTGCAGCGCATCGCCAAGGTCGATTAGCTTGTCGGTGGAGGGACTGGATTGTCCGCTAGCAACATCGAGCGCAATAGCCTGTTCCAATGTTTTCTTCGCCGTAATGGAATCGCCCTGCGCATCCAACACCGTGCCTATACCGGTGAGGGCGGTGGCGATGCCGTTCTGGTCATTAATCTCACGGCCAAGAGCAAGCGCCTGATCGTAAGTCTTCTTCGCCCCAACCAGGTCTCCCTCGTCTTTGGTAATGCCAGCGATGTTAACCAGCGTCATGGCAGAGTTCGTCTTGTCGCCGACCTCGCGGGAAATCGGGAGGGCCTTTTCGTACATTTTCCGAGCTTGCTCAGCATCTCCCTGTTGACTTAGGACGAGCGCCATGTTGTTAAGCGCGGAGGCTTCTGCCTTGCGATTGCCAACCTCGCGCGCGATGGCAAGTTCGTCGTTGAATTTCGCGAGGGCACCGGGATAATCGCCGCGGTCGAACAGCACCTGGCCGGTCACCTCGAGCGTGCTGGCCAAGCCATAGCGATCGCCAACCGACTGGTAGATGCGGCCAGCCTCCTCGACAGCACTCATGGCGCCATTCAGGTCGCCGAGGTTTTCGAGTGTGAATCCCTGGCGATAGAGCGCGTGGGCGAGAACCAGTTTTGCGTTCTCGGCTCTTGCTTTCTGCACTGCTTGAGCGGCAAGAGCCTGGCCCTGCTTGAAGTCTCCCAACGACCGCCAAGCCTCCGAGGCGGCCAAGTCGATGCGCGCATCGTTGCCCGCGGGCGGAGGCAGGCGACGCAGCGATTCGACCTTCGCCAAAGCCTCTTTACCTTTTCCGCCGCGCGTTTGCGCGCGGGCGAGAAACAGTCCGTATTCGAGGTTGTCGGGGAAAAAACCAGAAAGGGTGCGGTAGCTTTCGGCAGCGTTGTCCCACTCCTTCGAAGCTTCGCGGTACCGGGCTTCGATCAGCAGACGGTCCTCGCGAGAGAGCGACGCCGATAGTTCATACGCGCTCTTCGCCGATAGACGCGCCTTCTCGTCATATCCGAGAAGAGTCCAGGCCGCTGCCAAAGCAGAGTGAGCCAAGGCATGGTTCGGGTCCGCTGCGACCGCTTGCTGAAGCAGGTCACGAGCCGCGGTGGCGTCGAAGACACGCAGCTTGGCAAGGCCTTCCGCGTAAAGTTTTGAGGCTTCAGGAGTAGAGGGGAAGGCGGCGCGGACGCCGGCCTGCTCCTGTTGAGTCACCTGCCCGGCACCGCATTTCTCTCGCAGCTGAATTCCGGCGCGGCTGACCAAATCAAAAAGATTGCTTTCGTCGCCAGTCTGGTTAACCGAAAGCACAGTTTCACCCGCAGCCACATCTTGGAGATGAAGGTCAACGCGCAGTTTGCCGTCTGGTAAGGCCACATAGGATCCGAGCACCACTAGATCCGCCCCCATGGTCTTACCAACTTGCGACAGGGTCTGCGCCGACAGACTGTCTGAGTCTGGCAGCGAGAGATTCATCTTCATTTGTGCAACTTCCTCGCCCGTAATAGTGCGCAGCTTTTCGCCAGCCGCAAGTTCGGTGGTCAACATCTCGGGGAGAGCGGTAGAGAGCCATGCCGCCTCGGGGCGGGACGTGGAATTCTTAAAGTTCAGGACCGCTACCGTGCGGCGCCGGTTGGGTAACTGAGCCGTGGCTTCTCTTGATGGCTTGCTGTGAAAACGCAGATACGAAGCCGCTCCAACCAGCAACAGTGCGATTGCGGCCAGAACAACCGTGACCAGCCTTATCCTTTTCTTGGCTGAGGTTGCAACTGGAGTTGGAACTGGTATCGGAGCGGAAGGCACGTGGGAAATCGGCATCGTCAGCCGGTCGAGGTCGACGCGCAACTCCCGCGCGGATTGGTAACGCCGTTCTGGATCCTTGTCCAGGCATTTGAGAATCGCCATCTCCAGTCCCGGCGAGATTTTGGGATTCAGGACGCTCGGTGCCTCTGGTGGCTTGTTGAGGATGGCATCGATCAAGACGGCGCTTTGCTGGAAGGCAAACGGACGCCGTCCCGTCGATAATTCATACAGCACCACGCCTGCCGACCAGATATCGGAGCGCTGGTCTGTCACTTCACCGCGCAATTGCTCCGGAGCCATATAGGGGAGAGTGCCGGCTACTTCTTTGGATTCGGAAAAGCTCGCCGTTACCCCCATGTCGGTTTCCTGGCGGACAAACTGCGCCAGGCCGAAATCAAGAATCTTGAGTCGATTGTCTTGGGTCCAGCGCATGTTCGCCGGCTTCAGATCGCGATGAATGACCCCATGGTCGTGCGCACTCGTTAGACCGTCGGCTAGTTGAAATCCCAGACGCAGGACCTCTTTTTGCGATAGGGGACCAGATCCCAGCCGGGCATCGACGGGCACGCCGCCGACATATTCCATCACCAGAAAGTCCAATCCGTCCTGGCTGCCGAATTCGTAAACCGTTCCGATATTGGGATGATTTAACTTAGCGAGAGTTAGTGCCTCTCGGCGGAAGCGCTTTCGTGCTGCATCGTCAGCAAGCATGCCGGACGGAAGCACCTTGATGGCAACGTCCCGTTCGAGTTGCTGGTCGGAGGCCCGGAACACCATCCCCATTCCGCCGGCTCCGATTTGCTCGAGCACGAGGTAATGGCCGAGAACCTGCCCGACAATTGGAGTCTCCGGCGCCATGAGGCCCGAATCTTAACCCCTCAAGAAATCGTGGTCAATACAAGCACAGTTCCGACCTTGCAACCGAATTGTGATCAATCAGTGCCAGGGTCATGAGCCAAACGGCGATGACACATAGCCTCCGGAAGTTGCTGCCCTCCAGGCAATGGCGACGGCACATTCTGTGGCTTCAAGAACGCGCATACCTCCGGCGGCCTGAAGATGAAGCATAACGGAAATCCTCGACGAGATGGGCTCGTTGCGCCAAAAGGCAAAGCCAAGTGCGACGATCAGCCGGGCTGCATACCCGTGTCATCGGCGTCCGCGCGCCCGAACGAAGGGAGGTACCGGCCGAAGTTCAATTCGAAGTCGCTCCGAACACCGTAACCGATATTACGAACCTTCGCTCCTTCCATCTGCGGTGTCAGCCGCCCAGCGGCCTGTTGGGTATCGTCAGCGATTCGGGGACGCCTACTTTTTTCCCCGACGTGACAACACGCATGCGCCTGTAGATATCCCTGAAAGATACCTCGGGGGGCGGCAAACCGAAACGCAGCGGTGGTGACGGCAGCCAAGGAATTGCCCCGCCGTGGCACTACTCTTTGTGATTGCGCCAACCGAGGTGCATCGAGACTTCACGTCTGATATTCATGTGAGCCTCCACTGCGGCGAAAACTTTATCCCAATCCGTTTGCTTCTGTAAAATTGCATATTGTCCCCCCTCGCCTAGCCGGATGCAGGCTCTGCGAGCGGTGGGATTCAGTGTGGTTATTGAGGTTTGCGCGGTTTTGCTTCTCAGTACGTTCTATTGCCTATTTGAAGCGGAAGAGGACAGAAGGCCTTAAAAGGGCGCTGCTCTACCAACGCGAGCTACGCACCCCACCAAATTCAATCTAACATATTTTTCAACGCTATTTGTCCGGCAGACGTTTCTCTGAAGGCATTACGCTAGCGAGAGCTGGGCTCGCTGCCGGAGCAGAAAGCCCTGTGTTTCGCGCTTCGCAGGCCGTGACGTTAGCAAGACAAAAGCTATACACTCTGGACTAATGTCGCGTTATCGTTGGCTCCAGTCAAGACTTGTGTTTCGGCTTTGCCCGATTGTTTCGTGCGTCATTCTGTCTGGCGCGATTCTTGTCGCCGACGCTGGGCCACGCGTCGAAAAGAAGGAATTGCCTACGGTGCGCTGGACCGCGGGTGCTGCCGGTTGCACCTTCGAACACTCCGATGACGGACACTACCGCTGGACTATGACTGGGCCTGACGTGACGGTAGCGGTAGTCATGGATTCGCAGGAGTTGGACAAAAAGCCGTCAAACGCTTCTATCACCTTCTCGGCGCATACTTAAGCGTGACGTACACCGGCCAGGACAGGTTTGAGTATCCGGCGGACGTGCGGGTCGACTTCATTCGTCATCACGACGTTCATGAGAGCTATGAGGATCCCACGGAACTCTCCAATACGATTGCAGAACGACATTGATACAAAGGTTTTCGAAACCGAGCGCCAGATCAAAAAAACCCTAAGACTCACTGAAGAAAAAACCGCTCTTTTGCGCGAATACGAAAAGGTCGCTGCGGAGTTCATCGAGTTTCTAAGCACGCAGGGCCTCGTGCCAACTACGGTAATGCTGAACCCGGGCAATCCCGAGGCCCACGGCTGGGTCTTCTTCTCCACCAGAACAAATGGATCGGCCCGTGGAAAGAGCGGGAGGATTTCATTTTCGGCGTGTGGATGAAAGACAAAATTTGGCAGTTTCCCGATTTCTCTGCCGCCGGCGAAGGCGATCTGATTCTGCGCAAGCGCCCGACTAAGCGGCACAGAGCGGGCGAAACTGTGTTACAGTTTCGTGCTCGTAGTTATTGTTCAACGTTTCGTATTCAACGTTGGTCCTTAATGCTCTTATCTATGGAGACTGTCCAAAAGCTGCGCAGCAGGCCGGAAAGCACGCGGCCGTGTTCTACTGCCCGATCTGCGCGGCGGAAGTCACCGATCCTCTGACTTGCGGCGATTGCTCGGCCGTCATCTGCCGCCGGTGCGGAACGTCACTGGAATCTTCGGATGAATTGGGCATGGGATGATGCGCTGACGCGTCCGCTGGATGAACCCCACCCCCTGTCGCTGGCAACCAGTTAAAAATCGATCAACAACCGAGTCTTGTCCGCGGACTTAGCTTGCTCGACTCCGTATTGCTGCTGGTGAGCGGCATCATCGGCTCTTCTATTTTTCTTACCGCTAAAGATATTGCCGGGCCTTTGCCGAATCCGACATTGTTTTTTCTGGTGTGGGTCCTCGGTGGAGTGATTTCTTTGTGCGCTTGCGTCGCGTTCGCCGAACTTGGCTCGATGTTTCCCGACTCTGGAGGACAATACATTTACCTCCGCGAAGCGTACGGTGACCTGGTCGCTTTTCTTTACGGATGGATGTTGTTCGCGGTCGCCAATGGCGGCACTATCGCAGCGCTCTCCGTCGCGTCGGCCGCATACATGGGGAATATCGTTCCGGCGATTTCGCAGGAGCACTGTGATTTTCTCATTGGCGGGCATGCCGTTCACGCGGGCGCATGCGGTCGGGCTGGCGCTGATCGCTGTCCTCACTTACGTCAACGTTGTTGGACTGCGCTGGGGGGCGCTTCTGCAGAATGTCTCTACCTGGACCAAGTTCACCGCCATGGCGATCTTCGTTGTTCTCGGCTTCGCCATCGGCAAAGGACATTGGTCAAACTTCAGTGCTCAGGCGCCGGGCGGCCTGACGATGGGACTGAGCGCGGGACAGTTGATCTCCGCTTTCGGCGTGGGCTTGATCGCGGTCTTCTGGGCTTACGACGGCTGGGTCTACATCACCTGGGTTGCTGGAGAAGTCAAAGACCCGCGGCGAAATGTGCCGCTCGCCATGGTGTTGGGTGTGCTCGATGGTGGGCGCGATTTATCTCGCCATGAACATGACTTATGTTTATGCCCTGCCGCTGAACGAGGTCGCGAAGTACGAAACCATCGCGCACGCCGCTGCTACCAGACTCTTCTCGCCCGCGGCCGCGGGCTGGCTGTCGGCGATGATCGCGATATCGTGTTTCAGCGCGGCGGCGGCCTGCACTTTATCGGGTTCGCGCGTTTATCTCGCCATGGCGCGGGACGGCGTTTTTTTCCGCCGCATGGCCGTCATTCATCCCAAATGGCGGACGCCGGCGTTCAGCTTGATCGGCCAAGGCATCTGGGCGGCGGTGCTCACTATGAGCGGACGCTACGACCAGCTTTATACGTACGTCATTTTTGGCATGGTGCTCTCGTACACGCTGACCGTCATCGGCCTTTTCGTTCTGCGCTGGAAACGCCCGACGTTCCCCGCCCATATCGCTGCACCGGATATCCGTGGCTGCCCGCGATCTACGTGTTGGTCGGAGTTGCGTGGACGCTTAACACCATCATCCAGCGGCCTACCGAGGCGTTCTGGGGAGCTGCGATTGTGCTGATCGGCGTGCCGGGATATTTGTACTGGAAGCGCAAGAGCCATCCCAAGCTCGCCGCCTGAAATTCGAACGATTTTTCGGGTTGACAAGTTGGCTGCATCGGCACAGACTTTCTGACGGCTCGTACCGGCCACCCCCGCTGAATGCGGCTAGGGAAACGGGATTTCACCCTACAGGAGAGAAATTTCCATGTCGAAAATCACTCGAGGCACACTGTTGTCCGCGCTAATCGCAATTCTGATTGCCGTGCTCTGCGGAAGCGCAGCCGCGCAGCAGCACATCACCGGAACTTTGCCGGATGGCGCGACTTACGTGATCGATGTTCCAGCGGCCTGGAACGGCACTCTGCTGCTTTACAGTCACGGATACGTCACGCCGGGGTCCTCGAATCCGGCAGAAGACGTTGGCGATCCGCTCACGGGCGCCTACATGCTGGCGGCGGGCTACGCTCTGGCAGGGTCGTCCTACGCGACGACTGGCTGGGCAGTTCAGCAGGCGATCCCCGATCAGATTTCCACGCTCGATGCTTTCGACAGTCTGGTTGGAACTCCGACCACGACCATCGCCTGGGGACACTCTCTCGGGGGCATGATCACTGCTGGTCTGGTGCAGGAGTATCCCAGCCGCTTCAACGCGGCGCTGCCCATGTGCGGAGTCGTGGGCGGCGGCGTGGGCACTTGGAACCAGGCGCTCGATGCCGAATTTGCCTTCAACATTCTGCTGGCGGGCGGGTCTTTGCAAGTGGTGAACATCACCAACCCGACGCCAGAATTTGACCAACGCGGAAATCGTTCTCGCCGCGGCTCAAGCCACGGCGCAAGGTCAGGCGCGAATCGCTCTGGTCGCGGCCCTGGGCGATACGCCGGGCTGGTACGATCCCACTTCTCCGGAACCTTCGCCAACCGACTACACCGACCAAGAAGCCAACCAGTTTGAATGGATGGAAAATGTCGATTTCCCGTTCGCGTTTGACTTCCGCGCCGAACTGGAAGCGCGTGCCGGAGGCAATCCTTCGTTTAACACCGGCGTGAATTATGAGAAGCAACTGAAGCACTCGGTCAATTATGCCGAGGTACAAGCGCTATACACAGCCGCCGGGTTGAGCCTGGACGCCGACCTGGCTACGCTGAAGAGCGCCGCGCGAATCTCCGCCGACCCCGGCGCTCTGACTTACTTGAGCCAAAACATTATCTACAACGGCCAGTTGCCGTTCCCGGTTCTGACGATGCACACGGAGGGCGACGGACTGGTGGCGGTGGAAGAAGAGAGAGCCTATAAGACGGTCGTCAAAGAAGCGGATGACAGTGCTTTGCTGCGACAGACATTCGTGCATCGCGCGGGCCACTGCGAATTTTCTCCGGCGGAAACGATCACCGCGATGCAAACGCTTCAGATTGCGAATGGCGAAAGGAAAATGGAAGGACCTGACCGCACAGACCTGAATAACGAGGCGACCGCTCTGGGCGCTGACGTTTAATGTGATCAGCGATAACGGAACGGTGGTACCCGCGGCGCCGGCTTTTGACCTGTTTCATCCGCTGCAGTTTCTGAGGATTTACGACGCGTTTACGCAATAGCAAGCAGAGAGGCTGAACAGGACGAGCTACACCGGCGTCGCCGTCTTCCGCTTCGGATTGAAGAACGGCAGCGGCACGACCGTCGCTGTCGTCTTCATCCGCTGCGCTTCGATCGTCAACTCCATTTGCAGTTTGGTGCCCGGCTTGGAGTACTCGGTGCTCACGCTGGCCAGCGCAATCAACTTCTTCAGCAACGGAGAGAACGCCGTCGTGGTTGCCTTGCCCACCTGCTTGTCGCCAGCATAGACGGGCACGGCGGTACGCGCGACGCCTGGCTGGGCGCTGCCGGAGAGAGTCCGAATTTGTCGAACTGCTCTTCCACTTCCACCCAATCTACTTCGAGTCCGACCAACTGTCGCGCCACTCCCTGCTTGTTGTCTTGCGCCAGCGCACGCTTGCCGATGAAGTTTTCTTTATCGAGATGCACCATCTTGCCAAAGCCCAACTCATACGGCGAATATTTCTGCGACGGGATCAGCGCTTTCTTCGAACTGATGTAATCGACTTCGATCAGCAGCAGTCCCGCCTCTGCGCGCGATACATCGAGCGCCAGCATTCCGGCGGCGTGAATATCGAACTGCTTGCCCTTTTCCATCAGTGCGTCCCAAACTTTAACGGCATCGTTCCACGGAATCCAAATCTCGTAGCCGAGGTCGCCGGTGTATCCGGTGCGGGAAATATCTACCGGCACGCCGGCAATCTTGCCGCTCGTTTTTCGGAAATACTTCAGATTCGCAATGTCGGCCTCCGCAACCGTCTTCAAAAGTTTCGCGGAGGTCGGTCCCTGCAGCGCCAGCGCCGCCGTTTGCTCGGAGATGTCTTCGATCTGAACGTCCATGTTCAGGCCGTTCTGCCGGAACCAGCGCAGGCTGGGATCGGCCGCCGTCCAGCGATATTTGTTTTCTTCGAGGCGGGTGATGGTCCCGTCGTCAATGACCTTGCCATCTTCATCGCACCAGCAGGCATAAATCACCTGGCCGACAGCGACTTTGTTGATGTCGCGCGTGATCACGCGGTTGACCAATTTGGTCGCATCTTTGCCCGTGATCAGATATTTGTAGAGCGGCGAAATATCGATCAGCGCGCAGGCATTGCGGATCGCGTTGTACTCGTGCTCATGGTGCACTTCATACACGCTGACCGTGTAATATCCCGACCACTCGCGGTAATTCAGACTGTGGCAGAGGGCGAACGTTCTCTCGTGAAACGCAGTTCCAATGGGCAAGGCGGCCTCGTACGGCTTTCCCCCTGTGAGTTCTTCTCCCGTGAACCCTGTGTTCTCGGTGGTAAAGATTTTTCTCAACCACAGAGAACACAGGGGTTCACAGAGGAAATCCGAGGAAACTCCGACCGCTGGATTATATGCACCGAGGCAGGCCCGCGGCAAGCGTCGAAATGAACTGACCGTGGGTCAGGACTATGACGTAAGTAGAGACAAAACGACACTTTCTCGATAGAATGGCGAGTCATTTCCTGCGGGATTTCCCGGTCAACCAGGTCAACTTTCTCAGGAATGGTCTTAATCTAGTCTATGCCTGCTGCGAGCGGTACCAAATACGACGTGATCGTGATTGGCGGAGGCCACAACGGCCTCACCAACGCCGCCTATCTGGCGAAAGCTGGAAAGAAAGTGCTGGTGCTCGAGCGCCGTCACGTCCTCGGCGGCGCGGCTTGCACAGAAGAAGTTTTTCCCGGCTTCAAGTTTTCGGTTTGCTCTTACGTCGTCTCGCTGCTGCGGCCCGAAATTATTCGCGACCTCGATCTTCCCCGCCACGGGCTTGAGATTCTTCCGCTCGACGGCACTTTCACTCCGATGCCGAACGGCGATCATCTATGGCGCGTGAACGATCACGGCAAGACGCATCGCGAAATTGCCCGCCACTCGCGCGTTGACGCCGAAGCCTACGACGAATTCGGCAAGGCCATGCAGGCCATGTGCCGCTTCGTGAAACCGATCCTGAGCATGATTCCGCCCGACCCGGCCACGCTGAATCCGCAGGAACTGATGAAGCTGCTCTTCATCGGACGCCGCTTCCAGGGCATGTCGAGCGAGGACAAATACAACCAGGTCCAGCTCATGACCATGAGCGCCATCGATTTTCTCGATCAGTGGTTCGAGACCGATGTGCTCAAGGCGACGATGTCGGCCTCGGGCATAATTGGCACTTTTCTCGGCGTGCGCTCGCCCGGCACCGCTTACGTTCTGCTGCATCACTACATGGGTGAGATTGATGGCGCATTCCGCGCCTGGGGATTCGCGCGCGGCGGCACCGGCGCCATCTCAAACGCGATCGCCGACGCGGCTCGCGAAGCCGGAGTCGAGATTCGCACCGAAGCTCCGATCGCCAAGATTATCGTCAAGAACGGACGCGCCTACGGCGTCGTGCTCGGCAACGGCGATGAAATTTATGCCGACGTTATTTCTTCGAGCGTCGATCCGCGGCTCACATTTACCAAGATGATCGAGCCCGGCAATCTGCCCGACGAATTCATGGAAGGCGTGAAGCGCTACAAATTCCGCGGGTCATCCGGCAAAGTGAACATGGCGCTCGACGGCCTGCCGAATTTCAAATGCATGCCCGGAGTGGGCGCGCACCTGCGCGGCGCAATGTCGATTTCGCCCAGCGTCGAGTACATGGAGAAGGCCTACGACGAAGCGAAATACGGCCACTGGTCGTCGCACCCCTACATCGACATGGTGATTCCGACGCTCACCGACACGTCGCTCGCGCCGCCGGGAAAGCACATTCTTTCGTGCTTCGTGCAGTATGCGCCCTACAAGCTGGCGCCCGGCCTCGACTGGGACACGGAAAAAGAGAAGTTCGGCGACAACGTCGTCAACACCATCGCCGAATACGCGCCGAATATCAAAGACATCATTCTGCATCGCCAGGTCGTTACGCCGCTCGATCTCGAACGCGAATGGGGACTTGACCGAAGGCAACATTTTCCAGGGCGAGCTTTCGCTCGAACAATTATTTTTCCTGCGTCCGGTTGCGGGATGGGCGCAATTCCGCTCGCCCATCAAGAACCTTTATATGTGCGGATCGGCCACGCATCCCGGCGGCGGCATCATGGGCGCGCCCGGACGTCTGGCCGCGCTCGAAATTCTGAAAGACGGGAAGGCCGCGTAGAACCGATGGCCGAAACACGCGATGTCATCATCGTCGGTGGCGGACACAACGGTCTGGTCGCCGCCTTCTATCTCGCCAAAGCCGGATTCAAGCCGCTGGTGCTCGAACGCCGCGCCCAGGTGGGCGGCGCGGCCATCACGGAGGAATTTCATCCCGGCTTTCGCTGCTCTACGCTTGCGCACAACACTGGCCCGCTGCGCGCCGACATCGTCCGCGACATGCAGTTGGAGCAGCACGGCCTCAAGCTGACGACTCCCGAGGTGAGCACGGTCTCGCTGCTGCCCGATGGCCGAGCGCTCGTCCTCTACTCCGACGCTAAGAAAGCCGCGCAGGAGATCGCGCAGTGGTCGCAGAAAGATGCTGCCTCATATGCGGACTTCGGCACTGCGCTCGGCAAGATCGGCAAGGTCATCGGCGAAGCGCTCGCGCTCACGCCGCCGAATATTGACAGCCCCAGCAGCGGCGATCTCTGGGGAATGCTGAAGACGGGCCGATCCATTCGAAATCTGGGCAAGAAGGATTTGTATCGCGTCCTGCGCTGGGGACCGATGGCGGTTGCCGATCTGGTCGCTGAGTTCTTCGACACCGAGCCGCTGCGCGCCACCATCGCCGCTCGCGGCATCTTCGGAACGTTTCTGGGTCCATGGTCGGCGGGCAGTGCGCTGGTATTGCTGTTGCGTGCCGCGGCCGATCCGACTCCTGCCGGGAGCGTTCAGTTCCCTGCCGGCGGCGTCGGTGCCATTACTCTGGCGATGGCTGCCGCGGCGAAACAGGCGGGCGCGGAAATTCGCACCAGACGCTGAGATCGCCGAGATTCGCGTGAAAGACGGCGTCGCCACCGGCGTCGTGCTCACCTCCGGCGAAGAGATTTCGGCGCGGGCCGTGGTCTCGAACGCCGACCCCAAGCGCACGCTGATGCGTCTGGTCGATCCTGCGCATCTCACGCCGGACTTTGTACAGAAAATCAAGAACTACCGCTCGATGGGGACGGTCGCGAAAATCAATCTTGCGCTCTCCGCGCTGCCGGAATTCACCGCGCTAAAGCAAGAGCTGACGGCAACCTGCTCCATGGCCGCCTCCAGATCAGCCCTGAGATCGATTACCTGGAGCGCGCTTTCGACGAATCGAAGTATGGCAACTTCTCGCGCAATCCGTACATTGAAATGACGTTTCCGTCGCTTTCCGATCCATCACTCGCCCCGGCCGGACAGCACGTGATGTCGATCTACATGCAGTACGCTCCTTACAAGCTGAAGGACAGCGACTGGGAGAGCCAGCGCAAAGCGCTCGGCGAAACTGTGGTGAAGACGATCGCGCAGTATGCGCCGAATCTGCCGCAAACCATCCTGCGCCATCAGATCATCACGCCTAAGGATCTCGAAGAAACCTACGGCCTCACGGGAGGCCATATTTTCCACGGTGAACTCGCGCTCGATCAGTTCTTCACCATGCGTCCGCTGCTCGACTGGGCGCGCTATCGAACGCCGATCGAACGCTTGTTCCTGTGCGGCAGCGGAACACATCCCGGGACGGGGCTAACCGGCGGCTCGGGCGCGAACGCAGCGCGCGAGATCGCTAAGGCGCTGAAGAAATAGTTCGAGTTTGCCTGTGAAGAGTCTCAATGGGTAAGGCGATAGAAAACCTGCAAGCGGCCCAACAGCGGGCCATGGCTGGGCGTCCGAAGGTCGGCGGCTTCCCGTATCTGGCCGAGACTCTGCGATGCGCGGGTGTTACGCGCAATCTCTGGTACCTGCCCGCGTGCCAGAGTCTGTATCTCACCGAGGATGGGCCGGTCGTGACGACGGGAACACCACTGTCCACGGGCACCGTCGATGTGCCTCCATTCAACCGGGAGGCTCTTATCTCCGCGCTGCGGACCGACCAAGCCGGGAAAAGTACATTCCCCGAGTTTCTCGCGGCCAGTTGGCGCGCTGGTGTTGTGCGTTACGATGTCGATCTTATTGCTCGCAAGGTGGCTTACTACGGCTGCAACGGTGAGGAATATATCGAAGACTATCCTGTAGTCGCGGTCGGGTAGTGCCGCTGGTCCGGCGGCTTGAGTAGCCAGCGAGGACGCCGGCGCTACACTTGTTTATGCAGAACCTTTATGCATAACTCCGCCATCCTTCTCGTCTCCTGCCCCGACCGTAAAGGCGTGGTCGCTTCGATTGCCGATTTCATCTTTCGCCACAACGGCAACATCCTCTTCAACGACGAGCATGGTGATGAGGAATCCAATCTCTTTCTTCACCCGCGTCGAGTTCGATCCGGCGGATTTCGATTTTGACCTTCTCCGAATTTCCCGAGCGCTTTGCTCCGATCGCCCGCGATTTCCAGATGGACTGGCGCCTCGCCCATTCCGCCGATCGCCCGCGCATCGCCATCTTCGTTTCGAAATATGACCATTGCCTGCAGGATCTTGCTCTATCGCCATCAGAGCGGCGAGCTGCGCTGCGAAATTCCGCTGATCGTCTCCAACCATCCCGATAATCAGCGTATCGCCGACTTTTACCGCGTCCCTTATTTCGTCGTGCCGGTCACAAAAGAAAACAAGCGCGAAGCCGAGCAGAAGCAAATCGCGCTCATCCGCGAACACAAATGCAGTCTCGTCGTGCTGGCCCGCTACATGCAGGTGCTCTCGAACGAGTTCATCGCCACTCTCGGCACCGAGAACCTCATCAACATTCACCACTCGTTCCTGCCCGCGTTCGTCGGCTCCAAGCCCTATCACCAGGCATTCCAGCGCGGCGTCAAGTTGATCGGCGCCACCGCGCACTACGTTACTCAAGTACTCGACGATGGCCCCATCATCGAGCAGGACGTTGTCCGCATCTATCACCGCGACACCGTCGACGACCTGGTCCAAAAGGGCCGCGACATCGAAAAGATCGTGCTATCGCGCGCCGTCCGCTGGCACGTGGAAAACCGCATCCTGCTTATACGGGAACAAAACCGTGGTCTTCCAATAGGCCGGCCGGGGACTGATCTGGGCGCGGACACGGCGACCCCCGTATCTACAGGCGGGTACTGGTGCAGCCACTTCCGTAACCAGGTAACCAATTGCGCCAGCACGCCTTTCGGTTTTACTAAAAGATGGCCCCATTGGCAACATTACTGCGCGATCTCGGAGGAGCTGAATTTGCTTGAGGATCCCAAATGGGAGCTGGCGTTGTTGGCCACCGTGCAGGCTTCTACCAGCGGCTGCTGAGTGACCAACTCGGCGGAAAGCTGCCCGCGCCCGCCGAACTGGCTCCCGACGTCATCGGCCACGCCGACGATGTGCGCTCCACCCTGGAGCAGATGCACCTCTGGATCCAGTTGCTCGACATGGCGATCACTCCGGCCATGCTGCGACTGGGAGTGCAATCCGATCTTGATCCCGAGGTTGCCGAAGGGCTGCTGCGCTACTTCGCGCGCCATCGCGACGATTCCGGCGCCAATCGCGACAAGACCGATCTGGTCGCAACTTTTCTGTTTCGTCATCCCGCGCGTGCCGGCCAGTGGGAGCAGCGCGGCTACGGCCTGGATGGCTCGATCCCTCTGTCTCCGTTTGAAATTGCGCTGCTGGAAATACTCTCCGAGTCCGACGTGCCCGTGCTCTCCGGAACGATCATGTGCAACTGCTGCGCGAATTTGGCCCTTTGCTTGACCAGGCGAATCGGTTCCAGGATTTCACGCGCGCTCATGGATTCCGGCATTATCCCGCGGGTTCGAGAACTGAAAGCTTCGCTCGGCGAATCGATTTATCACCCCGGAGTGCTGGCCACGCTCGCGCCTTACAATGCCGCCTTCGGCGATCGTTTTCATGCGCTGTTCGCCGCCGCCGCAGAAGAGATCAAGGATTTCGCGCAGCGTCTGGAAGAACTCGGCGGCAGCATTCTGAGCACGGTCGACGGCGTCGAAGTCACCGTCGAGCATGTCGCGGCTCTGAACCAGGAAGCATTGTTGAAAGTTGACTACGGCGCGGCGCTGGAAAAATTCCGCCGCGTCTCCCGGCTGAAAAAGGAATTGGAGCGCAGGCCGCCGATCCGGCGCGCCCATCCAGACTCCGCGCCTTCCGCTCGCACAGTCGGTGCGCGGCGGCGCAGCGGCCGCTCCGGCACTGCCCGCTGCATCGAAGTATGTTCCCGCCGCCATCACTCCGCAGGCGCTCTCGATCGAAGAAGCGAAGTTGCGGCGGGTGGAAGAATCGATTCGCGTCTTCGTGCGCGTGGCCGATCCCAAGTTCCGCCAGATCGTGCCCATGCGTTATTTCAACCTGATGCTCAGTCCGGCCGAGGTTGAGGCCTACACCGCCGACTATCTCGAACAGAGCGGGCCCGCAGGCGGACGCTGCGCGGATGCTGCTCCGCGTCGTCGCAGTCACCGCGCGCATCGACACCGAGATTGAGGAATTCAAACGCTCGCGGAATTCGCGCTCCGTCTGGAAACTGCACGCCGACTCTCTGGTGGTGCTCATCGACCTCGCCAAGCGCCTCGACGAAGCAGTGGACCGGCTGGCCCTGGTCATCGCAGCAGCCCATCGCAGGCGGACCCTTCAGCGACCGGCGAAAATCGGTCGAGCGACTCTCCGCCACTCGCTCGAAAAGCTGCGAGAGCGCACCGCCGAGGCGGCAAAGCTCATCGGCGAAGCGATACCCACAAAATGGAAAAGGGACAGCCTGTCGCCCGTCCCCTTTCTGCTGGATCCGGAAGCTCGTCGCTAACGTCTTAGTGAATGTCGAACTGCTCCTGGTGCAGCGCCGGATCCGATTTCACGATGATCGTCTTCTTCGTGAGCTCTTCCATTTCATTCAGCAGATTCGCGTTGTTCGCCTTCAGCGCTTTCGCAACCTCCGGATTCACTCGCAACATCACGTCGCTGTGTTCCAGATGGTTCGAGATCTTGCGCATCTCGACATAGACCTCGTTGCAGACCGTATTCACCGATTTCACGAAGCCGGTGGCCTGGCAATACGGACACGGCGATCCAATCGTCCGTTCGAGCGACTGCTTCACGCGTTTGCGCGTGATCGCCACCAGGCCGAAATCGTTGAACTGCAGCACCTTTGACGGAGCGCGATCGAGGCGCAACGCTTCTTCCAGCGCCTGCATCACTTTCTGCCGGTTGCGGCGCTCGTCCATGTCGATGAAGTCGATGATGATGATGCCGCCCAGATCGCGCAGCCGGACCTGGCGCACGATCTCTTTGATCGCATCGACGTTGGTCTTCACGATCGTGTCTTCCAGGCGAGCCGTCTTGCCGACGTACTTGCCGGTATTCACGTCGATCGCGACCAGCGCCTCGGTCTGGTTGATCACGATGTACCCGCCGCTCTTCAGCCAGACTTTCGACTTCAGCGCCTTGTTGAGTTCTTCGTTCAGCCCGAACTGATCGTAGAGCGGCGTCTCTTTCGTGTAGAGCTTGACGCGCTTGACCAGCGCCGGCTGGAACCGATTGGCAAAACGCAGAATGCGCTCGTATTCCTGTTCGGTGTCAACCCAGATGACGGAGAAATCCGAGCTCACCTGATCGCGCAGCACCCGCTCCACCACGTTCAGATCGTGATAGATCAGTGCCGGAGACTTGCTGCTGTCGGAGCGCGACTTGATCTCGCTCCACAGATTTTTCAAAAAGCGGATGTCGGCTCGCAGTTCCTCGTCGGTTGCGCCCGCCGCCGCGGTCCGCACAATGAAACCACCGCCGCCGTTTTCGCGCTCGCTCTGGATGATGCGCTTCAGCCGCAGCCGCTCTTCTTCCGACGAAATCTTGCGCGACACGCCGGTGTGGTTCACGGTCGGCATGAAGACCAGAAAGCGTCCGGGCAGCGCGATGTGACTGGTAATGCGCGCGCCTTTTTTCCCGATCGGCTCCTTGGCAATCTGGATCAGCACTTCCTGCCCTTCTTTCAGCAGTTCGCTGATCTGCGGCACTACCGTGTTTTCGCGACTGCGGAAGCGCCGTCCACCGCGGCGTCCGCGTCCTCGATCGCCGCCGCGCTCTGGTCCGCGACGCTGCGTCCGCTGCAACAGTCTCGCCTCGGGCGCTGGACCGCGAACCTCCGCGCTCGCATCCACGGTGCCCTCGCCGATCGCCTCGGCTTCCAGCAGCGCCTCGGCTTCCGCTTGTGCCTCTTCTAGTTCCAACTCCTCGGCTTCGCGCTCTTCCGCTTCGACCTCGGCTTCAACTTCGGCTCCGACCTCGGCTCCGAGGACAGCTTCGGGAACCGCTTCGCCGTTGGTTGCGGTTTCGCTACCGGCTGCCAGCGATGGAGCAACCTCTCCGACTACTGATTGAGACAACTCTCCACTAGCTGCGTGCGTCTCTTCTTCCAGTTCTTCGAAACCTTCATCGTCGCCTGGCTCTTCGCCGTAGGATGTGAGGTCGGCTTCTTCCTCTTCGATCTCCTGTTCCTCGACTGCTCCATGCGCAACGTTGTGCGCTGGCGCTGCGGAGATGCCGTGAAGCTCGTGCGCTTCGCGTACGGCGTTCGGGCCGTAGGTCTCCATATGGCGCTACCTCATCTTCTCGGCTATTGCGGTCCTGCGGCGGCGGCATTCTCGTGCACCTCTTCGTCGACCTCAACCTCCGGCAGGTCGTCATGCTGTTCGTGAAGTGGTTCGGCAACGGCCGCGGCGAAGATCGGTTCATCTTCAGGAAAGTTGGCAATGATCGAAGGCGGCATTGAACGCTCTGCTGCCGCTCTCGTCTCCCCCGGCAAATCTGGCGGCAAAGACGGACGTTCGTTATCCCCGGCAATGCCACCAGCGCTCGCGTCTTCAGTCCGTCCCAGACCCTGGCGCTGGTACTTCGAAATTGATTCGCCGGGGAGCAGGATCGGTTGATATCCCGGGGGCGGTCCGTAATCGTAGTCGCGACCGGGCCGAGCGGTCGTCGTGGTCCGCTGAAATTGCGAATCCGACGCGCTGCGTCCGGAACGGTCGCCGCGGCTGAACCGGTCGCTTCTTGGATCACCTCTTGATGGGCCATGCGATTCGCCGGCAGGTTCGCTATGAATTTCGCTGGCAGGTTCGCTTCGGATTTCGCTGCGCTCGGACGCTCGCCGCGCCCACCGCGGTCGTTCTCTCCGCGACGTCCGCGACGCCGGCGACGTCCGCGAAAGTCGCGGGCGCCGGTAGCCGCGGCGCGGTACTGCCCGGCGCCGACGCAGCGCCCAGCTCTTCTCCCTCGTCCGCTGCGCTGCCGGCCTCCGCAGACTGCCCTTCCGCTGCAACGTCCGCTTCCGAACCGTTGCGCGGACGCGCCGTCCGTCACCGGACGATTGGCCGGGACTGCTTCATCCAGGTCCTCGTCCTGCTGTTCCAGATCCATGAAATCGGAAACGTACAGAAAGGCGTCGCGTTCCAACCCAATATCGACAAAGGCCGACTGCATGCCTGGCAGCACGCGCGTTACTCGGCCCTTATAAATCGAGCCTGCTAAGGTGTATTCGTTTTCTCGTTCGAGGTAAATTTCCGCTAGTTGATCGTCTTCCGTGATCCCCACTTTGGTTTCGTGGGGCGTGGCCGATACGTACAATTCCTTGTTCATTTCTACTCCGGTTTTTCTTTACCGGACCAGAAGCGCAAGGCGGACCAGGAGATCGATAGCGTTCAGCGCCGCTCCGGGTAGGAGCGGGCGCGGTCTCAGGAAGAACTACTTCTTCCCGGGACCTACACTGCAGTGAATTGTGTGTTACTCGTCTGCACTGATCGCGTTAAGCCTTACGTCAGGTCTGTGGCCACTCTCTCGCGTTCACGCTGAGGGGGCCGTTCCCCGCCTGACTGGCTTCAATCCTGTCCGGCTTCGACTTCTGCCGGCATTCTGCCCTCCTTTTTCGCGAGGGCCTTCGTAATCTTCTTTCTTACTTGATCTTGTTTCCTGGCACCGTTCTCGATGTTCATAGAACCAGTCGATAAGACCGGTCGAGGAGGGCACCCCAACATCTGCCCACCGTCTCAGTTCACGAAGCGGCGCATCCGGACGTTCATCACCATCCCCAGCGCCAAAAACATGAAAAGAACGGAAGACCCACCGTAACTCATGAGCGGCAAAGGTATTCCGGTGACCGGCATAAAGCCAACCACCATGCCGACGTTGACCAGAATATGAAAGCTAAGCACAGCCACCACACCCATTACCACGAAATGCCCCGGCGCGGTCGGGCGCCGTTTGAGCATTCTGAGTCAACCGCATCAGCACTATAAAGTATAACAGCAGAACCGCCAACGCTCCTACAAACCCATGTTCCTCGGCAAACGCGGCAAAAATAAAGTCGGTTTGCGGCACTGGCAGAAACGCCAGATGCGTCTGCGATCCCTGGCTGCTGCCAAAGATCCCGCCCGAACCCACCGCAATCAACGATTGATTCACCTGATACCCGGAGCCCTGACGATCCGCATCCGGATTGATAAAACTGGTTAACCGATCCTTCTGATACGACTTCAAAACCTTCATCCAGGCCACTGGAACCAGCAGCCCCAAGATGATACTACGATCAACGCCTGCTTCCAGCGTAGGCCGCCCAGAAACAAACCCATAACCGCCACCGGCAGGTAGGTCAGCGCCGTTCCCAGGTCCGGTTGGGCAAGCACCATGAGCATGGGGAAGCCGACGATCGCACCCGCTTTCAGAAAGTCCGGCCACGACAATTCCCGCTCGTGCAAATCAGAAAAGTACTTCGCCACGGCCAGAATCAGGATCAGCTTTACCCACTCCGACGGCTGAAAATGCGCGCCCCCCGGCATCTTGATCCAGCGCCGTGCACCCAGATATTTCTGCCCGAATAAAATTACCGCGATGAGAGAGGCCAGCGAGGCAATGTACATCCAGTGGACTTGTTCGAGCAGGGCTTGATAGTTGAGCAGGCTGACGAGGAACATCGCGCCCACGCCCGCGAGAATCCAGTAGATTTGTTTGATATGGGAGCCGGCAAACTTGGTGTGCTCGGTCGCACTGTGAATCTGCAGCACGCCCAGCGTGCAGATCGCCAGCACGAAACCCAACAGGACCCAGTCGAAATCTCGGTAGGAAACGTAGCGCGACATGAATTCAGTCGCCCACCCCAGAACTCACTCGCAAAAACTCACGGTCGGAATTCAACAGCAGCCACTCGTTTGCAACGAAAATCACTGACAAGGATTCGACGGGCATGCCGGACTCACCGGTTGACTGCCCTGTAACAGGAGCCAGATCCCCACTCCAGTTTCAACGCCGATGCCGACATAGACCGCCGTGGTGGAACTCATGATTCCCCCATGGGCCGCCGGCTCAGCTCCGGTTCCCTTTCGGTGTTTTTTCTTTTTCTTGTCCGTGTCGGCGGTGTCGTCACGCGTGGTCTGCTGTCCCTGGGTTACGGTGGTCGTTCCCTTGTCGTCCTGCACCGTCACGTCGCCCTTGTTGGCCGCGATCTGGACCTGCCCGTTGGTGTCGGTCACCTGAAACTCAGTCCAAGTATCGGCCGACGGCTTAATGGTCACATCGCCGACGTGGGCCGTCAGTCCGCGCGATGTTGTCACTCGCACTGCACCATGCTCAAGCTCAACGGCGGGCCCCTCAAATTTAACCAGCGAATCCGCCAGCACCATCACGCTCGATCCGTTCGATTGGATACTGGCCGACGAATCCTGCCGCGTCTGCAGCATGTCGCCCGAAAACACGGCTGCCGATTTCGGCACCTCGCTGCCGTTCACCCACGCCGCACCGTTGGTGTAGAGCATGGCCGTCGCCGTCTCGCCTGCCAGCATGACTTGCGCCGGAAACAGGATCGTCAGCAAGCAACACATCGCGGACCGAAGCCTTGACTGTGACATGGTTTCGGATCACTCCCACATTTCTTGATTTTCATTATCGTAAGCCGCAAAGGGTTGCAGGTCAATGCGTTTGTTCCTTTTTGTGCACTCCTGAGTCACTAGGGAGAGAGGGGGCGCGACTGGCTTCCCTACCAGCATCTCGCCCGCTATTCCGTTGACTTCCACGTCCGTCCAGCGGTTTGCCTCATGATGGCCCGGGAATTTTCATCTTCAGGTAATTTTCCGTCAGCGCTTCGGTGAATTCCGCTCCGCCCGACTGCAGACGTGATCGCCTCGAGTACGGTCCCCACTGAGCGATCGCATGAACGCTGCCTTCTTCTTGGATGCTATCTCCCGGAGCACGCGGTTCCGTTCCCTCGCCACGGCTACTGGAACCTGCTCCGACTGCTCCGCCGCCGGGGTGCCGGGACGCGCCGAATAAGTGAACACATGCAGATAAGTAAAGGGCAGCTCTTCGATCAGGCCTCGCGTCTCGTCGAACTCCGCTTCCGTCTCACCCGGAAATCCCACCATGACGTCGGCGCCGATCGCTGCGGTGGGCATGGCCGCTCTGATCTTCAGGATCTTTCCCTGATAATGCCAGGGCCGGTACTTGCGATGCATGCGCCGCAACACGGCATCGCTTCCCGACTGCATGGGTACGTGCGCATGCTTGGCGATCCGCGGCGACGACGCCACCAGATCAATCAGTTCATCACTCCAATCCATCGGCTCAACGGAACTGATGCGCAATTTCTCAAGCGATGTTTGATCGAGGATGGCGCGGATTAGAAGTTCCAGCCGTTGGTCGTTCGTCGTGGGTTTGAACTGAGTACCGAGTGCTGAATGCTGAGTGCTGCCTCCCAGATCCCTTCCCCATCGCCCCAGATTAATTCCCGAAATTACCACTTCGCGATAGCCCGCCTCGACCAGCGTCCGCACTTCCGCGATCACGCGCTCCATGGGCAGCGAACGGCTCTGTCCCCGAACATAGGGAATCACGCAGAACGAACAACGGTTGTCGCAACCATCCTGCACTTTAAGGTTGGGACGCGTGCGCTCGTTGGCGGCTTCGAATACCGGAGCCGCCAGCAGTTCCGTATGCGCAAAAATATCCCCGACAATCACACCAGGCCTGGCAAGCTGCGCCAGCGAAACAAATCCCGTTGATGAAGCACCTGAAGTCGCAATGTCGGCCACCTGGTGCTTGTGCGAATTACCCACGACCCAGGTCACACCGGGCAGTGCGGTCAGTTCTTCCGGTGCGCGCTGCGCGTAACATCCCGTTACCAGAATCCGGCAATCCGGATTCACGCGCTGCAGCCGCCGTATCGATGCGCGCGCATCTTTGTCCGCGCCTGCGGTCACGGTGCAGGTATTCAGCACGACGATTTCCGCGTCGCGAGATGTTTCGGCGCGTTCCAGGCCGCGCTCCAAAAACTGCTGTTCCAGCGCCGCCCCATCCGCCTGCGTCGCGCGGCAGCCAAAATTCTCTATGTAGAAGCTCGCCACGCTCCTATACTAAACGAGTGGATGCCGCGCCTGAAGCTCCCGCTGAAAGCGCCAAGCTGACTGCGCAGTGCCCTGCATCTCCATCCCCAGCTTAAGAAGTGCACATGAAACGTCGCATCCTGCTTGTCGATGATGATCTCGCGGTCCTGCTGACCCTCAAAGCTGTTCTCGAGCTCCACGGATTTGAAGTCGAAACTGCGGGCAGTTCAGCCGAGGCTGTGGCTCGTATGGAGTCCGGCGTTTACCAGATGGTGATCAGCGATTTGCGCATGGAAACCGAGGAGGCCGGCCTGGAAGTCCTGCGCGCGGCGCGCCGCCAGACTTACCATCCGGCGACCGCGCTGCTCACTGCCTATCCGCCTTCGGGAGAAAGTTGGCCGGGAGAGCACAGGCGCGGAGAACATAGCGGTGAAGAGTCTCTGGGAAGACATCGCGACGGAGAAGATTGGACTGGAGAAAACTCTGACTCATTGCTCATCAAGCCGCTCGGCACAGGCGATCTGCTGCGCCAGGTGGAAGCCCTGCTCATCCGTCACGCGGAGAAGCAACGCCGCGAACACACCTCGGCCTCGAAGGCGCCCGAGGAAGCCGGCGCCGCGCAGGATGAGCATCCTGCTGGCTTCGCTTCTTGCAATGATCGTTCTCTGATGATCGTCTCTGAATGACCAATGTCCGACGATCGAGAATAATCAGGCGCTCGCGACTTGCCGCCCTTGCTGATAGCACTCGCGGCACAGCACCGGTCGACCTTGTGTTGGACGGAACGGCACCGTGGTTTCTTTGCCGCACTGCGAACAGTTCGTCCGCGTCTCCGTCCTCGCGTACGAATGCCCGCGCGACGGTGCTGCGACCCAGTTCCAAGAACTGCCACCCGTTTGCCCTTGCAGTTCTTGCAGCGTTTGGGTTCGTTCTTGAACTGCTTGTCGTGGAAGAACAGCTGTTCACCCGCTGTGAACACGAAATCCGTGCCACAATCGATACACTTCAGAATCTTGTCCTGGTATTCCATTGAAGAGGCGCTCCCATTCCGCGTCCCTGCTCTGCACGGGAGACCCGAATAGGGAAGGATCCGGTTCACTTCGTGGGCAGGAGATTTACATCCCCCTCATGCTGACCCCTGGGCTCGGCCCGCCACGCGGTGTGCACCGCATGGTTCATGCTTTGTCATTAAGACCACGGCCGGGAAAATTCGCGACAATCTTCGCGCGACCTGGGTTTGATTCCAAAATTTCGAGTACGAGGAACGGGCCGTTCTTCAGCGAACGGCCCGTTTTCCTTAGCGCTAGTCCTGTTCTTTGCGCGCTTTCTTGCGGCTACGTTTGCGAGCCAGGGCTTCCTTGACTCGCTTTCTCTCTCCGGGCTTCAGGTAAAACGAGTGACGCTTTACTTCCTTAATGATGTCCTCAGTCTGTACCTTCCGCTTAAACCGCCGAAGTGCATTTTCGAGGGATTCACCCTCTTGAAGTCGAACTTCTGCCAACGAACTACACCCCCCTACTCGTCCTAACTGGACTCGTTAGTTATGGCAAGCATTACCCTGTTAAGTCAAGCGGAATGTGCAGGAAATTTCACTTCACCTCAAAAATTCAGCCGCATCGAAAATTGCATCTGTCGTGGCGCAAACGAATTCGTGGCTTTCAATAAACTCGTAGGCTGCTGATAATAAGCAGGATAGTAAGTATTTCCTGCGTATTGGGTGTACTTGATGAATTGTCCGGCCGAAGTTCTGAAAACCGTTGTTGGTTATTTCCAGTCTTGTTGTTCCGGTTGAACAAATTGAACGAATCGGCGCTCAACTCCAGATGAAACCGTTCGCCCAGAATCATCATCCTTCCCAGCTGCAAATCCATGGTCGCGTAGTCGGGACCGGTAAATGCATTGCGCCCATACCCGGCAAGCGGTCGTTGCTGTCATTCCCATCCTGATTCGGATCGCCCGAGACCGACGCGTTCGCCGGA
This sequence comes from uncultured Acidobacteriaceae bacterium, assembly GCA_963826845.1. Lineage (GTDB taxonomy): Bacteria > Acidobacteriota > Terriglobia > Terriglobales > Acidobacteriaceae > Acidiflorens. The sequence goes on from CAWGYS010000001.1 coordinate 117,685, forward strand.
CGCCCGCTGCCATACGTCATGATTCCAGAAATTTTCCAGTGATCGAACATCGTCGCCAGAACTTTCTGTCCCGCCGCAAACGGATTCGGCTCCTCAATCGCTGAGATCGTCAGCCGGTTGCGCTCATCGGTTACACTCGGCCCGCGCTCGCTCTTGGTTGAGTAGGAGTTCTGCACGGTCACCGGTTGCCCGGCCACCAGCGCGTCCTGACCACTGTCGATCGCGTGCGCCCAGGTATATGCCAGGTAGAGATAAGCCCTCCTGACATTCGCCTGCGCAGCGACACCGTCATGCCGTTATAGACACTCGACGCGGCGCTCTCAAATTGATCGATCGCTCCGAGTTGCGGGATCGGACGATTCAAGGTATTAATGCACGGCGGATACGGACAACTGATGCTGTAACTCGTCTGCCAGGTGGAGAACGACTCCACGTTGTAAAACTCGTTTTGAAAAGTGCCGCCGGTCGGATCGAAGATGGGATAGCTGTAATAAGTCGGCGGCGGCAGATTCACATCCCGCGCCCGGATCATATCCACACCATGGACAAACAGGTAAGAGATCGTCGCCCATGAACCCGCCGCCCACTTCCCGCTCCAGACTCAGACTTGCCTGCTGCACGCGCGGCGTCTTAAAGTCGGGCGCAAATGCGGACACCTCGCTGGTCGCATACTGTTGCCACGCCGCCGGTATCGTGCACTGGACTGGCCCCCGCGGGCAATTTACCGCCGCATTCGGATACGTCGGGAACACCTGCTTCTGGTAGTAATTGGAATTGTCGAGAGAAAGAAAGTTATCGCTCAGCCCGTTGTCATTGGTGACCGCCGACTGGTAAATCTGCGGAATGCGGGTATAGAAAATTCCGAATCCCGCGCGCACCATGAGCGGGCGGTCGTTGCCGATGGCATAGCCGATTCCCATCCGCGGCGCAAAATTCTTCTCCTCGCAACGGCATCTTTCCCGCCTGCGGCCACAGCGGGGTGCCTGCCATTCCCTTGGTCGAAAACGTCTGCAGGTCGTAGCGCACTCCCATGCTCAGGCTGAAGTGCGGCGTCAGCCGAGCCGTGTCCTGCACAAACCCGGCATAGTCGTTGCCGTCCGGGTGCGATACGGGATTGCCGAAATTTTGATCGTAATAGCGCGCCAGGTTGGCGGGCGGTCCCGTCCAGCTGCCCGCATCCCAATTCCAACTGGGCATGATGGTGTGCGCATACGCCCGCAACGGGCGTTAGCTCCAATCCCTCCGCCATCGGCACAAACGTCAGCGGATTCACGGAAATGTTGTCGAAGAAATAGTCGCCACCAAAGAGCGACGGATAGAAGTTGTAGTCCCATGTCCGCATTCCGTCGACTCCGAACTTCAATTGGTTTCGCCCGTGGGTCAGGCTGAAAGTTTCCGCGATCTGCAAGCGGTGCTCGCGGGTTTCGCGCGGCAGGGTTGACGATTGCCCAAAATCCTCCATCCAGTCGTAGATGCCTGACTGGGGCCCGGTCGTGTTGGGGAACGACTGCTCGAGATCGAGCGAAAACTGCACTCGCAAATGGCTCGTAAGCCGCGGCGAAATGCCGCTCAGCAAAGCTAGCGACGCACTCTCCGTTGTTACGTCCTCTTGTCCGTTGGCGCTGATCGAATCGAAAGTGATCGGGCTTCCCGGATCAAAATACACATTGTTCGCCCCATAAGACCGGGACGTGCTCAACCGCGCCGAAAGAAACTGATGCGGCGAGAGCACCCGGTCGAGCTTCAGAAATCCCGTTTCGCCGAGCAACTGCGCATGAAAAGTCCCGCCCATGGTTGAAAGCTGCGCCGCTGCTGGCGGCATAACTGGCGGAGTACACGGTGGCGCGCCCGAAGTCGGAGGAGGACAACCCGGCACAATTGCCTGATCGCAAGCCGACCCGCCAATGGCGGGATCGCAGACCTCATAATCTCCTGGGGTTGGGTAAACGCCCACCTGCGGCACTACCACCGTCTGGCCGTTGTAGAACTCCACCACCTCCGGCACATTAAAAATGTGCTGGTCGTAGCCCGCAAAAAAGAACGTCTTGCTGCGCTGGATCGGCCCTCCGATGGTCGCTCCAAATTGCTGCTGCTCATTGCTGGGATTGAAGCCCACAAATGGCGGCGCCGCTCCTCCCAGTTCACTGTCGCGCAAATGATAGAAGGTGGTCCCGTGCCAGCGGTTCGATCCTGACTTGGTCACCACATTCACCACCGCGCCCCCGGCTCGGCCCGATTCCGCTCCATAGCCACTCGACTGCACGCGAAACTCCTGCATCACCTCATCGGAAAACTGATAGGGCGCGCGATACCGTCCCGATGCCTGCGCATAGAAACCGTTGTTGTTGTCCGTTCCATCCACCAGAAAGCTGGTGTTGTATCCGCGAATTCCGCCATAGGATAGATCGCCGTTCGACCCCGAAGTCAGCCCGCGCGGATCCTGGGTTACTCCCGGCGACAGCAACAGCAGATCGGTGTAAGCGCCGCCCATTCAGCGGCAGGTCCTTGATCGCGCGCTCATCCACCAGCGCCGATACCGAACTCGGGATTCGCGTCCACGATTCGGGGTGCGTCGGACACGGTAATCGTTTCCTTCGGTCCCGCCACCTTCAGCTTGAAGGTCAACAGCGCCGTCGCTCCCACATCCACCCGAATCACCGGAGAGATCTGCGGCGACATTCCTTCCGCCTCCGCCCGCGCCGAATAATTTCCCGGCGGCAGCAGGTCGACCACAAATCGTCCTGCCGAATCGGTGGCCGAGTGATAGCGGACTCCGGTCTCCACGTCGATCGCGACAATATCCGCGTTCGTGATCACCGCTCCCTGCGCGTCCAACACCACGCCCCGCAACGCGCCGGTGGAGGCATCCTGCGCCCAGGCCACAGAACAATACCAATGAAGGAGGAGTTGGAAGAAAAATACGCGGAAGGCGACTACTCGAAAAGCATTGCGAATCGTAACCAGATATCGTTCACTGCGGCGGCACATGGCAATCCCCTCGTGTCCAAGACTTCGGAATCGGAGGGGATTCCAGAGACCCTGTTCATCTGTATATCAAAGTGCGGCGCGCCGAAATGTGACGCGTGTACAGGCAATATGTTCGGTTTTGTTGTTAGTCGATGGTCGATGGTCGCTGGTCGTTGGCGAACAAAACCTTTCAGTTCGGCGATTTCCTCTGATCAGCAGCCCGAGCCGAATCGCGAACGACTAACGACCAACGACTAACGACCGCACCTCAATGTGCTGGGGCCGGTGCCGGAGCGGTTGTTGCCGGAGCCGCCGGCTTTGCGCCAAAATCCACCTTCGGCGCTACGCGCGAAGCTTCCGTAGCCTGGAAGTACGCCGGGTTCTGTTTGAATCCCGCCCATCCCGCATAAATACTATTCGGGAACTGCAGCACATAGGTGTTGTAATCCTGCAGCGTGTCGTTGTAACGTTTGCGCTCGACGGCGATTCGGTTCTCCGTGCCTGCGAGTTCGTCCTGCAAGCGCAGGAAATTCTCGTTCGACTTCAGCTGCGGATAATTCTCCACGACCAACAGCAACCTGCCGATGGCGCCATCGAGTTGGCCGTTCGCGGCAATCTTGTCGGACGGAGTCTGCGCTGAAAGCAACGCCGAACGCGCCTTGGCGATGTCGCCAAACACGGTCACTTCCTGCTGGGCGTAGCCCTTCACCGTTTCCACCAGGTTCGGAATCAAATCGGCGCGCCGCTGAAGCACGATATCCACCTGCGACCACGCCGCCTTCACCGCCTGATCTTTGGCGACGAGACTGTTTTTCACTCCCACGTACTGTCCGAAGAGAACCAGCGCGATCACCACCAGCACCACCAGTACAATCAAACCCTTGCTCATGTCATTCTCCTGAAAACGAAATTGATCTCTAGTTGATCTCGACCTACGCCGCCGGATCCAGCATCTTGTCCACCGCCGCCGTCACCTGTTCCGCCAGCTTCAGATAGCGCGCAAACATTTCATCCACCTTTGCCGCTTTGCGCTCGACTCGGTGTTCCCTGATATCGAGGAGTTCGCCAAACACCGTAGCGTCAATGCCCAGCTTATCTGCTAGCAACGCCGTGGCTTCGCGCTTCGATTCCGCGCCGGCATCGCCCGACGCCGTCGCTATCAATGCATGACGAAATAAAGTTCCGAACGCGGGCAGCGACCGCAGCAGCAGATCCCATTTCGCAGTCGCATTCCCTGCCACTCCGAGCAAGCCCTGCCGCAACAAGATCGTCTTCTCTCGCAGTTCGTACTCGACTTGTGCCCGATGCAGGCGCATCGGAATCTCCAATGTCTTCAGGAAGTCTTCTCCCCAGAGCACGCGATAGTGCCTCCGCATGTCCAGAAATTCGATGGAGAAAACGTCCGCCGACCGCCGCATTTCCTCGGCGCTCATCAGCAGCGGCGCGCGATGCCCCTGCTTCGCCCACCATGCGATCTCGGGAGCGAGTGCCGCAATCGCGGCGAAAGAAGTTTCGCGGAGCACGCACAGCAGATTCACGTCCGAGTAGTCGGCTAGATAATCTCCCGCCGCCGCTGAGCCGTAAAGAGTCGCCGACAGCAGATTGGTTCCCGCTGCCGCGCGCATTCGTTCGACGAAATCGTTAATCAGTTTTTCCGGACCCATCGTGACTCTCACTCTCCAGGAGTTGCTCCACTACCAACTGCCGCCTGCCCCGCCACCGCCCGTGCTTCCACCGCCGAAACCACCAAAACCGCCACCACCACCACCGCCGAATCCACCACCAAAGCCGCCTCCACCGTATCCGCGACCTCCGCCCATGTTGCTGAACAGCATGGACCACAGCAGTCCCGACATGAAGCCGGAGCCGCCTCCACCTCGTCCCCCACCGCCGCCCCGAAAGATCGCCCGCAATATCGGGATCACTATAAAGAAGACAACGAAGATCAGAACGAACACGGCCCACCCGGGAAAGTCGGGCGCAGGTTGCCGTCGAGGGGCGGCCAGAGGCGGCTGATTATCCAGCGTGACGCCCGCGTCCTGCGCAATCACCGAGGCTACGCGGACCGTCATCAGCGTGACCGCCCCGGCATAATTTCCGCTGCGCAGCACGGGAATCATTTCCCGTCCGAAGCCGCCTACTTTCCCGTCCGGAAGAATCGGCTCCAGCCCGTAGCCTACCGTCGTCCAATATTTGCGATCCTGCGTAGCCAGCAGGATCAGCACCCCGCGGTCTTTCCCTTTCGCTCCGATCCCCCATTTCTGATACAGAGCCACCGCGTAACTGACCACGTCCTGGCCATCGGTGGACTTCACCGTAACCACGGCAATCTGTGCGTGCGCCTTCTGGTCCACCTGCTGGCAGAGATCGTTCAATCGCGCCTGCGTCGCCGCATCCAGCACGCCGGCGAAATCATTGACGTAGTTGGTCGGGTGCAGAGAAGCGATGGGCTCGGCAGAAAGCGACACCGGCACCCACAGCGCTATCCACACCAGGACAACGCTGGGAATCACACCGACTCTTGGCAGCCGCTTCATTCCGAGAAATTGTACAGGAGTGACGCTTCGGGAAAGGTTAACGCTATAACTCTTTCTAAGCGTTGCGCCGAGTTTCCAGGCTGCTACAATCGCGCCATGCGAGGATTTACACGATCTACACAGACAGCAGCAGCGATCATGGGCCGCGCTATGGTCGGACTTTTTCTCGGCGTCGCCGTGGCTAACGCACAGAAAATATCTCCTCCCGACGTCCCGGATGCGATTAAGGCCCGCGCCGGTGAAGAAGTCGTTTTTGTCGCCCGCGCGACCGGATCACAGATCTACACCTGTCGCGCCGGCGCGGACGGCAAATTCGCGTGGACCCTCAAGGCGCCAGACGCGGAGCTGAAAGATGGAGATGGCAAGGTCATCGGAAGCCATTTCGCTGGCCCGGCGTGGAAGTTGACGGACGGCAGCGAAGTGACGGGCAAAGCGTCAGCGCACGTCGATTCCGAGGATTCCAGCTCCATTCCCTGGCTGCTGGTGGATGTTGTGACTCACTCCGGAAGTGGCTTGCTCACGAACGTGAATGTGATTCAGCGCGTTCAGACCCACGGTGGCAAGCCGCCCGCCCAGGGATGCGATGAGTCGCACCATGACGCGGAGACAAAAAGCAGCTACACCGCGGACTATTATTTCTACACACCAGCGAAGTAATGGAAAAATGCCCTCCCGTGCAGCAAGAGCGAAAGGGCATCTCAGTTGCGCCTAGAGCTCGGGAGATCCAGCTACTGCTTGTCGTACACGGCAACGGATGTGACCTTGTTGCCCTTCGCATCGGTTCCACTGACGGTGACGGCGCGGCTTTTGCCGTCCGCCGATATGACAATTCGGCCCCTCGCAACAGCCTTGCCATCCTTTTTATTGGTTAACTCGGTGGTACGGTCATCAATTTTCTTATAGGACCGCGAGTCTGCGTCCGGATCACCGGTGAGGGGATAGTCTTTACCGTCAAACTTCCCCGTCCACTCGTTGTGCGTGGGCTTGCCGGCGCCATCGACGCCATCCACCGTGACTTTGATATTGTCACCCGCGGCCACGTAGACAACCGTGTTGTTCTTCGGAGCCCCCGGGGGAAACTTCGATTTGGCGTCGTTCAGCTTCCAGGTTCCCATATTCGGACTGGCGAAGCTCACTGCCACAGCAATAAAGCACACAGCCAGCGTCGATACAATTGTTTTTGTTTTCATCTCTCTCCTGATTGAGAAGCAAGTTTTAAGTACTGATTGAAGCGGGGCCATTCTAGTGGCGCATGAGATATTCAGCAACGACGAACTGTCGGAGCGTTTTTTGGCGCTTACAGGGTCGGGCGATCTCGGCGATGGCGACTCTTCGTGGGTTTATCTGCGGCTCGGCGCGCGTTTTCTTCTTTGTCTTCGTTCCCGCATTCTTTTCTGCCCGAAGCATCCAGGCCGTGCGCAGGGCGCCCGCCAGCACGTCCTCGTTCGCTTTCGCCAGGCGAATGTGGGTCATTCCCATCCTTCCCCATCCGCCATGAATGGGCAGAAAAACTTCGGGCAACTCGCGCACGAATTCCGCCTGCTGCTCCGGCGTGAGCATCAAGTTGCCATAACCTTGTTTTTCGGAAGCGAGCGTGGCGAAAATCCTGCCTCCCACGCGGAAGTCGGGCGCTCCCATGTGCGAGCTTTCTTCTGCCCCTTCGAAGCTCAGAGCGATCCGTCGGAAGTCTGCTGGTTTCATCGCTGACCCTCCGTTTCATCGGTCGAATTCTACCGCGCCGAGAGAGAAGGTGTCAGGTCTGGGTCTTAGGTGTCAGGTATCAGGTATCAGGAAACCAAGCGGACGCTGGACCTGAAACCCGAGACCTGAGACCTGACACCTGTAGTATCCTGTTTCGTCGTCCAGCAATCCCATGATCCGCTCCTACAAAGGCGTCACACCCCAGTTCCCCAACACCGCCTACATTGACGACTCCGCGCAACTTATTGGCGACGTCATTATCGGCGAGCACTCCAGCATCTGGATGAACGCCGTCCTCCGCGGCGACGTCCATCAGATTCGCGTCGGCCACTACTCCAACATTCAGGACAACTGCGTCCTCCACGGCATGAAGGAACAATACGGCGTGTACCTCGACGACTACGTCACTGTGGGGCACGGCGCCATCCTCCATGGCTGCACCATTGAAACGCGCTGCCTGATCGGCATGGGCTCGATCATCCTCAATGGGGCGGTCATCGGATCCGGCTCTATCATTGCCGCCGGCACCCTGATCCCTGAGAAAACAATTGTAGAGCCTTACTCCCTCTGGATGGGCTCGCCCGGAAAATTCCGCCGCCGGCTGGATGAAAAAGATCAGGAGACAATTCTGCGCTATGCCGACAATTATCTGGGCTACAAGAAGTCGTACTTGTTGGAAAGAAAAGAGTTCGTAGCGGCGGCCCGCCGCTTGGGTGGCGGCTGTGTGGGGTAATAGGGTAAGGCCGGGCAATCTTCCTGTGCTTACAGATTGCAGATGTTTATTTTATACCGGCCCGCTTCGTTCTGCCTGTGACCGTGATCACGGTTAAATGTGACTAATACCAACCACACATATGACCAAGCCCGAGCCACGTGGGATGTCGCTTCTGACCTCGCCCTTCCATTAAACACTCGGTAAACAGCCGCTTATAACTCCTTTCAGGATTGGGAAAGTCCTCATACTTCCAATGCTGTTTCGTACAGGAGGCGGTTCTGGCCATGTCCTCTCGTATCCTGCTTGCCGCCACCATTCTGCTGGCCTCATTTCTTCCTCTGTATGCCGCCGACGCCCCCGCCGCTGGTCCGAACGCCGACCCCACTTACCAGCAGCTTCGCAAACTGACACTCGGCGGCGAGGCAGTCAGCGTCAGTAACTTCGATTTGAAGCGCGATGCCGGCACCTTTCACCTCCACTCGGGAACGGTGTGCTTTGTCCCGCCGGTGCAAGGGCAAGGTCACAGGGGCGGTTTTCGTGGGCGATGGCAACTTCGTCCTCGACCCGCCGTCCGAATCCGAGCGCCAGAGCCTGAAAGCTGCTCACGAAAGAGGACGAATTCAACGAGAGTTTCACGCAAGCCGTCTTTCGCTTCACCGACTCCACCTATGACGACATCAAGAAGGGCGGCAGCCCAGCCTCCGGCGGATGCGATGCCGGCGCTCTGAAAGACAGCCAGAACACGACGCGCCACAAGATCAAGAGCAATCTGGAAGCTCGCATCCTGGAGGATGTGTTGAGCCCCGAACCGGGCGGATTGTTCGTCGCCTTCATCCACGGTAAGCGTTATAGCGACAAGGAAGATCTACGAGATCGATCCGAACTGGGGCTCCGATCAGGTGAATTTCTGGACCTACGAAGAGAACAAGTGGGGAGACTGGGCTTCGTTCAATCTTCGGCGGTAAGCGCACCGGCAGCGTTGGCCGGCTGATGCAGATTGAGCATCAACAACTCGACGTGACCTTCGAGAAGAGTGGAAACTCTGCAGGGCAAGGCGACCGCCGATATGGTGGCGCGGCGCAACGGCGTGCGAGTCGTGCCCTTCAACCTGTTCCGGCCTCTGCGCGTGCAGAGCGTAACCGCGAACGGACAGCCTCTCTCATTTATTCAGGAAGATAAAAATGACGATGCGCGACTTCGCGGTCATCTTGCCGAAGCCGCTCGGCTGCGGGAGAAAAAGTCACCATCACGACCACATACGGCGGAAAAGACGCGGTGAGCAACGAGGGCGGCGGGAACTACTATCCGGTGGCGCGCGAGAACTGGTATCCGAACGAGCCGGGCGCAGCCTTAGGGAATACGCGCTCTATGACATGACGCTGCGCATTCCCAAGGGAATGAAGATGGCGGCGACCGGCGATGCTTGTCTCCGAAAGCAACGAGGGCGGCCACAATGTGACCGTATGGAAGAGCGAAGCCCGCAGACGGTGGCCGGCTTCAGCTTCGGCAAGTTCAAAGAGGAGGAAGTCAAACTCGACCAAGCCCGAATATTTCATCCAGTCTTATGCCAACGAAGAGTCTCCCGACTGGGTGACGACTTGAAGAACGGGTCACGAGAGGACTTGTCTCAGAGGCATCAATCGGTCCACATGATCGGGGGTCGCGCTGGGCGCGATGAGCACGACGATGCTTGAACAAGAAAGCGCTGGCCGAAGGCCAGCTGGCGGTGCAACTCTACACTGATTATTTCGGGCCTTCGATGTTCAAGCACCTGCAACTCACGCAGCAGACGGCTTGCAATTACGGCCAATCGTGGCCGGAACTGGTGTGGATTCCGATCTGCTATTACTTCGACACCACGGTCCGCCATCCCTCGGATTGGATCAGGGCGATCGCGGATATTGGAAAGAGGTTACCGCTCACGAAGTCGCGCACCAGTGGTGGGGACACACGGTCGGCTTTGCCTCCGGGCGCGACCAGTGGATGAGCGAAGGGTTCGCGGAGATGTCCGCAGCCCTCTATATCGGCATGATCGAGAGGAATCCGAAGAAATTCATCGAATTCTGGAACGACGAGCGTGAGTTGCTGCTCGAACGCAACGCTCAGGGTTTTCGCGCCATTGACGTCGGCCCGTTGACCATGGGATACCGCGCCGAAAACTCGCGGACGGATGCAACGTGACCCGGCGCCTCATCTATCCCAAGGGCGCTTATATTCTCCACATGGTCCGCATGATGATGTGGGACAACAAGACGGGCGACCAGAATTTCAAAACACCATGCAGGATTTTGTGCAGACCTATTCCGGCAAGGCGGCTACCACCGAAGATTTCAAAGCGATGGTCGAAAAGCACATGACGCCGGAGATGGACCTCGAGGGCAACCATCGGCATGGACTGGTTTTTCAACGAATACGTCTACGGTACGGCTCTGCCCAGCTACAAGATCGATTACAACTTCAACAAAGACGCAAGCGGCGACGTGGTCTTTGGCTTCAAGGTCACACAGTCCGGCGTCGACGACAAGTTCCGGATGATCGTTCCCGTCTACCTGGAGTTGGCCGATGGCCGCATCGTAAACTTTGGGCGCGCGCGCATGTTCGGAACAAGGTAGTGGATCAGAAAATCCCGCTCAAGGGATTGAAAGACACGCCGAAACGCGCCTTCCTCAATTACTACGATGATGTGCTGGCCTCGAATTAGCTTTGAATTTGAGGAGGAGCGGTTTCACCCCGCGGATACCCGATCAGGTAAGTAATTGGT
>CAWGYS010000002.1:0-69578 GCA_963826845.1 uncultured Acidobacteriaceae bacterium
AATCAGGCGATTGCACTCATTGAGAATTTTCTGGATTTTTTTGTTGGCCTGCTTGCTCGCGCCGGTTGTATCGGGTGTTGACCCCCCGCCCCTTGTTTTGGACCCGGAGCGGGGGCCATGGAACTGACAAGGTGCAAATTTGCACGCGAATAGACTCGGAGATTGCGAGTTCGCGAAGCTTCGTAGCACATTTGTGTCGTGACTTGTGTCGTAACCGTGCCATCCCCACCGACATCGAACGCTATCGGGCAGTGTCGCTTGAGTACAAGTGAAGGGCAGGGAACAGCGGCCAAAGCCGCATAAACACTGTCCCCCGATATCATTCGCGCGCTTCCTGTGTCCCGTCGCTACAGTCGAAGATGAGAAATGGCATGGAAGAGGTCGTCGGTTCGATCCCGACCAGGTCCACCAAATCTCCCCACAACTTAGCAGGGAAGGCGCAGATCCTAATGGCCGGTGTTGCCGCCGCGCTAGCGCTCCGATTCCCGACCAGCAGCTTCACCATAGCCTGATCGTCGGCCGGCCGGGAGTAGAAGTATCCCTGCGCCATCTCGCAGTTGAGCCGTTTGAGCAAATTGATGTGCGCTTCCGTCTCCGTACCCTCAGCAACAACTTTCAACCCAAGATTGTGTGCAAGCAGGATGATGGCCCGCACGATCTCGCGATTTTCCGGGTCAGTGTCCATGTTCGAAATGAATGCCCGGTCGATTTTCAAAGTGTCCACCGGAATTCGGCGCAAGCGGCTGAGAGACGAATAGCCGGTGCCAAAATCATCGATGCTCAAGCGCACGCCGAGCGCCTTCAACTGCGCCAGCACGTAACCGGATTTCTCCGCATCTCCCATGGCGATCGTTTCCACGATTTCGAGCTGCAAGCAGCCCGGGTCAACTCCAGTCTGATCGAGGCATTTGCCGATCTCGCTGGCCAAATCGGCTTGTGCGAACTCTCGAGAGGTGACGTTCACGCTCATGGTCAGAGGCGGGCTGGAAGGGAATTCAGTCTGCCATGACCGCAGACGTTCGCAGGCTTCGCGCAGCAGTTTCCGATTCATGGGGATGATCAGCCCCGTCTCCTCCGCAACTCCGATAAACTCCATCGGCGGAACCAAACCCTCCGGACGCTGCCACCGCGTCAGCGCCTCGAAGCCCGCGATCTTGCCGGTCTGCAACGAAACAATGGGCTGGTAGTGAACGCGGAATTCTCCCAGGTCGAGCGCCTTGCGCAAGTCCGTTTCCAGCCGCAGCCGCTTCACCGCATTTTCATGCATGGCCGTGTCAGATACTTCACACCGCGCCTTACCTGCCCGCTTGGCGCGGTACATGGCGATGTCCGCGTCGCGCACCAGATCCTCAGCCTGGGTGTGAGGGCTGGCGCTGGACGCGATCCCGATGCTCGCCGAAATTACGATTTCCTCATGGTCGATAACGAAAGGGGGCGCCAGTTCCGCTTGAATTCGTTCCGCAACGCGAACCGCTTCGATGGGGTCCCGAATGTCATCCAGAAGTATCGTGAACTCATCGCCCCCAAGTCTGGCCAAGGTGTCATCGTCGGCCAGCCTGCCAGGCACGTCGGCCGTTCGCGGACGCGAAACCGTATCCACCCGCCGCACCGAGTCCCGCAACCTTTGCGCGATTTGAATCAGCAGCGCATCGCCGGCAGAGTGCCCCAGGCTGTCATTGACGATTTTGAACTCGTCCACATCAATCAGCAGCACCGCAAATTTGTAGTTCGGATGCCTCTTCGAGAGCGTGAGAGCGTGCTGCAACCGGTCGAGGAACAGTGCCCGGTTCGGCAGGTTCGTAAGTCCATCGTGGAACGCATTATGCGCCAGCAATTCTTCCGCGCGCTTGCGTTCGGTGATGTCGCGATTCACGATGACCAGTTTGTCAGTCTGCCCTTTGGCGTTTCGAATCGGGCTCGCGGTCGATTCCAGAGTGCGCCAGGTCCCATCTTTATGGCGGACCCGGTATTCCATCCGTTCTCCCTGCCCGCTCAGCCGCGCTTTTTCCGCTGCCTGCACTACTCGTTGCAGATCATCGGGATGAATTTGCTCGATCGACGAAGTAGTTTTCAAATCCTCGGGAGAATATCCGAGCACCTTCAGATAAGCCGGACTGTTGTACAACCGCCGGCCATCGCCATCGACCAGCGCGATCATGTCGGCCGCATTTTCACTGATCAGCTGAAAAAGCTGATCGCGCTCCTCCAGTTGCCGTCGAATCCGGTGGAGTTGCAGATGCTGATAGATGGCGTAAAAGTCGAACAGCAAGACCAGAGCCGCCAGCCCGCGCACCCATTCCCTGAGGTCGAACCAGTACCCAATGTCGGTCTCCCGATTAAACCAGGGAAACGTGAACGAAATAATTCCCAACGTCAGGGCCAGAGTCACCGCAACCGCGAAGCCCCATAGCCACCACTCCCGACCTTCGATGCGACGCATCTCGGTCGGAATCGCTTCAGGGCTGTTACGGCCCACTTGTTGGAATGATTGCGGGTTCATGCCGTATAACTATTCTCGCGCAATTATCCGCAGGTGCCAGTCTCTAAAGGACATAGGAGAGTTACGAAAGGATGCCAGATGAGAAAAGATGAGAAGCGTCTAATCAGGCCTTCTGGGAGCGATCATCCGTCGCGATCTCGACTAGCCGCGGCACTCTCAAGCTTCCGGAATTTGTCAGCCAAAGACTCGGGTAGACTTTCCTCCAACCGCCGCAAAAGCCACTCTTGCAATTCCGACGTAAGTCGCGGCGAAACAGTAGTAAATTGCAACCCCAGGCTCGACTCCCTGCACCAGCAGATCGCAGCCGCCACCACGAACCGCAATTCGTTACCCGGAAGCGTGAAGTGCACCTGCACTTTAACCCCCGGCGCCGGCGGAACCGAGGTGGCAATCGCCATCCCATTTTCGCTGATGTTTACCGTCTGGCCCTGCACCTCCGCCAAGCCCGGCCGGCAAATCGCCACCGGAATCTTAACCGGACAACGAAAATAGCGGCGGCGCTCCCGCAGAATCAGACCATAGGCAACCTTAAAGCTGCGGTTAATCGAAGTCGGAGAAAGTGGTCTCCTCAACACAAAGTTAGATCCCGCCTTAAACGCGCTAGCGGTTTCGACATCGCTGTCGCTGACCGTGAATAACACGGCAGTTCGATTCGAGGGAGAGCGTCGCACGTGTTCCAGAATCGCGCTCGCCTCCTCTCCCAACTGGAGATCAACAATCACCGTCTCGAACTTTCGCTGGTTCAACAACACCAGCACCGTTGGAACCTCGGCACAAACCTCCGGAGACATGTCGAATTGCTGCATCGACTCCTTGAGTTGCTTGATCGTAACCGCGTCACTCGATACAACCAGCGCTCCTGCGATGGCGGCAGAAGATGCAGGTGCATTCATGCTACTCATTCAACTAACCTCGTGGTCGCGTTCAATCACGTCGGGAAAAAGAGAACGCCAAGCCCTATGTCCCGAATAAGGCATTGCAAAACGCCAGCCAATCCTCGCTAATCCAGGAGAGCGAAAGGACGTAGCTCGGCGGCAATCTATCTACTTGGATCTTGCCCGTTCTTAGGAAATCCGTGCCCCACCTGCGTGGCCGATCTCATCCCATCTTGTCTCCGTCGCTTTCACTGACTGGTGTAGACTCCTTGGGAATCTAGATCCCATTCCTCTGCTTGAAGACAGGCCCTGAAACCGAAACGAGCTGTTCTTACTTGTCTTGATTTACATGGATGGAAATACGTTATGCGAAGAGTTCTTGGGGTTCTGTCGCTGACAATAATCTGGATCTTTCTCGCTGATCTATTAGCATTTTCCCAGGCCGACAAATCAATGGCGTATTCATGCCGGCAGACGCCTTTTGTGGGTGTTTCGGTTAGTACGCCCGATCATGATGTCGCGTCTCCTGTTCAAATCAAGCTAATAGATCCGAATCGGCGTGAGCAAGGCGTTAAGACACATGGGCCGGCAATTCCAGGATCTCATTATGGCGTTGTTGCGGAAATTCCGAACGCCCCATTTCGAAGTTTGATCCGCGCAGTTGAAATCTGTGGCGCAAGCGCTGGACAATACGAGCTCATTCTTAACGAGCACGGCAATAGCCGATATCGCGTTTCTGTGGTAGCGCAAGAAACTGGTACCAATAGCAATTCATTGGAAATGCACCTAAATTCCAGAGAAGGTCGAGTCCGGCGATACCGTTTTGTTTATAAGATCGTGGATCAGCAGCCCTCCGTTTTGTGGCTTGACGATCAGGGCCACGAACAGGTGTTCATAGAGAGCGCTGAATGGTAGAAGCGCCTAAAGGAGCCCTTACTCGCCCTATTCCGCTGGCGCCCCCACTGCTATACCTACCTACGGCTTCCGTTGACTTGCCCATTTCGCCCACGTAAGATTTGACGCCAGTCCTTAGCAAACAATGATCGCCAAACAATGATCGGCCAAACCATCTCGCACTACCGCATCATAGAAAAGCTCGGCGGCGGCGGAATGGGCGTCGTCTACAAAGCCGAGGACACCATGCTCGGCCGCTTCGTCGCCCTCAAGTTTCTGCCCGACGATGTGGCCCGCGACCCGCAGGCCCTCGAGCGCTTTCGCCGGGAAGCCCGCGCGGCGTCGGCTTTGAATCACCCCAATATCTGCACCATCTACGAAATCGCCAACCATGAGGGCCAGTGGTTCCTGGCCATGGAGTTCCTCGACGGATTGACCCTGAAACATCAGATCGGCGGCCGGCCGCTGGAGCTTGAAATCCTGTTGCCCCTTGGCATCGAGATCGCCGACGCGCTCGATGCCGCCCACGCCGAAGGTATCGTCCACCGCGACATCAAGCCCGCAAACATTTTTGTGACCAAGCGGGGACACGCCAAGGTCCTCGATTTCGGCCTCGCCAAGGTGACGGGCAAGAGCGATCCCAAAGACAAGGATGCGGTCACCCTGGCGCAAACCGCCGCCGCGGCCCTCGAAAACCTCACCAGCCCAGGCACGGCTCTGGGCACCGTGGCCTACATGTCTCCCGAGCAGGCCCGAGGCAAGGAACTCGACAACCGCACCGATCTATTTTCGTTCGGAGCCGTACTCTACGAAATGGCGACCGGCGAGGTGCCTTTTCGCGGAGAAACTTCCGCCGTCATCTTTGAAGGCATCCTGAGCAAGGCGCCGACTTCTCCGGTTCGGTTGAATCCCGAATTGCCCGCCGAGTTCGAACGCATAATCAATCGCGCGCTGGAGAAGGACCGCAATCTCCGCTACCAGCACGCCTCCGACATACGCGTCGAGTTGCAACGGCTCAAACGCGACACGGAATCTGGCCGCTCTGCAATCATCTCCGCCGTGTCCGAACCCGCCGCGCCAACTGCCGCGCCCCCGTCCGGAACCGTGCGCACGCCATCGTCCAGTGGAATCACCGGGGCTCCCTCTAGCGGACCCAGTGCGACGTCGCAGCGCCATCTTCTGGATCGGCAATCGTCCCGCCCGCGCCGGGCTATCGCCCTGGCTTTTTCGTTGTCGTTGCGCTGGTACTTGTCGCTGCTCTCGCTGCGGGAGCGTACTTCTACACTCATCGCGCCGTCGCTCTCACCGAGAAAGATTTCATTCTGCTAACCGACTTCACCAACACCACCGGCGATTCCGTCTTCGACGGCACCCTGAAGCAGGCGCTCGCCGTGCAGCTGGAGCAGTCTCCATTTCTCAACGTCTATCCCCAGGAGCGCGTTCGTGAAGCCCTGCGTTACGCTGGACGCTCCCCCGATGACCGCGTCACCGTGCCCGTTGCCCGCGACATCTGCCAGCGCGACGCGATCAAGGCGATTCTCACCGGGACCATCAGTTCCCTGGGATCAAACTACGTAATCAGCCTGGAGGCGCTGAACTGCCGCACCGGAGATACCATCGCCCGCCAGCAGGCGGAGGCAGCTTCCAAAGAAAAAGTCTTGCAGGCACTGGGTACCGCAGCCAAAGAAATTCGCGGCCCGCTCGGTGAGACGGTAACTTCGATCGAACATTTCAACGCACCCATCGAGCAGGTCACCACATCATCTCTGGAAGCGATGAAAGCCTACGCCATGGGCGATGAAAAACGCTCTCGCGAAGGCGATCTCGCGGCCTTGCCCTTCTACAAACACGCGGCCGAACTTGATCCGAACTTTGCCATGGCCTATGCGCGCATGGGAGCGATTTACGGTAACCTCGTCGAAAGCACTTTGGCGGAAGAGAATGCGCAGAAGGCATTCGATCTCCGCGAGCGCACCAGCGAATTGGAGAGGTTCTACATCACCGCGCACTACCACGAAAGCGTCACGGGTGAATCACAGAAGGAGATCGAGAACTACGAGCTGTGGATTCAAACCTATCCTCGCGATTGGACGCCGCGCAACAACATCGTAAACAACTACATTGCGATCGGAGAGTTTCAGAAGGCATTGGCCCAAGCCCTCGAAACTCTCCGCCTCGAATCCAACGATATTCTTCCTTACCAGGTTACGATCAGCAGCTACCTTCATCTGAATCAACTCGAGGAAGCGAAAGCCATCTACAAGCAGGCGGTCGACAGGAAATTCGATAGCGTTATGGTCCATTTCCATCGCTTCCAGATCGCTTACCTCGAGGGCGATAAACAGGAGATGGAGCGCCAGGCAGCGTGGGCTTCGGGAAACACTGAAGAATCGACTATTTTGCTGGCCGAATCCCAGGTCGCTGCTTCGCGCGGCCAGCTCAAGAAGTCACGCGAGCTGTCCCAGTTGGCTTTCGATTCCGCGAAAAAGAATGGCCTCCAATCCGCAGCCGCTTTAGCTGCCGCGTCGCGAGCTGTGGTCGAGAATTGGATGGGCGATCCTGCTGCCGCGAAATCGTGGTCCACTCAGGCGCTCGATTTATCCAACGATCAGCTGACTTCGGCCGCCGCATCGCTCGCCTGGGCCGGTGACTCCACCAGGCCCGAGAGAATTATTGATGTGGAGGGGAAGAAACATCCCAAGAATACTGTGCTGCAGCAGGGCGGAATCCCGCAAGTGCGGGCGGCGATCGCGATCAAACGCGGCAATCCAGCCGCCGCCGTCGAGGCGCTCAAGCCGGCCTCCCAATTAGAGCTTAACGACCTCGGCCCGACGTTTTATCGCGGTCTGGCTTATCTCAACATGAAGCAGGGTAAAGACGCGGCAGCGGAATTCAAAAAAATCATTGACCGAAAAACCATCCAGCCGATCTCGCCACTTCATCCCCTCAGCCAGCTGGAACTAGCCCGTTCCCTCGCTCTCACCGGCGACACCGCGGGAGCTCGCACCGCCTACCAGGATTTCCTCGCGCAGTGGAAAGACGCCGATCCCGATTTGCCTCTGCTCACCCAAGCCAAGGCCGAGTACGCAAAGTTGCAATAGCGCCATTCGCCATCAGTGCCGCCCCGTTACGCGGTCTTTGGGATTGAGACCTGGGGTTGAGAGCTAGGATTGAGACGAAGGGTTGAGCCGCGCCTCAATCGTCTCCAACAAGCGAACGCCGGCTTCTCCGGCATGGCTGGTGGAAAACTCCGTGCCCAGTTCAATTACCGGAAGTCTGGCGCAAGCCTCCTTAAAGGCTGGTGGCGAAGCCGCGGTAGCGGCCATGCCGGGACCCGCCAGCAGCAGATCAAAACGGCTGACGCGCATCAGCAGCAGCGCGTCGCTTACCCGGCTGCTGCTCTGGACGTCGTATCCCGCGCCGCGCAGCAGTTCGCGAACATAAGCAAGCACGTCAACATTGGAGTCGAGGCACAGAACGCTGCGGCCGATCGGGAAGGGCGTCTCGGTGCGCGCTCCCGGGCGGTAAAAAGCCGCAATCGCCTTCTCCTCCGATTCGTGCGAGTCGAACACCGTCGTCAGCCGCGACATTTCCAGAACCTTGCGCACGAAATCCGGCACGTTACAAAGCTTGAGGTCACCCCGCGCCTGGCGGATGGTAGTAAAGCGCGGACCATGGTGCCGAGCCCACTGCTGTCAATGAATCCAACCTCGCCGAGGTGCAGCACGATGTCGCGGCGATCGCGCAACAACCAGGTAACGTGCGAGCGCAGAGAATCGCTCTCACTGCCGGCAACGATCCGTCCATTGCAGCGCACAATGGTGACGCGTCCAACCTCGCGAGTGTCAAGCGTAAGGTGCAATGGTCTCCGATGAAGAGGGTTCAAGCCAGCGAAATCGCCACATTATATGCCAGCCCGCGAAGAGCGGCGGGAAAAGCGCGCAGTGGATCGGCCAGAATTGATCGAGCCGACTGTCGCCCAAGTTTGGGATGCTATCGAGCGGTGTGGCAGAGTGTGCCGCTATGGTTTGATTTCGATAGGAGTTCCGTTGGCCACGAGTTCCCAGATTTCATCCATCTCCGCGTTAGTGACCGCGATACATCCGTCTGTCCAGTCCCGCGCCCTATGCGTCGCGCCCAGCCATCCGAAGCCGTTCGGAAGGCCATGAATCATGATGTCGCCGCCGGCAGAGACTCCACGTTGAGCCGCTTTCTCCTTATCCTGCTCATTGGGATAGGAAACGTGGATCGACTTATAGAAACGGCTCTTCGCGTTGCGGCGATCGAGTATGTAATGACCCTCGGGAGTCTTGTGATCTCCCTGCTGCTCTTTGGCGCCAACTGGCGTGGCTCCGAGGGACACTTTGTAAGTGCGTAGGACTGTCCCATGTGAAAGTAGGGTCAGAGTACGCTGGCTCTTCACGACGATCACCCGGTTGGCGTGCATCACGTCCGCCTACTCCAGCGGTCTCCCGACACCAGCATCCCAAGGAGCAACAGCAGGATCACGGCTGCAGTATGTATGTTCTTCCTTGGAAATGCTAGCCTGAAACCGCCGTGCGTGAACGCCTCTTTCATCCCGCCGTGCTCATTGCGCTCGTACTGTTATCTCTGGCCGCGAGTCTATCGGCTGCAACTGTCGCGAATTGGACGGTCGTCACCGAACCCGCTCGCCTCGTCAACGGATCGCCCCTGCTCCCGGTCACCACGCCAAAAGCGGCCAGCGCACTTTTCGGCACCTGGCTCGGCCACGAGATCACCTTCACCTACGACGCAAGCCACAAAACGTGGTTTGCTCTCGCGGGAGTCAGCCAGGAAACCAAGCCGGGAGCGTATCCTCTAGAACTTCATGCCGAAGCTTCGTCAGAGAAATCCGCCGGACAGGCGATCTCATTCGAAAAGCAAATTCGAGTCGAGCACCAGCGCTATCCCCGCGTATTGCTGAAGGTCCCGGCGCGCTACACCGCACCTAGCCCCGAAGACCAGCACGAAATCGAGCAGGACAAGGAAACCAAAGCCGAAGCATTCAAGACACTAAGCCCCGGCCGCGAATGGAACGGTTCCTTCGCGCCTCCGGTGAATGCCGAAATCTCCGACGTCTTCGGGTCGAGCGCGTCTTCAACGGCACCGTCCAGAGCACGCATCAGGGCCTCGATTTCCGCGTGCCCAGCGGAACCTCGGTCGCAGCCGTCAACAGCGGGCGAGTCATCCTCGCGCAGCCTCTGTTCTTTGAAGGGAATTGCGTGGTGATCGATCACGGTCAGGGACTGCTGACCCTCTATCTGCATCTGTCGAAGTTCCTGGTCAAAGAAGGCGACGATGTGAAGAAAGGCCAGCCCATCGGACTGAGCGGAGGCACGGGCCGCGCCACCGGTCCCCACCTGCACCTGGCGGTGCGCTGGCAAGGCGTCTATCTGAATCCTCAGACGCTGTTGAATTGGATTTGCCGTGATGAACTCGCGAGCTCGCACTCCAAACCAGCCAAGAGCGACTTGATCTTAAGTAGCCAAGAAGCCAGCAGCGCATCTTCCGCATCCCACACGCCGTCGCGAAACGTAACGCTTCTTCCAGAGATGGCTGGAATCCGTTCGCCGGGAACAACGATACCCACCAGGTTCAGCGGATCCGCGGCGGCGATGACGACGCGCTCGCGCATTTGCGTTCGGCGGCAGCTTGCGCTGGGCGCGCAATGATTCGACCGCGACCGGAAGCGCGAACTGCTCGCCCAAAAATCCATCCACAAATCGCCCGCCGCGCACTTCACCGCGATCTTCAAGACGCCGGTAACCGATCTGCAACTCACGCCACCGCGGCAAATTAGTTTCCCGCACCAGCAAGTCGCGGAAGACCACGCCGTAGCGGCGCAACAACATCCAGCAGCAGGATTCGACGCTGCGGTCGCGATCCGCGCCTTCGGTGTGCAGCAGCGACCACCGTCCCGGCGCATGACGCGGACGCCGAACTTTCCCTATAATTTCCCGAGACCGCTGCCCGATAGCACTCTTCGGAGTCACCAGCGCGCGCAGATTCTCGAATCCGTCAGCGGTCACCAGCCCCGCCGCGACCAGTTCCCACAGCCCAGTTTCCACTTCCGCCTTGAGCCGGCCCGTCGCGCGCACCATGTCAGGAAAGAACAGCGCACCGCGGTGCTTCAAGAGTTCAAGCACCGCCTGCGCCACCGGGCTCAAGAACGAAGTCGAAGAATCTTCCGCTCCGGGATGATGAGCCCGCATCCAGTCGGCATCTTCGCGCACAAAAAATGCAATGGGAGCGACTGGCGTGGGAATGACTCGCCGCCGATTTTCAAGGCCATTTCACCATGTCCCGTAGTATCGAGGGTCGCGGGATGCGGCGACAGCCGGCCCCATCCGACCGCGCCAGCCAGGCAAAGCTGATCGAGGTAAGCTGGATCGTAGTCCGAGATTCGGCGTGCCAGCACAAACCGCTCCCACGCGCTCGCCGGAATCTCAAATCCCTGCAACTGCCGGATCACTTCCAGCGTCCCATGCTCCCCGCGCACCTGCGTCCCCGGAGCAATATGCTGCCAGCGCAAAAGCCAGTTCATGAATTGCGCCGCCGTGACCGGAGCGATCTGCTTGCGCAAAGTAGCGACCGTCAGCCGATGAATGCGTGCCAAAAGACGGCGCTCGCACCACTCGATTTCCGAGTCGAGGGAGGGCCGATTTCAGTCGTGCGGTTCGCGACCAAAGAAGATTGAGGATTTAGCCCCCGAGGTCTGAAACTGCCCCGTAAAATCGTCCCGCTAGCCTCGATTCGCAGCAAAGCTTTTTCAATCTCGGATGCCGGAAGTCCCAGCAACTCGCCAATCTCCGATGCCGTCGTTGGTCCAATGTGCGCCATCCAACCTTGGACGGCAGCGAGCAAGGCGTCATCGGGCGCTACCCGCAGGTTGGCGGGGCTCTGCGGCGGTCGGGTCGAAGCCCCGTTTCCAAACGATGCATCGCCCGGAACCATTCGACGCGCTCGGCAGCGACCCAATATTGCCTGCCCGCGGCTTCCGCCGCAATCGCACGATTCTCACCCTGCAACTTCTCGAAGAAGTTCTCCCAGTTGCGCCGTCATTGCGAGTCTGCTTGCTGAGAGCTGAATGCTGACTGCTGAGGCTGCTCCCCACCGGCATCGCGACCAACGTATGCAGTACATCATGCAGTTCATCCGCATCGCGCACATCCGGCCACGCCTCCTGCTGCACCTGCGCGATGGCCGCCGGATCAAGCGCCCCGACTTCCTCGAGCACCGATGCCGGCAATACTCGCCGCATCTCAACCGCCCGCGCCCGGCGCTCCTCGAGCGGAGCATCATCCAGGTAGGCATACGGATTCGCGTTGAGAATTTCGTGCGAGAACTGTGACGGCACCGGCGTGTCCACCGCAAGGCAACGAATCCGTCCCTGCTCGATTCCACGCAACACTTCGCTGAGGCCATCGATATCCAGCGCCTCGGTGAGCACGTCCTTCATAACCTCGCCCACCAGTGGATGGTCGGGAATCTTGATGTCGCCTTCAATATTCTCCTGGCACGCCGCCACATCAGGAAAAACCGAAGCCAGCAGATCGTCCGAGCGCATGCGCTGAATCTGTGGCGGAACTTTTTTGCCGCCCTGAAAACGCAACAGAGCCAGGGCGCGCGTAGCATCCCAGCGCCAGCGCGTCTGAAAGATCGGCGATGCCAGCGCCGCCTGTTCGAGGATTGGCGGCATGGTTTCGGAATGCAGAAAATGAAAAACATCCGCCAGCGGGAAACTGTGCTGCTCGGCGAGCGCGATGTTCAGTCCGTTATCGGTAGCCGCTGCCTGCAATTCGAAATTGAAGCCGCGGCAGAAACGCTTGCGCAACGCCAGTCCCCAGGCTTTGTTGATCCGTCCGCCAAACGGCGCATGGATGATCAACTGCATCCCGCCGCCTTCGTCAAAAAATCTTTCGGCGATGATTGTCGTCTGCGTCGGCACGTCGCCCAGCACCGCCCGCCCTTCAATCGATGTACTGAATCAGTTGCTCGGCGCCCGAGAGATCGAGTCCACACTCTTCACGCAGCCAACTCACGGCCTCTGCAACCGCCGGCAGGTTGCGCCATCCTTCTACTGGAGCAACTCCGGGCAGCCGGTCGCTGATTTCTTTGCGCAATTCGCCAAGCTGCTGCGAAAGTTCAGCAGTGCGCGCCGGAGCCTCTCCGCGCCAGAAAGGAATCGTGGGCGGCGCGCCATGCGCATCATCAACCAGCACACGCGATGTCTTTCCCTCGACCCGCCGTATGCGCCACGAGGTGTTCCCGAGGAGCATGATGTCTCCCGCCATGCTCTCGACCGCGAAATCTTCATCGACGGTTCCGACGGTGCCGCCATCCGGTTCGGCAACCACCGTAAACAGGGCATTGTCGGGAATCGCGCCGCCGCTCGTAATCGCGGCCAGTCGCGCGCCACGCCGCGCCCGCAGTTTGCGATTGATGCGATCGTGATGCAGGTACGCGCCATAGCGTCCACGTTGCGAAGCGATGCCTTCGGAAAGCATGGTCAGAACTTCGTCGAAATTCTCCCGCGTGAGATTGCGATAAGGATAAGCGCGCTTCACCAGCGCAAATAATTCGTCTTCATCCCAACCGTCGCTGGTAGCGCCGGCATCCTCGTCGGCTTTCGCGGCGCTGCTGCCCGAAGCCGCGCAGCAAGCCACAATCTGCTGCGCCAGCACATCGAGCGAAGTTTCCGGAAAAATAAGGCGATCGAGTTCGCCTAATCGAATCGCGCGCACCAGCACAGCGCATTCCGCAAGGTCGTCGCGAGTAGTAACAAAAAATCGTCCCTTCGGAACCGCGCCCCGCCAGTGTCCCGACCGTCCCACTCGCTGCAAAGCAACCGCGATCGAACGTGGAGAACTGATGTGGCACACCAGGTCCACGGTCCCCACGTCAATGCCAAGCTCGAGCGAAGCAGTCGCGACCAGCACCTTCACCTGGCCTTCTTTCAGCTTGCGCTCCGCCTCCAGACGCAGCTTGCGCGACAAACTGCCGTGATGCGCCGCCACGTTAGCCTCGCCCAGCCGCTCACCCAGTTGATGGGAGATGCGCTCCGCCAGCCGCCGCGTGTTCACAAACACCAGCGTCGAGCGATGCGCGTTCACCAGTTGCACGATGCGTTCGTAAATCTCGTCCCACATCTCATTCGAAGCGACCGGCCCCAACTCTGACGATGGAACCTCGACTCCAAGGTCGAGAGTGCGCTTATGTCCGACGTTAACGATCACGGGATCGGGCCGCGAATTGTGCGGATCAGAATTGACAAAGTTGCCGGCAAGAAAACGCGCAACTTCCTCAATCGGCTTCTGCGTAGCGGAGAGCCCAATGCGCACCGGCGGACGATGGGTCAGCGCTTCCAGGCGCTCCAGCGACAACGAAAGATGCACGCCGCGCTTATCGTCGGCGACGGCGTGAATTTCGTCCACAATCACCGTCTCAACATCGCGCAGGATGGCGCGGCTCTTCTCCGCCGTAAGTAAAATGTAGAACGACTCCGGTGTAGTGACCAAAATGTGCGGAGGCCGCTTCAGCATGAGCCGCCGGTCTTTCATCAAAGTGTCGCCCGTGCGCACAGCGGTGCGAATCTCCGGCATCAGCAGGCCGCGTTCTCCCGCCATTTGCAGAATTTCTCCCAGCGGGATTTCGAGATTCTTCTGAATGTCGTTGCCCAGAGCTTTGAGCGGAGAAATATACAGAACTTCGGTGCGATCGCGCAGTTCGCCCGCGAGCGCCTTGCAGACAAGGCGATCAATGCAGGCGAGGAACGCCGCCAGCGTTTTGCCCGATCCAGTCGGAGCGGAGATCAGCGTAGTATGCCCGGCGAGGATGTGCGGCCAGCCTTGTTCCTGCGGTTCGGTAGGCGTCGAGAAACGCGCCGTGAACCACTCCTGCACCAGCGGATGCGCCCAAGCGAGCGATGGAGAAACTGCGGACAGCATGGGAATAATTGTAGCGAGAGTTTGCGGTTTCGTAAAATGTTCGCTTTTGATCGCTCGCTCAGCTAAACAATTGAGAGGCTCACTGACGCGCCTTGCTCGTCCGCGACAATTCTCGCACCAGATTCTGAAAATCCGCCGGCAGCTTGCAGTCCACCGAAACGTTCTTGCCCGAGCGCGGATGGACAAACTCAAGATGCGCCGCATGCAGCGCAACCCGCGCAATCAGCGGCTCCGCCGCTTCCTCGGGGTGGTATTTTCGATCGCCAATCACAGGATGCCCCATCGCCGAAAATTGCGCCCGTATCTGATTCTGCAATCCCGTCTCCAACTCAACCCGCACCAGCGACGCATCCGCAAAAAGCCGTTCCACGGAATATCGCATTTCGGCGCGAGTCGCCCGCGGATCCCTCGCCGTCCGCAGCTGTTGGTACATTCCTTCCCGCCGGAAATAGTGCACGGCCGTGCCCGTCTGAGCGCCTGTCTGAGCGTCCGTCCGAGCGCCGATCCGTCCGCGCACTACCGCGAGATACCGCCGCACCGGAGTATGAGCAAGAAACTGCCGCACCAGAGCCTCCCGATCGGAAGCGGTCTTCGCAAACACCAGCGCCCCGGAGGCAAATCGATCGATGCGGTGCACGATCAAAGCTCGCTGCCTTTTCGGTTGAAGTTTTGCAACCAGCAAAGACAAAGCAGACGGCGCATCGGAGCCCTCAACCGGCACCGCCAGAAGTCCAGCTGGTTTGTCCACGATGACTAGTGACTCGTCTTCGTAGAGAACCGAAAGCTCCTTCGAAAAACGCGGCCGGCGCCGGTCTTCCTTGGGTGAAGCCCCCTGAGCTGGACTCGGGCGGGCCGAACTCTTAGGCGATGAAGTCTGGCCAGCCGAACCCCGATCCGCCTTTACCCCGCGCCTGCGAATTTTTCCCGCAAATTTCTTCATTGCTTATGTGTCGAAGTGTGTCTCGATCAAGCCATCAAACGACCACGCCATTATCAGACCATTTCCTCGACATCGCAAACACCCTAGATCGCGCTCTATTCCGCTGCCGCGTGGAGATACCATCGCGATCTTTGAATCGGTGGCTGACGAACACACTACATGACCGCCGTGCGCTAACCGCCTGAATGCTAGAATCGCCGCGATGCCCAAACCATCCGCCACCGCCCGCGCCCGCAAAATCAAGCTCATTCTTTTCGACGTCGACGGCGTTCTCACCGACGGCAAAATCTGGATCTTCCCCGCGCCCGCCGGCGCCCAATCAGGAGTTCAGCAGAGTGCGATAGAAAGTGCGCTCGGAAGTGTGCTCGAAAGCTCCGCGCAACCCGGCGGACAGGGCGGCTTCGGCCTGCACAGCACCAACCTGATCGAGGCCAAAGGCTTCCACGCCCATGACGGAACCGCCTTTTCATTCGCCCGTCTCGCGGGGATCAAGACCGGGATCATCACCAAGCGCATCTCCGAAACCGTTGCCCTGCGGGCGCGCGATCTGAAGATTGACCACGTTTACCAGGGTGTCAAGGACAAGGCGTCAGTCGTTGCCCAAATTGCAAAAAAAGACCGAATCACCGCCACCGAGGCCGCGTTCGTAGGAGACGACGTGATTGATCTGCCGGCGATGCGAAAATGCGGCCTGGCGATAGCCGTAAAGAACGCCCGCCAAGAGGTGAAAGCCGAAGCCCACTGGACCACGCCCCACGCCGGAGGCGAAGGCGCCGCCCGCGACGCAGTCGAATACATCCTGAAAGCGCAAGGTAAATGGAAGCAGGCGGTGGAAGCGTACATCTCGGAAAGAAGCTGATTGCCGAGTGCTGATTGCTGATTGCTGAAAACACCCACCGGTTGCGTGCTTGGGGCGTGCTCGGGTTAGCAACCGGTGGGTTTTGTTCTCCTTACTCACCCTGTTGTTTTCAGGAGCAATGACACTGCAAACCCAGGAGCGCCGGGAAAGTTTCGCGGATTCTTGGTTTTCGCGCGTTTTCTTCTAACTTATTTGGCGCCAGCGAGTTATCGACTTCTAATCGGAGATGGCCAGCGTCTTCGCCGCCATCAGTTCGGCGAAACGGGGGTCCTTGCGGAGGGTGCTGAATTCATTATCCTTGTAGACGTTCTTGATGTTGTAGCCCTCTTCCATCGCCTTCTTCAGATAGTGCAACGAACGGTCATTCACGCCGGCCCCAGCGTACATCTTGGCAAGAACATAATCGTAGTGGGCGCGGTCCTCGGGAGAAGCGAGCCTGGCCTGCAGTCCCCCGTGCGAGTTGCGATCGAAGACGTCAGGATCCAGCCCCACCGCCTTGGCGTAACACTTGATGGCTTGTTCGAACTGCTTCTTGCCGAAATATGCCGTGCCCAGGTTGCTGTAGTAGGCGGCTGCGTCGTCCTTTAGTGAGATCGCCTTTTCGTACTGTTTGATGGCTGCGCTGTTGTTATGCATATCGTAATAAGTCGCGCCCAGGTTGTTATAGGCGTCGGCATGGTTACGATCGGCTTTGATGGAGCGTTCAAAGCTCTTCTTGGCTTCTTTGTCGCGGTGCAGTTGGAGTTGGCACATTCCGATCTTATTGAACAGCGACGCATTCGCCGGGGAACCTTTCAAGGCGGCCTCGTAATAGTCGATGGCGTCGAGAAAGATCTTCTCCGCGCGCAGGTCGTCGCCACGTTGTTCCAGTTCCTCGGGCGAAGCTCCGGGTGCGGGTGGATCGACGCGGTGCAGCGGCGGAGGGCCGACCTCCAACTGTTCGCTGTTTTGAGCCTGTAAAGGAGAAACAAGAAGAGCAACGAAGAAGAGGAGAATCGCTACGCAGCCTACGCGGATCCAGGAAAACATATCCCACCCCCGGCCGAACCTACCAAACTTCACAGTTTCATGGCGTTTCAGCGCTCGGCACTACATCCCTTGCAACTTTAAGACCGTGACGCTCCTATGGCGGCGGCATACTGCTGTCACTCCTCTTAGGCGGGGACGGCGGGGGCGCATTCTTGTCATTCTGATTGGCAGAGCCGCTGTCTCCCTTAAACACGCCCACTATCTTGCCGAAGAAGCTTTTCTTTTTCTTTGCGTCTTCATCAGATTGGACACCGGTGGCGGGCGGCGGGTTCCCGGAGGGTGGCTGGGCGCTCCCCGTGGTCGGCGGAGGCAGCGCTTTCCGGTTCCCCGAACATACGGGAGAAGAACCCCCGCATGCCGCCCGTCTGGTCGCAGGTATCGTGAGGTTCGGTGCCGGCAATAAAGGCAATCGTGTAATCGTCGGGACACGACGGAGTCGCCAGCCGGTTGGTGATCTTGTCGAGTTGCACATCTACCACGCCCTCCGGCTGGGTGAAAGGCTTCACGTCCGCATATTGCGGGCAGCGTAACCGCCTTCTTCATGAACTCGGCCCAGATAGGAGCGGCAGTCTGCGCGCCGCTCAGCCGGATGTCGCTGTAATCGTCATATCCCACCCACACAATGCACAGCAGATTGCTGGTGTATCCCGCGAACCAGCCGTCGTGCGAAGTGCCGGTCTTGCCCGCAGCGGGAGCGGTGAATCCGCGCTGCCGCACCGCCGTACGCAGTGCCGAAATTCATAACGCCTTCCAGCATGTTGGTCATGACAAAGGCAATCCGCGGGTCGAGAACCTGCGTCTTCGTCGGTCCCGAAGTTCACGACGACATCGCCCTTAGAGTTGCGGACCGAATTGACGAACACCGGCGAAAGCCGCACGCCGCCATTGGCAAAACGTGGTATAGCGCCCGTCATATCGACGGGAGTGGCGTCGTAGGCGCCAAGCGCCATCGCCGGAGTAGCTTTCACCGAGGCGATTCCGGCGGCCTTAGCCAAGTCGGCCACTTTGTCGTAGCCGACTTCCTCCGCCACTTTGACGGTCGCATTGTTGAGCGAAAGCGCCAGCGCATAGCGCAGCGTCACGTCGCCGTGATACTCCTCTTTGTAGTTACGCGGCTCGTAAATCTGGTCGCCGTAAGTGAACGTCGAAGGCTGATCGGTCACGATCGACGCCGGAGTGATCACAGTGGTCGAGCCGTCAATGCGCGGTATTCATGGCGGCCGCATACACAAACGGCTTGAAGATCGAACCAGTCGGACGTTTGGCGAGCGCGTGGTTCAACTGGCTGGTTCCGTAATTTCGTCCGCCGACCAGCGCCTTGATTTCGCCCGTATGCGGATCCATCGCCACCAGCGCCACCTGCGCCTGCGGGCCGGGCGCGACCGTGGTTTCATACTTGTTCTTGCCGACCTTGGTCTTCTTGGTCCGCATTTTCGTGACCTGATCGTCCACCAGCTTGATGCCGGTCTCGACCGCCTGCGCCGCCGCCCGCTGCAGCTCGGGATCGAGCGTCGTATAAATGCGGTACTCCTGATCGTTGACCTCATGCTCGTTCAGCTTGCTGACGACGGTGTCGCGCACCATGTCCACAAAGTAAGGAGCGTCGCTGGCCTCCACGTTCGGCGGCGCCAGTTTCAGCGGCGTCGCTTTGGCCTTATCGGCTTGCGCGCGCGTGATGGCGCCCGTCTCGACCATCGCCTCGATCACCGTGTTGCGCCGCTCCAGCGCCCGCTCGGGATGGCGATAGGGCGAAAGATAGCTGGGCGCCTGGATCAATCCCGCCAGCAGCGCGGCTTCCGGCAGGGTGATGTCTTTCAGGTCTTTATTGAAATAGGACCGTGGCCCTTCGGCCAGGCCCGAAATCGTGAACGATCCGCGCTGTCCCAGATCCACGCGGTTGGCATAGAACTCGAAAATCTGCTGCTTGGAGAATTTCTGCTCCAACTCGA
Organism: uncultured Acidobacteriaceae bacterium; assembly: GCA_963826845.1. Taxonomy (GTDB): domain Bacteria; phylum Acidobacteriota; class Terriglobia; order Terriglobales; family Acidobacteriaceae; genus Acidiflorens. The sequence continues at coordinate 19,015 of CAWGYS010000002.1, forward strand.
CCGCGATCAGCATTTCAATCAGCTTGCGCTTGAAAGTTTTCTCCGGGCTCAGAAAGAATGCGCGCGAGAGCTGCATGGTGATGGTCGACCCGCCCTGCTGATGGCGCTGATGGGTGAAGTCGATCCACGCGGCCTCCGCCAGGCGCATGAAATTCACGCCGTTGTGCTGAAAGAAGCGGCGGTCTTCGATGGACGTAACCGCTTCCACCATCACCTTGGGAATGTCGTCATACTTCACCAGTTGGCGCTTGGAGCGCTGCTCGGCGTCGAACAGCGAAGTCAGCATCTGCGGTTCGAGTTCATAGGCCGCCAGTTCTCCGGCCGAGCGGCTGTTGATGTCGAAACCGCTCCATCTGCAACCGTAATCGTGGCCGGCTTCGGGACTGTGGTAAGACTCCGGTCCGGGCAGAATCTCGATCGAGCCGCCGTGCACGCGATAGCTGCCGAGCGGAGATTCGCCTTCCTTTTCGGTATAGCCGGCATGACGCAGTTCCGCCGCAATCTCGAGGGACGGTCACTTCGATCCCACCCGCACCACCTGCGGCGCGGCAAAAATCTTGGCCGAACTCGCAAACACCGGCCCGCGGAATCGCTGCTCGATGATGCGGTCGTACTTTACATACCAGTAGGCAAAAAATCCGACCACCACCAGCGACAGCGTCAGAAAAGCGAGCAAGGGCAACGCGCACCAGGGGATCGTGGGCCAGCAGGCGGTTCTTCCCCGCTTCCCGCCGCTTTTCGAGCGGTCGGGATTTTCAGCTTAATGGCCATGGACACAGCTGTGCATCAAGCACAAGATGCAATTCTCAGTCCCGAAACGAGCTTAATTGAGGCGTTATGATTGATTCTAAATCACAAGCCGGGTCCCTCAACTATTTGGATGCGTGTCAAGGGATAGACGGGCGTGTGGCACGGGTGTAAGCAGTGCGACAGGGATCTGGAATAGGAGGCATAACGAATAGAGAGAGCTTGAGAGGGAGTTAAAAGCATAGGCCAATAGCTGAAGCTAATGGCTGTTTCTAGAACACTCCGCTGTTCTTCGATCGACGGATGGAACTCAGAGTGGTCGAGTAGCCGGGCAGTTCGAGAGGAACGCTGTAGTCGGCTTCGATGGCGAGACTGCGCCGGTGCCGAACCCGCCGATCCGCGAGACGTGCACCTGCTTGGGTGTCAATGCAATGTCGTAGTTGCGCGCCGTCTTGATGATGGCGTCGCGAATATCGTCTTCCGAGCGCGCGCTGTAGGTCGACTGCGTCGCTTCGTTCTTGATCGCATCCTCCAATTCGTAGTTCGAGAAGAATGGCGGGATCAGCTTGAGGCACACCAGGCCCACCAACGCCATGACGGCCAAAACCAAAACTAATTTCAGAGTCGCCATAAGAAGCAATCGCCCGAATCGCCGATTGCGAGTTTCAAACAGCGAGCTTTCCCGGCTGCGCCAAGGGCTGCTTTTCGCCAGCTTTCTAGCGCGGCGAGCGCAGTCCTGGAAATACTCGCGTTATGGCTGAAATCTTAACGTCCTCCCTCTCCAGAGTCGAGCGCCGAACGACTTCCACCGTACCTTCGGTAACCTTCTTCCCCACATTGATTCGAAAGGGGATGCCCACCAGATCGGCATCCTTGAACTTCACCCCGGGCCGTTCGTCCCGGTCGTCCAGTAAAACGTCGAAGCCAGCGGCTTCAAGCTTCCGGGCAATGTCCTCGGACGCATTGCGGATCGCCTCATCTTTCGAATTGGTCGATACGACCACCACATCAAAAGGCGCAATCGAAGGTGGCAGCCAGAAGCCGTTTTCGTCGTTGCTCTGCTCGACCGCCGCCGTCAGGATGCGCTCAATGCCAATCCCATAGCTGCCCATAATCGGCGCGACTTCCTTGCCGTTGTGGTCAAGCACCGCGCGCCCATCGATTCTGAATACTTGTAGCCCAGCTTGAAGATGTGTCCGATCTCGACTGCAGTATCGATCCGCAACGGCGCGCCGCAATTCGGGCAGCCCTCGCCCGCGTTCACGCTGCGCAAGTCGGCGCAAGCCGTAGGATTGAAAATCTTTCCGGGCGTCACATGCTTTAAGTGATAGTCGTGCTTGTATTGCGCCGCCAGATCAGGTTAGAGCGTCCGACCAGCGCTTCATCGAGCACAACGGATCGCCGAGCGTGGATCGGCTGGCCACTTCTTCGTATCCCACTCGCCCAGAATCCATTGGCCGCAGCGACCAGGCCAATCGGTCAAATGAATCGCGACGGTCCCTGAAAATATTTCTCAATTTCCTCGGCCTGCATGGGACGGACTTCGCTGCCTTCACCAGAGTGAGGAGCTTGGTTTCATTCACGCTGTGGTCGCCGCGCAGGAAGACGCATCACGCCGGTTGCTCGAGTGTCTTTCCGCCATTGCCCTGCATTCTGAGCCATATAGGCTACGGTCTTGATATCTTGCAACGCCGAGATCCCCAGGAACTCCGCTACATCGGCGATCGCTCCTTTCGCCCGGTGTATGGATATGAAGTGGCTTGCCGTCGCCCTCGCCCGGCAGGTCCTGGACGGGAGCGATTTTCGAAGTCGCTTTTTCCAGGTTCGCCGCATAGCCGCAAGTCTCGCAGCTAACAACCTGGTCTTCTCCCGCCGGCGTGCGCACCATGAACTCCTGCGACTGCGATCCACCCATCGCGCCCGAGTGCGCGTCGATCACCACGTACTTCAGACCGCAGCGATCAAAAATCCGGCAGTAGGTGTCGTAGTGCTTCTGGTAGCTTGATCGAGTCCGGCCGCATCCAGATCAAACGAATACGCGTCCTTCATCATGAACTGGCGCACCCGCAGCAGGCCCGACTTCGGGCGAGGCTCGTCGCGAAACTTGGTCTGAATCTGATACCAGATCTGCGGCAGTTGCTTATAGCTGCGCAGCTCCTTGCGCGCGATATCGGTCATGACTTCTTCGTGCGTCATGCCCAGGCACAAATCGGCGCCCTTGCGATCCTTTAGGCGAAACATGTTCTCGCCCATCACCGTCCATCGGCCGCTCTCTTCCCAAATCTCGCTCGGATTAGCGCGGGCAGGTAGAACTCCTGCCCGATCTTGTTCATCTCTTCGCGGACAATGCCCATGATCTTCTGCGTTGTGCGGTTTCCCAGGAACAGGAAACGAGTAGATGCCCGCGCCCAGTTGCCGAATGTATCCAGCGCGGACGAGCAGTTTGTGGCTAGCGACCTCGGCATCCGCCGGAGCCTCGCGCAAAGTAGGAATAAAAAGTTCAGACCACCGGTGCATAGTTATGGTTTCCAATCGAGAGAGAATCTTCTTTGAGAAAAATGATCTTGAGAAGAATCTTCGATTGTAAACGACGAGGATTACAAAAGATGATTTGCGCTTCGCGTCCACGCTAGCCTAGCCGCGATTCGCTCCTGTCCACTCCACAGGAGATCTTGCACACGGGTCTGTACCCCCCCCCCCCCCCCCAAATTTTTCGCTAAAATATTGAGAGATAAGGACTTAACTCAAAAATATTCAAAAATAAGGAGTTAGGTTGTCAAAGAGCGTCCTGAAAAATATCTCCAGCGGCTTCGAGGGCTGCCCTTTGTGGACGGCAGCACCTCGGGGCTGCACCAATCAGGTCTCTATTGTGAAGGATTATCGAATAGCTGTCTGTGACATCGATCACGCAGATTGGTGATGAAAAAAGGCACCGCGGGCGTCGGCTATCCGGTGGCCACTTTCGGCCTGAAAGAACTACTGAATAATCTACTGAATGACCCAGGCCGAACCATGCTCGCCATCAACGACTTCCCGCCAACTGGTTGATTTCACGCAGGATGGCTGAAATCAGCCACTCCTCCTGCCGCAACTTTTCACCCCCATGCGAGTTTGTATGAGTAGGCGCTTCAGAAAGAAAAAAGCTGAAGTACCCGAGTTGAAGCAGTAGAAGAAAAAAAGGGGGACCATCATGAAATTCAAAGATATGTTGCGCTACTGGTTGCGTTACTGGCCTTTCCGGTCGCCTACTCGCAAGCTGCAGTCGTGGTCGGAGTAGGAGTCGGCGGAGTAGGAATCGGCGTCGGCGGAGGCTATGTGGCTGGACCGCCCGTCTGCACTTACGGATATTACCCAGACTATCCGTACGGCTGCGCGCCCTACGGCTACTACGGCCGAGCTGGTTCTCAGGCGGAGTCTTCATCGGCGCCGGTCCCTGGTACCACGGTTGGGGACGTCCGGTGTACCCGGTTCGCGCCTATGGTCGTGGCTTTGATGGCCGAGGCTATGACGGTCGTGGCTATGCCGGTCGTGGCTTTGAAGGTCGTCCTCCGGCAGAGCACGGTCCGGTAGCTGCGCGAGGCTTCGAAGGTCGCAGCCCCGTAGCAACTTCCCGCGGAGGGTTCCGGGGACGGCGCTAAGCTGATCGGATCATCTGGCCATCGGGTCATATGATCGATCGATACGAACGGCTGGCATGACCAATCTGCCAGCCGTTTTTCTTCCGTCCCCAAGACCGTGCTATTATCTCCGCGTGCTAGGCAGTCGCACTAACGAGCAGTGGATCGCGCAATACAGTTCCAGCCATGAGCATCCCATGAACCGGATCTGTCACACGCTGGGCATTCCTGTAATCCTGCTCTCGACCCCAGTTTTTATCGCCAGCATTTTCTACCACCGCCTGTGGCTGTATGGCGTGGCGCTGTTCCTGATCGGATGGGCTTTCCAATTCATCGGCCACGCCTTCGAAGGCAAGCCCCCTGAATTCTTCTCCGACTGGCGTTTCCTGTTCGTCGGCGTGCGCTGGTGGTGGGCAAAGATCCACGGCAAGGCCTGATCGTCTCACCGGACCCATCGCAAAAAGACACCTCTTTCGCGTAAGAGCGCGCTGGCGAAACTCTCCTGCGAGGCTGCACTCCGAGACTATACTTGCGGAGAGGTGCGAGATGAGGAGTGACTGGGTAGAGCGGTTAGGTGCGATTCGCTTTTGGTTGTTAGGGGCTGCTGTGGTCGTGGCCGGGCTTGTAGTGTTGTTGCGCCGCTAGACTGTTGTCGGGTAGCCCTTCGAAATAAATCCGAAGAGCTATGCTGCCAGGCGTTGCAAGATTTCCTTCCCCAGTTTTTGTGCTTCGCCGAAAAATTTCTGATATTCCAGGAAGATGCGGTTCAGTTCCAGCGACTGCTCAGTCGTCAGCTTCCCGCGCAGTAACATGTCACGCACGTGGACAGGATTAGGCAGAGTAGCGTCTTCTCTCAGTTCTTCAAGCGCGGTTGTGGGATTGTAGTGGTACATCAGACGACTCTACCCCTGTAATCTCCATTTCCCATGCCTCGGTGGTAGCGTCGGTGCTTGCCTCTTCGGAGGCCTTTTTGGCAGCCAGTTCCTGCAACCGAAGAGCGAGCTCTTTTTGGTGATGACCAGTCCGAGCACCGTTTCTACCGCCGCCGTCAGGCGATCAGGACCTTTATCAAGTTGGAGCGTGGATTTTTCGAAATACGCAGCCGCGCCTTCCTGCAAAAGTCTTTCTTCGTTTTTCTGTGACAGGCTGGTCAGCACCATGACCGGGATGTGCACCGTGGCAGGATTCGCTTTCAGTGCCTTCAGCACTTCCGGGCCGCTGAGCTTGGGCAACAGCATGTCGAGCAGGATAATGTCGGGCAGTTGGTCATAGGCGACCCGCAAAGCCTCCTCGCCATCGGCGGCGGTACGGACCTGGTAGCCGGCTTTAGACAAGGTGCGCTCATTGGCTATCCGCAGGAATTTGCTGTCCTCGACCAGCAACACTCGGGAATTCTTCGCCACGCAGAACCTCTGGTGGGTTCATCGGCAAAGGCAAGAAAACTTGAGCGAGGCACGAAACAAAAAGGGCGGCCCATGGGCCGCCCCTAAACCTGACACCTGAGACCTGTTTCTACGTTCCTTCGTTCCAGCTGGCCAGGTACTCTTCCTGCTCCGAGGTCAGGCGGTCGATCTTGATGCCCAGCGATTCCAGCTTCAGCTTGGCCACGCGTTTGTCGAGGTCCACCGGAACCGTGTAAACCTTCTTTTCCAGCGACGCGTGGTTTTTCACCATGTACTCGCAGCGAGAGCGCCTGGTCGGCAAAGCTCATATCCATCACCGACGCGGGATGGCCTTCGGCGGCGGCCAGATTGATCAGTCGGCCTTCGCCGAGCAGGTTGATGCGGCGTCCGTCTTTCATGCGTGTACTCGTCGACAAAGTTGCGCGTGGTGCGCTTCGAGGACGACAGCTTTTCGAGCGACGGGATGTCGATTTCGACATTGAAGTGTCCCGAGTTCGAGATGATCGCGCCGTCTTTCATGAGCTTCGAAGTGCTGCTTGGCGAGCACGTTCTTGTTGCCGGTGACGGTGCAGAAGACGTCGCCGATTTTGGCGGCTTCTTCCATGCTCATCACGCGGAAGCCGTCCATGACCGCTTCGAGCGCTTTCGTCGGATCGATTTCGGTGACGATGACTTCCGCTCCCGCGCCGCGGGCGCGCGAGGCCAGGCCGCGTCCGCACCAGCCGTAGCCGGCGACCACGAACTTCGATCCGGCGAGCAGGAAATTCGTGGCGCGGATGATGCCGTCAATCGTCGATTGTCCGGTGCCGTAGCGGTTGTCGAACAAGATGCTTGGTGTCGGCGTCGTTGACGGCGACGATGGGATAGCGCAGCACGCCTTCCTTGGCCATGGCGCGCAGGCGAATGACGCCGGTGGTGGTTTCTTCGGTGCCGCCGATCACGTTCGCCAGTTCCGTCTTGCGCTTGGTGTGCAGAACGGAGACGAGGTCGGCGCCGTCGTCCATGGTGATCTGCGGCTTGTGATCGATCGCCGCCATGATGTGCGAGTAGTAGGAATCGTTGTCCTCGCCCTTGATGGCGAAGACGGGAATGTTGTAGTCGCGCACCAGGCTGGCGGCGACGTCGTCCTGCGTGGAAAGCGGGTTCGAGGCGCACAGCGCCACGTCGGCGCCGCCGTCGCGCAGCGCGATCATTAAATTCGCGGTCTCGGCCGTCACGTGCAGGCAGGCCGAAACGCGGATGCCCTTGAGCGGCTGGTTCTTGATGAATTCCTTGCGGATGATCTGCAGAACCTTCATCGACTGGTTCGCCCACTCGATGCGTTTTTTGCCCAGATCGGCCAGTTCAAATCCCTTAACGTCGCTGCTGATAGATGTCGTAGCCATTTTTCTCCTAATTCCCCGGATGATGATCAAGAGCTCAGAATGAAGGTCTATGCAGATTGTGAGCTGCGAACAAATAATCCACCACGGAGGCACGGAGTAACGAGTCAAAATTCTAAACCGGGAAGACCGAAATCGTCTTTACTTCTGTGCCTCGGACCTCGGTGAAGGCTCTATTTCTTGCTCCCGCCGGTTCTTGCTTCAACCGGCGTCGGACGCCAGTTTCGCGGCTTTGTCGGTCGCTTCCCAAGTGAAGTCAGGATCGGTGCGGCCGAAGTGCCCATAGGCGGCGGTCTTGCGATAAATCGGACGGCGCAAGTTCAGCGACTCGATGATCTCGCGCGGCTTGAGCTTGAAGTTTGCGCGGACCAGATCCGGAATCAGCTTGCGCATCGATCTTTCTCGGTTCCGAAAGTATCCACCAGGACGCTGACAGGATCGGCAACTCCGATCGCGTAGGCGAGCTGCACTTCGCAGCGATCGGCGAGGCCGGCGGCTACGATGTTCTTCGCGATGTAGCGCGCCATGTACGCGGCCGAACGATCGACCTTGGTCGGATCCTTGCCGCTGAATGCGCCGCCGCCGTGACGTCCCATGCCGCCGTAAGTGTCCACGATGATTTTGCGTCCGGTGAGGCCGGAATCGCCCATGGGGCCGCCGATGACAAAGCGTCCCGTGGGATTGATGTGGTACTTGGTGTCTTCATCGAGCAGGTGGGCCGGAATGACGGCCTGAATCACGTGCTTCAGAATGTCGGCGCGAAGATCGTCATTGCTGACGCTTTCGGAATGCTGACGTGGAAACAACCACCGCATCCACGCGCTTAACTTTTCCCGGCGCATGGAATATTCGACTGTGACTTGGGATTTTCCATCGGGACGAAGGTAAGGGCAGGTGCCGTTCTTGCGGACTTCAGAAAGTTTCAAGCAGAGTTTGTGGGCGAGTGAAATCGGAAGGGGCATCAGTTCAGGAGTCTCGTTGCAGGCGAAGCCGAACATCATGCCCTGGTCGCCGGCGCCGCCGGTGTCGACTCCCATGGCGATATCGCCGGACTGCTTGTTGATGCTGGAAATTACGGCGCAGGTATTGGAGTCAAATCCGTAGACGGCGTTGTCATAACCGATCGATTGCACAACGCCGCGCACCAGGTTCTGGAAATCGACATAAGCTTTGGTGGTGATCTCGCCGGCGATTACGACCAGGCCGGTGCAGGTCAGGGTTTCGCAGGCGACGCGGCTGCTGGGATCTTCACGCAGGCAAGCGTCGAGAATGGCATCGGAAATCTGGTCGGCGATCTTGTCCGGATGTCCCTCGGTTACAGATTCCGAGGTAAAGAGAAAACGATTGGTTGATGGCAAGTGGATTCTCCTCAAGGTAACTTCGAGCCTTAACTTCGAGCTTCGTCCCACTGGGGAGGCTTACGGAGCCAATGGCTCTCGACCGCAGTTTCGCCTGGCCTTCGTCAAAATCAAGACCGGGGTTGGGCTTAATCTTCATTCAAAACGGTACCAGAGATGACCGCACAAACGCAACGGATATTGACCGGTGACGGAGGGACCTGACATTGAGTGGGAACAGCTGGCATTGAATGGCAGAAGACAAGCGCTAAATGGAAGAAAAGAAAGAAACAAACTTAGGGTGTCGAAGGTGCTGTGGCGTTCGGTAAGATCCCGCCAGGACCGAAAGTAAGGGTCTTGACCTCCCCATAATCTCCGCCGGTATCGAGCTTCTTTCCGTTGAGCAGGAAGTCGACGGCGCCCGCATTTCCCGCCCTGACGACAATTGCTTTCCGGCCTCGGACGGTGCGCTCGCTGCCGGCCAGCAAAAGTTCAGATGGGATGCTCTTGCCGTCGGCAGTGATCGACATCCACGACTCTTCGCGGGCCTGGATGACCAGCGTAAACTCGCCGGGAGCCGCGGCAGGGACGGCGGCGGTCAAGTCCTGAGATGTTCTTGGGGTGTCGGACGGCGCAGCTTTCGCCGTCGGCAAAGCCGCCTTTGGCGGACTCGTTGGCCGGGGAGTCGGCAGTGGCCGACCGGTACTGCTTTGTTACTGACCGCGCCGTTTGCCTCGCCGCTCGACCCTCCACTGGCTGCGTCTGGCGGCGGCGCTACCGTGGTCGAAGTCGGCGCGACTGCCTCTCGTCGTGCTCCCGCTCGCGATGGCTCCAGAAAGAGAGCGCCAGCGCGACGACCAGCAGAACCGCGGCGAACCAGCCCCATGGCAGCGGGCGAGCAGAAGCGTCGGCACTGGCCTCCAGCCGGCGGACATTCTCTTCATTATTATTATTACTTTCGCGCGCTTCGTTTTCCTGTCCGTCAGTTTCGTGCCCTACCAGTTCGGTCCGAACCGGAGGAGCGTCGCCGGAGGCTTGCAGGTATTCCGCGACGGTCTGATCTTCGTCAAGTCCCACGACGCGAGAATAAGCGCGGACAAAGCCCTTGTTAAAGATGCCTCCCGGCAACTGGTTGAACTTGTCCTCTTCCAGCGCTTGCAACATGCGGGTGCCGATCTTGGTGGAGATGGATATCTGCTCCAGTGTGATCTGGCGCTTTTCGCGCTCCTGTTTCAGTTTTTCGCCAAAGGAAGGCAAACCAGTCTCCCGCATGTGTTGGATGGCGAACGGAATTTTACTCTGTTGAGAAGCAAGATCATAGAAAATTGGTGATTGGGTAGTGATCCTTCGAAAAGCCTGGTGGCCTTCGTGTTAGCGTCTCGCGGGAGGAATTGGCGAACGGTGCCGGCGTGGTTGGCGTGACTGGTACTGGTTACCTCCGTTCATTGCCCGGATAGCGCGACCAAACCTATAATTTTCTATCTATCCCCATCCACCTGAACGAGGAGTCATGTCGGAGGCCGCGGGCACATCCCCAATTCGCCTGTCGCAAGAGCTGACCATCTTTCACGATGTCGCCAAGGCGCTGACATCGTCGCTCAACCTTGATTCCATCCTCCAGACCATCATGGAAAAAATGGCGGAATATTTCCGCCCCGATACCTGGTCGCTGCTCATGGTGGATGAGGAGAAAGATGAACTCTATTTCGCCATCGCCGTGGGAGCGGCGGCGGACGTCTTGTCAAAGGCGCGCCTGAAGGTCGGGGAGGGAATTGCCGGCTGGGTCGCCCGCCACGGCGAGGCTCTGATAGTGCCCGACGTGCAGAATGATCCGCGTTTCTCCTCCCGGCTGGACGAGATCACGCGCTTGCAGACGAATTCAGTAATCTGCGTTCCGCTGCGTTCAAAACACCGCGTGCTGGGTGTGATCCAATTAATCAACGCCAGCGTTGGCCTGTCGGAACAGGAAATGTTTTTCCTGCAAGCCTTGTGCGATTACGCCGCGATTTCGATCGAGAATGCCCGCTCGGTGGAGAAAATCCAGGAACTTACCATCACCGACGATTGCACCGGCCTGTTCAATGCCCGCCATCTCCACAAGACGCTGGAAACCGAGACTTACCGCTCCGCGCGCTTCGGCTATGAGTTCAGCGTGATTTTTATCGACCTCGACCACTTCAAGCAGGTCAACGACACTCACGGACATCTGGTAGGAAGCCGTCTGCTGGCCGAGGTCGGATACCTGATCAAAGCCCAGCTCCGCCTGATCGATTTCGCTTTCCGTTATGGTGGAGACGAGTTCGTGGTGCTCCTGCCGCAAACCACTAAAGATCAGGCGGTGGTAGTAGCGAAACGTTTGCAGGATTCGCTGCGCACCGGCACGTTCTGCGCCGAACAGGAATTGAACCTGAACGTGCGCGCCAGCATGGGCCTCGCGACTTTTCCGCACGATGCGCAGACCCCGCACGACATCATCCGCCAGGCGGACGAGATGATGTACGTAGTCAAGAACACGACTCGCGATAATATCGGCATCGCATCGCGCGGACTGATGGAGCCGTAGAGAACAGTTCTCAGGTCTTAGGTCTTAGATCTCAGGTCTTAGGGGCCGCGCCACCCTTCTCGCGCAGGCTTTCCCTTCCACTTACTGCTTTTCTCGTTTCTGCAGTTCAGGCACGTCGGTCTTCGGCTGCGCCGCGGCCGCTTCCGGCTTCCAGGTAAACGCATTGGCGGGCGCGGAAGGATTCACGCCGAAGTCCCACACATAAAGGTTCATGCCTTCTTTCCCCACCATTTCAGCGACGGCGTATTCGCCTGCCGCCAGCGGTTCAGTCGGCGCGAGTTTGACCCAGCCTCCGGATCAGCGCGGTGGCCGTGGCCGCGACGAAACGTTCGTCAGTCTTGGTGCTTCCCGTTGACCGCGACCTTGACTGTGCCGGCAACACGTTTGCCGTTCTTGACCTCGACGCGAATGATCTTGAAGCGTTCGGAGGATGAGAAGCGGCAGCGGCTCGCCGGCGGCGGGCTTCTCAACGGCGGCCGCCGGCGCGCCCGTATTCAGGTCGATGTTGATATAGAGCGAAGGTACGGTGGTGTGCGATTGAATCTTGGAATGCGGTCCGGGAAGTTCAATCGTCTGCTTGGCACCCGCCAGCGGATTGATCACCGCGCGCAGAATGTTCGACTTGGAGTTCTTCTCCAGATCGCCTCCCGATTGCTGCACCTCGGTCAGCTGCGGCTGATTCTCATAGGTATCGAGCAGAAAGATGCCGCCTTCATCAGGCAGGCGCAGACCCGGCGCCACCTGCGGAGACCGGGCGCGTTCGGCTTGCCGCTCGGCCTCCAGTTCCTTGTCCAGTTCGACCGCTTCCGGAGCGGCTTTGCCCTCCTGCCGTCCCTGCTCGAACTTTTCGGTTGCGTCCCAATCGACCATCGAATTAGGGACTTCCTCCCACTCGCCACGCTCAGCGCTGTAATAGCGGACGCGGTCGCCATGAACCTCATATTTGGTGACCGACTGGTAGGACCCGTCCTTAAGAATCAGGCGGCGAGCCTGGTTCTGGGCGAGGGCGGGAGTCTGCGACAGGCAAAGAAACACCAACGTCGCGATTGCAGCCGCGAGAACTCCCGTCCTGTCAAAAAAAGTTTTCATGCCGCGGAACATTATCAGACTTTTCGGATGCTTTCGAAAGGTTGGATGCGGTCGATCCGGTTCGCCAGGCACAAAAAAAGCCAATGGATGTCACTATCGTGGGGCGTTTTGCAGGCTGCATTTGCGAGATTGACACCTACCCACCAACTCTTTACGCTAAGGCTTATGGAAGTAAATATTGGCGCGGACCTGCAAGCCAAGCTCGCGCGCCTCGCTACTGAGCGGGGAAGCGATACTCAAGCGCTCGTGCGGGAGGCGATCGAAAGGCTAGTCGACTACGACGAGTGGTTTCTCCGCGAAGTGGAGACGGGCCTCGCCGCCGCCGATCGACGTGAATTGATTGACCATGAAGAAATCGGCAAGTTGATCAACCGTCGGTATCCGGGCTGATGCAAGCTCGTCGAGGCGATTACCTCCCGACAAAGGCTCTAACTGACAGCTGACAACTGAGAGCTGAGAGCCGCTTTTTCCACATTCCCTTCCAGAAAACTTTCTGCCATAATTGATCGTGCACCCCAGCCCGCACAATTTCCCAAAACAAATCATAGCGAGGAAGCGATGTCGGCCAAGTACATCTTTGTAACCGGCGGTGTGGTCTCATCACTAGGCAAAGGTCTGGCGGCAGCTTCCATCGGATGCCTGCTCGAAAGCCGTGGCCTCAAAGTCAACTTGATGAAGTTCGATCCCTACCTGAACGTCGATCCAGGGACGATGTCGCCATTTCAGCATGGTGAAGTTTTCGTCACCGACGACGGTGCCGAAACTGATCTTGATCTCGGACACTACGAACGCTTCACCCACGCCAAACTTTCGCGCGATAACAATTGGACCACCGGTCGTCTCTACGAGCAGATCATCGCCAAAGAACGCCGCGGCGATTACCTCGGCAAGACGGTGCAGGTGATTCCGCACGTGACCAACGAAATCAAAGCGGCAGCGAAAAAAGTCGCGCAAGACGTCGATGTGGCGATCGTCGAAATCGGAGGCACCGTCGGTGACATCGAGTCGCTGCCGTTTATCGAAGCGATTCGCCAGATGCGGCAAGAATTGGGCCGCGACAACACTTTGTTCGTGCATGTGACCCTGGTGCCATTCATCGCCGCGGCACAGGAATTGAAGACCAAGCCCACGCAGCACTCCGTCAAAGAATTGCTCAGCGTAGGAATTCAGCCGGATATCCTGCTGTGCCGCACCGACCGCTTTCTTTCGAAAGACATCAAATCGAAAATTGCGTTGTTCTGCAACGTCGAAGAAGAAGCAGTGATCACCGCCAAAGACGTCGCCTCCATCTACGAAGTGCCAGTGGTCTTCGCGCATGAAGAAGTCGACACCCTCGTTCTGCGGCGTCTGCACCTCGAAGCGAAAGACCGCGATCTTTCGAAGTGGAACGATCTCGTACACCGCGTCTACAACCCGAAAGATGTGGTCCATATCGGCATTGTCGGAAAGTACGTCGAATATGAGGACAGCTACAAGTCGCTGAAAGAAGCGCTGGTTCACGGTGCGCTGGCGCACAACCTGAAACTGGAAGTGAATTGGATCGAAGCCGAGGGCCTCGAAGCCGTCGACAAGACCGATAAAAGTTACGAAGCACAGTTAGAAGAATACGACGGTCTGCTCGTGCCCGGCGGATTCGGCAAGCGCGGCATCGAAGGCATGTTGCGCGCGATCCAGTACGCGCGCGAGAAGCACGTGCCCTACTTCGGAATCTGCCTCGGGATGCAGACGGCATGCATAGAATATGCGCGCAACGTCTGCGGATTGGCGGATGCCAATTCCAGCGAGTTCGATCCCGCGACTCCGCATCGCGTGATCTACAAACTGCGCGAGCTGCGCGGCGTGGAAGAACTAGGCGGCACCATGCGCCTCGGCGCTTGGCCGTGCAAGATCGAGACGGGCACCCTGGCCTACCAAGTGTATGGCCAGACCGAGATCAGCGAGCGCCACCGCCATCGTTACGAATTTAATCGCGAGTATGAAGAGCCCATGGTCGCGAACGGGCTGCGCATTTCCGGTTCGACGCCCGACGGCACTTACGTCGAAATGGTGGAGATCCCGGGTCATCCATTCTTCATCGGATGCCAGTTCCATCCGGAATTTAAATCGAAGCCATTGGAGCCGCATCCACTGTTCAAGGCGTTCGTAGGCGCCGCCTACGAACACGGGCAGAAAAAGAAAGAGCACAAGAACGCCGCCGAAGTGGAAATGTTCATGCGCCCGGAAAAAGTGGGACGAAGATAGTCTCGGTTGCGCTCGTGGACCGGGCGTCCTAAGCAGAGGGAACAGTTGGACTGATTGTGATCTGTCGAATTTTAGTAACGACTGCCAGTGGGCAGGTGAGAGCGGGGACTTTCTCGGAGAAAGATGGCTCTCTCGTAATCCAAGCAAACGGCGATTACGACGGCTTGATGCAGGAACTCGTTGCGCACGCCTGCTTCGACAAGTCAGGCAACCCAGTAACCTCGTCAGATGTGTCACAGTGGCTCAGGCTTCTGCCTGTTAATTTGCTTGGGACCTATCTCCGTGCTGAGGCTGCGGATGAAGATAACGACGACTGGGATGACGAGACCACGACCGATGGAATATAAGGAAATGCGCGACCGCTACATGCCCAAAATCCTGCGCGCAATTTTTATTCTTGAATCTCCTCCGAAGTCTGGGGCGTATTTTTACAATTCTGCAGGCAGCGTTAAAGAGCAGCTCTTCAAGGCCTTTATGCAATTTGCGAAAATCGAGCACAAGAACAAAGAAGAGGGACTGTGTCAATTTCAGAGTCGAGGCTTCCTTGTCGTCGACGCCTCGTATGAACCAGTAAACAATCTTAAGGAAAAGGATCGAGAGAATAAGATCCTTGAGAATTATGAGCTCCTACTTCACGATCTCAGCCAACTAAATCCAGACAAAAGTGTTCCGCTAGTTCTTGTGAAGAAAAATGTTTGCGAATTACTGGAGCCACGGCTAAAGAATAAGGGGTTTATAGTTGCCAATAATGGCGTCTCCCTCCCGTTTCCGGGGACAGGTCGGCAGCGAGACTTTAGAGAACGGATTATGCCAATTGCAGCGAGCTTGGGCATTGACTGAGCAATCCACAGCGACGACGTGACATCTTTGACTCTATCCTTCCAAATCGATAACGTTCGCGTCGGTGCCGGCGACCTCTTCCTCATCGCCGGTCCCTGCGTGATTGAAAGCGAAGAACACGCTCTGCGCATGGCGGAGATCATCAAGGGCGTAGTTCGCTCCCTGAATTTTCCCTTCATCTTCAAAGCGTCCTACGACAAGGCAAACCGCACTTCGATCCGGAGCTATCGCGGGCCCGGGATCAAAGAAGGCCTGCGTATTCTGAAGAAAGTGAAAGACGAAGTGCACGTTCCGGTGCTCACCGATGTGCATCAAGTGGCCGACGTAGCCGCCGTGGCCGAAGTCGTGGACGTCTTGCAGATTCCGGCGTTTCTCTGCCGCCAGACCGATCTGATCGTTGCCGCGGCCCTCAGCGGGCGTCCCGTGAACATCAAGAAGGGGCAGTTTGTCTCGCCATGGGACATCAAGCACGCCATCGACAAATGCCGCGATGCCGGCAACAGTCAGGTGTTCGTGACCGAGCGCGGCTCGAGCTTCGGCTACAACAATCTGGTCGTGGACATGCGCTCGCTGGCCATCATGCGCAAGTTCGCGCCGGTGGTGTTCGACGCCACCCATTCGGTGCAGTTGCCATCCTCCTCTCCAGTCGACGGAGATCAGCCCGCCGTAAGCGGAGGCCAGCCTGAGTTCATCCCGGTGCTGTCGCGGGCAGCCGTGGCCGCAGGTGTGGACGGCATATTCATGGAAGTCCACGACAGTCCGAAAGACGCGAAAAGCGACGGTGCGAATGCCCTCGATTCGCGCAACCTGCGCGGCTTGCTGAAAGAATTGCAGGCAGTGAAGAAGGCACTGGACGTGGCGCATATCACGCCCTAGCCGGACTCCATCCTCTGTCGTCGTCCTCTACGAGGTGACTACCGTGACTCCGAAGTCGCGGTTCCTTGCCATGACCTAACTCATGACGTGATATCAAGGTCTAGCCGATTCTTATTCCCTAACGCATGCCATCAACCTCTACGATTCATCGTCTTCGCGCTGTTCCCAGATGGGCGCTGGTGGTTTTTTGCCTGATCTCTATCGGAGTAAGCGGGCGGCAAATGCTCTGGTACTTTTCCCACGGCCCGGCGGTGACCGACCTCCGAATTTTCATGACCGGCATCGACCTGGTGGCTTCCGGTCACGGCGACCAGCTTTACCACTTTGACGCTCAGGCAAAAGCGCAGTTCCAGCTCTATCCCGAAACTCGCACCAGTGGTCTGCTGCCTTTCAATCATCCTGCGTATGAACTGTTGTTGTACTGGCCAGTCTCCGGGCTTTCATATCAGATGGCGCTACTGGTCTGGGCGCTGGCCAACGTCGGCCTCGTGTTTCTGATCGCCTGGCTGCTCGGGCCCTATACGCGAGCCGTTACGCAGGTGACAGGCATTCCGCTGGCTCTCTACTTACTCGCCTTTTATCCAGTGATGTACGTGCTTGGAGAAGGTCAGGATTCGCTGATATTCATGTTGTTGCTCGTCCTCTCTCTGCGCTCGATGGACAGCGGGCGCACGTTTCTCGCCGGATTCCTGCTCGCACTCGCCGGCTTCAAGTTTCATCTCGTATTGGCGATCGCATTTTTCGTTTTGTTTCTCCGCGGGAAATGGCGCGGCCTGGCGGGCTTTGCCATCGGCGGCGCCGTGGTGGGCGCAATTTCTCTGGCGCTCGTTGGCCCAGCGATGATCCATGATTATCCTGCGATGCTGCGCAACCAGCAGGTAATGACGCCGTGGGGATTTATCCCCTGGTTCATGCCGAACCTGCGTGGGTTTTTGCAGTGGGCACTCGTACGGTGGTTCGACGAAGGGCAAATTCTGCCGGTGGTCTTCATGACTTCGGCAATCGTCGGAGTGATAGCAACTTTTCTGATGCTGCGTAGCCGCGTCAAGCCTGCTGCTATGAACGATGAGAGCGACGAGAGCATGGTCTACGCCGTCGCCATTCTGACGACCATCCTGATCAGCTACCACCTCCACATGCAAGACCTGACGATGGCGCTCGTGCCCATGGTTGTTCTCGCCGATCGCGCGCTACGCGAGTGGCACGAGCGCCGAAGTACTGGAGCATGGACGGCGGCGCTGACGCTCACCATTGCCGCGCTTTATTTCTATCGCATCGCCGCCGAGCCCTTCCCCATCCTGCTCATGCGCGGATGCCTTCTGGCTGTGCCTGTCTTCGCGCTCTGGGTAATCGCTTTGCGGCGCTGGCGCACGGCATCGTTTTCTTGACACGCATGTCTCTCGTTCGCTTCTGAATCTGCTACCATTCCCGCGTCATCTGAATTCCATCGTCTATGCATTGGTGGGCGTCAATCGGCGGCATCGTTCTTATCTTTCTCATCCTCATGGATGCGTTTGAGACCGTGGTTCTGCCCCGGCGCATCAAGCGCACTCTGCGCTTCACGTCCGTGTTCTACAGGAAAACGTGGCGTTTATGGACCTCCGCGGGGATGCACATCAAGGCCCCGAACCGGCGCGAAGGCTTCCTGGCCTACTTTGGGCCGCTCTCGCTGATTGTGTTGCTTGGCTTTTGGGCGGCTTGTCTGATTTTTGGATTCGGCTGCGTGCAGTACGGACTCGGTGAACACGTGTCGCTGGGCAGCGAAAAAATCACCTTTGCGAAAGTTCTCTACCTGAGCGGCGAAACTTTTTTTACCCTGGGCTATGGAGACATCACGCCCAACAACCCCGCCGCTCGCGCCCTCTCTGTGTTTGAAGCGGGCATGGGCTTCGCCTTCCTCGGAGTCGTCGTCGGATACTTACCGGTCATCTACGGTTCGTTTAACACGCGCGAAGTTGAAATCTCGTTGCTGGATGCGCGCGCCGGTTCTCCACCGAGCGCCGCCGAATTTCTCGGCCGCCTGGGCTGTTGTCCCGATCAAACCGTGCTGGATAACATTTTTCGCGATTGGGAGCGCTGGTCGGCCGACCTGCTGGCCAGTCACATTTCCTATCCCGTACTGGTTTTCTTCCGCTCGCAACACGGCAATCAGTCCTGGTTGAGCGCCCTGACCGTGATGCTCGATGTCACTTCGCTGGTCATGACCGGCATCGATGGCATTCACCCCGATCAAGCGAAGCTCACCTTCGCCATGGCGCGCCACGCGGCGGTCGATCTCGCGCAGGTGGTGAATGCGCAATACAGTCCCGACGATGTTGACCGGCTCTCGGATGCGGATCGAACCCGCCTCAAGACGGAACTGGCCTGGCGCGGCGTGGGTCTGAATGACAAGCCAGACGCGCCCGGGCGCTTGGCGGAACTTCGGCTGGTTTACGAACCCTATCTACATGGCCTGGGGCGGCGTCTCTTATTGACGCTGCCGCCTTGGATCCACAAGGAACGCCACAAAGATAACTGGCAGGGTGGTCCGTGGGATCGCGCCATTCAGGCGCGGGCGCTTGAGCATCCGGGGCACGCGGCGGACGACCACTTCTGAGCAATGCTTCCCCGGTAGTGCTTCGGAAAATTGTCCCGGGAAATAATAGTAATCAACGAGGCTGCCGCCGGTTACAGCTCCGTGTACTCGGGGTGGTAACCCTTGAAGAGTCCAGATCCTACGGTTATGGTTCGAACCGGGACGCGATCCGCATTCTTGCTGGTGCGCACCCACTCCCACGCCGCGTTAATCTCGTCGCTGGTGAAATAACGCGTTTCGGCCTGAAGAACGGCAGTTCCAGCGAGGACGATGGCCACCACTTCCTCCCACTTGTCAGCGCCGACCACGGCCATGCGCGCGATGTGGTCAGTATATTTCTGGAGAAAGCGCATCTCGCTCCAGCGCGCCTTCCAGTCGGCGCCTTCCATCTGCGAAACATCGGCAAGGATTCCGATTGGCCGCTCTTTTCGTTCTTTGATGAGAAATTCAATTTGCGGCTCGAATGCCTTGACTTCATCGCCGGTAATCTTACCGGTGACTTTAAATCCGATGGCCGACCCCTGACTCTCTTTCAGTCTTTCAATCATGATTGCGTGTCTCCCCTTTTATTTAGTGTAACGCCAGTGGGCGGCGGGTAGGGGGTTTGAGATGACCCGATCACCCGATCACCCGATGCTCTTCTCCTTCTGCTAACATTTCCCCTTCATGAAGCATGTGGGCGAAAACGTGGTGCGCATCGAGGCCGAGGCGTTGCGGGCGCTGGCGGACCGGTTGGCAGGCCCGATGGCCGCGGACTTCAATCGCGCGCTCGATCTATTGTTCGGATGCCGGGGGCGCGTGGTCGTGACCGGCATGGGCAAGAGCGGCCTGATCGCGCGCAAGATCGCTGCCACGTTAAGTTCCACCGGCTCTCCCGCCCTCTACCTTCATCCGGTCGAGGCGCTGCATGGCGATCTCGGGATGATCGTGCGCGGCGATGTCGTGCTGGCGCTTTCGGCCAGCGGCGAGACCGACGAAATTCTGCAATTGCTGGCGACGATTAAACGACTGCAGGTTTCGCTGATTGCCATGACCTGCGATGAATTCGCCGAAAAAGCAGCGGCGCAGCCCGGTCCGAATAAGGACAAGGATAATAAGACCCGCGCCACACGGCCCTCTACTCTCGCGTCTTCTGCCGACGTAGCTTTGGATTGTTCGATCTCGCGGGAAGCTTGCTCGCTCGGACTGGCTCCTACCGCTTCCACCACCACCATGCTCGCTCTGGGCGATGCGCTGGCAGTGGCGCTTTCGGAAAAACGCGGGTTCAAGGAAGAAGACTTCGCCAACCTGCATCCCGGTGGGAAGCTGGGAAAACGGCTGGCGCGAGTGGAATCGTTGATGCACTCCGGAGACGCGGTCCCGCGAGTGACGGCGCAGACCAGGATGCCCGAAGTGATCTACGAAATGTCGCGCAAGAAACTGGGCATGACGGCGGTGGTCGAAGGCGATCGCCTGCTGGGTGTGATCAGCGACGGCGATCTGCGGCGGTTACTCGAACAGCGCGGCAAAGACACGCTCGACCTCACGGCGGGGGATTGCATGACGAGGGCTCCGAAGACAATCGGCCCACAGGAGTTCGCCGCCACCGCGCTGGCGCGCATGGAGGAGATGAAGATTACTTCGCTCGCTGTCGTGGATAAAGTTGCCGATAACGATTTGCGCTTGCGAGGGATCGTGCACCTGCACGATCTATGGGGCACGGAAATGGTGTAGCGCGCCGGGGGCCGCTGACATTGCCGTAGAGAGTATCTACACAATCTATCCCAGCTGGTTTAGTGGCAGAAGCGCTGCAGTTTCGCTGGAGGCGGGGTGGGGAATTCGTCAAACTCCCCTTCCCATCCCGAACACCCGCGCGCGGTGACGGCGCGGATCACAACCTGTTCCATATCACGGGCTTTTATTTTCGCTTCCGAAATCTGACTCACGGTGAGACTGCCGCCCCCTTCAAGTTCGCCGAGGTCCGCGGCGGCGGCGGTATAACCTGCATCCGCCGCAATGCTGAACCAGACGTACGCCGTCAGCTGGTCCTGCGGGATGCCGCGGCCATCTTTCAGCGTCTTGGCGTAGAAATATTGCGCCTGGGGCAGTCCCTGATCGGCGGCAATCTTATACAGCTTCGGAGCTTTGGTGTAGTCTCGGTCGGCCATCAGGCGGCCCAGGTAGTAGGAGCCATAAGCGCTGTTCTGGTCGGCCGACAACTTGAACCATTTCTGGGCGGCGTCGAGATCGCGCGGCACGCCGATGCCAAGGAAGTAATGCCGTCCGGCCAGCCATGCCCCCAGTGGATCGCCTTGTTGCGCCGCTTTGCGATACAGTTCGACGGCCAGCGCCGGGTTGCTCGCGACCACGGTTCCGGTTTCGTAGTAGTAAGCCAGGGCGATTTGGGCTGGTCCGTAGCCGATCTCGGCGGAACGCCGAAAGTAGTCGACTCCAAGAGCGTCGTTTTGCGACGGCCCGATCCCGGTGATAGCGTCAATGCCGCGATCGTAAAGCGCCTCTGGAGAGGTACTCTGAGCGCAGGCCAGCGTGCTCAACAGCGCGAAAATTGCAGACAGAATCGTTCGCATAGCCGGATTTCCCGCATGAAGTGCTAGAACAAGTATAGGAAATACGCGATGTTACCGTGAGTTACGAAAGTTCCAGCCCGGCACGGACGCCGGAAGGTGGAAAATGGAGCTTTTGGAAACCGCGAATACGGCCCAGAAAGTGGCATTCTATGCCGTTGTCGCGTGCTGGTGGATATTTCTGCTGACGTTTTGGCTGAAGAAGCGCCCGCCCCAAGCCCGCGAGACCAAACGCGATTGGACGTCGCTCATCGGAATGTTCCTGCAAGGCGTGGCCTATTTCTTCGTCTGGTCTTCTCCCGTGCGCCAGAAAAATCACTTGCCGGTGGCGTCCAGGTCGCAGGTCTTGCACTGGGGACTAGCCGTCCTGACCGTGGCGATTGCCGTCGCTTCGACCTGGCTGGTAAACGCAGCCGTCCGGCGTTTGGGCAAGCAGTGGGCTCTGGCCGCGCGCCTGGTAGAGGGCCACACGCTAATTCAGGATGGCCCCTACAGCCTCGTCAGGAATCCCATCTACACCGGCATGTTTGGAATGCTAGTGGCTACCGGGCTGGCCCTGGCGCAGTGGATCCCGCTGTTGGCTGGGGTTGCGTTATTTGCGTTTGGAACCTGGATTCGCGTGCAAAGCGAAGAGAGATTGCTGCGCGGCGCCTTTGGCGACGAGTTCGAAGCCTACGCCCGCAAGGTGCCGGCGTTAATTCCGGGAATCTACTGAACTTGCGGATCAATCGCTACGCATAACGCTCGCGCATGAAATCGCCAATCGCCGCATACGCGGCCGTCAGCGTCTTCTCGTCGGGAAGGAAAACGATGCGGAAAGTGTTTCGTCCCCGGGCGCTGTCCAAAGCCGGAGCCATGCACAACCGTCACGTACTTCTGCCGAATCAGTTCGGTGACGAAGACGTCGTCGCTTTCCGGGATATCGATGCTCGGGTAAGCATAAAAAGCTCCGCGCGGCGAAACACAACTTATGCGCGGAGTTTCGGCGCACCATTTCATAGTCAGATCGCGGCGGCTGCGCAACTTGCGCTTGACCTCAGCCAGGTGATCCTGCGGACCTTCAAGCGCAGCCTTAATGGCGTACTGTTCGGGATGATTAGCGCAGAGCCGCGCCCGCAACAGCTTGTTCACGCCTTCGAGATACGGCTTGATGACCGAAGCTTCGCCGCTGGCAATGCCCCATCCGATGCGCCATCCGGGAGCAAGGTAGTTCTTGGATAGTCCGCCAAAAGTGATGACCGGCACATCGGGTGCGACCGCAGCCATGGCGACATGCGGGTCGTCATCGTTCATCGATGATGAGTTTGTCGTAAATTTCATCGGCAAAGATGATCAGGTTGTGCCGGCGCGCGAGTTCTGCAATCTGCTCGAGCATCTTGCGCGTGCAGACAGAGCCCGTCGGATTGTTGGGATTGATCAACACAATCCCACGCGTCCGCGGCGTGATCTTTTTCTTGATGTCGTCAAGATCGGGCTGCCAGCCGTCTTCTTCGTTCAGGTAGTAAGTGTTCAGTCCGATCTCGATCTTCGCGAGAACAGCCGAATAAAGCGGATAGTCAGGGCACGGCGTGAGCAGGTTGTCGCCGGGATTGAGCAGCGCCGTCAGGCAGATGTCCACCGTCTCGCTGACGCCCGAAGTGACGAAGACATCCTGAATGGTGGTGATCCCTTTGCGCGCCGCCTCGCCGCGAATCGCATCGAGCGCTTCTTTGATACCCGACGAAGGAGAATATCCGTTCTTACCGTCGCGCATGGCTTGATAGACGGCTTCAATCATGTGGGCGGGAGTCTTGAAATCAAAGTTGAGCGGGTCGCCGATGTTGAGCGGAAGAATTTTGTGCCCGTGGCAAGCAACCTCATCGGCAATGCAGGCCAGATCGCGAATGGCGTAGCGGACGTTCTCCAGTCGGGCCGCAGGCGCAATTTCGCGGAGGTGAGTGGCGGGCATGAGGGAATTCTAACCGCAGAGGCGCAAAGGTTGCAGAGAAATCCCGGCAAGAGGGCGTGAATCGCCGCCTATCCCCGTGCCCGGGTTCAGTGAGGGTTGAAATCGAAGGTGACAAACTCGGTGCTGGCTGAAGCGGCAGGAGCGTATTTCCATTTCATCACGGCATTGACTGCGCTGGCAGCGAGAATCGGATTGCCGCCCACGATCGCAACGTGGGCAACGGTTCCCCTCGCCAGTACAAATGCATTCAGACGAACCACGCCGCCGATTCCTTTGTTCTTGAGGACCGCGGGATAATTGGGCCTTTCGGACTTAACAATCCGCCGGCTGGGTTGCTCCGCGGACTGGGCTTGCACCCCACGAACCGAGCCGAGCGCCAGGCAAAATGCCAGCAGTGCCAACTGCGGCAACGTCAGCGTGAATAACGCCTTCGACGACGCGAGCGTGTTTCGATCATCACTCGCAGTCCAGGAATCGCAGAGATTGTCGGTCAATCTGTACTCGATGGGAGGGAGAGGAAAAATGCCGAACCCTGCCGCTACAGTAAGCGCTTTGAAGCTCCAGCAGCAAGGTCACTAATGGAGACGTCCAAGAAATACGCGGGCGTCGCTGAGGGCGGGCTCGACGTAAACGCAGTCTGGCGCTGCCGAGACGCAAAATCATCAAGCAGTTCCTTGCTACGTCTCGGCGCACTCTGCGTCTCAGCGGTGAATGACTCTACTCCCCCCGGTCAATCTGCGCTTTCTGCAGCGTATCCGAGTAATCCACGTACACCGACTTCCACTCGGTGTAGAAATCGACGGCGCCGATGCCGCCTTCGCGATGTCCGTTGCCAGTTGCCTTCGTGCCGCCGAACGGCAGGTGAACCTCCGCCCCAATGGTCGGAGCGTTGATGTAAGTGATGCCAGTCTCGAGGTCACGGATAGCCGCGAATGCCTTGTTCACATCTTTCGTATATAACGACGACGACAGGCCATACTCAATGTTGTTAGCGATAGCGATGGCGTCGTCGAGATCGTCGCACGGGATGATCGCAACCACCGGCCCAAAAATTTCTTCCTGAGCAATTCGCATCTTAGGATCGACGTCGATGAAAACCGTCGGTTCGAGGAACCATCCATGCTGGTATTCGCCCTTGTCCAGCCGGTTGCCGCCGGTCACCAATTTAGCGCCTTCGGTCTTCCCGATTTCGATGTAACTCAGATCGGTGCCAAGCTGCTTCTCGTTCACCGCCGGACCCATCTCCACGCTCTCATCAAGTCCATTGCCGACTTTGATTTTCTTGGCGCGCGCCACGAAATGATCAATGAACTCGCGGTAAACGCCCTTCTGCACAATGATCCGGCTGGTCGCGGTGCAGCGCTGTCCCGTGGTGCCGAACGCGCCCCAGAGCCCGCCTTCGACCGCGAGTTCAAGGTTGGCATCGTCAAGTACGATCATCGGATTCTTGCCGCCCAGCTCAAGCGAGCACGGCTTAAAGCTCTTGGCCGCAGTCGTGCCGATGGTTCTGCCCACCGCCGATGAACCCGTAAAAGAGACAGCGCGCACCGACGGATGCTCGGTCAGCGGCGCTCCCGCTTCCGGGCCATAGCCGGCGACAATGTTGATCACGCCCTTGGGTACGCCGGCATCGGTAAGCGCCTGCACCAGATTAAAAGTAGAGAGTGGAGTGTCCTGCGCCGGTTTGATCACGCAAGTGTTGCCGCAAACGATAGCCGGCAGCAGTTTCCACGACGAAATAGCCATGGGGAAATTCCAAGGCGTGATCATGCCGCAGACGCCAAGCGGTTGGCGGACGGCCATGGCGAATTTATTCGGCAGTTCCGACGGAACAGTCGGGCCGAACAGTCGGCGGCCTTCGCCGGCGTTGTAGTAGGCGGCGTCGATCGCTTCCTGCACATCGCCGCGAGTCTCTTTCAGAACCTTGCCCATTTCGCGAGTCATGTCGCGGGCGTGCTCTTCCTTGCGGTCAATCAAAATCTCAGCGGCGCGGAAGACCATTTCGGCGCGCCGAGGTGCGGGCACCAGGCGCCATTTGGCAAACGCGCGCTTCGCGGCATCAACAGCGGCATCAACGTCTGCTTTATTAGACCGTTGGAAGATAGCAACGACCTCGCGCGTGTCGGCGGGATTGCGGTCTTCGAAAGTTTGTCCGCTCGCGGATTCCACCCATTCGCCGTCGATGAAATTCTTGAAAACTCTGGTCTTGGTCGTGCCGCCGTCGATCACCGGCTTGGTCATAGTGTCGAGCGCCGTATCGGTCGCCATAAAAGCCTCCTGGGAAAAGTGCAGAACTTCTATGCTAACAACCGGGGTGTGGACGGGCAAGCGAAGGGAGGGCAGGGAATCCGCACCATTAGAAGCCTTCGTGATATTTTCGTCCTCATGAGGCACATCGCTTTTGCCGGCCTGCTCTTAGCTTTGTTTGCGCCCGTGGCGCCGGCGCAGGAGCCGTTCCCCGTCATCACGACCGTCGATGCTTCCGAAATTGCGGCCCGTCCCGTACAACTCGATGCTCAGGGGAAGCTCTTGCCCTGGCCTTTCCCGGAAAACATCGGCGACTCCTACTCCGCCGATTTCCTTTCCCAGTGGACAATCCTGCTCGATCAATTCCAGCGCCAGCGCCTTCCGTATTTTTACTGTTGTTTCGCGATTGATCCCAAGACCTACGAAATGATTCCCGATCGCAATTGGGCGAACTCTACCGCTTACTTGCGGGCCATGCTTGAAGGTTTCGTCGAGCATCTCTACCCCTACACGGCGGATCAACGCACCCTGACCTACCTAGAAGACTTCGTCGACTACGAGATGGAAAACGGGACCACGCCCGACGGCTACGTGTGGTCGCGAGTGCCGTATCCGTCGGCCAATCCAGGAGTCGCAAAGTACACCGGTTGGAGCAACCACGGCGAAGACTACATCGAGCCCCACCTGATCGGCGAGGACGGCTACGCCTACGTCCATCTCTACGAGATGACAGGCAAGACAAAGTATTTGCGCGCGGCCATCCACTTTGCCGACGAGCTGGTCAAGAACTACAAGCCCGGCGACGAACTGCACTCCCCATGGCCGGTGCGTTGCTTCGCTCGAGATGGACGAGTCGAAGGCAAAGGCATGGGCCCATACTCCGCCAACGTTCTCGGGCCGATCTCCCTGTTCGATGAATTGATTCGTCTGAAACAAGGACGAGTGTCCGACTACAAAAGAGTGCGCCGGGCAGCCTGGCAGTGGCTGGAAACCTATCCCCTGAAAAACAACGTCTGGGTCGGCTACTTCGAAGACGTCCCGCCCAACATGGAAGACATGAACAACGTGATTCCCTTGGAGCTGGCGCGCTACGTTCTGCTGCACCCCGAAAAAGATCCCAACTGGCAGCGGCACGCAAAGCAACTGATCGAGTGGGTGAAAACAACTCCGAAGTGGCCGAAGTATCGCGTCCACGGAGCACTGGTAACCACCGAGCAAGGCGACGGAATAACTTTCTGCTGCAACCAGCCGAACCAGTGCTGCGACAGTCACACGGCGCGGCTCGCGGCCGTCGAAGCGTTGTACTTCGCCCGGACAACTGAGAGCCACGCGGAGAGCTACAAAGAAGAAGCCTTCCGCTCATTCAATTGGGTCACCTATTTTCAGGGTCTGCCCGGCAAAGCCCACGCTCCCTTCAGCGAACAGTGGTGGTTCACCGACGAATTCGCCGATGGCCCCAGACGCTTGATGGATGCCTTTTGGGCGATTCCCGAGTGGGCGCCGGCAAACGAGTCGCATCTCCTCGGCTCAACTTCCGTGGTGACGAAAATTTCCTACGGCAGGGGAGTCGTCAGCTACTCCACCTTCGATCGAGATGCGACCGACGTGCTTCGACTCGACTTCGACGTCACCAAGGTCTCGGCGGGCGGCACTCTCTTGCCAAGACGATCTGACTCGTCCGACCTATCTGATAAGGAAGGGTTCGTTTTCGACCCGAGCACGCGCGTGCTGCGGATTCGCCACCAGCGATCGGCAAACGTCCGCATCGAAGGGCGTGGGAGGCAGTACCGCCGCCTCTCGTCGTGACCTTCGACGATCCGCACCAACCCGCGGGGACAATTCTGAAGGGAGAATACCCAACCGGAATCATCGCTTGGCAAGCCGATGCCTGGAGCATCCACGTGCCGTCCGGCAAGCTGGGAACCTTTAATCTGGCCCACAGCCAGCCAGACTGCGACCTTGCAACTTCTCCCTCCCCACGTATTTGCTGGCATTGACGTCTACAACGCCGGAGCGGCGGAGGCAACGCTGCACGTTGGCTGCCCGGAAACCGGAGAAATCGCAATTTCGGTCAGTCCCGGTGCGATCAAGCGCCTCAGGACCGGCTGGCATTCCCCCTGCTCCCGCGTGACTTTTGCTATATCCGCGGGCGCGGAACTCCAATTTGACAACCTCGCGTACCTGCCGTGAACTCGCCGCTCCAGCTTAGTCACTTTCGTAACCCCTTCGCCCCCTGACCCAAGTTTAATACCCATCCCACCGGGGATATGATGGTCACAGAGCGAGAGATATCCCGTATTCTCATAATTTTGAAATGAGGTTGGCACGGGTTCGTGTCCAATAAAGTAAAGCCCGGAGTATACGTCGCCTGGAAGCAGGTGACGTATCGCAGCGTCATCATGGCGCTGCTCGGCGTGGCGTTGATCTTCGGCGCCGTCATGCACGTTGCGTTTCCGAAATTCACCGATTCGACGGTGAAGGCAGCGGCAAATCTTTCCACCGGCTTGCTCGAAAAAGTTGCAGGTCTGGCGCCTCCGCTAAAAGGCTCGTCCGCCCCGGTAGCGACAGCACGCGAACTTTACTGCGCTCGATGGCACGGTTCGGGTCAGGAAAGGGAACGGCAACAGTTGGATCAACGCCGACTACAACGTGCCGCTCGAAAAAGGCGACGTGGTGCAGACCGGCGCCGAAGGCATGGCCAAGATCGTTTTCACCGACGGTACCAACTACACCGTGAAACAGGATTCGCTGATCGTCATTGAAGAGAACTCCGCCAACGATCAGCAACAAACCAATGTCTCGGTCGCGGTCACGACCGGCACGGTGGATCTGACCACGGCGACCTACGTACAGGGATCGAAGTCGCAGGTGATAGTGGCGGGCGCGAAGGCTTCGCTGGCTCCCGATTCGTCGGCCATGGTGCACAACAATCCCAAGGACGATCAGCACGAGATTCTGGTGAAGAAGGGCAGCGGCGAAATCGAGCGCAATGGAGAAGTGGTCAGCTTGTCGAACTGGGAGAAAGTGAGCTTCCAGAGCGCTTCGAAAACCATGGAACGGGCCACGGAAATCGGTCCGCCTGCGCCCATTACGCCGGGCAACATGATGCCGGTTTTCATGAACTACGGGGAGAAGTCGAAGGAAGTGGAATTCGCCTGGTCGCCGATGACGAATGCCGCCGGATACCGGCTGCGCATTTCGCACAACCCATATTTTTCGTCGTTGTTGCTCGACCGCAAGGTGGAGACGGCGAGCGTGGTGGTGACGGGACTGCCCGTCGGCGCTTACTATTGGTCAATCCAGTCTTACGATGCGGCCGGCAAGGAATCGGTGGAAAGCGAAAAGAATCGCTTTACCATCATTGTCAAGACAAAGGAAAAAATAGACTTGGCGCTTGATATCGATCCTTTTATTCAGCACGGGCACGTGATTGAAGTCACGGGCAAGACCGAGGTCGGAGCGCGCGTCATGGTGAACGGCAGGGAAGTGCCGATCGTCGGCGACGATGGCACATTTCACTATTTCACGCCGCCCTTGCCGAACGGCGAAAACCTGATCACGGTGACGGCGCAGAATGCCAAAGGTGGAGTCAATACCCACCAGGAAAAAGTGGTGATTCAGTAAGTCGAAGTAGATGTTGGCGCGATAACGCTGTCCGAACTGAACCGGGTACCCAGATGACAAGCAGTTCGCCCGAACATCGAAGTAGAATAGAGGAAACAGAAAGATCTGAAGAAGTCAGGGAAGAGCGGCTCGCGCGGAAACTGACGAAGGCCCAGGTTCCAGGGACGGGACGAATTCTCGAAAGAGAGAAGTATTGCCATGTCAAACAACGGGTTTCATAACGGGTCCTCGCGCTCGCACAATCTGCGTTCGCTGTTCAGCATGTTTTCGAGCGACCTCGCCATCGATCTCGGGACGGCCAACACGCTGGTGTACGCGCGCGGCAAGGGCATCGTCGTCAACGAGCCTTCGATCGTCGCGCATCAACAAGAACACCGACGAAGTTGAGGCCGTCGGCAAAGAAGCCAAAGAGATGCTCGGCCGCACGCCCGGCAACATCGTCGCCATCAAGCCGATGAAAGACGGCGTCATCGCCGACTTCAAAGTCACCGAGAAAATGCTGAACTACTTCATCCAGAAGGCGCACAACCGCAAGATGCTGGTGCATCCGCGCATCGTGATCGGCGTGCCCTTCGGAAATCACGCAGGTGGAAAAGCGCGCGGTCATGGATTCCGCCTATCGCGCCAAAGCCAGCGAAGTGCATCTCGTCGAGCAGGCGATGGTCGCGGCCATCGGCGCGGGCTTGCCGATCACCGAACCCAGCGGCAACATGGTCGTCGACATCGGCGGCGGCACCACCGACATCGCAGTCATTTCTCTCAGCGGCATCGTTTATTCGCGTTCCGTGCGCATGGCCGGCAATCAGATGGATGAAGCCATCATGAACTACCTCAAGCGCAAATATAACCTGCTGGTCGGCGAGCGCACCGCCGAGCAGATCAAGATGGAAATCGGCTCCGCCTATCCGCTCGACAAGCCGCTGACCATGGAAATCAAAGGCCGCAACCTGATCGAAGGCGTGCCCAAGACCATCACCGTGGACGACAGCGAAATTCGCGAATCGCTCAGCGAATGCGTCTCCACCATCATGAACGCCATCCGCGTAGCGCTCGAACGCACGCCGCCCGAACTCTCCGCCGACATCAGCGACCGCGGCATCGTGCTGACCGGCGGCGGCGCGCTGATCAAGAATCTCGACAAGCGCATCCGCGAAGAAACCGGACTGCCGGTCTCGATCGCCGACGATCCGCTCTGCAGCGTGGTGCTCGGCACCGGCAAAATGCTCTCCGACTTCAAGCTGCTGCGCAAGATTTCGATCGAGTAAGTTTGAGACTCCGCGATTCCCGTCTCACTGTCGAGATTGTCATCCCGAGCGAAGCGAGGGACCTGCAGTTCACGTGCCGCTAAGACGACGGGTTTCGCTGAGAACTGACAACTGAGAACTGAGAGCTGCTGTTATGGAATCCGTCCTCGGACGCTATCGCAATCTGATCGTGCTGGTGGGAGTGTTGTTCGCCCAGATCCTCGGCTTGGCCGTGCAGGTCAACGTCAAGCGGACGACCGACAGCGAGCCGACGCGCCTGATCCGCGTCTGGGCGGTGGGCGCGGTGACTCCCTGGAAAAAGTGCTGGTGTGGGTGCAAACTTCCACCGGCAACGTCTGGCACAATTACTTCTATCTGCGCGGCGTGCGCGCCGAAAACCGCGACCTCAAAGCAGCAGATTGAGCGGATGACGCCTGGAGCAGGCGCGCATCAGCCAGGATGCCGACCAGGCGCGGCGTCTGCAGGCCTGCTCGGTTTCAAGGAACAGTTCATTTCGCAGACCATGGCCGCGCAGGTCATCGGCGGAAGTGGCAGCGAGCAGTCGCGCTCGGTCTACATCGACAAAGGCGAGCAGCGACGGCATCAGGCCCGACATGGCGGTCATCACCGCGGACGGCATCGTCGGCAAGGTGTTGCGCGCCGATCCGGTCGATCGTCCACGTTTCGAAGTGCTCCTGATCGACGACCAGACCAGCGGAGTGGGGGCGATCCTCGACAAATCGCGGCTGCAAGGCATTGTGCGCGGCACGCCGTCGGGCGAAGTGGTGCTCGAAAAAGTGATGAGCGACGAAACCGTGCCCCCCGGCGAACTGGTCCTCACCAGCGGCGGAGACGGAATTTTTCCCAAAGGCTTGACTGGTGGGTACAGGTGACGAAGGTCAATCCGGGCAGCGATCTCTTTCTCAACATTCGCGTGCGACCCGCGGCCGATCTCAGCCGGCTGGAAGAAGTGCTGGTGGTAACGAAGATTGACGAAAGGCAGGCCGCAGCCCGACCAGAGCGGCGCCGCCCGCGCAGTCGATATCCTGGCCGAGCGCCTGCCGACCGTTCCTCCGAAGCCGGAAGATGCACCGAGGCGAAGAGTCGCGATGCGGCTCGGGAGCTGTCAGTGCCAGCGACGCTGTCGAAACGGTCGCAGGCCGCGAAACCAGCGAACTAGCGCGGCGCACCACGACGCGTCGCCACAACCGCAGGCTCGATGCCAAGAACCTGTGCCCGCACCAGCCTCCACCAACAGCGGCGTTCAACGGCGCAGAAAACCGCCGTCCGCAGCATCTGCTTCTGGAACTTCCGCCGGGACTGGCTCAGCAGCCTCCTCTGGAACTCCGGCCTCCAGCCGCCGCTCAGCCGCCGCGTACAAAGTCACTGCCCAAGCCGGTGAAGGCGACGTCAAGCCTCAGCCCCAAACCGCAACCCGCCGCCGAGGATACTCCGCACTAACGTGGCCATCACTTACACATCGGGAGAGCAGGTTGAGGTCTATCGTTTCAGCATTCCTGCGACGATGCTGATTCCGCTGACCGCCGTTTTCCTGCAGGCGTGGCTGCCGACTCCGGTTTCCATTCTTCACCATCTTCGATCTTCCGCTGCTGGTCATGATCGGTTTCGCGACCGCGCGCCGCAATCCGCTGGCCGGCCTGTTCACCGGCGGCTTGATCGGCATTCTGCAGGACGCGCTGACCCACCAGCCCATCGGTCTCTACGGAATTTCCAAGACGGTGGTGGGATTCGGCGCCTCCTCGCTCGGCATCAAGCTCGACGTGGAAAATGCCGGCGCCCGTTTCCTGCTGACGATTTTCTTCTACGTGGTGCACGAGATTGTCTACTTCATGATTGCCCGCGGCCTGGTCGGCCTGCACATGGCCTGGAGTTGGCCGCACGAATTCCTGTCGTGCATGGCGAATGCCGTGCTGGGCGTTTTTGTCTTCATGCTGCTCGACCGCGTCAAGCAGCGCACGTAATACCGCGGTAGAGAGCAAACCCATCTCCTGCGAGGACGTATCCTAGTGCCGCCGCTGCCAGCGTCGCGAAGAGATTCACCGTCTGGTTGCTGATCCAGCCGCGGCGTTGCAGCGTCGCGCCGAGAACGCTGTCGAACAGCATTCCCGCGAATCCCGCCGCCACCGGAATCCAGAACTGAGCCGGAAGGATCATTCTGCCGCGACTGCGACCGCCGCAATCACCAATCCCCCCCGCCAGGCCTGCGATGCTTCCGGAGATCGTGATGCCGCCGTCGATGCCTGCCGGAATGCGTTCCCACGTCGTGATCATCCGCGCGTCAGCGCGGCGGTATTGCCCGATTTCGCTGGCCACAGTGTCGGTCGCCGCTTCGGCCAGAGCGGCCAGCGCGGCAACCAGCCAAACCCGATTTCCGGTGACGCCGAAAACAACCGAGCCGAGCGCAGCCACAGCCAGATTGGCCAGGACTTGCCACGCATTCCGGCCTTCCCGGCGCTCGGCGAGCCCGAGCGCCAGCTTGCGGCGATATCCCAGGCGCGTGGATACCCACGTCATCGCAAACAGCGCTGCCAGCGTGGCGAAAGCCGCCGGTCCGGCGCCGGCAAAAAGCAGGAAACAGGCAAGACCGCCCGCCAGCGCTCCCGATCGATTGACGCCGCGCAGGACGCGAGCCAGCACCGCGAAGCCCACCGTCACCGCCACGGCGATGGCCAGTCGCTCCGGGGATGAAGCCCAGCCATGCGCTAAAAAGGGTTCAGCATGGTTAGGCAGCTCTCAGCTGTCGGCTCTCAGCAATCAGTAGAATCTCACGTCCCCCGCAAAACTGACGGCTGAGAGCTGGGAGCTGAGGCTGAACCGCACGATCCCCGCTCGATAACACTATATTCGGTGTCCGCCAGCGCACGACCCCGTCATGTAGTGCTTGACCTTTGGATTCGCCCCGTAATCTGGCGGCAGCAACCCCCTCCGTTTAGGCTACACTTCTGTACGCTCGGCGGGGTTCTGGCATCTGAAGGTTTGCCGGGACGCTGTTTGCGGCGTTTCCGAATGAAGATTAGGTGGCGAAAAGATTAGGTGAAAAAGACGAGGCGGGCCTCGTCTTTACTTACCTGGGGTGAATCAATGGCGGCTTCAGTCTGGTCTGGCTATCTAACGTTTGGATTAATCTCGATGCCGGTGCGTCTGTTCTCGGGCGCGCGCAGCAGCGGCATCTCCTTCAACCAGCTTCATCGCACCGACCACCATCGGGTCAAGCAGCAGCTCATCTGCCCGCTCGACAACCAGGTCCTCGAACGCAGCGACATCGTCAAGGGCTACGAGTATCGCAAGGACGAGTACGTCATCATCGATCCCGAAGAGATCAAGAAGATCGAGCCGAAGACCGCCAAGACGATGGAGATCCTGGAATTCGTCAAGTCGAGCGAAGTCGATCCGGTGTACTTCGAGTCGTCGTATTACATGGTCCCCGAAGAAGCTGGCCGCCGTCCCTACGCGCTGCTCACCAAGGCGCTCGAGGAGAGCGAGTTCGTCGCCATCGCCAAACTCACCATGCACAATCGCGAATACACCGTCTTCCTGCGTCCGCATAAAGGCGGAATGATGCTGCACACCATGTATTACGCCGAAGAAGTTAAGGAAGTCGAGTCCTTCGGCGCTCCCGACGTGGAGATCAAAGACGCCGAAATCAAGGTTGCTCATCAACTGATCGAAGCCCTCGCGGGCGAGTGGGACCCGGAGAAATATCACGACACCTTCCAGGAAAATCTGAAGAAGCTGATCGCGACCAAGCTGGAGGGCGGGGAAGTGCAGGCCGTAGAACAACCGAAAAAACTGGCGCCGGTGGTGGATCTCATGGCGGCGTTGAAAGAGAGCCTCGCCCAGACGAAAAAGCCGGCAGGATCAGCAAAAGTTGCGGAAATGCCAACCGCGCGCCAAACCAAGACAAAACGTGGGCGGGCCTGAATTCGACGGCGCGTCCTAAGGTTTCAGAGTTTCAAGGTCTCGGTATGAAAACCTGGTCTTGCGACCTTGAAACTCTGAACCCTAAAACCTGAGACCTGCGACCTGCGACCTGCTGTCTTGCCCCTCCTGATTTCCCCTCTTGCCCCGGTTCCCGATACAATATCGGTTCCACGAGATACTAACTTTTGTGACGGAGTCTGAATGAAGCGGTTTCTCTGGCTGGGGTTGGCGGGGTTCGTTTATCTGATCTGCACCGGGTGCGGCGATACTTTCCGCCCGATTATCATTCCGAATCCTCCACAGTTTCCCAACCCGGCGGCGGCCCACACCGTGCTGTCCATCAACGATAACGGAACCGTGGTGGCGGGCACGGCCATGGTGATCGATGTCTCCGGCGACACCGACGTGAGCATTGCCAACGTCGGCCTGGCGCCGGTTCACGCCGTGCAGCAAAGCGCCAGCGTAGTACTGGTAGCAAACCATTCGGTGAGCGGCGCCCTTGCCGATTCCGTTACCAAGCTGAACTACCGCGGCACCGTGATCTCCAGCACCAATACCATCAGCATGCCCGCGAATTCGGCGCCGAACTTTGTGGCTACCACCGAGTCGAGCCAGGCCTACGTCCTGCTGCCCAACCTCGCTTCGGTCGGCGTGCTCAACACTAACCTCAACTCCCTCATCGCCACCATGCCGGTGGGAAACCTTCCAGACGCCATGGCGGAAACTCCGAATGGCCAGAAGCTCTACGTGGCCAATCAGGCGGACAACACGATCAGCGGCTTCAATACCTCGGACCGCTCGTCGCGTTCGGTCACCGGTTCTTTCAACGGGCCGCTCTGGGTGCTTGCACGCTCCGACAGCCAACGCCTTTATGTGCTCAATGGCAATGGCGTCGTGAGCACAGTTGATACCACTTCCACTGCCGGCCCCGATAACGTGATCGACGCCAGCATCAATGTCCCGGGCGCGATATATATGGTCTACGACGGAAACTTGAACCGACTGTACATACCGTACAGCGGTGCATTGGCGATCATCGACGTTTCGCAATCAATCCCCGCATTGCTTGCGACGATTCCCGTGCCGTCGTTTTCCCTGCCAAACAATCAAAACCCGGTCTCCGCCATTGCGACCGCCGTCGCAGCGCTGCCCGATGGAAGCCGCGCCTATGTTTCCTCGTATGCTGCGATCGCCAGCCAGCTCAATATCTCGTCGGTTTCTGGAGATGGAACTACCGCAACTTATGCCTACACTTTGGCGTCAGGGGAAGACCTGACCGCGGGCATGACGGTTTACGTTTCCAATATGCCGACAGCAGACGCAGGATTCGACGGACCGTATATCATCACGGCGACTTTGAGTGGAACGTCCGCATGCCCAGGCGCGTGCTTTCAGGCGCTTAACTCGACAACGCTCACTGCAACTCCCGTGGCGGCTACAGGCACAGGCAACAACATCTTCCCTCAGGTCACCGTGGTTTGGACGAACTCGAACACCATCAAGACCACGATCGCGATGCCGCCGGTTCCTGACGCCACTATCCCGAATTTACCCGATGGCCTGCCCGATCCCCTCTACGCTCCTGTATGTGTCACTGCCCGTTTTCGCTTCATGACGACTTATGGCGGCGACAGTTCACGTGCCTACTTTGCCAGTTGCGATGGCGGAGTGGTTGACATCATCGATACCGCCACCGATAGCTACTACCTGAATCTAGCGGAACCAGTCGGGACGCGGATGCCGATTCCGCCAAACCCGCAGAACCCGCCGCAGAATCCAATTTTTCTGCTGGCCGGGCCGTAGAGGGGCGGCAATTAGCAATTAGCATTTAGTTCTAACTTACCCGCGGACGACTTCTCGCACTAGAGTGACGCCGACCGTGCTGTGTGGAAAATCAATGTGGAAGGAAGAACGGACAGCGGGTTGCTAAACGCTAATTGCCAAGTGCTGCCTATCCCGCAGCAGCGCGTTCCGCCGCTCCCCGGCCCTGGTAGCGCAGCGCCACATTCATGAAGACGTTTCCGCTGGAAGTTT
This sequence comes from uncultured Acidobacteriaceae bacterium, assembly GCA_963826845.1. Taxonomy (GTDB): domain Bacteria; phylum Acidobacteriota; class Terriglobia; order Terriglobales; family Acidobacteriaceae; genus Acidiflorens. Next base: position 55,288 of record CAWGYS010000002.1, read on the forward strand.
TGAAGCCCATCACCAGAGCTTCCGTGTCCTCGCTACTCTTGCTGCCCTGTTCGGAGGTGTGCAGGGTGGGAGGGCGAACGTGAAAGTGGAATCCCTGGTCGTTGAGTGTGGTAACGGCGTTGCCGATGATCTGGTTAGCGAGTTCACACACCGCCTCGCGGACCAGCTCTTCGTCAGTCTCGGATACGGCTATACCGGCCAAACGGCTGGCAAGCTGTAGCGCGGTTCCGAGATCCACATCAAAAATGATCCGCCCTTCGATCTCTCCTGCGAGGCACACCTCGGCGGCGATGCCCTTCCGCCGATACGCCTCCTCCTCCATCGTCAGGTTCTCGATGGTAATGGGAGACTCCAGCCCCTGAGCCAAAACGGCGTCCGCCGAATTGATGAAAGGCTGAATCAGGTCCATCCGCATGACTAGGCTCCAGCTCCAGCGGCGCCGGCGTGCGGCGTGGTTCCGTCGTCACGCATCACGTACTTGATGACTTCATAGAGAACTTCCGGCTTCACCGGCTTCTGCACGAAGTGGCGGGCGCCGCGCTGCAAGGCAGCCACGATGTTTTCCTGGTAGCCGACCGACGAAACCATCACGATGCGCGCACCGGGATGATCGCGCACGATCTTCTCCGCCGCCTCGATGCCTTCCATCTGCGGCATGGTGATATCCATTAGAACGATGTCGGGCGAAAGCCGTTCGTACTCGCTGATCGCTGAAACTCCGTCGCCCGCCTCGCCAATGACCTGTCCCCCGAAGGTTTCCACCATCCGGGCTAGGTTCTTGCGGGCGAACACGGAGTCATCCACTATCAGATAGCGCACCGGTTGTCCGTCTTCGCTCCGTGTTACGGGCGCAAACTTTTCCATGGCACTCCTCCCCAACTATCACTTAAACACGATCTATATACCTTCGGATAGATAACTCTAGTTACTTCCGGCACTGGCCCCCCGCTTGACGTCGCTATGGTCACCACGGCGGTCGGGTGCACACTGCGCCTGCAAAAGATGAGGCAGATCCTGGAGGTCCGCGATGCGCATCGCAAAGCCCCGTTCGATGGCCGCTTTGGGCATGCCGTAAACCACGCATGTCTCCTCGCTCTGCGCCACCGTGAATCCCCCAGCGGCCCGGATCTCGCCCAGACCGGTCGCCCCGTCTTCTCCCATGCCCGTCATCAATACGGCCATGGCTTGCGAACCAAACTCCTCGGCTACGCTGTGGAACAGGACATTCGCCGAAGGTCGGTGGCCGTTTACCGGGGCGTCCTCCCCCAACACCACCACATTGCCCAGCGGCAGTTTCTTCACTTTCATATGCCGGTTCCCCGGAGAAATCAACGCGCGCCCGGCGACCAGCAAGTCGCCCGATTGCGCTTCCTTCACTCGAATCGGGCAGGTCTCGTCCAGTCTCTTGGCAAAGAGTTCAGTGAACCCGTCCGGCATATGTTGCACCACCAAAATGCTGCCCGGAAAATCTGCCGGTAGATGCGAAAACAGGTATTGCAACGCATTTGGACCGCCCGTGGAAACTCCAATAGCAACGATGCGTGTCGGAGCGAGGGGCTGAAGCTTGCCCGTCTGCTCACCGGAGTGGTCTTGCGGTTGGAACTGCGATTGTACCCCTGCGCTATGCGCGGCGGCCTGGATCTTCTTGATCAGAGCGGCAGCAATTTCGGGCATGTGCGCGGAAACATCCTGCGGCTTGGCCACGAAGTCGAACGCGCCAAGAGCCAGCGCCTTCAGTGTGATCGACGCCCCGGCAGTACTATGCGAACTGACCACGATCACCGGCAGCCGCCAGCGCCGCATGATTTCTTTCAGCGTATCGATCCCGTTCAGCCCCGGCATTTCCAGGTCGAGCGTTATTACTTGCGGCGCCAAGTCGTCGATTTTTTTCAACGCAAAATGGCCGTCCATCGCTGTCCCGACTACCTCGATCGAGTCATCCTGTTCCAGGATCTTGGGAATCAGCTTGCGCATCAGCGCCGAGTCATCCACCACCAGCACCCGCACCGGCTTTTTCATGACTGGCCCCCTGCGGTGACGCGCGCGTGCATTCCGCCAGTCTGGATTCCGCTCATCGCCCGTGCCGGTACGACACTCGACAGTAGGCCCGCCATGCGCGGCCCGTTGGCATCCGCCCGTCCGCGCGTGAAGCGGTCCATCAGCGCAATCATGTTCAGGATGAGCACCACCCTGCCATCGCCCAGAATCGAAGCTCCACTCACCAGGTCGGTGGTGATCGACTGGTCGTCAAGCGCCTTGATCACCAGTTCGCCTTCGCCCTCCAACGCGTCCACGACCACGCCGAACTTGCGCTCCCCGCTGTTGATCACCAGTACAAAGATTTTGCGTCGCGCCGTTTCCGGACCGCTTGCAGGCGGCGGCCCCAAACGCAGCAGCGGCAACACGTCGTTTCGCAGTGGCAGCACGTCGTAATGCTCCACCCGATGGATGTCTTCTTCCACCGTGCGTGCAATCTCTGCCACCGCATTCAGCGGCAAAGCGTACAGCCGTTGCTCCACGCGGAACATCAACGCCCGAATGATCGCCAGCGTCAGCGGAAGCCGCAGACGGAAGGTTGTGCCCCGTCCTCGTACCGTTTCGATTTGGATCGTCCCCTTCAGGCGACCCAGCACGCTTTGCACGACGTCCAATCCCACGCCGCGCCCCGACAGTTCGGTCACTTCTTCCGCGGTCGAGAATCCCGGCTGCAGGATCAGATCGAGCGTCTCGCTTTCGCTCAAGCGGGCAGCCTGCTCCTGACTCAGCAATCCCTGCGACAAAGCGCGCTGCAAAACTTTTTCAGAATTAATCCCGGCGCCGTCGTCGGAGACCTCGATGACCACCTGATTCCCCTGGTGATATGCGCCCAGACGCAAAGTTCCCTGCGGCCGCTTGCCAGTCCGAACCCGCTCCTCGGCCGTCTCCAGACCATGCCCAATCGCATTGCGCACCAGGTGGGTGAGCGGCTCCGCGATCGCATCTAGAATGCTTTTGTCGAGATCGGTTTGTCCGCCCCGGACCTGCAGCTCAACTTCTTTCCCGCACGAACGCGCGACGTCCCGCACAATCCGCGGAAAACGTCGGAACAGCTGATCGACCGGCACCATGCGAATCTTCATCACCGAATGCTGCAAGTCATTCAGCACACGTCCCTGAAACGCCATGGCATCGGAGAATTTTCCCCGCAAACTATCTTTCGGGAAGCGTTGCCCAAACTCCAGCAGCGCCTGTTGCAACATCGATTTCGCCAGGATCAGTTCCCCGACCAGATTGAGTACGCTGTCGATTCTTTCCGCGTCCACGCGCAGCAGGTTGTCGGGTCCGCTGGCGACAGCGGCCGACACGGCCGGTTCCAAGGTTGATGGAGCGTCGTTCTCAGCCACGCTGCGCGGCATCGCCAGAGTCGATCGTAGCGGCTGCCGGTGATGCCGCTTCAGTCGTGCCTTCAGCATCGGCGCTGGAAATTGGAGGGAGCGGATGCGCCGCCGACGACGCGCGCACGGGCGTGACCCGGACATTCAGGGCAATCGTCGGAATGCTGCACTTGGTTCGAATCTGCTCCGTCGGTTTTTCCGATGCCAGCGCCGCTTCGATGCGAGTTATGGGCTCGTGACTGCCGTCGACCGGATAAAGAGCCAGCACCTCGCCCATTTCAGTCAGCGCCAACTGGATCATCTGCCGCCCGGCGATGGGCATGCCGCACTGCGGGTCTATGTCCACCACTACGTGATGAACCCGCCTGCTCTCCGCCAGCGCCCGGGTAATCGCGAGCTGTTCGTACTCTGACCACGGACTCTTTTTCGCGGCGGCGGATTTTCGTTTGCTTTCCCCTTGACCTTAACCGTTACCCGCGCTTCCCGGCTCCGGGTGTGCCAGACGCGCAATGTCAGCGCGTAAAGACTGAATGCTCGGAAGCTTCGTCCCTTTCCGATACGCTTCCAGCAGGGCCGCAAACACGTCGGCCGCGCGCAACGCGATCTCCGGAACTGCCGCCGCTGCCACGTTCTCTAGCGTGAGCACGTCCTCGAACTCATGGGACAGTTCGCTCAGTTCGCGGTAGCCGCAGGCGGCTGCATCCCCCTTCAGCGTATGCACTATCCGCCGCAGGCTGCGGGCGGTTTCCGCATCGCCCGGCGACTTCTCCAACTGCATCGCTTCGTCGTTCAGCTTCTGGACGAGCTCCCCCGCGCTTTCGAAAAACAGCTGGCGGAGTTCGGTCATCCGATCATCATTTGTACGATCCTGGGGAGGGCGACCGGTCACATCTTCACCTCGACGCGCTGGTAAGCCGTACCACTGTTGCGATGCACCATCTGGAATTTTTCTGTCAGTCCCAACAGACTTTCGGCGTGCCCGACAAACAGATAACCGTTGGGATTCAGGCACCGGTAAAACTTTTCGACCAGACGCTTCTGCTCCGCTTCATCGAAATACATCATCACGTTGCGGCAGAAAATGATGTCGTTGCGCTGCGGCAGGTACTCCGTCTTCAGGTTGTGAAAATCGAAGTGCACCATTTCCTTGACGTTTTTCTTCACCGCGTAGCGGTCGCCCACTTTGTTGAAGTAGCGCAAGCGGTAGCCGTAATCGACCGCCCCCATCTGGTGCTCGCTGTAGGAGCCCTCCTGCGCTGTCCGAAGGACCGAATAGTTGAGGTCGCTAGCCAGGATTTCCACCCGCCACGGCGGCGGCACTAGAGGTTTGGGTAGGGGCGACTCAAAGGGTTGCGGATTGCGCAGATAGTGGTAGGAGAGCGCATCGGCGACCTGCATTGCCAGGGTATAAGGCTCCTGCCCCGTGGAGCAACCCGCACTCCAGATTCTGACGCCGAAATCGCGGCGCTCCTGCTTCTCCCGGAAAATCTCGTCCATCACGTCCTTCTGAAACAGGTCGAGTTGCGCCTTGTTCCGGAAGAAGCTGGTTTCATTGACAGTGAGGTTTTCGAGCAGGCGCGACAGTTCTTGTTTTCCCTGCTGGCTGATGAGCAGGCGATAGTAACTGTAGAACGAATCCAGTTGGCACTCCTTCAGCCGGCGCTGCAAACGGTCCTGTAAAAACGGAGTGCGTCGATCGTCGAAATGCATGCCGCACTCCTGGTAGACGAGGGTCTGCAGGAGTTTCAATTCGGCGTCGGTGAGTGCGGGTATTTCGCTTGGGTTCATGGTTCTTGTCTGCTACTTCCCAGCCGAGGCGGTCTTTGTGCCTGTTCCAATTCCAGTTCCTGTCTCAGCCTTGGCCGCCGACGGTTTTTCTGCAGCATTCCCCGGCGTCGCCTCGCTCCGAAGGTCGCGCGCCGCGAGTACCTTGCCGATATCCAGCAGAATGATCAGCCTTCCCTGGTACTTGCCGAGGCCGGTCACACAGTCCAATCCGCCTTCCTGCATCATGGCGGGCGCGGCTTCGATATCGCCTTCGGGTATCTTCAGAACCTCCGACGCCGAATCCACAATCATGCCCGCCAGCCGGCCACGGTGTTCCACGACCAGAATGCGGCTCCGCCGGTCGAGTTCGCGGGACGGCTGCCCGAATCGTTTCCGCAGATCCAGCACCGAGACAATCTTGCCGCGCAGGTTGATGACGCCTTCGAGATAATCGGGTGCGTCCGGCACCGCTGTGATTTCGGGCACGCGGACGATCTCATGCAACGCGGTGATGGGCACGCCGTAAGTCTCGCGCCCCACCCGAAAGCCCACAATGTGCGTTTCCCGGCTCATGAATAGAGTTCCCTTAGCGAGATCCAGCCGCCGCTCCCCGGGGCGGGTTCCGGTAATCGGTGGGGCTGTCGTTCGTTCTATCGTTTGTTCGGTCGTTTGTTCTATCGTTCGGACCGTTCGAGCCATTCGAGCGCAGGGAGAAGCGGTCCATCGAATCCAGCAAGCCCCGCGACATCTTGGACATCTGCTCGGAGGAAGCAGCCAGCTCGGTCGAACCCGACGTCGAAGCCTGCACAAGTTCGCGCATGCGTTCCATTGCCTGCACCACCGCCTGCGCTCCGGAAGCCTGTTCTTCGACGGCTGAGTTGATCTCGTGCGTGATTTCATTCAACCGTGTCGTAGCGCGCGCAATCTGCGACGAGCCGTGCGACTGCTCGTTGGTCGCGGCCCCGATTTCCTGCGCGAACTTGTAGACCTCGGTCACCACGTTCGAAATCTTGCGCAGCGCCGCATTCAGTTCCTGTCCCAGATTGAGTCCTTCGTTGACGATGGTCGTGCTCTTCTCCATGTTATCGACAGCTTTGCGCGCTTCCTTCTGGATGCTCTCGATAAGCTCGGAAATTTCCTTCGTCGATTGCGCCGATTTTTCCGCCAGCTTCCGCACTTCGTCCGCTACCACCGCGAATCCCAGGCCGTGTTCGCCCGCCCGCGCCGCTTCGATGGCCGCATTCAAAGCCAGCAGGTTGGTCTGCTCCGCCAGATCGTCGATCACTTCGACGATTTTGCCGATGTTGTCCGCCCGCGTGCCGAGCGCATCAATGATCTCGCCCGAGGCGTGGATGGTGGTGTTGATCCGGTTCAACCCGTCCGTCGCCTTTTCCATGGTGCCGATGCCGCTGTGCACCTCTTCCCGCGAACGGTTGGAAATATCAAGCAGTACCTTAGCCGTATCTGCAACCCGCTGGATCGAAGTGACCATCTCGTCGATAGAAGCCGAGGTCTCGCTGACGCTGGAGGCCTGGGTCTGCGTGCTCTTCACCATGTTCTGCACGTTCACGCTCATTTCGTGCATGGTGCTCGTCACTTCATCAATGGCTGAGGAAGTCTGCAGGCTGTTCCGGGCCGACTCGTCGGAGGAACTCGCCACTTGAGTAGAAGCGCTGGCCACCTGAGACGCGGCGTCACGCACATTGCGCACCAGTCCGCGCAAGCCTGCGACCATACTCGTGAAGGCATTCGCTAGCGTGTCGTTCGCCGACCTGGGATGGACTTCGACCGCCAGGTTGCCCCCGGCGATGGCCTCTGAAACCGCGGCCATTTCCTTCAGGTACTTCACCATGGAGTCGAAAGTCCTGGCCAGTTGTCCGATTTCGTCTTGGCCGTGAACGTCAATGTTGTGTTCCAGGTCCCCGGACTGACCAATCTGCTCAGCTACATGAATCAGCCGCGTCAGCGGTGCCGTAATCCCGGTCGCAGTGCGGTAGGCAATGATGATGCCCAGGCCGAGCGCGGCGAGTGAACTCAGCACCGCCGCCAGAATCGTAAATGTCTCTGCCACTTCGTCGGAGTGCCGCCGTTCATCCAGCAGTTTGCGGTTCTCCCGGTCAACCTCGTCCAGAACCTCGCTGGAACGCGAGACCCAGGTGTTCGGATCTTTTTGTAGATAGAAAATCTGCAGTTCAGCCACGGTAGCGTTACCGCTGTCGACCGCCCGCCGCTTGTCGACGAGAGGGCTCGCGAATTCATTGCCCCAGGCCTGCTCCAGCCCCTGCACTTTTTCCAGATTGCCTTTCTGTTGCGCCGAACCCGCCAGTTCTTGGGTGTGGTGGAGAGCATCGCTCAACTGGTGTTCCCCGTCATTCATCTTCTCCACGTCACGGGTATCTCCGCTGAGCAGGTAGTTCTGCAGGTGCAACCGGTTCTGCATCATCTGGAAGCGGACCGTCGAGGTCGCCTCGGTCATGTCGATCGTGCGCTGCGCCGCTGCCTTGGTCTCATGCTCGCGTTGTACCGCGATCAGGTTGATCGCCAGCAGCACCAGCACCGTCGCAAGAATGATGCCGAAATTTATGTAGAGTTTCTTCTTAATGTTCATGCTTCTACCTTCCTCACCCAGCCCTTCGGGCCTCGCTGCACCCGTTTACTGGTTCGGATCAAAACGGAATTCCACAATCCCGGTGGACTCTTCCGGGCCCGTCTCGTAACGCCATTTCTTGACCGCATCCAAAGCCGCGTTCGCCAGCAGTGGATGTCCGCCAATCACCTTCGCGTTCTTGACCGACCCGTCGGCTGCGACCGTGATCTGGACTTTCACCACGCCATTGATATTCATGCGCCTCGCCAGTTCCGGATACGACGGCGGTACGCTGTTCTTGGTTTTTCGCTTGATTTCTCCCTGTCCCCACGCCGGAGGAGAGACGATCGCGGCCCATCCGCTAAGCAGCAGCAGACCCACCGCGAACCTGCGACCGAGTTCTTTGACCGACACGGCACCCTTCCTGTCGCTGTGCATTGTTCTTATATTCGTGCAAGGGTCACATCAGCGCATACCAAAAGTTCTTCCTCTGCATTACTTTCGTGATCGCTGCAAAGCGATGAATCATCGGGTGATCGGGCCCTCGGGTCATCGGGCGATCGAAACTCGAGATCCCGACGGTCTTCAGGCTTTTTCGATCACCCGATGACCCGATCACCCGATCACCCGATGTTCACAATGAGACTGCCAATGTCACTTTGGTGTCATTTCCCAAGTCGGCACTGCCACCCCGTATTCCCTTGACTCAATTTGAGAATCCAGCGTAGTTTCTATATGTAATTCAATTGTTTTCAACCGCTTAGCTAAACCATGGGTGCGCACTGACAGCCCACACCGGAAATTCGAAGCCCGGCGACGCGTCTCACTCTGACGAGGCTTTCCAGAAGCTTCTCCTGGAGCTTTCCCGGGCCGCGTTTCACAACAGCGATCCCAGCCAGCTCATCCGGTCTTTTTGCGCCCTCACCCGCGCCTATTTTCACGCCAGCGGCGCTTATTTTTGGCGACTTTCCCCCGACGGCGAACTCGTCGGAGCCGAGGCCGACTGCTCTGAGGTCGACTCCTTCCGTGGCATTCGCAGGCGTGCCGGCGATGCCTCCATTGCCCTGGATGCGGTGCAGAAGCGTCGCCCCTTTTTCCTCAATCAACTCGATGCGGCGCGCTATCCCTGGCTCGCCTCCAGCCACGCCCACGCCGCACTGGCCGCCCCGCTGCTGGTTTCAGGAGAAGTAATCGGCGCCATCACCTTCCTGCGCAGTGCGCCCCATGCCGGTTTTGACGATGATGCAGTTTCGAAAGTCACCATCCTCGCCGCCCAACTCGGCACCGCCCTCGAAGCTCTCCGCCTAAACCAGCTCTCCCGCGAGGAGCACCGTCGCGCCAGCATTCTGGTCGAAGTCGCCACCGCCCTGCATGGCTTGCCCGACACCGCCGCTGTGATGGAAAGCATCGCCGACCGGCTTCGCGTGTTGCTGCATTCGCCCGCCGTGCTGGTCTTCATCCAACAGGAAAAACTGTTCCACTTGCAGGCGGTTTCAACCGATGCGCCCCGGCTCGCCCTCGCCATTCGCCAGCGCTTCGAGCAAAATGACCTCCGCTCTTCAATCGAAATTGCTACCCGCGCCGTCGCCGCCGGCGAGCGTATGACGGTCAGCATCGACGGCGCTTCTCATTTCGGAGACGACTCTCCACCCGGAGTCCTGATCGCGGCGCCTTTTCGCACCTCGCGCTCGCACGGCGCGATTCTCGTTTATCCCCGCGCCGTCACTCCGTTTACCCAGGAAGACAAAAGTCTGGTCTCCGCACTGGCCGGCTTCGGCGCGGTCGCCATCGCCAACGCCGAGTTGTATGGCATGGCGCGCGCTCAGGCCCACGAACTGCACGAAATTCTCGAGATTTCCTTCGAACTTGGCTCTGCCGGGAAACTCGACGAATTCATGCAGACTTCAGCCGTCCGCGCCGCCACTTTCCTCGGCTTCAACCGCTGCTTCATCGGGCTCCTCGAAGAATCCACTTTCCACATTCGCTGGGGAGTGGAGAACGGCGTCGCCCGCCCCGTCGATATCCCGCTCGACGATGGCGTTGCCATCCGCGCTCTGAAAAAGAAAAATGTTTTCTTCACCGACGACGCCGCCAAAACTCCCGGCGCCGATTTGGAATTCGTCGCCGCGTTCCAAATCCGCCAGCTCCTCGCCGTCCCCCTGCTCGGCTCGAACGGTGATGTGCTCGGAATGTTTGGCGTGCTCGATCGCATCGAGCCCGGCCCGATCAACGACGAAGACGTCCGCCGCGCCCGCGCTCTGGCTGCGCAGGTCGCCATCGCTCTCGAACTCACCCATAACCTGCATCAATCCGAGGAACACCGCCGCCGCGCCGAGGCCCTGGTCACACTCGCGCTCGAACTCAACACCGTCCTGCATCTGCCCGAGTTCATGCGCAACTTTGTGGTGCACGCCGCCAGCTTGCTCGGAAGCCGCTCCGCCGCCCTCTGTCTTTTTCAGACCTCGGAGCCGGAGACGGTCTTGATCTCCGCAGGCGACCCCGACACCGGCGCTGATGTGGCTACCGAAATCGCTGTCGAGGTTAATGACAAGCCCTTGCTCGGCCGCTTCAGCCGCGCAATCAGTGCGGCTCTGCCGAAATATTCCTCCGACGTCGCTTTCGCCTCCGCCAGCGACATACTCGGAAGCGCGCTCGCCTCCACTCTGGGATGGACCGATTGCACCCTCGTCCGCCTGACCGGCTCTTCCGGAGAACTCGTCGGCGTGCTCTGTCTCGCCGATCGCGGCTCCCCGCCCGCCATCGAAGATTACCAACTGCTCCGCGCCATCGCCGGACACGCCAGCATCGCGCTCGAGAATGCCTGCCTCTTCACTCGCATGCAGCAGGCGAATCGCCATTGGCTGGAAGTTTTCGACGCCATCAGCGACTTCATCGTCGTCCACGACGAACAGCACAACATTCTCCGCGTCAATCGATCCCTGGCCGATTTCATCGGCATCGCCCCCGACCAGTTGATCGGAATCAACATGCGCGCGCTCGAAGCCCTGTCGACCAGCGCTTCACCGCATTCCTGCCCCTTCTGCCGCACCGGCGAAGGTCTCGACGAATATGTGCACCCCGTCCTCGAGCGCACTTACCTGATTTCAACGTCGCGCATTCATGCCGCCAGCCAGGGGTCGCCGTCGAGCGGCCTTGGCACGATGGGACGCGGTGATTCAGAGAATGAGCGGCGCCCAGTTGCAGACCGTCCACGTCCTCAAGGACATCACCGACCGCCGCGAAGCCGAGCGCCGCTATCGCGAACTGTTCGACAACGTTCAGGAAGGGATCTACGTCTCTTCGCCCCAAGGCCGCTTCATCGAAGTCAATGACGCGATGGTTCGCATCCTCGGCTACAGCAGCCGCGATGAAGTCCTGCAACTCGACATTCCCACCCAGGTCTATTTTTCAGCGCAACGCCGGCAGGAACTCCTGGAAATGCTCAAACACACCGGCGAAATGCACAATCACGAAGAAGTCCTGCGCCGCAAAGATGGATCGCCGGTCCACGTATTCATGAACTGTCATGCCATGCGCGATGCCGCCGGCAACATCGTGCAGCACCGCGGCCTCATGCTCGACGTCAGCGTTCTCCGCCAGTCGCAAACCGAACTGCAGCGTGAGCGCGACTTCTCCAGCAAAATTCTGAACCATACCCAGAGCCTGATTCTGGTCACCGACACCGAAGGCGTCATCAGCTATGCCAACCGGCGCTGGAGCGGACTAGGTTTTCAGCAGAACCAGATATTGACGCATCCTTTGCCCGATCTCTGCGCTCCCCAGCGTCGTGCCGCACTCCGCGACGCGCTCGCGGCAGTGGCTCGCGGCCAGCAGGTGGATAACTTCGACCTGCCCCTGGTTCGCGCCGACGGCGTCAGCGCCCAATTCTCCGTCAATCTCAGCCCCATCAGCGGCGAAGACGGCCGCGTCAGCAGCATCGTCGTAGTAATGACCGACGTCACCGACTCCACCATGCTGCGCGCCAAGCTTATCCACGCCGAGAAAATGGCGGCCGTCGGACAGTTGGTCTCCGGCGTCGCCCACGAAGTCAACAATCCCCTCACCGCCATTCTCGGATTCACCGATCTCCTCATGGAAAATCCCGAACTCCCGGAGAGCGCGCGCCGCGATCTGCGTGTGGTTCTACAGGAGGCCCAGCGCACCAAGCAGATCGTGCAGAATCTGCTCAGTTTCGCCCGCCAGATGCCGCCGCAGCGCCAGCCCGTGCAGCTCAACTCCATCCTCGAACGCACCGTGCACCTTCGTTCCTACGATTTCATCAGTCACGGCATCCAAGTCGTCGAACGCCTCGACGAATCTCTGCCCCAAGTCATCGGCGACTCGCACCAGCTCCAGCAGGTCTTTCTCAACATTCTGAACAACGCTTACGACGCCGTCCGCGAAACCGCGCGCCCCGCGCGCATCGAGATCATGAGTACCCGCGCCGACGCCTTCGTTGAAATTTCTTTTCGCGACAACGGTCCCGGCATCCCCGATACCGGACCCATTTTCGATCCCTTCTACACCACCAAAGATGTTGGCAAAGGCACGGGCCTGGGCCTCAGCATTTGCTATGGCATCGTCCGCGAACATGGCGGAGAAATTGTCTGTCACAACAATCCCGATTCTGAAGGAGCGACCTTCATCGTCCGCCTCCCGGTGACCGCCGAGACGGCAACCTTCGGAGCAGCCGCAGGAGTCCAACCAAAATGACGCAGTCAGGTACCGAGTCCACACCTAAAGCAGAAATCAAATCGCCCGGCGCGCCCGTGCTTCTGATCGAAGATGAGCCGGCCGTCATGGCCCTGGTGCGCGCCGTTCTCGAGGGCCACGGATACTCCGTCGTTCCCATCGAATCCGGCGCCGATGCTCTGCGCCTGCTCGAGACCGGCAATTTTCACGGCGTCGTCTCCGACATGCGCACCCCCGGGGGCGTCGACGGCGCTCAGGTCTATGCCTGGATCGCCAACCATCGCCCCGAACTGGCCACCCGCCTGGTCTTCATCACCGGCGACATGGCCAACGAAGAAACCGCAGCCACGCTGCGCCGCACCGGCGCGCCCTGCGTGGAAAAGCCATTTCGTGTCCATGACTTCATTACCGTGGTCGAGCAAACCATGGGACGGGCAAATCTATGACACAGGAATTCGCAATCCGCTTGCTGATTGTGGACGACGAGCAGACCATCCGCCGCCTCTGCATCACCGTCGGCGAGTCGCTCGGCTTCTCCTGCATCGAAGCCGAGAGCGGAGACGCTGCCCTCGCCCGCCTCGAGGAACAGCCCGTTCACATGGTGCTCACCGACATGGTCATGCCGCGCATGTCCGGCATCGAATTTCTGGAGCAGGTCAAACGCACCTACCCCCGCATCGAAGTCGCCGTCATGACCGGCCACGGATCGGTCGAAACCGCCGTGCAAGCGATGAAGCTCGGCGCCTACGATTACATCTCCAAGCCCTTTGCTCCGCTCGACGAATTGCGCCTCTTCCTGCGCCGCATGGCCGATAAAGTCCGCCTCGTCGAAGAGAATCTCTATCTCCGCGAACGCTCCGAAACCGAGACATCCCTCCACGGCATCATCGGCAATTCCACCGGCATTCAAAACGTCCTGCGCCTGATTTCGCGCCTCAAAGACACGCGCACTCCCGTCCTGATTTCCGGCGAAAGCGGAACCGGCAAAGAACTAGTGGCCCGCGCCCTGCACTTTCGCGGAAGCCTAGCCAGTCGCCCCTTTGTCGCCGTCGACTGCGGATCGCTGGTCCCAACCCTGATCGAGAGCGAACTATTCGGCTACGAAAAAGGAGCCTTCACCGGCGCTCTACGCTCCAAACAAGGCCTGCTGCAATCGGCGGATACCGGCACAATCTTTCTCGATGAAGTCGGCGAGCTTCCGCTGGAAATGCAAGCCAAGATCCTGCGCTTTCTCCAGGAAAAAGAAGTTCGCCCCGTAGGCAGCAATCAAAAAGTCAAAGTCGACGTGCGCATCATGGCCGCCACCAACCGCGATCTAGACACCGAATATAAAAAAGGAACCTTCCGCAAAGATCTCTTTTTCCGCTTAAACGTAGTCACCATTTCGCTGCCGCCGCTGCGCGAGCGCCGTTCCGATATCCCCATTCTGGCGGCGTTTTTCCTCGAACGCCTCGCTCCCGGGCGCAGTGTCAGGTCTCCGGCAACGCCATGAAAGCGCTGCTGGCGTATGACTGGCCCGGCAACGTTCGTGAACTGGAAAACTGTCTGGAGCGCGCCGTAGCTCTCGGTGATCAAACCGTAATCGAAGTCAGCGATCTGCCCCCAGCAATCGCGCGCGCTGAATCAGCACCCGAAACGCTGGAGACGCTCAACCCGCCAGAATTTTCCGGCCGTCCCGACCCTCGCAGTAACGACCTGGAAGACATCGAACGCGCCACCATCCGACGCGTTTTCTCTCAAGTCAAAGGAGACAAGGCCCAAGCCGGCAAAATGCTAGGCATAAGTCGTGCCACCCTCTATCGCAAACTGAAACGCTACAACATAGGAGCCCGCGAAGATCCCCCGCAATCCACCACGTTGCAATAAAATGC
>CAWGYS010000003.1:0-115790 GCA_963826845.1 uncultured Acidobacteriaceae bacterium
GTGGCAGTGGTGGAGGCGGCGGGATCACCCAGATCACGGCAGGTCCTGGCCTGAGCGGCGGCGGATCGAGTGGCAATGTCACTCTCAGCTTGAACGCCGCGGCCGCCAACACCTTCACCAGCACTCAGACGATCAACTCCAGCACGGGAAATGGTGTGAGCGCGACGACATCGAGCTCTTCCGGTTCGGGGCTGTATGGCGCCGGCAATGGCGCAGGAGTAACGGGAACCACCTCAACGTCCACCGGCTCAGGCGTGGTTGGCGCCAACACCGCTACCTCAGGAAATGCCTATGGCGTGTATGGCCAAAGCTCGAGCTTCACTGGTACGGGCGTGTATGGCACGGGCAGCGGTTCCGGAGTAACGGGGTCCACCTCAACTCCCGCGGGTTCAGGGGTGGTCGGCGTGAACCTTGCCACGTCCGGTCCTGGCTACGGCATTTACGGCCAAAGTAACGCCGGCACCGGCGTGTTTGGCACCGGCCCTAGCTATGGCGTTTACGGGCAGAGCAACGATGTGGGCGTATATGGCACTGGTCCCGACTTCGGAGTGTATGGATCCTCAAGCGTCATCGGCGTATATGGGACCACGAGCAGCACCATCGATGGCGAGAGCGCCGTTGTTGGCAATGCCACTGGATTGAGCGGCGCAACGTCTGGAGTTTCAGGTTCGTCTTCTAGCCCCGGGGGGGCTGGTGTTTACGGTGTCGGGGTAAGCACAAGCTCGGTTGGGAGCTCGTTCTTCGGAACAGGGGCCTACGGTGTCTGGGGCGACACGGATGCCGCGTCCGGGATAGCAGTCCTTGCGACGACGGATAATGACGTAGCCCTGATTGCAGAAAACGACAGCAATGCATATGCGACGGTCGTCTTTACTAACCTTGGTAAGGCCGGAAACGGAGAAGTTACAAAACAGAACTCCCTCCTCATGGCAGCCTATGGCGGGAATACACGCAAAGGATGCACGATTGACACCGGCGGTACTCTAGACTGCGACGGCACGGTGACTGCCGTAGTCCCCGCAAACAGTGGCGCGAGCAAGGTCTCACTTTACGCTGTCCAATCGCCGGAGAACTGGTTCGAAGACTTCGGTTCATCCGAGTTGGTCGACGGTGTCGCTACCGTCGCTCTCGATTCCGTTTACGCCCAAACCGTCAACACCGATATGGAATACCACGTCTTCCTGACTCCCCGCGGAGAATGCGAGGGTCTCTATGTTGGCGCCACCACAGCGGGCAGTTTCGAAGTGCGCGAGCTTCATCACGGGACATCCAACATCAAATTTGACTATCGCATCGTCGCCCGCCGCAAAGGATATGAAACAGTCCGTCTCGCCGATAAGACAGAGCAATTCGACAGAATACAGAGGATGCTGCCAGCAGTTGAACCCGGACAGGGCGGGAAGCCCCAGCCTCTGGTCACGCGCCGGTCTCCTTTATCTCTTGCACTTCGAGCGCCTCGATAACTTGGGAGCTTATCCCGTCCCGTCGAAGACTGGTATCCTCATACCACTTGATTTCGACAACGATCTCGCTATCTTTCAACTGAGAACTGGTACAGATCTCGATATGTCGGATATACACAGGTGAGTCTTAGTACCCCAAGTCAGCCGCGAAACTTCCTCTGCTCTAGGCCGTGTCTGCGGAGCGACTGACATTCCAACAGCCAATTATTTGTTAAAAGCAGCGAGAGATCCTTTCACCGTCAGGTCTCGGTGCGCGAATTGTGCGGTTCCCGCAGCTTCGTCGGCTTTTGCAGTTTGCACCACAAAACTCCTTATTTGGTACCAAAGCCACCTTCTGGATATGCCAAAGTCATCAAAGGGCCAAACGCCTTGTGCCCGTGGATGCTGAGCATAAGACGAGGGCCAGCGTTCGGGACATTGCTCAACGCGAACTGGATCCGTTAAACCGAAATTCAGCGGAGCCGCTGAGCATGCAGGGAGTTCTTCTGCTTCGTCTGGCTTCTGTGAATCTCCTGCCAGGATGAGATCGATCTCCGGGATGTCGAAGCCGGTGATGGTCACGATTCGAACTTTCGGTACCGTTTCCGGAACCTCGTAAGAGGCGACACGTGCGCGACTTGTAAAGGATTCTGCAACAGCAACATACATCTGGGGAATTGGTTAGAGGCCGCAGAGGGGCAAGACTGGTCCGGTTTCATGCCGAGGAGAAGGCGAATGGGCAGCGATTCTCAGGCCGACGGAAATACGAATCTGTGGCGTACTTCCCACACCAGAAACGGTTAGCAGAGACTGCATGCGCGCCAAGCAGTCAGAGATCGAACTATTCTCTGTCAATACGAGACAAGAATCCGAACTTCTCGGCTTCCAACCCGGTCAACTTGCTCGAAGCCCGTTTCTGGATACATTCCGGTTTGTCGACAAGGACTAAGCCGCTGGCGCGGCGGACGCTACCGCGTGGTGAACCAGGAAAGTTCAGGAACGACTGACATAGTGTGGGTCATAGGGAAAGGAGATTCCTGTGACCCGTTTACGCAAGATGATGCTGGAGGAACTCCAGCGTCGCAACTATTCTGCCATCACCACACGCAATTACTTGCGGGTGGTGACCGAGTTCGCCAAGTATTTCGGCAAGTCTCCCGACAAGCTCGGCCCCAACGAACTTCGAACCTATCAAGCCTATCTGCTGACGGAGCGCAAACTGACGCCCGGCACGGTGGTCAACCGGGTAGCGGCGCTGCGGTTTTTTTTCGTCAAGACACTCAAGCGCCATCAGTTTCGCGAGTTCTTACCGTACCCCCGGGACCGGCGTCGGCTCCCGACGGTGCTGAGCCAGGAGGAAGTCTCGCAGCTGATCAATGGCGCCGGAAACCTGTTTCGACGGACGTTGCTGATGACACTCTACGGAACCGGCATGCGACGCGCCGAACTCGCGCGTCTCAAGGTCGGCGACGTCGATAGCCAACGGATGATCATCCGCGTGGTGGAAGGCAAGGGCGGCAAAGATCGTGACCTGCCTCTGAGTCCGGCTCTATTGGAGACGCTGCGAGAGTATTGGCGCTGGCGGAAGCCGAAGCTCTACATGTTCCCCACACGCACTCGTGGCCGGACGCTCGATCAGCCGATTTCCGACAAGACCGTCTGGATCGCGTGTAGCGAAGCCGCGCACCGGGCCGGCATCCGCAAACGGGTCACCCCGCATACGCTGCGCCACAGTTGGGCGACCCACTTGTTGGAGGCGGGCACCGACCTGCGCACCATCCAGGTTCTGCTCGGGCACGGCGATCTGGAAACTACTGCCCAGTATTTGCATCTGTCACAGCGGCACTTACAGGCAGTTACGAATCCGCTGGACAGTCTCTCTCTATCCAGCACCGAGAACATCAGCCGCAGTTTTAAACGGAAAAGCGAAAAATGACTCGGCCCACCTTCGAGGTGGCCGACATCCTTCGCGCGCAGGGTGATCGCTTCCTGGATCGCTCTCGATCGGGCTTTGACTTTCAGCAGCTCAAAGCGTTTCGTGCCATTCTGCGCTGCCGTACCGCTGCGCTGGGCGGTCATCGCGATGCCTGCCCGAGCTGCGGTCATCAGGCTATCTCGTACAACTCGTGCAGAAACCGGCACTGCCCCAAGTGCCAGACACAAGCACGCGAACGCTGGCTGGCGGCCCGCGAACGCGAACTCCTGACCACCAGCTACTTCCATGTCGTGTTCACCGTGCCCCACGAACTCAACGTGCTGGCCTTGGAAAACCCGCGTTTGTTCTACGACTTGTTGTTCGCTGCCAGCGCACAAACCTTGCTGGAGATCGCCATCGATCGCAAACACTTGGGCGCCGAGATCGGCATGATCAGCATCCTGCACACTTGGGGACAGAACCTGCTTCTGCATCCCCACATACACTGCGCCATTCCTGCGGGCGGACTTTCACCAGATCGCCGTCAATGGGTCCGCCCACGCTATGCTTTCTTCTTACCCGTGAAGATCCTCAGCCGCGTCTTTCGCGGCAAGTTCCTCGCCGGCCTGAAACGTCTGCACAGTCGCAACAAGCTATGTTGCAACGGTCCCGCCGCCGCTCTGGCCGATCCGCAGCAGTTCGCAAAACTCATGCGCCGTCTGCACCGCCACGACTGGGTTGTCTATGCCAAGCCCGCCTTCGGCGGACCCATGCAGGTGTTGCGCTACCTCGGCCGTTACACCCATCGCGTGGCCATTTCCAATCATCGCTTATTGGCCTTCGACCAAGAACGCGTCACCTTTCGCTGGAAGGATTACGCCCACGGCGGCAAGCATGGCAAGATGACCCTTGCGGCCACCGAGTTCTTACGGCGTTTCTTTCTGCACGTGCTCCCCAGAGGATTCGTGCGCATCCGTCACTTTGGTTTCCTCGCCAATCGCTTTCGCTGTTCCCGTTTGGCACTATCCCGACAACTGCTGTCCAGTAGCTCCTCCACGCTGGTCGAGGCTGGAACCTCCCAAGCTTCGGCGGAGAGTTCTTCTGTCTGGCATTGCCCACGTTGCGGCGCGGCGATGATCGTGATGCAGAGATTTACGGCTGCGGAATTGTCAACATGCTCTTACTTCGATTCTTCATAGCTCGTCCACCGCTATCGACCCGAGGATGTGCTCCGGCACGCGGACGCACGCGTGTGTCCGATACTTCTCCACTGCCTCGCAAGCAACTTTCCGCGTGCGCTTTTGCTCATCTCAGTCGCCACTCCGACCATCCCGATGGCATTCCCACCAGGCCTCATCGCTCTCCCCAAGCTCTGTTCAGATCCAGGCTGCCGTTGAAATCCCATAGCGCACCGCGTCCGCCGCAAACGCCAGCGGCTTCCTCCTAGTCTCCTTATCGAAAACGCCTCGGACCGAGATCCCGCTCCGCCCCCGCAGTCTGCCCCCGAGGCGTTTCCGATCAAGGCTAGCGACAATTCGCCGACAAACCGTCAAAATGAGCTTCGGTCGGAGACTGCCTCGAGATGCGGCAGATAAACGATAAGCGCACCTTGTACCGATGAAGCGCCTGCGTTTCATTGTTTCATTTTGGCCACTAAGCATCTGCTGAATTCATTTCTGTATCCAAACGTTGCTTCCGGCATCGAATTAGTTGCAGCACGACATCGTCACAGCAGGTAAGGAGTGATAAGCATGAATCCCAGCCAAGTGGTTCTCATCACCGGCTCCAGCACCGGCTTCGGCAGACTGTTCACGGAAACCCTGGCGCGTAAAGGGCACACTGTCTTTGCCACGATGCGTGATCCCGGAGGTCGGAATGTCAAGAATGCCGCCGAAATACGCACGCTTGCTCAAAAGGAGTCCCTGCCAATCCACGTCCTTGAATTAGACGTGACCGATGATGCTTCGGTAGGACGGGCCGTGGATGCCGCCGTCGCCAAGGCAGGACGCATCGATGTGGCTATCAACAACGCCGGCTATTACCTGGGGGGGCTGGTCGAAGCGGTCACCACCGAACAAGCGCAGCGCCAGATGGACACGAATTTTCTTGGCCCGGTGCGCGTAAATCGTGCGGTACTTCCGCACATGCGACGCCAACGCAGCGGCCTGCTCATGCACATCAGCAGCGGAGCCGGGCGCGTGGTTCTTCCTTCCGCGGGTTTCTATTGCGCCAGCAAATTTGCACTCGAGGCGCTGGCGGAGGCGTACAGCTACGAACTTGCCGCGCAGGGAATTGAATCCGTGATTGTCGAACCGGGGGCTTATGATACTGCGGTCTTCGGCAACAGCGTAACGGCTGCCGATGTTGCTCGCACCGAAACGTATGGCGCTGCCAAGGAGTTTCCGGCAAAGCTAAACGGGGCACTTTTATCCACGGTCGGCAACGCTCAAGAAGTCGCGGATGCCGTTCTACGGATTCTTGAAACTCCGGCGGGAGAGAAGCAGCTCCGGTATCGGATTAGCGCCGCGAGCCTCGGCGTTGACGAGATCAACGCCCTCTCGAAGAAAGTGCAAGGCAGCTTGCTGGAAGCCTTCGGCATCGCTGCCGACACCAAATTCCTCAAAGGTAGAGTCGTCGCCTCCGTTTAGCTCTCTCTTGCACGAACGTCATGAAGTCGAACTCCCGGAAATACCATCGACCTTCAACTCTGACTAGATGAGCAGAATCCGTCATCCTGCCGCTCTCGTGTACGGTTTCCATGGTGCGCAGACTTGCGGTGCATCTGTACTGGATGTGGCGCAAGGGGTTGAATTACGGTGAGCTGGTCAAGCTCGGTTCGCACGCGGGAGAGCCCAGACATCGCCATGGTGTGCAGTAATCACCGACGTAATGATTGGGCACCCCGTTCCCCTTGCCGGCAAACCATTTGAAGGTCGGTGGTGTCCATTCCAATACCTGGTTCCATTTACGAAACCATGGCAGTCGATCCGCCGCGCGTTCCCAAAACGCGTCAGGGTCTTGCTTACCTTCGGCGATCCACTTTCCTACTATCGGATTGATAAGACTCTTGACCTTCCCCTAATTACGCACGCAGCTGGATTCTTAATTGGAAGATCCCGCAACCCCGCACCGGAAGTGGCGTCTAGCGCGGGAGAGAGCCTATTGGAATCTCCTAAGACTTCGAGAACCGCCCATAAATGGGTGACTTTGCCATGCCTGATAGCCCGTGTCAGTGACGAAGAGTACCGCATTGTGTATTGCCAGTGGAAGTGGATTGGCGCATGTTATCTGCGTTAGGTCTTGGTTGGGTCCTGGGAGTTAGGGAGGGTAACAAAAAAACCTTGCGCGATTACTCGGCATATTTGCTACAATGCGCGACCGGAAGGAGATACCGTTTTATGTTGAAGCTGAGAACGTGGTTGTCGAGCCTCTTGGTGGTGGCTGTAACAGCCGTGCCCGTGGTGGCGGGAAGCAACGAAGCTAAAACGGGAAATGAAAATTCAGCGACCTCAACCAGCGCAGGTGCGGGCCCCGCAGCGGCTAGCGCAAGCGCAGAGCCAAGTCCGAGCCCCAGTCCAAGTCCCAGTCCAAGCCCAAGTGTGAGCCTGGGCACGACCGCCGGCGAGGCCAATCTCGCGACATTGCTGAATGTGCTGGTGAAGAAAGGAGTCCTGGCGCCCACCGAGGCCAACTCCATTCGGAACGCGGCCCCCGGGACGGAATTCCAACTCCTGGTGGAAGCGCTCAGTCGCAAGGGCATATTGAACGCAGCTGATTTGTCCGCAGCTGCGAGCCCCGCAGCGGCGCAACCCGCGGTTGTTGTCGCTGCAGATCCGGGTGCAGCTTCGGAAACCGAATCCAGCTCCGAATCCACCTCCATGGCTAGCGCGGACCCCGAGCCCGAGCCCCAGGCTGGCCATCCAACACCTGCCATCCAGGGAACGCAGCCCCCACCACCACGGGGGGTTGTCCCGGCGATTGCTCCGTTGCGGGTGATTGCTGCTGATCCTCCCGTGAAAGACGGCTTGGTTCCGGCATTCAAGCTGGGCGCTGTCAAGATGACGCCGTACGGCTTCATCAAGGCTACGGCGGTTCATGATTCCAGTTCTCCAAACGGCGATGACTTCCCGTTTGTGGGACTGTTTCTCAACAACGGAACCGACATATTCAGCACCGGTCCCACGAAGGATCCGGAATTTCACATCAAAGCGCGTTCGACTCGTATTGGATCGAACTTTGAATGGCCGGATCCATCACCCAAGCTAACTTTCACAGGCCGAATCGAAGGCGACTATGAAGGCAACTTCAGCGAAGTGGATAACCGCGACGTCTCGTCAATTCGAAGCAACGCCTTCCAATTGCGCCTGGCGTATGTGCGAATGGACTACGCCGCCACCGACAAGAGCGACATCTTTTTCGAAGGCGGACAAGACTGGACGCTCTTCGGATCGACCGCTCTTCCCAACATCCTCGAAACTACATTCCTGGGCGCTTACTATGGCGACATTTATGAGCGTTCTCCACAAATGATGGTGGGCCTGATCCAGAAAGTGGGAAACAGCTCAAGGTGGAACTTCAAGATAGATCCCACGTTCGCCATCATGATGCCGAGCACCGGTCAAATCGAAAAACTCGGTTCGTTGGGACTGGCGGCGCAACTAGCGCAAGCCGAGCGCGAAGGCGCTGATTCCGACCGTCCCGAGTATGAGGGCAGAGTGGCTTTTCAGTTCCAACTCGACAAAGCGCCGGCCGTGGCGCCAGCCCAGATATTCTGGAGCGGGTTCAAGGCTCGACGCACTTCCATTACCACCACTGCCGACTACGGAAGCCAACAGCCGTCTTGTTTGGCGAACCTGGCACTTTGCCAACAATATGAGGCTGCGTACCCGAATGGTTTTCAAGTTTGGAGCAACATGTGGGGAAACCAACTTGGCATCCAATTGCCAACTCGCTGGGCGACGCTTACGTTTAGCGGTTATAAGGGCGGCGATCTGCGCTTCTTCTTCGGCGGTCAAGTCAATTCGTTCTTCACCGACGTGGGCGGCATAGGCCCGGGGAGCGCAATCACATTTGCCACCATCGACGGTGGTCCTCTGGCGGCTGCCGGTCCCTCACAACTGGGTTGCAGTGTGGCGTTACAAGAAGGCGGAGAGGGCCTTACGTGCCCCGGATCGGTTGTGATAGTTCCGCAAAGGCCGATTCGCTCCTTTGGCGGATTCATTAACCTTGGCTTGCCGATCTCGCGCTGGTTTAACGCGAATCCGAAAGGCCACAACGCCGGATGGCAGCTCTATCTCGATATCGGCAAAGACCAGGTCGTGCACAAGGACCTGGTTAATCCAAATGCCGAAGGCGTGTTGCCGCTCTTGATGGGCAAGATGTTTGCCGCAACCCTCTACTACAAGGTCAATCCGTGGTGCACATTCGGCCTAGAGCAGTCGGTATATGCTACCCGCCTCGCGCCTGGTCTCAACCTGTACGACATTGCCGGAGTGTATGGCAATGAGTGGCAAGATCATCGGACCGAATTTGGACCGGTGTTCACGTTCTAGACGTTCACGTTCTAGAAAAAGGCGACCCTAACGGTGGAGGGACGGACGTTTCGTCCGGCCCTCCTTTCCGAGGTATGAGGACAGGTTAGCTCCCGTGCCGCGTCGGCGCGAGGAGCGCTCAGTCCCACGTTCAGCGACTGGAAAGGCACAATGGGCGCGCGTAGTAGCCTGTTTGGGATATTGTCCGGGTTGTTCTTGTTCAGTACGTTCCTGGCGAGTGCCAGGTTCGCGCACGCCGCAACCGAGGCCTATCCGCTTCGGATCAAAATTCTAAGTGTCGAGACCCACACACTAAACACGGAGACTCCAGCCCCAATAGACTGCGATATGACAAATTTCTCAGCCTACTGCAACAACAGCAAAAACCCCACGGCGCAGAACGTCATGGTGGTGCAGGACGAACAGGGAAGGGGCTACCGCATCAGCTGCACGCTCGACTCACGTAAGTCGAAGTGCGCCCCGTTGACGGTGGGGAATACGTTTGAGGCACGCAAGGATAAACACGGACTTACGATTCTGTACCGAAACAACAAAGGGAAGGAAACCAAAGAGTCCTATCAGTTGATTGCCTCTGTTGCGCTACCCCCGCCCAGCGCGGTTGCAAGCGCTCAGCCCGCCGTTTGGGCAGCGCCGCAGAATTCAGTGGCCCCGGCATCCGCGCGGCAAGTTGCGACCGCCGCTGCGCCAGCGCAGAGCGCGCCGCAGGCGGCACCCCCCCCGGGATGGGTGCGGGTGACTCCTCCGCAGAAACCCTTGGAGTCAGCCCCGAGTGGAGTTTCGAACAAAATTCGGTGCAGTTTCATGTCGACACCGGCAGGAGCGGAAATCACGCTGGACGGCAAGTATGTGGGCAACACTCCATCGGAAATTGGAGTTAGTGCTGGGACCCATGTCGTGGTCTTGTCGATGCCCGGGTTCGCGGAGTGGAAGCGCGACCTCGCGGTGGCGGCGGATTCAGTCGTAAATGTGGAAGCCACATTGCAGAAGGCGCAGCCGTAAGCCGGAGTGTTGTTGGAGCACAGGTTTGGCGGTGCAGAGCCCGAGGCCGCAAGAGATCCAATTGGCGGATTGGTGCAGGAGAAAAATAAAGCAGGTAAACGGAGGAAGTGATGGCGAATGCTACTCAAGTGGTGGGAGCCGGTAAGGCGGAGTACAGCATCTGGCGCGTGATCATGGCCTCATCTGTCGGCACCATGATCGAGTGGTACGACTTCTACATTTTCGGCAGTCTGACTGCCATTCTGGCCCTGAAGTTCTATCCGCCGGGCAACGACACCTTCGCCTACCTCGCTTATCTCGCGACCTTCGCGGTCGGCTTCCTGGTGCGGCCTTTCGGCGCACTGTTCTTCGGCCGCATCGGCGACCTGGTCGGACGCAAGTATGCCTTCATCGTGACCCTCTCCATCATGGGCCTTTCGACCTTTGTCATCGGCCTGTTGCCCTCCTACAAGACGGCGGGTTGGTTCGCACCGATCGTGCTGCTTGGAATTCGCATCTTGCAAGGCCTGGCACTGGGCGGAGAATACGGCGGCGCAGCGGTTTACGTGGGCGAGCATGTTCCGGACAACAAGCGCGGCTTCTACACCAGCTTCATCCAGATCACGGCCACGCTGGGCCTTTTCGTCTCGCTCATCGTGATTCTGGTTACGCAAAACTCGATGTCGAAGGAAGATTTCGCCGCTTACGGCTGGCGCATTCCTTTCCTCGTCTCCATCATCCTGGTGATCATCTCGCTCTACATCCGACTGAAGATGAAGGAGTCGCCGATCTTCGCGCAACTCAAAGCGACGGGGATGACCTCTACGCAGCCGCTTAAGGATGCATTCACCAAGTGGGCGAATTTGAAACTCGTCCTGATTTCGCTTTTCGGAGCGACGGCCGGGCAGGGCGTGGTCTGGTACACCGGACAGTTTTACGCTCTGTTCTACATGCAGACCGTCCTGAAGGTGAATGTGAAGACCGCCAACATCGTGGTCGCCATCGCGCTGCTGATCGGGATGCCGTTCTTTACCGTGGTGGGCGCGCTGTCTGACCGGATCGGCCGGAAGAAACTTATGATGACGGGCTGCCTGCTTGCCGTCCTCACCTACATTCCGATCTACAAGGCTATGGAGCGCGCCGCTGGCAACAATATAGTCACCGTAAAATCCACGCGCAACAAAGTGACGGGCGCAATCGGGCTTACGGCGATGACTGCGGATGCAACGGGCGCCTTGGTCCCGGCCAAGGAAGCGGCGAATCCCGATACCACGATGCTGGTGATCCTGATTTTCATTCAGGTGCTCTACGTGACCCTGGTTTACGGTCCCATCGCCGCCTACCTGATCGAGGCGTTTCCGGCGAAGATTCGCTACACGTCGCTTTCTCTGCCCTACCACATAGGCAACGGCGTGTTTGGCGGGTTGTTGCCCTTGATCGGACTCTCGATCGTCGCAGAAACTGGAAATATTTATGCCGGGCTTTATTACCCGATGATCGTGGCTGGAGTGACGTTTATCGTCGGCAGTCTGCTGCTGAAAGAGACGCACGGCAATCGCATTTGGGATGAGGCTGGAGGGCGGACGGCAGCGGCGGATTGATAATTCGCCGTCTGACGACTGAGATAATCGATAGTTGATGAATTCGAGCGACCCGTTTTACTCCGCCAGCCGCGCCAGCTGCTGGCGGAGACGTTTTGGGCCATAATATTCAGCGGGCAAGAAGTAAATCGATCAAGAGGCAACCGACATGGCGGATGTTCGCGGGAAAAAGAATGTGGTGAGCGAGACCAGCGAGGCCCAGATCGCAGTCCACTGGCGGGAGGAGGAATATTACTATCCTTCCGCGAAATTTGTGGGCCAGGCGAATCTGACCGACTCCAGCATAATGGAACGCTTCCGGGAGAAGAATTTTCCGGAATGCTTCCGCGAATACGCGGACCTGCTGACCTGGGACAAGTACTGGCACACCACGCTCGATACGAGCGATCCGCCGTTCTGGAAATGGTTTGTGGGCGGCAAGATCAATGCTTCCTACAACTGCGTGGACCGGCATCTCGCCAAATATAAGAACAAAGCGGCGCTGATCTTCGTTCCCGAACCGGAATCCGAAGCGACCATCTCCGTCACCTATCGCGAACTCTACGTGCGGGTGAATGAATTTGCGGCGCTGCTGCGCGATTTCTGCGGCTTGAAGAGCGGAGATCGCGTCACCATTCACATGCCCATGGTCCCCGAGTTGCCGATCACCATGCTGGCATGTGCCCGGCTGGGAGTGATTCACTCGGTTGTGTTTGGAGGTTTCAGCGGCGAGGCTTGTGGCATGCGCGCCGCCGATTCCGGCAGCCGCGTGCTGATCACAATGGATGGCTACTACCGCAATGGCAAACTGCTCGACCACAAAGCGGGCGCCGACATCGCGCTGAATATTGCCAAGCAGGAAGGCCAGGCTGTGGACAAAGTCCTGGTCTGGAGGCGGCACGCGGGCCAGAATGCCTCTGCCTCGCCTTTTGTTAAAGGGCGAGATGTATTCGTCGACGAAGTGCTCCCAAGATACGCCGGCCAACTCGTGGCTCCGGTGCCGATGGATGCCGAGGCGCCATTGTTCCTCATGTACACGAGCGGCAGTACCGGCAAGCCCAAGGGCTGCCAGCACCGCACCGGCGGCTATCTCTCTTACGTGACGGGCACTTCTAAATACATCCAGGACATTCATCCCGAGGATGTTTACTGGTGCATGGCCGACATCGGATGGATCACTGGCCACTCCTATATTGTTTATGGTCCGCTGGCGCTGGCCGCTACCAGCGTGCTCTACGAAGGTGTGCCTACCTACCCCGATGCCGGCAGGGTGTGGAGAATCGCCGAGCGACTGGATGTCAATATCTTCCACACTTCGCCGACGGCCATTCGCATGTTGCGCAAGTCCGGACACGATGAGCCCGAAAAAGTATAACTACCATTTCAAGCACATGACCACCGTGGGAGAGCCCATCGAGCCCGAAGTCTGGCGCTGGTATCACGAAGTGGTCGGCAAGGGCGAGGCCGTGATTGTTGATACCTGGTGGCAAACGGAAAACGGAGGATTCCTCTGCAGCACCAAGCCGGCGCTCGATCCCATGAAGCCGGGGAGCGCGGGTCCCGGCATGCCGGGAATTTATCCGACGATTATTGACGAAAACGCTCAGGACATTCCGGCCGGGTCAGGGAAGGCGGGCAACATCTGCATCCGGAATCCCTGGCCGGGAATTATGCAGACGATTTGGGGAGATCGCGACCGTTTCGTGACGCAGTATTACGCAAAATACTGCAAGAATCGCAACAGTAAAGATTGGCATGACTGGCCATATTTTGCGGCGGACGGCGCAGTGCTCGCCGCGGACGGCTATTTCCGCATTCTCGGCCGAGTGGATGACGTCATCAACGTTGCCGGCCACCGCCTGGGCACAAAAGAAATCGAGTCGGCATGTCTGACCGTTTCCGAGATAGCGGAAGCGGCGGTGGTGCCGGTGGTTGATGAAATCAAGGGACGAGTGCCAGAGGTCTATATCGCCTTGAAGCCGGGATTGCAAACAAGTCCGGAGCTGGTGGACAAGGTCAACAAAGTCATTGAAACGATGATTGGCAAAATCGCCCGTCCGAAGCACATCCACGTTGTTCCGGATATGCCGAAGACGCGGTCCGGAAAGATCATGCGCCGCATTCTCGCGGCGATCTCCAACCGTATGAACACTGGAGACATCACGACTTTGGCGAACCCTGATGTGGTGGAAAAGATCCGGGAACTCGTCCAGGGCAAGGAGCCGGTCAGGTTGACGGATGGACCGGAAGACCTGAAAACGTTTGGAAGCGTGGACTAGATCGTACTGTGGAAGGCGGGAGTTTCGCGCGGCTCAGTGCGCTGCCGTAATTGTTCCCGCCATCTCCAGTTCCACATTCACCACCGGCTTAGCTTTCAATAGGAAATTGCTCGGGTCTTTAATGCCCCACTTCACATACGGCACGTCAAATTTGCCTGTTCCTGTCCAACGATCTCCCGCCAACTCGACGTGAATCAGCGCGGTGAGGGGATGGTCCGCGCCATGAATAGAAAAAGTACCGGCTAACTTTATGTCGGATGGCCCGGAACGGTTTACTTTGCCCTCGATCTGCGCCGGGCGAAAAATTATCTCGGGATACTTCGCTGTTTCCAAGATCTCTTTGTGCATGCGCTGATCGCGTGAACTGTTTCCACTTTCACCGCTCGTTGCGAGGACAACAATCCCACCGCCGGCCTTCCCCGTTTCCGGATCGAAATGCACCGTTCCGCTCTTCAGCGCGAAGGTGCCGTGGACAGTGTGCAACGAGCTGTCCATTGACCAATGCACTCTCGATTGTGCAGGGTCAAGCGTCAGAACAATCTCAGAGACAGGAGAAGATGTAGCCTGCAGCTGAGGCGCAGGGGCCGCGTGTGCGAGAAACAAAACCGAGCTAAGGCTGAAGACAGCGCATGCTCCGGCGCTCACAGATCTCGCCTGCACTATTGCGAGTACCAGTCGAGTATCCGGACTTCGATGCCCGTCCCTTCCAGCCCTTTCTTGAACACAGCAAGGTCGGAGCCGTGATAGTGATAAGGAATCACAATCTTGGGATGGAACGCCTTGACCGCGTCCGCCGCTTCTTCGGGAGGCATCGTATAGGGCAGGTTCATGCAGACGAACGCGACGTCGATGTTCTTAAGCGCGCGCATTTCAGGGATGGCTTCCGTGTCGCCGGAGAAGTAGAAGCGGACGCCACCGTATGTCAGCACGTAGCCATTGCCTCGTCCTTTGTCATGGAAAAGTTTGCCCGGAGCTGGCCCGCGCACGAGGTTGTAGGCCGGGATAGCCTCAATGGTCCAACCTTGCCACGTTTTGGTTTCACCATTCGCAATCGGCTTGGCCGTCTTGACCGTGACCACCACCGCGGGCGGTGCCAGGATGTCGGTTCCTGCCTTGCTGATTTGGGCGATGGAAACCGGATCCATGTGGTCGCCGTGAATGTCAGTAATAAGGATGAGGTCGGCCTTCGGCAATCCGTCAAGTTTCGTTGGTTTCGCCGGGTCGAGGTAGATGACTTTTCCTCCCGCCTCGATTAGAGTGCTTGCGTGATACAGCGGGGTGATTTTTACATCTCCCGCCGAGGTTGGAAATATTTGCGGAGCGGCCGCCGCGTCGGCGGAGTGCGACATGGCGAAAAGAAGGCAGACAAAAAGCAGAGCCAGTTTCATGTTCGACCTCACCTTGACTTCGAACCACGACTTGCAACCACGATTTTAGAGCGAAAAAGCGCATTGCAGGATGCTCAAAATGATACGAAATAAAAATAGATTCTCCTGCGACCGCGCGCCGCAACTGGTCATCTAAGCTAGCCTCGGAGGTAGAGCCGATGGAGTCGGCTTGCCTCAAAACGATCCTTCGTCTATAAATCATCGTCACCTGGCCGGGAGCGCTAGTCATGCTCGCTGCAGAAAAGGCTGTCGTACCTTACGCTGTCTTAGCTGACGACGACCGTCGCAACGACGGTCGAAACGACACTCCCCACGGCATTCATCACGCCCTCATGGAGCGTCTGCTCGACGCCCGCCGGCGAAGCGATGCACTCTTCAATGTTGTCCGCGCCGGGTCGCTCTATGAGCGGCCGATTCCGGAGCGTCATCGCATCATCTTCTATGTAGGACATCTCGAAGCATTCGATTGGAATTTGCTTGGCGCAGGCGCGCTCGGGCTCAGGGGCCTCGCTCCTGAATTTGATCGGCTATTTGCCTTCGGCATCGATCCTGTCGGCGGCGGACTCCCGACCGATTTCCCTCCGCCTGGCCCGCCGTGGACGCGGTTCACGCGTACGTGGGCGATGTCCGCACGGCTCTCGACCAGCATCTTGAGGAGCAGATTGAGAAGACGATTCTCGATCCAGACTCTCCGGCGCGCGACGGTTTTCCGTTGCGCACTTTGCTCAACGTGGCGATTGAGCATCGGCTGATGCATGTTGAAACGCTGGCCTACATGCTGCATCAGCTGCCGCTGCACATGAAAGTGAGGCGTGAGGATCCTCCGGTCGTGACCGCTCTCCCCTTTACTCCCGCAATGGTTGCCGTTCCCGCAGGCTCAGTGACACTAGGCCTCTCGCGGAGCGCCGGAAGCTTTGGCTGGGACAACGAGTTCGAAACGCATACCGTCGAAGTTCCTGCCTTTGAGATTGATCAATACAAAGTGACGAACCGGCAATATCTCGATTTCGTCGCGGCTGGTGGCTACGAGACGCGTGCTTTCTGGAACGACGACGACTGGGAATGGAAAACCGCTCGTGGCATTTCTCATCCGTCTGTTCTGGAAGGATCAAGGCGATCATCGCATTGGCTTTGGGCCACGATGTTCGACGAAGTGCCGCTGCCCTTGGACTGGCCCGTTTACGTGAGTCAGGCAGAAGCGGCAGCCTACGCGCGCTGGGCAGGGAAGTCGCTTCCCACCGAAGCTGAGTGGCAACGCGCTGCCTACGGCACCGTTGATGGAAACACACAGGCGGTACCCGTGGGGCGATCAAACCGCCCGATGAAACGCGCGGCAATTTTGATTTTCACCGTTGGGACCCGGTGCCGGTAAACGCGTTTCCGGAAGGCCAGAGTGCTTTCGGTGTCCACGATCTGCTGGGCAATGGGTGGGAGTGGACTTCCACCGTTTTCGGCCCGTTCTCGGGGTTTGAGCCATTTCCGTTTTACCGTGGATACTCAGCCGATTTTTTCGATGGCAAGCATTTCGTCATGAAGGGTGGCTCGTCGCGCACTGCTGCGTGCATGTTGCGTTCCACGTTTCGTAACTGGTTCCAGGCTCACTATCAATATGTGTATGCGGGTTTTCGCTGCGTTAGCCGCTAATCGTCCTACATTGATCGTCGAGCACTGATCGTCGGAGAGGATTTACTTATGTTGATTCACGCAATTCCAGCCAATACTGCGTATGAATTTGCTGCCGACGTCCGCGACGGACTCACTCGGCCGGGACAAAAGGAACTACCCTCCAAGTATCTTTACGACGACGTCGGTTCGGCGCTGTTTGAAGTGATCAGCCATCTGCCGGAGTACGGCCTCACGCGGGCCGATGAACGTTTGCTGCAACGTCATGCTGGCGAGATCGTGGAACGCCTCGACGCTCCGGTCGCCGTGGCGGAACTGGGCAGCGGCAGCGGCAAGAAGACGCGATGGATACTGGAGGCGTTCAGCCGGCGCGGGCCCACGTCTTATTATCCGGTCGAAATATCCCGCTCTGCTTTGGTGATGTGCGAGCGCGAACTCAGCGATATTGATTCCATCAGCATTGTTGGTTTTGAGCGTGAGTATCTCGATGGTCTGCTGGAAGTGGCTGCATACCGACGGCCCGGCCAACATCTCTTGGTATTGTTTCTGGGGAGCACGATCGGGAATTTCGATCGTCCCGTGGGAGTGAAATTCCTGGCGGCGGTCCGGCGCATTCTCGAGCCCGGAGATTCGCTTCTGTTGGGAACGGACCTGGAAAAGCCCGTTTCACAACTGCTCAGCGCGTACGACGACGAACTCGGAGTGACCGCTGCGTTCGATCTCAACCTGTTGGCCCGCATCAATCGCGAACTTGATGCCGATTTCGATTTACGCGAGTTTGCCCACGTGGCCAGAGTCAATCACGAAGCCCGCAGCATCGAAATGCATCTGCAATCCCAGCGGCGGCAAACCGTGCGAATCCCGGCAGCGGATCTGCGCATTGAGTTCGTTGAAGGGGAGACTATCTGGACCGAGAGCAGCCACAAGTATTCGGCGGAAGAAATTGTCACCGATGGCGCAAGATGCCGGCTTTCGCTGCCAGGCCCAATGGATTGACGAGCAGTGGCCCTTCGCGGAGAATCTGCTCATCGCGGAATGACGACGGAGGAATCGATGGCCGAGGAATGCACGCATCTCGATCAGATCAAAATAAGACAAACCGACAAGCATGTCTGTGAGGACTGCATTAAGACCGGCGATACCTGGGTCCATCTGCGTATGTGCCTGATCTGTGGACATGCGGCCTGTTGCGACTCGTCCAAGAACAAGCATGCTACCAAGCACTTTCACCATACGAAACATCCTCTGATGCGTTCGATCCAACCGGGAGAAAGCTGGGTCTGGTGCTATGTGGATGAGATCGAAGCGGGCGAGCTTGCAGCTTGAGCGCACGAGTGCGACTCCGCTTCATCATCGAGACTGATACGAAATCATGCCGAAACCGATTTTACTGAGTATTGACGACGACTCCGACGTCTTGCGGGCGATCGAACGTGACTTGCGCTCGCAGTACGGTGCGGACTATCGCGTCATCGGGAGCGACTCTCCCGAGGGAGCACTGGATCTTCTGAAGCAGTTGAAGATTCGCAATGACAGCGTAGCTCTGCTGCTCGCGGACCAGCGCATGCCGCGGATGGACGGCGTCACATTTCTGCAAGAAGCAATGCAAATTTATCCCGATGCGAAGCGTGCTTTGCTTACCGCCTACGCCGACACCAATGCCGCCATCAGCGCCATCAATCAGGCCAGCATCAACTATTTTTTCCTGAAACCGTGGGACCCGCCGACAGATCATCTGTATCCACAATTGAATGATCTGCTCGAGGACTGGCAAGCTTCTTACCGGCCGGCGTTTCAGGGAATCACGAGTCCTCGGCACGCGGTGGTCGCCGAAGTCGTTATGAGTTGCGTGACTTTCTGGCCCGCAATCGCGTCCCCTATCAGTGGATCGATGTCGAGGCTTCTGCAAACGACCCCGAAACCAAGCGTCTACTGGAGGCTCTGGGCCGAGAGGCTGCCAGCCTCCCGAGTCGTGCTCTTCCCCGACGGAACCAAGCTGCTGGAAAGCCTGCCCGCGGATGTCGCGCAAAAATTGGACATGCGAACGCGCGCGCAAACCGACTTCTACGATCTGGCGATTGTGGGCGGCGGGCCGGCGGGGCTGGCCGCTGCGGTTTATGGCGCCTCGGAGGGTCTGCACACGGTGATGATTGAACGTGAAGCTCCGGGCGGCCAGGCTGGCATGAGTTCGCGAATTGAGAACTATCTCGGATTTCCATCGGGCCTCAGCGGCAACGATCTGGCCCGGCGCGCGGTCGCGCAGGCGCAGCGTTTTGGAGTGGAAATTCTTTCTCCCCAGGAAGCGGTTGGCGTGCGCACCGAAGGCTCTTATCGCTTCATCAAGTTGGCCGATGGCAGCGAGATTTCCTGCCATGCGCTCATGATCGCGAGCGGAGTACAGTGGCGCCGTCTGGATGCACCTGGAATTGATCGCCTGCAAGGTGCTGGTGTTTACTATGGCGGCGGCGCCACGGAAGCGTTGTCCTGCAAAGGCGAGATGGTCTACGTGGTGGGTGGCGCGAATTCAGCGGGCCAAGCGGCCATGAACTTTGCCAAGTATGCCGAGCGTGTCGTCATGCTGGTCCGCGGCAGTTCGCTCGACAGCACCATGTCGAAGTATCTGATTGATCAGATTAAAGAGACCCCCAACATTCAAGTGTGGGCGAGCGCCAGCGTGGCCGAGGCGCATGGCGAAACCCATCTGGAAGAGGTTTCCGTCCTTTGTTCGGACAGCAATAAGCTGGAGCGCGTGCCGGCAAGTTCGATGTTCATCTTTATCGGGGCCCTGCCGCGCACCGACTGGCTGGCAGATATGGTTGAGCGCGACGAGCGCGGTTTTCTTTTGGCCGGGTCCTGATCTTATCCGTGACGGGCAACGCCCCAAGGGCTGGACGCTCGACCGCGATCCATTCCTGCTCGAAACCAATATCCCTGGCATCTTTGCGGTGGGCGATGTGCGGCATGGTTCGGTGAAGCGTGTAGCCTCGGGCGTGGGCGAAGGATCGGTAGCAGTGCAGTTCATCCATCAGTATTTGAGCAAGGTATAAATGGTCGAAAACTCCGAACTTCTAAGCGTTCCGGCATTCGCGGATTTGCCGGACGATCAAATCGCCTGGTTTCTCAGCCAGGCCGAAGAACTTAACTACAAGGCGGGCGATACCTACATGCGCCAGGGTAACTCCCGCCGACTCAATGTTTGTGATTCTGGACGGGCAGCTTGAGATTCACGGCGAAATCGGCGGCGAGACCGTAGCATTTTCGCTTGGATAAGGGCGATGTCACTGGAGCGCTGCCCATTTTCCAGAATGAAGCAGTTTAGCGTGAATGGACGCGCCGTCATGGACAGCCGCGTCTTGAAATTTCCCGCAGCATCGTTTCCAGAGCTGGTGCAGAAAATGCCGGAGTTGGCCAAGCGTTTGGTCGGTCTGATGGCCGACCGCATTCGTGAAACCACGCGGATCGAACAACAACGGGACAGATTGGCTGGCTTAGGCAAGCTTTCCGCGGGCCTGGCTCACGAGCTGAATAACCCTGCATCCGCTGCCAAACGTGCCGCCAGCCAACTGCGTGACGTCCTGAAGAAAATCAAGAACGCAAGTCTCGAACTAGGGAGGCGCGATCTCACTCCCGCGGAGCGAGCGGAAATCGAAAAACTGGAAACATCGTTCATTCAGCACGACGAACTTCCACCCGATCCCCTGGCCATCAGCGACCTGGAAGATCAGGTTGATTCCTTGCTGCGCAGTCACGGGCAGACCGACTTGTGGCAACTGGCGGCCGATCTCGCAAAGAAGAACATCAAGCCGGAAGCCCTGGAATCATTGTTCGCGGCGCTCGATGCCGACACTGCCCGAGCCGCTCTGGTAAGAATTGCCGCTTCTGTCGAGATAGCGAACCTGGTGGACGAAATTGAGAGCAGCACCTCGCGAATCTCCGATCTGGTGTGTGCCATCAAGGAATACACCTACATGGACCAGTCGCCGGTGCAAAATGTCGACGTCGCGAAAAGCCTGGAAACCACGCTCACCATCCTGAACCACAAGCTAAAAAAGGGAGTAGCGGTGAAGCGCGACTATCAGCGCATTCCGTTTCTCGTGAATTCATTTGGCAGCGAGCTCAATCAGGTTTGGACCAACATCATTGATAACGCCATCGACGCCATGGGAGGAAAGGGCGAACTTCGGGTGCGAACCTATCGCGAAGACGGGTGCGTTGTGGTGGAGATCGGCGACAACGGTCCAGGAATTTCGCCCGAGGTTGAGCCGCACATCTTTGAACCATTCTTTACGACCAAAGGAGTTGGAGAGGGAACTGGATTGGGCCTGGACACGGTCCAGCGCATTGTGAAGAAACACCGGGGAAGTATTCACGTGGAGTCGAAGCCCGGTGATACACGTTTTAGAATTTGGCTTCCGCTGTCGGAAGCCGCGATGCCTTCGGATAAGAACCACAACTGAGTATCGCAACTAAGGAGGAACCTTTATATGCCTACGATCACCATCAAAGACGGCACCCACATTTACTACAAAGACTGGGGCAAGGGACAGCCCATAGTGTTCAGCCACGGCTGGCCGCTCACCGCGGACGACTGGGACGGACAGATGCTGTACTTCGGCCAGCAGGGCTTTCGAGTCATCGCGCACGACCGGCGCGGGCACGGCCGTTCCACCCAGACCTGGGATGGCAATGACATGGATACCTATGCCGACGATCTTGCGGCTCTCACCGAAAAGCTTGACCTGAAGAACGCAATCCACGTGGGTCACTCCACCGGTGGCGGAGAAGTTGCGCGTTACATCGGCCGGCACGGTACCAAGCGTGTCGGCATGGCGGTGCTGATCAGCGCAGTGCCGCCGCTGATGGTGAAGACGGACAAGAATCCCCTCGGCGCGCCGATCTCGGTCTTCGACGACCTGCGAACCGCGCTGGCGGCAAACCGGCCGCAGTTTTACCGCGACATTACGCTACCGTTCTACGGCTATAACCGGCCCGGCGCCAAGATTTCCGAAGGCATTCGGGAGCATTGGTGGCTGCAGGGCATGTTGGGAGGGATGAAAGCGCACTACGACTGCATCAAGGCCTTCTCGGAGACGGATTTTACCGAGGACCTCAAGAAGTTCGATGTGCCGACTCTCATTCTGCACGGCGAAGACGATCAGATCGTGCCGATCGCCGCCGCGGGCCGGTCGTCCGCTAAGATCGTGAAGGGCGCCACGCTGAAAACGTATCCGGGTTTTCCGCACGGGATGCCGACAACCCACGCCGACCAGATCAACTCCGATCTGATCGCATTTTTCAAGAGCGGCAAACTCAAAGCGGCGTAATTTGAGGGATGCATTAGATCCAAACTGGTTGGTGGAGAGCCGGGCGATCGTCGCCCGGCCACCCAATCATCGCTCTTAACGAAAGCTTACGGCAACAGCCCCAGCACTCCAACTCCGTTAGTCGTGCCGACATACACCTTGCCGTTGGCAATTGTCGGCGTGATGTATTTGTTCCCATTTCCAAAGTTGTCACGTCCGCCTGCCGCCTGGTTCGAGTTATACAACTCGACGGCAAGATTGTTGGCGTTGTAGGCATGCAGCACAGCCGGCGAGGTATTTTCCGTCGCCCACAAAATAAGAGTCTTTGGCGAACTCCCCGAGATGCTGGGCGTCGTCCCCGGGTAACCGAACGCTGTCGTGGTCTTCGACTCGGGAGTAGCGTTCAGCATGCCGTTCGCGTTGAAAGAGAATGCCTTGATCGTGTCCCCCACCGATCCGTAGTAGATTTTCTTGCCGTCAAAAGCCGGAGCCGAAAATACCGATCCCGCCAGCGCACCGGTCAGCTCCTGGTAAATCTGACTATTGTTATTCGGATTAAATTTCCCCATGTTGGTCCGATTCGCCAGATAGATATTTTTGTCCTTCCCGGCACCCACGACCAGTTCATGCATTACGCCGCTGGAGTCTTTGAAGTTCGGCACAACCATGGCGCCACCTGACCCCAGATCTTCGTCCCCGTTCGACTCGGTCACAGTGTTGTACATATTGAAGTAGTCCGACACCGCCAGTCGGCCCTTCTTGGTCGAAAGTTTAATGAGGGCGTTCCCATAATCTCCATTTATCCGGGAAGCCATTGCCATCCAGGGTCGTATCGAACGTTCCGTTGGCGTCGTCGAAGTAGATATTTCCGGCCGAGTCCGCCGCCAGTCCCTGGCCCGCGGCCCAGATAGCGCCTTCATTGCCGTTCGGAGTCACGTTGAGCACCGACTGCTGCGCCAATGTTGCCTCGTTGTAACTGATGATCCATCCTGTATACGGCCGGTCGTCGCAATGTGAGAGCCCACGACGTATAAACGACATGATTCAGCAGTAACAGGCCTGCTCGTTCCTTGTATTGCTTGGGATCGAAAATTACCTCCCCGTTCTGACTGTTATCGCCCGTGCCGGGGTACTGGGCCGCAATGTCCACCGGGCCGCCGAACTCCTCCGCTCCGCTGGTAATGTCCAGCGCATGCAGCCGCTGATGATAGTTGGAACTGGAATCCTTACTCATCGCGACCACATACATCGTGCCATGTGGCCCTCTCGGTGAGATCGATGACAGGAGTGGAGCTAACTCCGATCGTCGGCGTAATCTGCCCGCAACCGCGGTTATCCGAAGGAACTTCGTTCGCCTTAAGCATGGTCACTTGCCAAAGTGTCGAGCCTGCTATCCGCGTCAAATCCGTACACCGTGTCATTCTCAGTCGCCACAAACAGCACGTTGTGCGTGCCATTCCCTGGAATGCTCACATTGGGCGTATATAAGGGTTGCGCATCCACCAGCCCGTCCGTAGGAGATCACGAACAACTTCCCGAAACGTGCCTGAGTTCACGTTCTTGAGGGTGAGCGTGGTCTCGCTCGAATTCCGTCCGGTTCGCATGTTGTCGTTGTGATAGGTAAGGACGCCTTTGAACGCTGGCGAAGCCCCGACTAACACCTCCCAGTGGGAGGCAAGTACCGCAAGAAGCAGGATGGCAGCGGAAAGCAGGGCGATTCGGACAGGGAGACTTCGTGTCATGGTGCACCTCGGGATTTTGATTCAGGATTTTAGATACGGATATCGAGTCAGCTGTTGCCAGATCTCGACACGAAGTAGCGGCTCCATGATCTTACTCCAACGCGCTGTGGAATCGCCGGACGAAAAAGTCGGAAGTGCCGCCATGGGCGGCCTCACGGGCGGCGACAGGCTGTACAATCCGACCGTAGGAGGCGGGATGACGATTAGGAAGAACGCGGTCCGCAAAACGGCGCTTCGGCAAAAAGCGCAATTGATGTCGGCTTCAGAAATTGAGCGCACGCTGGTGCGTCTGGCTCATGAAATTCTCGAAAAGAACAGCGGCGTCGAAGGCTTGGGACTGGTCGGAATTCGCCGTCGCGGAGTGCCCATCGCCGAGCGACTGGGCAAAATGATTCAGCAGGTCGAAAAGAAGAAAGTTCCCGTCGGCACACTCGACATCACGTTCTATCGTGACGACCTTTCTACCCTCGGTCCCAAGCCAGTGGTGCAGGAAGCCGAAATTGGCTTTTCCATCGAAGGCAAGAAGATCGTACTGGTGGATGACGTGCTTTATACCGGCCGCACCACGCGCGCCGCTCTCGACGCCCTTTTCTCGCATGGCCGCCCCAGCCTTGTGCAGTTGCTGGTGCTGATCGATCGCGGCCATCGCGAATTGCCCGTCGAGGCC
Source organism: uncultured Acidobacteriaceae bacterium (assembly GCA_963826845.1). Classification (GTDB taxonomy): domain Bacteria; phylum Acidobacteriota; class Terriglobia; order Terriglobales; family Acidobacteriaceae; genus Acidiflorens. The sequence goes on from CAWGYS010000003.1 coordinate 24,470, forward strand.
ACTTTCGTCGGAAGAGTCGTGCAGACGACCGACAATGAAGTGATCGAGGTCAAGTTAACCGAGACTGATGATGCGGAGAAGGTCCTGCTGATGGAAAGGTGAGACGCTGGCGCGTCAGCCTTTGCCTCGCGCGCTCCACTCCGCGTCAAACCTAGCCCGATCATAGAAAGACTTCTGCGTTCCCACGCCCGTAGTCGAAAGCCCGGCGTAAAGATTAGCGCGGCGTACCGCTTCCCGCTCCGGCAAACCTTCGCCGAGAAAGGTGGCAAAGCTGCCGATAAAAGCATCGCCGGCTCCAGTGCTATCCACACTTTTTACGCTGAACGCGGGCACGTGCTCCATGCCTTCAGTTCCCGCCAGCAGCGAACCATTCGCACCCAGCGTGATAATCACTCGCCGAATGCCGCTCGCCAAAAGTTTACTGGCACAGCGCTTGGCATCGTCGAGATTGCGCACCGGCATTCCGGAAATCGCCTCAGCCTCGCTCTCATTGGGAACGAAGTAATCGAGATCGGCGACCGCCTTGAGATCGATGGGCTGCGCCGGAGCCGGATTCAGGATGCACCGGATCCCGTTCGTCCGCGCACACCTTATGGTGTAGTACACCGTCTCCAGCGGGATCTCGAACTGCAGAACGATGCAGTCGGCGCTCTTCAGCACGTCGGCCGCGGCATCCACGTCGGAGGTTTCAATTCGTCATTCGCGCCTTTAACGACGATGATCCGATTCTGCCCGGAGGGTTCGACGAAGATCGGCGCCACTCCGCTGGACACGCCTTTGACCTGGCGCACATGGGTGGCATCGATGCCCAGCTTTTCAAAGTTCTTAATGGTTGACGGGCCAAACAGATCGTCCCCGACTCGCGCCACCATGAAGACGTCGGCTCCGCAAAGCCGGGCGGCAACGGCCTGGTTCGCGCCTTTCCCACCGAATCCCAAATCGAACTTCTGGCCAAAGATGGTTTCGCCCGGCTTCGGGAATTGGTCTGAAAACGTGGTCAAATCGACATTGGCACTACCCACAACCGCGATGCGAGGACGCTTTGCCATAATCTTCTCGATGCAGCCGACACGTTCAAGCGCAGGCGCGGCTTTGCACTAAGGAAGGCAGAGTTTAGCCAGTCGGTCGTTGCGTGTCAACCCGTAGTGCAGTCCCGGCGTCATAATGTCGGCGTGGGCGGAAGCGGCGGAAAGTAATTCAGAATGCACCAACGACCGATGCACGAGCGATAAATGCAGGAGCGATCAATGGAGCAGCGACAATGACAAGCGAGACGATGGAAGTCCGTTGCTGCATCGCGGGTGGAGGCCCGGCGGGCATGGTGCTCGGATTTCTACTGGCACGTGCAGGAGTCGAGGTGGTTGTGCTGGAAAAGCACGCGGATTTTCTGCGTGACTTTAGAGGCGACACCATTCATCCCTCCACGCTCGAATTGATGTACGAGCTCGGCATACTGGACGACTTTTTGCGCCGTCCGCATCAGGAACTGCCTGAAATCGGGGCCCTCATCGACGACTTTCCAGTGACAGTGGCGGACTTTTCGCATCTGCCCACGCACTGCAAATTCGTCGCGCTTGATGCCGCAATGGGATTTCCTGAATTTCATCGCCGAAAAAGCGAAGGTCTACCCACATTTCCATTTACGAATGGAGATCCGAGGTCACGGAATTGCTCAAAGAAAACGAGAACGGGCGCGTCGACGGGCGTGCGCGCGAAGACGCGGCAGGGGCGTCCTTGAAGTTCGGGCGCAACTGACCGTAGGCGCGGATGGTCGGCATTCCACAGTTCGCAGCCAAAGCCGAAATTGGGAGTCATCGACCTCGGCGCTCCCATTGATGTGCTATGGATGCGGGTCGCGCGGCAGCCCGATGATCCGGATCAGACTCTTGGCCGATTCCGCGCGGGGAAGATTCTGGTGACCCTGAATCAGCGGACGATTACTGGCAGTGCGCATTACGTAATCCCAAAAGGAGCATTCGACGCTATCAAGCAAAAAGGTCTGCCTGCGTTTCGCGAAACCATCGAGAGCGTCGCGCCATTCCTGCGAGGGCGCACCGACGAATTGAAATCGTGGAACGACATCAAGCTGTTGTCGGTGGCCGTCGATCGCTTGCGTCAGTGGTCGCGCGCCGGGCTTCTATGCATCGGGGACTCCGCCCATGCCATGTCTCCGATCGGAGGAGTCGGCATCAATCTCGCCATCCAGGACGCCGTTGCCGCCGCGAACATTCTGGCTGGACCTCTGCTCGAAGGCGAGGTGACCGATGAACGACTCCAGGAAGTCCAAAAGCGCCGCGAGTTTCCGACGCGCATGACCCAGGGATTTCAGGTTTTCGCGCACAAGCACTTTATAGGCCCTGCGTTGAGCAACCAAGCGCCTCTTCGAAGGCTTCCAGTGCCTCTCAAGCTTCTGCAGCGCTTTCCGATATTGCGTCGAATCCCAGCGCGGATGGTCGGATTGGGATTTCGCCCCGAGCACGTCCGATCTCCAGTGGGTGATTGAGCTTTGGATTCGATAGGAAGCAATCATTCATCTGGCATCTGCACACGCACTTTGAGTATTCTCTTCAGGATGGCCACCGTCTCTTTGAGCGAACTGTTGGGCTCGACCGTCTATGACGCCTCCGGCGTTGCCAGCGGACGGGTACGCGAGGTGGCTCTCACGCCGCAGGAAGACCGGTCGCGGGTTTCGCTCCTGATCATTAAAACCCACGCCGGAAACCGCGTGTTGCCCTTGAGCGCGGTTTCGGCAATCAATGGTGGTATCAGGGCTTCGACTGCGGCTGCGGAATGGGCTTCGGCAGACGGCTCCGAAGGACTGCTGCTGCTCAGCCGTGATCTGCTCGATCAGCAGGTGATTGACGTCCATGGCCGGAAAGTTGTGCGCGTGAATGACGTCGATTTTCACCATGACAGCGCGCAGAATCGCTCCGTCCTGAGGGTCGGCGGGGTGGACGTTGGAGCCCGCGGCGCGATTCGGCGGCTCCTCAAAGGCATGGTTCCAGCCGCCGCCCTCCGGGCCCTGCTCCAGCGAATACCTCCGCGCGAGATTCCATGGGACTTCGTGGATCTCATCGAGACCGATCCCGCGCGACGCGTCAAATTGAAGATTTCCCACGAACGCCTGGCTAAACTCCATCCGGCCGACATTGCCGACATTGTGGAGAATCTGGCGCCCGATGAGCGCGAAGCCGTGTTCGAGACGCTGGACGAAGGCGTCGCCGCCGGCGCCTTGGAAGAACTCGAACCGAAAGTGCAGAAAGCGGTCCTGGAATCGCTAGATTCCGATCGTGCTGCCGACATCGTCGAGGAGATGGAACCGGACGCGGCTGCCGACCTTTTGGGCGACCTGTCCGATGACAAGACGGAAGAAATCCTGGTGCAGATGCAGCCCGAAGAGCGCCAGGAAGTCGCCGACCTGCTCGAGTTCCGGGAGAACACGGCCGCTGGTCGCATGACCACAGAGTATATTGCGCTGCCGGTTACGGCCACGGCCCAGGACGCCATCGAGGCCATGCGCACCTTCGAAGGCCGCATGGAAAACATGAGCACCATTTATCTGACGGATTCTCATGGGACGCTCGCTGGGTCGGTGCCGCTGGTGAAGATCGTCCTCGCGCCTGCTGCGACGCCGCTGCTGGCTCTGGCGCAGGAGCCATTGATTTCCTGCCACAAAGACACGAAAGAAAAGGAATTCGCTGAACTCTTCGACAAGTACAACCTGCTGACATTGCCGGTGATCGACGAACACAGCCATCTTACCGGCGTGATCACGCCCGACGACGTGATCGCGATGCTCCGCGCCAAACTGTAGTCTTTCTCGTTTGGGGCAATCCTTGCACAAAAGTTTCCCGCTTTTGCAGATTCACCTATCCAGACGGCGCTTCCAGCATTTATTCTGATGCGGCTGTTTTGCCAATTTGATCGCGCCTCTGGCCACGCATGAAATTCTTTAGAAGTTGGAAGTTCCGGCTCCTGCTGTTCTTTGCCGTCGTAGGGCCGGGCTTCATCACCGCGAACGTGGACAACGATGCCGGCGGCATCCTGACCTATTCGCAGGCTGGCGCGCAGTTCGGCTACATGCTCCTGTGGACGATGATCCCGACCACGATCGCCCTGATCGTGGTGCAGGAGATGTGCGCCCGCATGGGAGCGGTGACCGGCAAGGGTCTGAGCGACCTGATCCGAGAAGAATACGGCCTGCGGATTACCTTTCTGATGATGCTCGGCATTCTGATCACAAATTTCGGCAACGTGGTTGCCGAATTTGTCGGCATCGTTGGCAGCATGGGCTGTTTGGGGTCTCCAGGTACATCGCGGTTCCGATATGCGCCGTGATCGTCTGGTTGATCGCAGTCAAAGGGCAGTACAAGAGCGTTGAGAAGGTCTTTCTGGCGGCTTCGTTCTTCTACGTCACTTACATATTTGCCGGAGTTGCTGGCCAAGCCAGCATGGATCGAGGCCGTGAAAGCCACGATCAAGCCTCCGCAGATGGCCGCCTTCAGGCAGAGTTCGTACCTCTACATGGTGATCGGCGTAGTCGGCACCACGATTGCGCCCTGGATGCAGTTCTATCTGCAATCGTCGATCGTCGAAAAAGGAGTGACACGGCGGCAGTACAAAACCTCGAGGCTCGACGTAATCGTGGGCTGCATCTTCACCGACGTGGTGGCCTGGTTCATCATTGTGGCCTGCGCGGCCACGCTCTATGCGCATAAGCTTTATGACATTCGCGATGCCGCCGATGCGGCTCAGTCGCTGCGTCCATTGGCGGGCGATTGGGCCTACATACTGTTTGCTCTCGGGCTGTTCAACGCCTCGCTGTTCGCGGCTTCGATCCTGCCGCTTTCAACCGCCTACACGGTTTGCGAAGGTTTAGGCCTCGAGTCCGGCGTCGAACGCAAGTTCTCCGAGGCCCCCACTTTCTACTGGCTCTATACTGTGCTCATCGTTGCCGGCGGAGCTGTGGTCCTGATACCCGGCCTTCCGCTGATCAAGATCGCTGTATTTTCACAGGTGGTCAACGGCGCAGTGTTGCCCTTCGTCCTGATTTTCATGTTGCTGTTGATCAACAAGAAAGAATTGATGGGCGAATACATCAATAAACCGACCTTCAATTTCATCGCCTGGGCAACCACTGTGACTATGATCGGCCTAACCGCGCTGCTGGTTTACGGAACCCTGCACGGCCGGAACGCGACGGCTGAATAGTCTCAAACAATTTTCCCCGCCGCCAAATCCTTTACCAACCCCAGGTCGGCTTCGAGGAAGTCCAGTTTCAGTAATTCCTTCCGCTTCACCCAGCGGATCTCGCGAAAAATCCGATTGTCAATTTCGCCCTGGTAGTGGCGTACTTCGAAGAACCTTAGCTCCACCGCACCGCCGCCGGCGTATTCGTGGACGATGCGGGCTACCTCCACCCCAACCTCTGCCACGATCCCCAGTTCTTCTTCCAGTTCACGGCGCATGGCATCGCGCGGCTGTTCGCCTTCTTCGATCTTCCCTCCGGGGAATTCCCATTTCAGGGGCATGGGCTGATGCCGTGTCCTCTGGCAGGCGAGGATGAGGTCATCTTTCAGAATGAGCGCGGCTACGACTCGCTTCATGAGGTCCCAGCACGAGGTTACGGGGTGACGGTTTTTTCTGTTTCCAGGCGCTGGCCAACGAGCTGAGCGCAATACTCAATCAGCTCGCAATCTTCGGCGGCGAATGCTGCGAGGAAGTGGCTGTCAATATCGAGTTCGCCCGCGACCTTGCCATGCACGAAGATGGGAACCACGATCTCCGACTTGGTTTCGAGCGAGCAGGCTAGATAGCGTTGATCCTTCTTTACATCGTGTACTACAACTGTCTTTCCCGACGAAGCAGCGGCACCGCAGATGCCCTGATTGAGAGCAATGCGAGTGTGCGGAGTCATTGCTCCCTGAAAGTAGCCTAATAGCAGCATGGGTGGATCGGCGCCTGCTTCCAGCATATAAAAACCTACCCAGTTGTACTTCAGCATGTGTTTGTTGAGTACCAGGGTGATGCCTTCCATCAGTTGGTCCGACGTGCGGGATTCGGCGTTGAGCAGCTCGACTTCTTTACGTGCATCGTCGATCTTGTCGAGATTGGAGGTGGCCATGACAATAATCCTAAACTATGCCGTCGCGATTCAGCTTCGCCGGGTGATTATGCGCTTGGTACTTGCGTAACCGAGCGAAGTCCGGATTGAGGGCCGAATGTCTCGGGATGAATCGCTCCCGCCAGCGCCCGCAACCCCGAAACCAGCGCGGGCGCGGGCGTGTTCAAAATCTCGTCGGAGATGCAATATACCTGTGAATTCCGCACCGCTGCGGTTTCCGACCAGCCCCTTCCGGAAGCTATCTTGGATAGCGGCACGCGATTGCCTGCTCCGCACCAGGCAGCGATGATGACCTCGGGATCCATTCGGGCAATCTCTTCGGCGGAGGATTGCACTCCGGGTTTGCCCAGGAAGTTACCTCCGGCTGCTTCGACCAGCTCAGCTACCCAGGGCTGCGATGCGATGATCGGCTTTCCCCACTCCTCGCAGAAGACGCGCTTTCGGGGAAGGCTTGTGGTCCGGCGTCGTATGTCTTCGATTGCCGTTTGCATGTCGCAGATGACTTTCTCTCCGCGGTCGCTGGCTCCGACCGACGCGGAGATCAACGCGATGTCGGTGTAAATGTCGTCGAGCGTTCGCGGCGCGAGGCCGAGAAACCGAATGCCTGCCTTAAGAATCTCGACGACGGCTGCTTCCTGGTAGGGAACGGAGGCGATCACGAGGTCGGGTTTGGCGGCGAGAATCTCGCTGGCTTTCGAAGTCCAGGAATCGGCGACGATGAGGCGGGGGTTTTTTTGTGGTTGGTTTCGTAATTCTGGGACGACGTCAACACAGTATTTGGTGCAAGCCACGACGCGATCCAATTCGCCGACGCTGGCGAGGATCACGGTCGCGCTTGGTTGCAGGCACGCGATTCGTCGCGGATGATTCGAGTCGGGCATCTTCCTATTGTAGGGGACGCGAATTCCGGCGACCGGCGCATTACAATCTTCCTGTGTATTCCGCCGAACTGCTCGATCATTTTCAGAACCCACGCAACTCGGGTGCGATTGAAAATCCCGACTCGTCGGTGCAATTGGAGAACCCGGTCTGTGGAGATGTTCTGGAACTCACGCTGCTCTTGGAAAATAAACGCCTAGAAAATAAATCGGACAGACGCATCGCCGACATTCGTTTTCGCGCCAAGGGCTGCGTTCCCACGATGGCTTGCGGGTCGGCGATCACCGAGTTGGCAAAAGGCAAGAGCGTAGAAGAAGCGCGCAAGTTGAGCAGGGAAGAGCTGGTGCGAAAAGTTGGTGGCTTGCCGCAGGCTTCCGCGCACGCAAGCCACCTGGCTATGGACACGCTCGCCGCGCTCTTGCGCACGGTTTGAGCGGCGAGATTATTCCGGGTTAAGTTCCTGCTGCGCTCAGGATGACAACCTGGTTGGATTCATCTCTGGCTGATAAACCTTCCAGCCGTTTGCTAGCGCTATCTTTTTCAGATCTGGATTGGGGTTGATGGCGAAGGGGTGCTTTGACATGGACAGCATCTCGCGGTCCCAGATGGCGTTGCCGAAGGCGCAATCGGGGCTTTGGTTGGGAGACGACTTTAGCGCCGACCGGATTGCTTCGGGCTTGCCGGGGCCGCTGGGAACTCTGATCAAGCGATCGGTGATCACGCCGTTTTGGACTTCTACTTCGGAGGCGAGGATGCGATGGTTGGGGATGCCGAAGTAGCGCATGGCGGAGCGGATGATCCATTGATTGGAAGAGGAAACGGCCCAGACGTCGCATCCGGCGGCGCGCAGGCGCTCGATTAGCTGTTGCATCTCCGGAAAAATGTTGGGGGCTATGGCTTCGGCGAAATAGATATCGCAGGCTTCCTGGACTACTTTTTCTGGCAGTCCGCGATGCATGGTTACCATCTCTCCGCACATTACTTCTTCGGCTACCTGGCCTGCTTTGTAGTCGGCGTAGCGCTTACGCGCCCAGACTGCTATTTCTTTGGAGACGAGGCCTTGCTGGAGTTCCCAGGAGAAGAAGCCTTCGCCCGCGTCTCCGGACCAGAGGGTGCCGTCGCAATCGGAGGTGCCCAGGAGCGGGTTCAGGACTAGTACGCTTTCTATGAATTCGGATTGAGCGGGTGTGAGAGTGGTCATGGTTGGACTTGGGAGCGATTTAACTCGCTGGCACCGGAGTTGGTGGAAAATTCAGAGAGGCATATTGCCCTGGTGTGTTTACGTTGATGGCTACTAGCGGGTCATCCACGGGAAGATATTCGATGTCGCCCTGGTGCTGACGCTCGACTTCGCGGGCGTTCGCGGTTTCGGGAGCTTCCAGGAACGCTTCCAGCATAGCGTTGCCTATCAGAATTGGATGGCCGTGGTTGCCTTTGTAGTCGGGGATGACGGCCCATTTCCGTTTGGCGATGGCGCGATCGAAGGCGGATTGCAGCAGGCCGATGGTGTCGGGTCGGACGGGAGGACGGTCAACCGGCGTGATCATGGCGGAATCGCGGCCGCGATTTCTTACCTCCTGCAGACCGGCCTGCAAGGAGCTGAACTGGCCGCGGTCGGGATCGGGATTGACTACGAGCGAGGCTCCGCTGGCGTAGATGATGGGAGTCAGTGCGGCTTCGTTCTTGCCTACTACGACCAGCACGACATCGACGCGAGGGAAAAAAAGTTTGATGGCGGCGGAGAGGAAGGTTTCGCCTGGTGATGATGGAGGCCAGGGGAGCAAGGCCTTGTCGCGTCCCATGCGGGAGGATTCACCGGCGGCCAGGATTAGTCCGCAAAGGCTTGGGGTTGGGGCCATGTGGGGACGATAGCAAAGTGGCGGGAGTATGCCAAGGATGCGGGAAGGTCAGAGGTTAGAGGTCAGATTGCAGAGGTAAAACCAAACGTTCGCCGATGCTGTGCGCGGCCAGGTTCTGACCTCTGCAATCTGACCTCTGACCTCCCAAGAGCTAGCTGAAGGTGGGGAGCTTGATGAGGTCGTCGTGGGGGACTCGCTCTACTGGGTTTCCGGCTTTGCGCCAGGCGCGGAGGCCTCCGGCGATTACGAATACTTTGAATCCCAGTTGCTGTAGTTGTTGCGCCACACGGGCGCTGGTGGCTTCGCGCTGTCAAGTGCAGTAGAGATAAATCTCTCGCTCCTTGGGGAGGTTCTTGATTTCTTCGACTAGATTGTTGGGCTCGATGCGGATGGATCCGGCGATGCGCTCGGAGTCTTCATCGTAGTAGCCGTGGCTGCGGACGTCGGCGACGAGCATGTTCCGGGCGGCATCGGACGCTAATCTGCGGGCCAGCTCTTCGGCTGCTACTCGCGGGATCACGTCGAGAACGCGGTACTTGCGGTAGAGATAGATGCGGTGGGTCATGTAGGCGGCCAGGCCGATGGCGAAAATAACTTCGGCGGCTGAGCCGGCGGAGCGGAGTCCGCTGGTGATGGCGCGGAGGGCGTCACTGAAGAGATATCCGGCGATGGAGTACGCTCCGACGTATAAGACGACGCCGGCGCTATCGAAGAGCAGGAAATCTCCGAGGCGCATCTTCATGCTGCCGGCGAGCGGCGGAGTCATGGCGTTGATGCCGGGAATGAACTTCGAGAAAAGCAGGGTCTGCTTGCCGCGGCGGTAGAAATATTCGGCGGAGCGCAGAATGCAGGTTTCCGGATTCGCGGAGAGGCGGCAGAGAAAGCCCAGCAGGGCCCATCCGCTGACGCGGCCCATGAAGTAGAGAATGACATCGCCCGTGACCAGGGCTACGAAGGCTATGCCGAACACGAGATAGAAATGAAGATGCCCGAAGGCGGCGACGGCTCCGGCGGTCAGAATGGCGAGTGAGGCGGGGAGGGGAAGACCGGCGGCCTCGGCGAAGCACACTACTGCCAGGAACAGGTATCCGTGGTGCGAAATTATGGAGAGCAGGTCCGTCATTTATATGCGGGTAGATTCAGTATATCTATGTCAATGCCCGTTTGATGCTGGTGTGAGCGGTGCCGGTGCAAGAACTGCGGTGAGGGCGCTTTGAAATGCTGGGGATTGTGATTTAACGTCAGGGGAGCGGGCGCGCGGAGCCTCTTCGAGGCTACGCGCGCCCACGCGGCGTTGGGGGGTTAGAACGTGTCCCAAAACGTGGGGCACTGGTGCTCGGCGGCGAAGTTGGACTCGACCACCGGCGTCGGTGGTATGAACGATTGGAACTGGTCACTGGAACTGCTGTAGGGAGACCAGGCCGGCGCAGCGGAGGAGTTCGGGTTTCCTGTTTTTGCGAACTGCGTCCAGTAACTGACCATGGCATTCGAGAGCTGAACCTGCGGGTGGGTGAGCGGCCCCACGTTCGGTCCGAAAATATCGGCGCCCTTGAACAGGTACTGGATCTCGGCAGAATGATAGGTACCCAAGGGAAAAGTTAGTAACCCTCCGAAATAAGCTTGAGATGGAGGAGCGTTTTCGTCGTTGAACTCGTAGGTGTAGGTGGTGACGAATTGTGAGAGCGCCTGGTCCGCGTTACGTGCGGGACAGCTGAAGATTCCGTCGGTGCCGGAGGCTCCCAATGCCTCACCGCCGAAGGGGTAATTGGAATATGGGTACAAGTCGAGGACAATCGGCGCCAAGCTCGATCCCCACAGCGCGGTGGTGGCATTATCGTACTCGGTTGAAGTCAGGATTGGATTCCCCACGAGATCGTAGTCCAGAGCGACGAACAAACGCCATTCATCGTGGTTGGTGCCCGAGATTATCGGCACACGATTGAATTCGCCGCTGGCAAATGCGGCGGTGATGGTTTGAGTGAGCAGGGTGCCGTCCACGAATGGATATACGGGGCTGGCTTCTATTGCGACCAGCGAGGCGGCGGGCACGGCGCGGAGACATGCCGCGGTCTGGCTGGAGCATCCGACGCTGTCGGCAATGGTTGCGCCGGAAGGTACGCCGGCGCTGCCCGTGGTTTCACCGGCGGCCAGCGTGACAATGTAGTCAAAGTAGTCCTGGAATTGCAGGTACGATCCGCTTTCGGAGATTGCTCCACCGAACAAACCTGCGGCTAGGGGAGATGCTAGCTGGGCGTAGACGCTCTGACCGCCGGCGGATTCTCCGAATATGGTGACTTTATTCTTATCGCCGCCAAAGGCCGCGATGTTTTTGCGAACCCATTTAGCGCGAGTTGCTGATCCATAAAGCCGTAGTTGCCGTCGAGATGGCCTTCAGCATCTATCGCTGACTGGGCGAAGAATCCCAAATAACCCAGGCGGTAATTGATGGTGACTACGATTACGCCCTGGTTCACGAGGCGGGTTGGGTCGTAGGGATCGCTGGCTCCGCTGGTGAGGGAGCCGCCGTGAATCCAAAACATGACCGGGAGGCCGCTTCCGGCGCCAGTTCCCTTGGGGGAATAGACATTCAGGAAGAGGCAATCTTCGCTGCCGCCTCCGGCTTGGGTGCACTCACTGCCGAATTGCGTGGCCTGGAGCACGCCTCCCTGAAATTGGCCGTAGGGCTTGGACGGCTTCCAGCGCCGATTTCCGACGGGCGGGGCGGCGTAGGGAGATGCCGAGAAATTGGTTCATGCCATTCTTCGCCAAGCCGATTACGACTCCGCTCTCGGTGAGGGCCGTCGGACGGTATAGGTTGCCGGCAGATGCGGTTAGTGCCGAGACTAGAGTGAAGGCGCAGATTGCGGCGGCTGCAAGCAGAAATTTAGGACGTGAGCCCACGGTGCTGGAGCCGTTGGTTCGCGTTATCGCTTTTTGTTGTCCGTGTTGTTTATTGTTGGTTTTCATCCTGATCTGCATGGCCGATTCCTCCATCATTGGTCAATTGGCTCTGACCTTACCCACCCCTTGCGATAGTGCCGCAAGGAGTGGGCCACCCTGCTTTTCAAAAGCGGCGACAAGTTTACATCTCGTCCGCTTGCCGCACTATGAAAGGTATTCATCTCGCATGCGACGGATTGGTTATGCGGTCGGAAAGACAGAGGAGGAAGCTGTTAATGCGGAGACGGCTACTTTTCTCTGGCGACAACGAACTCGGGAGCCCAGAGCAGGGCGCGTTTGATTTCGGAGTCGGGAAAAATGCAGATGGCCTGGCGCGCCGACTCGGCGTAGCGGGCGGCCTCTTTGGTGGCGAATTCCGAGGAACCGTAACGGTTAGGATGGTCAGGATATCGGCGTGGGTGACGCCGTTGAAGGCGCGGTCGCGCAGAACGGTTTCGATCTGGTCGCGCTCGAGCGGTGGTGCAGTGATCGAGCGCATGAATAACGGCCATGGTGGCTTTGCCTTCGCGCAGATCACTGGCTACGGGCTTGCCGAGCACATCTTCCGATGCGGTCAGGTCGAGGACGTCGTCCACGATTTGGAAGGCTAAGCCAAGGTTGCGTCCATACTGGCCTAGGCGTTCTTCCTCCTGCGGGGTGGCGTTGCCCAGGATGCCGCCGACTCTCATGCATACTGAAAACAGGCATGCGGTCTTGCGGTAGATCAGGTCGAGATGGTCTTGCAGAGAAATCAGCTGGCCCAGTTTCTCCATCTGGAGGAGTTCGCCTTCTACCATCTGCTGGGTGAGTTCGATGAGCACGTCGAGGATGCGGAAATTGCGCTCCTGCACCGCGATCTTGAAGGCCTGCATGTAGAGCCAGTCGCCGGCTAGCACGCACATGGAGTTGCCCCACTGCGTGTTGGCGGCGGGACGGCCGCGGCGGAGCTGGGCTTCATCAATGATGTCGTCGTGGACCAGCGTAGCGGTGTGGATGATCTCGACTACGGTCGCGAGCTTTACTGCTCCCTCGCCTTTATAGCCCAGGAGTTTGGCGGAGAGCAGGAGCAGAGCGGGACGGATGCGTTTGCCGCCACCGACGCGGAGGTATTCTCCGATCTCGGTGATGGCGGCGACGTTCGAGATGGTGTCGCGTCCGAACTCTTCTTCGATGGCGACGATGTCGTCGCGCAGAAGATCGAAGATTTCTTTCCCGTTGATGGAGGTCGTGGTGGCCAAATGTTATCCGATCCGTCTCAAACCTTTAACCGCAGAGATCGCAGAGTTCGCAGAGAAAATTCATTCTTAATGTATTGACCCTTCACGTGTTTCTCCGCGGCCTCCGCGTCCTTCGCGGTTAAAGCATTCTTAGTTGGTCCGATAATTCGTGAACTGCAGATCGATGCCGAAATCCTGCTTCTTTACCATCGCGATCACCTGCTGCAGCGTGTCGCGATCTTTGCTGCTGACTCGCACTACATCGGCCTGGATGGAGGCTTGCGCTTTCACTTTGGAATTCTTGACCAACTAGCACGATCGCCTTCGCCTTTTCCATCGGAATGCCTTGCTGCAAAGTAATTTTCTGCTTGACCGAACTTCCGGCGGCCGGCTCGATCGGACCATAAGTCAAGCCTTTCAGGGACACGCCGCGCTTCACCAGTTTGGCCTGAAGGATGTCATTGACGGCTTTCAGTTTGTATTCATCGGCGGAGTGCAGCATGATCGCGTCCGTGCCTTCCATTGCGATCTGGGACTTCGAGTCTTTGAGATCGAAGCGGGTGGTGACTTCTTTCGTCGCCTGCTGGATGGCGTTGCCGACTTCCGCGAGGTCGATTTTGCTGACGATGTCGAAACTGTTATCGGGCATGGGATGAATCCAGGGCTCAGGTCTCAGGTCTTGGGTGTCAGGTGAAGCACGAGACTTGAAAACCGCATTTCAGGGATCGCTTGCCCCAAATGTGTACCCATGAGGGTAACAGAAGAGGGATTGTCTGCGAAGGCGGGCGTGACGGCGGACTGCGGATCCCTCACTTCGTTCGGGATGACAAGTTATTTCGGGATGACAGGTTATGAAGAGGGTTTCGGGAGGCCGAAAAAGCTATAGAAATTCTGCGTGGTTTGAGCGCCAATTTCTTCCGGGGACAGGTTGCGCAGGTCGCCGATCTGGCGCGCTACTTCTTTTACGAATGCGGGTTCGTTGCGCTGGCCGCGATGGGGGACTGGGGCGAGGTAGGGGGAGTCGGTTTCGATCAGCATGCGATCTAACGGGACGATTTTTGCGGCGTCACGGATGGGCTGGGCTTTGGGGAAGGTGATGTTGCCGGCGAAGGAGATCATGAAACCCATGTCGAGCGCGCGTTTCGCATGCCCTAGGCTGCCGGTGAAGCAGTGCAGGATGCCGCCTTGGCCGGTGGAGCCCAATGTTCGGCGATCATGTTCAGGCAGTCGTCCCAGGCGTTTTCGCTGTTGTCGGAGGGGCGGCAATGGATGATGATGGGGAGCTTTGCCGACTTTGCCAATTCCATTTGTTGTCGGAAGACTGTCTTTTGTATTTCTCTTGGGGAGTGATCGTAGAAATAGTCGAGGCCGATTTCTCCCCAGGCTATTACCTTGGGATTCCGCGCCCATTCGAGCATTTGGGCGTCGGCGGCTTCGGTGGCCAGGCTGGCTTCGTGAGGATGGATTCCTACGCTGGCGTAGATTCGGGGATATTTGGCTGGCCGTCGTATTTTTCTGCGAGCTTAATGCCGCAGTCGGCGGTGGCGGGGCCTTCGCCGTTTCCGATGGCTAGATAGGCTTCGATGCCGCTCTGCTTGGCGCGCGCGAGGACTTCGTCGCGATCGGGGTCGTAGCGGGTGCCTTCGAGATGGGCGTGAGAGTCGGTGAACATCGTCGTTGGTCGATGGTCGTTGGTCGTCGCTGGACCTTGCCGCTGCATGCTTCTGACTGCTCACGCTCGCGACGCTTGAGCTATTTCAGCCTTGTGCCTATGGGTACATCTTCCAGAAAACTTGCCAGCACGGGCTTGCCGCCTTCGGGCGAGGCGGCTACTATCATGCCGTTTGATTCCAGTCCGCGGAGCTTCGGGGCGCCAGGTTTGCCACGATTACTACTTTGCGGCCAATGAGGGATTCGGGTTCGTAGGCTTCGGCTATGCCGGCTACTAGTTGGCGGATTTCGGTTACCTAGGTCGACTTCGATGCGCAGCAGTTTGTCGGCGCCTTTTACTCGCTCGGCGGTTTTTACTTGGGCTACTCGCAACTCTACTTTCGCGAAGTCGTCGATGCTGATTTTGCCGTCGGGGATTGCGGCTGCGGGCTTGGCTGGCGCTGGCTGCTTCGCTTCGCTTGGCTGGGCTTGCGGGGCGCTCGTCGCTGCGCTGCCACTGCCGGGTGCTTGTTCTTCCATTTTCTGCATCCTCTCTACGGCTGATTTGTCGGCTCTGGGAAACACGGCTTGAATCTCGCCTAACTTTGTGCCGAGCTGGAGCTGTCCCCACTGCAATTGCGTCAGGTCGAATTTCTGGATGTCTCCTAATCCGAGCTGGGCCCAGATTTTTGCGGTGGCGTCGGGCATTACGGGATACGCTAGCGCGGTCACGATTCGCAGAGCTTCGGCGCTGGTGTAGAGGACGGTGGCCAGGCGGGCGCGACTTTCTTCGTCCTTTTTTTCGTCGAGGGACCAGGGTGCGTTTTCTACTATGTATTTGTCCACGGCGGCGACCAGTCCCCAGGCGGTTTCTAGCGCGCGCGAGAAATGGTATTGGTCGAAGAGGGCGCCGTAATCGGCGATCGCTTTGTCTCGCCGCTTCAGCGATGGCGGCGTCCGCCGGGGTGTGGGCGGCGTTTGAGGGATACGGAATCTCTCCCTTGAAATAACGATTGATCATGGTCAGGGTGCGGCTGGCTAGATTTCCCAGGCCGTTCGCCAGATCGGAGTTATAGCGCTGGACTAACGCGTCGAAACTGAACGAGCCATCCTGGCCGAAGACTACTTCGCGCAGCAGGAAATAGCGGAGGGCGTCGGTGCCTAGCACGTCAACGATGGTTTCGGCGCGGACTATGTTGCCGCGCGACTTCGACATTTTGCTTTCTTCGAAGAGCAGCCAGCCGTGCGCGGTGATGCCTTTGGGCAGGGGCAGTCCGGCGGCCAGCAGGAACGCGGGCCAGTAAACACAGTGGAAGCGGACGATTTCTTTGCCGATCATGTGCACGTCGGCGGGCCAGTACTTTTTGAATTTGGTGGTGTCGCTTTGGCCGTAGCCTAGCGCGGTGATGTAGTTTGCCAGCGCGTCTAGCCAGACGTAGACGACGTGCTTGGGATCGTCGGGCACGGGGATGCCCCAGGAAAAAGTGGAGCGGCTGATGGAGAGATCGCGCAGGCCTCCGCGGACGAAGGCGAGGACTTCATTGCGGCGGGTCTCGGGGCGGATGAAATCCGGGTGTTCGGTGTAGAGGCGGATCAGTTGGTCCTGGAAGGCGGAGAGCTTGAAATAATAATTTTCTTCGTGGACGGTTTCGGTGGGGCGTCCGCAATCGGGGCAAGGGGCGCCGGGTTCGGCGTCAACGTAAAGCTCGTCGGAGACGCAGTATTGGCCGGTGTAGGTTCCTTTGTAGATGTATCCGTTGTCGCGAATTTTGCGCCAGAGGGCTTGCACGCCTTCTTTGTGGCGGGCGGAGGTGGTGCGGATGAAATCGTCGTACTTCAGGCCCATGCGATCCCAGAGGGCGCGGAACTCGGCGGAGATTTCGTCGGTGAATTGCTGCGGCGTTTTGTTCGCGGCCTGGGCTGCGCGCTCGATCTTTTGTCCGTGCTCGTCGGTACCGGTCAGGAACCAGGTGTCGTCTCCGAGCATGCGGTGGCGGCGGGCGATGGTGTCGCAGGCGATGGTGGTGTAGGCGTGTCCGATGTGGGGATGCGCGTTGACGTAGTAGATCGGGGTCGTGATGTAGAACTTCTTGGTCATGATTTCTGGAGCTGCTGTTCGCTCTTGGCTTTTGGCTGTTGGCTTAAATCGGTGCCGCCGAGTGTTTTAAGTCTTCGAATCGCCTCTTAGATATTGCTGGATTGCTTCCTGCATTACTGTCCGAAGGGGGATTTGTTGCGCCTCGGCTAGCGCTCGGCAATCTTCATATTCGGGGGCGTAGTTTGAGATGGTGCCGTTCATGTTCGCAATTTTAATTCGTACTGGGCCCCAGGTGGTGGCTACCGTTTCCCAACGTCGGGAGAGGGTCTGGCGTTGTTCTTCGCGGCGGCGGACTCCTAGAGTTGTGGTCTCGGCAAATATTAATTTGGTCAGGCGATTGGCGTCTTCCGTTTTCGCGAGGACCGTTAATAGCGCTCCAGGGCGGCTCTTCTTCATTTGCACGGGGACGCTGAAGACGTCTAGTGCACCTTCGGCTAACAGACGCTCCATGGCGTAGGCGAGGACTTGCGGGCTCAAGTCGTCGAGGTTCGCTTCGAGCACCGTAATCTTTTCGGTTGATGTGGCTGCTGTCTCGGCTTCCCCTATGGTCAGGCGCAGCAGATTGGGATGTTCGGGGAAATCTCGGGTTCCGGCGCCGTATCCTGCTTTTTCGATCTTCATTGCGGGAAATGATGCGAAGCGGCTGCTTAGCGTTTTTACGATTGCCGCGCCGGTGGGCGTCACTAGTTCTACTTGTGGGCCGGAGGAATAGACCGGCGCATCCTGAAGCAGCTTCAGGGTCGCGGGCGCAGGGACGGGGAGGGTTCCGTGGGCGCATTTCACGGTTCCTCCGCCTACGTTCAGGGGAGAGCATATCCATTGTTCTACGGATAGAGATTCGGCTCCTACGGCGGCGCAGACGATGTCGACCATGGCGTCGACGGCTCCTACTTCGTGGAAGTGGACTTGGTCGATGGGCTGGTTGTGGATCTGGGCTTCGGCTTGGCCCAACGCCTCGAAGATTTTGATGGCTGTTGCTTTAGCGGTGGTGCTGATGGCTGCTTTTTCGATAATGCGGCGGATTTCGGTTAGTCCGCGGCTGGGTTCGTGCTGGTGTTCTTGAGCATGGGAATGGCTGTGACTGTGACCGTGCTCGTGGTCGTGAGCGTGATTTTGTTGCTCGCGGAGAATTTCGCTCGGCTGATCTTTTTCTCCGTTGGCGAACACATCTACTTTGGTGGCTGAGATTCCGGCCCGCACTACTCGCGAAATCTGCAACTGCGCGCCAATGTCGAGGGCCGCGACGGTGTCTTCCAGAAGCTTGGGAGACACTCCGGCATCTACGAGCGCGCCCAGGAACATGTCGCCGCTGATGCCGGAAAAGCAGTCGAGGTAGGCTATGCGCATAAAAGAACGCTCGTTGGTCGATTGGCTTTTAGCTGGCGAAAGGCCGACGCGCGCGCTTTGGAAACTTGCAGATTCCGCTGTCGATGGTTGTTCTCGCTAACGACTAGCGACCAGCGACTAACGACCGAAGTTTCATGATAGGGACCGCTCTCTGCCGTCAAACCCGCCGCTCGGTGCGAGTTTGTTAGAATCACTATTCTTTCAATAGCTATAGCAATGGGTTAGAGGGCATCTTGTATCGACATCTAGAACAGCGACTGGTCGAACATCTGCGCGAGTTTCTGCGTCGGGCTTACGGGCTGGAGGACGCGAAAATCGTCGTGGAGCAGCCTCCGAAAATCGAATTTGGCGAGTATGCTTTGCCGCTGGCTTTTGATCTGGCTAAGAAAGCTTCGCAAGGCTCCGCGGAAGATTGCCGAGGAGATTGTTGCGGGAGTTGGGCGCGATTCCGGGGTTTGAGAAGTTCGAGGTCGCGGGCGCGGGATACATCAATGTTCGTGTTAAACGCGCGGAGTTGGCTGCTGCTCTTGCTGCCGATGAGCACCCGCGGCAACCGTTCCCGCTGGAAAAGTGCTGGTTGAGCATTCGAGTATTAATCCCAATAAAGCGGCTCATATCGGACACCTGCGGAATGCGATTCTTGGGGACACGTTTGTCCGGCTGCTGCGGTTTGCGGGTCGCGAGGTGGATGTACAGAATTATATTGACAACACCGGGGCGCAGGTTGCCGACGTGGTCGTTGGATTTCTGAATATCGAACGGAAGTCTCGGGCTGAGATTGAAGTGCTGGCGGCTGCTCCGCGATTTGATTACTTGTGCTGGGACCTTTATGCCCGCGTTTCGCATTGGTACGAGGAGGACAAAGCGAATTTGCGGGCGCGGGCGGCCATGCTGCACTCGATTGAAGAAGGGAACAATGAGGCGGCGGCTGTTGCGGACTTGATTTCCGTGGCTGTGCTTAGGCGCCATCTTGAGACCATGGAGCGGCTGGACATTGAGTACGACTTCCTGCCGCGGGAGAGCGAGATTCTCCATCTTCATTTTTGGGATGCGGCTTTTACCAAGCTTAAGGAAGCTGGGGTGCTTACTTACGAGGATGATGGGAAGAACAAAGGCTGCTGGATTATGCGTCGCGCTGGGACTGCGAAATCTGAAACCGCGGAGAGCGCAGAGGGCGCTGAGATTAAAGAGGAAGACCAGAAAGTCATCGTTCGGTCTAACGGAACGGTTGGCTATGTCGGCAAGGACATTGCTTATCACATGTGGAAGTTTGGGCTGCTGGGGCGCGATTTCGGATATCGGAAATTCTTTCGTTATCCCGACGCGCATGAGTGCTGGATTTCTACTACGGACGGGGTGAAGGAGCATCCTCACTTCGGCGATGTGGCGGAGATTTATAACGTCATTGATACCCGGCAGTCGGAGGCGCAGAACACGGTGATCGAGGCTCTGCGCGGGCTGGGACACGACGAGGCTGCGGATCGCTACACGCATTTTTCTTATGAGATGGTTGCGCTTACTCCGCGATGCGCTGCGGAACTTGGATACGCGCTTAGCGACGAGGATGCGGCGCGGTCTTGGATTGAGGTTTCGGGGCGCAAGGGGTTTGGGGTTAAGGCGGACGATCTGCTGGATGCGCTGATTGCCTCGGCGGGCGGGGAAGTGGAGACGCGGCATCCTGAGTTGAGCGTGGCGGAGCGAGGCGGGATTGCCACGCTGGTCGCGATTGGGGCGCTGCGCTACTTCATGCTGAAGTTCACCAAGACTTCGGTGATTGCTTTTGACTTCAAAGACGCGCTCAGTTTCGAGGGCGACACGGGGCCTTACGCGCAGTATGCGGTGGTGCGCGCTTCTAATATTTTCCGCAAGGGTGGGATCGATCCGGATCGTTTCTGTCTGGACTTGGCGGGCGGTTTTTCTACGGCGGAGTTTGCTCGGTACCTCGACGGCGAAGGCTCTAACGATATCTGGGAGCTGTGGCTGGCGGCGGCTAAAACTTCTTATGTGGTTAGCCAATGCATTGCCACCACGGAACCGGCTTATCTGGCCAAACACGCTTTTCAGTTGGCGCAGCTTTTTAATACTTTCTATCACCGCCATCCCATACTGAGCGAAGCGGATGAGGGACGGAAAAAGTTCCTGCTGGCAACGGCGGCGGTGGTGCGTCGCGAGCTGATCCGGGTGCTGGCGGTTATGGGAATTGGCGTTCCGCCAGTGATGTGAAGGCAGGTCTCATAAGACAGGTCTCAGGTGTCAGGTGTTAGGTCTTAGGAAAACCTAAAACCTTAGACCCGGCACTTTAGGCCCGACACTTAAGACCTTATAAATAGCGTCTTCTTGCAACTCCGGTACTTCTGGCAGCATCCCTCTTAGTAGGAACATGTGGGGAGTCTTATATGAAAACGTATTTCAAAACTATGAGGAACATTGTTGCTACGGTATTGATCGGTTTGGCGATTAGCGCTGCGGCTTGGCGGTGACGACTCCGGAGATGCCGCGAATTTTTGCTAATGCGCGTTATGTGTACGTGACTTCGTATGACGGCGGTCAGTTCAATCCTGAGATTTTTCCGGAGGACCGGGCTGCTATTGGGCACGTTCAGGATGCGATCCAGAAATGGGGCAAACTGATTGTGGTGTATCGGCCGCAGGAGGCAGATGTGATTGTGGCGGTGCAGTCTCGTCCGTCAGAGGATGTGCTGGCGGTCTATGATGCGCACCGGGGCGCGGAGGGCAGCCGGCCTTCGCAAATGTATCTGTGGCGGGTGATGGGACGCGGCGGGTTGCAGAAGAGTGAGATGCCACTGTTTACGCAGTTCGAGACGGCGTGGGACAAGATCGCGCGTTGAGCGCGAGCGTCCTTTGCGGTCGAGTGCCCGAAGCATGTTTTTCGGGCTGCCGAAAAATGGGCATGCGCGGCAGCCCCTGAAGGGGCGCTGGATTTGCGGAAGTAATGGTATCGCTGAAGCGATACCCTGATACGAAGCCTGAGTCTTGCGCCGCGGCAAATGAGTATCGGCTACTGACGTCTATTATCTTCTCGGAAATCGCGCTCGGAAATCCCCTCTGAAATCCTGCCGAAAAATACGGAACCGTATAAAATTTCTATGGTTTATATCGGGATTGCCCTGTTTCGGGGCAGGCGCGATTCTCACAGGTGGTTTCCAATGTACTGATATAGAATGGGTTATCCATTTATTTTGGGAAGGCGGAATGGCATCCGCCGTGCATTGACTATCTGCGAGCCCAGTTCCCAGGCAGTCGGGCAAAAGTTTGGATTTCGATTGCGAGATTGAGCAATATTTCGGGCAAGGAGCCCTTACCCCCTATGAATCGCATGTCTTTGAATCGCACATCAATGAAATTGCAGTTGACCCTCATGCTGGCGGCGACGCTGGCCGCGAGTATCGGATGTACCACCAAGAATTATGTGCGTGAACAGACCACGCCCTTGATCAACAAGACCAATGAACTCGACGATCTGACTGCGAAGAATTCGAAAGACATCAAGGACGTGGATCAGCGCGCTCAGGCTGGGATCCAGGATGTGCAGGCCAAGGCTGCCGCGGCCGACCAGAAGGCTCTGGCTGCTGGCAGCGACGCTGACAAGGCGCAGATGGCGGCTAACGGGGCGGTCCAGCGTGTGGATACTCTGACCAACGCCGTCATCAACCTCGATAACTACAAGCCGGTGGTGGAGACGGCGGTGCTCTTCGGATTCAACAAAGACAATCTGACTAAGGACGCTAAGGAAGCGATCGACCAGTTGGCGGCCAGCGTTGCCACTACCAAGGGATACATTATTACGGTGGAGGGCGCGACGGACTCGGTGGGCGGCGCGGATTACAACTACGATTTGAGCCAGCGCCGGGCAAACGCCGTGATTCAATATCTGGCGGCGGAGAAGAGTGTCCCGGCTTACAAGATTTATCTGATCGGGCTGGGCAAGGATAAGCCGGTCGATTCGAACAAGACGGCTGCGGGGCGCGCCAAGAACCGTCGCGTGGATATTCGGCTGATGACCAACACGGGAGAGGGAATGACTCCGGCGCAGGCGCCCGCGACGACGACTCCGACGGCGAATGCGAACGCCAATCCGTCGATGTAGAACGAACTATGTAAAATCAAGTTTGCCCTCCTCCCCGGAGGACATTGCCAAATCAGGCCGTCCCAGTATGTGGGCGGCCTGATTTTTTTGCGGGTGTTTTTTTCGGGTTCGCCGGGATTTTCCGCTGGCTGGCGCTGTTTTGACCTTCTCATAGCGATACAATAGAGGGGTGCGTGGCCGACTTCTTATTTGTTTATTGGCGCTGCTGACGACTATTTCGCTGGCACAGGATTCTTCGGACAAGACTGCTCCGGACAAAAACGCGCAGGGCGCTTCGTCAGATAAAGCGGCTTCAGATAAAGCTGCCTCCGACAAGGCGGCGTCGGCGGCTTCGGACAAGCCCGCCGCCGGCGATCATCCGAGCGATCAAGAGGCGGGAGAGAGTTCCAGTTCCAGCCGCGCTGACCGGGTTGACATCAATCCTCCCAAGGACGATGAGAAGAACCATCCCTCGAGTAAGGCTGCGGTTGCGGGTCTTGATATTCCTGAGGGCGGGGCGGGCACGGACACCACCGGCATTCAGGAGTTCCACCCGTGGAACCCGCTGAAGTCGTCGAAAGACGTTCAGATCGGCGATTTTTACTTCCGGCGCAAAAACTATAAAGCCGCGCTTGATCGCTACAAGGAGGCTCTCTACTACAAAGAGGGTGACGCGGTTGCGACTTTCAAGATTGGTGAGTGCGAGGAGAAATTGGGAAATAAAACCGAGGCGAAGAAATATTTCGCGCAGTACCTGAAGATTCTGCCGGAAGGGCCGTTGGCCAAGGATGCGCGCGCTTCGCTGGAGCGGGTTGAGAAGGGGCAGTGAGCCACTTCGGGCTTCGGGCTGCGGACAAATGACTTTCGCTCGTTGTCCGAATTCACTTGCTTCGTTAATTTACTTCTCCACGTGTGAAAATTCGCCGGTGGTTGCGTTCACGGCTACTCGGAGTTTGGCCGTCTCGCGGTCGGTGCCGTAGATTACGTGCCACAGGAGTTCGTTGGTCTGGCGGTTCCAGTCCAGCAGATAAAGAACCGGCGTGTCGGGTTCTTTCTGCAAGAGCTTGTCTCCGCCATGCTGCTGGGCTACGGCTAAGGCCTTGTCGGTATCGGTTTTGAGGAACTGGACGTTGAAAACCTGGGTGCTGGAATTTGCTGGGGCTATAGGTGTCGTCGACGCCGTGGGAAATGTCGCCGTTGCTCCAGGTGAAAGACTTGGTGGCGTGTTGCGAGAGCGAGGCGAATCCGGCGCGCCATTCTTGCGCTTTGCCGTCTCCGCCCTTGGAGACGGCGGACTCTACCCGATATCCTTGCGCATCGGTCGCCCAGCCACGGGCGGAGATGTAGCACTTGAAGAAGGCGCTGCTTCCGGTAATGGCCTCGGGAGCTTTGGGCTGCGGCGTCTCGGTCGTCGTTGGCTTGCTGGGCTCGGAGGAGCATGCGGCCATCAATCCCAATCCGGCTGCTAGAATTGCGACGGCAACGACTAGTTTTGTCATTGGTCTCTTCGGTTTCTTCATCGTGGGTTTCTTCATCGTGAATCGGGTTTTCGGTTCGCGGATCATTGTACTGAACGAATGCCATGGATTCCTATCTCGAACAGTTTGCGGCAGGAACTCGAAGATGCAACACGGGCAGCGAGCGTCAGCGACTTGTTGCAGGCTCCGGCGGGAAAATGGAACGCCGCGCAGATTCTGGAGCACCTTTTGCTTACCTATAAGGGCACTAATTACGGATTGGCGAAGTGCATTGAACAGGGCGCTCCTCTTGGTACGCGGGCTACGCTGAAGGATCGCTTTGCCGCTTTACTGGTCGTGAATCTGGGGTATATGCCGCGCGGGCGCAAGGCTCCGGCGCGGGCGATGCCGCGGGGCATGGCGGCGGAAGAGGTGCGGAGTGCGGTTGCGGCTGAGCTGCAGAAGATGGGCTCGGGCTTCGCGGATTGCGAACGCAGGTTCGGCGCGAGGACGAAGATTATGGACCATCCGTTTTTGGGGCCGCTGACGGCTGGGGAGTGGCGGAAGTTTCATTGGGTGCACGGGCGGCATCATGCGCGGCAGATTCGGGAGCGGGTGGGGGGCTGAGGTGTCGCGGCGGATGCCCGGCCCCTAAAGGGGCGTTGATTTCGGAGAGTTTGCGGCATCGCTAAAGCGATGCCCTGATACGAAACTCGACTAGGTCTCTCCCGACGAGTCTTTCCGTAGCGCAGTGGAAGAGCTGAGCCGGGCGGGGACACGCCGCCCGGCTCGCTTAGTTATTGTTTGTTGTTGTCTTTATCTTTGTTGGCGTCGGTGTTGTCCTTGTCAGCAGGAGCTACGCCGGCCTTGTGCGCTTGCTCCTGCATGTCCTCGAGTTGCTGACGGGCGTCATCGAGCGCCTTCTGTTTTTGCTCGATCTGGGTCTTGTAGCGCGCGTCGTCCTTATTCCACTGCACGTCCCGTACGGCTACGGTGGGATCGGTATAAGCTGCCGCGGTGCGCAGACGAACTTCGCGCTGGTCGAGATCGAGTTCGTGGTTCAGGGCATCGACTTTTTGTTTCTGGTCGTCGAGCTTTTGCTTCCACTCGTCCGCGGCTTTCTGCTGCGCGGACGGGCCGGGAGCGGCGGCCGCTTTAGCGGTGGCTGCGCCGGCATCGTTTGACGGAGGCGGCCCGACCACGCTCAGCTTGTCGGTGGTGGGGAGATTGTCGTTATCGTAGTGGCGGCTGGCCACGGTGGGCTCAGGTTTGTTCTTGCGAACCGAGCGCGCGTAATCTCCGAGTGACTGAGCGGCGGCTCCGCTGACTCCCAAAAAGAAGCAGAGTAGCGATGGCCATACATTTTGTGTGCTTCATGTGATCATCCTTTCGCTTTCAAAAAGTACCCAGTACTTCTGTACCCAGTACCCAGTGCGATTCAAGAGCTTGTGGTGGCCGCCTGGGCTCCTCCCAGGAAACCACCGATAGTGCGGTCTAGTTGCGCCGCTTCTTGGGCGATATTGTTTGCCAACTGCTTTGCCAATTCGTGGTCGCGGCTGCATGACAATTGCTGTGCGTATCCGGCGATCGTGGTCAGGGAGGTGCGCAGATCGAGCGCCAGTTCGGACGAAATTTGCTGGTGCGTTTTCTGATCGTGCCGGATGCGCTCGAGGTCGGTTTTGTCGGTGAGCACGAGCGTCGTGCCCATGAGACTTGCGTCTTCTCCGAGGACTGGCGAGGCCGCTAACTCGAGTACGTGGCTGCCGCCGTCGCGGGTGAAGTAGTTGAGCAGCAGGCCTCGAACGGCGGATGTCCCCGCCAGAGCGGGGGCCAGGGCTTGCTCGACGGTCGGCATGGGCATGGTTGTAGTTGGCGAAGCGGGTCCGTTGTTTTCCGGACTTTTTTCCGGACGCAGCGTGGCGGTGCGGAAAAGATCGGCGACGTGCAGGCCTACCGGCGAGGCGAATTCCAGCAGAGTGCGCGCGGCCGCGTTGGCTTGCCGCACCAGGCCGCTGGTATTCAGGAACAGAACTCCGCAGGACAGGTTGGAGAGGATGGTGGTGCTGAGCGCGTCGGAGGCCTTGGCTTTTCTGCGTTCTGAAAGTTGCTGCGTGGTCAGCTCGTGTTTTTGCTGCTTTAGTTGCTGAATAACGGTGTGGTAGGCGTGGATGGGCAGTCCCTCTACGGACATGGGTTCGTGACGCAGGGATTCGGATTCCTCGTCGATATTCTGGCGCAGGCGCCTGATCGCGAACCAGCCGAGTCCAAACGCCATAGCAGAAACGAATAGAAGCAAGGCCATGCGCAGCATGATCGGACTGAGGAGGGGATTGGCCAGCATCACAGCGCCCTCCAATACCAGTGCAGGACCTGGTTTCCGAAGACGAACGATAGGAGCGCCATGCCTCCGAGGAAGACGCCAAAGGGCATTTCGTAATAGCGGAGCGCGAGACGCGCCGAACGCCAGGCTCGGCTGCGGGCCTGATTTGAAGAGATGTCCGAGGAAACGCCCGAGGAAATTCGCGCAGCAGCGGCGCGCGCTTGGTTGCGGCGCATGCGTTTCATCCAGACGGCTAGAACTGTACTTAGTCCAAAGAGCGAGCCTGCCAGCGAGGCGGCAAAGATTGTTAGGACCGTGAGCCTGGTTCCGAGGAAGGCGCCGATCATGGCCATCAGTTTGACGTCGCCGAATCCCATGCCTTCGACGCCGCGGGCGCGCAGGTAAATGGCGGCCGCTCCGTAGAGGAACGAGGCGCCTACGGCTGCTCCCAGGAGCGAATCTGACAGGGACCACAAGCGCCAGGAAATCTCGCTGCGGGCGGCGGCTGATACCAGGCCGGGCATGATGCGCGAAGCCAGGTCATTCACTGGAACGACGAGGCTGAAGGTGATTCCGAGAGCCAAGCCGGGCAGGGTCATGGCGTCGGGAAGAAGCTTGGTTTCGGCATCGGTGAAGATCAGGCCCAGCAGTAGGAAGCCGAGGACGGCGCACTTCAAGGTCGCGAGCGTGAGGCCAAAATGGGCGTAGCAGCCGAGAAAGAGCAGGCCGGTGAGGAGTTCGATCACAAGGTATCGCGGCGATATGGGCTGCTTGCAGGCGCGGCATTTTCCGCGCAGGATCAGCCAGCTGGCGACGGGAAGGTTGTGGTAGAGCGGGATCATGTCTCCGCAGTGGGGGCAGGCGGAGCGCGGCGCCACGACGGACTTGCCGCGGGGCAACCTGTAGACGCAGACGTTCAGGAAGCTGCCAAAGCACAGCCCATAGGCGAAGACCGCGACTGCAATCAAGGGTTCCACGTTTTGCATCAAATGCTGGTTAAGTGCTCAGTCTAGTTGGATTTGGGATGATTATAAGCCGCGGCGGGCGGGGGCTTCCAAGCACGAAGGGCGGTGTACCTTGCGGTCGGTAAGTTATTGGGAGGAAAGAGGGAATCAGGTGTTCACGCGACGCGGATGATTTCCTGGCGCTGGGGTATAAAGACCGAGAACACGGTTCCGGTGGGGGGGCCGGTTCAGGCCCCTCTGAACGGCTCCGCACTCGAATCGAGCCTCCGTGTTTTTGCACGATGCCGCGGGAGACCCACAATCCTAATCCGGTGCCTGTATCTTTTTTTGTCGTGTAAAAGGGCTCGAAAATCTGGCGCAGATTTTCGCTGGGAATGCCGCTGCCGTTGTCGGCTACGGTGATGCGGACTCCTTCGCTAATTGCCATTGCCGTTCGACCAGTTGCGGGCGGCGGCGACGCGGACTTGCAGAGTGCCTCCGTCGGCCATGGCGTCTACCGCATTTACCAGGAGATTCGCTAGTAACTGGCGGAGCTCGCCGGAGTATCCGTTGATCTCGCAGCGGTCGCGGTAGCGTCGGGTCACACGGATCTGGCGATTTTGGAGTTTGCGGGAGTAGAGCTGGAGAATCTCGTCCATGATGGCGGCGGGATCCATGGAAGCGGGGGAGCTGGCATCGCGGACAAATCCCAAGGTTTGTTGAGCCAATCGGGCTACGCGGCCCACCTCCTGCTCGGCCTGGGTCAGATATTCGACGGCGTGGGTGGAATCATGGCGCGCCAAATAAAGCAGGTTGACTACTGCTTCCAACGGATTGTTGATCTCGTGCGCGATGGAAGCGGCTAGGCGTCCGGCGGTGGCTAGTTTTTCGCTGCGGCGGACGGCTTCTTCGGACTGTTTCTCGGATGAAATATCGCGTGCGATGACCGACGCGCCTACCATTTCGCCGCGGGCATTTCGAAGCGGCGAGATCGACAGCAACGCGGGCCAGCGAGTGCCGTCCTTGCGAATGCGCTCGGTCTGATAGGAAGTTACTTGACCGCCGTTTTTTAGAATCTCGCCGTTGCGCCGCACTTCTTCGATGCGTTCCGGGTGGCGCCAGTCGTGGTTATCGACGATCCGACTGCCTCTTCGGCGTTGTAGCCGTAAAGCTGTTCGGCGGCACGATTCCAACTGGTGATGGTGCCATCGGGGCTGGTGCTGAAAATGGCGTCGCAGGAATATTCGACGATGGCGGCCATTTCTCGGGTGGTGCGATCGGCGCGGGATTCAGCCAACGTTTTCTGGCGGGCCATACTGCCGGCGAACATGGAAATGGCAAAGAAACGCCAGCAGTCGCTCCAGATCGTTGGTGCCGCTGATGCGAAGACTGAAGTAGGGGGGCATGGCGAAAAAGTCGAGGCAGGCGGTGGATACCAGCGAG
Organism: uncultured Acidobacteriaceae bacterium; assembly: GCA_963826845.1. Lineage (GTDB taxonomy): Bacteria > Acidobacteriota > Terriglobia > Terriglobales > Acidobacteriaceae > Acidiflorens. The sequence goes on from CAWGYS010000003.1 coordinate 52,834, forward strand.
CAAAGAACGGCGGGGCCAAAACCCAGGAAACGAGCGGTAAAGAGAACCGCCGCCAGCAAAAGCGCGAAGAGATGGCGGTGGAGGACAGGGGAAAAGGTCCAGAGGCTGAGCGCCACCCAGACCGCGAGCGCGGCTCCGACGTATTGCGCTGGGGCGGAATAGCGATGGCGCGCGATCCAACGGTTTAGATTGGCTGCGAGTGCAGGCATTTCTTTTTTCGATGCTGCTGGGTCCAGCTAGCGCGTTTAGACGAGGGCGGGCAAAGGTTGCTTTCAATGCCCTGGGGAACTTTAGCAGCAGGCGGCGTGGAACGGCAACTGGCGGGCGGGAGCGCCGCAGCTCGTCAGGTGGCTGCGTCCCTCGTGGGAGTAGGGGTCCTTCGACTCCGCGGGAACTTCACTTCGTGAAGTTCCCACTCCGCTCAGGATGACAAGGGGTTTTAAGAAAGTTTTCCGTGAGTCAGAATTTCAGTGAACTGAGCGCTGAGGCATCGGCCGCGGACAGGAGCGTCCGCGCTACACGTTCGCAGGTCAGCTTTTCGCCGGTCAGTCTTTGTGGAGAAATTTGTAGTCGAGAATGGAGGCTGCCAGACCGAAGGAGTCATCGGTCGTTTCAACCGCGGTGGCTTCGACTGCGCCTTTGTGGCGGATTAGTCTCCCCTGGCACAGCACGTTGCTGTTCTTTTGGCCGGAGATTTCTTCCGGCATCTCGAAGATCATTTCGACCAGCGCGTTTGCCGGGAGTTGCTGCGGGCCGTGGAATAGCACGCCGGACTGGCTAATGTTCTGGATCTGGCCTTCATACCAGGTGCTGAGATTCTTGCCGCGGTAGCGAACCGGGAGGCTGGAGCGCAAGCGGCGGGCTCGGGGCATCCAGGTCGGCTGCTTTTTGCCGGACCGGCGCCGGACGGTGGTGGTCTCCGCCACGGGCTCGTCGACTTTGTCTCCGCGACGCATGGTCTTCCAGTCGTACTGGTAAGCCGTGGCGCACACCAGACATACTTGATAATACTCTCCATTGGCGGCGCGGCGCGGCCATGCAAATTCGTGCGAACAGCGTCCCAGCATAAGAACATCCATGAGTTTTTGCGGCATGACGACGGTTAGTGCTCCCGTCCTGATCGGACACATCCATCTTGCGACGGGTTGCCCATTCTGGATAGGTTACTTTCGTGTATCGCGGATTAAGCCTTATGCTGTTTGCTGTGGCACGAACGGAAATATCGCGCATGGGATTTGTGCTTGCCGGGGGCAAGAGTTCCCGCATGGGAACGGATAAGGCTTTCTTAGATTTTCACGGCCGAACACTGTTGGAGCGGGCGCTGGCAGTGATGGGTGCGGTGTGTGATCAGGTGATGATTGTTGGCGACCGCGCTAAGTTTGCTAAGTACGAGTCTGCCGAGTGTAGAGCAGTCGTCGCAGATATTTTCTCAGGATGCGGTCCTCTGGGCGGCATTCATGCGGCGCTTACGCGGTCCGCTGCTGAGTTGAATCTGATGCTGGCGGTGGATATGCCGTTTGTCTCGGCGGAGCTGCTTGAGTTTTTGTGGGCGGCGGCCGAGGACGAAGGCAACCATGCCATCGTTACGGTGCCTCGCACGGGCAGAGGACTGCAGCCGCTTTGCGCTATCTATCGGCGTGATTTTGCCGCCGCCGCCGAGCAGGCTCTGCGGGCAGGGAAGTATAAGATCGACGCGGCGTTTTCGGGCGTGCGGCTCCGAGTGATCGAGGAGAGCGAGTTGGCGGCGGCGGGATTTTCAGAGCAGAAGTTTTTCAATGTGAACACTCCAGAGGACCGGTTGAGGCTGTGATGATATTTTAAATAGATCGTCTTATGAGTTGACCCCAGGTGAGGAGACCCAAGACCCATGTTTGATAGCTGCAACAGATTTATTACGATTTTAGCGATTGCGATTTCCATTCCCGCATTTGCTGCCGACAAAGCCAAGACCAAAACGGCCGACGTTGCTACTTCACCTTCGTCTTATGAAGCGCCGCAACCGGCGACGGAAAATGTTGACCTCGAGATGTATCAACGGATCCGACAGGAAGGGCTGCAACATTCGCACGTCATGGAATATGCGTCTGCGCTTAGTGACGATATCGGCCCGAGGCTGACGGGGTCTCCAAATATGGCGAAGGCCAATGCCTGGACGCGCGACCAATTCACAGCGATGGGGTGCACGAACGCGCATCTTGAGGACTGGGGCGAGTTTGGGATGGGCTGGCAGCAGTTGAACACTTGGGTACGGATGACCTCTCCTGACATCGCGGTGTTTATTGCGCAGGCTGCGCCGTGGTCGCCGGCGACTAATGGGCCGCTGAGCGCGGCGGCGGTGTACGTGAACATTCAGGAGGACAAGGATTTCGACCAGTACAAGGGAAAGCTGGCCGGCAAGATTGTGATGCTTGGTGAGATGCGGGACGTGCCTCCGGTGGATAAAGCCCTTTTTTCGCGCTATACGGACAAGGAACTGGAAGATCTGGCGCAATATCCGGTGGAGGATCGCGCGGGCAGAGAGGCGCAGGCGCGGATGAAGACTTATATGCAGCGCAGCAAGCTCACGGAGAAGATCGTGCAGTTTCTGGCGGACGAGAAGGCGGCGGCAGTGATTCGTCCGAGCCGCGACAGCAGGAACGGAGGCGGTTCGGGCGGAACGATTTTCGATGACAACGGCGCCGACTTGGGGCGGCAGCCGTATCTGGCTGACCACAAGATGACGCTTCCGGTGGTGGTGGCTGCGATTGAGAACTACGGGCGCGTCGTCCGTCTGCTTCAGGCTCATGTTCCGGTGACGATTGAAATGGAAGTGGATACAAAGTTCACGGGCGATCATGAACATGGCTTCGACACGATTGCTGAAATTGCGGGGACTGATCCTAAGCTGAAAGAAGAAGTGGTGATGGTTGGAGGGCATCTGGATAGCTGGATCGCGGGGACGGGCGCGACCGACAACGGAGCGGGTTCGGTGGTCGCGATGGAAGTGGCGCGCATTTTGACGGCACTGGGCGTGCATCCGCGGCGGACGATTCGGTTTGCGTTGTGGAGCGGCGAAGAACAGGGACTTTATGGCTCGCGTGGATACGTAAAGCAGCACTTCGGCTTCGCGCCGCCGTCCACCGCAGCGGACCAGATGGCGCTGCCGGAGTACATGCGCAAGACCGGTCCTCTGGAATTGAAACCTGAGCACAAGCTGATCTCGGCTTACTTCAATATCGATTACGGGCATGGCAAGATCCGGGGCATTTACCTGGAAGGAAATGCTGCGGTGGGGCCGATCTTTGCGCAATGGATTGCTCCGCTCAAAGACCTGGGCGTGACCACGATTTCGATGCGCAGTGTGGGCAGCACCGACCATGTTTCGTTTGAGGGCGTCGGCGTTCCCGGATTCCAATTCATTCAGGACGAGCTCGACTACGAAACCCGGGCACACCACTCGAATATGGACACTTACGAGCGGCTGCAGCCGGGCGACCTGAAACAGATGGCGACGGTTGAGGCAATCTTTGTGTACAACGCTGCGATGCGCGACCAGATGCTGCCGCGGAAACCTCTGCCTCATCCTGAGCTGCGCGATAAGCAGAGCGCACCGCTGCCTAACCTCTTCCTTGGGGCGGAGGCGGGTTCGGAAGAGAAAAAGTAAGAATGAATGGCTGCCTTGCGCTTAGCGCTTGAGCGGCATGGCGTCTCGTGCGATGCTGATAGCCATGGCTGCCGCGAATACAACACTGGCTCCCTATATCGAGTTCAAGGACGTCTCCAAGGCGTTTGGGGACCGGGTCATTCTCCATCACGTTAGTTTCGACGTGTTGCCGGGGGAGATGGTCTGCATTCTCGGGCGCAGCGGCGTGGGAAAATCGGTGTCGCTCCACAACATCATGGGGTTTCTTAAACCGGATTCGGGCCGGGTCATTGTCGCTGGTCAGGACATTACTGACTACAACGAGGTGCAACTCGAAGAGATCCGCAAGAAAGTCACCATGGTGTTTCAGAACGGCGCGCTCTTTGATTCGCTAACCGTCGGTGAGAATGTTGCCTTTCCTCTGCGCGAAAAACGAGAGCTTTCAGAAGCGCAGATTTACCAGGTCGTCGATGGGTTGCTGGAAATGGTCGGGGTCAAGGAGATGCGGGAGCTGCTGCCTTCCGATCTTTCTACCGGGATGAAGCGGTCGGTTGCGATTGCGCGGGCGCTTTCCGCCCAACCGGAGTGCGTGCTTTACGACGAGCCTACGACCATGGTGGATCCGATGATGGGGAACCTGCTTGGCGATCTCATTGCGCGGCTCAAACTGCAATTGCACTTGACTTCAGTCGTGGTGACGCACGATATGCGCCTGGCCAAGAAGCTGGCCGACCGGGTCATGTTTCTTTACGAGGGGCGCGCGATTTTCTTTGGACCTTATAAGGATATGGAGAAATCGGACCACCCTATCATTCATGAGTTCCTGGAACTGGATGAGTTGAAGCTGGAAGCTTAGGGCAGTGGCTCCGTCAGCACCCACCCCTTGCGATAGTGCCGCAAGGAGTGGGCCACCCCACTTTTTACCAGATTCGGCAGGGTTCTTTGTTGACCATGGGGTCGCCGGCTTTGCAGTGATAGGCGTCGGCGAAGGCGGACATGTTGCTGACTACTCCGTTGACTCGCCAGCGGCCGGGAGAGTGATTCTCTCTACCTGCCCATTCTTTCGCGATCTTTTCGGTGGCGTTCATGCATCGCCATTGCGCCCAGCCGAGGAAGAAGCGCTGCTCGGGTGTGTAGCCGTCGATTGGAGTGTTGGGGTGCGATGGCAGACTCTGGAACGCCCGCCAGCCTAGTTGGAGGCCGCCGTTGTCCGCTATATTTTCGCCTAGCGTCAGCTGGCCGTTTACCTTGATGTCATCGACTGCGATGTAGTTGGAATACTGGCGGACGAAGCACGCGGCGCGCTGGTCGTAGTTTTTGGAATCTTCCGGGGTCCACCAGTCACGCATGTTGCCTTCGCCGTCAAAGGTGTGTCCTTTGTCGTCGAAGGCGTGACTGAGTTCGTGCCCGATGACGGCACCGGCCAGGCCGAAGTTGATGGAGTCGTCCATGCGGGGATCGAAAAATGGCGGTTGCAGAATGCCGGCAGTGAAGACGATCACGTTCAGAGGATTGTCATGATAGCCCTCGACTCCGTGGACGAGTTCGTAGAATTCTCCGCGATCGACGGGCTTGCCGATTTTCGCCATGACGCGGTGGAAATCGAATTGCTGGCTGCGGAAAGCGTTGCCGAGCGCGTCGTTGCGGCGGATCTCGAGAGCTGAGTAGTCGCGCCAGTGATCGGGATATCCGATCAGCGCTCGCAGCAGGTCGAGTTTCTTTATGGCCTCGGCTTTGGTAGCCGGGCTCATCCAGGAACTTTCCTCGAAATCCTGCTGCATGGCTTTTCGCAGGCGCGCGACCATATCGAGCACGCGTTGTTTGGTTTCGGGCGGGAAGTAACGATCGGCATATACCTTGCCTACAACTTCTCCGAGGTCGCGGCTGGTTAGTTCCTCGCACTGATGGGGGCGCGAGGTTTGCTCTTTCACTCCGCGCAGGGTTTTGCGATAGAAGTCGAATTCGGCGTCGCGAAATCTTGCCGGCAAGGCGGGCGTTGCCAGGCGGACCAATTCCCATCGCAGGTAATTCTTCCAGGCTGAGATCGGAGTGTTCGCGACCAGGTCGTTGACGGTTTGCATGTACTTGGGGACGGCAACGTTGAGATCGCCGTTCGGGTTGACATCGATCGCCGCGAAATAGCGCAGCCAGGGAAAGGCGGGCGCGAGTTTCTGCAGATCGGCTAGACGCATTTCGTGATACCAGGACTTGCGGTCGCGGCGTTCTACGGGCGTGAGAGAGACTTTCGCCAGGGCGGTTTCGATACGCAGGACATCTTCGGCCGCGGCTGTCGCTTGCTGCTGACTATTGCCTAGAAGGGTGAATTCTTTTTCGAGATGTGCGCGGTATTCTTCACGGTTCTTGCGCATCTCGGGATCGTCGGAAAGGTAGTAGCTGGGGTCGGGAAGGTTTAGCTGGCTTTGGTCGAGGTTGGCAATTACTTGCGATGAATCGCCGAGCTTCTGGTCGGAATAGGTCGCAAACAGAGCGTCCGATCCCATGGTGTGTGAGTGCGCAATGGCCTCGCCTAGGTCATTGAGATTCTTGATGGCGTCGATGCGATCGAGCTCTGGGCGCAGGGGATCGAGTGCTTGCTTCTCGATGGTCTTTTCGTCGGTGCAGGAGGCGTAGTAGTCGCCGATTTTTCTTTCGTCCTGCGATTTTCCGGATTGGGATTTGTTGGGCTGCGGATTTTGCGCGTCCTGCGCTGCCTGCTCCAGAAGTTCGGTGACGCGCCTTTGGTTGAGATCGCGCATCTGCTGGAAAACGGCTGAGTATGAGCGGTCGGCGGGAATTGGATTGCGCGCCAGCCAGCCTCCGCAGGCGTACTGATAGAAATCCGCGCAGGGGTTGGCGGAGGGATCGACCGCTTTGATATCGAACTTGAGATCGGCTTCGGGCTTGGACTGGCCAAGTAAGAGTTGCGACGAAATAAAAAGGCAAAGAAGAGCGTATAGACCGTGATGAGTCATGGGCTCAAGTTCTCACGAAATGATCCCCTAGTCCATAGCGAGACGAAGGCCGAAACAGAACAGGCAAAGGATGTCTAGAAGCCTTGGCGCACCAATTCTTCTACGGTGAGCGAACTCGGCGCAGTGTCGCGCTCCATCATCTTTTCGACGTACTTTGCGATTAGGTCGGCTTCCAGATTTAGCGGGTCTCCCGGCTTTAGTGATCCTAGATTGGTCATTTCGACGGTGTGAGGGATGATGGCGATCTTGCACGTGAATACATCGCGATTCCGTTCCAGCTTGGCAATGGTCAGGCTGATGCCTTCGATGGAGACTGATCCTTTGAAGACGGCGTACTTCTCGATCTCGGGCGGGATTTCTATGTGCAGCCACCAGTTTTCGGAATCCCTGCCGTCAGAGTCGGTGATGCGCTCGAGTTCGATCAACTTGCCTATACCATCGACGTGTCCTTGAACGATGTGGCCACCGAAGCGGCCGTCGGCTTTCATGGGCAACTCCAGGTTGACCAGCGCGCCGCTGCGCAGGCGTGAGAAGGAGGTGCGCGCCCAGGTTTCGGGCGCGAGGTCGGCGCTGAACGATTTTGGTTTGATATCGAGCCCCGTCAGGCATACGCCGCTTACGGCGATGCTGTCCCCGGTTCGTAGTTGTTTCGGGGTGCTCGCGGCTTCGACGGTGAGGCGACGGTTCTCGCCTCGCTGCTCGATGTTTGCGACTTTGCCTACTTCTTCGATGATTCCGGTGAACATACGATGTGCGCCTTAATTCTTGATTGGCGTGAAACGCCGAAGAGATGATTTCATAAATTCCGTTCTCGCGGGAAGCGTGTCCCTCGGCGGCCAAACTGATTGCTGAAAAACTCGAATTCCGATATCCAGCCCCTAAAGGGGCATCTGAATTGAAAGTACTTACGGCATCGCTAAAGCGATGCCCTGATACAAAACCTAGTAGGAATCGCGCAGGTAGCCTTCCAGCGCGAAGTCTTCGCCGAAGCGATGCAACTCGAAGTGCTTCACGCACTGCGCCTTCCCACGCAACGTTTCATCGGCTATGAAGGGGACTGCGCCCTGTCCGAAGATCTTTGGCGCGTAGTACAGGAAAACTTTATCTACCTCGCCAGACGCCAGGGCTGCGCCGTTTACCAGCGATCCACCTTCGATTAGAAGGCTGGTGATCTCTAGTTTTCCCAATGCCGCGACAATCGCCGCGAAGTCGGGACGGCCGTCGGCGCTCGCTGCTATTGGTTGCACGCGGATCCCCTTCGCTTCGAGGGCTTTCCTGGGCTGGTCTTCGACTGTCGCTGTTGAACATAACACCAGAACATCGTTCTCGGCGGTTTGGATCACTCGCGACTCTGGCGGGATGCGCAGGTAGGAATCCAGAATCACTCGCAGGAGCTTGCGGCGCCTTGGCAGGCCGCTGCGGTCGGTTAGCAGGGGATCGTCGGCCATTACCGTCCCAACTCCGGCCAGGATCGCGTCACTTTGATGGCGCAGTTGCTGCACGTGTGCGCGCGCTACTTCGCCGGTGATCCAGTGATATCCGCTACGCGCGCCCTCGGACGCGGGTGTCTCTGAGCCTGGCTGTGCGCCGGGTTTGGTGGCATCGGCGATTTTTCCATCGAGCGTCATGGCTGATTTCAAGGTGACTAACGGCTTGCCGGTACGGATGTATTTGGCAAAACTTTCATTTAGCTTTTTGGCTTCTGGCTCGAATAAGCCTACTTCTACCTTGACTCCTGCGGCGCGGAGTTTGGCGAATCCTTGACCTGCGACTCTTGGATTTGGATCTTGCATGGAGCAGACTACGCGGGTGATTCCGGCCGCGATTAAGGCATCGGCGCAGGGTGGAGTGCGGCCTTGATGCGAGCAGGGCTCCAGATTCAGGTAGAGTGTTGCGCCTCTTGCTGCGGCGCCTGCTTGCTCAAGTGCGAGCACTTCGGCGTGCTTCACGCCTTCGTAGGTGTGGGTCGCGGCTCCGACCTCGCGGTCGTTTGCGTCCACTATAACCGCGCCTACGGCGGGATTGGGCGATACGAGGCCAACGCCGGCTCGGGCTAGGTCCAGTGCTTTGCGGATGTGTTGTTGGTCGGACGAGGCGGGTTCCTTCATTCTTCCTCATCCAGTTCTGCTACGGCGGATCCGCTTCTCCCGTGGGGGGGATGGCGCAGGGGAGCGGTTCTGTAGGCATAGGGGTCTTCCGGTTCGTGCTTTGGGCGGAAGAGTTGTTTCAATCGGTCCAGTAGTTTTTTCCAGTATGAACGCGATTGGGATTTTTTCGGTTGCATCGTCTCTCCCTCCTTTGAGCTTGACCCGGACAGACTAGACTCCCGTCCTCCCACTGAACTTCAAGATCCAGCGCCTGAAGGCGGATTCATTCTAGACGTTTTTGGCACGCCTGAAGGCATGCCCTGATACGAAACATGCAAGTGCCCTGATAGGAAGCGTACTTACTCTTCGAGTGGTTAGGCAAACAGCGAGTCTACAAAATCTTTGGGATCGAAGGGGAGCAGATCTCCGATCTTCTCGCCTACGCCTACGAAGCGGACCGGCAGTCCCAGTTCTCGCGATATTGCTACTACGACTCCGCCTTTGGCGGTGCCGTCTAGTTTGGTCAGGACGATGCCGGTGACTCCGGAGGATTGGGTGAACTGCCTGGCTTGCTGCAATCCATTCTGGCCGGTGGTGGCATCCATTACTAACAGGGTTTCGTGGGGCGCGCCGGGGACTATGCGTTCTGCGGTGCGCTTCATCTTTTCGAGTTCGAGCATCAGGTTTTGTTTGGTGTGGAGACGGCCGGCGGTATCTACGATCACGTAATCGGTGTGGCGCGTGGTTGCCGCTTGCAGCGCGTCGAACAATACGGCGGAGGGATCGCCTCCGGCTTTGGTTTTGATCACTTCGGTTCCGGTGCGCTGGCCCCAAATCTCGAGTTGCTCGATGGCGGCTGCACGGAAAGTGTCGGCGGCGCACATCAGGACGGTCTTGCCCTGGGCGCGAAATACCTGCGCTAGTTTTCCGATGGTGGTGGTCTTGCCGGCGCCGTTTACGCCTACCACCATGATGACTTCCGGCGTGCCGTCCACTTTGGTGACGGGGCGGGTTGCGGTCGTGGTCAGAATCGCCAGCAGTTCTTCTTTCAGCAGGCGCTTGAGTTCGGTTACATCTTTGATTTGCTTGCGGTCGGCTTTGTCGCGCAGTTTGGCCAGAACTTCGTGGGCCGTGGTGGTGCCGAGGTCGGCACCGATTAGCGTGGCTTCGAGATCGTCTAGGGTGGAGCGGTCGATCTCTTTGCCGATGGAGACTACGTCTTCGATGCGCTCGGCGAGGTTCTCGCGGGTGCGCGAGACGGCCTCTTTCATGCGCTCTATGAAACTTGGTTTCTGTTCTTCGTCTAGACTGCCGAAAAGGGTTTGAATCATTAGGTATCCGACTACGATTATAGGAGAATCGGCGGCGGAGACACAGAGGTGCGGGGAAAATCGCTCTGGCTTTTCGCTTTTCGCTGTTGGCTAAGCGCTAAAGGCTGAGAGCCAATGGCGCTTTTCTCGCGCTTTAGGTACGCGAGGTTTCGATGGTTAGAGCATCAGGGGGATGGATTGGGGCTTTAATCGGCGCTGTGGCGACGGTGGGCGGTTCCGCTGGGATCGGCGTTATTGGTTTCGGAATGCGGATGTCTCCGCGATAGAACACCGCCATCAATGCGGTCACTGCGTTCGGATCGAGGCGTTGGCCGGAGAGCTTTTGAATGATGCGCAGGGCGTCCACCGGATCGTGGGCCTGCTGGTAGGGACGGTTTGTCGTGAGTGCGTCGAAGGTGTCTCCTACGGCGATTACGCGCGCCAGCAGCGGGATTTCGTCGCCTTTTAGTCCGTAAGGATAGCCGCGGCCGTTTAGCGCCTCATGATGCAGTTCGATGCCGGGCAGCATTTCGCGCAACTGCGGCACCGGACGCAGGATGTTCGCACCCTTGGTGGTGTGCGTCTTCATGATCTCGAATTCTTCTGGAGTCAGGGCGCCGGGTTTTTTCAGGATGCGGTCTTCGATGCCGATCTTGCCTACGTCGTGCAGCTGCGCCGAGATACGCAGGACTTCGAGGAATCCGGGATCCAGTCCCATTTCTTTCGCGATCATCAGCGAGTATTTCGTGACCCGGTCGGAATGGCCGCGGGTGTAGGGGTCTTTTTCGTCGACCGCGCCGGCCAGCATCTGGATGGAGCCCATGAACAGATTTTTGTTTTCGTCGGCGGCGCGCTTCAGGTCTTCGACGAACTGTTCGAGTTCTTCCTGCATGGTATTGAAGGTGGTAGCGAGTTCGCCAATCTCGGTGCGGGTTTTCACTTCGACGCGCTGGGAGAAATCGCCGCGGGCAATGGCCCGGCTGGACTGCGCCAGCACTTGCAGCGGGCTAGTGATGCGGCGCGCCGAAAGAATACTGAGACCGACGCTGACAAACACGGCCAGCCACGCCAGCAAGCGTCCGGTGCGCTGCATCTCGTAGATGCCGCGGTAGGCGTCTTCGCGCGGCTTCTGCACCACAACCGCCCAGTCGAGCGAGGTGACGGGGCAGTAGGTTCCGAGCATCTCGGTCGTATCTTTTCCATCTTTTCCGTCGCTAACCGCGAACTCGCGGGTCGCTGCTAGCTGAGCTTTCGAGCCTTCGTCCACAAAACTGCGGACGATCTCGAAGTGGGTCATGTCTTGTCCGGTCGCGTATTGGGTGGTTGCGGCCGCTACCAGCCTGCCCTGGCTGTCCACTACGTACGGCATCAAGCCGGTAAGACTGACTTGCTGCAGGCGGCGGATGAGGTAGTCCATGTCTACGACTGAGCCGATCATCCCCAGAAAGCGGCCATCATACATGATGGGCGAGCTGACGAGCATGACGGTTCGGGCGGATTTGCCGCCGCCCACCATCAAGGGCTGGCCGCTATAGGCGCGGCCTTCACGGGCGGCCTGGTAGGCGCGCTCCAGTTCGCGTTGCAGAAAGGCGTCGGGCTCGATGCGTCCGGCGGAAACTCCTTTGGCCTCGGCGTTCAGCAGGGTGGCGTAGGCGATGTCGTTGGACGACGAAACGAAATTTTCTACCATGGCGCGCAGTTCGGGGGTCAGAAAATTCTGAGCGCTAGGGTCACTGCCGCTGGGATTGGCCAGCATCATAACCTGAATCGACGACGACAGGTTGGCCAGCATCATGTGGAGGGCTTCGCGGTGTTGGGAAATATCGTCGGCCAAGGAACGCGTGACCGTGTTTTGCAGCAGCATTTCGTTGGTTTTTAGTCGCTCCCGGTTCATGGTCTCGATCTGCGCCGAGTAGAAATACATGGGCAGAACGCTGATGGCCAAGAGCACTCCCAGGATGACGTAGAGGAGCGGAATGCGCACGGGAATAGGAAGCTTAAGCTGCAAAAGGCCGTCCTGGCGGGCCATGCACGGGGGAGAGCTGGTCCGTTCTAACTTCATTCTAAGTTGGTTTGCGGTGGGTACTGGAGGTGCTTAAAGTACAGGTCACCATTACGGAAGTACTTGGGGCGGCGGTTACTGTGGACGGGTTGGGGGGCTTAGTTCTCAGTTGTCAGTTTTCAGGTCTCAGTAAATGCGTGGGTTTGAGCTCTCAGAAGGACAATTGGGAACTGGCTTTGAAGCGGTTTATAATGAAGCGGTCGGCTCCGGGGTGCTGCATGCGGTTTTTCCACGTTCCCTACCTGGGTTATCGGTTGCTGGCGACCCTTCTGGTCTTGCTGGTTTTGTCTTCGCTGACGCTTGCCGGCAATACTCCTCCACCTAAGATGTCCAAGGAAACGCGCGAAGAAATTGTCCACGTTTTTACTGCCGAGCTGGTTTACATCCGGGCGAACTTTCCTATGGGACAGACCGGACTAAAACTCAGGAACGGAACTGTGACTCCGACCGGCCCGGAGCTGGAACATTTGATGGCGCTTTGGGGACCGGCGGCTAAGCCGGGCGACCGGGCACGCATTAGCGACGTGGTCTTCAAGGATGACCATATCCACTTTGAGATTAATGGCGGTCCGGTCAAGAAGCAGAAGTGGTACCAGCACATCACGGTTGTCGGTTCGAGTGCGTCGGTGCCGGTGGCGCCGGGGGATGCGTCGGCCAATGCGCGCGGGTCTTTTGTCGATCTCTACTTTGACAAATACGTTCCGGAGATTGAGGGGCCGGAGTTGAAGCAGTTGTTGCGTCCGGTGTTCGATTTCGATTCGAAGTCCGCGCTCGATGCCTACCTGGAGACGGTTCCTCCGCAGGTCAAAGAAGCCATCAAGAATCACCACGTGCTGGTGGGAATGAATCACGAGATGGTGATTTATGCCATGGGACGTCCGCCTAAGAAGGTGCGGGAGACGGCGAACGAGGTTGAGTACGAAGAATGGATCTATGGCATGCCGCCGCAGGACGTGGATTTTGTGCGCTTTGTGGGCGACGAAGTGGTGCGGGTGGAGAGCATGAAGGTGAACGGCGAGAAAATCGTGCGTGTCGAAAAGGAAGTTGATCTGGGCGCGGCGACGGTGGCCAAGAAACAAGAGGAACGGCCGGTGAACGCACCGACGTTGCGGCGTCCGGGAGAAGAGATGCCGGAGTCTACGCCGGCGAACCCCTCCAGCGGGCCGCCGATTGCGCCCGTGCCTCCGCCTAGCGGGCCGGGATCGGGTCCTCCGCCGCCTGATCGGGTTTTGGCGCCTACCCCGGCGATGTGGTGAGGCGGCGGCGCCGGCCAGCCCCTAAAGGGGCATCTGAATTGAAAGTGCTTGCGGCATCGCTAAAGCGATACCCTGATACGAAACCGTCGGCGCTCCTCCGCTGCATCGGTCTGTCGTTACGGCGCTCCGTCGTTCGTTCGGTCGATCGTTCCGTCGGTCCATCGTTCCGTCGTCTTCCGCGTCTCGACCTTCCGCACCTCGACCTTTTACACTAGTAGCGTGAAGATTGCGCTGGGCCAGATCAACCCCACCGTGGGGGACTTTTCCCGGAATGCTGCCAAGATTATCCAGTTTGCCCGTGACGCGCGGAGTGCCGGCGCGGGTCTGATTCTTTTCCCCGAGCTTGCCGTCTGCGGTTATCCGCCGCGCGATCTGGTCGAGCGTCCGTGGTTTGTGGAGCGCTGCCGCACGTCCGTTGACATGATTGCCGCGGAGACGGCGGGGATTGCCGTGATCTGCGGGACGGTGACTCCGGCGGAAGCGGAGTCGGGCAAGAAAGTGATGAACTCGGCCGCTCTCCTGCGCGATGGGCGCATTGAGTTGATCCAGTCGAAGATGTTGCTGCCTACCTATGATGTGTTCGATGAAATGCGCAACTTCGCTCCTGCGAAGAGCCAGCAACTGTTCGACTTTTGCGGCAAGCAGATGGCTTTGACTATCTGTGAAGATGCCTGGAACGACAAGCGTTTCTGGAACCGGCGGTTGTATGGGGTTGATCCGGTCGAAGAACTGGTTCGAGCCGGCGGAAATTTCGTGCTCAACATTTCGGCGTCGCCGTTTTGGCTGGGCAAACGCGAACTGCGGCGGGACATGCTTACATCCATTGCGCGGAATCAGAAGGTTCCGGTGGCAATGGTGAATCAGGTTGGAGGTAACGACAGCCTGGTATTCGATGGATCGAGCGTGGTGATTGCTCCCGATGGACAGGTGATTGCGCAGGGGAAGTCGTTCGAGGAAGACCTGATTTATTTTGACTCGCAGGCGCTGACTGGGGACGTGCACACGCAGGTTGTGGGCGAGGAAGGAAGTGCTTATGAAGCTCTGGTTCTGGGCACTCGCGATTATGTTCTGAAATGTGGTTTCCGGCGGGCGATTATCGGGCTGAGCGGGGGCATTGATTCCGCGCTCACCGCGTCGATCGCGGTGGATGCGCTGGGGCCGGAGAATGTGATCGGCATTGGCATGCCGGGGCCGTATTCGTCGGCGGGGTCGATTGACGACGCTCGGGAGCTGGCCAATAACCTCAAGATTCGCTTCGAGCTGCTTTCCATCAACGAAATGTACTCAGCGGCCCGCGAGACGCTTGCGACGGTGTTTGCGGGGATGGCGGAGGATGCCACGGAAGAAAACATTCAGTCCCGCGCTCGGGGAATGCTGCTGATGGCTATTTCTAATAAGTTCGGCGCGCTGGTGCTTTCTACGGGCAACAAGAGCGAGTTGGCAGTCGGCTATTGCACTCTTTATGGCGATATGGTCGGCGGACTGGCGGTGATCTCGGATGTGCCGAAGACTATGGTGTACCGGCTGAGCGCGTATGCGAATTTGCGGGGCGGGGTGATTCCGGAGGCGACGATGGAAAAGCCGCCCTCCGCGGAATTGCGTCCGAACCAGAAGGATTCGGACTCGCTACCGCCGTACGAGGTACTCGACACGATTCTCGAAGATTATGTGGAGGAGTCGTACTCAGCGGGGGAGATCGCGCGGGCTCACGGTTTTGACCACGATCTGGTGCGGCGCGTACTGCGGATGGTGGAGCGCAGCGAGTATAAGCGACAGCAGGCGGCACCGGGAATCAAGATTTCCGCCAAGGCGTTCGGCTATGGGAGGAGATTCCCAATTGCTGCGAAGTCGGAGTTTTAGCGCGCGTCCAGAATAGCTCAACAACATGACAACAGGGCGGATTTTTGTAACAATCGAAGCCCCAATCGAAATCAAAAATATGAGACTCATGCACCGTACTTTGCTTCCATGTCTGCTCGCCGCCCTTGTGCTATGCGGCGTCGCCATCGCTCAAACCCAACCCGCTCACCCGGGAAAATCGGCGGCAGCACCGGCGGCCATACCTGTGGCGGGAACGACTACGGTTCTTCCGACCGAAGATACGGTGAACGCGTTCCTTTTTCAGATGTTTGGGTACGATCCGACCGTCACCTGGAAGGTGAGTGAGATTCGCCCCTCGGAGGTGCCGGGACTGGCGGACGTTACGGTTGTGATCACTAACGCGCAGGGAGCGAACCCGAATCGGTTGCTGGTTAGCTCCGATGGCAAACATGCCATTGCGGGCGACATTTTGCCCTTCGGGGCGAAGCCGTTTGAGGATAACCGCGTTAAGCTCGAAAAAGGGGTGACTGGGCCCGCCAAGGGGCGGGCGAATGCGGCGGTGACGATTGTGGAGTTCAGCGATATGCAATGCCCGCACTGCGCGAAGGCCGCACCCATGGTCGATCAACTTTTGGCGCTGGAACCAGAGGCGCGCTTTGTTTTTCAGAATTTTCCGCTGCCCATGCACGACTGGGCGGAGAAAGCGGCCGGGTACGTCGATTGCATCGGGCGTGTTTCTAATGATGCGGTCTGGAAATTTGTCCAAAAAACGTTTGAAGAACAGGCCAATATCACTGCGGCGAACGCCGATGAAAAGCTGAAGGCCATCGCTACCGCCTCGGGCGCCAATGCCGACGAGATTGCAGCCTGTGCTACCAAGCCGGACACGAAGGCCAGAATCGAGGCCTCCATTGCGCTGGGTAAATCGGTGGGTGTGACGGGAACGCCGACTATGTTCATCAATGGGCGCAACGCCGGCGGAGCTTCGGTGGAGGCGCAGAAGAAGATTGTGGACTTCCAGGCGAGCCAGGCAAAAGAAGGCAAGTAGATCGGGCCTGAAAGCGGCGTCGTTCGCTGTTCCGCCTTGCTGGCAGCGAACGACGAAAAGCGAACTGCGAGTACCTAGATGATTCAATCGCGATTTATTTGCTCAGCCAGATTTCGGGGGTTGCAGAGCGGTCTGGACCCCGGACTATGTATGGCGTGAGCAGGATCAGGAGTTCGTCGTCCTCTTCTTGTTTTGATCTTTGTGAGGTGAGGTAGCCGAAACCTGGGATGTTGGAGAACGTCGGCAGACCGGCCAGGCTCCTCTGATCGGACTTGGTAACCATTCCCGCCACAGCTGCCGGCTCGCCTTCCTTGAGCAGGATCCCGCCCTTGTACTCACGATTCAAAATGTCGGGAATGCCATTGTTGTTGGTAGTTCCCAGCGTGCGGAACGTTATTTCCAGCTCGAGAGCCACGTCTGAGTTGTCGTGAACCAGCGGCTTGGCCTTGAGTGTGAGTCCGATGTCCTCATAACTGACGGATGGGAAGGGCGCGGTGAACGATTGATTCCCGATGACGGAGGCGATCGCCGGATTGTTGTAAACCGGCGCAAAACTGGCGTTGAGAATGGGATAACGCGAGCCTAGTTTAAATGTGGCCTCTTTATCCTGAGAAGCGCGCAAGGTTACATGATCGAGTTCGCGGACAGAACTCTCATTCATGGATAGCGCGGCGGACAACTGATCGAGGCTCAGTCCCATGAATGTGATTCCGCCGCCAAAGGTCGCGAGCGGTTGGCTGAAAATCGAATTCTGCTGGCCTTGCAATTGGGCGAGCAGGGCGGCGATGGTCTGATTACCAGCCTGATTGATGCCGCCAGAGGCAACCAACTGGTTGATGAGGTCCTGAAGATTTTGTCCGCCAAGAGCGGCAAGGGCGGCTATTGGAATGTTGTAAAGATTGAAAGTACTCGGGACATGCAGCCCGATATTACTCATGTAGGTGTGGCTCACCTGGAAGACTTTCAGATCGAGCATCACTTCCGGCCGCGGATTATCCAACTGGCCAAGAAACTGGGTGGCGGCTTCCAATGCCGCCAGTTGCCCGCGCACCGTAATGGTGCTGGAGGCGGTGTTCACGCTTACGAGCTTGAAGTCAAAGAGCGATCGCAGCGCGTTCGACAGATCGGCCAAATCCTTGGGAAGGCTAACATCCGGGATGTAAAACGAGCGCATGCCCATGCGGTCGTAAAGGCGGTGGTTGTCGGCATTGTCGACGGCAACGAAAAGCACTGTGTCTTCGAGGGCGACACTGAAACTCTTGGTAGCCGCGGAGGCGGCCTGCATAGCGGTTTCGAAATTTGCGTTCTCCAGATCGAAGCGCACGTGGCGGCTGGGGAAGTTATCGTCGAAGATCACGGTTAGCCCATAGCTGGCGGCGACGGCAGTGAGCAGACCACGCGAATCGCCGCTGTAGTGGATGTCATGGACGCCGTCGATGGGTTTAGCGATTAACGTGTCGGCGCTGGCGACCACTCGTGGCGGATCCGGCGTGTGCACCGGCGGGGGTCCGAGCGCGTCGCTGATGCGCTGCTGGGCGAATTCGTTTTCTGGATCGAGGTTCAGAGCGCTGCGAAATTCCGCCAGCGCCTCCATCTGCCGTCCATTGATCAGGTCGCTGTTTCCGGCTTGCAGATGCATGCCGGCGAGATGTTGCCGGGTAATCTCGCGCGCGGTCAGGTATTCAACATTTTGCGGGACGAGGCGGGCGGCTTCTTCGAATTCGTAAAAGGCCTGGTCAAGGTTCTGCGATTTCTCGAGCTTGAGTCCGCGCGCGAAAGCCTGGTGGGCGGCCTTGAGGTCTTGCTTGGGACCGGTGCAGTGGGGTGCACCTCCGGAATCGGAGCAGAGCGCTGGCGCAGCGGATGGCGGAGTGTCCACGGCCGAACATACGCCGGCAAGCGACAATAGAACTAGAACTAGAATTCCCGCTGGCAACCATCGCATATTACTTACTATAGAATGCCCGGCTGCGGCTGTCTTGCAAGGGAAATACTCGATAGGGAACTACGGTCGTAACCGGCGGATGGCTGTTACGACATGGCAAGTTCAGCGCAGCATGAGGCGTTCGATGCGGGTGGCGCGGCCGGACTGGTTATCGCACTCGACCACTACGGCGCAGAGACGGACGTCTCCGTTGGCCGCCTCAAAGCGCGCCGGCATCCCGCTGAGGAATCTTTCGATCACTAGTTCCTTCTTTACTCCGATGACGCTGTCGTAGGGTCCGGTCATGCCTACGTCGGTGATGTAAGCAGTGCCTTTGGGCAGGACGGTTTCGTCGGCGGTGGGAATGTGGGTGTGCGTGCCTACGACGGCGGTGACTCGGCCGTCGAGATACCATCCGAGGGCTACTTTCTCGGAACTGGCTTCGGCGTGGAAATCCAAGAAAATAATCTTTGAGTTGGAGTTGGACTTAATCTGTTCGAGGAGACGGTCGGCGTAGCGAAAGGGATCGTCGCTTGAGCCCATGAATACGCGTCCTTGAAGATTCATAACGGCGTAGGCGACGCCGTTTTTCTGGCCTTCGTAGACTCCCCAGCCGGGCAGGTTCTGGGGAAAATTTGCCGGCCGCAACAAGCGGCGTGCCGGGCTGTGCGGGTTGCCGTCCGCCATCTGGAAGTACTCGATGATCTCCCGTTTGTCCCAGACATGATTGCCGGTGGTCATGACGTCGATGCCGAGATCGAAAAGCTCTTCCGCCAGAGAAGGCGTGATTCCGAAGCCGGCCGCGGCATTTTCGCAGTTGGCGATGACCAGGTCTGGAGCGTGCTGCTTGCGCAGTTCGGGGAGGCGATCTTTTACGATCGTGCGTCCGGGGCGGCCAAAAATGTCACCGATGAAAAGAATTTTCAAGAGAGCAGGTCTCGGGTGTCAGGTCTTAGGTCTTGGGCAACGCCGCTCGCCATTGAGCTCGTGTATCCAAAGCTTGATGTTAACACGCTGAAAACTGGCTACCGGGGGGTGATTTCCGCTGTCTTCAGGAAGTCGTAGTTGCCTGACGGATTCAGCGTTAAATTTCCTACGCGGCGCGTGTGGACTAGCACGTTGTCGAAGTACCAGAGGTTTATGTAGGGCTCATCCTGTGCCAGGATCTGCTGGACTTCGTCGTAGATCTGCTTGCGTGCATTCTGATCGGTCTCACGGCGCGCCTGGTTGATCAGGTCGTCGAGGCGCGGATTGGAATAAAATCCGCGATTGGTTCCATTGGGGGGAAATCGATGGGAGTGAAACGTTTCAAAAATATCAGGGTCCTCATTGCCGCCGATCCAGCGCAATGAATAAAACTGAAAAGCGCCTCGGGTGACGTCGGCAAAAAAAGTGGCGAACTCGAAGGTGCGAATGTCGAGCGCAATTCCTACATCGCGTAATTGCTGCTGCAATACGGCTGCCAGCAGACGCGTGGATTCTTCGGTGGACGTCTTCATGGTCAAGTGAAAGCGCACACCATCGCGAAGGTTGTAGCCGGCGGCATCAAGCATCTGGCGCGCTTTCTCTGGGTCGTGCGGATAGGTTGCAACGTTTGCGTCATATGCCCAGCTTTGCGGCGGAAGCACGCTCAGGGCTGGCTGTGCGAAGCCGCGCCAGATGTATTGCAGAAGAGGGCCGCGATCGACGGCGTACGCAATCGCCTGGCGCACACGCACGTCCCGCAACACGGGATCGCGGGTGTTGAAGGCCAGGTAGGAGAGGATCGTCCCCGGTCCGCGCTCGACTTTCAAATTCGGCTCACGTTCGAGGGCCAGCACCGTGTCAGCCGTTAGTGCGTTGATGGCGACATCGGCGCTGCCTTTGCGCAGTTCGAGCGCGCGAGTCGTGGGGTCGGGAACGACGGCAAAACGCACGCGAGCCAGGCGAGACTTTGCTCCCCAATAATTATCGTTGCGATCGACAATGATTTCTTTATCCTGCTCTGCGCTGACGAACTTGAATGGTCCCGACCCGACCGGCTTCCGTGTGACCTCGTCGAGCGATCCGTAGGGAACAATTCCAATCGCACCTTCCGAAAGATTCCAGAGCAGGCTTGCATAGGGCTCTTTCAAGAGGAACACGACGGTAAAATCGTCCGGGGTCTCGATCCGATCCACGAAACGGAAGGCCGCCGACTTCGTGCTGCGAATCTTTCCCTGGATTAGAGAGTCCAGCGTCCACTTAACGTCACGGGAGGTGAGGGCGGCTCCATCGTGAAACGTGACGCCGTGGTGGAGGTGGAAGACGTATGTCAGCGGATTGGGCGTCTCCCATCGCTCGGCCAGTCCTGGCTGGACATTGAAATGCTCGTCGCGGGTCAGCAGCGCGTCAAAAATTAGTTCGTCAATGCGTTCTGACTGTCCGTCGGTTCCGACTCGGGGGTCGAGGTTGGTGGGGCTGCTCTCGATGATCATGACCAGCGTGTTGGGGTCGGGAGCTTGGGAGCAGGAGAGCAGAGACAGGACACATGCGGCGAGGAATAAAGTCAAAACTGTTATCCGTAGCGGAGCTGGGGACCGGCGTTTTTTAGGTGGCCGGTTCGTCTCACGCATACGAAATCTTTCCCAGGATTGCCGGGCGCTTCGCTCCAGTGGCGGACGGGACGTTGCTCGGCCGCCGATGCCAGGTCTCATGGGCCAGGAGAGCGAATGCCACGGCCTCCTTGGCTTCTGCGGGGAGACCGAACTCGTCTGAGAAGTGGAGTTCGATGGCCAACGGCGCGATGGCCTGGCGCAACATGGACATTAGCGTGGGATTCTTTGCGCCTCCGCCGGAGACGATCATCTGGTGAGTGAATTGTTTCCGGTCGGTAGCAAATTTCGGCAGTACGAAGCGGCGGACTGCGTCCGCAATCGATCTTGCCGTCAATGCGGTTGCCGTCGCCACTATGTCCGGCTTGCTGGCACGGCGACAGAGTTGGAGAAATCGGCCAACGTATTCGCGGCCAAATTCCTCGCGGCCCGCTGTTCGCGGGGGCTTTTGGCGGAAAAAGAAGGCTTTCATCAATTTTGCGGTTACTTCGTCGAGTGGGTGGCCTGAGGCTGCGACTTTGCCGTTGCGGTCGTAGGGCTTGCTGAAAAGTTTTTCCATTACTGCATCCATCACCATGTTGCCGGGGCCGGTGTCGAAAGCTATGAGCTGACTTAGCGACGCGCGGGCGGGGATTGCCGTCAGATTTGCAATTCCTCCTATGTTCTGCGCGATGCGATTCGTTTGGCGATGGCGATATAGAAAATAATCTAAAAAGGGAACGAGCGGGGCTCCTTGGCCGCCGGCCGCCATATCCGCGGGACGAAAATCGGCTACCACCGGCACGCCTAGTCGCGCGGCGATTACGGCGCCTTCTCCGGTTTGCCAGGTCACGGCTAATTTTCGTCCTAAAAATCGCTCGGCGGCTCCCTGGTGATAGAGCGTCTGGCCGTGGCATCCTACCAGGTCGAGTTTTACTCGATGCTTGCGCGCGGTTTTTGCTACTGCTTCGGCGTAGAGTTCGCCTAGAAGAAAGTTCAGGCGGGCGAGATCGGCGACTTTGGCTAATTCTGCATTCATCGTGGCTAGAATTGCGCGTCGGACTGGAGCGGGGAACGGGTACTCCTCGTGAGCTAGAAGTTGGTAGTTTGAAAGCTCACGCCCGCGCGCGGAGAGTCGCACCAGGGCTACGTTGATTCCGTCGGCGGAAGTGCCGCTCATTACGCCGGCGACGATCATGCGCGCTCTCCTCTTGAGCGATCGAGCGTGGCGAGGCGGATTTCTTCGCCGAACTCCCAGAGCTGTCGGGTTAGCTTCCCCGCGCGGGCGGAGGTGGGGGCGGGAGTACGGCGGTTCGCAAGCCGCTTCTTCTTAAACGCCAGCACACGCCGCGCTGATTCGCTTACGCGGCTGGCGAATTTAGTATCGTGCTCTGACTCGCGGACCAATGCTTCATACGCACGCAGAATGAAGTCTTCCTGATGGCAGATCAGGGCTAGATCGCCTCCGGCGCGGATGTGGGCGATTGTCGCTTGTTCGATCGGAGCGGCGGCTAGTACGCCACCCATCTCCAGATCGTCGGAACAGATGAGGCCGTGGTAGCCGATTTTCTTGCGCAGGATGTCGGTGATCCACTTTTTTGAGAGCGATGCCGGGGTGGGCGTTTTCGTTACTGTTGGAAACGCGGCGTGCGATACCATGACCATTGGCAATTCGCGGCGGAGGGTGCGATAGGGAACCATATCTTGGTTCCACAATTTGCGCAGCGGTTTTCCTACGCTGGGGAGTTCGTGATGCGTATCCAGCCTGGCCTCGCCTAGTCCGGGGAAATGTTTGCCGCAACCGAGGACTCCGGCATCAGCCAATCCGCGCAAGAACTCGCGGGCGTAGATGACTACCTGTTTGGGATCGTCTGACACTGCGCGCGACTTCATCACTGGCCGCGATGCCTTGAAGGCCAGGTCGAGGACCGGGGCGAAATCTACGTTGAAGCCTAGCGCGCGGCAGTTCTCGCCGATTACGCGTCCGTGCTTGCGAAAGAGCGGGCGGCTGCCGGTGGCGAATACTTCTGCTGGAGAAGAAGTGGGGCCGAGCACGTTGCGAAAGCGGTCCACGGTGCCGCCTTCGAGGTCCACGCAGGTGAATAGCGGCGTTGCTACGCGCTTCTGGCATTCGCGGAGGAGAGTGCGCGTCTGGGCGGCTCCGGTGATGTTACGGGCGAACAGGATCACGCCTGCCGGCTGAATGTTTGTTAGCAGGGAAGAGAGGCGTGGGGATATCTCGGTGCCGTCGAAGCCGATGATTAGGAGTTGGCCGATGTCCAAGCGACGCATTTCATTTTCGGCTGGGACGTGGCTCGACTTTGCCATCTATCGCTGCCCGCCGAAACCGAGGAGTTTGATGGCAACTATTATTCCGAGTAGGAACATGACCACAAGCGCAATGCCAATAGCACCCCGCCGTTTGCGCCCCCACCATAGTACGGGATCAGGTCTTGTGGGCCGAGTATTCTTGGCTTCAATAACTCGTTGCCGCGCCGTTTCGATGTTGAGTCCGACAGCCCGAAGCTTTGCCGCACCTGCATTCTCGTCCTCCCGCAGGATACCTAGTACAAGGTGTTCAGTCTCGATCCAATAATCCCTGAGGCGATTGGCCTCACGAGTTGTCTCGACCAGAGCGCATTTGCCATCGCTGCTTAGGGGAACGGTTTTGTCTTTGGTAAATGTCCACTTTCCTCTGTCGGCTGGTATGTGGGCTTCATCTGGCAACAACTCGCGGAGACCGAAAATCACATTTGCACGGCATTCCTTCTGCGTGAGCAGCCCTACGAGCAGGTGCGAAGAATCAATTGCTGCAGCACCTTTATAAAGTGCAACTTGTTGAGCGATGAAGATCGCTCTCTTGCATTCTTCCGTATATCGCTTGAACATTACAAGAACAGTTCCTTTGCGCTTTCCGCGTCTCGGCGGTCAGATTTCCTTCTTCAGTTCCGCCAGCAAGTTTAGCGCCTCCAGCGGCGTTAGCCGGTTCAAATCTACTTCGCGAAGCTTTTCTAGCACTGGCTGAGACAGCGGGGTGAAGATGGTCAACTGGGTCGGGCGCTCGGGTTCGGCGGCTGAGCCTGGCGTCAAGTGCTCTGAGAGGCGACGCTCGGAGGACTCGTGCTCCGCCAGCACTTCGCGGGCGCGCACCACTACTTCGTTGGGCAGGCCTGCCAGTTTGGCAACTTCGATTCCGTAGCTGCGGTCGGCGGCTCCGGGCTCGACTCTGCGCAGAAAAACTACGCTTCCTCCGGCCTCTTTTACGGAGACGTGATAGTTCTTCACTCCGCTTAATTGCGCGGCCAATTCGGTTAGCTCGAAATAGTGGGTTGCGAACAGCGTCTTGGCTCGCACTCTGGCGTGCAGGTATTCGACGGCGGCCCATGCTATCGCCAGGCCATCGTAGGTGGAGGTGCCGCGGCCTACCTCGTCTAACAAAATCAGGGAGCGTGCGGTGGCGGTGTGCAGAATGGCGGCGGTCTCCGTCATCTCGACCATGAAGGTTGAGCGGCCGCGGGCTACGTTGTCGCTGGCGCCTATGCGGGTGAAGACGCGATCTACGATGCCCAGGCGCACGGCTCGTGCCGGAACGAACGAGCCCATCTGCGCCATGATCACGATCAACGCGGCCTGGCGGAGATAGGTGCTCTTGCCTCCCATGTTGGGGCCGGTCAGGACGACGATGTTGTGGGTTGCGGAATCTAAGAAGAGATCGTTGGGAACGAAGCGGTCGCCGGCGGTGGCGAGCTCTTGTAGCTCGATTACGGGATGGCGGCCTTCGACTATTTCCAGATCTCCGCCGGTTTCTTCTTTTTCGGCTTCGTCGAAGTGTGGGCGACAGTAGTTTCTCAGCGCGGCTATGTGGGCGAGGCTGCCGAGTACATCGACTTCAGCCAAGGCCAGTGCGGTTTGCCTTATGCGTTTTGCCTCGGCGGCTACCGCGGTGCGTAGCTCGGCAAAGAGGCGGCGCTCGATTTCTACAATCTTTTCCTGGGCGTCGAGAATCTTGGATTCGTACTCTTTTAGTTCGGGAGTGGTGAAGCGCTCGGCATTCACCAACGTCTGCTTGCGCTCGTAGTCGGCGGGGGAGAGATGCAGGTTCGCTTTCGAAATCTCGATGTAGTAACCGAAGATGGAATTGAACTTTACTTTTAGCGAGCCGATTCCGGTGCGCTCGCGTTCGCGCGTTTCCACCTGTGCAAGATATTGCTTCGAGTTGCGGCTCAGGTCGCGGAGTTCGTCGAGATCTTTGTCTACTCCGGCGGCGATTACACCGCCGTCACTGAGAGTTAGCGGAGGCTCTGGAACCAGCGTGTGGTCGATCTTCTCGCACAGATCGGCTAGTTCATCGGTCAACCTATGGAGCGCGGCCAGGCGTGACGCATTCAGGCCGCCTAAGACCGTTCGCACTTTGGGAATTCTGGCTAGCGATGTGGCCAGGGCTAGCACGTCTCTCGGATTCGCCGTTTCCAGGGTGACTCGGCTTAGCAGACGTTCGAGGTCCAGAATTCCGTCTAGCGCGCGGCGCAACTCTTCGCGTCGCACAGTATCTTTTACCTGCACTTCAACGGAATCGAGCCTGCCTCTTATCTCGAGCGGATCGAGCGACGGGCGCAGCATCCAGGTGCGAAGCAGGCGCTTGCCCATCGGGGTTACGGTGGCGTCGAGGCAGCGGAAAAGCGTTACTCCGGCGTCGGTTCCGGCGAAGAGGGGTTCGATCAGTTCGAGGTTGCGAACGGTGACGGCATCTAGCACCAGGCAATTCTGGCGCTCGTAGAAGCCGATGCGGTCCACGTGATTTAACGAGCCGCGCTGGGTGGCGCGGATGTAATAGAGGATCGCGCCTGCGGCCGAGGCGGCAGCCTGCTTGCCTGCTAACCCGAAGCCTTCGAGGGAGAGCACGCCGAAGTGATTTTCGAGGAGCGGGATGGCGTGGTCGGGAGCGAAGATCCAGTCGTCTAATGGAGTCTCGGCCCAACCGCTGGTTGACCTGCGGGGGCCGGTCGGTGCTGGGGGTTCGGGGGCGGGGCGGACCAGGGCGCCGGTTTCTCCATTATTTCTTGTCTCGAAGAGTGGCGCGGAAGATCCATAGAGCATTTCTTTTGGGCGCAATTGTTCAAGTTCTTCTTGAATACGCCGTCCGGCCGACTCGCCTGCGAATTCGGTGGCTCGAAACTCACCGGTGGAGAGATCGAGTGCGGCAAAACCGACGCGATCTGCAACCGTCGCTACCGCCGCCAGAAAGTTATTTTCTTCTGGGTTCAGACTGGAGTCTGCGGCCGTTCCCGGCGTGACGACTCGAGTCACTTCGCGCCGCACGAGCGTCTTCGCCAGGCGCGGGTCCTCCACCTGTTCGCAGACCGCGACCTTGAATCCGCGGCGGATTAATTTTGAGATGTAGCCTTCGGCGGCGTGGTAGGGCACTCCGCACATGGGGATGGCCATGCCCTTCTCTTTATTGCGCGAGGTCAATGTGATTTGAAGCTCGCGCGCGGCCAGGACTGCGTCATCGAAGAAAAGTTCGTAGAAATCTCCAAGCCGGAAGAACAGCAGGGCGTTGGGGTGCTCTTTCTTGATGGCGGAATATTGCCGCATCAGCGGCGTCGAGGGCTCGGACATGGGGAAATTTCTAATTGGTAATTTGTAATTGGTAATTTCTCATTCTGCAATTCTATGCTGGAACGGCGCGAAAAGACTTCAAATTACAAATCAGCAATTGCAAATTACAAGTTCTTTTGTTCTCCTTACGCCATGGAACTGCGTAAAGATCCGATCACTCGTTCGTGGGTGATCACGGGCGACGATGTGCTGGAGGCGGCTCCGCATTCTGGAGGCTGCCGATTTTGCGGGTCGTCGGCGGAGTCGGCGCAAGTTGTCGCCAACGTGCCGGGAGCGGATGGTAATGCCTGGTCGGCGCGTTCGGTTGTCCATCCGCAGGCGCTTTACCACATTGAAGGGGAGGCGGCGCGCCGCGGTGACGGGCTCTATGACCGCATGGGATCGGTGGGGGCACATGAAGTTTTGTTGGAGAATCCGCGGCACGACGGCCATCTTTGGAACGCCAGCGATTTCGAGGTGGAACAGTTTCTGCGGCTGGCCGCGCTGCGGATTCAGGATTTGAAGCGTGACAGCCGTTTTAAGTACGTCAGCATTTTCAAGAATCACGGCGAGGGAGCGGGACAGGAATTCGACCATCCGACTTCGCAATTGACCGCGACTACGTTCGTGCCGCGGCGCGTGCTCTACGAACTCCGAGCTGGACGCGACTATTACGAGAGCAAGGAGCGCTGCGTGTTCTGCGACATTCTGGCGCAGGAGGAGCGGCAGAACCTGCGCATCGTCGAGATTCGCGGAGACTATGTGGCGTTTTGTCCTTATGCTCCGCGGGTGCCGTATGAAACCTGGATTATGCCGCGGAGCCACGAGGCGTCGTTTGAGCGGACTGGTTCGATGCGGGTGGGGAGCGTGACCGATCTGGCGGCGCTGGTGCGGCGCACTTTGCAGCGCATCCGCACGGTGACCGAAGGCTTTCATCTGGTGCTGCACACTTCGCCTAACAGCCAACATCCTTCTGCGACTCTGGGATACTGGAAGACGCTGGATGATGATTATCACTGGCACATCGAAATTCTGCCGATTCTGCAGGCCAAGGCGAAGTCCTATACTTTTAAGGAAATTTATTATTCTCCGGTGGCTTCGGAGACGGCGGTGAAGCGGCTGCGGGAGGCGAAGATCTAAGAACGGTCGTTCGCTGTTCGCTTTTCGCAGATGGTCGCGAACAGCGAAAAGCGAACGACGCGTAGCACATGAGATCATGACTGTCCGCCGGCTCAAAACCTATACTGGATCGCAAGGCTACGTTTACCAGTATTACTTCGTTGGGAAACGCCCGGCTCCGACGTCCGATGCGAACGAGTACATCTTTGACGTCACCTCTGACCGGAAGCTGACTTACGCGGTCAGTGTTTTTGTGCCGCATCAGGTTGTCGCCGGCTGGAGCGCCGCTCATGGCCGGTCGCTGGCGGATTCCGAGGAGTATGCGGCGGTCAAGATGCGGTTGTTCCGCGCCTTTGATGAACTGGAAGACATGCAGGGGCATGGACGGCAGCTGCAGATCGACTTGCCTTCGCTGGAAGAATCGCTGGCGTCGTTGGGTGTGGAATAGCCTAGTCAAATAGATTCGCAGGTGCCGCACTCACCTCAGGCAAACTATAATCACCCATTGCGGATGGCGAGACCGTCCAGCCCGCAGAAGAATCCCAAAGAATGATGTCGCTGATCTGGTTGCGGGTTGCGCTGGTTTGTTATGCCGTGGGATTGCTCTATGCCCTGGTGGCGCTTACGCGCACCTCGGAGATCCTGAGCAAAGTCGCGCTGCATGCTTCCTATCTCGGCATGGTGTTCCATCTCGTATCGCTGACCGAAGCTGTGGTGCAAAGCGGACAGCTGGCTTCGGCTTCGGTGCACAACTCGGAATCGTTGCT
The DNA here is from genome assembly GCA_963826845.1 of uncultured Acidobacteriaceae bacterium. Lineage (GTDB taxonomy): Bacteria > Acidobacteriota > Terriglobia > Terriglobales > Acidobacteriaceae > Acidiflorens. Next base: position 80,972 of record CAWGYS010000003.1, read on the forward strand.
GGCCTTCCTGATCATGGTCGTCTTCATGCTGGCGTACATGGTGTACAAGACGACTACTCCGGGAATTGTGATTTTCCCGCTGGTTTTTCTGCTGACGTTTGTGGCGGCTACCGGGCAGCAACCCTGTGTTCGCTCAGTCGCGGTGATGCACGGTTGGCTGGTCGTGCACATCCTTTTGATCTTTACGGGATATGCGGCGCTGTTCCTCAGTTTCGGGGCCAGCATTCTTTATCTCATGCAGGAACGCGCTTTGAAGTCGAAGAGCTCGGCAGGAATGTTTTCGCGGCTGCCGGCGCTGCAGGTGATTGACGACATCGGATACCGCTCGCTGATGCTGGGATTTCCTTTCATGACTCTGGGTTTGATTGCCGGCACGGTGGTGGCCGAAGCAACTTACGGCCGCATCGATTTCTTCGATCCGAAGATTTGCTTTCGGTGCTGATGTGGGTGGTGTACATGCTGATGGTGTATACCCGACTGAATGCGGGATGGCGCGGCCGCCGCGCTGCGTTGCTGGCAGTGCGGCGTTTGCTGCGGCGGTTGTCGCTTGGATCGCCAACTACTTCAGCACCATGCACAGGTTTATCGCCTCATGAAATTTCAGCTCATCGGCGTGAATCACAAGACTGCGCCGGTCGAGGTGCGGGAACGGCTGGCGATTCCGGAATCGCGCCTGGCGGAGGCGTGCAAGAGGCTGATGGAGCATCCGGCGGTGGCCGAGGGCATGATCGTCTCCACCTGCAACCGGGTGGAATTCATGGCGCACATGAAGAACGGCACCGGCGATCTGCGCGAATTTTTGCGCGAGTATTTCGAGACTGATCTCAGCGCGTTTGAAGCGCATCTTTACGAATTTCGCGAGGATGAAGCGATCCGGCACATCTTTCGCGTGGCCTCCAGCCTGGACTCCATGGTTGTCGGCGAGCCGCAGATTCTGGGGCAGGTAAAGGAAGCTTATGCGACGGCCCGCGCGGTCGGAGCGGTACGGGCGCAGCTGGATCAATTGCTGACGCGGGCGTTTGCCGTGGCCAAGCGCGTGCGCACGGAGACTGCGGTCGGATCGTCCTCGGTTTCGATTGCTTCGGTGGCGGTTGAACTGGCGAAGAAAATTTTGGGAGCCTGAACGGCAAGAGCGTCTACCTGGTGGGCGCGGGAAAAATGAGCGAACTGGCGGCTCGGCATTTGCTGGCGCATGGAGCGGCTTCGATTTTTGTGGCCAATCGCACTTATGACCGGGCCATCCGGCTGGCGCACAAGTTTGACGGACAGGCGATCGAGTTCAGCCGGCTGTACGAGACTTGCGATCGCGCCGACATCGTCATTACTTCGACGGGCTCGCCGCATTTTATTTTCCGGCGCGAACATGGCGAAAAGCTCATGGCGGCGCGCAAGAACCGGCCCATGTTTTTTATTGATATTGCGGTGCCGCGCGATGTTGATCCGGAGATGAACAGGATCGACGGCATTTTTGTGTACGACATTGACGATCTGCAGCAGGCGGTCAGTTCGCACGTTGCCGATCGCAAGAAGGAAGCGGACAAGGCGGAGGCGATCATCGATGGCGAAGTGGCGAAATTTCACGCTCGCTTGCTGACACTCGATGTGGTTCCTACGATCGTCAGCCTGCAAGATCATCTGGAGACGATTCGGCAGGCCGAGATCGACCGGGTGCGGGGGCGGCTTGGTTCCATGACCACCGAGCAGGAACTGGCCATCGAGGCGCTGACGCGTGGGATCGTCAACAAAATCATGCATACTCCGGTCAGCACGCTGAAGACGGCGGCGCGCGATCCGGAATCGACAACTGTGATCGAACTAGTGCGCCGGCTTTTTAATTTGCGCGATGATCTGCCGGAGGCACCTGCACGACGAAGACAAGGACGGGGAAGAGCATGAAGCGAAGTCTGCGCGGGACCGCGGGGCGGGAAAAAGAAGGGCGGAGACTGATGGCCCGCCTGCGCATCGGCTCCCGCGGTTCGCAACTTGCGCTCTGGCAAGCCCATCATATTTCTGATTTGTTGCGCGCTCAGGGGCACACCGTCGAAATCGAGATCATCAAGACGACGGGCGATAAGATCACCGACGTGGCGCTCGCCAAAGTTGGCACCAAGGGTATGTTTACCAAGGAGATTGAAGAAGCGCTGGTCGAGAACCGGGTTGACCTTGCCGTCCACAGTTTGAAAGATCTGCCGACGGAATTGGCTGCGGATTTCGAGATTGCTGCCATCCCGACTCGCGAGGATCCTCGCGATGTTTTTTGTTCGGTGAAGTTCGCGAGCATCGACGTTCTGCCGCAGGGGGCTAACGTGGGCACCAGCAGCCTGCGCCGTCAGGCGCAGTTGAAGGCGCTGCGTCCGGATCTGCAGATTCATCCTTTGCGCGGCAATGTGGACACGCGGCTGCGCAAGCTGGAATCGGGCGAATACGATGCCATCATTCTGGCTGCGGCCGGGCTGAACCGGCTGGGCAAAACACAACTGGTGCGGCAGGTGATTCCGGTGGAGATGATGACGCCAGCTGCGGGGCAAGGGGCGATCGGCGATAGAAATTCGGCAGGGGCGACACGCGCGACGCGTTAGTTGCTAGCATTTTTAGATGATGTATCGGCGCGGGCCGCGACCACGTGCGAGCGCGCTTTGCTTAACAAGCTGGGCGGCGGATGCCAAGTGCCGATCGGCGCTTTTGCGGAGATTGAGGGGAGGCGCATCCGCCTGCAGCGCGCTCGTGGCTGATCCCGATGGAAGCAAGGTTTTGCGCGAAACTAGCGAGGGAGATGATCCTGCGCGGCTCGGAGAAGAAGTCGGCGAGGTTCTTCTGCGTCGCGGCGGCGATGTTATTCTCGAAGAAGTCTACGGAGAAGGTTTCGCAGTGCCGCAGCAACCTTGAAAGAATGCAGAAACCACGCTCCCGGCTACGGCCTGAGGTCGGTTCGTAAACAGCAGGTCCTTCGCCCCGCTCAGGATGACAATTCTTAGGTAGATGTAAGCAGACGATGATTCTCAGGCAAATAATCTAGAAGCTGACCCATGCGCAAGCCGAACGAAAAACATCCACTTGCGGAACCCGGATTCTTGTAGGACGCGCCCGGCATCAGGCCGGAAGTCTTTCCGCCAGCTTGCGGGGCTTGGGTGCGGCGGTGATCGAGATTCCTTTCATTGAGATTCACAAGCCGCAATCTTAAGGCCGCTCGACGATGCGCTGAGGAACATCAAGGCCTACGACTGGCTGATTCTCACCAGTGTTAATGGGGTTGAAGCGATGTGGCGAACGGGTCAGGAAACTTCGCATCCCGCGCGGTAAACTGAAGCATCTTAAGATCGCTGCGATCGGGCCGGCAACCAAGATGGCGCTGGTGAAGCATGGCCTGGAGGTGAAGATGGTTCCCGAAGAGTACGTCGCGGAATCGGTGGTCAAGGGACTGCGCGATAAGGTCAACGGCAAGCGCGTCGTGGTCATACGAGCGAAAGTCGCGCGCGACGTGATTCCGGAGGAGCTGCGTGCAGCGGGAGCTAAAGTCGAAGTGGTTGAGGCTTATGAAACCGTGGTGCCAGAAAAATCACGGGTGCGTCTGCGGGCGCTGATGAAGAATGCTAATCGCCGGCCGCACATCGTGACCTTTACCAGTTCTTCCACCGCGAAGAATTTTGCGGAATTGCTGGGGATCAAAGCGGGTTCGCCGGGCGTGGGTTGGCTAAAGCATGTCCAGTTTGCTTCGATTGGTCCGGTGACTTCGGCAACGCTCGGCAAATTGCGACTGCCGGCGGCGTTCGAGGCCCGTGAATTTACGATGGGTGGATTGATCCGCGCGATTGTGCTCGCGCGCTACGCGGAACCTCGATAGTCTTACCGCTCGAGTCTCACTGCTCCTTGGAAACTCCGCGCTGCGGGTCAATTATGTCTAGGTACGTCTGCATGCGTTCCTTGGTATCGGGGGGCATGCCGGTGAACTCGATGCCGTTGCCCACGCCGGGATCGCACGTGCGGACTACTGCGGTGATCTTGATGTGCTCCGAGTCGAGCCAGAAATCGAGGCGCAGCACCGTTCCCAGGGGTAAAGGCTGCATGGTCTCGACGTAGCATCCGTTGCCGCTCACGTCGGTGGCATTGATGCGGAGAGGTGCATTGACGCGCTCGTCGCGCAGTTCGAGCGGGAGGCAGATCTTATGCCGGTGCCAGCGGCGGCGGTTGGAGTCGGCAATCTTCACGGTCGCGCCGTCGAGAGGCAGATAGTTTTTCCAGGGGCACTCCTGATCAGCGACCAACTTCACTCCCACTTGATTTTTCTTGACCGGGCCGGAGTTGATGACCCAGATCACGGTGCAGCGCGTTTTTTTCTCTTCGCATTGCACTCCGATAATGTCGCCCACTTTCAGTTCGCTGTCGACGCCGGAGATCAGGGCGCCCTCGGAACTGATATTCTGCGCGCGCGCCGATTGGGAAAAGGCGCGCCCATCGGCACTCATACCCCAAATACGCACGGGCAGATCGACAGTGAGGCGAGGTTCGGTTTGGTGATCAGCCATGCCTTATCCTTAAAATATTCGGTACCTGCGATGATACCGCCCTGGGATGCGTCGCGACATTACAAAGTTGTTGGATGCAGTAACCAGCGGAGCACAACTTTGGGCACCTGCAAGGGCTGGTCAACGCCGTTTTTCTGCGGACTTGTCTGTGAACTCTTCCACGAATTCTCGATAGCTGATGATGCGGATCTTCTGCTCTTCCAGAAACTGGCGTAGTTCCGGTGACGTCAGCAGACGCCGCTCCTCGTCGCGGGAATCGAGCAAACGGGTGCCGGCGGTGCGCAGGTCTGGGTCGTTGTAACCGGGATGGCAGACCCACTCCCAGGTTCCCTCCGGGAGGCTTTTGATCGTCTGGCGCAGCAGGGAATCATAGCCAGAAATGCGGCCAGAGCTACTGCCAGAACTCTCGCCAGAAGTGTCGCTTGATCCAGTTTCGATTACGCCGATCGCGCCGTCGGGCGTGAGCAGTCCGGCGCGTTTGGTGCGATCACGGAAGTGACGGGAAAAAGTGTGCAACATGCGGACCTGGCCGTAGCGCTTCCAGAGGTGGCGCTGCCCTTTGAATTGCCGCGCGGGCATTGCTTTCACGGGAACGAACGGATTGCGGATGGCGCGCACGCCGCAAATCCGCGCGGCCCGGAGCAATGCCGCCAGAATCTCTGGAAAGACGTGGGCGTGTTTGTGGGTATCGAGGTGAGTCACGTGCAGACCGGTGGACTGAATTTTTCTAATTTGCGCGGTGATTTCCGTCACCAGTTGGTCGCGATCGAAGCCTCCCAGTGTGGCGCGCGCGGCGAAGGCGGAAAGGCTGGAGTAAAACTTTTCCGGGTGCGCCGAGCGAATGGCTAGCAACGTATCCAGCGCTCCGGGCGGGGAGACTGGGGTTCCGTCCACGAGTACGACGTGGCATCCAACGGAGAGATTTGGCGACGAGGGCGCGCGGCGTCACTGCGTCCTCGAACGCTGCGCCGTTGGACATCAAGGTCGTCGACGACACGACTCCACTGGCGTGGGTTTCGATGATGGCGCGATTCACTCCCGTGGTGAGACCGAAATCATCGGCGTTGACGATCAACCTTCGCACCGAGAAAGTGTAGCAGCCGCGAGGCAGACATTGAGTCATTGAAACATTGAGCCATTGAATCATTTGGGCTTCGGATCGATCACGCCTCTGGTTTGACCCCGCAGGGAAGGCTCCAGTATTCTCGGAATGAGTTGTTATGAAGTATGTTTGCGAGTGGCGGAGGCGAATCCACGCTCGTGTCCGCGCCAAGCGGGCGGTTAGCTCAGCTGGTTAGAGCGCCTGCCTTACAAGCAGGAGGTCGCAGGTTCGAGTCCTGCACTGCCCACCATTTATCCACTGGAAGTAAACGAATTACGAGCTTCTTCATTTTCCTCATCAAATGGTCACGGTGTGGTTTACGAGCGGTGGCCCGGTTTCACGATTCGAGCCGCAAAGAGCTTGAACCACCAAGGCCACGAAGGTTTTTCGTGCTAACGGTTTCTTCGGCGTGCCTCTGCGGTCCTGCTGGCTGGTAAATACCGCTCATTGCGGCCGAACTTCCACAAGCAGATTTCCCTCGAACTCGACCGGCAGATGCGCACTGTGTCCTGACACTGTCCCCAGGCTTTTTCCTGTGACGTAGTTCACGACACTGTAGTTACGGTCGTCGAGGCCGCGCAGTTCGACTGGCGCGTTCCAGTGCTTTGCAAAAAAGGCATAGTACATGGTCTGGTCCTTGCGGATCACATGGGTCTCGGGAGTATCGAAGCCGATGTCATAGAGCTGCCCGAGGTATTGTCCCCTCGACAACATCTTTTCGCGATAGATGCGAAGCCACTTTTCGAACTCCTTCTCGCGCGCAGGAGTCAGATCGGATTTACTCCTCTTCTCGACAAGAGAGGGAATAACGAACTGCGTTCCCACGACGCCTCCCACGCCCACAGTGGACGCAAAGTCGTTACCGCCATCGCTCAGTTCGACGTGATCGCCGAAGAACGGAATGTTGTCTCCCATCAGCGCCTTTAAGGTTTTGGCCTTGGAGCGAACTTGAAAGGAACTTGTCGGGTCGGAAGCCACCGACATATTGAAGTGCGGCATGGTGAAAAAGGAGAACGCAGTGCCGCAAGGGCAGAACTCCACCAGTGTTCCAGGCTTTACGGACTGTGCGGTTTCGTAGATTGCCTTGAAGAAATCCGGTAGAGCCTCGACCGATTCCTCCGGCTGGGAGTGATGATGAGCCGGGTTATAGCAGGCTGGAACTCCGTTCATGTGCTGGCCATCGAGCTTCAAGCCGTCAAACCCCCAATCCAACAAAATCTTTCGCACCAATGCCTTGTGGTACTCCACTACGCGGCGGTCCGCGGGACACAGATAGTAGGAGTTCCACCAAGAGACTTTTCTCTTGGAGCCATCACGGTTCAGCAATTCGTAGTCGGGATGATCCCGGAGCAGATCCGAGTCTGGCACGGCGCTTAGCGGCGACCACCAGAGCTGGGCTTTGAATCCTTCCTGGTGAATGCGGTCAACGAGGGCCTTCATGTCAGCGTCTCCGTTGGGGAATTTCTTAGGATCAAGCTGCCAGTCGCCCACATTATTTTGCCAACCGTCGTCGAGTGTGACCCACGCAAACCCCAGTCGCTTCGCCGTTGGAAGTGTTTCATATACCTGCTGCGGCTGCACCGATCGTCCATATCCCCACGCGCACCAGATCGCTCCGAAAGCGTCATCGGGAGCTGTGGCCATTTTGAAGCCTTGCTTCATCATGAAGCGCCGGTAATCGACGAGCGCGCGGAAGTAGTCTCCCTGGTGGACAGCAACGAAGGTGCGAAAGGTATGGAAACTTTCACCGGGATTTAATGAGATAGCTTTGGTGAAGCGTATCGCTATTTTGGCGTGCGCGGCATCGGGCATGGATACGGGCAGGGAGACAAGTTTCGGCCGCGGCTCGACGTGTCCCACAGCCATTCCGACGTCACGCCGCCAGACGTCGATAATCGGCGTGCCGCCGCCGTAATCGCTGGCATTCATGCCTTGATAATTCTCCTGCCGAAAATTGGTGTGCAGCGGCAGGACCCAGTTGGGACGCTTCTCATAGGAGCCACTCTGGTAAGACCAGAAAGCTGGCGTACGCACGCTGCGTTGAGCGGTCACCGTGTACCCGTTGTTAGTCCAACTTTTGATTGCGAGTTTGGATGTTCCGGTGTTTGTGTACTGGACATCAAAGAAAGCCATCGCTGGAAAGTCGTCATATACCGTTACGGAGACCATCTTTGTGAGCGTTCCCGCTTTTCCTTCGACGGTGAGTCGCTCGCCCTGTCCGAAAGCGTCTTTTGTGCGCTCCTGTTTATGCGAGGTCAGGAGAAATCCGGTTGAGACTTTGCCGGCAGTTGTCACAGTCTCGGAGGCGGTGAACGGCCCCATCACCGTCTCCGTCTTGTCGAAGCGGGCAACTACCCGGCTCCGCAGGCAGTTATCAAATTCAATGCGCAGATTGCCGCCCTGAATCTGAAGCTTGCCAGCAGGGATGTCCGCCGCCGCGAGCGAATAAGACGCAAACACAGTGATGAAAACAATCCAAGATCTGATCGCAATCAGGGCTCGCAGCTTGCGAAGGAAATTGGCGTTGGATTGTAAAATCCCAGTTGAACACATAGGGCGTCTTCTTGATCGACGTCGGTTGATCAGCGCCGGCGCATGAAGTATTTGTCATGTTGCTGGACAAACGAAATCAAACGATATAAATAGTAACAGTTCGATAGTCGTTTTAGCGCTTACTCCCCGATTGAGGAACAGCTCTGCCTGGCTAGCGGAGGCTCTAACGCTCAGCCAGTCGGCCCGAAGTCTAATGGAAGAATACGCAGGAGATAACTCTGAATGCAGCGTAGAGATTTTCTAAAAAGTACTGTCGTCGCAGCCGTTGTTACCGAACTTGGAATGGGTAAAGCACAGGGCAAGGTTCCTGCACACAACTGGGGAAACTACGACTTCGGCCCCGGTCCCCGGGTGACCGATCGGCTGAGTCAGGGCCCGTTCCCTCAATACCCACCTGAGGCGGTCATTCCCACGGACGACGTGGTGATGACCACTACTTCTTCCGAAGACGTCGTGCCGAACTATGGCAAGGGCCTGGTCACGTACATCACAGCGGACAGTGGCACCGAGGAAATCAAGTCAGACAATATTCTGCAGGCGATCGAAGATTTGGTTCGATTTTCCCTGGGCCAGCAGCTTTATGTCCGTCCGACATGGAGGGAATTGCAATCGCGGCCTGGACGCCTGGAAATACCCGATTATCTGAAGCTGGTTTTTGAATTGGCGAAGAACAACAACAAGCGGGTCGGATTGCGAGTTCAGATGAGCGCTCCAGACTATATGCACGAAGCGGCGTTGCCGGATTTTGTTTTGGAAAAAGTTCCGAAAGTTGATCTGGTGGTTAGCGATCAGGAAGGTGCCGCTGAGGGGAAGAGATTCCTGGAGAATCCGCATTCGCGTTACCAGCCCCGGTATGACCATCCTTTTTTCCAGCAGGCATTCAAAGAACTGGTTGGCTTATTGGCAGCGGAATTCAATGGCAATCCTGTGATCGAGTTTATCGATACCTTCATGTATGGCTTTTGGGGTGAAGGCCACACCTGGCCATTTGCCAACAATCCTTTCCCCGATTACCAGACGGCGGAGCGCACCTGGATCAATATGCTCGAAGTCCAGCTCGAGTATTTCTCGAAGACTCCCCTGCTGACGAATACTCAACCGGACTATAGCCGGGTTGGTAATTCAGAGCTGCTGGACCGCGCGGTCCGCAGCAACAATTGGATTCGCAGCGACACCATCTTTATTGAGAACGAGCAGATTGAAGCGCTCAGCAATCGCCCACCCTGGATCGCGGCATTGCTCGAGCAAGGGCTTCCGGGCAAACCTCCAGATCCGAGCCTTGCATATGAAGGGATATCGCCGGCAGAGAACTTGATCGCTCATGTGACTGATGTCGGGGCGAATTATTGGTCGCTCTGGAACTTTCACCAGATCAGCGCCAAAAATCTGATGAGCTACTACCAGGCGTATCCGGCAGCGTTCGACCGAATCAATCGCCGCATAGGCTATCGGGTGAGGCCGTCTTTCATCTGGAGCTATGAGGACAATAGTTCCGCGGGGCTAATTGTCGGCTTCGCAAACGACGGCATCGCGGGTGTGCCCGGCGTACTGCGGGTGACGGTGGAGAGCCAGGACGGAAAGCTTCTCAAGAGCGGTTGCCTGGACGCCGGTTACCCGTTACCGGGCAAGATTCGGCAGGCACAGTTCGTGATTCCGAACGTCACCGATTGGAAAGGATTGAAACTTAGAGCTGAGATTGAAGTAAAGGGGATGCGCTATCCCGTGCGCTGGGCTTGCCACCAGAAGCTGAACGATGACGGTTCGCTCACACTGCGTCCGAACCTCCTTCAGCAGGTTTAGGCTGGGGTTTTTTCCCTAGAAGCAAGTCTCGTGAAATTCGTCGCTGGTGTGTCCTTTGCGACTTGCTGGTGGGATTATAATGGCGCGCACTGTTGCCTCCAGCATCTCGCGCCAAATTCGGGCCAGGTCAAGCTCGGCGACCGCTTGTGCATAGTTGCTTGCGAGGTGGCAAGATCTGAGGCGGGAAGAACGAGAGAGCTAACGATGCGCGACGAAAATGGAAAAAGCTCCATCACAGGGTGGCGTCATCACCGAGGTGGCAATAAGTCAGCATCGGCTGGAATGCCAAGGCGCGACAGCTTGCTGCGTGGAGAATGAAGATGAACACGCTTTCGAAATATAAATTCTGGATAGGCGGAGCACTTTGCCTGCTCGTCGTCGGCCTGATCATCGGGGCCGTATACCCGAAGCATGTATCGGGAGCACAGACCGGCGCTCCACTGGACGTTGAGGTCGTGCAGGTCGAGCAAAAAGACGTTCCGATTTTTGGCGAGTGGATCGGTACGCTCGATGGATTCTCCAATGCCGACGTCAAGGCCCAGGTCACGGGCTACATCATGCGCCAGGGATATCAGGAAGGAGCGTTCGTCAAGACGGGCCAGCTGCTCTTCCAGATTGATCCCCGGCCGTTTCAGGCAGTTCTCGACCAGGCTCAAGGACAGTTAGCACAGGCCAAAGCGCAACTGGCGAACGCAGCCGCAGTTCAGGGGAGAACGCAGCTCGACGTAGAGCGGTACACGCCGCTGGCGAAAGAGCAGGCAGCCAGCCAGCAGGATCTCGACAACGCGGTCCAGAATAATTTGGCCGCTAAGGCTTCGGTCGCAACCGCCGAGGCTCAGATCAAGACAGCCGATGCAGCGGTCGAAACCGCCAGAATCAACCTGGATTTCACCCGCCTCACAGCCCCCATAGACGGCATCGCGGGGCAGGCTCAGCTACAGGTGGGAGCGCTGGTCAATCTGAACAGTGCGCCCGTGACCTCCGTGTCAACCGTCGACCCGATCAAGGTTTATTTCACCGTGGGTGAGCCGCAATACCTGGCATGGAGAAAACGGTACCCGACAGATGCTACTCGCGCCGCAGCCGACAAGAATCTGCGCCTTGAACTGATTCTGGCTGACGGATCAACCTACGCGCAGACTGGAACATTTTACTTTGCGGACCGCCAGGTGAATGAAAGTACCGGGGCAATTCGGATCGCCGGGCTATTTTCCAATCCCGGGATGGTGCTGCGCCCCGGCGGCTACGCTAAGGTTCGCGCCGTCATCCGCGTGCAGCAAGATGCGTTGCTGGTGCCGCAGCGTGCGGTCTCCGAACTGCAAGGCGGCTATCAAGTCGCTACCGTGGATAGCGGCAACAAAGTGAGCATCCGAACCGTCAAAGTCGGCGATCGTGTCGACAGCCAATGGGTTATCACGGACGGATTGAAGCCAGGTGAGCGCGTGATTGCCGAGGGTGTGCAGAAAGTTCATGCGGGCATGCAGGTGAATCCCAAGCCATTTGTTGCGGGAACTACGGGCAGATAATTCCATGTCAAAGTTCTTTATCAACCGACCCATCGTTGCCATGGTGATCTCGATCGTCCTCGTGCTCGTCGGGACGCTCACCATCCTGACTTTGCCGGTCGCGCTGTTTCCCCGCATCGCTCCGCCCGAGATTCAAGTCCTTGCCACGTACATCGGGGCGGATGCACAGACCCTGGAGCAAGCGGTTGCCACTCCCATCGAACAGCAGATGAACGGCGTGGACAACATGAACTACATGTATTCGCTGAACGCCACCGGCAACAACAGCACCAGTCTGATTGTTGATTTCGACGCGAAAACCGATCCCAATACGGATTACATTCTTGCGCAGAGCCGGGAGACACTGGCTGCTTCTCAACTTCCGGTTGACGTCACGAATTACGGAGTCAACGTTAGGAAATCCGTTACTGCTCCCCTCACGTTAACCGCTGTGTACTCGCCGCATGGAACCTACGACGCAACGTTTCTGGCCAACTACGCATACATCAATCTTGTTGATCCCATTCTGCGTTCGCCCGGGATCGGCAACGTTCAGGTGTTCGGCGCCGGCCAATACGCGATGCGGTTGTGGGTAAAACCCGACACGTTGGCCAAGCTCGGCGTCACCGTCCCGGAAATCGTCAGCGCCATTCAAGCGCAAAACACGGTGAACCCAGCCGGGAAGGCGGGCGGCGAACCCGCTCCCAAGGGCCAGGAATTCACTTATTCGGTGCTGGCGCAGGGCCGCCTCATCTCCCCTGAAGAATTTGGACAGATCGTGGTTCGCGAGACGCCCGACGGGGGGACGGTGCGAGTGCGCGATGTCGCCCGAATCGAGTTGGGCGCCCAGGACTATAGCGTCGCTGGACGTTTCAATGGAAAACCCAGTGCGATTATTGCCACCTACCAACTGCCGGGATCGAATGCGGTCGATGCCGCCGCCGGCGTCAATAAACTCATGGCGAAGATGAAGGAGCGCTTCCCGGAGGACCTGGATTACGTGGTGGCGCTGGATACGACGCGCGCGGTCACGGAAGGCATGAAGGAAATCGTTGAAACGCTTTTGATTGCCCTCGCGCTCGTGATCTTCGTGGTCTACATCTTCTTGCAGGGCTGGCGTGCGACTTTGATTCCGTTGCTTGCGGTGCCGGTCTCGCTCATCGGTACGTTCGTGCTTTTCCCGCTGTTCGGGTTCTCCATCAACACGCTTTCTCTCTTTGGTTTAGTGCTGGCGATCGGGCTTGTGGTAGACGATGCCATTGTCGTCGTCGAGGGCGTAGAGCGGCACATAGAAGAGGGCATGACGCCGAAGGACGCGGCGTTGAAAGCAATGGAGGAACTGTCCGGCCCCGTGGTGGGCATCGCACTGGTTCTCTCCGCCGTATTCGTGCCGACCGCTTTCATTCCCGGAATTACCGGCCAGCTCTACCAGCAGTTTGCCGTCACCATCGCGATTTCCGTTCTGCTCTCTGCGTTCAATGCGCTCACGCTTAGTCCAGCGCTCGCGGCATTGCTGCTCAAACCGAAGACAGAAAGCCACGGACTGCTGAGAAGATTCTTCGATTGGTTTAATCGCGTATTTGAGCGGGCCACTGACGGATATGTGCGATGGAGCGCGGTCTTACTCCAGAAGACCGTGGTTGTGGTCGTAATGCTGGTGGTGTTCGCCGTGGCGGGTTTCTTTTTTGCCAACCGAATCCCATCGAGCTTCCTTCCCGACGAAGATCAGGGTTACGCCTACGTCAATGTGCAGTTACCGAATGGAGCTTCGCTGGAGCGTACGACGGCGGTCACGGCTGATGTGGAAAAAATTCTGATGAGCACGCCCGGAGTCGAGCACGTTACCTGCTTCGTCGGCTTCAGTTTGCTGAGTTTCGTTCGCACCAGTTACAACTCGACTTTCTTTGTGACGTTCAAGCCCTGGGACGAGCGCAAAACAAGAGCTGAGCAATTTCAAACGCTTAAGGTTCATTTGAACCAGCAGTTGAGCAAATTGCCCGCTGCAGTCGCTTTCGGTTTTTCCCCGCCCGCCATTCCCGGTGTCGGCACGGCCGGGGGATTTACGTTCATTCTCGAAGACCGTTCGGGCAGCGATCTTCAGTTCCTCTCCAAGAACCTGGCCACTTTTCTTGATGCTGCCCGAAAGCGGCCGGAAATCGCCAGCCTCAGCACTACTTTCCTGGCGAGCGTCCCGCAACAGTTTGTCGACGTAAACCGCGACAAGGTGCTGAAACAAGGTGTTGCCCTCAGTGATGTATACCGCACGATCCAGGCCTTCATGGGCGGCTATTTCATCAACTATTTCAATCGCTTTGGCCGCCAGTGGCAGGTCTATATCGAGGCTGAAAACGAAGACCGCGCGAAAGCAGAAAACGTTGGGCAGTTCTACGTCCGTAACAATAAGGGAGAGAGCGTCCCCCTCTCCACGCTGGCCACCATTAAGCCGCGCCTCGGTCCGGAATTCACTTTGCGCTTCAACGAATATCGTTCCGCGCAGATCAACGGGAGTGCCGCGCCGGGCTTCAGCGCCGATCAAGCCACGGCCGCGCTTGAGGATGTTTTCAAGCAGACCATGCCGCGCGAGATGGGTTTTGACTACTCAGGCATATCGTTTCAAGAACAAAAAGCGCGAGAAGGCGTGCCCCCGGCCGCGATCTTTGGCTTGTCGTTGCTCTTCGTCTTTCTGGTTCTGGCGGCGCTCTACGAAAGCTGGACGCTACCCTTCAGCGTGCTGCTGAGCACGCCCGTGGCGATCTTCGGAGCCTTTGCAATTCTTTGGTTGCGCCGCGTGCTGCTCGGCGTTTTCCTGCCACCTTATCTGGTCCAGATCGAGACCGATATTTACTCGCAAATCGGACTGGTCATGCTCATCGGCTTGGCGGCAAAAAACGCGATTTTGATCGTCGAGTTCGCCAAAGATGAATACGAAGCAGGAAAACCCTTGGCAGACGCCGCGCTCGCAGGTGCCAAGCTCCGTCTGCGGCCCATCTTGATGACGTCTTTCGCGTTCATCCTCGGTTGCGTGCCCTTGTGGACGGCAACCGGTGCCGGCTCAGTGGCCCGACAAATCATGGGCACCACGGTGATCGGCGGCATGCTCGCCGCCAGCTTCATCGGAATCTTCTTCGTGCCCGCGATCTTCTATCTGGTGGAGAAATGGTCAGGCGCCAGCCAGGAACTGGCTCCGGGTGCGACGCCAGGAACGACGGCGCCGGCGGAGGGAGACTGATATGGTCCGCCGCCCGCTATTATCGTTGTCCCTGCCCGCGGTCGTCGTCGCAGTATCGGCCTCGATCTTGATGAGCGGGTGCAAGGTCGGCCCGAATTACCATCGGCCGGCGGTTCAGACTCCCGGCGTGTACCGCGATCTGCCGGATAACCCACAGGCCCAGACTCAAGCCGCGTCTTTCGCCGACCTCCCGTGGTGGCAAGTCTTCCAGGACCCGCAACTACAAGAGTTCATCCGCACAGCATTGAAGGAAAATTACGACCTGCAACTCGCGACCGAGCGCATTAGCGCGGCGCGCGCTCAGGTCGCGATCACCCGATCCAACCTGTTTCCGCAAGTTGGAGTGAACGGCAATTTCGCCGGCGGAAAGGACCCAAGCACGCAGTCGAAGTACAACATTCTGGCCCTTACCGCCGACGCTGCATTTCAGTTGGACCTCTTCGGCCGCCTGCGACGCGCGACTGAGGCCTCACGCGCCGAGTTGCTGGCTACCGAAGATGCTCGCAATATCGTCGTTTTGACTCTGGTGAGCGATGTAGCGAGCGATTATTTTCAGCTTCTTGATCTCGATCTCCAGCTCCGGATCACTCAGGAGACAGTCAAAGCCCAGGAAGATTCTGTGAAGCTGACGCGGTTGCGGCTCGACCACGGCGTTGCCACCAAGCTGGATGTACTCCAAGCCTTACAGGTGCTGGATACCGCTAATGCGGCCATCCCGGACCTGGAGAGACAGATCGGCCAGGAGGAAGACGCCATCAGCATTCTTCTGGGCCATTATCCCGAGAGTGTGCGACGGGGACTGCCGCTGACCGAGCAGCCGCTTCCTCCGGAAGTGCCGCCGGGCATTCCGTCGTCGTTGCTCGAACGCCGGCCGGATATTCGCGAGGTCGAACAAGACCTGATCGCCGCCAATGCCGATATCGGCGTGGCCAAAGCAGCGTTCTTTCCGCAGATTTCCCTTACCGGCGCCGGCGGAGGCGCATTCGGACGCAGCAGTCTGCTCTCCGGCCTTCTGAGTTCACAGACTGGAATCTGGTCCTACGGTGCCCAGGTTTCGCAACCTATTTTCACGGGCGGGGCGCTGCGCGGGAATCTAAAGTTGGCTGAGTCAGAACATCGCCAGGAACTGATCGCTTATCAGCAGGTCATCCAGTTGGCGCTTCGCGATGTTTCCGATGCCCTTATTGGTTATCAGAAACTTCATCAAGTCCGCGTCGCGCAGGAGATAACGGTCAAGGATCTTCGGGACTCGGTCAGCACGTCCCTGATACGGTATCGGGGAGGCATCACCACCTATCTCGAGGTTCTCGATGGCCAGCGCTCGCTATTTAATGCCGAGATCATTCTGGCCCAGGCGAGGGGCGCTGAATACCAAAGCCTGGTGCAGCTTTACAAGGCACTTGGCGGAGGCTGGCAGTGAGCGTTCAACGAATTCGGTTACGACTAGCTTTCGTAGTCATACCGTGGGTCAGCGATCCCACGCTCCCGCCGGAGCAACTCCTCACGGATCGCTTGCAGCTTCTCTTTGGCTGATAGGCAGGCTTCCAAGGCGGTTTCGCGGTAACCATGCTCGCTTGCTACAACGACGACGTGAAGATCTCCCGTCACGTCATGAATCAGGTGTTGCATCGACATTATTCCTCTTTTCTGCCAAGACGCCTCTTTGTCACGGGACGCCTCTGACCTGAGTCTGAACCGCAAAGCGGAAGAATTCTGTGCAAAAAGAACATTTGCAAACAGGTCCGAAAAGCCCTTTTGTTTTGCGTTGACGCAATCCAGTGAGAGGGGCGTAGAATGGTTGGTTTTCGGGTCAATCGTGAGGACGTTAATAGTGAGGACAGGGATGACAAAGAAAAACAGAGTTGCACTCGCCATCTTCGCGTTTCTGGTTTCTTGCTCCGCGGTATTTGCCCAGGACAAAGCGCAACCTCAGAAGGCGCCGGTCAAAGCTTCGGTCAAGGCTCCGGCGTCGTCGTCGGCAAAAGCGTCCAAGGAACAAAATCTCAAGGAGTACGTCAAGCTGCTGCGGGAAGATGTGCGGTCAGAAAAGTATTCGATTGTGGATGCGGTTATGCAGCTTGATCTGGATCAGGCGGCGAAGTTCTGGCCTATCTACCGGGACTACGATGCGGAACTTAGCAAGGTGAATGATCTGAGAGTGGCCAATATCGAAGAATACGCACAGACGTACAACCACCTGACGGACGAGAAGGCAGATGAGCTGGTGCGCAACTCCATGGAGTTTCAGAAACAGCGGGACGAGCTTTTGAGCAAGTATTACCTGCGGGTGAAGCAGGAGATGGGCGCGATTACGGCTGCGCGTTTTATGCAAGTTGAACGCCAGTTGCTGCTGATCATCGATCTGCAAATTAGTTCTTCGTTACCCATAGCGGGCTCCTGAGGCAAAGCTCCTGAGTTCAAGAAAGAGGGGGGACAGAGATGCGCAGTCATAACATTTTGGCGACGGTCATTTTGTGTGGGGTGATGGCAGCGTTTGCGGATTTGCCTGCGGCGGCGCAGCAAAATGCTCCGCCGCCGATGACAACGGTTCCCGCCGGCACCACCATTCTGGTGCGGATGCTGGATACGGTTGATTCCAGCAAGAATCCTCCGGGATCGCGGTTCACGGCAACGCTTGAGACCAACCTCGTGGTCCACGGCGTTGTACTGGTGCCGAAGGGGAATACGGTTTACGGTCGGCTGGCTGACGCCAAGCAGGCGGGACGCGCGACGGGATCATCGGAGCTGCAGTTGGAGCTCACGGACATCGTTGTCCATGGCACGGCGTATCCGCTTCTCACCAGCGACTACCAGGTGAAGGGCAGCAGCAGCGGCAAGCGAAGCGCGAAACGTCTTGTGGGCGGAGCCGGTCTGGGTGCAGTGATCGGAGCCGTGGCTGGGAACGCCGGGAAGGGAGCTGCCATCGGCGCTACTGCGGGTGCCGTGGGATCGGTGGCCCAGAAGGGCAAATCGGTCAATGTTCCCAGCGAGACACTGCTCGAGTTCAGATTGCAGCAGCCTGCGTCGCTTCCGGCGCGATAGGGAAGCATCGCAACCGGCGCGCGGATTCGTCTTTTGTGTTCATGACAGAGTTCAGGGCAGAGTTCGCGGGAACGTTCGCGGAAAAGTTCGCGACTTTCCTCAAAAATAAATGGTGCATGGTTCTTTTCGCGCTGGCCATCCGGCTGGCTGTGGTCGGGTTTCTCTACCCTGACCAGATGGATCCGAGTCGAAACCACTGGCATTTTGCTTTTGAAAACGGCAAAGTCGCCTACTCCATCGTGCAGGGTCACGGATTTGGCAGCCCTTTGTTTGAATACACCGGGCCGACCGCGTGGCTGCCTCCGGTCTATCCCTACCTTATTGCGGGTGTCTTCTTAATTTTCGGGACCTACAGCAAAGCATCAGGGTTGGTGTTGCTGTCTTTCCAGGCTGTGGTGTCGGCCTTAACCTGCCTTCCGGTATTTTTTGCGGCTCGCAAGACTTTCGGAGAGCGGGTTGCGCTTTTCTCGGGATGGGCGTGGGCGCTGTTTCCTCTCGCGATTTATTGGCCGGCGGAGCGTATCTGGCCGACCTGGCTGTCGACCCTGCAGCTCGCTCTGCTGTTTTTGATGACCTTGCATCTTGAGCGGAGGGCCGGTTTGGGAACGTGGCTTGGCTACGGATTGCTTTGGGGATTCTCCGCGCTCACCGAGCCTATTGTGCTCACGGTTTTGCCAGTCATGTTGGGATGGATCGCAGTTCGTCTGCATTCGCAGAAAGAGCGCTGGTTTGTGCCTCTTGCAGTCGCGGTGGTTACGGTTGTTGTTTCGGTGAGTCCGTGGTTCATACGCAATTATGAAGTATTTCACCGCTTCATTCCTTTTCGTGACTCGATTGGACTGGAGTTGTACATCGGCAACAATGGCGACACTTCCTACTGGCAATCGAACTCCCTGGGGTCAGCCTTGGCGCAGAAGATTGGTCCGTGGCACAACGACGCGGAGTGGCAAAAGTACAAGCAGATGGGCGAGATTGCTTATATGGAGGAGAACAAGGAAAAAGCGATAGCTTACATCCGCGCGCATCCTCGTTTTTTCGCGGTGATCACGGCGCGGCGGATCATTTTTATCTGGACTCACTTCTGGAGCTTCAGCTCTTATTATCTGTCACAGGAACCGGATGACCCGGTCAATGTTGTCTTCAATACGCTTTTTACTCTGCTGACGATCGTCGGCCTGTGGCGGGTGTTTCTTGTTGATAAGCCGGTTGCCGTTCTCTATGCTCTGGTGTTTTTGTTCTTTCCGGTGGTGTTTTATTTCACCCACGTGGAAGTGTATTACCGACGGCAGATCGATCCGATGATGGTGGTGCTGGCGGTTTATGGAGTTATTGGTTTTTTCGCAAGACGCGAGGCAGGCGGCCCTGCGGCACAGACCGCCGCACATGTTGTGGCACGATGACAGCGGGCGTGCGGGAAAAATAAAAGGGCGCGGAACTTGTCCGCGCCCTGGGTTGAGAGCTGCCAACTGCAAAAATCCTTCCTACTGGACGGTTAACGTATACGCCTGCGTCTGCGTTGTGGGGACTGCGGCGGGGTCCGTCGCGGTCACGGTTACGGTGTAAGTTCCGGGGATGGTTGCGGGCGTGAGGGTCTCCTGCGCCGATCCGGTTTTGGTCGTGTCGGCTACGGAAGTCGCCACAATGGTCACGTTCGTTGGAAGACCCGCAGCCACGGTGGGAGCGGTGTACGTTGCCGTGTCGAGCCCGGTGGAAACAATCGTTCCGCCGTTCGGCGTAGTCACGGACCAGGTCACGCCCGTATTGCTGGTATTGGTGACCGTAGCCGAGAACGACGCCGTTTGAGGCGTCCATCCAGTGTTGTTGGGGAATAAGGTCACCGGTGATCCCTGGACGCTGACGCCTATCGGTGCCGAGCTGCTGCCGCCGCAGGCAACGAGAACTCCGATAAGTAGCAGTGCGACACACAGGGCGGCAGTTGCTGAGTGCTTCCAGACTTTCCTTCCTGCGAAACCGACCATGACGATGCCGGCGAGGGGAAGGTCAGCGGGAGCCACGGAGAATGATTGTCGGGGATATTAGCGGCGCGGCGCCGGCGATCGGCCCCGGCTCCGTTCGGGCCGGCGGTTGTGATGATCAGGGTCACTGCGGCTCGATCCATGCCGAGGCTGAATGGTGATGAAATCCGGTGTGAAAACTGGCAGCTACTGTTCGTCAGCGTCGGGTCGGCGGGAGCGAAGCTGCAACTCAGAGCGTGACCGGTGCTCCGAAGTTTGGAGCCGGTGACGCCGGCGCCAGCGTGAAGGCATAACCGGTCCCCGACACACCCGCTAATACAGTGGACGATTGACGTCGCCGGTGTTGACCAGCGTGAAGGTTGGTCCGCGACGGTCTCGGTCAGGATTGACGAGGTACTGGCGCTGTTGTTCGCGTCCCCACCATAGACAGCAGTAATTGAGTTCATGCCGACCGAGAATTGGGTCGCGGAGGTGACCAGCGTTGCGACCTGGGAACCGTTCAGGTCGCTCATGCCCAGATACTGCATTGCCGTTATTGAAGGTCACAGTGCCAGTGGGCGGGTGGGAGCCGGTGGTGGTGACGGTGGCGGTCAGGGTAACAGCGACTCCATAGTTCGCCGGGTTGGGGCTGCCGACAACGGTGGTGGTAGTGGTGATGGCGGTGATGACCTGGCTCACGGGAGCCGAGGTGCTGCTGGCGTTGTTTGAGTCTCCGGCATAGATGGCAGTGATCGAGTGCGTGCCAACGGCGAGGGTGGTGGTGGCGAAGGTCGCTACCTGGGCGGTGCCGACGGTGCTGAGGGTGCCGCTCCCGATTTGATTGTTGCCATCGTTGAAATTCACGGTGCCGGTGGGCGGGTTCGTGCCCAAGGTGGTGACGGTCGCGGAGAAGGTCACGGTGGCGCCTTGAATCGCTCCGCCAGGGGCGCTGGAAACGAGGGTGGTGGTAGTGGCCGAGAGGGCGCCCGGCCAATTGTTCACCAGATTCGCAGCGTTCACGGTGCCGATGCCGGTCGCGAAGTCCCATCCGGTTGCGGTTCCGTAGGCTGGCAGATACGAACTGTTCGAAGTGGAGAGCACACCGTAGGTGCCGGAGGGCAAGTAGCAATTGTGTGTGCCGGTGCAATTCACGTCCATGTCGCCAAGCGTCACGTCATAGAAGATGCACGAACTGCCTACGGCATTTCCGAGGTTTGAGTTGCAGGTAGTACTGCCGCTCGCGCCATATTCGGTGGCTGCCAGGCTGTAATAGACCGGATTCGGATTGCCTTGCGGTCCGCCGGCTTTCTGGTTCACCAGGGCCTGGATGCCTGCCATGATGGGAGAAGAGAACGACGTGCCTCCGGCTCCCGACCAGTTATCGGGCGCGCCGGTACAGGGAGTGCCGCCATTACCGGGGGTAGGGTCGCTGTAGCAGAATGGATAGTAGTGGTCCCAGACTCCGTTGGCGGCAAAGAGGGAGACATCGGGAAGATCGCGGACCCCATCGCTGGGATTTCCGAACACCGACTGATACGAGGGCTTTGCCCATCCGGCACACGTTCCACTCACCACGCCAGATGTGGATGGCGATCCGGTGGCGCAGCCGCTCGGTCCGCCACTGCCGGACGCCGTGGTCAAGCCCTCCCCTGTGCCGCAAAGTCCAGTTGTTCCATAAGTTTGGCTATAACCCAAGTACAACGCGATCACGAGGCTGCCGCAGGAATCGTTCCAAGGAATCTCCGGAACATAGGACAGGGCAGATTCGTAGGACGAAGAGTTGGTGGGATTCCAATATGCGCTATTGGTGCCGGCGTAGGTATCGCCGAAATCCGTCCCGCCGACGGCCACGTTATAAGGAGTTGATGCGAAACCGCTGACTCCAATGCCGTGCGTGGCGTTGGCGCGGTCTGCGTCGCAGCTCGCGGCGCCCTCATCGCCACTCGAAACGAAGACCGAGACGCCTTCGGTGACCGCTTGCTGGAAGGTCGAGCTATATGCTGCATTGGAGGTCTGGCCGTTGAAGGCCTCGCACTCGCCATAGCTCATGCTCATGACCGCCGGCGGCGTGCTGCTGGCATTCAAAAGGTTTTGCATGGCGATCAGGCCGCCGAAGGTTGCGGTGTTGCTGCAGGAAGCTAGTTGGATGGCGGCGCTGGGCGCGGCCGCGCTTGCATATTCGGCATCCAGGATGGCTTCCCCGTCGTCGCCGTTAACTCCCGGGTCGGTGCAGTTATTGGGGCCACTCGGCGGAGCGGGATGGACTTGCGTGAAGGAGCCGTCGGTGTAAGACGAAAGGCCGAACGTTGTTCGGAATGTAGTCCAATCGGCGGTGCTGTAAACGTCGGTGTCTTCGACCACCACAACCGTTTGCCCTTGTCCTGAAATGCCGCCGCTGAAAACCGGATTCAAGTTGTAGATGGTCGCTATGTCGCCTGGGCCCACCAAATAACATGTGCCAAATTCACAAGCGCCATCCGTGTAGTTCGCCCGTGGCTTGTAATTGTTGTGAGGCTTGAAGTCGTGCAGAGACACCACTCCGACCACGGCCGGCAAGAGAGCGGCTGGGATCCGCGGATCGCTCATATTGGCGAAATGTCTTACGCCCTTCACGTCCAGCTGATGAATCTCGGTATGGAAGGCCGCTCGCACTTCACCCGCTGTTCCGGAAAAATCGATGAGCGTCCCGTTCTCGTAAACCACGTTGACCTCGAGCCCATGCGACTCCAGCCAACGCGTGATCGCAGTGAGATCGTGTGCCGCCAGTCCGAATCTCTCTCCGAATTCCTTAGCAGTGAGCCAATGATGAAAGTTCGGCGAGGACTTGTCTTCCTGTTCCGCGATGAACTGGCGTAGCGCGCGCTCCTGTTGCGGAGAGCGCTTCAGCAGGAGGAGCATGTGCTCCATCAAAAGGTCGTCCGCCACCAACCCACGATCATTTTGCTTATTCGCCTCGGGCCGAGTGTTGCCCGCGAGAGTGACCAATTTAGAGTCGTCCACGATCTGGGTAATCAGAACATTTTGCGCTTGCACGATAGGAGCAAGAAGGAGAGCGGCCAGAACTGCCAGTAGGCGAACTGCCAGCGACACTCGACGACGAAGCATAGTGATCCTTTCGGTGTGGGACTGCACGCGTCACTCCGTGGAATTCGGTTGATGAGGGGCTCTGAAGGCATTATCCATGCTTTCTCCTTGTCTGATCAAGTTATTCCCGAATTGGGTTGTATGGGTGGTAAATGTTTATTGGGTCGGGTGACACTAATTTGACATTTGACCGGTGTCGGCGGTTGGCGGACAGGAGTGTCCGCCCTACACGACCGGCTAGACTTCGGCTAGTTCTTCTTCCAGTAACTGTTTGTTATAGAGGTCGGTGTAATAGCCGTTGCGGGCTATTAGTTCGTCGTGGGTGCCGAGTTCTACTATGCGTCCTTGATGGAGGACTGCGATGGCGTCGGCGTTGCGGACGGTGGAGACGCGGTGGGAGATGAAAATGGTGGTGCGTCCGCGCATGATGGCGCGGAGATGATTGAGGATTTTGTCTTCGGTGTTGGTGTCGACGCTGGAGAGCGCGTCGTCGAGGACGAGGATGCGGGGGCTGCGGAGCAGGGCGCGGGCGATGGCGGTGCGCTGCTTCTGGCCTCCGGAGAGGGTGATGCCGCGTTCGCCGACCATCGTGTTGTAGCCTTCGGGAAAGCTTTCGATGTCCTGCGCGATGTTGGCGGCTTCGGCGGCGGCTTTGATGGCTTCCAGACTGGCTTCGCCGTCTTTTTGCGACACTTCTGTCGCGATGCCATAGGCGATGTTGTCGCGGATGGTGTCGCTGAAGAGGAAAGTTTCCTGGGGAACGAAGCCGATTTGACGGCGCAGCGCGTCGAGAGTGAATTCGCGGATAGGGCGGCCGTCGATGAGGACGGCTCCGGGGGCGGCGTCGTAGATGCGCGGGATCAGGTTGACTAGCGTGGTTTTGCCGGAGCCGGTCGGGCCGACTATGGCGAGGCTGGAGCCGGCGGGGATACGGAGGCTGATGTCTTTTAGGATGGAGACTCCGTTGTAGGCGAAGTTTAGGTTGCGGAATTCGACCTCGCCTTGGATGTCGGGCGATTGGTGAGCTGATGATCCAATCTCGGGGCTATCGGCTATCTCGGGCTGCTGGGTCAGGATTTCGTTGATGCGCACAAGGGATGCGGTGCCGCGCTGGAAGATATTGATTACCCATCCCAGGGCGATTACTGGCCACATGAGCTGCGCCATATAGGTTGTGAAGGCTACGAAGTCGCCAACGTTCATCTTGCCCATCAGCACCTGGCGTCCACCGACCCAGAGGACGATCACGCTTGCGATGCCGAGCATGAGTTCCAGCGTAGGCCAGAGCATTCCCATCAGACGAACCAGACCGAGGCTGCGGCGGATGTATTCCTGGTTGGCGTTTTCGAAGGCGGCGATCTCGGATTGCTCCTGCACGTAGGCGCGGATGACGCGGGCGCCGGAGAAATTCTCCTGGGCGCGGGCGGAGATGTCGGAGAACATGGCTTGAATGCGCTCGAAGCGCTCGTGAATGCGACGTCCAAAATACTGGATGACGATGCTAGCGACGGGCAGCGGCAGGAAGGCATACATCGTCAGCCTGGGGCTGATCTTGAACATGTAAGCTACGGCCAGCGCAGTGAAAACGATGGTATTGGCCGAATACATGATGGCTGGACCCAGCAGATTGCGCACGGCATTGAGATCGTTGGTGGCGCGAGCCATAATATCGCCGGTGCGATTACGCTGGTAGTAGGAGTAAGAGAGGCGTTCGAGGTGCGCGAACAGGTCGTTGCGCAGGTCGAACTCGATGTCGCGGGAGATGCCGATCAGGACCCAGCGGGTCAGGAACTGGAAGATGCCTTTGCCCACGAAAACGCCTACCACGGCCAAGGCGTACAGGAACAGAGTTCGGCGGGAGATTCCGGAGTGCAGGTCGTTGAAGACGTGCCGCAGGATCTGAGGAAACTGGACCGCGATCGCGTTAGTGAACAGTACGCATAGAGCTCCCCAAGTGAGTCCTCGCCGGTAGCGCTTCAGATAGGGGAGCAGCGGGCGTAGGTTCTTGGGGATCATGTCTTTTTGTAGATGAAATTGTAGCAGCGGTGGTCGCGGATTTTCCGAACGAGGGCGCCAGCGAAACGAAGGTGGCGGTGAGAAGGAGGGCGGTCCAGAGGGAGAGCATGATGGCGGCGAAGATCAATCCCGAGTAGAGGAGGTCGGCGCGTTCCATTGTTTCTGTTTCTCCGCTTTTGGAAGCCGGGAAAAAGGCCAGGCGAGGACGGGGAATGGGAGTATCCGTTCCTCACCCGGAAAGGAGAGAGACACATTCGTAGAGACGCGGCCAGTCTTGTCTCTACAGAAAAACGCTAGTGTTTACTCTTCTGGCGCAGGCGGCGCCGTGTGTTTACTCATGCGCGCCTCGTGCTGGGCCTCAAGTTGCGCCAGTTTGGTTTTCTGATCGGGCGTCAAAATTTGCGTGATTTCTGACTTGATGCGCTCGTGCGCGACCTGGAGTTCGACCATGGTCTGCGAATTTTGCGTGGCGAGGGCGCGGGTCTTGGCTTCATCGTAGGGGCCGCTGGCCTCGAGAGCTTTCATGGCGTTGTGGTTCTGGCGCATTTGTTCCATCAGCGGCTGCATGGCGGGTTTCTCTTTTTGCCAGATGGCCTTGACCTGGGCCTGCTGATCGGTGGTCAGATCGAGCTGATGAAGCATGCGATGGAAGTCGCCGTCGGGTCCACCGTGACCGTGCATACCTTGAGCGATGGCGGCGGTCACGGCCAGCATGACAGCGGCGCCGATGATGAGAATGCGGTTGCGAGTTGATTTCATGGAATCTCCTTTGAACTTGCTATTGCTTACTTAGATCTCTTATAGGGGTCCGGGCAGCCCGAACGTCTATGCTGATAAGAACACTATTTTCGCGAAGATGGGGTAAAGAGTCGGTCAAGCGGGGTAAAGTTTTGTAAAGGTGAAAGAGGCTGTTCGCTGTTCGCTTTTCGCGAATAGCCAACAGCGGTTTTTCCCGTAATCACAAATCTTTACCTCGTGCCGTCACGCAAAGGTGTTGAATGAAGAGAAGAATGGATCACATACTGGTGGTGGATGATGACGTCGAATTGTGCTCGCTGGTGCAGGAGTACCTGACGGCGGAGGGGTTCAGCCTGAAGGCTGTCCACGACGGCGAACAGGGACTGCAACAGGCGCTGACCAATGAATATGCATTGGTGGTGTTGGACGTGATGCTGCCGGGGATCAATGGCTTTGAGGTGCTGCGGCGGATTCGTAGTGTATCGAAGATTCCGGTGCTGCTGCTGACCGCGCGCGGCGAAGATGTCGATCGCATCGTGGGCCTCGAAATCGGCGCGGACGACTATCTTCCGAAACCGTTTAATCCGCGGGAACTGGTGGCACGAATTCGCGCCATCCTGCGCCGCACCAAGCCAGTCAAGGCGGCGGACGCCATTCCAGAAGTGCTGAGTGTGGGCGACGTGGAACTGGATCCGGCGACGCGCAGCGTGCAGCGGGCGGGACAACCGGTCGATCTGACTTCCGTGGAATTTAATCTGCTGGAAGTTCTGCTGCGCGAAGCGGGGCGAGTGGTGACGCGGGAGCGGCTGGTGAATGCCGTCCTGAGCCGGAAGTTTATGCCGTTTGATCGCAGCATTGACATGCACGTCAGCAAGGTGCGGCGGAAGCTGGGCGACTCCGAAGAGGACGGGGATCACATCAAGACGATTCGCGGAGTGGGGTATATGTTTGCGCGACCGGCGGCGAAAGGGAAGAAATAGCATCGGGTGATCGGGCCATCGGGCGATCTAAATGTCAAACGCCTTTGATTTTCGATCACCCGATGACCCGATCGTCGCTCGGGGATTCGGAAGCAAATGAGTGGCGCGAACTAGATAAATAATGAAGAGTCTCTTCCTTAGGATTTTCCTGTCATTCTGGGCGGCGCTGGCGTTGTCGCTGGTGTTGGCGATCCTGGTGACTATCGCCCTGCGACCGGCTCGTCGCGGGATCGAGAGCCAGGGTTTGCAAACTCTGGCGGAGGCGGTCAATGCTTATCAGAGTGGTGGAGAACGCGGCGCTCACGAATACCTGGAAGAACTCTGGCACACGCAGCACGTGCGGGCGTTCGTTTTTGATCCATCGGGCCATGAACTCGCTGGACGGCCGGTGCCGCCCTGGATCGAAGATGTGCGGCAGGGTGCTCCGCCACACGGTGGACCGCCGCACCACCATACGTGGATGGACGATCTGCAACCCGACCGCATGGTGCGGGAGGCGCTGACGCTGGACGGGAAACGGTACACCTTGATATTGGAGTTGCCGCCGCCACCGTCCGTATTCTTTGGACGGCACGACATACCTGGGGTGGGAATCACGATCGCGGTCATTTCGTCCGGACTGATTTGTTATCTGCTGGCGTGGTCGATGACGACTCCGGTGACGCGTTTGCGGAAAGCGGCGCAGAGCCTGGCGGCGGGAGATTTGAGCGCGCGCGCCGGGGCTACGCCGGGGGGGCGAAGCGATGAACTGACGGAGCTGATGCGCGATTTTGATCGCATGGCGGAACGGATCGAACGGTTGGTGGATTCGCAATCGCGGCTGTTGAAAGATGTTTCGCATGAACTGCGATCTCCGCTGGCCCGGCTGAGTGTGGCGCTCGGGTTGGCGCGGCAGCGGGCTGCGTCGAAAGTGGGAACGGAAGTTTCGCCGGAACTGGAGAACTCGCTAAACCGGATTGAAATCGAGGCGGACCGGTTGAACCAGCTGATCCAGAGGCTGCTGACACTTTCACGGCTGGAGTCGGGGACCGACGGGCTGCACGAAACCACGTTGTCGCTGCTTGAGTTGGTGGAGCTGGTGGCGCATGACGCCGAATACGAAAGTCCGGGACGGGGTTGCCGGGTGATTACCGAATCTGACGCCGCCGATGAATTCATGGTGGAAGGCGATCCGGACTTGCTGCGCAGCGCGATCGAGAATGTCGTGCGCAACGCTACGCGCTATACTACTGAAGGCACGACGGTGGAGGTGCGGCTGGGACGGGAGCGAGCGGCGAACGGCGACGAAGAGATTATTGTTCGCGTGCTCGATTGCGGCCCGGGCGTTCCTGACGAAGCGCTACCCAAGATATTTGAGCCCTTTTATCGGCTGGACGATGCCCGCAACCGGCAGACCGGGGGAGCGGGTCTGGGCTTGTCGATTGCGGACCGGGCGATCAGGCTGCACGGCGGGCAACTTCGTGCATCCAACCGCAAAGAGGGTGGGTTACAGGTGGAAATCCGGATTCCGGCGGGTTCCTCTGTTCAGGGGTTTGCTCTTCCCGCTCATTCCTGATACACAAATCAATGTTCGTAAATCAATGATCGTCAATCAATGATTATCGGGTCATCCGGTGATCGGGCCATCGGGCCATCTAAAGTCAAAAGCTTTTGACCTTCGATCACCCTGTGACCCGACGACCCGATCGCCTTGATGGGCTTCTGGAGACTAGATGTCGAAGAAAATAAACGTTATCTTGCTACTTGCGGGCATGTGCGCCTTGAGTTTGTTTCTGCTGAGTTGTGGAAGTTCCTCGTCCCGGCCCTCGGGAGTTTTGTACGTGCTGACCCAGGGTAGCAACGGGATAGGAAACAACGTGAGTTCTTTTTCCATGAATTTAAACAACGGGGACCTGTCGCTGATCAATTCGAATACGACAACGTGTATACCTCCTGGGGGATCTTGCGGCGCGCCGCTGGACATTTTGCTCGATCCGACGGGGGCGACGGCATTTGTTCTGAATCAGGGCGTCCGATGTGCGGAGATATTTAATTCGCAGCAAATGGTGTGGGAGTGCGACCCGGCGGGAAATCCTCCAGTTCCACCGACGATTTACCCGTATACGGTGAACTCGGACGGCAGCCTGTCACTGCCCCAAACGGCGGTGACTTGGATCTGCGCCAACGCCGGCTTTAGTCCATGCTCCGATATTCCGGCGGCTATGGCGCGGGACGCCGCTGGTCAGTTCCTGTTCGTGATCGATCAGGGATCCAACCCTACACCCGGGTACCCGAACTGGACCCCGACTAATCCGAGTTGTCCGCATGCACCCACAAGCGCGATCGACGTGTGTCCGTCGCTCTCGGTGTTTACCATGACACCTGGCTCAACCACGCTGAGCCTGGCCACTGGAAGCCCGGTCTACCTCAGTAAGATTCCGAGCGCGCTTTCTTCTATTACGTTTACCCCGAATGGCGGGACTCCGCAGGAGCTTCTATTCGTAACCAATAATGTCGATATATGTTCACAAGGCTGCATTCCGCCGTCCCCGCACAATGACAATACGGTGAGCGTCTACGCAGTGGGGTCGGACGGCACCCTGAGCGAGCAATCGAATTCGCCTTACACCATTTCCGCGCCCAACCCGATCTCGGTGATAGCGGTCAACACGAACCAGGTGGGGGCGGCCACTGGCGGCGTGTTTGTCTATGTGGGGAATCAGGGATCCGGGCCGGGGGCGCTGAATCCGTTCCAGGTGTGCACGGTGCAAAATGCGGTCTGTACGACGGGAGATGTGCAAAATAATCTGTTGCTCCCGCTGGCAACGTGTCCCCAACCGTCCTGCCAGATACCGCCAACCTCGGCAGGACAGGACCCGATCGAAATGGTCGTGGACCCTACCAACAATTTTCTCTACGTGGCGAGCGGAGGCTCTAACCAGGCTTATGGATTTCGCATCAACACGACGGCGGGCACGTTGTCGCCGCTGCCCTCGTCGCCACAGCCCACGGGTTCGCAGCCGGTTTCGATGGCATTGCACCCGAGCGTAGACAATATGGGGCAGTTTCTCTATATATCGAACGGTGCCTCGGATAACATTTCGGGCTTTACGCTGAGTACGACGACCGGAATCATGAGCAGCCCGATTGTTGTGATCTCCCCGGCGGTGCCGAGTGGGCTGACGGCGCACTAGAGTGAACCAATTGAATCATTTGGTCATTGAATCCTTAAGAACTTTCGCTGCTGGCTGGGTAAATGATTTAGGTGGGCATGCGAAGGATTAGATAGCCTCCTACGAAGCCGAAGACCAGGTCGGGAGACCAGGCTGCTACCGCGGGCGGCAGTTGACTCAGATTACCCATCTGCTCCAACAAGCTGGAGATCATCCAATAGAAAACCCCGATACCGATGGCGGTCGCAACTCCGGCTACGGCGGAGCGCTTGCCGGCGGAGAGCGCGAAAGGGATGGCGAGGATTGCCATCACCAGCGTAATCAGCGGGTAGGCAATCTTCTTTTGCAGTTGCACCCGCAGGCGCACCACGTCGAAGCCGCTCTCCTCCAGATCGTGAATGTAGCGGCGTAGTTCGTCGTAGCTCATTTCCGACGATTGCTTGATTTCCTTCTTGAAGTAGGCCGGGGCTTCCGCCAATTGGGGATAGGTGGCGGCGTCGAATTTGCGATAGCTTTCGATGGCGGGGCCGTTCAGGCTCCGCTCCCATCCCTGCTTCATACACCCAGCGGCTCATGGAGTTTGACCAGTGGGCGCGGTCGGCGGCGATGCGGTGCGTGACCTGGAAGGTATGGGGATCGAACTGGAACACGGAGACTCCGCCAAAAACGTCGCGGTCGGGATCGAAGAATTGGTAGTAGTAGATATCCGAATGCTGGCCGAAAATCCACTTGCGGTCGGGGCGAAGGTAGGTTTGCGCCGGCTTGCCCTTGATCTGGTTGCGGAGCGCGTCCTGCCGCTTGTTGGTGTAGGGGAGATAGAGCTGGTCGGAGAGGAAAAGAACGCCGGCGACCAGGAGGGAAGCGATCAGGACGGGAACAATGATGCGGTAAAGGCTGATGCCGGTGGCCTTGATGGCCGTGATTTCGTTGGAGCGCTGCAGCAGTCCGAAAGTCACCAGCACCGCCAGCAGCATGCTGAGAGGCGTGGTGCTGTAAAGAAAATAGGGCATTACATTGAGCAGATATTCGCCCACGGTGAGCGGCGAAATCTGATTCCGCAGGATGTCGCTGAGCAGCTCGAACAGGGTGAATACTAGCAGCAGCATCAGGAAAGCGGCGACGATCATGGCAAAATAGAGTGCAAAGCCGCGTAGCACATAATCGTCGAGGATGGTCGGGAAGCGAAGATTGAACAAGTTTCCGGCGCCGGGTGCGACGGCGGGTGCGAAGGCGCCGCGCGAGCGATTCGCCGTTTCGTGACGCCGCCGGCGAGCTGGGGCCGCAGATGCACTGGCAAGCCGCTCGTACTTCTAGACTTTGGCGCCCTAAAGCCTGATGTCCTGAACCATGATGTCTTGAACCAGGAGCGGAACGCGGTCAACTCGATCGGGCGGCGTTCCGATTGCCATAGCAGGAAAACTCCTCCGACAAGAAACACGAAGTCGGCGAGCCAAACGCCGGCGGCTGGCGAGAGGTGTCCCTGGCGGGCGAAAGAGACTCCGATCAAAGAAATCGAATAGTAGAGAAAGACCAGAAGAATGGTCAGGACAAAGCCGCTGGATTTGCCGCCTTTCTTCGACGAGAGGCCGAGCGGGATGCCGACAAGGGCAAGCACGATGCAGGCCGTGGGCAGCGCGAGACGGCGATGGTATTCGATCAGGTTCCAGCGGCGGGTGACGGGGTCGGCGGTTTGCGCGGTGCGAAGGAGGTCGGCGAATTTGATTTCACCCAGCGAAGTGGGCTCGTGTTCCTGATTATTTTGCGCCGTGGGAACCTGGAGCGGAATGTCGGTGGTCTGGAAAGTGGAGATCTGTACTGATCGGGATTCTTGGGATCGGTTTCGTGAGTGGAACCGTTGGTGAGGTGCAAGTCCAGAGTGTCGGCTCCCTGGCTGACGAGCAAGCCTTCGCGCGCCAGGTGATGCGGGGCGCGGAGGGGTCGGTCAAATCGGCGAGGAACACGCCTTTCCAGAGCGCGCCGCCCGCCATGGCTTTGACGTCCTGCACATAGAGGATGATCTTCGGGAATCCTTCGTAAAACACGCGCGGCTGAACTTCAAACGAGGCCTGCGAAGATTTGAGGTTGTCCTGAAGCTGTCCGAGGGCGGCGAGCGAGCGGGGCGCGAGATAGACGCTATTGGCGAGCGCGAGCAGCCATGCCACGACGACGAAGATGGAGATGACGCGCAGGAAAGTCCAGACGCCCAGGCCGCTGGCGCGCATGGCGGTGATTTCGCTGTCGGCGGACAGACGGCTGAGTCCGATGAGGATGCCGACCAGCACGCCCATCGGGATGGTGTAGGTGAGCGCGACCGGGACGGTGAAGAAAAAAATCTCGGCGATACTTGGCAGCGGCGCGCTGTTGCGGACTACCAGTTCGAGAATGCGCCCGAGGTCGCGCGTGAAAAGAATAAAAGTGAAAACGGCCGCGCCGATCAGCGCGTGGGAGACGACTTCTCCCAGAATATAGCGGGTGAGGATGCGCATCCGCAAGGGTGGATGGCTCGATTGCGAGTCCAGATTGCCCGTGGAACCGGCCTGTTTGCGAGTCTAGCACGGAGCGGATGAATCGGGGTTTGCATTGTGGGCATCGGTTCGTAGAGAATGCCCATTCATTCGCGAGGCGGAAAGAACTTGAGCCGGAAGGTAAGATGGAATTTGCGGCGTGTGGTTGCAATGGTGGTGTGGTGGGCGATTCCGGTGCTGGGGGCCGCAGCAACCGGCTGACATAAAGCCGGTGACCGACCAGCTGGCTGCTTCGATTTACGGCGGTCCTTCGATGACGACATTGGGGGAACTGTCGGACGGAATCGGCGGGCGGTTGACGGGCTCGCCCGCTTATGTCCGTGCGACCGAATGGGCGGCGGCGAAGTTCCGCAGCTATGGGATCGAGAACGTGCGGCTGGAGCCGTTCACGATCGATGCGGGATGGCAGCGCGGGACGGCGAGCGGCGCGATGTTGAGTCCTCTGGCGCGGCCGTTGTATGTCGCGTCGCTGGGCTGGGCGCCATCGACTCCGCTGGAGGAGTGGAAGGCGCGGTGGTCTGGTCGCGGACGTTGCTCCGGAGGCGCTCGATAGCGGGAGCTGACGAACTGA
The DNA here is from genome assembly GCA_963826845.1 of uncultured Acidobacteriaceae bacterium. GTDB lineage: Bacteria > Acidobacteriota > Terriglobia > Terriglobales > Acidobacteriaceae > Acidiflorens. The sequence goes on from CAWGYS010000003.1 coordinate 113,747, forward strand.
AGGGGAAGATCGTTCTTCTCGATACGAGTCAAAATCTATGCGGAAGGATACGGCAAGGCAGTCCCCAAAGTGAAGGCCGCGTGGGAGGCGTTTGAGAAGGCGGGCGTGCTTGCGGTGATGACGCCGGATCGCGCGCCCAACAACGTGATCAATGCGCACGCTGGCATGTGGGGATCGAAGCTGGTGCCGTTGCCGGGCGTCGAGCTCGGAATGGAAGATGCGAAGCTGATCCAGCGCGAACTGGAGCGCGGGCCCGTAACGCGTACATTTGACGGTCGAGAACAAGACGTCGGGAGAGATCACGGTCAACAACGTGGTTGCCGAGATTCGCGGACGCGAACATCCCGACGAGTGGATTCTGATCGGAGCGCATCTGGATTCGTGGGACTTCGGCACCGGCGCGCAGGACAACGGAACCGGCGCGGTGAGCGTGCTTGAGGTTGCGCGGGCGATGGCAGCTCTGGGCAAAGCGCCGCGGCGCAGCGTGCGTTTCGTCTTGTGGGGCGGAGAAGAGGAAGGATTGCTGGGATCGTATGCGTACACGCAGTCGCACAAGGATGAGCTGAAGAAGTGCGTCGCGGTTCTGAATACGGATAATGGCGCGGGACATCCGAAGGGATGGAAGGTGGAGGGCGCGAGCCGATTTGAAGCAGGCGATGCAGCCTTGGAGCGATGGGCTGTTGAAGGATCTAAGCGGCGGCGATCTCTCGATGGAAGCGAGTTATGACACCGATCACGGGCCGTTCATGTTGCAGGGAATTCCGGCGCTCGATCTGTGAGGTGGATATGACTCACTATATGGAGATCCATCACAAATCGAGCGACACGTTCGACAAAGTCGATCCTCTCGACTTCAAAGCTGGGATGCAATTGTGGCGGCAACAGCGTGGGCAGTTGCGGAGAACGATAAACCGATCGCGCCACATATCGATCATGCGGCAGTGCGCGAGATACTTAAGAACGCGAAGTTAGAAGATATGTTGGTGAATGTGGGAGTGTGGACGCCGTGAAGGGGGACGGCTTCGTACGGTTCCACACCTACCTGTCATCGCATCAGTTCAAAGCCTAACGGGGGCAGCACGTTTCATTTCTGGCCGGCCCATTCGCTCTGGAGACGGGGCGGGCGCATTAAGGTCTGCATCACCACGCAATACTGTTCTGTTTTCTCTCGCAATCCGCGAAGCTGTTCTGGTGTTGCTTTGGGCGCAGCGATATCAAAATGGAGACGAATGCTTTCGAAGCCGACGGGCACGTCTTTCGAAATGCCGAGAGTGCCTCGGAGATCCATATCTCCCTCGACGGTGACTACAATGCGTTCGGTGGGTATGTCCATGGCGGTGGCCACCATCTGACAAGTGATCTGCGCGCAAGCCGCGAGGGCTCCCAGCAATAGGTCGCCGGAGCAGGCTCCGGCTCCGGCTCCTCCGACTCCCTTGTGGGCCTCGGCCTGATAGATGGCGCGTCCGATATCGACCGAGCATGAGATCGGGACATCGGTCTGTCCGCCTTTCGCACGCAAGGTGATTCGCGAGGCGTTCGGGTCATTGCGGTATTGTTCTTTCAGCGGCTTCTGAAGCGATCGAAGATCCATGGCAACCTCATTCTTAGCGTTTCATTGCCAGCTAGTTTTCACTGAGCGGGCAGCTTCGGCTGACAGGTCTTAAAGCAACCCCGTCTGCTGGTAGGATATATGGGATCAGGAGAAGGCCAGTGCCCAAATTCGTCATCGAACGCGAAATCCCAGGAGCCGGAAGTCTGACCGACGAGCAATTGCGGGAAGTCTCCAAGAAATCAGTCAACGTTTTAAAGGGAATGGGGCCCGAGATCCAATGGCTCCATAGCTACGTCACCGGGGACAAAGTGTACTGCGTTTATCTTGCGCCGGACGAGGCGACCATCCAGGAACATGCCAAGCGTGTAGGTCTTCCTGCCAATCGCGTCTCGGCGGTGCGGCGACTTCTGGACGCTTCAAGCGCAGAATAAGCAGCGCAGAATAAGCGAGGAACAAGAAACATGTTCGCGCGACTCATGGGACTGAAGGTTA
>CAWGYS010000004.1:0-489729 GCA_963826845.1 uncultured Acidobacteriaceae bacterium
CAGGCCGCGAGGCGCTCATGAAAATTGCCAGGCCGACTCCCAGCGCGCGCCCTTGGCCTACCAGCGCGCGGGCTCCGGGCCTATGGTTTCTCGGGGCGGGGGGTGCAACCTTGCGTGCCTCTATCCGCTAACCACGTACGCGCGACACAACTGCCGGTAAAGTAAGGAATTGAAGAGGTTGTATATGACCGACCGCATTCGGTTCATTTCTCACGATGGTAGGCAGATTCTGTTGACTTTTCGAACCGTTCGACCGCTGAGGTCGCGGAAGCTTTGCCGAGCAGTTCCCGAAGCTGTGACCAGGCTTCCGCGCCATTCACTCTTCACTTCGGGAGTCTCGCCAGGTCACATTCGCTTCCCTCATGTCCTGCTCCACGACACCAGTAACGACGATGGTTTTCCAGGGATCAGTCCCGAGAGGCAACCGGCCAAAAATCAAAAAAATTCATCCACTGATCGTAATGGGTGGTCAACGTTTTTTCCAGAAATCCGACAGCCTGGCACATAGCCTCGTACAAGGCGGCATCGTCGTCACCGCCTGTGACCCGTGACGGAACTGCCGGGATCAATTCTCCCATCAGAGTATGGTAGCGCAGCCAACCTCGGCGAATCACGAAAACGGGCAGCACAGGCGCGCCGGAGACCTGCGAAAGCAGGAAAGGGCCAAGCGGAAAATTGGTGGGTCGGGAAAAAAAAGGCACATCGAAGGTGTGACGCTGATAAACGCGGTCTCCCTGGATCGCCACGATCTCGTTTCGACGCAAGGCCTGTAAGAGTTCTATCGTAGCCGGCACACCCCCTTTGAGATCCACAATTTTGAGCCGTTCGCTGGCCATCAAATCCCGCAGCTTGATCTCCGCCGGCTTGTCCTCGACCACCCGCGCCACGTTAACCCGGCCGTAAATTGCCAGCACCCGCGACGCGAATTCCCAATTCCCCAAATGCGCCGTCCACACTATGAGCCCGTTGCCTGCAGCCAGGCATTGGTCGATCTTGGCACCGTCGTTCTCCGAGTCCACCAGCATGCCCAGTAGTTGCGAAGGTGTGGCTTGTGGGACAAAACAATAGGAAACCATGAGGTCGCAGAAAGAATAGAAGACCAAATAAACTTTCCATCGCAGTGCGAGCCCGCGCTTGCCCGAGACCTGGCGCAGATTTCCGGCCACGGCCCGGCGTTCCCGCTTTAACATGAGGAAAAAGATCAGCGCCGTCACCGCCGCAACAGGAGGATGGAGAAAGCGTGGCAGCCTCGGCATGGTGACAAATATCATCCGCAGCGCCGTTGGGTTATGAAAACGGTGCTCGTACCAGCGCGTCACTTTGCGCCCACCATCATGTGGTCGCCCACGTTGTGCGTCATCCTCTTCTTCAACACCGGACGTGTGTGTACCATCTCCTCGTAGCTATGACTGATCGATCGGATTGCGCCCACCACGAGGTTAACCCATGCAGCATTGCTCCGCTGAACGCCGCGCTGGCACTCGAACGGAATGAGTTGCTGTTGATATTTGCACAACTTTTGCCTGGATAAGGGGGAATTGCCTACCGGGGGATTGTAGATGTCAGGTCCTTGCTTCCGCCACTTTGGATTCGATGATCGCCGCCAAAGCGTTAACACTTTCGAAGTATTTCTGGTTGAAGTTGCCTTGCACCAGCTTGATAGTGCAGGCGTGCATTGCCCTGACACTTCGGACAGTGCCGATTGCGACACGAGTTGTAAGAGATGGCGGAATATCCGCAGTCCGAGCAGTGATCGCGATGCCCGCCTAGCGCCGCGGTGCGGCAACGAGCAATGGCCAGCAAAATCTTCTGATGCTGCCAGGTGATCCAGCGGCGACTGCGCTCAACAAACAACTGCCCCGCACAACGAACGATGTCGGCCACCTCCAGAGGGGGCCGGTTCATGCGCTTGGTGTCGGCTCTCCTTGTTCTCGAATCGTGAGTGCATCCAGCGGACTGCCGGTGGCGCTGAGATGTCTCCGGGAGAGAAGCAGATAGATCGTCGTCTCCTCCAGGTCGCGATGCCCGAGCAGCATCTGAATGGTGCGCAGGTCGGCACCGGCTTCGAGCAGATGCGTGGCAAAGCAGTGGCGCAGGGTGTGGGGATGAATGTGCTTATGTTCAAGCCCAGCGCGTTGTGCGGCGTTCTGACAGGCAGTCCAGAGGACCTTGGTGGTGACCGGATAACTTGCGGTATGCCATCGGTTGCCGGGAAACAGCCAGTTCGTTGGCTTGTGCCTGAGCCCGCGCCAATAGACACGCAGCGCATCGAGCAACTTTGGGCTGAGCATGACATCGCGGTCCTTGCGACCTTTGCCGCCCCGGATATGGATGACCATCCGCTGGCTGTCGATATCGTTGATCTTCAGGTGTGCCACTTCTGCGCGACGTGCGCCCGTGGCATACAGCGTCATCAACAGGATGCGATGAAAGGGAAACTCGGCCGCGTCAATCAGACGCGCGACTTCGTCCTGGCTGAGTATCTCGGGCAGGTGCAGAACCTTTTTCGGATACGGCGTCTCGGCAATGCTCCAGCCTCTCTTCAGAACCCGAATATAGAAGAAGCGTAACGCAGCCAGCCGCAGGGTCACAGTGTTCGGACTGAACTTCAACTTAGTGAAGAGCGCTGCCTGATACTCGCGAATGTGTTCCGGACCAAGCTGATCGGGTCGGCAGTGGAAGTAGCGACTGAAGTGCTCGACCCCGTGAAGGTACGAACGGATGGTTGAATCGGCGAAGTTGCGGCGTCTTAGTTCTTCCAGCATGAGCTGACGTAGATGGGTCACAGAGAGTTCCTCCTCTGCGACACAAACTAGCTCAGATCACCTCCACCGTCGGCTCCGCAACACGCGAATGCGTCCGCCGCAACGCGGCTTCGTTCAAGTCGGATTGTGTTTACCGATGGAGAGGTGGCGATTGCAATTGCTACTTCAGCCTGAGTCGCGGCGAAGCGGGTGCGACACTTGATCGCGCACTTTGACGTTTACCAGAAGTCGGCTTCGAGGTCGTATTTGGCAGTTTGCCGACGAACCATCACTTGCGAGTGAGGGGCTGGACGGATGTTGCAAGAGTCTCCGGGCGCTTATGGCTACGCCACTTCAAGAAAGTATCCATGTAAGTGTAGAAAACCGGCGTAATGTAAAGCGTTACGACTTGGGCGAAGAGCAAACCGCCGACCACGCAAAGGCCGAGTGGACGGCGGGCGTCAGCGTCGGCGCCAAAACCGATGGCGATGGGGAGGGTGCCTATAATCGTGCAGGCGCTGGTCATCATGATCGGGCGGAAGCGAATCATTGAGCCCTGGTAGGCCGATTCGCTGGCTGTGTAATCTCCCTTCCGTTCAAGGTCCAAAGCGAAATCGACCATCATAATCGCGTTCTTCTTGACGATGCCGATGAGCATGATCAAACCGACGAAGCCGTAGATATCGAGCTGCTCGTGGAACAGAGAGAGTGTGACTAAACCGCCGAAGGCCGCAGCCGGCAACCCCGTCAGAATTGTGATGGGGTGAATGTAGCTCTCGTAGAGAATGCCCAGCAGTATATAAATGACCACCACTGTCATGATCAGCAGAATGCCCTGGCCGGCGATCGATTGCTGGAATGCCTGGGCGTTGCCTTGGAAGCTGGTGTTGATTGAAATCGGCAGGATGGAATTGGCCAGTTTCTGCACGTCACTCACCGCTTGGCCAAGAGCCACTCCGGGCGCCAGATCGAAGGAGAGCGTAACTGACGGGAGTTGCCCAGTGTGGTTGATGGTGAGGGGGCCGACGCCAGTGCTAAATTTCGAGACGGCCGCGAGAGGAACGAGTTGGCCGGAGGAAGAGCGGATATAAAGCTCCGAGAGCATGTCGGGATCGCTCTGGAATCGATCCTGAACCTGGAGAACGACCCAGTATTCGTTATTCGAAGTGTAGATGGGCGAAACCAGGCGTTGGCCGTAGGCGCTGTACAGCGCGTCTTCAACCTGCTGTGGCGTCACTCCCAGAGCAGAAGCTTTGTCACGGTCGACCACGACATTCGCCTGCGGATTCTTGATCTGGAGATCGCTGGCGACGTCGGCCACACTCGGCAGCGTCTTCATTTTTGTTTCGAGCAACTGCGCGTACTTATAGAGCTGATCCGTTGCCGGACTCGACAGCGTGAATTGATACAGGCTCTTGCTGGATAGGCCCCCGATGCGAATTGCGGGTGGGTTCTGGAGAAAGACTCGCATCCCAGGGACCCTGTCCAGCTTTGGTTGCAACCCGTGAATCACATCGTCGATAGTCATGTGACGTTCGAAAAACGGACGAACGTACTGGAGCACAGTCGCAGCGATGGAATCATGACCATAGCGGGCAATCAAACGATCGTAAACCGCACTATCGGTCCAGGGACGGTCGGGACGATTCTTCAAATGGAGGAAAGCGTAGCCATTGTTGAGACCAGAGCCGTTCGAATCGGAGATGCCCGAATAGAACTGAACGACATTCGGGTCGGCCTGGAGTATACGATTGATCGCTTCCTGGTGAGCTTTCATCGCGTCGAAGGAAATGCCTTGATTGGCTTCGGTTGAGACGGAAATCTGCGCGGTATCCTCTTGCGGCAGAAAGCCTTTCGGAATCACCCAAAACTCCCAAGCCGTCCCCACCAGGATGAGAAAACCGAAAATCATGACCAGCACGCGATGCTGCATTGCCCGGCGAAGGCTCCATCCGTACCAGCGGAGCGACGTATCCAGGATGTTTTCCAGCTTGCGATAGATCCATCCGTGCTCACTTTCGTGTTCGGGACGCAGGTAGTATCTGCAGAGCATCGGAGTAAGGGTGACGGAAACGAAGCCGGAAACCAGAACGGCGGAAATGATGACGACGGCAAATTCGTGGAGCAAGCGGCCCAGGACGCCGGACATGAAGAAGACTGGCAGAAAAACAGCTGCGAGCGACAAAGTCATAGAGAGAATCGTGAAGCTGACTTCCCTGGAGCCGTCGAGCGCGGCCTCGAACGCTCCTTTGTCCATCTCCTGGTGGCGCACGATGTTTTCGAGCATAACGATGGCGTCATCGACGACGAAGCCCACCGAGAGTGTCAGCGCCAACAGCGATAAGTTGTCCACCGTGTAGCCGAGCAGGTACATGACCGCGAACGTGCCCATGATCGACATGGGAAGAGCCAGGCTGGGAATGATGGTGGCCGATGCGTTGCGCAGAAAAAGAAAGATGACAAGGATGACCAGAAAAATTGCCAGCAGAAGAGTGAATTTGACGTCATTCACCGAGTCGCGGATCGGAACCGCGTGATCGTATTCGACCGAGAGGTTGATGGACGGAGGCACAACCGCGTAAAAGTGTGGGATGAGCTTGCGAATATTATTGACGATCTCGATCGTGTTGGTGCCGGGCTGGCGCTGGACGGCCAGCATAATTCCTGGGACGTTGTTGATCCAGTCTGCGACGTACAGATCTTGAATTCCGTCGTTGACGGTAGCGATCTGATCGAGCCGCACCGGAGCTCCGTTGCGGTACGCCACGATGAGCGGGCGGTAGACCGTGGCGTCGGAAAGCTGCCCGTTAGATTCGACGTTATAAGTCTTGTGAGCGCCATTCAGCGTGCCCATCGGCATGTTGACGTTGGCATTTTGAATCGCCTGCTCCGCTTCGTTGATACCGATCTGCCGGCTGGCCAGAGCTTCCGGATTTAATTGCACGCGCACCGCGTATTTGGCTGAGCCGTTGACGCTGACCTGGGCGACGCCGGGCACCATCGAAATCTGCTCGGCCAGCAGATTTTCGGCGTACTTATCGACTTCGTAGAGCGGCAGTGTGGGCGAGGTAACAGCCAGCAAGAAGATGGCCTGATCCGCGGGATTCACCTTTCGAAACGTCGGGGGCGAAGGCAGGTTGGGCGGAAGCTGATTGGCGGCTGCCGAAATCGCGCTCTGGACATCGAGCGCGGCGGAATCGATGTTACGGCTCAGATTGAACTGCAGGGTTATTTGGATGCTGCCGAGCGAACTGGTCGAGGTCATCGAATCCAGGCCAGCAATGGTCGTGAACTGTTTTTCAAGCGGTGTTGCTACCGAGGAAGCCATCGTTTCCGGGCTGGCGCCCGGGAGGCCGGCATATACCTGAATAGTCGGGAAATCAACATTGGGCAGATCACTGACGGCAAGGTCGCGATAGCCCAGAATGCCAAAGAGAAGAATGGCCAGCATCACGAGGCTGGTCATGACCGGCCGGCGAATGAAAGGTTCGCAGAGATTCATCGGATTGATTCCAGCCCTGTCAGAGTCCCTTGGCGAAATATACTTTCGTCCCTGGAATTAGACGCACTTGCCCATCTGTGACCACGGTTTCCCCGAGTGAAAGTCCGTGCAAAACTTCGGTTACGTTGTTCACCGTTTGCCCAACATTCACTTGCCGGACATCAACGGTCATATCCGGTTTGGTGACGAAGACATAATCACCCTGCTGCCCGGCCTGAACCGCTTGCGAGGGCACGACCAGCACGTTCTGTTGCTCGCCCAGCCGTAGCAGGACATTGGAAAACTGGCCCGGCCAAAGATGCTGGTCGTTGTTGGGAAATGAAGCTCTGAGAGCGATGGTGCCCGTGGTCGGATCGACGGTGTTATCGACGAATGCGAGAGTTCCGGTTTCTGGCTTGGAATCGCCCGTCGGGGTGGCTTGAACGGGCAGACTCGAGCGCGTCATGAGCCGCTTGACCGATTCGAGGTACTGCTGCGGAACGGAAAAATTAACGTAGATCGGCGAAACCTGGTTGATCACCACGAGCACCGGAACGTCATTGGCCTTTACTGCTGCCCCCGGATAGACAAGCTGAGCTCCGGTGACACCGCTGATGGGGGCATAGATGGAGCAATAGGAGAGCTGAATTTTGGCTGTCTGGAGGGCGGCCTCATCGACGTTGACCGTAGCACCGGCGGCAGTTGAGGTTGCCCGATATTGGTCAAACTGCTCTTTCGAGACAATACCCTGTTTGTAGAGCCCTTCGTAGCGCTCAAGTTCCGCCTGAGCGAGTTGGCCCTGCGCCTTGTCCCTGGCGAGCGCCGCGTTGGCTTGATCGAGGGCGGCGAGAAAGGGCCTCTTGTCGAGCGTTAGCAGCAGATCTCCTTCGCGGACGAACTGACCTTGCTTGTAACTCACTTCCTTGACGATACCGGCAACTTGCGACTCCACTGAGACGGTCTTGAAGGCCTGGCCGGCGCCAATGGCGTGTAATTGCACCGGAATCGTGCTCCGCTCGACTTGCGCGACCGTGACCGGCACAGCGGAAGTATCGCGCGGCCTCTCAATCGCTCCGCTGCCGCGCGATGCCTGCGCGGAGCTGGCGCTGTCTCCGCATCCCGCGAGTATGAGTGCGGACAACAATGATGCAGATCCCAGGATCCTGAAAACAGTGGTCATGATCTCCAATTTCAATTCGTTATGTTAGACGCCCCCGACAAACTTACGGTAGCGCAACAGAGCTCCTAAAGCATTCTCAAGGCGTTGGACAGGACACTTTCTCCGGTCGGGTTCGGTGGCAACGATTGCGAAGATGCGCCCATTTCCGGCTAATTTCGGAGCAATCCGCTCGGATTTCTCTGCGTTTCAGACTGTGTGATAGAGCGAACGGAATTCGAATTTCCGGTAGAGTTTCTGGAACCGGCAAGGCCCGCACGTACGCGAGTTGCATCCCTTTCTGCAACACTAACATACAACCGGAGAATGGATGATGGGAGCCAGTTCGGTTTCACGACTTGCAAGAAAGCGAATGGGAACGATGGCAATGCAGAGAGAAATATAAATGTGTGGCGTATTCCCCACTTCTCAACCTCTTTAGTCGAGACCGTACGCCTGCCGTGTAGTCGGAAAGTCGAACTGTTCTCCGAAATCTTTGGAGGAAATCGATGCTCCGGTCGTCTTTTTGACTTCTTTTTGATGCTTTGCTCGGCCGCGACCACTGAAATTTGATGTCACATAGGAGTTCTTGCTTCCGAAATAGCCCCACTTGGGAACCCCGACTCACGACGAGAAATCGGTGTGGATGATTCTGGATCGCGACAGCAGCGAAGTCAAGTAAGGCATGAAGCAGTAGCACTCCCGACGTTCGCAGCCGAGTATCCGCAGCGTGTCTGCGGAGGTGTTCTCAAAGACGCGGGCCAGAAGTCGGCTTGGGAAATCAGTTGCGGGCGGGTCGACGCATTGTTTCCCGGCGTCGCCGACCGGTCAAAGTTGCCCAAAATCGTGCTCAACCTCGGCAGTTGCAAATGCCAGAATTCATGAGGTCACAAAGCCGGCGTTTCGGCTGCCCACAAAACGGGTGTTTGTGGGTTAGGGCAACCAGTCAGCGAGCTTTAGAGCAGGTTTATCCCTCCCTACCGGGACTTTTTTCGGCAGTCAATCCGCAAGAAACCATATAGGCCCACTACCCTTTGTTCGGTAGGGTCCTACCCTGCCAAAGGTTTGGTGGGGCGGCCTCGCGGAAGAAATACGGCCAGTTCGTCACGGATGTATTTCTGTGGGCTGATCAGACAAGGGAAGTGCTGTAGCGCGGCAGTGCTCGGTCCACCATGGTCATGAATTGCGCCCATTTATCCGCGGCTTTCATTAAGGCTGTAACGGAGGCCAAGTGCTCTCTCAATTTTGGATGTCCCACATCCTCCGTCAAGCGTTGGAAGAGCTTGTATCTTAACTGTCCTTTCTCGTTTCGCGGCGTCAGTTTTCGCAGTTCGTCGAGAACTCCCGGTGCAAGCCTGGAATACACCAAGTCGTTCGTGAGATGCCCTATGTACTGCGGTTTCTTGACGCTGCCTGTATACGGCAATCCACGAAGCCTGAACACATGCACAAGGAAAGGCCGCCTCCGATCGGTGTGTGCTGCTTCTTGGCGGACTGAAGCAAGAAAAGGTTCTTCATGTAGGCGACCCTCTCCGGCATCTTCGCGCGAGGTCGTTGGCCTGTTCACTTTCACAAAAAAGAAGGAGGGAACAACCTACTGGGATCTCATCTCGCCATTGTTGCGGATCGATTCGGCCTTGCTGGCTATCAGGCCGAATCCCCTGTCGTGCGCAACTTTCTCCAAGGCGACGAGGTCCGCGTGGGCCCCGGCGCTCTGGCCTAGCTTTTTTTTCATCTCCGCAAGGGTGAAGCGCGTTTCGAGCTCGACGCCCACCAGATGATGAGCTTGAGCGCTTTGGAGTGTTCGCTCCAATAGTGTGCGTGAAGACCCGATATGGCCGGAGGCAAGGTCGACACGGGCAGAAATGAGATCGAACTGAAGCCGGTTGAGTAGATTCGTACTCTTCTCGGCCAGTGCCTGGCTCGTTTGCTTTTCTTTGTCCGCTTCCACGAACTTGTCCTGGCCCAGCAAGGCCTGCATCAACGTGACGCTGGCAGCCAGTTCATCGTCGGCTTGGCCATCCTGATGGAACTGCTCTTTGCACTTTCGGATCACAGTTTCGGCATCGGCGGCATGCCCTTCCTCAAGCGAGAGCCGCGCCAGGGCGAGCTCGGTTTCCGCGACGGTCTGCTTTTCTCCGATCTCTTTGCGCAGGGCCAGCGATTCTTCATAAGACTTACGCGCCGCCGCAAGATCGCCCCGGTCTATCGCAACGTCACCCAGGCCTTGCATCACATAGGCGATCGCGGCCTTGTCGTCAATCTCTTGCGCGGTGGCCCTGGCCTGTTGATATGTGGTTGCCGCAGTTTGCAGGTTACCACTCTGGCGCAACAAATCTCCCAGGTTATTGAGAGACAACGCGACCCCATCTTTGTCGTCGACGGCCTGGTATTCGATAATGGATTCGTCGATCAGTTTTTTCGCCCCGCTCAGGTCGCCCTCAGCAACCCGCGTGCCGCCGAAATTGGCCAGCGAAGCAGCCATGCCTTCTTCGTTCCCGACTTGGCGGAACTCCGCAATGGCTTCGTGAAACATTTTTTCCGACTGCGCCAAATCGCCCATTTGAAAGTAAAGTGCGGCCAGATTGTTCCGCATTAACGCCGCTCCATTGATGTCTTTGGCGGCAAGCGCGCTTTGGAGCGCGTTGGCACATTCGCTAACGCCTTCCGAAGATGAGCCCAGACCCACGTCCTGTTGGCAAAGAAAACCGTAGGTGCGCGCCACGATCACATGCGATCCCTGAGCACTGGCCTTGTCGATGGCACGTTTTGCAGCCGCCCGCGCCTTGGTGTCGTCCACGTTGATCCAGGCGGACGACTCTACCATATCGATGCGTGCATCTTCATTCGAAGGTGGAGGAAGATTGCGAAGAAGGGCCAGCGTCCGCAGCGAGTCGCTGGGTTTAATCCCGATCTGGGCTGACGCTAGCATCAGTCCATAATCGAGGCTGTCGGGGAAGAGATGAAACAAGGACTGATAGGCTTCCACCACCCTCGGCGAATCGTGGAGAGTTCTTCGATACTGTCCCTCGACCAGCAAGCGCTGCTCTTGCGGCAGGTGAATGTCAAGTTCGCTGGCCCGTTGCGCTTCGGCGCGAGCCTTAATCTCGAAGCCGAGATGCCACAATGCTTCGGACAGCGCGGCATGGGACAAGGGATAGTTGGGGTCGGCGGCAATGGCTTTGACGAGCGAGTCGCGAGCGCCCAGAAAATCGTATGCCCAAAGTTTTGCGCGCCCTTGCGTGTAAAGCCGCGCCGCCTGTTCATTGGACGGCAGCGCCGCCCGGGCGGCATTCGTGGCTTCCGGAGAAATCGAACTTACGCCGAGACTCTGCCGTAGACTCGCGCCGGCCTGGCTTGCCAGCTCGAAGAGCTCATTTTCATTTCCAGTAATGGCCTGCTCAGCGATCGTCTCCCCACGAAGGGTGTCTTGCAAACGAATATCAAGACGGATGCGATTCTCGCCGTTGCTGGGCAAGCGAGTGTAGGACCCGAGCACTACGACATCCGCCCCCGGATTTGTCCGTAAGCGTTCCAACGTGCCGCGGGCCAGGCTGTCTTCATCGGTGAGTGGGAGTTCGCGTTTGGCGCGAGCCACATCCTCTCCGGAAATCATTCGCAAACCGCCGCCCGCTGCGAGTTCCGTGTTCAGCATTTCCGAGAAGGCAGGAGAAAGCCAGTTGTCCTCTGTGCGTCCCGGCAGATTCCTGAACCCAAGCACGGCGACCGATCGCCGCACGCGGATCGGCGGCACAAAACTGGCGGCCTCCGCTTTCGTGGATGCACGTCGAGGCATAGAACGAAAACCATAGAAAGCTGCCCCCACTAAGACGAGCACCAGTGCGGCAACGACCCCATACCGGAGGAGATGATCAGAATTCGCTCCGGCTGAGCTTCCATTACCCCTAGCCCCGACGAACGGCGCTGGTGTTACAACCTCGGCGGGGGGGGCTATGGCGTCAGAAGCCAGAACCGTGACTGGGGCCACGAAGCGGTATCCCCGCCGGGGAATGGTTTCCACATAGCGCGGTGCCTCGGTGTCATCGTTCAGTGCGTCGCGCACTTTCCGGACAGCGACTCCCAGGCTGTTATCGAACTCAACAAACGTGTTTTCCGGCCACAGGCGTAGCCGGACTTCCTCCCGGGTAACGATCTCTCCGGGCCGCTCCAAGAGCATCACGAGCAGTCGGTAAGGAAGGTCCTGGACTTTTACACGAGTGCCATTCCGCGCCAGCGACTCCTCTCCGGTGTTCAATTCGAACGGACCGAACCGATAACGAGTCTCCTTTGGCGCCAGCCCCGGCATGCGTTTCCCCAAGTCGGAAGATGGTAGCACGGCAACCAGTGCAAACCTCCAGTTAAAGTCCACCCGCAAGTTGATATGGGTTAAGCACTTTCTTGTTAAGGAAGACTTAAAACCTAGTTTCATTGACGGCGCTGCGGATTTGAATCACATTCGCGTTCGCCGACCGTAGGCCGCGTTCAGATCAAGTAACTCTGGAACGGGGGAAGGCCCGGTCGGTGTTTCAAGATTTCCAACAGTCCAGTTTCTCGCAGCTTCAGATTTTTCAGCGTCGCGGATCGGAGAGGAGCACTTTATGTCTTGCAAAGCGAACTATCAGAATATGGGGCGGCAATTGCCTCTTGCGGCCATTTTGTTTGGCCTATTGATTATGTTCTCCGGCTTGCCGGCTCACGCGCAGTTCATCCACCAGCTCTCTTACAACGGGTCGAGCTGGACAGACGAAAAGCTCAATGGAGTCGACGTCAACACCTATACGAACATCACCTCGTATATCACGACGCCAAACAACCAGGAACACTCTTACTACATCGGGAGCGAGTCACATGTGCACCAGCTCTTCTATAACGGCTCCGCCTGGTCCGATCAGGACCTGACCGCTACCACCCACGCACCCGACACTTCATTCAGCACGATCTACGGCTTCTCCGTTGGCAATTATCAGTACGTTTACTACATCGATGTTGACTACCACCTTCACCAAATGCTTTACAACAACAGCGTTTGGGCCGACCTCGACTTAACCGCTCTGACCGGAGGCCCACAGGTCGCTGCGAATCATCTGGTTGCGTTCACGACTTCGCCTGCGATCCATATCTTCTACCCGGACATTCAGAACGGCCATGTTCACCAGATCTTTAATACCAACGGCACAAACTGGCAGGACCAGGATCTAACCGTCATCACGGGCGGTGCATCAACGGCCGGATCAGGAAGTAACGGCATGGCTGGATTTAACATCGCTAACTTCGACTACCTATATTTCGCGGACGCCAGCGGCCACGTTCATCAGTTTCTTTACAACAACGTGGGCTGGTCCGATGAAGACCTGACCGCGCTCACCAAGACTCCGCCCACTGCGGCTGGTAATTTCGGCGCCCTCGTCGTGCCCGGCACCAAGAAGCTGCGCGTCTACTTCCAAGCCGGCCCCAACGATCACATCTATCAGCTGGCTTCGAACAACAACGTAAAGTGGACCAGCTCAGATTTGACGAAGAAGTCGAAGGGGGCGCCGCCTGACTACGACACATCGCTGGCCGCCTTCGCCACCACTCCGAACAAGCAAATTCACGTCTATTACGATTCGATGGGCCACATCAACGAGCTGCTGCTTCCTACGCCGGCAACGAAATGGCAGAACAGTGACCTGACCGCCGAGGCCGGAGGCGGAGACATGAGTCGGTACTACGGGATCGCCGGGTTCTCTTTGCTGAACTTGCCGTACGTGTTTTATGTGGGCGATTGAAGCCTGACTTGCGCGCGCGGATTGATCTACGCCCATGCGAATCGGTCCGACTCTGGCGCCGGGCTCCGAGAAATCGTGACTTAAGACGACCAAGCCGGTCGACAGAAATTCGAGATCCTAAGGAGTATTCCATGTCCAGCAAGAACAGCTGCAATGTAATGAGAGCCAGTCTGTATTCTTCGATCTGTCTGATCGGCGTTCTTTCGCTCTTCGCGATACCCGCGAATGCCCAACACATTCACCAGCTTCTGTACAACAACTACAACTGGACTGACCAGACTCTCGTGGGCGAACCGGCCTTGTACTGGAGCGGTTTTTCAGTGGGTAACGAGGCATTCACCACGACTCCTAATAACCAGTTACACGTTTTCTACATAGGCAAGGACGAGCATATTCACCAGCGGACGCAGTCGCATAAGGGAGCTATCGGTTTACCTCTTTGGGCGGACGAAGACCTCACGCAAGAGACTGGTGCTGAATATGTCGACACGAACACGGCACTGAGCGGCTTCTCAGAAGAGAACTTTCAGTATCTGTTTTACGGCACAGAGGCCGACGGCGAGATTCACATGATGTCCTATGACAACTCCAAGTGGACGGATCAGAATATCAGTGCCGCGGCTGGTTCCACTGCTTTGTATAATGCCCCTTTGGGGGTGAGCGCCTTCACCACCACACCAAACAATCAAATCCACGTCTACTACCAGGCTTACAACTATCAGGAAAATATTTCGAGCGTCCACCAGCTTTTTTTCAACGGAACAAGCTGGAGCGACGAAGACTTGACCGCAGAGACAGGCGCAATTCCGCCCGGTGGTGGCTGGTTTTCTGGATTCAGTATCGGTAACTATCAGTTCCTTTTCTACGCCGACGTCTTCGGCTATCTTAATGAGCTTTACTACAACAACATTGGCTGGACCGACGCCGATCTCTCGTTACAATTCGGAGCGCCGGCTCTCGAGGGCTTCACCCCCATTACCGCTTTCGTGGTTCCCGGAACGCAGACCATGGAAGTTTTCTACACCACGGGCGGTGGCGATATATACCAGCTATCGTCCTCAGATAACGTCTCCTGGGGCCAGCAAGATCTAACGGCGGACACGCATGGTCCGTCCGCTAGCACGGCCGATGGGATTACGGCTTTTGCGACCACTCCTAATAATCAACTCCATGTGTATTACATTTCCGACATTGCTCAGCTACAAGGCCACGTGAATCAGCTTTTTTTCAACGGCAGCTCATGGTCAAACGAGGATCTGACGTCGATAACTCGTGCTCGGAACGCTTTTGACTTCGAAGGTATGTCTGGTTTGTCTTTGGGCAACTACCAGTACGTGTATTACGTAGGGAAGTGAAGTCGTCGTCTGCGAAGGGTCGCCGGCAGCGAGCGGCGACCTCTCCGCAGGCGATCGGTCCTGGTGAAAAACAAATTTCAGGAGGCTAATATCATGCGACACAATCGTCAGTTTTACTTGAGCACTCTTCTGCTGCTCGTTGCCATTGGATTCCTCTCCATTTCCACCCAAGCGCAACTTCCGGCCAAGCGAGTTTCCCGATTCGGCGCCAATCATGACGCGCAGCCAATCGCGGTCTCGCCTACTGCCTCTCAACGGCGCGTCGTGCACTCGCAGTCGGGTATCACTTTCACCTTCGGACTGATCGATTTTCCGCGTTCTCCCGATACCACCGCACAAGGCCTCAACAGCCGCGGCGACATCGTTGGTCTCTATGGACCTAATCTTCCCGCCTACGAAGGAACCGAACAGTCTTATGTGCTCGAAGGCAATACCTTCCAGGAACTCGTTTATCCGGGTGCGCCCTACACACTCGGACTGGGAATCAACAAAAGTCGAAAGATCGTGGGTTGGTATGCCGGATCGGATGGCAATATCCACGCATTTCTGCGCAAAGGCAAGGAGTACACGAACATCGACTATCCCGGTTCCGACAACACCTACGCGTCCAGCATCAACGATGCTGGCGTGATTACTGGCATCCATTACCAAAACACCGAAAACACCGTCCACGGTTTCGTGCTGAAGAAGGGCGTCTACACCAGCTTCGATCCGCCGAATTCGACCTATACCGAGCCGCTCGGCATCAACTCCGCCGGCGTTATTGTCGGCGACTATGAAGATCAGAATTTTGTGAATCACGGCTTCATCTACCAACAGGGACAGTTCACGACCGTGGATTATCCGGGAGCCAGCAACACCGACCTCACCGGCATCAACGATCAGGGCCAGATGGTGGGCGGCTACGGAGATGACGTCATTATTGGCACCGAGGATTGGCCCACCCCCAATGCTTTCTTTTTCGATGGAACTAACTTCACGCCCTTTCAAGCGCCGGTAGACGACGCTCAGGTCACCTGGACGACCACCTTAAGCGGCAACCAGTTTGTGGGCTTGTACGCGGACAGCCTGGGCGACATTTATGGCTACGTAGCGACGATCAGTCACTAACCTGCATTTGTTCAACCATGAAACATATTAGGAGACGAATATCATGTTACGAAGTCGTCAATTTTCCTGGAACGCTCCCCTGCTATTGGTTGCCCTCGGATCCTTCGCCCTCTCAAGCCAGGCACAACTTCCAACGAAACGAATCTCCAGGTCCGGCGTTAAGGCAGACGCTCGGGCGGCGAGGTTCGCGCCTCCTGCCTACAACCCGCGGGCGGCGGTCAAACCGGCAGGTGTCGACTTCAGCTTTGGGCTCGTCGATTTTCCACGGTCCCCGGACAGTACTGCGCTGGGTTTAAACAGTCGCGGAGACATGGTCGGGTTCTATGGCCCCAACGTTCCCCTCTACGAAGGGACGGAACAATCTTACGTCCTCGAGGGTAACAACTTTCAGGAACTCATCTACCCTGGCGCCTCTTACACGGGTGCACTCGGAATCAACAAAGGCCGGAAGATCGTGGGCTGGTACACGAACCCTGCTGACAATCTGCACGCGTTTCTGCGAAAAGGCAAAACGTATACGAACATCGATTATCCGGGTTCCGACAACACCACCGCGTCGAACATCAACGACGCGGGCACAATTATTGGCATTTGGTTTAACAATGCCGATGAAACAGTCCACGGTTTCGTCCTGACCAAAGGCGTTTACACCACCATCGACGTGCCTGACGCGCTCTACACCGAACCAACAGCCATCAACTCCGCGGGCGTGATTGTCGGCGAGTACTACGGTCAGGATTTCGTGAATCACGGTTTCATCTACCAAAAAGGGCAGTTCACGACCGTGGATTATCCCGGAGCCAGCAACACCGACCTCACCGGCATCAATGATCAAGGCCAGATGGTTGGTGGATACGGAGATGACGTCTTCGTCGGTGACGGAGAGTGGTCTACACCTTATCCATTTTTGCTGGATCAAGGAACCTTCACACCGCTCATGCCGCCGCTCGACGATGCGCAGGTCATCTGGACCTACACCCTGAACGGAAACAGTTTTGTAGGCATGTATGTCAATAGCCTGGGGAACATTCAGGGTTTCGAGGCGACGATCAGCCAGTAAACCTTCATGAAGCATTCAAACAACAATTGAACTGCGACCAATTTAAGGAGAACAAGCCATGCTGAAGCAAAAACAGATCTGTCTGATTTCTTTCTTCGCTTTGCTCGCCATCGGAGTATTCGCCATCGCCGGTCAGAGCCAGCCCTCTACGGCGCGCAGAGTGTCCGGGTTGGGATTCCACAAACACGTCGGCTCGCAGGCGCGCCAAGCGCCCCGACATTCGAAGGCTGGCAGCAAACAGCAGCCCGAAGCCGTGACCCTCAGCTACGGGTTGATCGACTTTCCCCGCTCCACCGCGAGCACCGCCTTCGGCATAAATAAAAAAGGAGATGTCGTGGGCGGCTACGGCCCGGTCCCACCTCCAGGCTGGTTCGAAACAACCGGCGATTGGCTGAAGGGCAGCGCGTATCACGCACTGGCCTATCCCGGCGCGGCCTATTCGGTTCCATACGGTATCAACGACAAGCGGGTGATCGTCGGATTCTACGATCTCGCCGGAGATGGGAATGCTCGCGGCTATCAGTACAAGGCCGGAGAGTTCACCACCATTGACTATCCCGGCGCGCCATTCACCGGACCCGACGCCATCAACAACTCAGGAGAGACCATCGGCATTTATATCGACAACAGCGACATTCAACATGGATTCACGTTGAAGAACGGAGTCTACACATCGATCGACGTGCCGAACTCGTATGACACCGAGCCTCGGGGTATCAACTCCCAGGGCGTTATCGTCGGCGATTACTACGATTTCAACAATATCCAACATGGCTTTATCTACCAGGGCGGCCAATTCACCACGGTGGACTATCCCGGGACCACCAACACCGTACTCAGCGGCATCAACGATGCAGGCCAGATGGTCGGCACGTACGGAGATGGACTGATCGGCGTTGGCATCGATTGGGGAACGTCCAACATATTTCTTCTCGATCAGGGAACGTTTACGCCGCTGGCGCTGCCGCTGGGCGATATTCAAGTCACCTGGTCGTACACGATGACTGGCAATCAATTCGTCGGGTTTTATGTAGACAGCACGGGAAACCTGTTTGGGTACGAGGCAACTATTGCCAATGGCGAAGTAAGTCAGGCTTGGAAGGCCCAACAGCAATAAGCGAGGCATCGTTTTGATGAAGATGGCACCGGTCAATCAGGCGCAATTGACGAGCATATAAGCCCAACATGCGATCCCTAAGAGCCGCGTCATCTTGGAGTCGGAGGCGCCGCATTCCGAGTGACCATATTCAGTCGATGTGGCTGATGCAATGAAAAAGATGAATCGCTCAATAACACTGTCGATCTCACTTAGCCTTTGCTTTTCCGTTATCGCGAGCGGCAGCATCAAGCTACTGACGACAGACCCACTGACCGGCCTTCCTCTCTATCCAGCCACCGATTCTCGGCTCCATCTGGGAAACGATCCCACCCGTTTGCCCGAGTCGAGCGTGTGCCAGAGCAAAATGCAAGCTGATTTCTACACCGTTTATGACTCCAAGGTAGATGCCACCCTCGTGTGGGTTGGCGATCATCTTCCAGGCTTCAAGAAGACACACGCGTACGCCGCCAACCGCTCTCAGGATACTTTCTATAACGCTGAGGGGACCTTGGCTGTATCTGTCACCGGAAGTTCGGGCAAAGCGGGCGAGAACACTGAGACTTATTCGGTGGTCTACTCTCGCTTTCAGCCCGCGCTCTCGGAGAAAGCAATTATCAGCCTCAATCAGCAAAAGCTCGTCTGCCCGTAACTCCCTGGGTCCAGCGCTGCCTTGTGCCAGTGATAAGGTTTTTGGGCAGGTGCCGTTCCACCGGGTCAATGAGTTCTATAAAAAGGGATGTCAAGAAAAAAAGTTCTCCCTCGACCGGAGACCGAGAAGATTTTAGTCTCGACATCCAGCCCACTGTCTGTAAGTGCCTCCCGATTGCGCTCGAGGGGGTTTTGCTTTGGCTTGTCTGCCCTTCCTGTGGGTTTCATCTTTCGGTGATGACGACGCCAATCGAGTCTTGAGACTAGGGCAAGCGAAACTGGTCTTGGAGTGTCAACCATGGTTCTATCGGAGGCTCGTGGCCTATCGCTATTTCTGGTTATCCGAGGAGGCATACCGTGTAATGGGTGACTCGGTGCCGAGGCACACAGGGCCGATCTCATTGACTGATACTCACCTCGAACCGAGCGTCTCGAGAACCCGACCGACCACCACCAGAGAGAATCACCGGAGATGGAAAGGCCTCTTACCAGAGACGCTCAAGCGGCTTGCCGATGCAATTGTTTGGCGTCGAAACTGACTCCTTTCTTCCAAATCGTTAAGGTGATCGCGGCAATCTTTCTGCCAGGGTGAGACGGGCCATCGTCGGCCGCATCCCTTTTTCAAGCAGCGCCATATAGAAATCGTACAGCGGTCCAGGGTGAGTGCTGGCCGAGAGGGTGGCACCTTTGAACAGATTCTTCAGATCGTGATTATGGTTGTCATTCAGGCCGCGCACGGTGATGCGCTCCCGATTTCGTTGTACCTTCCCTCTCACATAGCGGTACTCGCCGCTGTCGTGCGTCTCAACCGCAAAACCACTGTAAGCCCATAGCTGGCGCTTGGTACGGAAACGGTGCGGTGTCTGTAGTAACGCCACCAGCATGGCCGCACGAATCGGACCGATCGCAGGAATCTGGCGCAGCATTTTCACGGCATCATGTTTGCGGCTCTCTCGCAGCAGGTCGTGTCGCGCTTCCTGGCGCACCGGTTGCAGTAGATCCAGTTGCTGATACAACCGTTCCGCCCGCAGACGAACTCCGGGTTGCGGAATCTTGGCCAGCCACTCGGCGCGATGCCGCGGGGCATAGACGGTGGTTCCGCTGCAGGGAATCGCCCAGCTGCGGTACAGCGCTTTGATCCGACTCATGACTCGCGTGACATCTTTCGTGAGCGTCTGATAGCTGCGACCCAGTTCCTTTAACGTTCGCACCCCGTGCTCGCCGTGGTACACCGGATGGAGCTGGTTGCCGCGCAACAACTCCGCCAGCTTCCGCGCATCAATCCGGTCACTCTTGCTGCCGTCTTTCAGCAGCGCGTTCTTTCGCGGATCGCAGACCACAAGACGGGTGACGCGAGGTTTCAGCAGGTCATGCAACCAGGCGGCGGAAGTTCCTTCTTCAAAGGTCACCGATAGACTTCCGCGTAGCCCATCGACGAACTCTAGAATCGTGGCTGCCTTCGTCTCCAAAATGCATTCCATGACCAGCTTCCCCGAGCTGTCCATGACGGCAACCGAGATCGTTGCCTGGTGAACGTCCATGCCAATATACTTTTCTTGCTTCATGACGGCGCTCCTTTTGCTAAGTGTGATCCGAACAATCACAACCTACCGCAAAGTGGGCGCCTTTTTATATTGCGTGAAATCACGATGTTTCAACAGCAATCCTTCGGAGATGCTGCCAACTCCACGGGTTTCATTGACCGGTTATTGTATGGCGACGGCAAAAGTGCTACAGCCCGGTTTTGGCGTTGGAACATGGTGGATGTGCCGCGGAATTCCGCGTTTCGAAACCCGCGAAACGTGGGGCACGCGGCAGGATTGCAGTGCACGCGGGGCACGGCGAAGAATGACAATCAATACTCAGAGCGAAAACATGGGGACAAACGAAAACATGGGAAAACATGGGGATAGACGGGACCTTGTCTCACATTATTTTGGGAGGAAACGTCCCGTCTTTCCCCGAGTTTCCCCCTGATACGGAAGCGGCGACGGTTGCGAAGAGTCTCTTATATTCAGCCTTGGCTTGACGGAGTATCGGAATATCCGGGTCGGCGTCTTTCCAGGTGGTAAAGAAATCGTCATAAGCCTTACGGCTCTTCTCCCGCTCCCCTTGCATGGCATAGGCGCGTCCGAGACCGAGTTGCGCCAGTGGAACGTAGATGTGCCACCATCCCGAGCCGCGATGGCCGAGGAGTTCCTCTAACTGTGCGGCGGCTTTGGCGAATTCTCCTGCCGCCAGGTAAGCTTGCGCGAGGTGATAATTGACGTCCAGGCTTGCTCGATATGGGAGGGCCGGGGTGAGCAAATCTGCGGCTTTAACCGCGTTTCCTCGCGCGCGTTCGATATTCGAGCGCATCACCGGCAGATAGACCTTCTGTTGTATGGTGTTCTCGGGAAACATCCGATCGAGTTTCGTTGTCAATAATTCAGCCTGGGCCACTTCGCCGGCATATGCGAATGCCTCGGAACATCGCCAGAGTTCGGAAGCACTGTCTTGATCCATCTTCTTAGCCTCGTGACAAAGTTTGCTCGCCAAGTCGGAGTTTCCCAGGAAGGCTTCAAGCCAGCCATGCAAGGCAAGGTCGGCGGCTACGCTGTCCTTCCGGTTCGCGCGCCTATCCTCGTCAACCATGGTCTGGCTCAGCGAGCGGAATTTGCCGAGGTCGCCGCGCAAGAATGCGAGCTGTAGCTGCAATTCCTGCCAGCGAGCATCATCGGCGGGAATCTCGCGGGCAAGCCGCTCCATGGTGACGGTATCGTGGTCTAGCCATGCGATCCGGTAGCGCATTTCTCTTTGAAATGGAGCCAGAGAACCCTTCTGCGCCCATTCATCCAGCAGATTTCTTGCCTCGTCAATGCGGTCCAAGACCAAAAAGGCTTGAGCAGCGTTGGAGTAGTGGTGAGCGGCGGGCGCTGGGGAATGCGCTATTGTCCACTGGAATTGCTCCAGGGCTTTTTCCTTTTCGCCAAGCTTCGAATAGACGATCCCCAATCCGTTGCCGATCAGGCTGCGTGGATATGCCTGCTGGTACAAAACCAGCACGGCCATTTCCTTTTCCAGATTGCCCGTTACATAGGAATGATAGTAATCAGTAATCTGAAAATTCTCTTCTTGCGTGACACGGCCATCCTTGAGCGCGAAGGCCTTAGCAAAATTCTTTTTGGCGGTTTCCCCGTCACCAATGCTGAAATAAGCATGGCCGAGCATGGCGTAGGCAGAACAGAACTGGGGGTCGAGTTCGATGGCCCTCTCAAAAAAGGGAATGGACTCACGCGTCTTTCCAGAACGAAACTGTAGTTGGCCCGCCCGGTAAGCCTGTAACGCCTCGAGTGAGTTGGTGGTCGCAAGATCCAGAGGCGCATCGAATTTTTCGAGGGAGCTCAGCTTTTCTCCTAATTGCGTTCGCAATCCAGAAGTTGCTCTGCCCAGGGCGGCGATCACCTTATCCTTGGAATCCGCTTCCTCTTGACTTCGGGCGATGGACTTTTGGTTCTGCGCTTCAATCGCTTCCAGGGTGATCAGGTATTTGCTCCCGATAGCAGCAATTTCCGGCACCACCACGGCTTTGAGCCCCTGTCGTTTGCAGATCTCGATACCGAGTTCCTGGGTCACGCGCTCGGTAGGCTCATGGCGCATACTCCCCATCGTCCGGCGGACCTCTGCGTCCGGAAACAGACTCAAGAAGGGGGACTCGGTAAGTTTGACTTCGAGCGCTTTGTCCAGTGAGTTATCGAAGATGGGATCGCCCGTCTTGTTGACGAAGCTCGCCAGGAGGATGACGTCGGTCCCGGTCAGCGCGGGCCGGGGGAAAACAACCCGCCACGCCGCGAAACCGGCAACAATAAGAATGAGGAAGGCGGCACCAGCTATAACGGCAAAGCGGCGCTTTTTCCAATTCCAATACCAACCCTCAGCGGGCTTCCGAGGGAGAACTGGCGCGAGCTGTTCCGGGATGACTGGCGGGAGTTGCAGAGGGCCGTTTTCTACAGGGGCGATGAACCGATATCCCTTGCCGGTGACGGTCTGGATAAAACGAGGCTGCTCGGCGTCATCCCGGAGCACCTGCCGAATCTTGCTGATCGCGGCATTGATGCTGTTGTCGCTATCCAGGTAAACGCCCTTACCCCAGATCCGTTCGACAATTTGTTCCCTGGTGACCAGCTCTCCCCGATGTTCGATCAGGAAAAGCAGCAACTCCATGGGAATGGGCTTGAGTTTGAGTGCAACCCCGGCTGAGCGCAGTTCGTAGGCTCGCACGTCCAACAGGAAGTCGTCGCCAAAACTGAAGGAGCCGGGCAGTTCGTCTGGTCTCGATCCCAAGTCTCGCTCGCCCCCGAGAGTGCGGAGATTCTATAACGCTTTGCCCTGTGGAGCAAGCCCAATGCTACCTATTGCTTGCGCGGTAATACAAATTCAAGGAAACGACAAGACTGCGGCTATGGCGGAATACTTGCGTGTAATCCACAATCCCGCAATCACGTCCGCGCGGCACTTACTGACGGCAAACAAAGTTTTGACTCGATTCGATCAATTTAAGTTTTGCGAGTCGAGTCAGGTAGAAGCCAGGCGACGTTCGTGCCGCTAACGCAAAACCAGGAGGGAGGCCCATGAAACGCTTATCGGCCAGTTCAGATTCATGGTTGATCTCGACCCTGATCGTACTCGGAGGGTGTGACAGAAAGTACTCGGCGGGTATCTTGCCGCTTTCGGCAATGGTTCTGGTCTGTGGGTGCGGAGGAGGAGGGAGCACTTCGGGTTCCCAGCCGCCGCCACCGCCACCACCGCAGTACGTCCTCCACACGTTTACCGGCGGAGAAGACGGGGCAATTCCATCGGGATTGATCATGGACTCCGCTGGCAATCTCTACGGGAATACCTACGAAGGCGGCAACCTCGATTGTCCCGATGATAAGAACGGTTGTGGAGTGATCTACAAAGCGGATTCCAGTGGAGTCCTCGCCACCGTGCATGCCTTCGCCGGAACGCCGTCAGATGGCGCGGGTCCACGACCAAGTTTGATCCGCGACGCTGCTGGCAACCTCTTCGGAGGCACCTTTTCCGGTGGCGCCAATGGCAAAGGAATTCTGTTCAAGCTGGATACAACCGGCAACGAGGCTGTACTCCACGACTTCACGGGAGGAGCCGACGGCTATGCGCCAGATGTAGGAGTGCTCGATGCAGCCGGTAATCTTTTTGGCGTCACCGGGTTTAACAATAAAGGTCAGAAGTGCAGCAGCGATTGTGGGACCGTATTCAAGTTGGACTCTAGCGGCAACCTGACCACGCTGCACACCTTCAACGGCGCCGACGGGGATACTCCCGGATTCTTGACCGCTGACGCGGGCGGCAACCTCTACGGCACCACCTTTTACGGCGGCGGTAACCCCAATTGCATCGATCCCCAGGGTTGCGGAACGATTTTCAAATTGGATTCCAGTGGAATCTTTACAACATTACACGCCTTCGCCGGGGCGGAGACAGAGGGAGGATATCCCACCGGAGTCTTGGCCCTTGACGGGGCTGGCGATCTCTACGGTGTCACGGCCAGCGGCGGTGCGAATCTTGGCGGGACCGTGTTCAAGCTGGATGCAAACAGCCAGATAACCACCCTTCACAGCTTTGTGACGGGAGAATTTGACGATGGTGATGACCCGGGGGGAGCAGACCCTCGGGGCGGTGTGCTGCTAGGCGCGACGGGGAATCTTTACGGGACGACGTTCGGCGGCGGCACTACCATGTGGGGGGTAGTTTTCATGCTGGATGAATCCGGTAAAGAGACCGTGTTGCAGACCCTAACCGAGGCGGGTGGCGGGGCACCGTACGGTCCTCTCGTTTCAGACGGTGCCAACCTTTACGGTACTGGCAATGCGGGTGGGGATCTTAATTGTCAGCCGACGTCTGGTTGCGGAATCCTGTTCAAGTTAGCGCTTCCATAACGCGCGGTACCTTTCCGAGATGGCGGAGGGAGGATATCCCACCGGAGTCTTGGCCCTTGACGGGGCTGGCGATCTCTACGGTGTCACGGCCAGCGGCGGTGCGAATCTTGGCGGGACCGTGTTCAAGCTGGATGCAAACAGCCAGATAACCACCCTTCACAGCTTTGTGACGGGAGAGTTTGACGATCTGAGGTGAAACATGGAATATTCACGCACACTTGGGCGACATGGATTATTTACAGTCGACGGATTGCATGCGGGAGCTTTTGCGCTGGCTATAGCCATGGCGATCGGCGTTTGGGGGTGCGGCGGACGTTCAACTTCTTCGTCTGCTCCGCTCATAAATGTTACGGTCACACCCAATCCCGTCACGGTGTTGCCGGGCGGGACACAATCTTTTGCGGCTACGGTCACAGGAACGACTAACACCGCAGTCACCTGGAGCGTTCAAGAAAACCTTGGCGGCACGATCGACAGCGCGGGTGTCTATACCGCTCCGCAAGTTCCCACCGGCGCGTTCCATGTCGTGGCTACGAGCCAAGCCAATTCAGCTGCCAAGGGTATCGCTACCGTGGATGTTCAACCGTCCCAAATAACGATTTCTCCTGCAGCGGCCACGCTGCCTCCTGATGGGACGCAGACCTTCACGGCAGCTGTCGTAGGGTTCGCCAATAGCAATGTGACTTGGACTATTCAGCAGACAGGCGGGGGGATGATAAACAGCGCCGGGTTCTATACCGCCCCGGCTGCCGTCGGTTTCTATAATGTCGTCGCCACCAGTGTCGAGAATACGACGGTCACCGCGAGTGCAACCGTTTCCGTGACGACCTCTTCCAGTGGATTTACGCCGACCGGGAGTTTAAACGTGGCACGGGGCCTGCACACTGCCACCTTGCTACCGAATAACAAGGTGCTCGTGGCATATGGCTCAAACAGTAGCGCGTACACCAATTTAACCGGTTACGTGGGCCTCTCATCGATCGAACTGTACGACGCTGGCACGGGCACTTTCACTGAGATCGTTGGAGATAGTGGCGGAGGGATATACGGCCACACCGCGACACTATTCCAGACCGGAAAGGTTTTGTTAGCCGGCGGCTTTGTAAACTCTGTTTGGGACTACGGACCTAGTACCTCAGACAACGGGGCAGGACTCTACGACTCGGCCACTGGTGTATTCAGCGGGACGGGCAACATGACGGCCAACCGCGGGGACCATACAGCGACTTTGCTGGCGAACGGCAAAGTCCTGATTGCAGGAGGGGCCGATCAAGATCCAAGTGGAACGGGCTTGGCCAGTGCCGAACTCTATGATCCAAGCACAGGCACTTTCACACAAACGGGAAGCATGGCCGTGGGGCGCTTCCTGCACACCGCTACGCTGCTGCAAAACGGGAAGGTACTCATTGTGGGTGGTGCCCTTACATCTGCATCAGGCCCAGATGCCACGGCGGAAGTCTACGACCCGGCCACGGGCATCTTCACTGTGACCGGCGCGATGGCGACGGCCCGCGAACAACATACGGCAACGCTTCTCGCCGACGGTAGGGTACTGATCGTCGGCGGCGCAACCTCCGCGGGCCCAAGTGCCCCGACCGCAACTGCGGAAGTTTACGACCCATCTACTGGATCGTTTTCGGTTACCGGATCAATGGCCGAAGCCCGAACTTACCACACGGCGGCGCTGTTACCGAGCGGGAAGGTGCTGGTAGCGGGCGGCGGCGACGAAAATTCCACCGCGGAGGTCTACGATCCGGTGACTGGCTCTTTCAGCATTACCGGTGGGATGGAGATCGGGCGCTCGGGACACACCGCAACGCTGCTCCCGAATGGGAGCGTATTGGTTGCGGGCGGCGGTATTTTTGCCGGTCTGGCATCCGCGGAGTTGTATCAATGAATACCTGGGGCTAGATAGACCAACGTAAGCAAAAAACAAGGAAGAGGAGAGCACCATGATTTCCAAAACGTTTCGCATCGCTCGAATGATTGTTCTTGCCAGCTTTGCGTTCAGTTCCGCTGCCTGGGCGGGGACTTGTTCAAACACCTCTCTTAGTGGCACCTACGGGTTTCCGCACGACGGCACAGATAGCAATGGCACCCCTACCAGCGCCGCCGTGAGCCAGATCACGTTTGACTCAACCACCGGCACGTTTACCGTAGAGACCACAGCATCCCATGATGGCGTGATAGTCACCGAGCATCTCACCGGAACATACGCAATCGCCTCGAACTGCACCGGCACGGGTACGCCCACGGGAGCCAGTCCTTTCTCAATTGTGGTTACGTCAACGGGGTTTTTGGCCCTTCACCTTTTTTCGGAGGGATTCGCCGTGAAGCAGGGCTCCCCGACCTGCACCAATGCCGGAGTGAAGGGTAGTTTTGGGTTTGAGACAACCGGCGTCTTCCTCGCAGAGGCGGCCGCCCCAGCGGTGGCTTTCATCGGCGAGTTGAAGTTAACGGTCAAGCCTTCTGGAGAAGGAGTGATAAGCGGACGCGTAGCGGCCAGCGAGGATGGCACGTTTCTAACGTTCGTGCCCGTCACCGGTTCTTACAAGGTCGGCGCGGATTGCAGGGGCAGGGCTACCATAACGCCGGAGGGGCAATCCGAAATGCACTTCCACTTCGTGGTGGTGGACGGCGGAAATGAAATGCTAGCCGTTGAGACGGACGCGGGCACGATTGTCAGCGGCAGCCTGCAGCGGTAGGTTTTCGAGTACGGTGGAGATCGTGCCGAGTCGCAACCAAGACACAAATGCAGCCCGATGTTTGGGCGACTCCTTTTTCATTACGCTGAGAGCGAGCTGCATGTAACTTCCGTTATCAGGCGTTTACACGCAATATAAAAAGGCGCCCACTTTGCGGTAGGTTGTGATTGTTCGGATCGCACTTAGCAAAAGGAGCGCCGTCATGAAGCAAGAAAAGTATATTGGCATGGACGTTCACCAGGCAACGATCTCGGTTGCCGTCATGGACAGCTCGGGCAAGCTGATCATGGAATGCATCCTGGAGACGAAAGCAGCCACGATTCTAGAGTTCCTCGATGGGCTACGCGGAAGTCTATCGGTGACCTTTGAAGAAGGAACTTCCGCCGCCTGGTTGCATGACCTGCTGAAACCTCGCGTCACCCGTCTTGTGGTCTGCGATCCGCGAAAGAACGCGCTGCTGAAAGACGGCAGCAAGAGTGACCGGATTGATGCGCGGAAGCTGGCGGAGTTGTTGCGCGGCAACCAGCTCCATCCGGTGTACCACGGCGAGCACGGGGTGCGAACGTTAAAGGAACTGGGTCGCAGCTATCAGACGCTCACGAAAGATGTCACGCGAGTCATGAGTCGGATCAAAGCGCTGTACCGCAGCTGGGCGATTCCCTGCAGCGGAACCACCGTCTATGCCCCGCGGCATCGCGCCGAGTGGCTGGCCAAGATTCCGCAACCCGGAGTTCGTCTGCGGGCGGAACGGTTGTGTCAGCAACTGGATCTACTGCAACCGGTGCGCCAGGAAGCGCGACACGACCTGCTGCGAGAGAGCCGCAAACATGATGCCGTGAAAATGCTGCGCCAGATTCCTGCGATCGGTCCGATTCGTGCGGCCATGCGGCGAGTACCGCTATGTGAGAGGGAAGGTACAACGAAATCGGGAGCGCATCACCGTGCGCGGCCTGAATGACAACCATAATCACGATCTGAAGAATCTGTTCAAAGGTGCCACCCTCTCGGCCAGCACTCACCCCGGACCGCTGTACGATTTCTATATGGCGCTGCTTGAAAAAGGGATGCGGCCGACGATGGCCCGTCTCACCCTGGCACGAAAGATTGCCGCGATCACCTTAACGATTTGGAAGAAAGGAGTCAGTTTCGACGCCAAACAATTGCATCGGCAAGCCGCTTGAGCGTCTCTGGTAAGAGGCCTTTCCATCTCCGGTGATTCTCTCTGGTGGTGGTCGGTCGGGTTCTCGAGACGCTCGGTTCGAGGTGAGTATCAGTCAATGAGATCGGCCCTGTGTGCCTCGGCACCGAGTCACCCATTACACGTTATGCCTCCTCGGATAACCAGAAATAGCGATAGGCCACGAGCCTCCGATAGAACCATGGTTGACACTCCAAGACCAGGTCCCGCTTGCCAAAGTTTCAAGACTCGATTGGCGTCGTCACCACCGAAAGATGAAACCCACAGGAAGGGCAGACAAGCCAAAGCAAAACCCCCTCGAGCGCAATCGGGAGGCACTTACAGACAGTGGGCTGGATGTCGAGACTAAAATCTTCTCGGTCTCCGGTCGAGGAAGAACTTTTTTTCTTGACATCCCTTTTTATAGAACATCCCTTTTTATAGAACTCATTGAGAATTCGTGCCCTGCCCGGAGAATTCCCGCCCACCCTGAGCCACCCCCTCCCCGCTAGCGAGCGTGCCCCGCGCCTCTTGGGTCCAAACCAGTGGCGGGAGGTGTGGCAGTTTTTCCGTCCCTTCCTTCCACCCCGTCAAACGCACGCGATGGAGTCTGAGGGCCAATTTTGTGCGTGCTCGTCGCTCAAGTCACAAAATACCCGTTTCGGCGGCCCACAAGCAGGTTTTCTTAGTGTCGTTGGGCAGTCCGAGTTTTGCCATTGCGCCGCGCGTGATCCCGACCGGCAAAACGTAAAATGACCACGTCGTGTTCACGTGACTC
Organism: uncultured Acidobacteriaceae bacterium; assembly: GCA_963826845.1. Classification (GTDB taxonomy): domain Bacteria; phylum Acidobacteriota; class Terriglobia; order Terriglobales; family Acidobacteriaceae; genus Acidiflorens. The sequence continues at coordinate 29,021 of CAWGYS010000004.1, forward strand.
AGACATCCTTGTCTGAAATCCGGCGGTTTAAAACCTGTCTCTGCCTATTTTTCCACCGAGAACTTGTAGATCGTCTGAGACCGATAAACTCGTCCGGGCTTGAGGATCGTTGACGGGAAATTCGATCGGTTGGGCGAGTCGGGAAAGTGTTGGGTTTCCAGGCAGAATCCAAAGCGCTGCCGGTAGACGTGTCCTTGTTTGCCGGTGATAGTTCCATCCAGGAAGTTGCCGGAATAGAACTGCACTCCGGGCTCTGTGGTATAGACCTCCATTATTCGGCCGGTCTGCGATTCGCGCACCCGCGCTGCCAGCTCGGGACTGGTCCCGGTCCGATGGATCACGAAGTTGTGGTCGTATCCATGTGCTAACTCCAGTTGTTCGTCGTTCTCGTTGATGCGTGCGCCGATCGTCGTGGGCTTGGTGAAATCCATCGGGGTGTTTTTCACGGCACGAAGTTCGCCGGTGGGAATGAGAGTTTTGTCTACCGGCGTAAAGCGGTCGGCGTTGAGGGTGAGTTCGTGCCCAAGAATGTTGCCTTGGCCTTCTCCGGCCAGATTGAAATAGGTGTGTTGAGTGAGGTTGACGGTCGTGACCTTGTCGGTCGTGGCCTCGTAGTGAAGAATCAGTTCGTCCTGATCGGTGAGGGTATAGGTCGCCTTGACGTTTAGATTTCCGGGATAGCCCTCCTCGCCGTCTCTACTGGTGTAGGTGAAGACTAGTCCCACGCCCTTCGGATTCTCAAAGGGCTCAGCTCTCCAGACTACCTTGTCGAACCCTCTGTTGCCGCCGTGTAGCGAATTTGGGCCGTCATTGGCTGCGAGAGAATACGTTATTCCGTCAAGCGAAAATCTTGCCCTGGCGATGCGATTCGCATAGCGGCCGATGATGGCGCCAAAGTACGGCTCTTTGTCGAGATATCCCTGAAGTTTGTCAAAGCCAAGAACAACATCGTCAACTCGTCCGTGCTTGTCAGGCACGCGCAGAGAGACGATGATGCCGCCGTAGTTTATGGCACGGACTTCCAGACCGTTAGCGTTGGTCAGCGTATAGAGGTCAACCGGCCTGCCTTGCACAACGCCGAAAGATTCCCTCTTCATGTAGTGAGGCCTGTCTGCACAAGCAGCAAGTTGCACGCAGCACGCGAATGAAGTGAGGACAATGAACGACCAGTTCCCAAGATTCATCGAAATCACCTTATCTGCAAAGCCGTTAGTGCGCCAATATGAAGCTTCCTGTCAGCCGAATGTCGTCGGACGAGGCGCCCACCAGCAAAAAAAACTCGCCAGGCTCCGCGTTCCAATCTTTCTTGTTGACGTCATAAAAAGAAAACGACCGGCGATCCAGCTGGATTTTCACCCGCCTGGTCTCGCGCGGCTTCAGAATCACCCTAGCAAACCCTTTCAATTCTTTGACCGGACGGGGAACACTTGCATGAGGATCTCCAACGTAAAGTTCGGCGACCTCCGCGCCCTCGCGGGTGCCGGTGTTCGTCACATCAAAGGAAACGGTCACCGGCTCGTTCAGGCTTCCGCCACGTGGAGTAACGGCGAGGTTGCTGTAGGCGAAAGTGGTGTAAGAGAGTCCGTACCCAAAAGCGAATAATGGTTTGACAGCTGAACGATCGAAGTGGCGATAGCCAATAAAGACGCCCTCCGAATAGCGCACTCGCTTCGCGCCCTTCGCCGGATAGTAACTGTTGAACGCAGCATTGTCTTCCCATCGGCGTTCGAAAGACGCGGGCAGTTTGCCGGAGGGACTGTAGTCGCCGAATAACATCTGCGCCAGCGCGGTGCCACCTTCCTGTCCCGGATACCACGCGTGAATCAGGCCGGGGACAGTATCGATCCATCGGGTCATGTCGACGCTACCGCCCGCGGTCAGCACAACAATCGTATTCTTGTTTACGCTCGTGATCTGGCGTATTAGTTCGTCCTGGCCCGCTGGCAACTGGAATGTGCGGTCCGCACCTTCGGTCTCGTTCGACGGGTCGAAGCCGACGCAGAGAATCACTGCGTCCGCGTTCTTGGCCAATGCCCGTGTTTCACGGCCAACTGCAAGTTCGGTCATGCTCACGCCGAAACCCACCGTCGCCGTGCCCACCATTTCGAAGTACTCCAGCTTGATCTTGTAGGGCCTTGCCTCAAGGTGTCTAACAAAGCTGTTGACTGTTTCCGCATGACGCTGCCAGTCATCGATCACGCGTTCATCGTCGAGATACAAACGGACTCCATCGTCGGAATTCGTGTAGAAAGTGTAGTCACCCGACTTACTCGGTACAAAGTAACCGGTCCATCGCGCCGAGAAGTGATCCACCGGTGCGTTTGCGGTATAGCTGCCATCACCCCAATGAAAGTCGATGTGCGAATCGGTGCGAACCAGCGCCGGCGTGCCTTCAAGATTCTGGTTGTTGAAGTATTCGCCTTTCAATCCGCCGCTTCCCGCGGGAGCGGTGATAAAGTTCGAGTCCTCGAAGACTTCTTCCAAAGCAGGAACGTCGACCGCGTATAACACCTTGGCGGTCGTGCCCAGGTAGTCGCTGATTCCTTCCAGATAGCTGACGGAGTTGAACGGTTTGGTCAAAGAACTCCCGCCTCCGCCGATTACTGCAGGGTAAGCGTCAGGGCCAATCACCGCGATAGTCTTTACTTTCGATTTATCCAGCGGCAGCAAGTTACCTGCGTTCTTGAGCAGCACCATACCCTCTCGGGCTTCCTGCAACGCGACTTGCCGACCCTCCTGGCTCAACAGCGGAATGTCCGGGATTGTCTGTGGACGATCGAAGAATCCAAATTCGATGGCCTTGCGCAGAATCCTTCTGACCTTATCGTCGATCGTGGCCGCCGTAATCTTGCCGTCTTTCACCGCCGGTATCAGCGTGTCTTTGTACATATACGCTGCGTTCGGCATTTCCAGGTCAAGGCCGCCATTCGCGGCAGCCACGCCGTCGTGGGTCGCGCCCCAATCCGACATAAGAATCCCGTCGAAGCCCCACTCCTTCTTCAGAATTTCGTTGTTGAGATACCCATTCTGGGTCATGAACATACCGTTCACGGGATTGTAGGCATCCATGACAGCTCCGACCTTTGCCTCTCTGACCGAAGCTTCAAAGGCGGGAAGGTAAATCTCTCGAAGCGTTCGTTCGTCCACGTCGGAGCCGACTTCGAGACGCCCATATTCTTCGTTGTTAGCAACAAAGTGTTTGGCAGTAGCGATGACTCCTTGTTCCTGAATCCCCTCGATTACAGACACCGCCATTCGTGACGCGAGAAACGGATCTTCGCCAAAGTACTCAAAGTTGCGGCCGTTCATCGGTGCGCGGTAGATATTCATACCTGGAGCGAGAATGATGTTCACACCCCGCGCCCGGGCGTCTTGCCCCATCGTGGCGCCGACGCGCTTGGCAAGCTCGACATCCCAGGACGCCGCAAGCGCGATTCCACCGGGGTACGCACTCGTCGGGCCGTAGTCATGCACTCCAAGCGGTCCGTCGGACATTTTTAGTGAAGGAATTCCTAGCTGCGGAAAGGCATGAGTGTAGAAGGTATTCTCGCCTCCTATGATCTCGATCTTTTCCTCCAACGTCATTCTTCCGAGAAGGGCGTCAACCCTCTTCTCCACCTCGGCTGGAGTTGCGGGCGCGGCCTGTGCTCGAAGCCTGGGCACATGACAAATGAACAATGATAGACAAATGGCCGAGATAAGCTTGCCGTTATTCATATAACTCTTTATCAATGTAGGGACCATAAACACCGTAATGATCGTTCCTTATCTTTCCTCGATAACTGCCAGATCCCACGGCTTCAATACGAGTTCTTGGGATGGCGTAATTGCCTCACCTGATAGCAAATCTGACCCGCCGCCGTAGGAGTAAGTCAACGTTTGTGAATCTCCGGAGTAGTTCAAGTAGTAGTGGACAGTCTTGCCGTTGCGAACGGTTCCGTGCTTCACACGTACCGATTGCGGCAGGTTCTGGTCTGGTCCAGTCAGTCCCGCCATTTTGAGGACGTCCAGCAATATCTTTTCCTGGAGCCGGTCGCTCAACACCGTACCTTCAAAGGTCAGCGTGCCTTTGCCGAAGTGGTTCCGCGTGATGGCTGGATACTTACCGAAGAATGGGTGGTCGTAATAAGCAAGCGGCTCGGCAGTGTCCGGAATCAGCATTTCTGCCCACTCGGAGACTTTGTTATCGCTTCCGGCATGGAATGGATCTCCCTTGAGTGCCAGCGGCTGACGCAAGCTGGAAAACTCCTGGTAGTGAAAGCCCGCGGCCTCCCGTAGGGGTCCAGGAGCCATTGTCCAGCGCACGGTATCGTATTCGTTAGTGAATCCGCTTTTGAAGCTTACGACAAGATGACCACCGTTGCGCACAAAGTCGACCAACTTGTTAAGCGTAGCGTCGCTTGCGACATAAAGTGGGGGTACCACGATCACTTTGTAGTCGGAAAGATTGGTGCTCTCGGGAAACACAAAATCGACACCCAGGTTCATGCGATACAGGCAGCCATAAAACTGTTGCATGATCGTGTGATAACTCACACGGTCGCTAAACTTCATGAACTCTATGCCGTAGTGTGAGTCGTTGCTGTAGAAAATGGCGACGCGGTTGTTCCTCTTGTAGTCGACGATGCGTGGACCGATGCGTTGCAACTCATGCGCCGTGCGGCTGACTTCAGCGTAGGGACGTCCCGGCTCAAGGTCGTGAGTGAGGACACCCTTCCAATAGGTCTCCTGACCGTAGTGAATCGAGTGCCAGTGCCAGTACTCAACCATATTTGCGCCAGAGGAAATGTGCGTGTACACGTCGAGGCGCATCTGGCCATCATAGGGAGGGTATTGTTCTTTGGAATCCCAACCAATGGTGTCAGCATTTGTTTCGGTGATCAGGTAGTTGGTCTGTTTCAGCGATCGAGTGTAGTCGCCGACGTAGGAAGATCCCTGTCCGTCGAACCGGTCTTGCGTACCGTGGTAAGGATTCGCGGCAGCTATGTCCAAACTGCGCGTGATGTCCCACTCGTTAACCTCCGGCCGCGGAGGACCGGCAAAATCGTGGGTGATGAACTGATCCGGCCGCTTGTATTGGTTGACAATGCCGGCTTGCCAGGCAAGGAAATCAGTCGTCAGCCATTGCGAATACCGCTCCCACTCCAGCTTCCATCCCGGATTGATGATGCCATCCTGCGGCGGGAGTTCGCTCCAGTTGTTAAGTCGCTGTCCCCAGTAATTCAGGCCCCACACCTTGTTGAGTTCATCGACCGTCGTGAATTTCTTTTTCAAGTAGGCAGCGAATCCAGCTTGCACGTCGGGGTTCGCTGCGCCGCTGGAAGACGTTTCATTGTCTATCTGATAGCCAATCACGGCGGGATTGTTCTTATAGTGTTCCAGAATCTTTCGAATAACTCGTTCGCAATAGAGGCGATAAGTCGGATTGGCCAGATCGGTACTCTGTCGCATGCCGTAGTAAAGATACTGCCCACCCAGTCGGGTGACGACAATCTCCGGATGCTTTTTGTAGAGCCACGCAGGAATCGAGTAAGTCGGTGTGCCCAGGATTACCCGAATGCCGGCCTGGTGCATTCTGTCGACCACTCGATCCATCCATGCATATTCAAATTTGTCCTCCTCAGGTTCCCACAAACCCCAGCTTGATTCTCCAACTCGTACTACGCTGATTCCCGCCTGCTGCATCAACTGAACGTCTTTGTCCAGTCGCTCATAAGGCATGTATTCCGAATAGTAAGCGACGCCGTAGAGGACTGTATCCATCTTGTCGGGAGCGAAGCGGGGCGTTTGGGGTAAAGCTAGTACCGGGAAAAAGGTTAGCAGGATCCCAACCCATTCAGCTGCCTTCATTCTTCGAAGTACTCTCATACAATGAATCTCTTCTCCCGACGCGAACCGAACTAGGATGGTGAACGATTGACGGGTTGCGGAACTTTCGCCCGTTGCTCTGCCGCTACGTGGATCAGTGTGGGTAGCACGTCGCCAAACCGCGAGTTAGCCACCGGTTCGCCAAAGTCGAAATAGATTCGACGGTAGCATTTGTACAAGTGATCGTAAGTGTCCTTCGTTGCCGCCTGTGGATTGAAAACTGCGTACTGCGGACAAACGTGCTTCTGTGCCTCCGCCACGGTCGAAAAGACTCCAGCCGCAAGGAACGCAAAGATGGCCGACCCGACTCCGGTTACCTTGCTGTTCGGAACCAGCACCGGTTTCCCGAGAACGTTCGCATATACCTGATTGAGAACTGGATTGTTTTGCGGAATGCCGCCGCCATTGATGACGCGATGAGTCGGTACACCATACTCGCTCAGGCGGTCGAGAATGACCCGAGTGTGGAAGGCGGTTCCTTCGATGGCGGCAAACAGTTCATCCTGCGCCGTGTGTAACACGTTCCAGCCGATTGTCATGCCTCCAAGGTTCGGGTTCACCAGCACGGTGCGATCGCCGTTGTCCCACGTCATTCTTAGAAGCCCGGTCTGGCCTGCCTGATAGGTCTCCAGTCCTGCGCTCAATTCCGCTACTGTTGTGTTCGCTCTCTCGGCGATCCCGCTGAACAACTGACCAGTAGCAGAAAGGCCGGCCTCGATACCCGTATACTGAGGATGAATGCTCCCGCGCACCACTCCGCAAACTCCCGGGATCAAGGGCGCCTTGGCCGCGTAGGCCATTATGCACGTGGCGGTGCCGACCACATTGACGACATCGCCTTCCTGCGCTCCGGCTCCGATCGCATCCCAGTGAGCATCGAAGGCCCCGACCGGAATCGGAATACCTGCCCGCAGGCCCAGCTTCTCCGCCCATGACTGCGTCAGCCTTCCCGCAATCTTGTCCGAGGTAGCGAATTCACCATCCAGTTTGTCGCGGATTCCGGCGAGCAACGGGTCGACCTGCACCAGAAAACTCTCCGGAGGAAAGCCGCCGAGGTCGGGATTCCAGAGCCACTTATGGCCCATTGCACAGACACTGCGCTTCAACTGCTTAGCGTCTGTGATTCCGCAAAGGGTTGCGGCAACCATGTCGCAGTGTTCGAGCGCCGTGACGAGTAGGTCGCGTTTGTCGGGATTATGCCGCAACCAGTGGAGTAACTTGGAGAATCCCCACTCAGAGGAGTAAACGCCACCGCACCACTGAATGGCCTCGAGTTTCTCGCGATGAGCGAGCGCGGTAATTTCAGCAGCTTCTTTTTTGGCGCGATGATCGCACCAAAGGTAATATTCACCGAGCGGAACCAAACCTTCCCCAACCGGTATTACGGTCGAACCAGTCGTATCCAGCGCGATCGCCAACACCTGGTCGCCCGTGATTTCGGCTTCTTTCAATGCCTGACGCGTAGCGAGCGCCAGGGCGCGCATGTGGTCATCGTGCGATTGAGTGGCATACTCCGGATCGTCTTTCTTCCGGTGAATCGGATACTCGGAGACGGCCGAGGCCAACATCCCGCGCACGCTGTCCACGATCGAGACGCGAACGCTGAGGGTACCGAAGTCGACTCCCGCGACAATCGCCATGTCGTATTTCGCCTCGCGTCAGTTTCGATGCCAGTACATGTCCCAACCGAGATAACGAGTGGTCGCCTCATGGACAGCGTCGGCTACGCTGGAAAGATTGGCAGCCACGTGATGTTCGAAACCTCTTTCGCAAATGAATCGGAGCAACGACTGCATCTGCGGAATCTGCACCACGCCAGCGCCACCGAAAGTCTCCAGAGGATCGCTGGTAAAGTTTCCGCCTCCCACATACCCTCGCACACGGCCCGCACGGTCGTCGGTGGAGAACCGGACAAAGCTCATCGGCCCGGCCTTTACGCGGCCCACGCAGGTGCCAAAAGTGTTTTCTTTTCCGACAGTGCCCGCAATGATTGCCTGAAAATCCATCCTAACTTCCTGGAAGAAGTGCTTAGGCAAATTGCTGCAGTGGAAGCAGACGGCTTTGTCAGGATCGTCTCCGTAATTATTGTTCCAGTCCAGCAACGCACTCGGAGTTCCGGATGCGAGCGCCAGCGCCTGCATGCTGACCGTTCCGCAGATGTCCACTTCGCAGGCGCTCGGAATCAGATCATTGCTCATCATGCTCATGATGGTGCAGGGCACGACGCCGAAATATTCTTCCATCGCGGTCCAGCACTGCACCGCGCTTACTGTGACGGCGGCCTGTTTCATCCATTGCTCGATCACCGACCCAAGTTTCGCCATCTTGATCAGCGCAGCTTCAGGAATGCCGCTGGTGGAAACGTATTTCTTGATCTGATCGAGCTTGGCTTGCACGGTGCTGTCGTCGTCCTTGAGCTTGGCAATGCGCCCGAGAATTTCTGACAAGTCGACTGTCTCAATTGAAATGCCTTGAGATTCCAAGATCTTCTCGCTATAGCGGACCGTGTTGAAGGCAGCCGGCCGAGCGCCGATGCTGCCAATGCGCAAGTTCTTCAAGCCGTTCTTCACCCGGCATACGCCGGCGAACCAGTCGAGATCCTTCTTAAAATCTTCGGAGTCGGGGCTAACGGTGTGGAGCTTCGTCAGGGAGTACGGAATGCCATACTGCATGAGGTTGTTGCAGGCGGACATCTTGCCGCAAAAGCTGTCACGGCGGAAAGCAATGGTCATCTTGGCCGTGGAATCCGGGGTGGCCTGAATCAGTACCGGCACGTCCAGACGGGCCAAGCGAAGAGTGTCGGCGATCGCTCGCTCATCCCCGAAGTTGGGCAGCGAAACGATTACTCCATCGATCCGGTCTTGATTTTCCTTGAACAACGCGGCGCATCGCCGGGCTTCGTCATGGGTCTCGACTGCTCCGTGTTTACTTTGGTCCGGACCTAAGACCACATAGCTCATGCCTGCACGCTCGACCGCGTGCATCATATCTTCTCTGCCTGTCTTTGCGAGATGATCAGGGAAGAAGCCGCGATTGCCGATGATCAACCCCATCGTCATTTTCTTAGTGGACATCATTTCCCTCGTGTTCCAGCTCAGAGGAGCGCTCAGCGCTGATCATTGATCCGATTATGGATCCGATTACGTCCGGGCGCGAAGTGATAACAATAGATCGCCCCAAACAGGAACAGCAGCGCGCCCCACCAGACACTGGCATGCAGCTCATATAGCACGACCCGGTGCTCCGGTGGGCGCACTAGCTGATATATGCCGGTCCCGAAGATGAGAGCGCCATTCACCAGCTGCGACAACCCGATGAAGAACCAGATAGAGATCGAACCGCCAGCTTTCATAAACTTCGCCTAAACATAATTCGCCTTACCAGAAAATAATGTTGATCACGAAGAAGATCGTCGCCACAATTGCTGCCCAGAACAGTGGACGCTGGTAGATGGCAACTTGTCCCTCAGAGGGAATCTCTGTAACGCCGTAAACCAAGCCCTTGAGTTCCTCGACCGGCTTCGGTCGCGTCACAGCGCTTACCAACACCGTCACTAGGACGCAAATAATCCACGACCACAGTGCTCGATACATGTTCTCCGCCATATCGCGGGCATTGGGAGACAGCGCCACATAGCGCAAAGCGCTGGGATCAAGCTTGACCCACGCCCACATGGCGATCGATGAGCAAGTCCCCGCAAGCAGTCCCCAGAAACCGCCGGCGGGCGTAGCGCGCCGCCACAACATTCCTAGCAGAACAGTGCCGAACAAAGGCGCAATGAAAAAACTGAAAAGAGCCTGCACGTAATCCATGATGCTGAGAAACTGCATCACCAGATACGCGGTGCCGATGCTGATCAGAACTCCCAGGATCGTGCACCAGCGGCCCATGCGAACATATTGCTGGTCGCTGGCCTTCTTGTTGATCAGAGCGCCGTAGATGTCATAGGTCCACACGGTCGCGAACGCACTGACGTTTCCCGCCATCCCAGACATAAAACCGGCGATCAGTGCGGTGATGCCCAAACCCAAGAGTCCGGGGCCGCAATACCGCGCCAGCATCAGCGGCAGCACTTCGTTGTAGCTGTGTCCACCACTCGCGACCGCGGCTGCCTCGCCCGTCAATTTCACGGGCAGCAAGGCGATTCCGAGCAGTCCGGGCAAGATCACGATGAACGGGACGAACATTTTGAAGGCCGCGCCGATGATGGGCGCCATCTTGGCCGACCGCAAGTCTTTCGCGGCGAGTACGCGCTGCACCACCAGGAAGTCGGTCGTCCAATATCCGAATGAGATGATGGCGCCAAGGCCGAAGACGATTCCGGTCCAGTGAATTCCCATTGGGTTGTTGTTGAATGACCCCAGAGTACCCCACAGGTGCGTGTATTCGGCGGACGCGTTTTGGGTGATGCGCGCCTTCAACCCGCTAACTCCGCCGGTTTCGATTAAACCGAGAATCGGTATTAGTAAGGCTCCTGCCCAGATCAGAACGAACTGCAAGACTTCATTGAAAATTGCGGACCGCAAACCTCCCAATGCAACGTAGACGGCGACGGTGACGGACGAAATCCAGATGCTGGTGTTGATATCCCAGCCCAAGACTACTTTCATGACCAGGGCCATGGAGTACATGTTGATCCCGCTCATGAGCACCGTCATCAGAGCGAACGAAACAGAAGAAAGGGTTCGGCTAGGCTCGCCAAAACGCAGTTTGAGGTAGCCAGGAACTGAATGTGTTTTGGAAATGTAGTAAAACGGCATCATCACCAGGCCGAGAAATAGCATGGCTGGAATGGCGCCGATCCAGTACCAGTGCGCCGCGAGGATTCCGTACTGGTAAGCGGCGGCTGCCCATCCCATCAGTTCCAGTGATCCCAGGTTGGCCGACAGGAAGCTCAGGCCTGCGACCCAAGCGGTCATTTCTCTTCCCGCTAGAAAAAAATCCTCGCTGGTGTTGGCCTGTTGTTTCAAATAGAGACCGATCGCCAGCACGAGCACGAAATAAAAAACGATGATCACGAGATCAACTGGGGAAAGATGGACTAGTTGATTGGCGGTAACCAGTATCAGAGCGAGCGTCATCGTGCTGGCCCCTGACCGTAGTAAGCACGGGATCCGTGTTTGCGCAGGTGGTGCTTATCATGCAGTTCGCGCTCGATCGGTGGTGTGTCTGGCCGCACGCCGAGCGTGTAGTAAGCCATTTTGGCCACGTATTCCAGGATTACGGCATTGTGCGTCGCGTCCGCCACGTGGGCACCCCAGCAAAAGGGAGCATGTCCAGCGACCAGCGCGGCCGGCACCGCCATCGCGTCGGCATTCTTGAAAATGCGACAGATCGCAATCCCAGTATTCTTCTCGTAGTCGCTAGAGATTTCAGCGGACGTCAGAGTATCCGTCACCGGGACGGGCCCATGAAAATAGTCGGCGTGCGTTGTGCCGAAACACGGGATTGGACGTCTGGCCTGCGCCCAGGCAGTCGCAAACTCGGAGTGGGTATGGGCTACGCCTCCGATGGCTGGGAATTGTCGGTACAGTTCAACGTGGGTCGCCAGATCGGAGGATGGGCGAAGATTACCTTCCACCGTCTTTCCCGAGAGGTCGGTCATCACAATTTTCCCGGGAGTCAACTTTTCATAGGGGACGCCGCTGGGTTTAATGGCGATCAGGCCTTCGCTGCGTGAGATGCCGCTGGCGTTGCCGAAAGTGTAGAGCGCCAGTCCGCGGCGAACCAACTCAAGATTGGCCTCCAGTACTTCCTCGCGCAGGCTCTTCAGCAGCATCGCAGTCCACCATCGTCGCTGGTAGTTTCGAGTAAACGTTTACTGAACCAGCACATTATCCAACCATGCCTCGACTTGTCAACGGAATTAGTACCTCGGCGTCAAGAGCCTGAGTGCTTGGCTCTACTCTTTCTGGCGCCCGGCTTGGTTCCCGGAGCCAGCGCCGTCGACTGCCGCAACACCAGGTTCGTTTGCAGGTTGTACTCCGTGCCCTGAGGGCTTGGCGCCTCTCGCTGCACTTCCTTGAGCAGAGCGTGAAAGGCCAGGCGAGCCAGCTCGGCCTGCGACATCTGCACCGTGGTCAGGGGCGGTAATACGAACTGGGCCAGTCGTATATCGTCAAATCCGATCAGGGAGAGGTCCTCGGGAATTTTGATTCCCTCCTCATAACTCTTGCGCATGACGCCGATCGCCGTCATATCGTTCGAACAAAGCACGGCCGTGGGTCGGGGATTCTTTCTGAGCAGTTCCTCGAAGGCCTTCATCCCGCCCTCGATCGTGTGATTCCCCTCGACGATCAGCCCCGGTTCGACCGGGATCCCGATTTCTTCGAGTGAGGCCACGAAGGCTTCTCTGCGGGCAGCGGCGGAGTTCAAATGCAACGGCCCGCTGATGAATGCAATGTGCTGGTGGCGTAACGCCGTCAGATGCTGGACTGCCTGGCGTATGCCATGAAGATAGTCAATGCGGATATTGCTGACGCGTGGACGCGCCGGACCTACATCTACGAACACCAGCGGTACGTGGCGCAGTTTCAAGTCTTCCAGCAGCGCCTCTTCCATTCCGAATGTCATAACCGCAACGCCTTCAACCCGGCGTTCCAGCATTCGCCGTACGGACGACTCCATGCGCTTGGGATCGTGTACGGTCGAGGTGATCAGGATTTCATAGTTGTATTGCACCGCAATATTCTCGAACACTTGGACGATCTCTGGGAAAAACGGGTTTGTAATCTCGGAGACGATGAGCCCGAAAATCCGACTTCTTCCGGAGACGAGCGCGCGGGCCTGCGTGTTGGGAAAATACCCGAGCTCGTCAACAACCTTCCAGACACGCTTAGCGAGCCGGGGATCAACCGTGCTGACACGGTTGATCGTGCGAGAAACGGTAGCCGTCGAAACTCGAGCCCGCCTGGCAATTTCCCGAATGTCCATAAGAGCGGCTTATTCTATATCAGCAAATGTTTTCTCATAAGCCAGAGATCAAGGCATGCTTTTATTGACGTGCGCCTGGACAGTTCTCGTTCTCCAGCGCCCCTCGATCCACACCACGACAGGATGGAACCTTGGCTCCAACGAAGTCTCTGCCGCCTTCATTCGCGATCACTCTGCCGGAACCGATTGCTGGAGAACCTGACAGCAAACTGTAGCCGGCCGCGGTTTGCCTGCCATTTGACGCGGTGCCGGGAGTCGCGAAGCGGGGATCACCGGTCAGCCCATGCGGATCATCCGCGGCGGGAACACCGTAGTAAACGTTGGAATCAAAGACGTTCTGCTGGCTCTCGCCAAACCCGGGCACGGTGACGTGAGCACCGTTACTCTGCCGCGAGCGCGCATAGGAAAACTGCCCCTTACCTTCGACATAGAAAATGTTGTTATACACGTATGTGCCCGTGGCCCAGCCCTTCCAGTTGGAATGCAGCAACAGATCGACTTTCTCGTTCTTTCCCACGTAGATCGTGTTGTTATAGATCGTCGAGTCACGGACGGGTCCGGCGATATTGATACCCCGGTTGTGATCGTTCTGGCTGATGTTGTAGCGAACGACCGTTCCGGTGTTGCCAACATTCGTAGTCGCATCCATGCCGCCCTGGTTGCAGATAAGCAGGAATCCACCATCGTTGTCATGGCTATAGTTATATTGAATTAAAGTATTGCGGCTGTTCCAGTCGGAATCGAACCCTTCGCCGTCGCGCTGGCCGCGCGTGCCATAGACCTCGTTGTACTGGATTACGGTATTGTCCGCGCTCCAAGGCCAGATGCCGATGTTGTATCCCTCAGACCGCTGGTTCGCGCGGCTCACAACATTGTTCTCGATCAAGGCGCCGTCGGTGGCAACGACCACAATACCGTCCCCGCCAATGTCGTCCAGGCTATTGCCCCTGACTATCACTCCGAGACTGGGATACCACCGGGAGCGAACCCAGTGGTAGGAACCGCCAAAAATTCCGCTGCGATCAACATGGTAGATGCGGTTGTTTTCGATGCTCAGGTCGACGAAACGGCTGGGCTTGGATAAACCCTCGCTGGTGTAGTTGATTCCACCGTTCGTTTTTACCTTGTCGATGCCATTTACATCGTGGATGGTTAGAAAGCGGAGATAGATGTGATGTACGTCCCCATAGTTATCCGCGTCCACGTGCACCCCGCGTCGCAGGTGAGATCCGAGGCCGGTATTTGTAATCTCAAGATTATTGATTTCCCAGTATTCCTGATTCTTGAGCAGAACAGTTGCTTCCGCGCGTCCCGCACCGGCGATAATCGGCTTGGCGTCTCCTCCATACTTGTCGATGATGATCGGACTCAGTTCAGTCCCCGAACCTTTGGGCCACAACTGCCCAGTCCACCTTGAACCCGACTTGAACAGAATGACGTCACCGCCGCTGAAAGTGCTGCGATTGACCTTTTCGAGGGTTTTCCAGGGAGCTGCAACCGAGGTGCCGGGATTTTCGTCATTACCAGCAATCGAATCAACATAATATGAGTGACCAGCAGATCGCGAAGTGCTTTCGGCGCGTTGGCCCCAAGTCAGATCGCAGAAAATGAGAAGAAAAAAAACCATCCCCCGAAGTCGAGCCCAGCGCCACACCGCGTGAGTCTCTTGCGGACACAGCCGAATCACAGTAGGCTTCCCCACGGTGCAGATCGTATCGGCGAGCGAGATCGGCATACGAGCGAATGCTACCACGGAGGAGATTGCGAGCTTGGAACTCAGGACCAACAGCGCGCGCGGAATAATCCGAGAGAATCTGAACGTCCACCGAAACGCTGGTTCCGCTTTTCTTATCTTGTTACTTCTAATCGCAATGTCAGCGCCGTCACTTGCCGCCGAACACGACGGTGAAGTCACGGTCAAAGTAGATTGGACCAAGGTCGAGCGCGTTTCCAGGACGACTCCCACGTTGCAAGTCGTCGTCAATCCGCTTTTGCGTCGAGGCTCGCCGATCTATGATCAGGCCTTTCAAGCACTCCGCAATCTGCAGGCGGACGATGTTCGCTTCGTTCCCTGGTTTCCTTATCCGAGGCTGGCCGTTGCGGAACTGGAGCCACCAACCGCCGAACACACATTCTGGGACTTCTCGCTGATCGATCCAATGATCTTGGATTTTCTGGACGCTACCCGCGGACATACCATAGTCCTCAATTTCAGCACCATTCCGCAATGGATGTTTGAGACCGAGAAACCGATTCAGCCTCCCAGCGATCCTGACGACGTCGATTGGAGTTATGAGCAAGGGACGGAGCTTCGCGATCCCAGCATGAAGGAGGTCAGCGACTACTTTGCGCGCATCGTGAGTTGGTACACGCAGGGAGGATTCATCGACGAACTGGGCCACCGTCACGACTCCGGCCATCATTACAAGATCGACTACTGGGAGATTCTGAACGAGCCTGAGTACGAACATGCGATAACGCCGCAAATGTATGCACGCCTGTACGACGCCGTGGCAACATCCATTCGGCGCGTGGCCCCCGAGATGAAATTTGTGGGTATGAGCCTGGCTACGCCTTCGAAGAGTCCCGACTTCTTCGAGTATTTTCTCGATTCTAAGAACCACCAGCCCGGTATTCCACTGGACGCGATTTCGTATCATTTTTATGCCGTTCCCAGCGGCGACCAGAGCTCCGACATTCATCCCTTCACCTTCTTTGAGCAAGCCGACCATTTCGTGGACACGGTCCGTTACGTGGAATCGATTCGCCGGCGTTTGTCACCTCAGACCCAGAGCATGCTGAATGAGATCGGCACCATCCGCGCGGAAGATATCGGACAGGGAGATCCCGCGTCCGCACCTGTTCCGCCTTCCTATTGGAATTTGAGTGGCGCAGTCTACGCCTATCTCTGCGCGCAATTGGCTGAACTCGGAACTGAGGTGGTCGGGGAATCGCAATTAGTTGGCTATCCCACACAATTCCCCAGCGTTTCAATGATTGAGTGGACGACGGGCCGACCGAATGCGCGCTACTGGGTCCTGAAGCTGCTGCGAGAGAATTTTGGTCCGGGAGACAAATTAACGGAGACAAAGCTCGACACGTCGTCGGTCTATGCTCAGGGGTTCATCACGCCCCAGGGCAAGAAAAAGGTTCTAGTCGTCAATAAGCGCGACCGCGTTGCTCAACTTTTGCTGCCGGGCGCAACCCGGGCGCGCATGGAAGTCGTCGACCAGGGCACCGGGTTCAATCCTCCCTCGTCGAGCGAACTAACCTCTGAACATTTGACTCTCGGCGGATTAGCGGTCGCGGTCGTGACGCTGCCAAATTGAGAGAGTGAGTAAAATGCGAATTCTTGAGCGCGGGAAACAATTTCAAACGCACATGCGTCCAACCAATCGAACTCGCCTCAAGTTTTCTTTTCTCCTGCTGCTTACGTTGGCGTCGGCGTTCTATTCGAACGGACAAGAACCACAGGCCTCGCCGAAGTTGAAACCGGAATTAGAGTTGTCGCGCCCGGTGCGTCCGTGGGAGTTTCTGTCGGCCACTGGCACGCGTGCGGCGCTGTTTGGAAATGAGGCGGGGCAATTCGAAGCCTGGGTTTATCCTCTCAAGATTCTTCGCGACTTCCATCTGCGATTCCACTTGCATGGATTGGATCTTCCGGCGGAGTCGCTGGCCCGCACCGTTACCGTTCATCCTGAATCAACATCCATCCTGTATGCCGGCGATTCGTTCACCGTTCGCGAAACTCTGTTTGTTCCCGTCCATGAGCCGGGTGCGATCATCCAACTTGAGGTTGACGCCGCGGAACCGGTGGAGATCGAGGCGGAATTTCAACGCGATTTTCAGCTGGAGTGGCCCGGGGCCATAGCCGGCGCCTACATCTACTGGGACCAGAACTTGCACGCGTTCGTTTTCGCCGACGAACTGAAGAGATTTGCGGCTGCGTTTGGCTCGCCTACGGGAGAACTGACCTCCGAGGAATACTGGACCAATTACTCAGCTTCGCAAAGGAATTCGTTTCGCCTGGGAGTCACGAACAAGGGCCGCGAAACCAAGGTCATCGTGATTGCGGCTTCGTCGAGTGCTGCTCCCCAAAACGACAGCTCCAACGCGGAAGGCACTTACCGCCGTCTATCGACTTCTTACAGCAACCTGTTGCGTGAGTCGTCGGAATACTACCAAGCCTACCTTGACCGAACTGTGGGCATCTCGATTCCTGACCAACAACTCCAAACGGCCTACGACTGGTCGCGGATCAGCATGATTCAAGGTTTGGTCGACAATCCCTTCCTGGGCAGCGGCCTGGTTGCCGGGTACAGGACTTCCGGCGACAGTCAGCGCCCGGGGTTTGCCTGGTTCTTTGGACGGGATGCGTTGTGGACCTCCCTAGCTCTCGACGCCTCGGGCGACTTTACCACCACACGCACCGTATTAGACTTCCTGAGCAAGTATCAGCGGGACGATGGCAAGATTCCGCATGAGGTTTCTCAATCGGCGAGCTTCACGCCCTGGTTCAAAGACTATCCCTATCCCTACGCATCCGCCGATGCCACGCCCTTGTTCATGATTGTCATGAACGATTATGTGACCGCTAGCGGAGACATAGCTTACGCAAAAGAAAAATGGACCAGCATCTGGAAGGCATACGAGTTCCTGCGTTCCACATACGATGCCGGGGGTTTCCCTCAGAACACGGGCTTCGGCCACGGTTGGGTCGAAGGCGGCCCGTTGCTGCCGGTAAAGACCGAGCTTTATCAAAGCGGGCTGGGGCTGGAGGCATTGCGCGCCCTGTCACACCTTGCGCTTCTGCTTGACAAGAAAGATGTCAGCAAAGATCTCCGGCAACAATTTGACCGGCAGCAGACCGCTCCTTAATAGGGTCTTCTGGTCACCAGACAAGAAAGCTTTTGCCTACGCTCTCGATAAGGACGATAAACGTCTGGACACAACCAGCGTACTCGCGACCGTTCCCATGTGGTTTGGATTGTTGGATGAAGCAAAAGCCGAGGCCACGATCGACCAGCTTGCCAGTCCCGACCATCAAACTGACTGGGGAATGCGCATCATTTCCGCGCGTGATCCTCGCTACAATCCGGGAGGTTATCACTACGGATCAGTGTGGCCGCTTTTCACGGGATGGGCGGCAACCGGCGAATATCGTTACCATCGCGCGTTTCCCGCGTACTCGAATCTACGTTCGAACGCCTTGTTGAGCCTCGACGGAGCCTTGGGCCACGTGACCGAGGTTCTTTCCGGGGATTACAATCAGCCGCTCCTCGGGAGCTCGCCGGATCAGATCTGGTCGGCCGCGATGGTGGTCAACCCGATGCTGCGCGGCTTGTTCGGTCTTGAAGTGGACGCCACCGGGCACCGCCTTACCTTTGCTCCTCATGTGCCCGCCAACTGGACTTCGTTTCAGATCGGCAACCTGCACGTAGGATCGGCTGTATTGAATCTCGACTACACGAGAACCGCGGATAGCATCTTGCTCGACGTGAGGCGCATTGGTTCCGGCGAATGCTCGCTGGAATTTTCGCCCGCGATCAGCTTGCGGGCTCAGGTTGTTGGTGCTGAAATCAACGGCCATCCCGTCGCCTTTCATGTTCAGGCAAATAGCGAAGACCAGCATGTATCCATTGAGCTTCCGGTTTCCGCTGGTCAGACCAAGGTGCGGATTCGTTTGCGAAATGATTTCGGGCTGACTATGTCGCAGGATTTACCGCCTCTCGGAGAATCCAGCCAGGGTCTGCGCATCGTGTCCGAGTCCTGGACGCCAACGCGAGACCAATTGATTCTTGAAATCTCCGGAGTACCCGGCAGGCAATACGAGCTTGCAATCTGGAATCCGCGAGAGATCGCTTCGGTCGAGGGGGCCGAATTGATCACGGACAGCGCTGGCGCGGTGAGCGCTCGCGTCCAGCTTCCAGCCGGCGAGTACTCCGGACACATCGCGTTCCATTTCAAGAGCCGCGGCAGAAGCCGCAACTAGCAAGCGTTTACGCAGCTAGCCGCTTTTGTGGGTAATCGCGTCGACCGATGCGGCTCCAATAACGGCCAGAAGTTCGCCGTAGTGTTAGGTAGAAGCATTCGGCAAATAGCTGTGCAGGTTCTGGGGTCGGCTTTAGCGGGGCAGTCGAGCGCTCCTAAAGGCCACGTTCTTAAGGGTGAAAATCATAGTTCTGATGCGACTTCTGCGGAAATTTGCTTGACACGACATCAGTGCTGGAGTAAGTTTTCTCGCGGCGGACACCAATAGTGTTCTCGAAGCTGTTGTTGGCGCGGTCCGTGAGTAAACGTTTACTTGGATATGCTCCACACTGTCCAGATGGCGGCTCTCGAATCAGGAGGATCTATGCGTTGGTCGCTTCCGCGGTTTGAACTGGCGTTTGCTTTGCTTTGCATGGCACTGTCTCTGGCTCCGAACGCGGCGGCCCAAGCCACCACCGGGTCCATCGGAGGTCGAGTGACCGATCCGTCCAAGGCCGTCGTCGTCGGAGCGGTGGTCACTGCGGTGAGCGACAGCACCGGTGTCAGCTACACAGATCGATCCAACAAGGACGGCGACTTTGAGGTGCCGGCACTGCCGCCAGGTACCTATACCGTGACCGTGACTCAACCCGGGTTCCAGACGGCGGTTGCGAAAAATCTCCTGCTGTTTATCGACCAGAAACTTGCGATCAATTTTGAGCTCAAGGTGGGCACAACTTCCACCGAGGAAACGGTGACCGCCGTGGCGCCGATGCTTCAAACCGAGAGCGTGGAGACAGGCGCGGTAATCGACTCCCAGCAAATTGTCGATCTACCGCTATTAGGCCGGAATTTTCTCCAGCTTTCGCTGCTCGCTCCCGGGGTGGTAAACGGCGAAGGCGGAAATACTCTAAATCTATCGGTTAACGGACAAAGAGAATTCGCCAACTCCGTCTTGATCGATGGCGTTGAAGCGACCGCCAACCGCAACAACGATACCAACCTCAGACCCAGCGTGGATGCCGTCGAAGAGTTCAAAGTCGCAACATCGGACTACTCGGCGCAATTCGGCAGGGCCGCCGGGGGCGTAATCTCGATTGAGACCAAGGCCGGGACAAACAGATTCCACGGAGATGCCTATGAGTTTTACCGGCCGAACGCAACCGCCGCGGATAATTATTCGTTCAATGGCGCCGGGCAATCGCCTAATTTGAACCAGAATAATTTTGGAGGAACTTTCGGCGGGCCGATCTTCAAGGATAAAACGTTCTTCTTCGTGTCCTATGAGCAAGAGCGGCTTCGTAACACAATCACCTATATCGATGCCGTGCCGCCGCAAAATCAACTTATTTTTAATCCCGATGGCAGCGTGGATCTTTCTGGATTGGTGGATCCCGGCAACGGCCAGCCTCTTCCGATTTACAACGTCGGGTTTTACGCGCAGAATTTTTATTCGCAGCAGTTTCCCGGGAACGTTATTCCCGCTTGTCCAGCCAATTTCGTCCCGGACGGAAGCTGTGTGAGCCCGGCGGGCCTGGCGGTTCTTCAGGATTTTTTCCCTAAACCAAATCTTCCGGGAACTGGCTTCGGCTACTACAACAACTTTCTGGTCAATGCGCCGTATGCATACAATGGCAAGACATTCAGCGCACGAGGCGACCAGGTATTTTCCAAGAAAGACAGCTTGTCGGTTGTCTACCACTATGGCAGTTTCAACGATCTTCAGAACGACCCTTTTTACGGTGCGATTCCGGTGCATGGCGGCGGCGCTACCGATCAGGGGCTCAGCCAGAATTCGCGCAGCCAGGAAATCTCTGCCACGGAAACGCATTTATTCTCGGAAAAGCTCTTGAACCAGTTCCGGTTTGGCTACAGCCGCTATCGACTCAACGATTACAGTCTTCTAAACGGTGAAAATCTGGCGGATCAGTACGGACAGCCAGACGTCAATCTTCCTGGCTTCCCGGCTACCTCCGGATTTCCGCAAATTTATCTTGGGGACGGATACGAAACGGGAGGTTCTACTTACCTGCCGTTGTACTTTCTGGACAGCAATTTCCAATTTCAAGATAACGTCGTTCTTAGCTCCGTGGGCAAACATGAATTCCGGTTCGGAGGCGACTTCCGGCGCCTGAATTCGCATCCCAACTTCAATCTTTTCCCGACCGGCTTCCAATATTATTCCGGGCCATATCAATATGCGCCCAGCGGTCCGCTAAGCGCGGCCCAGGATTACTCGTACTGCCCTCCGTGTTCCGGCCCCTCCAATGTCGCCTACTATAACGGAGGCTCCGACATCGCCGATCTTCTGCTTGGCCTTCCGCAGTATACGAATATCGGGCTGCAATTCGGCAGTCCGCATACGCAGAGTTGGGAGCTGCATTTCTACGGGGAGGATACCTACAAAGCAACTCCTCGGCTCACGTTGATCTACGGCCTGCGCTATGAGTTTCAGAATCCCTATACCGAAGCGGGAAACAATATGTCGAACTTCGATCCCACTACCAATTTGATTCTGATTGCGGGACGGGGCGGAAACTCTAACGCGCTCATTAATGCCCGGAAGAACGACTTCTCGCCGCGGCTCGGACTTGCTTACAAAGTGTCGCCACGCGCCGTGCTGCGAGCGGGCTACGGACTCTTCTATACTCCGGAAAATGACGCGCGCGAAGACGTTCTCACCAAGAATTACCCGTTTGCGACCCAACAGCTTCTCTACGATAGTCCTTATGTCTACGCCCCTTATTACCCTTATTCGCAGCCACCTGGTTATCAAATCGACTCTGGATTTGCCCGCACCACCACGCTCCAGTTGGCTCCGGGACAATCTACGATTAATCCCGCGGACATTATCGATCCAAACGGGACTCCTGATGGCAGTTCGCAAACCGTCTATTACGTTGATCCACACCTGAAGTCTGGCTATGCCAGCATGTACAACCTGACGCTGCAACAGGAACTCACGTCATCGCTCTCCCTGGAAGTCGGCTACGTTGGGGCAGTGAGCCGGAATCTTCCGTATGCGATTGGAAATATCAACCCGAACGCCATACAGACAACGAATCTCGGGAAAATTGAAGCCCAGGAATCATTGGGATGGGGTACATACAATTCCCTGCAAGTGAAACTGAAGAAACGTATGTCCAGAAATTTGAGCCTGCTTGCCTCCTATACTTGGGGGCACAACATCGACAATGGTCCCGCTCCGTTCGACCTCGGGGTGAATCACAATTCCCCTCAAGACCCGTTTAACCTGGCGATCGAGAAAGCGGATTCGGATGTTGATGTCCGGCAAAACCTCGTGGTGAGTTCGATTTACTCGCTGCCGTTTGGGCACGGCCAGCAATTTGGTGGGAGCTGGAATGGAACGACAAATCTTATTCTGGGTGGGTGGCAAGCCTCGGGCATTTTTACGGCGCGCACCGGCCTGCCAGTCAACGTTGTGAGGAATGGCAACAATACTCTCTGCCCTGGAGCACGGCCGAACCTGATAGCAAATCCTACCGATGTCCCCGGCGGCAAATCATTGATGGAATATTTCAACACCGCGGCATTCAGCAGCGCAGGTTTAACGGGATGCCAGATTGGCAGCGCGGGACGCAACCTTGTACGCGGACCGGGGTTTGTCAACGGCGATTTCTCGGTGTTCAAGAATTTTGCGATGATGGAAAGGTACACTCTCCAAACCAGATTTGAACTCTTTAACTTGACGAACACGCCGCATTTCGCGAATCCGGGGGGCGACCAGAGCCAAACCGCTTCCTTCGGGGAAATAACGGGAACCATCGCGAACCCCAGAATCATGCAGTTCGCCGCGAAGTTCATTTTCTAGTGGGCCGACGAAAGGTTCCGGGATCGGATAATGCTCGTTCCACGATTGACCCCGTTAGGTCCCGCGGGCGATCCTCTCTTATGATGCGCCCGCGTTTTTGCGTTGCGATCTGCCTGCTTGCTCTGCAGTTAATCGCTGTCGCCTCCGCAGCCCCTCCGGCGTCAGCTGTCGATCATCCTTTCTATCTCCGCCACGACGATCGCGTGGTCTTCTACGGAGACAGCATCACCGAGCGAGCCACCTACGTTGCTTTCGTTGAGACTTACGTCGTAACCCGCTTCCCCAATCTGAACGTCCGGTTCATCAATGCTGGCTGGGCTGGAGACTGGGTCGTCGGTGGCGGAGGCGGCAAGGTCGACGAGCGATTGGCCCGGGACGTTGTCGCGAACAAGCCGACCGTGGCCACATTCATGTTGGGTATGAATGACGCCGCCTATCAGGATTTTGATGCTGCCTTTTTCGATGTGTATTCCAAAGGCTACCTGCATCTGCTGGAAACGCTGCGCCAGAGCTTGCCCAATCTCCGCATCACGTTGCTTGAGCCCTCGCCCTTTGACGACGTAACCCGCCCACCTCAATACGCGCTGCACGACGGTGGCTACAACGAAGTCCTGCTTCGATACGGGCAATTCGTTGGAGAGTTAGCGCAACAACAGCATCTTGATGTCATCGACATGAATGCGCCGCTGGTGGCGGTATTAGAAAAGGCGCGTGTCGCCGATCCGGTTCTCGCTGAAAAAATCATCCCGGATCGCATCCACCCATCGGCGGCCGGCGGCCTGGTCATGGCTGCTGCCATATTGAAAGCCTGGAACGCGCCTGTAGTTGTCTCGGCGGTGGAGATCGATGTCTCAGCTTCCCGTGCGCGCGTACAACGCCAGGAGAATACGCGCATCACCGAATTGCAGAAGAAGCCAACTCTGTCCTGGACGCAAGAAGACAATGCGCTCCCCATGCCGTTCGATCCGAAGGACGACGCTCTTGCTTTGGTTCTGCAGTCCTCGAATATCGTAGAGTCGCTCGACCAGGAGTTGCTAAAAGTCACGGGGCTGCCGGCTCCAAAGTATTCCGTGAAAATTGACGGTGACGAAATCGGCGCCTGGACGCGGGAAGACCTGGCGCGAGGAGTCAATCTGGCACTGCTCGCGACTCCGATGCTCAAACAGGCTCTGGATGTCTACGCGTTCTCGGGGCGGATGCACTCCGTCCGTATGGCGCGGTGGCAGGGTGTACAGGTCGCTTTGCAGGAGGAGACGTCGCCGCACATCAGCGAAGCCCTGAGAGCGCTCGATGCCTTGGAGAACGACCTCTTCGAACAGCAGAAATCCGCCGCCGTGCCTAAAGCGCATCACTATGAACTGCTCCCGCAGTGAACTGCAAGTGGAGCGAAATGTGAACTGGAATCGGATGCCATAATGTTCCACATGACTCATCGCCTCGCCGCGCACCTACTTGCGGCAATTCTTTTTCTCGTTGGCTCCGCGCGTCCACAAACCATCAGCTCAGCCGTTCCGAGTCAGATCGCTAGCCACAACGCAATTTTGTTGGGCACCGACTGGTATCCCGAACAGTGGCCCGAATCGCGGTGGGAAGAAGACCTGCGCTTGATGGAAGCGGCTCATATCAAGGTCGTGCGCATCGCGGAGTTCGCATGGAGCCGCATGGAGCCCTCCGAGAACCACTTCGACTTCGACTGGCTGGAGCGCGCCGTCAATCTCGCCGCCAAGCACGATATTGTTTCGGTGTTAGGCACGCCCACCGCCGCTCCCCCAGCGTGGATGACCCGCAAGTATCCCGACACTCTGCGCGTAGATGAAAAAGGCCAGCGCGCCCAGCACGGAATTCGCGCCCACGGCTCGGTGACCTCTCCCCGCTACCGTGAATTCTGCCGGCGTATTGCCGAGCAGATGGCGCTCCATTTCGGACGCAATCCCAACGTTGTCGGCTGGCAGATCGACAACGAATACGGCTACGCCAACATGTCCTTTGACGACCTCACGCGGCATCTTTTCCAGGAGTGGCTAAGGGCCAAATACAAATCTCTCGCCCAGCTTAACCAGCACTGGACGACCGAGTATTGGAGCCAGACCTACGACGATTGGTCCGAGGTTCCCATGCCTCTTGAGGATCGCGAGTGGCACAATCCCGGACTTCGCTTGGACTGGAACCACTTTGTCACCGACACCTGGGCGGATTACCAGCAGAATCAAATTGACGTGATCCGGCAGTACGCCGATCCGCGCCAGTTCATCACCGGCAACTTCATGGGGTTCTTCGAGGGCTTCGATCACTATGTCATGTCGCGTGCTCTCACGTTTGCCTCATGGGATGACTATGTCGGGACGGGGCACCTCGACCCGGTCGGAAATGGTCTAACGCATGACCTGGTGCGTGGGTTCAAACGCGAGAATTTCTGGGTGATTGAAACCCAACCCGGAGCCGTCAACTGGGCGGGAGTCAACAATTTTCTGAACAAAGGCGAAGTACGAGTCATGGCATGGCAAGCGATCGGACACGGCGCCGACGAAGTCGGGTATTGGCAATGGCGCAGCGCCCTCAATGGCCAGGAACAGTATCACGGCACTTTGATCGGGCCGGACGGCACTCCGGTGCCGTTGTATGACGAAGTCCAGACAATCGGCAGCGAGTTCGCGAAAGCCGAGAGCATTTTACGCGGCACGACTCCCGTTTCGCAGGTCGCGCTGCTGAACTCCTATGACAGTCGGTGGGCCATCGATTTTCAGCGGCATACTACAAAATATGACCAGATCGCCTTGCTGAAAGACTACTATCGTTATCTCCGGCCGCTTTCTCAGTCCATTGATGTCATCGGTCCCGACGCGCCTCTGGACGCCTACAAACTGGTCGTCGCCCCCAGCCTGAATGTGATCCCCGAAGATCTGGCGCGGCACTTGTTGGAATATGTACGTAATGGCGGACATCTTGTTCTCGGCCCGCGTTCTGGCATGAAAGACGAGTTCAACGCTTTACTCACGCAAAGGCAGCCCGGACTCCTGGCCGACGCGCTGGGTGGCCGTGTCGAGCAGTACTATGCGCTGGAAAAGGATTTCCCGGCATCGGGCGAATGGGGCGGAGGACAAGTCACGATATGGGCGGAGCAACTGAAAACCTCTGATCCGGATGCCGAAGTGCTGCTGCAATATGGCAAGAGCAACGGCTGGCTCGACGGCCAGCCGGCCGCAATCACTCACAAGTATGGAAAGGGCCGCATCACTTACATCGGCGCAATTCTCGACGAAAACCTGATGGCCACCGCTGCAAAATGGATGGTCGACAAGAGCGGTGTGACGCCGGTCTTCGGTCCCGCGCCTAATGGTGTGGAGATCTGCCGCCGCGTTGGGGCTGGTAGGCAAGTCTTCATCATGATTAACCACACGCAAGAGACGCGGCATGTCACGCTGCCCCGAGCTATGAAACCGGTTCTGGAAGACAGGGAAGCGTCGGCAGTTGACCTCGCGGCTTACGGCGTAGCGGTTTTTGTTGTAGATGAAACCAAATGATCGGTCCTCAGTAAGGCCACGCCTCTCACGGCGGCATCCCGGGAAACTTTGCGAGGGTTCTCGTACGGCAGTTCTTGCGTCCAAGAATCATCTGTTATTGAGGCGGCCCCGGTCCCGATTGATTAGAAATCAAGTCGTTGGACAAATGCCATGGCAGGCGTTTTTGGGCAGCCCGGATCACGATTTTGAGCCGTGAGACGTGATGTGACAACGCATTCAGCTTCGGCCCAAACGTCTCGATGCGACTAGCCCCAGCCCAGCCTCCAATATGGCACTTCGGTTTTGGCGAAATAACGGAAGGCATCGGGACCGTGATCGTGAACCTTTAGAGGCTTTTCGTCGCCGCGTTGCGCCGCCTTGGTGTCCCAGGCATAGGTTTGCATTTCCTGAATTGTTTTTGGAACGGTCTGGCGGCAGAACCGCACCAAACGCTGATTGAGCACCATTGATACGACTCGAATCCCTTCATTGACCTCGTCGTCTGCATCGACGTGCCAGATGCCGCGTTTCATCATTTCGGCTTTGAATGATGCCGCAGAGGGATCGACAATCACTTTGGCGCCACCTCCGGGCCCGATAAACTCGACCAGGTCGTCTGCATATTCGGCGTCGGTCTTTTGTCGCATTTCCACTAGAGAATCCCAGTAGTATTCACGTGCCACCCAAAAATGTTGGCCATCGTCGTAAATGTCCAGGAAAACCATCGGATTGGTCGTGCCGTAATCAATGGCGATGAACCTCTGTTGATGGCCATTTGGGAATCGAAGCCATTTGGGCTCATCTTGCAAGTCATAGAGCAGGGCATCGGACCAGGAGTCCTTGTAGATTGCGCCTTCCGCGATGACCCAGAGTCCCTGGATAAACCTCTTGTAAAAGAATCCTGTATAGAGTTGCTCTTGCGTCTTGAAGAATTCTGCCGTCAAGTTCGGGTTGTCGGCCATTGTGAAGTGATCCGACCACAGGATCTTCTTCGCTCTGAGTTCTGGATTATCGAGGTATTCGGTCTTAAGCCAGTGGTAAGGGCTATCCGGGTTCGTCGTGGCATATAGCCGGGCTCCTTCCGGCGACATGCGACTGAGCAACATTTGAAAGAAACTCTGCGGCATGAGACTGATCTCGTCGCAGAGAGCGATGCCGACTGTCAGGCCACGAATATACCGCTCCGAACCTTCATCTTTCGCACCAATGACCAGCCACTTGCTACCACACAAATTGAGTTTCCATTGCTCCGGTTGTAACTGTAGTTGCGCGACCCGACGATCTCGAACAGATCGGTTAAGACATTGTTATAAATACTCTGCTTTGAGACCCCGGTGATTACCTTGCGACCGTCCACGTCGTACTGACAGCCGTAGAGAGCCTTCGGATGGAGACACCAGGTTTTGCCACTGCGAGCCGCCCCTTCGAGGATATTAATCGGCCAGTCCTCCGCGAGAGGACGCAGGGCGAAAAGTTCAGCTCGGGGGCCAAAATTGAATCTCAAGTTCCGCTCTCCTCATTATTAGCTCCTCGACACAAGACTCAGGCCGTTCGTGGGGAATGTGGTCCGGTAGTACTAGGGAGTGCTCTTCTTCTGACGGGCGCCCTTCGAGCGAGTCGGAACGCGCTTATCAGCCTCTCGGGAAGCATGGATCGACTGAAACTCCTTTAGCAGTTGAGTCAGATTGTCGTTTTGGTTGTTACCATCTTCCTTGAGAGAATCGAGTACGATTGCCGTCGATTTGGGATCCCCGCGGGAATCTGGCTACCGTCTCGGCGAACGCCACCGGGAACCACGGCGGTGAAATCACTCAGAATGACTGGGGTTTTAGACCCGCCGGACAGAACGGGGAAAGTGCCACTGATCCTGCTCCGGTGGTTCGAGAACCGCAATAAGCACAAATGGGGTAGCGACATGAGGACACTGCTACAGGTTCTTTCGGGTTGGCCCTAGCTGCGGGCGGCGCGGGGATTTGCCTGTATCTGGGGTTTTTGGTAAATGGGGCAGCACCTGGATGGTTGTCTGGCCTAATTCTGCTCCTGCTCGCGGTGGTTGGTCAGTGGGTTTCGTTCTGGGTTTTTCGCCATGGAATTGCCTTGCAAGTCTGTTTCGGGTTGGCCCTGTGCGCTGCCATTGCCCTCGCGCTGACGTACTCGGGAGTCTCCTTCTTCTGGGAGGCGCAGTACCCCGATAAATCGAACCCGATAACCTGGCGGTCAGGCGTTATCCTCCTAGCTTTGATTGCCGTCACGCAGCTAATCGCAGTTTTGGTTTTCAGACTCAGGCGACCCAGACCGAACCGAGGATCAACCTAGAGTTAGGATGCAAACTGCCTACACCTATGATGACGCACCGCGCTGTGCGTCACAGTTCACCGGCAAGGAGAGGGACGCCGAATCTGGCCTAGACAATTTTGGGGCGCGACACGCGGAGTCCGCACTTGGTAGGTTCTTGCAAGTCGATCCTACCCAGTTAAAACGAAATCGGCTTTTCGAGCCACAACGCTTAAATCTTTACGCACACAGCGTGAACAATCCACTTTCATTAATCGATCCCGACGGCAAGGATGCGATTGCAATCGCTTACCAAGATGCTCATTATCACGGGGCGGGAGCTATTTTCGGCAATAGCATGTGGCCATTCGGGCACGCAGGGATCGTGACCGTGGACAGCAAGGGTCACGCCATTTACTTCGATAAAAATCAATCTGGCGTCCACAAAGAGGATTTGGGTCCGGTTAAGCTTGACAAAAAGGGAATAGTTTTGACGTCAGATTTGGCGAAAATGCTTCAGAAGTTGGATAAGGAACACGGCGACTCGGGAGGCGCGAAGTTCGCGTATTTTAAAGCGGACGATGCTGCTGTTAAGAAAATTGACGATGATGCCACCAAAAAATCTGAAAGCAAAGAACCCTATGATCCGCTCGGAGACAATTGCACTAATTTTGTAGAACACGAATTGCAGGTCGGTGGATTAATTACGGATGAAACCGCAACTAGGCCAAACGCGATGTTTGGTGATTTCCACAATACACTATTTACGGGCGCTCTTCAGAATGCGACCGAAAACTCAACTCATAGTTTGTCACAGGAAATGGATGAGACCGTACAGAGGGTGGAGGAAAGCCAATGAAGAAAGGTTCTAGGATCGCGTTGATCCTTTGCGCTGGAATCTTGCTCCTGGCGGGCGCGGCTCTCTGGCTGGATAACTATATTTACTGGAAGCGACCGTCAAGCGTACCAGTCTCAGCCGTCAAACAAGTGGGGGTCGGATGGAACTATTGGATTGACTGTAAGCCAGCTACGAATGCCGACCCAAACTTGTGCACGATCTATCAACCGCGGACCGGGGAAGTGCTAAGAAGACAAGCGTTTGTCCTTCGTGATCAGGGCCGCGGAGCATCAAAAGCTGAGCTTAATGTTGAGTCATGGAATGGAACGTACATTCAGTTACGGAACGGAGCACGACTCTACCCATCGGGCGAGGAGTTTCGCTAGAGGAGAACAAACACCAACGCCTCGTTGGGTTGGCCCACCGGGTTCCTCGCTTATGTTTTTCAGTTTCAAGCGTGACCTACGATGCTTCCGGCATCTGATCAACGACGGTGCAGGAGATGCGTATACGTTTGACGACGAGAACCCGCTTGTTCCAAGAAGATTCAATTACCTTGGGCGGAGCTCGTCGGATCTGGCAATGTCCTCTGACGGCACAACCCTAGCTGCCGATGGCTACTTGACTGACGCATCGATGAATGCCAGCAGTCTGGTAGCTTACACCGACCGTGAGACTTTCTTCCCAACGGCTGTGCTTGGCCAGAAACTGAGCGCGAACGGCAGCGTTCTGTTCCAGCCTCTAACGAATGGGATAGACGTTATCGACACGCAGACCGGGAGACTGCTGTACCGCGTTCAGGTACCAGTACAGGTCGCTGACACTTATGACGCGTTAGTTGTGGACGGGAACGATTACACATTGGCGGCGATCACGAGCGGGGGAGTAGCCTTCTTTGACTTGAGTGCGCTGCCTGGTCTCCAGGCAATGAGCAAGAGACACGAGCGGGCGGCACAGAATGGTCGAGCGGTTCATAAATCGTCGGGAAAAGGAATCGGTCCTGCGAACAGGCCACGGTTGCGCCGTCGCGATGAGAAAACGTCCGCCTGGCGCAACCAGGTCGTTCAGTGAGATAGGCGATTCGTGAACCTGGCAATCCAATCTGCGATCCGTTAGCAGGCTTACTATTGTTTTTCGTGTGCTTTAATGCCATCCGTGGCCTCGCATGTTGTTGAATTTACGTTTTCAGGCGGATTCGAATCCCTCCCTCTCCACACACTCATAGAAGAGCACTTAGCTGCTCCTACCGCTCAGACTTTTTTGACGCGAGGCCATCATCTGGAGCACAACGCGGAAATCGAGACTAGTTTCCGAATGCGACTTCTTCGTCCAATTCTTGCGGATCTTCCGGCTCACCTGTCAGATCTCCTGCCAACGACCGAATCAGTTTGCTGACGCTGTGCGCGACGCCGAATGACTCCGCAACGGACGACTTGTCGAGCAATCCGAGCCCACAGGTCGCAGTGATCATGGCCCGCTGAGCGAAATTCTGTGGGTCACCCGCCAGGGAGGCGGCTTTCAACCAGCGCAGGAAAATGCTCGCCGAATGCACAGCGTTCACTCCGGAACGTGTCGGGACGATTCCATAAGCGACAGTTCCACCTTGCTGCATGAAATCCAGCGCATGCCAATCGGCAAAAAACGCATCCAGTCCATCATGTGCATCGAACGAAATGATATCCGGCTGCACGCGGCACATGCGCTCAAAGGGCTGCGCCGCGCAGCAATGCAGTCCGGCATAAGCTCCGCGACTTCGCGCGCCTTCCAGTGTCGCCGCCAATGCGTTCAGCCTATGTTCCTCTGGGACAACAGTCGCGACCGTCGCCTCCAGACACAATGCGGGTTCATCAACAAACAACAGCACAGGCAGGCCAGCTGATTTCAGGCGATCAATCTGCCAGCCGATGATCTGCGAGACATGGAATGCGATGGCTGTAAAAAGTGTTGGATCGGTTAGGAACGGCCGGTCGTTGTGGAACAGATATGCCGACAGCGTGATTGGCCCCTCGAACTGCCCCTTGACCGCGATTGCGGAGCTGAACAGACCCGACGACAGTGCGTTTTCGAACGCGCCGAAGCCTGCCGCGTTTGCTGGAGTCAATTCGCCACTACTCCGGTGAAGGATCTCGAGCACCGAATCGAGCTGCCCTTCTTTTACCTGATAACCGTACCCTTCATTACGCGGCTCAATCAGGTCTTCGACAATGCCAAGACCCTGGCCGACGATGCTCTCCCGTTGCGAGAGTTGGGGCAACTGCGGCCAAAAAGGAACTTCCGGCGAGAATTCGGCGACGGAACGAATCGCCGATTCGGCCGAAGTGTAAGGCAGGCTGCCGATGCCCGTGACCGCGCCCGCAGCGACGAACGGCATTCGGCTGATGTGAGATTTGATGGCTGTAATGTGCACTGTTATCAATTCTCCGCTCGGAAAGTCCCTTCCGTTAACGCTACCACGATTACCTCAGTGATCCCACTCACTAGAGGTTGGCATCTTGCCTATCGCTATAATAAAAGAGGCATATTTTGCGGAAATAACACATGGTTAGTCCTGAAGCGAAGGATGCCCGCGATCATCAAAAGCATATGACGAAAGCCCGCCAACATCCGCTCGGACAAATCCTCGACAGTCGAATTGCCATCATCGACGGAGCGATGGGCACGACCATCCGTAGCTACGGGATGACGGAGGCGGACATCCGAGGAGAGCGCTTCAAAGACTCGACAAAGGGACTTCTCAACAATGGTGACCTGTTCTCGCTGACTAAGCCCGAGATGATCGGTGACATCCACCGCCGGTTTTTGGAAGCGGGGGCGGACATCATCGAGACAAATACTTTTGGAGCAACCAGCATCGCCCAGAGCGAGTTTTTTGTTGACGACCCGCGCGAGCGTGGCGGCCGGAAAGATCCCGCGTTCTACCAAAAGATCATCGATGATGCGTCTCTCGGCAGCCTGGCTTGGGACATCAATGAGCAATCCGCGCGGCTATGCCGTGAATGGGCCGATCGGGTCGGAACCGAAACCTCGCGTCAGCGCTTCGTAGCGGGAGCGATTGGACCGCTCACCGTTTCCCTCTCAAACTCACCCGATGCGGACGATCCAGGGTTTCGCGTCGTCACCTTCGATCAGGTGAAAGCCGCTTACACACAACAAGTGCGCGCCCTTATGGCGGGCAGCGTGGACCTGCTGTTGGTCGAGACAATTTTCGATTCGCTGAACGCCAAGGCGGCGCTGGTCGCTATCCGTGAAGTGTTCGATGCGGACGGCAAGGAGTTGCCGGTGATGATCTCGGCGGCAGTGGGGCGTGGCGGCGAGACGATGATCTCGGCGCAGACGACTGAGGCGTTCTGGAACGCGGTGCGGCACGTGAAACCGCTGTCAGTCGGCCTCAACTGCTCGCTCGGCCCCGATCTGATGTATCCGTTTTTAGAGGAACTCTCGGAGAAGGCGGACGTGGCGATCTCGTGTTACCCCAATGCCGGTCTGCCGAATCCGCTGTCGGAAACCGGCTTTGATCTGGGTCCGCAAGACATGGCTCGTTATCTGGGCGAATTTGCACGCGGCGGGCTGATCAACATCGCTGGTGGCTGCTGCGGAAATACTCCGGAGCACATCGCGGCGATCGCGAAGGCGCTCGAAGGCCAGCTCCCGCGAAAGTGGGGATCGGGACACTCGGAAGAATCCTACGCCGGCCAGATCGAGAGTCCCGCGTGAGCGAATCAGACACCGCAAGTGCGCCCCAGCCTACGAGGGCAAAGCCGCTCCGTCTCTCGGGATCGCAGCCATTCACCCAGCAGTCCGGCGTCTACATCATGATCGGCGAGCGGACTAATGTCGCCGGTTCGCCAAAGTTCGCCAGGATGATCAAAGAAGGCAAATATGAAGACGCAGTAAGCGTCGCCCGCCAGCAAGTCGAGAGCGGAGCGAATGTCCTCGACATCTGCATGGACGAGGGCATGATCGACGGCGTCACGGCGATGACACGCTTCCTGCAATTGCTGGGAAGCGAGCCCGAAGTCGCCAAAGTGCCCTTCATGGTGGACTCCTCGAAATGGGACGTCATCGAAGCGGGGCTGAAGTGCTTGCAGGGCAAAGGCATCGTCAACTCAATTTCGCTGAAAGAAGGCGAAGAAAAGTTTCGTCAGAACGCGTCGAGAGTTCTCAAGTATGGCGCCGCCGTGGTAGTGATGGCTTTCGACGAACGGGGCCAAGCTGCCACTTACGACGATAAAATTCGCATCTGCGAGCGCGCCTACAGAATATTGGTCGATCAAGTCGGGTTTCCACCCGAAGACATCATCTTCGATCCCAATATCCTCACCGTCGCCACGGGCATGGAGGAGCACAACAACTACGCGGTGGACTACATCAACGCCACCCGCTGGATCAAGGCCAACCTTCCGCACGCCAAGGTGAGCGGCGGCGTCTCGAACATTTCATTCAGTTTTCGCGGCAATAACAAAGTTCGCGAAGCGATTCACTCCGCGTTTCTCTATCACGCCATTGCGGCGGGCATGGACATGGGCATCGTGAACGCCGGCATGCTTGAGGTCTATGAAGAGATTGAGCCTGACCTGAAAGTATTGGTCGAGGACGTACTGCTAAACCGCCATCCCGATGCCACCGAGCGACTGGTGGACTACGGCGAGAAGCTCAAGGGAGTCGGCAAGGCGGTAAGTGAGAAGAAGGCTGAAGAATGGCGCAACGGTACGGTTGAGGAACGTCTCTCTCACGCCTTGGTCAAGGGGATCGACACCTTTATAGAGCTTGACGCCGAAGAAGCCCGCGTCAAGCTGGGGCGTCCTCTCTTGGTCATCGAAGGCCCGCTCATGGCAGGTATGAGTGTGGTGGGTGATTTGTTCGGCGCCGGGAAAATGTTTTTGCCCCAGGTGGTCAAGTCTGCGCGCGTGATGAAGAAGGCTGTGGCGCACCTGACGCCATTCATGGAAGCCGAGAAGGAAGCCAGAGTTGCGGCTGGCGAAACGGTCAAGGCACAAGGAAAAATTGTGCTCGCCACCGTCAAGGGCGACGTTCACGACATTGGCAAGAACATTGTCGGCGTCGTCCTCGCCTGCAACAACTACGAGGTCATCGACATGGGCGTGATGGTCCCGTGCGAAAAGATCCTCGAACGAGCCAAGGCGGAAAAGGCGGACATGATCGGACTCAGCGGCCTGATCACTCCGTCTCTCGACGAGATGGTCCATGTCGCCCGCGAGATGGAACGTCAAGGCTTCAAGTTGCCGCTGCTCATTGGCGGGGCAACCACGAGCCGCGCGCACACTGCCGTCAAGATTGCACCGCATTACAGTGAGCCGGTGGTCCACATCCTCGACGCCAGCCGAGCAGTGCCCGTCACGACCAGCCTTCTGAGCGACGAAGGTAAGTCTGCATTCGTGGCACAACATCGCGCCGATTACGAAGCCCTCCGCCAAGCGCACTCCGCGCCGAAGCTGAGCGTCGTCTCACTGGAGGCAGCTCGAAAAAAGCGCACTCCGATCGTATGGCGTGCGGGAGACGTGCCCACGCCAGCATTTACCGGCGTGCGTGTGCTAAACAGCTTTCCCCTGGCGACGCTGCGCGAGTTCATTGACTGGAGCCCGTTCTTCCATACCTGGGGACTGAAAGGAATTTATCCTCGGATTCTTGAAGACCCAGAACGTGGTGCCCAGGCTCGTCAGGTCTTCAGTGAAGGCAACACCCTTCTCGATGT
Organism: uncultured Acidobacteriaceae bacterium; assembly: GCA_963826845.1. Classification (GTDB taxonomy): domain Bacteria; phylum Acidobacteriota; class Terriglobia; order Terriglobales; family Acidobacteriaceae; genus Acidiflorens. The sequence continues at coordinate 63,949 of CAWGYS010000004.1, forward strand.
GATTATTGAGAAGAAATTGATCACAGCGCGAGGCGTATACGGTTTCTTTCGCGCAAGCGCCGTAGGCGACGATGTGGAGTTGTACGCCGACGACAAACAGGAAAAATTACTCGAACGATTCCATTTTCTCCGCCAACAATCAAACAGGGAGGGCAGCGAACCGTGCCGCTCTCTCGCCGACTTCATCGCACCGAAGGAAGTAGGCTTGCACGATTATATCGGTGCGTTCGCGGTAACCAGTGGCATTGGCCTGAAGGAGCTGTGCGATGGATTTCGGGCTAAGAACGACGACTACAACGCGATCATGGCAGAGGCCCTTGCCGATCGCCTGGCTGAGGCTTTTGCCGAATGCCTGCACAAACGCGTGCGCGATGAATGGGGTTATGGTTGTGCGGAGGGCTTGAGCAACGCTGATCTTATTCAAGAGAAATATCGCGGTATCAGGCCAGCGGCGGGTTATCCGGCGTGCCCGGATCACACGGAGAAGGGTCCACTTTGGCGCTTGCTCGATGTACAGGCGAACACGGGGATGCTGATCACGGAATCGTTTGCGATGTGGCCCGGATCAAGCGTGAGTGGACTCTACTTCGCCCATCCCGAATCGCGATATTTCAGCCTCGGCAAGATTGACCGCGACCAGGTCGCCGACTACAGCAAACGCAAGGGAATGAGCGCAGCCGAAGTCGAGCGATGGCTCGGGCCAAACCTTAATTACGACCCTGCGGAATAGCATCGGGAGCCCTCCACGAACAACTTGCTGCATTCTTCAAGTTTTTGTTTGCGACGAGAATGGCTGGCCAAGGTTTAGCAAACATGCGGCACGGGTAAGCGGAGTGAACGCGAGACGTGGGCGACCGTACACGCCTCACAGAAAACAGCGGTTTGTGAAACCGTTATACGTCTTCCCACCAGATCTTGCCGTAAACATTGTGGGTCACGCGATATTCGCGTGACCCATGTTGTCCCGCACAATCTCCGGCCCTGCACCTTCGCGCAGCAGATGGCCGGTATGCATGGTGCGGAAGCTCAGAAAATGCCTTTATCGTGCATTGCGCAGTGTGCGGACCTCGGCGAAAGCTGCTTACCAACATTCGCCGCGGGGAAATTGATTTCCGGATGCGTAAGCACGACCTCTGCAACCGACTTGCCCAGGTCTTCGTCTACCGGGGTTGCCAGAAAGGCGTGGACGATATTGTTCGCGTGCGCCCCGGCCGTTTCGATCGCCATACCCGCGATTTGTCCGCTCTCATTGATGTTGCTAGCCGAGATTACGAAGAGGTGGGAACTTGCCGGAAATAGAGTGTTAAGGTCGATCGTCACGCCGTTCTTCCAGATGAGGCCGCGGGACCAGCTGCCGCTGGAGCTAAAGGAGCTCCCCACCACCTGGCCCCGGTTGTTGATGCTGGTCGCAAAGGAGGCACCATCTCCCGGCAGAAGGGGGCCGAGGCTTGTGACTGTATTGTTCTGCCAAAGAGCGGCCAAGGGTGTGCCATCAGAGTTAACGGCTTGCCCAACAATTTGGCCGTGGCTGTTAATGGCGTAGGCAATGGCGCCCGGATCTCCGAGGTCCGGAAGCGCGGTGGCAGTGCCGTTTTCCCACACTACGCCGTAATTTGCTGCGGTGCAGGTTCCCGAGTAGCCTACGGCTTGGCCTTGATTGTTGATGCCGAATGCGACCCCGTCTGGATCGCTACCGATCGTAGGAAGAGTCTGGGCCTTGCCTTTGTGCCACAACACCGGCAGGTCAATCCGATTATTAGTGATTCCAGGCGGGCACGTGGAGTCCACGATACCATTTTCCGCATATCCTGCGATTTGTCCGCTGTTATTGATGGCGCTGGCCTGCCCGTTATTCCCGCCCACCGTTGGCAGAGCGCTCATGACGCCGTTTTGCCAAAGAAACGGAAGACACGTAAGGTGTGTGCCGAAACCGCAAAGGTCTTCGCCAGTCGGATCCGGAACAGATGTCTCGGACATACCGACGGCTTCGCCGGGGTCATTGATTCCGTTCCAATTGATCGAACTGTTCTTTCCTCCAAGCGTGCCGAGTTCGAGGTTGAGTTCACCGATGCTCATCCTCACGGTGCCTGCCACGAGGTGGGCAGAAAGGGAAATGCTGAAAGGATCCAGGCGCTGATCCATGATCTCCGTCCAGCCGTGATTATTGAGGCCCATGGCCATGCCCAGGTTGTCAGGGTGCTGAACGCCCAAATCCTGAACTTTGTAGCTCGCTTGCGCGACCGCATTGCTGAAGCAAGCCAGAACCATCGTCGCAACCCCGAGTATCCAGAAATTCCGCAACTGCCTAAAAGTCTTCATACGTCCTCTTTCCCTCCGGTAAAGTCGTGGTGCCGGGATGACTGGCGATTTACGTCAGATACCACTCGGCGCTCGGACAGTTAGCTTGCAATTGAGACCAGAATTGGCTCACAACTCACAAACTCCTGTTGAGTCAGAACTGAGGGAGCATGTGGTGTTCCAAGTTGCCAACGATTACGTGAGACAACAGGCACGACACTTCAGAGCTCGAAAACGGGTGGTGGACTGACAACCTCGTGGGACGATCCCAAAACGGCCAGAGCGACTAGTCCTCCAACTTTCCATACACACGGGCGAGAGGCTATGAGATTCGAGAACGTCAGCAGCCAAGAGTCAGTCCGCTCGATTGTGATTGATTTTCGGATGGTCTAACATACATACTGGTTGGTATGTTGGCAGCACGCAAGAATACGAAACAGAGTTCGAAAAGTGGAGCGACCAGGCTGCGCGATTCTGAGCGCACGCGGGAGCGCTTGCTACATGCGGCATCCCGCGAGATCTACAGATCGGGGTTCCAGAGTGCCAGCCTGGACACGATTCTGGCCGTAGCCGGGGTCACCAAGGGCGCACTGTACTATCATTTCGACAGCAAGGAAGCCTTGGGACACGCCGTCGTCGAAGAGGTCATCGCCCCCGACGTCCACGGCAAATGGGTGCGGCCTTTCCAGCACGGCGAGGACCCTATCGACGCTTTGATCGGCGCTGTTCGACGTATACCCATTCGGCCCGCGGATGTGCGGGGGGGCTGCCAACTGAACAATCTGGCGCAGGAAATGTCTCCTCTGGATGCGGGATTCCGGAAGCGGTTGGCGGCAATCTTCGATGCCTGGCGCGAGGCCGTTGCCTCCGCTTTGCGAGACGGCCAGACCCAGGGAAGCGTTCGCCGCGACGTGGAGCCCGCTGACGCTGCCGCCTCATTGATCGCAATGGTCGAAGGCTATGGCTCGCTGGCAAAGAATGCTCAGGATCCGAAAGTGATGAAAGCGGGGATCAAAAACATCGTGCACTGGCTGAGATCTCTGCGCTCGCCGGGCAACCGCAAGCGAGGTTGATTGCATCGGTGTCTCAAGGAGCGGTTTGAACTGTTACATACCAACCGGTTCGTATGCTCGGGCAGCCAGCATCGCAATCGGACGAAGCTGCTTCACACTACGTCATGAACAGGAGAACAAACAATGACAGTAACAAAGATGGCAGTGTCGCGCAGGGGTCTGCTCGCAACTGGAGCCTGCGCGCTGGTTGGTGCCGTGAGCCTGCCGGGACCGGCAAGTGCCAGCGCATTGGGAGGGCAGAACTTAACCAACGAGGAGGTAGTCCGGAAGTGGTACGCAGCCTGGGAGAAGAAAGATTGGGGCCCGGTAGATAGCCTGCTCGCCGATAACTTCACCTTTACAAGCGCGGCCGGCGACGATCACATCAGCAAGAGCACTTTCAAAACGCGATGCTGGGAAACACAGATCGATTTCATTGGACATTTTGACCTGGAGCGAATCACCACCGGTGCGGAGGATGCTTTCGTGAAGTATCTTTGCCACACCAAGGAGGGTAAATCGTTCCGGAACGTGGAGTATCTCCGAATCAAGAACGGAAAGTTGCAATCCATCGAGTGTTATTTCGGCGCGCAATCCAGCTTTCCGTCAGCAGTGAGCACTGGGCAGAAGTAACTGCGGGACCGGAAGGCAAGGCGTCGGAGCAAGAGGGTTCCATCATGAGCGCCCGCGAAATTCAGGATCAGAAGACCATTGCACTTGAGATGTTTGTTCTACAAGCTGCTCATGCCAGTACGGACGTTTCGGCTAGTCCACTGCAGGGAGCTGCGATTTGCTGCCCCGAGAGTGGACGGGATGACACACATGAATCAACAGCGGACGAGTTCTGCGAAGCTGCAGATAGATCGTTGTTTCCGGTAATCCGAGGTGATGCTGCAAACCTCATGCGAGTCTTGCGGCAGTTGGAGGTTATAGCAAAAAGTATCGCGAAACGACAGGCGCCACGAATCGCGTTCAAGGCAAAGGGTAGCATCCAACTCTTGGATTTAGCCGACATCCTGGCAGTGCAAGCCGAAGGTAATTACGTTTCGTTGCAACACCGACCTAATCCCTATTTGGTGCACGAGTCCCTCTCGTCCATGGCGGAGAAGCTCAAACCCTACGGTTTCATTCGCATTCACCGCTCGGTCGTCGTGAATATTTCGGCGGTGGAGGAGATCCAACCTTTAGCGACGGGGGAGTACAGGCTGCGTGTAAAAGGTGGGAAGAAATACTTGGTAACGCGTACATACAAACACAACCTCAGAGATCTGGCTCAACTCTGGGTCGGCTCAGAGCGGCTTTGCGGCTAACCGGCAGCAAGTACCTCCACAAAACGTCAACCTTTTCGCATATCTCGTTAGTTGGGTGGCTTTTCATTTTCATTTGGTGCACCATTTGCATCGCCGGCGGAAACCGCAGCCGGATATACGCCGTCAGCGCGGCAGTCTCTCCCTCTCCGCCAGACAGTCGCTATCACCTCGGAATCGCGCACGCGAAAAACAAACGGACTAGCCCGGCTGCAAGTCGTTCGGGCGTTGGGGGTCGATCGAATTCCAGCAATGCTGGAATGTGGAGGAACAGCTCGCTCAGCTCAAGTCATTTTGGAGCAGGTTCCGCCGCTTTGGTTTCCATCTTCTTGCGGATACGGCGCAGTTCCATGAAGCTCAGGGCGGTCATCGCGCACAGCACGGATCCAAATGAGATCATCAAAATCGTGTCCATCGGGCGCGGGCTCCTCCCCCGCTTACCACTTCATCAGGCGCCTGCGACGGCGGATACCGCGTAGTGAAGCACGCTGCGCGTGCCGTGTGGGCGCTGTCGCGGCTGAAAAATAGTCGGCCTGAGGTCCATTCACGCTAACCAATACCAACGCCGAACGACCATAAGCGTGTTTTTACTCGTTCGGGCAGCGTTAATTAATTGAACTGGCTACCTGCGAAAATACGTTGTTTGCGTTCCCACCGACCAGCTGAATCGTACCAACCACCAATACCAGGATAACCGCCAGCATCACCGCATATTCGGCAATGTCCTGGCCTTCGTCGTCCTGCCACCGGAGCTGGCGAAGAAAATGAATCATCTCCACACCTCCGTCACAAGGCGCGATTGTACACCTTTTGTCAACGCATCCGGAACAATTAGACGTCGGTCTGCGGGCTCCCCGCGCGCGTCTCGCCTTGGATCCGTGAGACTCCGAGATGTTTCCACCCGCCTGCCATTTTCACCTCGGTTTTTCCCGAATTGTGCCAAAATGCCAACGGTTCAAATCGGAGACCCAATCCAGTGGAACTCTATCGGTGGCTACCGCCGGAAGCTGTGAAAATTCTTCTGGTTCTCTTCCTGTCCTTTCTAATCGGACTGGAACGAGAAGAGCGCAAGGCGACGACGGGGTATAACTCTTTCGGGGGCGTGCGAACATTTCCGCTCATTGGTCTGATTGGCTACTCGATCGCACTTCTGTCTGGCGCGCAGCAACTTCCGCTGGCCATCGGCTTCCTGGTGATTGGCGGTTTTCTCTCGCTCTCCTATTGGCACAAACTTTCTTCTCCCGAGACCGCTGAGACTGCCGGCGCCACTTCGGAGATGTCCGGTCTTGCGACCTACCTGGTAGGTGCGCTCGTCTACTACGAGCATTATTGGATTGCTACCACCTTAAGCGTGGCGAGCTTATTGTTACTGGAGCTCAAGACACGTTTGGAAAAGCTTGCGAGTGGCGCAGCGCCCGGAGAAATTCTCACCGCGACCAAGTTCCTGCTTCTGACGGCTGTGATTCTTCCCATACTGCCCCACGTGGAGCTGGGGCCGTTTCACATCAATCCCTTCAAGACCTGGCTCGTGGTCGTTGCCGTGAGCACGATTTCCTATGGCAGCTATATTCTGCAGAAACTCACCAAAGAACGCGGCGGTGTGGTGCTCGCGGCTTTTCTGGGCGGCGCATACTCATCGACTTTGACCACAGTAGTCATGTCACGAAGAGCGGCGCATGAGGATCACCCCCACCTTTTCGCGGGAGGCATCCTGATCGCATCGGGTGTCATGTACCTCCGTTTGGTTGCCCTCCTGGCGCTTTTCAATCGTCAGCTCATGTCAATGCTGATGTTCCCATTTCTCGCACTCGCAGGTCTGGCGATCGCCGTCGGCTGGATTTGGTCGCGCCGTCCAGACGTCAACGTGGATGCGGTAAAGCGGGAGTTTGAGCCGAACAATCCGCTGGAGCTGATGGCTGCCTTTCTCTTCGCTCTTCTTTTCTTGGCAATGCTGGTGGCCACCCAACTGGCCGTCACTTATCTCGGAAGAGCTGGAGTCAACTCACTTGCCGCAATCATGGGTGTCACCGACGTGGATCCCTTTATCATGGGAATGACCCAGGCCGCGGGCCCGCTCACTCCTTTCAATGTTGCGGCTGCGGCAGTTCTGATTGCCGCATCCAGCAACAACCTCATCAAGGGGATTTACGCCTACAGTTTGGCGGATCGAAAGACAGGCACTCAGAGCCTCTTTCTCCTGGCGGGTCTTGCTGCACTCGGCGTTGTTCCCTTGTTTTGGCTCTGACTTCGCGAACCGGAACCGGTGAATGAGCCTCCTGAGAGGGGCGGCCACTCAGACGCTATCCTCCGCCCAAACGATCCCCTCGGAAAAACAGTCGTCGCCATTACCCATCACGAAGTCAAAACGCACGGACGGAAGCACGACGAGAGAGGAATGGCCTTAAACGATCAAGAGTCGCGTTGAATCACAGGTCTCGTTGATCTAATTGTTAAACGCTTGAGAGGTTTTGGAGCCGACGACCAGAGTTGAACTGGTGACCTGCCGATTACGAATCGGCTGCTCTACCAACTGAGCTACGTCGGCTTCTGATTTTTCCAGTTTATCAAATCGACCACCAAATCGCGCATTTGCGCGATGTCGTCAACCGGCAGCCAGAAAACGAGAAGTATAGAAGTACATTGGAATCCCGTTACTTTCGACACTTCCACTCACCAGCCCGTGCCTATAAATTGAAACAGAAGGGCCAATCTCCCATGCGTCGACTCGGCATCCTGATCGTTATAGTGGCACTGTTTGCGGTCTATCCATCGGCACCGGCGCGGCTCAGGCGCAGGACAAACCGGAACGCAAGATCGTCAGCAGAGTCGCCCCCTTTTATCCAGAAATGGCGAAGCGCATGAATCTTGGCGGTTTGGTCAAGATGCAAGTTGTTGTCGCGCCCAACGGAAAAGTTAAGTCTGCGAAGGCGATGGGGGGAAGTCCGATCCTGATCCAGGCGGCCACCGAGGCGGTCCAAAAGTGGAGGTTTGAAACCTCCCCGCAAGAAACCACCGAAGCAGTTCAAATCGTATTCGAATTGCCGCACTGATCTTAGCTATCGAGATCTTAGGCACCGAGATCTCATGTATCGCAACGCCGCCCCACTACGCAGCCTGAGCCAGCGCTCTGTACTCCTCATCGGATTGCGCCGGCAGCAGCACCCAGAGCGTGTAGATGCCAAGCGCAGTACCCAGCGGGATTCTCAGCAGCGCTAAGAAGCCCACTACCAGGGCAACCGGTCGTGCCCACTCTTCGCGCCGCAGCAAACCCCAACCGGTGAAGAAACCGGTGGCGGCTAGCAGTAGGATCAACCATCCTACACAGATGAAAAGAGGGCGCAGCCAGACCGTGGTTTCTGGTGGCGGACCGCCGTGGATGTGGAAGGCTGGGTTGAGAATCGTCTGCGCCACTACCAGCGACCCCACTCCGGCTATAACGTAGAGCGCGGAATATGCCATCCAGAGAATGCCCACCAGCCGCACATGCTCGCGCACCCGGCTCCGTCGCAGCTCGATAAGTCCAAGCACGGTTTTGCCGCAGCGTGCGCAGCGGGGCTCTCCCGTTTGCAATTGCCCACCACATTGATCGCAAAACATCGCGCGCCCTCCAGTGCTCACAAGTCTCTGTCCACTGTCTTGTACGGATGCCGGACACTCAATAGTTCCGGAACCGAGAACGGTCCAGCACACGAAAAGGCCACCCGGCAACTTGGGCGGCCTTTTCTTTCAAGGGAGAATAGTTCCAACGGAGGTTTATCCATCAGAACTTTCTGCCGGAATCTTATGAGCCTTAAAAGCACAGTGTCAAGCAAAATTTGCGACTTAAATAGTCTTATTTTCAATAACTTACGACGATACGTCCACAAGTCAGCAAACCGGCCCAAAATGGAGCAAATCTTCTTCTTTCCGGCGCTAACGACATTCGATTGAGTCACTTACCGTTCCCGAGGCTGGTGCCGTGGGTCTCTCGTCCAGGTGCAGGGAGATGAATTCCATCGTCTCCCGGCGATCGAACACCGAGTCGGGAAAAAGCCGCTTCACGATCACCCGAAACCCACCAAACGCGATTCCCGCAACCAGCGCTAGCCCCACCACAATCCCGCAAAGTACAATCGCGTTGAACAAAAAGTTCGCCAGATTGTCTTTCTTGCTGACGTAAGTGTTCTCATTCCACGTCACGTCAGCTTCGTAGCTGATCGAGGAAAGCAGCGCTCGCGCTTCACTCTTCGAAAGCGGCCCGGCCGCGATCACGACGATCGGTCCAGTGCGGCCATCGAAGAATGGGCCCACGTCAACAATGGATGCCACGCCCGGCTGCTGCTGCGTAACTTGATGTGAGGCATCAATCTGCCGCAGCCGTTCCGCTGCAATCTGCGGCGTCGGATATTCGATCAGCATCACCGTAGAATCGCCCGCAGTCACCCCGTACTTGCCGATCACAACTTCCGCGCCCGATTTGAAATCCACCATCGAAGACGGCAACGGCGATCCAATTCGATCCAGCGTCACCGGCCCTAGAATGTACTTCGTCGTATTCTTATCGAAACTCCGGTCCGGAGTCGCCTTCGGAAGATACGCGGGCAAAGCGGGTGGCTTGTTCTTGCCGCCTTCAGCTTGCGGAAGCAGTCCCGCCAGTTGCCGTAGTTGCGATGCCGACATCACGCTCATCCGATCGAACACCGCATCCACCAGCACGTTCCCCTGATAGAACAGCACGCGATTGTTCTGGAAAGCAGCCTGCCCGCCAATCGTTTCCTCCCGCATCTCGGGAGAATGGTAGTAAGTGAATGCTCCGTAAGCGCCGCTGGCATCTTCAAACACCGCGGCCCGGATGGTGAGATTGCGGCCGTCGTCGCGAGTGTAGGCCGCCGTTTCCAGACGCACGAAACCGTACTCCTTCAAAACGCGAGCATTCGCCGCATCAGCCACAGCGGGATCATCGCTCTTTGTAACCGCTCCTTTCAGCTGCCAACCCGAAAATTCGGTGGGAAGAACCGGAAGCAAAGCGGCAGCGGTTGGAGCGACCGAAGCCGAAGAGGCTGCGGCCGGAGCAGGTAGCTCGGCAGCGACCGATCCCGCGCAAAAGAGACCGGGGCAAAGAAAGCACAGAACGAGAACGGAAACCTGTCGCGAGAATTTCATCCGAAAAAGGCGCACCTGTACTACTGAATTAGACTACTGGTGGGCCAGGAAAGTTTCCACTCCGGCCAGCTAGCGAGAAATAGATGGCAAGGGACTGGAGTCGGGTGTGATGGCAGCGAACAAATTGTAGTTGGATTGCGTCGAACAAGGGACGAAGTAGAAGTCTTAGACCTTACTTCTTCAGCAGGCTGGTGTGGCTGGCGACGCAGAGCCACCTGCCATCCTGAAATACCCAGGTATCTGTAAAGCGTCCAAGATGGTCATACGGCTTGCCGCCGTAGGTGCCCTTCGTACGATAATTGCCCGTAACAATTGCCGTGGTCTCGTACATCTCCACCTTGACGTCATCAATACTCATCGCGCTGGGCTGAAACTTGGGGTCTGCGAAATCGGCCAGGAACTTCCCGCGATCGCTGACTTCTCCATCCCATTCAGTATCAACGAACTTGTCGCCAATCATGTTTGCAATTGCGGTGGCGTCGCGGACAATCTGGGCCTGATTCCACATGCGTTCAAGTGCGATCAGTTTGGCGGGCTCGGAGTAGGAAACTACTTTGGGAGTCTGCGCGAACGCGCTCAGCGCGACCAGAAGACAGCAGGCAGTCGTCTGCACGATGCGGTTTCCGGTCCGTCTTCCCACTTTTCCGAACATAGACTGCGACACGATATCTCGGGTCGGTTCCCTTCTGCCATCGAAAACGCTATCTGACCATTACCGATGTCACGGACAACCCTGACTTCCGGGGTTTGCGATCGAGGCCTTATGGGGATTTACTGCTGTGAACCGCCGCAACTTCACTGCCCTTCGGGCTTGTCGATCTTGCTCGCCACCTTAACCCCGCTCAGTCCGTTGACATACTTGGATACGCCCCGATAGAGCGACTCCGCAATCCGCTGACGGTGCTCGGAGGTCTCCATCTTGCGTTCGTCGGTAGGATTCGACACAAACGAAATCTCGGCCAGAATCGATGGCATATTCGCTCCGATCAGCACAATAAACGGAGCCTTCTTGATCCCACGATTGCGGACGCCCGCATTCTCCAGGGAAAGCCCTCCGTAGAGCGATTCCTGAACGTCGCCGGCAAACTCACGCGACTCGTCGATCTTGTCTTTCATCGCAATCTTCTTCACCAAGTCTTGCAGCTCGTGGATCGATTTCTCCGAAACCGCGTTTTCGCGCGCCGCAACTTCCAGCGCTTCCGGAGACGAGGTGAAATTCAAGTAGTAGGTCTCAACCCCGCGCGCGTCTGAATCGCGGCTCGAGTTGGCGTGAATCGAGATGAACAAGTCCGCCTGCTCCCGGTTCGCAATCGCGGTACGGGTTTCGAGTGGGATGAAGGTGTCGTCCTGCCGCGTATAAATCACTTCGGCGCCCAGCCGCGCTTCGAGCAAGCGCCCGAGCCGCTTGGCCACGTCAAGCACCACGTCTTTTTCAAGCAGGCCATTTGGACCAATCGTTCCCGTGTCATGTCCGCCGTGGCCGGCATCAATCACGATCTTGCCAATCTTCAGCCCCAGGGCGCGAGTCAAAGACCGGTCGCCCGCGGCTGTGGGACGCGCTTCGCGAGATTCGAGACGCGCATCCGAAGCAAGATCAGCAGTGTCGGGAGCAGCTGCCGTTGACGATGATGATGAATGCGACTTCTTGCGGTGCGATGGAGGTGGGGAAGACGACAAAGAAGATGGCGAAGATGATGATGATGCCGATGACGCAGAAGAAGACGAACCCGGTTTCCCCGGCTTCGTCTCGCTGTCAGGGACGCTGGCTCCCGTGTTCTTCGGCATCACGCTCGAGCGAGATTTGGCATGTTTCAGCGAAGCCACTGAAGCCGTGTCTTTCACGGTATCGTTCGCAGGCTCGTCGGCCTCAACGTCGTCTCGCTGTCGTCCGGCTGAACGATCGTCTTCGGAATCCGCCGGTTCGATCCTTGCACCGCAACCGTGGTCTTAGTCACTCCCCCGCCGCTTGTAGGTTTCGCGGAACTGCGTGCTTTGGATTCCGCGCTAGTTTTTCCCGCGGGCAGGTCGGTTTCGACAGGCCCCAGTTTCCGGGATCCCGCCGCATCGCTGGAGTCGTCGCCTGACGCCGGAGCAACCGTCGCGTCGGTTTCCTGAGCAGAATGACTGTTGCCGCTGGCCCCGTCGGAGGCCATCGCCGCCCGCTTCTGATTCCCGTGAATATCCTTGCCGTGAATATCAATGATCAGCCGATAAGGGTCGGGCAGCAGGAAAGCGTCATAGCTCGCCAGGTCGTCAACCTCCAGCACAATCCGCGTGCGCCCCGGCTGAAATTCCGCAACCCGAATTTTCTTCAGAAAGCCATCGTCAACGTCGAACGTCTTGCCCACCAGGGTCGAAGCCAGTCTGGTGTCTCGCAGATCGAAGAAGATGCGGTCCGGATTCGATATGCGCTGCGAACCGAACTTCACTTCCTGTTCAACATCAATGGCGACGCGAGTGTAATCCGGCGTGGACCAGTGGCGAACCCCGGTAACTCGCGGCAACTCGTTGCGGCGCGACCTCGGCGGGGGTGGCTGCAATCGCGGAATCGGTGGCGCCGCTTGAAGTAGGACTGGGGCTGGCGCCGGTGCTGCCACTGGCATTACCGCTCGCGCTAGAGGCCCGCTGCTTCCGTGCCGTCTTCCCTGTCGCCCGCGCGGCTTCCGCCGCCTCGGCATCGATTTCCTTGACTGCGGCGCGCGCATCGTCGGCCAGCCGGTTGCGCGGATAACGATGCACAAAATCCGCAAATGCCGCCCGCGCCTCCGTGGAATCATTCAGATCGTCCTTGTAGATTTCCCCAATCGTAAACAGGGCGTCGAAGCGATATTTGCTGCCCGGATATTCCTTGCGCAGAAAGCGATATTGTTCGATGGCGTCGCGCAGAATCTTGTTGTCGTCAAAACGCCGCCCCATCTCGACCATAAGTTCGGCGGTCGCCACCACGCTCGGGTCGGCCTTGGACGACGCCGGAGACCCAAAGTAAACGCGGCGGTAAGAATCGATTACACGCTGGTATTCGTGCCGAGTGCGCTCTCCCAGCGGACGCCCGTTCAGGGCTTCCCGGATGCGCTCCGCCTTGGCAAATTCCTGACGAGCCCAGGCATCGTTGTGATGAAGGTGAGCCGACGCAGAAACCAGCGGCGCCAGGACGAGCAAAAGCACTGCGCCAAAGCGAAAGGCGTGGCCGCCTCGATTTAGGGTCGTAGAAGCCTGGGTCTGCACTTGCCGATTTCCTGCCTAACAAACTGCCATTCTCAACGGAGCTAAGGGCCTGTGCACCGACTTGCAGCGACCAGAATGCGCAGATCCCGAGCTCCGCTTGGAATGACAACCCAACCCACGTCGCGAAGTTGCTGAACTCCACCCCGCTGCGTCAAATAAATCGCTCCCGCTACCACGGCGAGAGAAATGAACGCCTATTCCGTATTGCTGATGTAAAGCACGCCCCGGGCATCGCGCTGCACCCGCACCGGTTCATGCACCGGGCTAAAAATGGAGGAAGTCGCTCCCCCGCCGTTGTATAAGTCCGTGATTCGGCGGACGTAATTCTGCGTTTCCCGAAAGTGCGGAACCCCCGCACTCCGCGCCACCGCTCCCGAACCGGCGTTGTAGGCTGCCAGACTCAGGGAAACGTTGCCGCCGTAGCTATCCAACAGTTTCCTTAGATGCCGAACCCCGGCATCCACATTCTGCGCCGGGTCAAAAGGATTGGCCACGTTGAGCGAACGCGCCGTCGAAGGCATCAACTGCATCAGCCCCATGGCGCCCTTGCGCGACACCGCATTGGGATTGAAATTCGATTCCACCTTCACCACCGACCGCACCAGGCTCGGATCCACATTGTGCCGCACCGCCGCCGCGTCAATAGCAGCATCAATATCCTGCTGTGTAAAGCCGCGGTTAAGATTCTGATAACTCTGCCCTTTACCGTCGAGGTAAGAGTTGACTTCCGAAGCCGCCGACCGCGCCGCGCGCATCACCGCGCCGTTGGTCGGAACCGGCTTAAAGCGATGCTCGGTAGCGCTCCAATAAACCAGTGCGGATCGAGGCGCTGTTGCCGCCTCGGCTCGTGAACCGGAAGACGATACGCTGCCGCTGCCCGCCTCACCGTTGACATAGATCTTGCGGCCGGATTCGTCGGTAGTCGAAGTGATGCCTGATTGCGCCCACGCGGGCACAGTCGAAAACGTCGTGGAAAGAAAGGAGATCGCGGTCAAGCCAGCCATCAGCGCGATTTGCAGGCGTCTAAGCATACGGGTTCAGATCGGCCAAAATTAGATCAACCAAGTGACTTTCGGCCCTAACCAGCAACATCGGCCAAAAGACACACTTACTCTACGGCCTACCTACCCGAGAACCTGCCAGAGAATCCAAAACCAGAGTAACCCGATTATAGGGCCGTCCCGAAGCCGGAGCAATCTCCCAGAAGTGCGTAGAACCACTGGAGTAATCTACGTAAGTTACTGAAAGTACTTGTTTTTTAGGGAACGCCAGGGCCGGCAAGCAGGCTCCTCCAGGCTCCGCGTCGCAGCCGTTGGCCGCCACCCGCCGCCACCATCTACAATGGCTCCTGCAATCGCGGTCACAAGCGCGGTCAAGAACAAATGAACGCCGAGACGCTCAAAAAACTGTTCGATCAGGTTCGGAGGGGCAAACTCTCTCCCGACGACGCCGTCGAACGCCTCCGCCACATGCCCTTCGAAGACCTCGGTTTCGCCAAGCTCGACCATCATCGTGCCCTTCGCCAAGGCATGCCCGAGGTGATCTTCGCCCCGGGAAAAACGCCAAACCAGGTAGCCGGAATTTTTGCCCGCCTAGCCGTCCACGGAAGCAACGTGCTGGCGACGCGAGCCACCGAAGAGCAATACGCGGCCGTAGCCGCCGCCGAACCCCGCGCAGAGTATCGTCCCCTGGCGCGAGCCATCGTCTTCAAGCGCGACCGCAAGAAGCACGGCAAGGGAGTAATCGTGGTCGTGTCCGCCGGAACCAGCGACATTCCCGTAGCCGAAGAAGCCGTAGTCACCGCGGAATTGATGGGCAACAACGTTCAACACATCTACGACGTAGGAGTCGCCGGCATCCACCGTCTGCTGGCCCATCGCGCGGCGCTAGCCAAAGCGCGCGTGATCATAGTCTGCGCCGGAATGGAAGGCGCGCTCCCCAGCGTAGTAGGCGGCCTGGTAGGAGTCCCGGTAATCGCCGTTCCAACCAGCGTAGGCTACGGCGCAGCCTTCAAAGGCCTCGCCGCGTTGCTGGGAATGATGAACTCCTGCGCCTCCAACGTAAGCGTAGTTAACATCGACAACGGATTCGGCGCCGGCTACGTGGCCTCGCTAATCAACCGCCGCTAGCCGGGTAACCACTGATCCCGTCAAAAAATGAGGGTGCCCCATCCTAAACGTCGCGCCTTCTGCGACGTTTAGGGTGGGATTCCACGACGCCGTCTCCCTTGGGACTCTAATTCTGTGGCAAAGTAATTACTGATGGTGATTTCCACGTCCAACGACCCGCGCCTAGCCGGCCGTGTCGCCTTCACCTATCCCAACTTCGTCAGCTACACTCTCGCGCGCTTCTTCATCGTCGTAGCGCTCGAGATGCAGTCCGTCGCGGTCGGATGGCAAGTCTACGAAATCACCAAGCGCCCGCTCGACCTCGGATACGTCGGCCTGGCCCAGTTCGCTCCCGGCTTTGTCCTCTTTCTCTTCGCCGGACACGCCGCCGATCTCCTCGACCGCCGCAAACTGCTGACCTTGTGCTATGCGGGCTATGGCGTCTGCTCGGCGCTGTTGCTAGCCATCAGTTGGCGTGCCCCGCAATCGGTCCACTCGATCTACGTCGTCCTGGTATTGGTCGGCATCTGCCGCAGTTTCAGCTTTCCGGTGAGCCGCGCCCTGCTGCCGCAGTTGGTTCCCGAAGAGCATTTCTCCAACGCGATCGCCTGGAATTCCAGCACTTTTCAGATCGCAACCATCGCCGGCCCAGCCATCGGAGGAATCGCCTATGCCCTCTTTCACGGCCCCGAGGCCGTCTATGGCATTGCCATAGTCGTGTCCATTGTCTCTACCATCTTCACGCTGCGAATTCACCCGCTTCCCGCATCGCCAGAAAAGAGCGCGCCGGGATAGTGCCAAGAAGAGAACCGATAAGCCTGCGCACCGTGCTCGCCGGTTTCCGTTTTATCGGAGAGAAGAAAGTAATCCTCGGTTCGATCTCGCTGGACATGTTCGCCGTCCTCCTAGGAGGAGCCGTAGCCCTGCTCCCCGTTTATGCCCGAGAAATTCTGCACACCGGCCCCTGGGGACTGGGCCTCCTGCGCAGCGCGCCCGGAGTCGGCGCCGCCCTCATGGCCGTCGTTGTAGCTCATCGCCCCATCCGCCGCCGAGCCGGACTGACGATGCTGCTAGCAGTAGCCGCGTTCGGAGTTTGCACCATCCTCTTCGGACTCTCGCACAGCCTGATCCTGTCGCTGGTAGCGCTCTTCCTGACCGGAGCCGCCGACATGGTAAGCGTAATCATCCGCGCCACTCTGATCCAGTTAGCCACTCCAGACGAGATGCGCGGCCGAGTCAACGCCGTAGACATGCTCTTCATCGGAGTGTCGAACGAATTAGGAGAATTCGAATCCGGCCTGACCGCCCAATGGCTAGGCACCGTCCCTGCGGTGGTCCTGGGAGGAGTAGGAACGCTCGTAGTGATCGCCACCTGGGCATGGCTTTTCCCCGAATTACGAAAAGCCGATCAGCTGACCGTAGCCGAGCTGATGCCCAAGGTTGTGTAGAGCGGACACTCCTGTCCGCTGCCGTTGATTTTGATTTTGATTTTGCCCTTGCTTTTGATTTTGACTCTTGTGAAACCAAAGAGTGCCGAGGGTGCCCCATCCTTGCGCGTTTTGTGCGCAAGGGTGGGATACCACGGAACCGCTTCCCTTGGGCTCTAGCCGATTCCCGGCTTATTAGGAGGATGACCACCGCGGAAACCAACCAAGCGGTCGCAATCTCACCGTCTCCTACTGCTACAATTTCTGGTTCGCCTTCGAGGTGTCTTCATGCCAGAAACTCTGCAGCTCGCGAATCCCGCGCCCATCACTACGCTCACCGAAGACGAGCTTCTCTTCCGCGAAAACGTCCGCCAGTTCGCCGATGACCGCATTCGTCCGCTGGCGAAAGAGATGGACGAAAAAGCCGTCTTCGATCATGGCCTGCTCGAGCAATTCTTCCAGCTCGGACTGATGGGCGTCGAGATTCCGGAGCAGTACGGCGGATCGGGTGGCAAGTTTTTCGAGGCGATCTTAGCCGTCGAAGAATTTTCGCGCGCCGACGCTTCCGCCGGCGTAATCGTCGACGTGCAGAACACGCTGGTAGCGAACGCGATTCTGCGCTGGGCCACTGAAGACCAGAAAAAACGTTACCTGCCCAAGATGGCGGCCGACACGCTTGGGGCCTACGCGCTGAGCGAAGCGGGCTCGGGATCGGATGCGTTTGCGCTGCAAACCAAAGCCGAACTCAAAGGCAACGACTTCATTCTCAACGGACGCAAGCTCTGGATCACCAACGCCAAAGAAGCCGGATTGTTCATTCTGTTTGCCACCGTGGATGCGTCGAAAGGCTACAAAGGAATCACCGCGTTTCTGATCGAAAAAAACTTTCCCGGATTCACCGTCGGCAAGAAAGAAGACAAGCTGGGAATTCGGGCGTCGTCCACCTGCGAATTGATTCTCGAAGATTGCCGCGTGCCCGGGGAAAACGTTTTGGGCGAAGTCGGCAAAGGTTACAAAATCGCGATTGAGACGCTCAACGAAGGCCGCATCGGAATCGGCGCGCAAATGTTGGGCGTGGCCCGCGGAGCCTGGGAATGCGCCACGAAATATGCCCAGGAGCGCATGGCATTCGGCAAGCCGATTGCAGAATTTCAGGGCATCCAGTTCCAGATCGCGCAGATGGCAACCGAGATCGAGGCAGCGCGTCTGATGGTCTATAACGCGGCCCGCATGAAAGACGCCGGCATAAATTTTGTGAAAGAAGCCGCCATGACCAAGCTCTTCACATCGCAGGTGGCCGAGCGGGTGACGTCCCTGGCCATCGAGATCTACGGTGGATACGGCTTTACCAAAGATTATCCCGTAGAAAAATATTGGCGCGACGCGAAGATCGGAAAAATCTACGAAGGCACGTCAAACATGCAGTTGGCGACGATCGCGAAGCTGGTGATGGGGAAATAGGGTCAGAGGTGAGAGGTCAGATTGCAGAGGTCAGAACCTAAGGGATAGGTCTTGGTCTTCACTTCTGCAATTTGACCTCTAACCTCCGACCTTACTTAAAGTGCGGCAGCACTTCATCCCCGAAAAGCTTCGCCTGTCCAGCACGATCGTCGCCCCAGATTTCGAGCATGATGTGAGTACAGCCAGCGGCGCGGTATTCTTCGATTTTTTGAATGCACTCGTCAGGCGTACCCGCGATAGGACAAACTTTGCGCAGCAGTTCATCGCTGACGGCCCGAGCAGCGGCTTTGCGTCCGCCCGTTTCCATCGCGTCAGCAACCGGCTGAAGCTCTTCGAAAGTGATGCCCGCGGATTCGAGCAGCACGTCCGCTGAGCCTTTGATGTTCTGAACCTTGTTGGCAAGATACATCGCAGCTTGCTCGCGCGCGCCTTCTTTTCCTTTTTTCGAATCGCGCCCGATGCTGCCGACGATCACGCAGCCGAGAATCAACTTGGAAGCATCTTTGCCGGCCTTCGCCGCGCCCTCTTCCATATTCTTTCTTCGAGTAGCGCACAAACGCAGGAGTAGTGATCGACGCCGTAAGCAAGCCATCGCCAAGCGAACCACCCAGACGCTGCATCACTGGCCCGGTTCCCGCAACATACACAGGAGGAACTTTGCGCGAAGTGTGCGCGTCGGACTTCAGCGGCGGAACACTGGCAGTAAAAACCTTGCCCCGATATTCGAACTTGTCGCCCTTGAGCACGCCGCGAATGATCTCGATGCTTTCGCGCATCACCGTCGCCGGCCCAACTTTCTCGCCTTCTCCCTCGCCGATTTCTTTCATGAAGATCTTCGACGCGCCGAGTCCGAGCAGGAACCGTTCGCCCGCAAGATCCTGCATAACGCGAGCTTCCATCGCAATCTCGACCGGATGCCGCGTGTAAGGAGAAATAATTCCCCAGCCCAGTTGAATGCGTTTTGTCTGGCTGGCGATGACGGCAAGAATTGCGGTCGAAGAGCGCGCCTCAAACGAATGCTTGCGCCACCATGGATAAGCTTCGGCGATCCAGAACGTATCAAACCCCGCGTCCTCGCAGGCCTTGGCCATGGCCACCGTTTCGTGGACGGGCTCCATGCTGAGTTGCAGGACTCCGATGTTGAATGGAATGGTCATAGTTCAGGTCTAAGGTGTCAGGTGTCAGATCTCAGGTCTCAGGAAAAGCAAATCTACTCATTCCGGATCGCTCCAGGAATGCTCCAGTCCTTTCACCAGTTCCCACATCGCTTTGTTCAACGGCGTCGGGACGCCGGTTTTCTCGCCCCACTCCACGATTGCACCGTTCATGTAATCGACTTCGGTCCGACGTTTGGCAAGCACGTCCTGCAACATGGAGGCACGGTGTTTGCCCGGGAGCGTTCGCTCCTTTTTGCACCAGCGCGCGCGGATCGCCATGCAGTTCGATGCCGAGCGCATGAGCGACGGCCTCGCCTTCGGCAATCAGATCGTTGAACAGCTGGCCAGTCGGCGCGAAGCGCGTTGCCGCGCCGTGGTGCAGCAGCGTCAGGGCTCCGACAGGATTGGTCGCAGCATTGAAAATCAGTTTCGTCCACTGCGCGCCGCGAGCATCTTGCAACGCAATCGTATTCATGCCGGAGCGCGTGATCAGTCCAGCCAGTTCTTCAACTTTAGACATCGGCGTGTTCGTCGGTTCGAAGGGCCCAATCCAGGTGTCGCCCTTGATGTCGAAGCCGATATGGCCCGGAGCGATGGGATGTCCGGCAGGAAACGTCGTGCCACGAATGACATACTTCACGTGCTCCGCGATGATCTCTTCGTTGCCAACGCCGTTTTGCACCGAGCAGACGGCACTGTTCCCATCGAAGGCGCGCGCAACTTGTGCAATCGCGACGCGGGTATGGATGGCTTTGGTGGCAACAATGCCATAATCGCAGCGCGGAAGTTCTTTCGGATCGCTCGTGGCATTCAGCTTCGCGGTGAAATCGGCCGCGCCGGAAATGCGCAGACCGTTGATTGCGGATGGCCTCGACATGATCTTTCCAGACGTCGTAGGCCCAGACCTCAGCCTCGCCTCTTCTGGCGAGGTGCGCGGCAAAGAGACTGCCGACAGCGCCGCAACCGATGATGCAAACTTTCAGCACTTCTTACCTCTGACCTCTCTTCTCCCCGCCATTAAAGAATTTCCATGGCACATCGGCCAGGCATTCGCCTTCAGTCTTGCCGACGCGATACGTGTCCTGCGTATAGAGGCAGACCTTGCCTTCCTGATCGACGACCTGCGGATGCAAGGAAAAAATCATGTTCTCTTCAAGCGGAACGTCGCTCTTCGCGCCGATCGCGGGATATTCAAGCATCGTCATCCCGATGCTATGTCCCGAGAGATGGCCGAGCGCGAAGCCGTGCTTGGCGAATATGTCGGCAACCGTGCGATGCACAGTAGAGGCGAGTTCGCCGTGACGCATCAATTTGCGCGCCGATTCCATCGCGTGTGGATAAGCATCGGCCATCTTCTGCGTAGTCGGGCTGGGCTTGCCCTGAATCAGCGCGCGCGAAAACTCAACCCAGTAGCCGCCGGATCCGGTGACTTCGAGCGAATAAAGAAGAAGATCATCGCCCGAGACCTTGCGATGGCCGGGAACTTTGAAGTAGGCGTTGGCCTCTCCGTGTTCGCCCGAAAGCAGAATATTCATCATGCGCGGGCCGGCGCCGCGCGCGAAAAAACGTTCGACCGCAGGCGCCATGATTTCCGCTTCCGTCTTGCCGGGCTTGTAGCTCGCAACCAGCGCCCAGAAGCCATCGACCACGATGTCCATCGCGTCGCGAACTTCGACGAGTTCTTCTTCACTCTTTACGGCGCGTGCCATGTCGAATTCCTGATCAAAGGGCACGAGTTCGAAGGGGCCTTGCGCGAGTTCGCGATAGTCGCGAACCGCCATGACAAAGTTCATCCCAAACGTACCGATGCGCTTCCACTTGCGCTCGACGGCACGGTCGCGCAGCCACTGGCCGGGAACGTCAGGCCAGACCTGATCTTTCACCCAAGGCTTCTTTTTGTCGCCGATCCAGCGAGCCTCGCGCGGAAAAACCAGCGTGGGTTCATCTGCGAGAGGGATGACGACGTAAACATAACGATGAACGATTTCGAATCCGGAGGTGTAAAAGACCGCGCCTTCGAATCCGGCATATTGATTGCCGCAGACGATGAGCGCGTCCAAGCCCAGCGGCTTGCATGCGGGAGCGGATGTTCTTGTAGCGGCGATCGATTTCTTTCTGACTTGGCAAAGTGGCCTCAGCGGCTACTCACTCCGCACAATTCGGCGGCGGTTAGCGCGTAAATCTTGGTGATATCCACCAGTGTCTGAATGCGAACTTTTTCTCCTTCGTGGTCGCGCGGGCCGCTGGAGGGCCCGTAATTCACGGTCTCGACTCCGTAACGGCTGAGAACGCTGGCGTCGGAGCACCAGGTGACCACTTCCCGCTCCGGCGTCTTGCCGGTGATGCGCTTGTGATTGCGGTCGATGGCGCGGATCATTTCGTGCTCCTCGCTGATGCGCGCGCCGGGGACCGACACGTAGGTTTCGAATTCCAGACCCCAGTCGGGGTGCGCTTTTTCAAGTTCGAAGAAAAGCTGCTGAATGTCGCGCCGCGCTTCGGCCATGGGAATGTTCGGCGGAACACGCACGTCGAGGAACAAGTCGGTTTTTTCGGGAGTCCGGCTGGCGCGCCAGGCGTGTCCTCCGCGGATGCCGCCGAGATTCACGATCGCCTTCTTGCCGCCGTAGCTCGCCTTCTTCTCCCATCGCTCAATCCACTTCAGAACGGGCGGCATAAGTTCGACCATGCGGCGGATGGAATTCATTTCTTCGCGGCCTTCGCAAAACGCCGTATGCACATAAATTCCCGCTGCACGAGATGCGCACCCACATGGAGCCGAAATGTTCGAGAACGACTTGCATGTCGGTGGGCTCGCCGAGAATGCACATGTCGGGCAGTACTCCGTGATTCACGAGGTAGTGCGTGCCGCATCCATAGCCGCGGTACTCTTTGCCTTTGAATTCGCCCCACTGCGCTTTTTCAATTTCGCCGGCGACGGCGGCAATGATGACATCGCCCTTCAGTCGCACACCCGCGCGCTGCAGCGCTTTGACAGCGTTCGTATAGCAGACCAGCGCGCCCTTCATGTTGTAGATGCCGAGGCCGTAGATGAAGCCGTCTTTGACGACGGCCTGCGGCTTGTATCCGCTCCCGGTGAGAAATTCTTCGCGGCCGGTGTTGGAGGTATCCATGTGGCCGTTGAACATCAGGTTCTTGCCGCCGCCCGAACCTTTCCAGCGGCCGATCACGTTGGCGCGGGCATCTTCGACTTCCTGCCAGGTCATGTCGAGACCGATCTTCTGCAACGCGCGATTGCATGTACTGCGCCATCTGCAGTTCTTCGCCGGTGGGGCTGGGAATGTTGATCACATCGCGTCGACATGGAGACGATTTCGTCTTCGCGGACTTCGGCGAGAATGCGATCAACGAGCTTGGGATCGAGGGCGGACTTCGAGTTTGTGGTGGCGCTGGACACTGTTGAGTTCTCAATTCTTCTCTAATGATCGCTTCGCCAGACGGAAATCGTCCGGATCGGTGCACATTTTTTCGTTGCCGGTTTCGGTGATCAAGAAATTGTCTTCCAACCGCAGACCTCCGCCGCCGGGCCAGTAAATGCCGGGCTCGATCGCCAGCACCATTCCTTTTTTTATCGTGCCGGTGCCAGCCTGGTGCGCATAAGGCCATTCGTGAGCGCGAGCGCCGACACCGTGGCAGATGGGGTGGGACGGCTGCCCCGGGTATCCACCTTCGGCGATGCGGGCGCGAATCAATTTGTCGAGTTCCGGGAAACTGGCACCGTGGCGCGCGAAAGACACAGCCTCGCTGAAAACTCTCAGAAGAAGATCGAGCAGACTTGTGATACTCAGGCTTCAATTCGCCGGGGCAGGCATTCTTGGTGAGATCGGTCCAATAGCCGTCGGCGCACACCCAGATTTCGAAAAGCGTCGGCTCGTCTTTCTGAATCGGACGATCGCCGGTGGCCGTGAATGTGGCGATTCCTTTACCCGACCACACTAGCGTGAAGGCGCGCGCCATCTCGACTTTGCCTTTATAGCCGACGCCGATTCCATGCACGAAGCCTTCATACATGGCGCCGACTTCGCTCTCTTTCATGCCGGGACGCATGTGCTCGCGCGTGTAGTCCATGGCCAGAGCTGCGAGTTCGTTGGCTAGACGCATGCGCTCGATTTCCTGCGCGGTCTTGATCGAGCGGGCTTCGTTGAGGAGCGGCGTCGCATCCACGACCTCGCCGCAAAACTTCTTGAACGATTCGAAATAGGACAACATGAACGTGGTCGGCTCGCCCACCATGCGGTCGGCCGACTGCGTGCCCATGTTGAGTTCGACGGCGACCTTGTCGGTCAGGCCGCGTTGCTTTGAGAACTTCATAGACGCGATCCCAGGCGCGGAACTGCGGCGGACGCGGGTCGCGCTCGTCATAGCCTTTGAAGTAGAGAATGTCTTTCGTCCACGAATTTCGCTCGGCGTCGGCCTGCTGCGGTTCGAGCGCAATCAATGTGGGCTCGCCATCGCGCGGAAAGACGACGGCGTCATATCCCTTCATGCACCAGTAGTTGGTGAGATAGAGAACATTGTCGGGCGCGCGGCAAACAAGCGCCGAAAGATTCTGATCCTTCATCAGCGCGCGAACGCGATCGAGTTTCATTTTGTCTGCGGGCCAGGCCATAGCAGTCTTACTCACTCTCAATGCACGGTCACAGGTTTGTTTTCATCCTGAAAATTCCAGGCCGCTTCTTTGCCCTTGATGAGCCGATACACCGCTGTATGCAGCGGCGCCGGTACTCCGACGCGCTCCGCTTCGCGCGCAATGGCGCCGGAGAGAAAATCGATTTCGGTCGTCAGCCGGTGGCGAACGTCGTGCAGCATCGACGGCGGATGATTGGTCATGGCGTCCGACTCGATTCATCTCCCAGGGATCTTCGTGCAGGCGAATCGCCAGCTGCCTCGGCCACTCGCTTGCCTTCATCGATCAAGGCGTGCAGCAGATGGCCGAGGTCGGAAAATTTCGCTTCGTCGGAGAAATGCGGCGAGTGCGGCAGACCCGTCAGTGCGGAAACGCTGTTCACCGACGAATTAAAAATCAGCTTCGACCACTGCGCCGGCCGGGCGTCTTCAAGCGCCTCGCGCCTTAAGCCCGCGCGGCGATAATGAGGTCGGCGGCTTCTTTAACCACAGCGTATGGCGTGCCGGTCGGCTCGAACGGCCCCATCCACGTTGGCGTATCGAGTTCATATTGCACGTGCGTGTCACTATGTCGCGTTCCGCTCATGAAGGTGGTGGCGCGAATGACGTAGCCGCGCGTGAGTGTGGCGATGATTTCTTCGCTGCCAACTCCGTTCTGCGCCGAGAGGACCGCGCCTTGATCAAAGTGGCGAGCCTACCAGGCGAAATGATTCTTTGACCTGCGTCGCTTTCGTGGCAACGATGCCAAGATCGCAATCCGGCAAGTCTTTTGGGTTGGTCGTGGCTCTTAGCGGGACGGCGAAGTTGTGGGTTCCGGTGACGCGCAGGCCCTTACGGTTGAGCTCGGTAGCGTGATCTTCGCGGCGAACGAAGGCCCAGACTTCCGCAACGCGCGCCAGGTGCGCGGCATAGAGGCTGCCGATCGCGCCGCAACCGATGATGCAGACTTTCTTCATCGTTTCCTAAATCCGCTTCTCCAACTTTACTAGCTGAGCAGCTGCCCGCCTTCGCTGCCGCTTTAGCGCCCGGAAGATGCTGTCGCCGTTGTTAAAAGAGTCGTTAATGAAAATCCCTTGTGCAAACAACGCGTCCTGCAGTGCCGCGGAAATCGTGTGCACCGGAGCCGCGCCGCCTTCGCCCATGCCCTTCGCGCCGCTGTAACTGTGCGGAGAAGGCGTCGTCGTGTGCCCATACTTGATCTTCGGAATATTCATGGACGTGATCGGCGTGTAATCGCTGAAAGTGCTGGTCATCATATTGCCGACGGCGTCATAGACGCAGGTTTCCATCAGCGCCGCTCCGATGCCGTGCGCGGTCGCGCCATACACTTGCCCTTCGACAATCGGCGGATTGATGACCGTGCCGCAGTCGTCAACCGCAACGTAGTCAAGAATCTTCGGGACGAAAGTTTCGCGGTCGACTTCGACGATCGCGATATGCAATTGCGACGCGTAGGTCAACGTGAGACTGCCGTATTTTGCTTTCGTGTCGGGAACCTTGAACGGCGCACGCCACACATAGCGGCAGTTGAGCGTGACATCGTAAAGTTCGGCCGGAAGCACGGCGCTATTCACGTTCACAATGTTGGCCAGGCCCCAGTAGTTGATCGACTTCCCAGTGCTCTTTGCCTTGATCTCCGGCCCCTGCTGGCCGACGCCGAATTCGAGATCGTCTTCTTTCGTTTGCGAGCGAAAAAGCCGCCAGGCGCTTCATTTCAGCCTTGAGTTTCTGCGCGGCGCCGTGCACCGCCGACAAACCGGAAACCGCAAATTGGCTGGCGTAGGTTCCGGAGAAACCGGTGTGGACATTGCGCTCAGTATCGAAGCCCGTGCGCACGGTGATCAGGTCGGGATGAATGTTGAGCACGTCGGCCACAACTTGCGCCGCGGTAGTTTCATGTCCCTGGCCTTGCGGGCACGAACCGACCGCCACGACCACTTCTCCATAGATATCGAGCTTGCAGTTTGCGCCCTGCGAGTTGCCGGAGAACGGCGCATAGGGATTGACGATCTGCGACTTGGCCGAAGTTGTTGGTGCCGGAATCGAGCGTCGTGCCGATGCCAATGCCGATCATGCGGCCGTCTTTCTCTTTGCGTGCCTCGGCTTGCTTTTTCTTCCAGTCGTCCCATCCGATCAGGTCTTTCGCGACCTCGAGCATCTTCGGATAGTCGCCAGAATCGTACACGCAGCCGTTGGGCGTGGTGTAGGGAAATTCTTCGCGGGCGGATGTAATTGCGCAGCCGCATTTCGTCGCGGCTGCGATGCCGATTTCATGGGCGCAGATGTCGACTACGCGCTCCAGGAACCAGAGATGCTGCATGCGCGAGTATCCACGATTGGGGCCGACGGGACACTTGTTGGTCACCGCCTGCCAGAAATCGATGCGAGCGTTCTTGAAGCGATAGACTCCGCAGAAAACCTGCGACCAGATCACGCAGCCCAGGGGTTCATAGCGCGGATAAGCGCCGCAGTCGTCAATGTGGCGCGAGTCGATAGCCGTGATAACGCCATCTTTGTCGAGCGCCACGCGCGTATTGCGAAAAGTACGCTCGTTGCCATGGGCGCTCGAAACCATGTGCTCAGAGCGGGTTTCCACCCACTTGACGGGCCGTCCGCCGGCCTTCTTCGAGGCCAGGGCGCAAACCGCCATCTGCGGATAACTGGTGATCTTGATTCCGAAGCTGCCTCCGATATCGAACGTCTGGACTCGTATCTTGTCGATGTGAATGCCCAGGTGCGCGGCCAGGAACTGGATCGCGAACGACGGGAATGAATTATTGCACCAGTAGTAAATGCGCTCGTCTTTCGGATTCCACTCCGCGATCACAACGTTATTTTCGAGCGGCGTCGACGAAAAGCGATGGAAGTGCATGCGGTCGATATCGACGACATACGCCGCGTCTTTGAAAGCGCGTTCAACGTCACCGTATTCCCACACGCCATTCCAAACTCGGTTCGTGCCGGCTTCTTCGTGGAGAATGCTGTGATCGGTGAGCGCCTGCTCGGCGTCGACCACGGGTTCAAGCGGTTCGTACTCGACTTGGACGAGTTCCGCGGCATCGTCGGCAAGACTCGGAGATTCGGCGACTACCGCGGCAACCGGCTCTCCCTGATAAAGGATCTTGCCGACTGCCATGGGAAAGTCACGAATCTTCTGCGCGTGGTCGGGACCGATTTCGATGAAAGGCTGAGTTTGCGCTGCAACTTCTTTGCCCGTAATAACGCACACGACGCCGGACAGCGCCTCGGCAGCGGAAGTATCAACGCTGATGACGCGCGCGTGCGCATAAGGAGAGCGCACGAAGCGGAGATAGAGCATCTCGCGAAGCTTGATATCGTCGGCAAACTTGCCCCGCCCTCGCAACAAACGGTCTTCTTCTTTGCGCGGGAGCGACGCGCCTACCCAGGGTCCGCTGCCGTTTTTTTTCTCATCAGCCACGTTCGTTGTCACCCAACTGTTTGGCGCCTCCGCAAACCATTTCGCGGACAGGAGTGTCCGCGCCACACGAGCCTATGCCAGACGCCGCTTGCAGCCCGTCGATCAGTTTCTGAATCTGTTTCTTGCCCAGCGGTTCGAGCAACCCCCCGGCTACAGACGCGAGGCGGCCGAAAATCTGTGCTTCTCCCTGCCAGTTCACTTTGGTTCCCGCCGCGATCGGGGACAGATCAAACCCCGCGACCATCGTGACGTTCCCGCCGGCCACGGCTCCCTGTCCTTTATATTGCGCACGTCGCGGCCGATCGGCTTCCGCCAATTCCATCTTCACGTCGGCGCTGCCTTTGATGTAGGAAATGCCCACGTTCACCTTGAGCGTGAAATGGGTCGCGTCCTGCACGGTCAGACCCTGAAAGTCCGGCAGTAGCGCCGCAAATCGACTAGGGTCGGTGAGGAAGTCGTAAACCTCCTCGGGCTTCTTCTTGACCTCGAATTCGCCGGAAAATTTGATGGCCATTTCAGGCGTCTTTCATGTTCCGGGCTGCGAGTTCGATGGCCTTGAAGATGTTCATATATCCCGTGCAGCGGCAGGTGTTGCCGGCAATCGCTTTGCGAATCTCTTTTTCACTCGGTTCGCGGATTCTCGGAAAGCAACTGATGAGCGGAAAGCATCAGACCCGGCGTGCAGTAGCCGCATTGCAGCCCGTATGAATCGCCAAAAGCTTTTTGAATGGGATGAAGCTCTGCCGTCTTTTTCGAGGCCCTCGACGGTAGTGATCTCCGACCCGTCCGCTTGCACCGCAAACATCGTGCAGGACTTCACCGCCAGGCCGTTCATCAGCACAGTGCAAGCGCCGCAGTACGTCGTGTCGCAACCGACGTGCGTGCCGGTAAGATCACAGGCCTCGCGCAGGAACTCAACCAGCAACATGCGCGGCTCGACCTGCCGTGAGTAGTGTTTGCCGTTGACAATAATGCGAACACCAATGTTGGCTGCGATTTTTTCGACGCTCGACGATGCCGTTGCTGTCTCAGGCATAGAGATGGCCCCCTTCGACCTGTTCTCCGCGGGCGCGGCGCACGGCAATCTGAATGGCGCGCTTCACCAGAGCCACGACCAATTGGCGTTTATATTCAGCCGATCCGCGCATGTCAGGCTGGGGATCGGCGGCGGCGCGCGCCGCTTCCGCAGCAGCGGCAATCGTTTTGTCGTTCACATCGCTGCGCAAAATCTTTCCACGAAGCGCTGTCTCGGCCTCGGTCGCGCGGATCGCGGTCAGTCCAACACAGCCGAGAGCAATGGCAGCGTCCTGGCAGACGTCGTCCGCCATCGTTAGTTGCACGGCAGCGCTGGCGCTTGGATATACGGGAGCGCTGCGCTTGAATGCAAGGTAAGCCCCGCCACTGCCCTCGGGAGGAACCTTCACTTCCACTTCGGTCACCAGTTCGTCGTGAGCCAGCGCGGTAGTGTAAGCATCTTTGATGAAGTCTTTCAGCGGGATCGCGCGCGCGCCCGCTGGCCCGAGGCAGTGAACCGTGGTGTCGAGCGTGATCAAGGCGCAGGCCCAATCGCCGCTCGGGTCGGCCTCGGCAAGCGATCCGCCGATGGTGCCGCGGTTTCGCACCTGCACGTCGGCAATGCCAGCGGCGCAGTCGTGTAGAACCGGAATCTTGTTCGCCAGCGCGGAGTGCTCGATTTCCGCGTGTCGCGTCATGGCTCCGAAAATGCAGCGCTCCCGAGTCTTCCTTAATAAAGGAGGTGCCCGGGATGAAGTTCAGGTCCACCAGGTGCTCGGGATTGGCGAAGCGAAGCTTGAGCAAAGGAATCAGGCTCTGCCCACCGGCGAGAAACTTGGCGCCCTCGCCTAGTTGGCCGAGCATGGAGACTGCTTCCTGCAGTGATCCCGCCCGGTGATAGTGAAATGATCGCGGATACATTGCGCTTCGTCTTGCTCTTCAACGGTTAAGACATCCGTGCCTGAAAGCATCAGTGTTGCAGCGCTTTTATGTCGCGGTACTGGCTGCGAAAATATAGCAGCGGCTCCCCATCGCGGACTACGACTTCTTCCACCTCCGCGATAAAGATCGTGTGGTCGCCTGCCGTCTGCGTCGAGTGCAACCGGCATTCGAGGTAAGCCAGAGCTCCTTGCAGCACGGGCGTTCCCTGCGCGGTGCGATCGAAGCGGGCGCCGGCGGCTTCCGGGTGCTGATGAGCCTCTGCTGAGCGCGCGTAATATTCCGAGATGGCCTGCTGATCGCGGCGCAGCACGTTCACTCCAAATCGCTTGCGGGCGTGCAGATGAGCGTGGGTCCGCGCCCGGTGATCCACGCAAACCAACACCAGCACCGGGTCGAGTGAGACCGAAGTGAAAGCATTCGCAGTCATGCCGTGGACCTCGCCATCCTGGTCGACGGTAATGACCGTGACCCCGGTGGCGAAACATCCCATGGCCCTGCGGAAATCGCTCGCGTTAAGGCTCATGCGGAAACCTGAAGGCCCTTGTCTTGAGTGGCCTGATCCTAGCAAATTTCGCTCTCAATTGTTTCGCTCTGAAGATTCTAGATAATTCTGCCCGAATCGCCAGGCAACTCTTCCGGCAATTGAACACGCTATCACAGATGGTACAGTCTGCCACCGCGGGACAGGATTCGCCTTGTCCGTTATGATCTTTGCCAGTGATTCGCCGGTATGATTTGCCAGTATGATCGTTGCTTGCGTTGGATTCTGATGAAACGAATTTCGAAGTAGCGAAGTATGGCCATCTTTTCCCCAGATACTCAGGTCGCGGTTCCGGAGTTAGCGAGCAACGCCGAGCCCATCTCGCGCGAGGCGGCTTGTCTGCTGCTGCAACGCCGATGACGATGCGCTGCCCTCGCTGCTCTCGGCGGCGCAGGCCGCCCGCGCGAAATTTAAACCCGGAGTCATCACCTATTCCCGCAAGGTGTTTCTTCCCCTCACGAATCTTTGCCGCGACTATTGCGGCTACTGCATCTTCCGGCGCGATCCCGGCGATCCCGGCGCGCACACCATGACGCCCGACGAAGTAATGGAAGTTGTACGCGCCGGCGAGCGCATGGGATGCACCGAGGCGCTGTTCAGCCTGGGAGACAAGCCCGAATTGCTCTTTCCCGAGATGCGCGAGACGCTGCGGCGCTGGGGATACAAATCCACGCTCCATTATCTGGAAGCGATGTGCGAAAAGGTGCTTCGCGAATCGAGCTTGCTACCGCATCCGAACCCTGGATTGATGAGCGCGGAATGGCTGGAACGGCTGTCGCGCGTGTCTCCGAGCATGGGGCTGATGCTGGAAACGACGAGTACCAGTGCCCGACTGCTCGCGAAGAACGCCGCGCATGACAACGCTCCCGACAAAGATCCCGCGAAGCGCTTGCGCGTAATCGAAGATGCGGGCCGCCAGAAGATTCCTTTCACTACCGGAATTCTGATTGGAATTGGGGAAACGCTGGAAGAGCGCGTGGACGCGCTGATCGCAATCCGCGACCTGCATGAGAAGTACGGGCACATCCAGGAAGTGATCGTGCAAAATTTTCGCGCCAAGAGCGGAACGCCGATGGCACACTGGCCAGAACCCGACCGCGGAGAAATGTTGCGCACGCTGGCCGTGGCGCGCCTCCTGATGCCGTACGATGAATATTCAAGCGCCGCCGAATCTCTCCGATCCGCATTATGCCGATCTGCTCGATGGCGGCATCAATGACTGGGGCGGAGTTTCGCCGCTGACGCCGGACTTCATCAATCCGGAAAAACCCTGGCCGCATCTGGACGAATTACAGGCAGCGAACCGAGGCCAAAGGATTCGAGCTGCGCCAAAGATTGCCGGTTTATCCAGAATTTATAGGTCAGGCAGCAGCCCACAGCGATCTGCTGGCCGAGCGACTGAACGGTGCGGCCGATACTGAGGGCTACGCACGAAAACGAAACGCACCAAAGCGAAAAAAGAGGGCGGCATGATCACAGTTCTCACTGGCGGCACGGGTGGCGCCAAGTTCGTCGATGGACTTCGGCAGATCGTTCGTCCGGAAGAACTGACGATCATCGTGAATACCGGCGACGACCTCCTGTGGTGGGGCTTGTACGTTTCTCCCGATCTCGATTCCATCACCTACCTGCTGGCGGGAAAATTAAGCCAGGAGCGCGGGTGGGGCGTGAAGGGCGACACTTTTTTTTGCCTGAATGCCATGGGACAACTCGGACAGCCGACGTGGTTCCACGCCGGTGATCGCGATCTGGCCACGCACATTTTCCGCTCCAAGTTGCTTGCCGATGGCAAGACGCTCAGCGAAGCCACGTCCGAGATCGCGGCCAAGCTGGGAGTCAAGGCGCGCATCCTGCCCATGAGCAATTCGCGCGTGGAGACGCGGGTTCTGACTCCCGTTGGAGACTTGAGCTTTGAAGAATATTTCGTCCAGCGCTGGTATCAGGATCCCGTGGAATCGGTTCGCTTCGCCGGCGCCTCCGATGCCGAGCCCGCGCCGGGAGTGACGGAAGCGATCCGCTCGGCCGACCTCGTGCTGCTTGCCCCCAGTAATCCGGTAACCAGCATCGCACCGATTCTCGCCGTGCCCGGAATTCGCGAAGCGCTGCGCGAAAGCCGCGCCCGCATTGCCGCCGTGAGCCCGATCGTCGCCGGAGCTGCGGTCACCGGTCCCGCCGGAATCCTTATGGCGGCGCAGGGTCTCGCCGTTTCGATTGCCGGCGTTGCCGACTTCTATCACGACTTTCTCGATTTGCTGGTGGTCGATTCCGAGGACGCGTCGGCTGCCGAAGAATTGCGCAGGACCGGCATGCGTGTGCATTGCACTCCGACCATCATGCGTAAGCATGAAGATAGAGTCGCGTTGGCAAAGACCGTTCTGGAGGCGGCGATGCAGCCTCCTTCCGCTCAGCCGGCCGCGGAGCAGGCATGATTCTGGTTCCCATAAAAAATCTCGCGGACGCCAAGCAGCGTCTCTCTTCCATTTTGAGTCCGGGAAGAACGTTTCATGCTGGCGCAGGCCATGTGCGAGGACGTATTGCAAGCGCTGGCGCACTGGCAAAGCCGGCCCGCGGTTGCAGTCGTGACCAGCGATTCGTACGCCCGCGATTTGGCCGCGCACTTCAATTTCGAAGTCATCGCTGACGACAACTCCGGCGAAACCAGCGCCATCGAGATGGCAACGGCGGTCTGCAAAGAGCGCGGAGCGAATAGCACCCTGGTGATTCCGGCAGATATTCCTCTAATCGACAGTTCGGAACTGCAGAAGATCGTGGACTGCGCGCCTCCCGGCGGCGCGGTGCTGGTGCCCGATGCGGCCGGACGCGGCACCAATGCAGCCTGGCGATCGCCGGGCGATTTGTTTCCGCTGCGCTTCGGGAACGACAGTTTTTTGCCGCACCTGGCCGCAGCCAAGGCAACCGGCTTGCCGTGTGTCGTGCTCGAACTGCCGGGGATTGCGCGGGATGTCGATCGTCCTGAAGATCTTTTCGAACTAGCGGCTGCCAGCGGAGATCGGCGATCGCAGAAGCTCGTGCGAAGTTGGAACCTCGGCAGCCGGAATCAGGTTCGAGATTCAGGTCGATGAGTGTCAGGTCGAATATGGCGTCCAGCGCCGCTAGGCGCGAGAGTAAGCGCGCGGCTGGGGAAGTTCGCATTCTCCCGGTCGCCGTCAGCGGAGAAATCCGCGCCGGAGATTCGCTGAGTGCCATTTTGTTGGCGGCGGCGCGAAAATCAGGGCTGCGCTTTCAGGATGGCGACATTCTGGTCGTGAAGCACAAAATTGTTTCGAAGGCGGAAGGCGCGGTCGTCGCGCTGGATGAGATCCGGCCCTCGTCGGCTTCGAAGATCTGGGCACGAGCGCTATGGGCTCGACGCCCGCGTCAGCGAGTTGGCGGTGCGTGAGAGCCGCCGAATCGTGCGCCGAAAACACGGCGTTCTGATCACCGAAACCAGGCACGGTTTCATTTGCGCCAACAGCGGCGTGGATGTATCGAACGTCGATGGCGGGCGGCACGCAGTGTTGCTGCCGGTGGATCCGGATCGCTCCGCGGCGAAATTGCGGCGGGAGTTGAAAAAGCAGATGGGAATCGAGATCGCAGTCATCGTCAGCGACAGTTTCGGGCGTCCGTGGCGCGAAGGTTTGACCGAAGTCGCAATCGGCGTCGCCGGAATGCGGCCTCTGGTCGATTATCGCGGACGCCGCGATGCGCACTGGCTACCCGCTGCACGCCACAGTTGATGCGGTCGCCGACGAATTGGCTTGCGCGGCGGGACTGGTCTGCGGCAAGCTGGCAGGCACTCCCGCGTGCATCATTCGCGGCTATGCGTATGATCGCGAAAACCGCCGGGGAGACCGTGGGGCAAGGGAGCTGATCCGGCCCGCGCAGAGCGATCTTTTTCGGTAGCGGATCGACCAGTAGTTCGTTATCAGGTATTCGTTAGAGGAACGTCATGGCATGGCAGGCTGTAGAACTCGAGCAATTCCCGTCGCTGACCTGGGACGAAATCGCACCGCACTCGTCCGTCGGCGATTCGCACTGCCTTGGAGCGCGTGCTGGAAACGCAAGAGTGGAGCATGTCTAAGCGATGACGAACGCTACGCTTTGGCGAACTGTGACGCCGCGGACTTGCTCGCCCTGCTCGTAGCCGCCGATACGCTTCGCCGCGAACTCGTCGGCAACATCGTCAGCTACGTCGTAAACCGCAATATCAATTTCACGAACATCTGTTTCGTGGGCTGCAAATTCTGCGCCTTCAGCCGCGGTCCGCGCGAAGGCCGACTCTTATTTTCATTCGCTCGAAGATATGGGCCGCAAAAGTAAAGAAGCGTGGGATCTGGGAGCGACCGAAGTCTGCATTCAGGGCGGACTGCCGCATGGTCTGCCTCCGTTTTATTACCGCGATATTCTGCGTGCCGTGAAGAGTGCCGTGCCGGGCATGCATATCCACGCGTTTTCTCCCGATGGAAATTGTGTACGGCGTGGAACTGACCGGCATGACGCTGCGCGACTATTTAATGATGCTGCGCGATAACGGACTGGACACGCTTCCCGGTACGGCGGCCGAGATTCTGGATGACGAAGTGCGTCATGTGCTCTCGGCCAACAAACTTTCGTCAGCGCAATGGCAGGAAGTGATCCGCACAGCGCACTCTTGCGGCATTCCGAGCACTTCGACGCTGATGTATGGGCACATGGAAACTCCAGATCATTGGGTGCGGCAGTTGGCTCTGTTGAGGCAGATTCAGTCTGAGACCGGCGGCTTCACCGAGTTCGTTCCGCTGGGCTTCGTGCACCAGAACACGCTTTTGTTCCAGCAGGGACTGGCGCGCTCGGGTCCGACGCTCGCCGAACATCTCAAGATCCATGCGCTCGCCAGAATCATGCTCGCCGGCTCGATTCATAATATTCAGGTCTCGTGGGTGAAGCTGAACCGCAAGACTTTCGCAGCTCTGCCTGCACGCTGGAGCCAACGACTACGGCGGAACGCTGATGGAAGAAAATATTTCACGCGAGGCCGGAGCAACCGCGGGCCAATACACCAGCCCGGAAGATTTCCAGGCGCTGATTCTGGAGATCGGGCGCATCCCAGCCGAGCGCAACACAAAATATTCGCGGATGAAGATCAAGTTTCCCGCCGAACCGATTTCTTCCGAGCTGTCTCGGAATCGCGTCTGGTTGCGGAATTCGCATGAACGCCAGCATGAGCCGTCGCCATCGCCGTCATCGGAGGCACTGGACCGGCCGGTACGGGCCTCGCGCTGCGCTGGGCGCGCGCGGGAGAGACCGTCATCATCGGTTCGCGCGATGCCGCGCGCGCACAACAGACGGCAGAGACAATCCGCAAACGGGCCGGCGCAAATGCGCAAGTTTCCGGGATGGAGAATTCGGCCGCCTGCGCGGCCAGCAATCTGCTGGTGCTCACCGTTCCCTTCGAAGGGCAGGCCGAACTGCTGAAGCAGTTGAAGCCCGCGATTCGCGCGGGCAGCGTTCTGATTGACGCGACCGTTCCGCTGGCTGCGAGCGTTGGCGGACGCGCCAGCCGCACTCTCGGCGTTTGGCAAGGCTCGGCGGCGCAACAGACGGCTGAACTGGTTCCGAAGGGCGTTTCCGTGGTAGCAGCGTTCCACAACCTTTCCGCGGACGTGCTCAATGGAGATGATGACGTGGATTGCGACGTGATCGTATGCAGCGACGATCCGAATGCCACGCAGGTCGCGATGGAACTCGCGGTGAAGATCTCCGGCGTGCGCGCGATCGATGGCGGCAAGCTGGAGAACGCGCGCCTGGTCGAGCAAGTTACCGCGCTGCTGATCGGTCTCAACATCCGGCACAAAGGCCACAGCGGAATACGCATCACGGGTTTGCCCGACGGCGCGTACAAGAAGTAAGCCATGGTCTCTCCTCCCAGCGGCGAACTCGCCATCGAATTCGATCATGCGTCTTTCCAACTGAACGGTCGCACGCTGCTGCACGATCTCGTGCTCTCCGTTAAGCAGGGTGAAACGCTGGTGCTCCTCGGCCGAAGCGGTTCGGGAAAGACAACTTCGCTGAAGCTGATCAACCGTTTGCTGTTGCCAACCGCAGGCGACGTGCGCGTTAACGGGCGTCGTACTGCGGATTGGGATCCGATCCGGCTGCGGCGAAGCATCGGGTACGTCATTCAGGACGGCGGTTTGTTCCCGCACTTCACTGTGGAACGCAACATTGCGCTCGTCCCGCGAATAGAAAACTGGCCCAAGGAACGCGTCGAAGCGCGAGTGCGCGAACTGCTGAGCCTGGTCGGACTGAGCGCAGACATGGCATCGCGCTATCCGAGCCAACTTTCCGGAGGCCAGCGGCAGCGCGTGGGAGTCGCGCGTGCTCTCGCGGCTGATCCTCCAATTCTGCTTCTCGACGAACCTTTCGGCGCGCTCGATCCGATCACGCGATCGGAGATGCAGAAAGAATTTCGCGCCCTGCAGCAGCGGATGCGGAAGGCAGTGATTTTTGTCACTCACGATTTGCGCGAGGCTTTGCTGCTTGGCGATCGTATCGCGCTCATGGAAGAAGGTCGCCTCATCGTGGACCTTCCCGCGGCGGAATGTTCGCGTTCCCAACATCCACTCGTGCGCCATACGTGGAAGCGTTCTCCGGAATAGCGGATCCGTTGCCGAATTTCAGGTGATCGTGAAGTGATCGCAAAGTGAAAGGTGATCGGCATGAATTTCCTGCAGTTCATGATGGCAAATCGTCAGCAGGTGCTCGACCTTACGCTGGAGCACATCACGCTGGCGGGCGTGGCCACACTTTTCGCGGCGCTGATCGGAATTCCGCTGGGAGTGCTGATCACGCGCGTTCCGCAACTCAGCAAACCCGTGTTGGGCGGCGCGAACATTATCCAGACCATTCCAAGTCTTGCCTTGTTCGGCTTCCTTCTTCCTGCGCCGTGGATCGGCGAGCGCGCTGGTCGTCTCGCGATTCTCGCGTTGCTCTTTATGCGCTGTTGCCGCTTGATTCGTAATACTTACGCTGGAATTCGCGGCGTCGATCCAGCGGTGGTTGAGGCCGGACGCGCCATGGGATTGACCGACTGGCAATTGCTTTTTCAAGTGGAGTTGCCGCTGGCTTCGGGAGTAATTGTCGCGGGCGTGCGGATTGCGACGGTTGTCTCCATTGGGCTGGCGACGATTGCCGCTGCCATCGGCGCGGGCGGCCTCGGAGAATTTATTTTCCGCGGACTCGCCATGGTGAACAACCAGGTGATTCTGGCGGGAGCCGTTCCGGCCGCGCTGCTGGCGCTCTTCGCCGACTTCGTACTGGGACGACTGGAGCGGCGGCTGGGATCGCTGCGTTCGAAATCGTAGTCGTTGACCATAGTGATTGTTGACATAGATGACCATCGATTCCATCCGCGCTCGTAACCAACAAGTTATCTGCAAATTATTTTGCTGGCGTTTGCCATCTTGCTTTTCTTGCCTCTCCTAAGTTGTGAACGTCATGCCGATCGCATCGTGGTCGGATCCAAGAACTTCACCGAGCAACTCATTCTGGGAGAACTTTTCGCGCAAGTCATCGAAGCCCGAACTCACCTGCCAGTGGAGCGGCGCTTTTATCTCGCGGGCACGTTCATCTGTCAGCAGGCGATTCTCGCCGGACGAATCGACATTTACCCGGAATATACGGGTACGGCGCTGACCGCGGTTCTCAAAGAAAAACCGAATAGTGGACAGGCGAGCGGCAACAAGCAAGACGTTTATCAACGCGTGAAACAGGGCTACGAAACGCAAGTTCGGCCTCACCGTGGGACCTCCGCTCGGGTTTGACGATACCTTTGCGATGGTGATCCGCGGCGAGGACGCTCGACGGTTGCATCTGAAGACGCTGTCGCAGGCAGCTGCATTTACTCCGCAGTGGCGCGCCGGTTTTGGCTACGAATTTATGGAGCGTCCTGATGGATACAAGGGTCTGGTCGCCAGTTACGGCCTGCGCTTCGCGTCGGCGCCTCGCATTATGGATCTGGGATTGATCACGCGCGCGCTCAAAGACCGGCAGGTGGATCTGATTGCCGGAAACAATACCGATGGATTGATTCCGGCGCTCGACTTCGTTGTGCTCGAGGACGACCATCATTATTTTCCGCCTTACGAAGCGGTGGCCATAATGCGCGATCAAGTGCTGAAGCAGCATCCCGAGGTGGGAGCGGCTCTTGGCGAACTGGCGGGAGCGATCTCCGACGACGATATGCGGCGAATGAATTATGCAGTCGATGGACAACGTCGCGATGCGGCTGCGGTGGTGAAAGAGTTTCTGCAGCAGCGCGGGTTGATCCGCTAGGCCACAAGGTACGCCTGTCCAGCCGCCTCTGC
Source organism: uncultured Acidobacteriaceae bacterium (assembly GCA_963826845.1). Classification (GTDB taxonomy): domain Bacteria; phylum Acidobacteriota; class Terriglobia; order Terriglobales; family Acidobacteriaceae; genus Acidiflorens. Next base: position 102,051 of record CAWGYS010000004.1, read on the forward strand.
CAATGTTCCCTGGTGTTAACCATCTGGTACCCCCACCCCCCCCCCCCCCTGCCTCCTGGAATCATTGGGTTAGCGAGAAAAATTCGACTCGGTCTTTGATTCTACGGGGGTTAAATCAAAGTATTCTGAAATAAGGACTTAGCTCCGAATTCCCGTTTTGGGGCACCATTCTTGGGAAGATGACGCCGGCCTTGTAGCTTCAACTTAGTTGTCAAAGAACGCTGAAAATCGGTTTGGGGCGGCTTACTGCTCCAATCAGGTCTGCATTGTCGCGCACGGCGAGTTTGGCGTCTGTGCGGCGGATCACAGATGTTTTGTGATGAATCGGGAGTCCGAAATGTTCGCGCGGATCTCGCTAGGGTCAAGCCGAAACTGGGCTTTGGAGCGTAAATGGCTGACGGGCGAACAAATGACGCAAAGTTGTGTGATCGCCTGAATGCGCCAATAATCGGTGAACACTGAGCGACGTGTCTGGCACGGAACTCTTGCGCTACGGGTTCACTCCGGAGAAAGTCCGAAAGACACAATTGGAGGAGGGATCCTGTAACTTTTCATGGCGCCTCACATCCCATATGAGCGCTTGGGTTCCAGAGCGTCAATTTGAAGGTGAATAGGAGAAGAGTTCATGAACAAAATGATTCGCAGGTTGATGGCGATGTGTTTTCTGGCATTGTCCTTTGCGGCTTTTGCGCAGTCCAGCGACACCACCAAGCAGGACAGCATGAAAAACGATGACATGAAACAAGGCCAGATGAAGAACGATCAGATGAAGAAGGATGACACGAAGAAGAACGCCAAGTCGAAGAAAACCAAGCAGGACAAGACCAAGAAAGACAACATGACGAAAGACGACAACATGAAACACGACGACAGCATGAAGCAGAACTAGCTCGCGCCTGTGTTCCTCAAGTTCGAGTTCAAGGTAGCCGCGCGGGCAAAATCACCGGCTACCTTGACACTTGCGCCTTACAGTCACTCCGAAAATCCGCTTCCTTGTACATGCGAGGTATACGGTCTTCCTGGCGAAGCCTTGGTGATTGGTATCGGGCCAAGCCGAAATCAGGCGGTCAAATACTTCTTCATACAGCGCACGCAAGGGGCGTACCCTTCTCGCAGCGCTTCCCGAGCCTGGATTGTCTGAATGTGTGCTTTGTCGTGGATGAAGGGACACCCAGCTGCATGAAACGTTTTCCCCTCCGCCGAAACCACCACCATCATATCCGGGGGCACACCGGTACCAGGTTGTGCATGGTCCGAACGCAAGGCGGGACCGCTGAAGACGGAAGATCTGGCTACTTCGAAACTGCCAGCCACCAGGACTGCGGCGGCGGCGGCCACCATCCATCCGAGAAAACCTCGCCTGTTACCGGGCATATTCTCTTCCAGCCTCCGGTGCAGACGGTGGCTGAACCCCAGCGGCACTTCAACCATCCTTTCGTCGCCGTACAGCTGAACCACATTGCGCATACCGTCGAGTACAGATGCGCAGCGCTGGCAGCCGCGGATATGCTCTTCCATGGCAGAGCGCAGTTTGGCATCGACTTCACCGTCAAGGTAGTTCGAAATCTCTCGCCACACTTCTTCGCAGTTGACTACCATGGCTTCGTCCCCTTAACAAAAAACAGCTTGCTGCTCCAGCTTCCGCCGAGTCCCGGCGCCAGCAGATCGCGCAGCATTAGGCGTGCCCTCAGCAAGCGCGTCTTGACCGATGCGGTTGAGATCCCGAGGGCCTTCGCGGTTTCTTCAATGCTCAAGTGCTGCATATCGCGCAGGACAAAAATTTCGCGGTACTTCTCTCCTAGCGAGGCCAGGGCTTCGGCCAGCTTCTGCCGGATTTCTTTGCGTTCCAGGGTTTCCAACGGGATCTCGCGCCAGTCGGCAAAATCGCGGGGGGTATAGTCGCCTTCCTGGTCCTGCTCAATGATCGGCTCCATAATGTTGGCGTGTTGTTTCCTTCTCCACATACGCGCCTCGTTGATGGTGATCTGGGTCAGCCAAGTGCTGAACCGCGCCTCGGCACGGAACTGCCGGATGTGCTTAAAGGCTTTCAGCACCGCCTCCTGGGCCACGTCTTCGGCATCTGCCTGATTGCGTAAAATGGCAAACGCCGTAGCGTACACGCGCCCTTCATAGGGTCGGATCAGCTCGTAGAAGAGATGATGCTCGCCGTTCCGGATACGCTGGATCAGCATCTCTTCGTGGAATGGTTTCGCTGGAGATTCCAGCGAAGTCACTTCTTCCGGCATTATTCCTCACCGTGCACGCGCTGTAGTCGCAAACAATCACTATTCTGATCGGTATTCCGGATCCTTCTTCCATCCGGTCAACATCGAAATGAAGTTATTCCAGCCATGGAGCGCCACCATCACCAGATGCCCGAACACGAACGCCAAAATCGCCCACATAATCAGGAAATGCCACAACCGCGCCCAGTGGAAGCCGCCCATCATCCACGCCAGCCAGGAGAGCTGCACCGGCTTCCACACCGCGAAACCGGTCAGGACCGACATTGCGCCGAGCCCAATCGCCGAGGTGTAGGCGTGCTTCTGTAGCGCGTTATAGGCTTCCCTGGCGGGCGGCTTGGGGCCAAAAAGAAAGTAGTGGCGCACCATCGGCCATACACCAGGCAGATCACGCCGCACAAAGAGCACCTGCTTGTAGTTTCCGCTGAAGATCTGGTAGCCGATATACAGCAGCCCGGTCGCGATGTAGATCCACATGAACGTGAGGTGCCACTGCAGCGCGCCTCCCAGCCATCCACCGAGCGCGAAAGCTTTTGGCCAGTTGAGAAGATCCTTTTGCGGTATCTTTGCGCCGAAGCTTGGGAAGGCACGAAAAATCTGAAATCCGCTGCCGATCATTACGAACAGCGCTACGGCGTTCACCCAATGGCAGAGGCGAACCACAAACGGGTGTTCGTACACCGCTTCTGTTACTTCGCCCGTCTTCACGTCTTCGATTGCTATTGCGTGGGTGACCATAGTCGTCTCTCCGGGTTACAGGCCATAGAATTCGGAATAACCTTGATCTTCCCAGTAGCCGGCCTTTTCCAGTACGTGGCTCACTTTGAGGTCGGTAAGGTACTTGGCCTGCTTGTAGCCAATCTTCGTGGGAATGCTCAGACGCAGCGGAGCGCCGTGTTCGCGGCTCAGGGGCCTGCCGTACATTTCATAGCACAGCAAAGACTGCGGATGCAGGGCCGTAGCCATGTCGAGCGACTCGTAATAGTCATCCGCGCATTCGACCGTCACGAAGCGGGCAGTCGGGTCTGCGCCAATCAACTTGAGGAAGTCGGAGAGGCGCACACCGCCGAATCGGCCAATCACGTCCCATCCCTCGACGCAAACGTGCCGTGTATTCTGTGTGAACTTGGGCAAAGCCTGAATCTGCGCCAGCGTGTAATCTCCAGGTTTCTGTATCGCGCCGGTCACGGTGAGAGTCCACTTGTCGAAATCCACTTGCGGATCATCGACGTCGTAGCCGTTAATCGGGAACTTATCGAAAGGGGTTAAATCGGACTCAGCAAATGTGGGCGCCAAATGGCCGGAGCGGAAGAGCCGGGCCGAAGCCCAATCGCTGAAGCCGAGACCGCCTTTGAGGAGTGGTTTCTGCAGTTGCGGTATGGCAAAAGCGCCCAGCGCCAGCACCGGTGTGAGTTTCAACAACTCACGGCGGCTGATGGCTTTGAATTTGCGGCTGTCGGTTCGTGAGTCCATAATCGTGCTCCGGTGCAGACGACAAGAGACAGAGATTATATGGGATGTGCGAATCAGCAAGAAGTTACAAGCCAACATGGCCAAACTTCCCAAATAGGCGGCAAGCCGGAAGCAATCCGCGCCGTCAACTGATGGGCAATCGTCTCAGTTGGCGAAAAATCCCCATTACACTCATTGACCCCTGGTCGGCAAATTCTCAATGAGTTCTATAAAAAGGGATGTCAAGAAAAAAAGTTCTTCCTCGACCGGAGACCGAGAAGATTTTAGTCTCGACATCCAGCCCACTGTCTGTAAGTGCCTCCCGATTGCGCTCGAGGGGGTTTTGCTTTGGCTTGTCTGCCCTTCCTGTGGGTTTCATCTTTCGGTGGTGACGACGCCAATCGAGTCTTGAAACTTTGGCAAGCGGGACCTGGTCTTGGAGTGTCAACCATGGTTCTATCGGAGGCTCGTGGCCTATCGCTATTTCTGGTTATCCGAGGAGGCATAACGTGTAATGGGTGACTCGGTGCCGAGGCACACAGGGCCGATCTCATTGACTGATACTCACCTCGAACCGAGCGTCTCGAGAACCCGACCGACCACCACCAGAGAGAATCACCGGAGATGGAAAGGCCTCTTACCAGAGACGCTCAAGCGGCTTGCCGATGCAATTGTTTGGCGTCGAAACTGACTCCTTTCTTCCAAATCGTTAAGGTGATCGCGGCAATCTTTCGTGCCAGGGTGAGACGGGCCATCGTCGGCCGCATCCCTTTTTCAAGCAGCGCCATATAGAAATCGTACAGCGGTCCGGGGTGAGTGCTGGCCGAGAGGGTGGCACCTTTGAACAGATTCTTCAGATCATGATTATGGTTGCCATTCAGACCGCGCACGGTGATGCGCTCCCGATTTCGTTGTACCTTCCCTCTCACATAGCGGTACTCGCCGCTGTCGTGCGTCTCAACCGCAAAACCACTGTAAGCCCATAGTTGGCGCTTGGTGCGGAAACGGTGAGGTGTCTGCAGCAACGCCACCAGCATGGCCGCTCGGATCGGGCCGATGGCAGGAATCTGGCGCAGTAAGTTCACAGCAGAATGCTTCCGGCTCTCGCTCAGTAGATCCCGCCGCGCTTCTTGTCGTACCGGTTGCAGCAGATCCAGTTGCTGATACAACCGTTCCGCCCGCAGACGAACTCCGGGTTGCGGGATCTTGGCCAGCCACTCGGCGCGATGCCGCGGGGCATAGACGGTGGTTCCGCTGCAGGGAATCGCCCAGCTGCGGTACAGCGCTTTGATCCGACTCATGACTCGCGTGACATCTTTCGTGAGCGTCTGATAGCTGCGACCCAGTTCCTTTAACGTTCGCACCCCGTGCTCGCCGTGGTACACCGGATGGAGCTGGTTGCCGCGCAACAACTCCGCCAGCTTCCGCGCATCAATCCGGTCACTCTTGCTGCCGTCTTTCAGCAGCGCGTTCTTTCGCGGATCGCAGACCACAAGACGGGTGACGCGAGGTTTCAGCAGGTCATGCAACCAGGCGGCGGAAGTTCCTTCTTCAAAGGTCACCGATAGACTTCCGCGTAGCCCATCGAGGAACTCTAGAATCGTGGCTGCTTTCGTCTCCAGGATGCATTCCATGATCAGCTTGCCCGAGCTGTCCATGACGGCAACCGAGATCGTTGCCTGGTGAACGTCCATGCCAATATACTTTTCTTGCTTCATGACGGCGCTCCTTTTGCTAAGTGTGATCCGAACAATCACAACCTACCGCAAAGTGGGCGCCTTTTTATATTGCGTGAAATCTGATTACGACAGTGAACCCCCGTACAAGTAGGGTCCGTCCCCGAATGTGCATTAGTGCGCGCAGCGCTTACGGTTCAGAACCACCATTAAGGCAGAGTAAAGCAGCCCGAATCCCAGGAACATCCACCAACTGACCGCCTCGATCTGGCTCCGATTGTGGAGAAGAAACGCCATACACTCGGTAGCGAGGATGTAGAAGAACGCAAAGAGCAGGAGCACAATCAGCTTCCGCTTCTTGGCGGCACGCTGTCGGTCGGCGAGCGACTCCTCCTCTTGGCCACCCAACAGTGCGCCGCGCAGCATCCACCCCCAACTAGCCGCGACAAAGATCATGGCGCCAATTCCAAGGACGGATGAGATCTTCCGAGCTTGATCGAGCGGCGCAAGAGCGAACAATGCAATATAGGCGATCCCTACAACGAACAGGGTCCATCCAGCAAAGCGCTCAGCGGCCGCTGCAGGTCCGGGGGGATTCACGCCGGGCGCAGTCAAAGGGTGGGTTTTCGGCAGGAAATTGCCGATCACGATGATCACCGCGCCAATGATGAGGCCCATCGCGCGTTTTTCGAGCGGGGCATCGATGAATCCCATCTTCTCGGCGAAGGCGAGGGCCTCGGCGGCTAGTCCGAATCCCAAAAACCCAAGAATCATTATTTTCAACGGACGGGTATAGACGATCTGCGTGCTCATGAGTTGAAGACCTCCCGGTCGAGTGGCTTAGGGTTCACTCGTTTGCTGTCCTGCAATTTCCAGCCGAAGCCTTGAGCGAATCCAAGCAGCGCGTCCTCCAAAACTGACATTTGCAACTCATAGATGACGGACTTGCCGTGCTTTTGCGAGTCAATCAGCCCCGCCTCGCGCAGGACCGCGAAGTGCGCCGACATCGCAGGCTTGGAGACTTTGAAATGGTCGGCCAGCTCCCCGGCGCTCATGGGGCGCTCACGCAGCAACTGAAGGACGCGGCGGCGAGTGGGGTCGGAAAGGGCCTTGAAGATCCTGCTCATAGTTCGATATTTAATCAATTAATGAAATGATTGTCAAGTGGCTTCGGGCTGGGCCTCGGCACCGGTTTGAAAAGCTTGTGAACGCCGTGGTGTTACGGGAAAACGGTGTTGTTTTGAATCGCGCGACCGGCTAGTTGGCGAAAAATCCCCATTACACTCAGAACCAGCGAATCTGACGCTAGGCGCCTTCTAGAAGTCTCTCGTGCCACGTCCCCGGAGCACTCTTGAGTTGGTAGAGCACATCGCCACCGTGATAGAAACCAACTGAACGAATCGAATCCAGCCGGCCACCGCAGACAACCTGTTCGGCGGAAATAGGGTGGTGGAGTTTCCATGTACGTCTGAACTCTTCCAACTCTGCCGCGTCTTTAGTGCGAACGTTCGACCCTACCGGGAACTTCTCCCGATAAAGGAATTTCATTGTTCCCATGTCTGACATTATCGCTCGTCGGCCCTCGTTGGCGAAAAATCGCGATTACACTCAAAACCCCTGCAGTCGGATGCCTGTCTGCGTCCGACAGGGTGAGTGAGTGTAGTTTGAGAAGAAAGTCAGATGGATGGGTCCCTTCGGCAAGCTCAGGGCAGGCTCTTCGTTTCGCTCAGGATCACAATCCCTTGGGTTGACCTCTGGTGTGAGTTGGCGAGGCCCTCGGGGGCTAAAGCCCGATTCCTTTTGGTTCTCCGTGGCACGGCTGAAGCCGTGCCCTTCCCGTTCGTGGAGAGGAGTAGGTTTTTTCACGCGCCGTCGAACAGCAGGTCCTTCGCTTCGCTCAGGATGACAAACTGCGAAAATTCGGGATTCTATGGGGCGGCATTTCGCTTCAACGGCAGCTTCACCTTCAAGATCAACACCAACACCAACAGCAGCTTCAACTTCAAGATCAACACCAGCACCAACGGCAGCGGACAGGAGTGTCCGCTCCACTACTCTTCTACGGGCTGTGCGTTCAGTTCTTCCTCGGGTTCGCCTCCGGCCAAGCCTTGGGCGATGATCAGGCGGCGGGCTTCGATTCGCATGGTGGGGAGGGCTCGTCCGAACCAGATGGCTCCGAGGACGCAGGCTACTCCTCCAACCGCGACTGTGATGGGCGCGCCTATGCGGTGGGCTAAGGCTCCTCCGAAGAACGCTCCGAAGGGAGCCATGCCCATGAACATCATCGAGTAGAGCGACATGACGCGGCCGCGGAGCTGGTCGGGGACCATAGTCTGGATCAGCGTGTTGGAGCAGGCCATTTGCAGCATCATCGAATAACCGGCGGGCAGCAAGAGCGCGACTGATAGCCACATTGACGTGGAGAAGGCAAAACAGAAGAGGCTAATTCCCAGGCCCGCACAACTGATGGTGATCCAGCGTCCCAGGCCCTTTACTCCGGTCTTAGCGGCTAGCGTCAGGGCGCCGAAGAGCGCGCCTACTCCGGTGGCTCCCATCAGGATGCCTAGTTCGCGGGCGCCGCCGTGCAGAATTTTGTCGGCGAAGATGGGCATCAGCACGGTGTAGGGCATGCCGACCAGGCTCACCAATCCGATCAGCAAAAGCAGGGCGCGAATGACCCGCGTCTGGTTGACCCAGCGGAAACCTTCGATGATGTCCTCGATCGGAGAATGTTTGCTGGCGCGCGGGGCGCAGTGCACGCGCATCAGCAATAGTCCGACGATCACGGCGATGTAGCTGAGCGAGTTGGCGGCGAAGCACCAGCCTTCTCCGATTCTTGCTACCAGAATTCCGGCTATGGCGGGGCCGATGACGCGGGCGCCGTTGAACATGGAGGAATTCAGCGCGATGGCGTTCATCAGGTCTTCTTTGCCGACCATGTCGATGAGGAAGGATTGGCGTCCGGGGATGTCGAAGGCGTTGACCACTCCGAGCAGGGCGGCGAGCGCGAAGATGTGCCAGACGTGAACGCGGCCGGTCAGCGTGAGCCACGCCGAGAATTCCGGCGAGGATCATGGATGCGATCTGGGTGGCGATCACCAGGCGCTGGCGATTGACGCGGTCGGCGGTGATGCCTCCGAAGGGAGCGACTAAGAAGACGGGAAACTGGCTGGCGAAGCCGACGCTTCCGAGCAGCAGCGCAGAGCCGGTTAGGCGGTAAACGAGCCAGGCCTGGGCCACGCTCTGCATCCAGGTGCCGATCAGGGAGATGAGTTGTCCGCTGAAGAAGAGCTGAAAATTGCGGTGCCGCAGGGCACGCAGGGTCGTCGCCCATCGGGGTGCGAGTTTTAGTTTCGCTTCTTCAGTTGTCGCGATGGCGGAATTTGGTGCTTCAGTCACTCCTCTAGAACTTTTTCACATCTTTGGGATGACGGCAAGGGATGAGGGATCGAGAGACGTTGTAACTCTTTTCCCACGATCACAGAGTCACGGAGAATCCAAATTATTGGCGAGTCCGATGCCAGGGCTGCGGTTGTTTACTTTACTGACAGATTTCCACAGGCCGAGGACGTGACCTATTTGGAACTTCCCCGCAGGGTCGATCCGCGATAGAGTGAATGCCGCCGATACGAGCGGACTGAATTCGGCGAGGACTTAGCCATGAGCGCAGATCCCAATCGTATTGAGAGACGCGGTGCGCAACGCTTCGAGGTGCACCTGCCGCTGTCGGTTCAGTTCGAAGGACGGACTGCTCCAGGATTTACCCAGAGCTTGAGTGGTCGTGGAGTCTTCTTTTACTCCGAGATTGCGCTGCCAGAAGGAGCGGTCGTGGAACTAACTTTTTCCATGCCCGGGGAAATCACGCTGGCGGAAAACATGCCGGTGCGGTGTCGCGGGCGGGTGCTCGCGTGCCTCGGCTCAGGACGGTCATTCCACGAGTGCTCAGCGCAACGGGATCGCGGTACAATTCGACTCCTACGAGTACTTGCCGGCTGATGAGCCGGTTACACAGTTCGTACGAGTTTCGTCGGCAAGCAACGCCGCAGTAAGTTCCATCCTGGCTCCGCGCTGAAAAGCTGGGCGTCTAAACGGAGTACTGACAAACTCGAATTTCGATGTCCATCCCCTAAAGGGGCGTCTGATTTTGAACGACTTGCGGTATCGCTAAAGCGATACCCTGATACGAATCGCGAGTTTTTTAGCTGGCTCTGAAGCCGTCCGCTTCCACGAGGCCTCTGGCGGTGCCATCTTTTCAAGCGCGGGCATTTGCCTTACAATCAGTCAAACCAGCAGTCTGGCGGGATTCCAGCCCAGCAATTGACGGCCCGCCCGCAACCTGCCGCTTCGTCTGTGGTCCCCCCTTCGATTACGAAGGTCACTTGGTCCGGACGATGAAAGTTCGTAGCATGGCAATGAGCACTGAGAAGCGAGTCATGCCCGGGATCGCCGTCGCGCTCCTTACCGAGGACCGCGAACAATCCGTCGTAATGCATAGCCGGGTCGAGAGCACGAATCTGGCCCGTACCGTGCTTAGCCACGTCGGGTTTCCGGCGGGGCCGAGCGACGCCGTGCTGCGGCAATTGCAGGATCAGCACGCTGAAGTCGTGCTGGTGGATATCGATCCCAAGAATCCGCAGCGCGCTATCCGCACCATTGAACTGATTCACGCCAGCACTCCCGAAGTCACGATTTTCGCAGTGGGCGAAATGAGCCAGCCCACCAATATTGTTTCTGCCATGCGCGCCGGGGCGCGCGAATTTCTGGATCATGGCGCCAGCCGCGAAGCTCTGATCGAGGCCTTCACTCGATTCTCAGCGACATTGAGCCGGGCGCAGCGCAGTTCAACCAAGGCGCGGGTGCTTACCTTCTTGAACGCCAAGGGCGGAGCCGGTGCCACTACTACCGCGGTAAATACGGCCGTCGCCTTGCAGGAAACACACGGGCGGGTGGTGCTGGTGGATTTCGCTCCCATTGGCCATGCGGCCTTGCAACTGAATCTGCGGCCGCAATTCACGCTGATTGATGCTTTGCAGAACCTGCATCGCATGGATGGATCGCTGCTCGATGGGCTGATGACGCCGTATCGCAATGGCCTGCATCTGCTGGCCGGCGCTCAGTTGCCGCACAGCAGTGTCCCGACGGCGTCGGAACTGGCCCGTCTCTTCGATCTGCTGGTAGACCAGTATCACTTCGTCGTGCTCGATTGCTCAGGCCGTATGGACAGCACGGTGCAGATGATCTGCGATCTTTCGAATGCGGTGCTGCTGGTGACGCAGACCGATGTTGTTTCCCTGTGGAGCGCGGGACGGATTCAAGCGTTTCTGCAGGATGGAGCGGGTCGCGATCGGCTGCGGATCGTGCTCAACCGATATAAGAAGATTCCCGGCTTCAGCGACGAAGACGTGGAAAAAGCCACGAACTGCAAGGTGCTCTGGAAGGTGCCCAACAACTTCCAGGTAGTTGGACCGGCGATCGACAAGGGCAGTCCGGTGGCGGCGCAGGGTAATCACGAAATCGGACGGTCGTATCAGGCTCTGGCTGCGGAACTGGCGGGCGCTACCACGTCCGGCGAAGGGGCGCTCTCGCTGCTTTATCAGCATGACAAGAGCGGCGACAAGAAACGAACCGCCAGCCCGCTGATCGTCTCGCCCATGCGCGCCGGACAGTAAGGCCTCGCGTTTCGGTTCCCACAAATTCTGCTTTTTACTTCTGCAATCTGACTCCTCACCTCTGCAATTTCCGCGCTTTGTTAGAATCAGGGTTCGCCAATGTCGCCTAGAATCGTTGAGATCCTTTATCAGATGATCGCGTTTCTGTTTGCGATCAGCGTGCACGAGTCCGCCCATGCGTGGACGGCGTCACGCTGCGGCGATCCTACGGCTCGCATGTTGGGACGGGTGACTCTGAATCCGATTCCGCACATTGATATTCTGGGGACGATCATACTGCCGCTGGTCGCGGCCATCAGCCATATTCCGTTGCTGGGCTGGGCCAAGCCCACACCGGTGGATCCGCGGAATTTTCGCCATCCTATGCTGGACGACATTTTGACTTCCGTGGCGGGGCCGGTTAGCAACTTCATCGTCGCCACGGGCGCGCTTTTGCTGCTAGGCGGTATCTCGCTTTCATCGGTCTCCGGACACACTCTTGTCGGGTTGGTCGCCGGTGGCGACAGCGCCGCTTCGGATTCCGCATTGACGCCCGTCGTTATGTTGCTGTTTGAACTCATGTTTATCAACATCGTTCTGGCGGTCTTTAACCTGATCCCCGTCCCACCGCTCGATGGCAGCCACGTGCTGCGGCATTTCCTGCCGGATTCGGCGCGCATGGTGTACGACCGCATGGGATTCTTTGCACTTCTGGCGCTGGTTTATCTAGCTCCAGGGTTGATCAGCGGCTTGATCGGCCCGTTTGTTCGCTTCTACGTCTCGATGCTGGGAAAATTCTGAATGACAATTCCTTCCAACAAGAAACGCGTGCTGAGCGGAATGCGCTCGACGGGCAAACTGCACCTGGGAAACTATGTGGGCGCGCTCGAAAATTGGGTTCGCATGCAGGAGCAGTATGACTGCTTCTTTTTTATTGCCGACTGGCACGCGCTGACTACCGACTACGCGGACACTTCTCGCCTGAAAGAAAATTCGGTCGAGGTGCTGCTGGATTGGCTGGCGGCGGGGCTTGATCCGGCGAAGTGCGTGATGTTCATTCAGTCGCACGTTCCGGCGCATGCGGAATTGCATTTGCTGCTTTCGATGATCACTCCGCTGGGATGGCTGGAGCGCGTGCCGACTTATAAGGAGCAGAAGGAAAATATCAAGGAGAAAGACCTGGCCACGTACGGGTTTCTGGGTTATCCCGTGCTGCAATCGGCGGACATTTTGATTTACAAGGCGGATGTCGTTCCGGTCGGCGAAGACCAGGTGGCGCATGTTGAACTGACGCGCGAGATTGCGCGGCGGTTCAACGGGTTCTATGCGGGGAAGCGCTTATATGTTTTCCCTGAACCGGCGGCCTTGCTTACGCCGGCTCCTCGACTGCCTGGGACCGACGGCCGCAAGATGTCGAAGTCTTATGGCAACGCGGTGATGCTTACCGATCCGGAGCCGGTGGTGCGGCAAAAGCTGAAGACGATGGTCACCGACCCTGCGCGTGTGCGACGCAGCGATCCTGGGAATCCTGATATTTGCCCGGTGGGCGATCTGCACAAAATATTCAGCAGCAAAGAAACAATGGCGAAAGTTTACGAGGGCTGCCGGTCGGCAGGAATCGGCTGCATCGAGTGCAAGGGCTGGGCGGCCGACGCCATTGTAAAGATCCTCAACCCGATGCAGGAGCGGCGAAAAAAATACGAGGACAATCCGCGCCTTGCTTGGGATATTCTGGATGCTGGTTCGGCCCGCGCTCGCGACGTTGCGGGCGCTACCATGGACGACGTCCGCAGCTCGATGGGGCTGGATTACGAGAAGGGTTCGGCGAAGTGACGGAAACAAAGTGACGGATTTATCTCAACCTATAGCGGAACGATCGCCAGTCGAGGCGTCTCGGCGCGGCGCGGCTGGGCCCGTGCTGGTTGAGAGTAAGCCAACCGCGGCCAAGGCGGCTAGAACTAAAGACGATGCCAGTGATTTTCCGTTCGCGATTGCGCTGGGCGAAATCTATGAAGGCCCGCTCGACCTGCTGCTCGACCTGATCCGCAAGCAGGACATCAATATCTACGACATCCCCATCGCCCGGATTACTGCGCAATATCTTACTTACGTCGAGCGCATCCGCGAACTCGACGTAAATGTCGCCTCGGATTTCATCTACATGGCAGCGGTGTTGATACACATCAAGTCGAAGATGCTGCTGCCGCGCGATCCGCTTGCTCCGGCCGATGCGCTGGAAGATCCGCGCAACGAGCTTGTCAATCGCCTGCTGGAGCACGAAAAGTTTAAATCGGCGGCACAGATGCTGCTGCAGAAACAGCAGATTGAAGATGCAGTGCTGAGCAATCCCGCGATTCGGGAGTTCATGGAAGCCGAAGGCACCGAGCCCGAGCTTGCGGCCGACGTCATCGACCTGGTCAAGACCTTCCAGCAGATTCTGGACCGGGCGCGCAACCGGCCGATTCTGGAAGTGGACGAAGAGACGGTCACCGTCGGACAGATGATCAAGTACCTGCACCGACGGCTGGCGCTCGAAGATCGTCCGATTCGATTGAAGCAGATGCTGCGCAATGTGCCGTCGCGACAGGCACTCGTCTGCATGTTTCTGGCGCTGCTCGAACTGGTGCGGTTGCAGGCGATCCAGATAAAGCAGGACCACGTTTTCGGCGAAGTGCTGCTGCGCAAGCATTCGCACTTTGAAGAAGTGATGACGGAGCAAGCTGCTATACGCGATGATTGGAAGTGAAAAAGAAGCAGGTTTCAAGGTTTCAGAGTTCCAAGGTTTCAAGGAAAAAGCGGAGAGTCGCGGGGTTAACGTTGCAACTCTGAAACCTTGAAACCTGGCCGTTGACTTATGAGTCTTAAACCCCAAATCGAAGCCATCATCTACGCGGCGGAAATGCCTATTTCGCTTGACCAGATATTTTCGCTGGTCAAGGAGTCTGTGCTGGCGGAAACTCCTGGTCTCGACCTCGCGGAAATTAAGTCCCGCATTCGCGCCACGCTCGAAGAACTCATCGCGGATTACTCCGGCTCTCATCACGGCATCGAAATCCGCCAGGTTGCGGGCGGATACCGCATGTCCACCAAGCCCGACCAGCATGACGTGGTGCGCGCTTTCGCTAAGAGTCTGAAGCCGCCTTTCCGGCTGTCGCTTCCGGCGCTCGAAACTCTGGCCGTCGTTGCTTACAAGCAGCCGGTCACGGTGCCCGAGATCAGCGAGATTCGTGGCGTCGATTCCGGTGGAGTGATTGCGACACTGCTCGACCGCAAGCTGATCACGACGGCCGGGAAGAAAAGCCGTGATCGGGCGGCCGATTCTCTATAAGACCAGCCGGGAGTTTCTGCTGCGCTTCGGGCTGAAGGATGTCAACGAACTTCCCAGCATGGAGGAATTCGAAAAGTTGCTGGCCGAGTCGTTCGAGAGCGACCTGCTTCCGGGTGAGGGCACGACCGATTCTTCTGGAGACAGAGAACGTTGCTGAACTTGCCGAAGAGACCGATGCCGAACTCGCCGCGGAAGAAACAGAAGCGCCAGCCAGCCTCAAACGGGAGTAGCCTTCCATGCCAGCCGAACGTCTGCAAAAAATTATCGCTGCTGCCGGAGTCGCATCCCGCCGCAAAGCTGAAGGGCTGATCACGGAAGGCCGCGTGGTGGTCAACGGGCAGGTGGTCACCGAGCTCGGCACGAAAGCCGATCCCGAACAAGACCACATCCGCGTGGATGGCAAACTTCTGCAAGGACCGGAGCGCTTCACTTACGTCGCGCTGAACAAGCCCAAGGGATATGTGACCACGGTCAGCGATGAAAAAAAACGTCCGACCGTGATGGACCTGGTGCAGAAGGTGAAAGGGCGCGTGTATCCCGTCGGGCGCCTGGACTGGGCCAGCGAAGGCCTGCTGCTGATGACTAACGACGGCGCGCTCGCCAATGCGTTGATGAAAGCGTCCTCTAACGTGGCGAAGGTTTACGTCGTGAAAGTCGCGGGCCAGCCCGACGAAGCCAAGCTCGACAAATTGCGCCGCGGAGTTTCCATCGCGGAAAAGGGTGGACGGCGCGTGCGCACGGCTCCGGCGAAGATTCGGCTGATTCGCGAAGGCGATAACCCGTGGCTCGAAGTGACTATCATTGAAGGCCGCAACCGCCAGGTGCGAAAAATGTTTGAAGAGGTGGGGCACCACGTGGAGAAAATCCGGCGCGTGCAGTACGGGCCGCTGGCGCTCGACGTGCCGCCGGGGGATTGGCGCAACCTTACTCTGCTGGAAGTGGCCAAGCTGAAAAGCGCGGCTTCGGGTGTGAAGGTGGCGAGTCCGCCTACTCCTTCTATACCGCTTCATGCACCGAAGGCTGCAACGAGCAAGCTGTTGCGGGCATTCAAGTCGGCGAAGCCATTGCGCGCATCGAAATTCCCGCAGGCATCGCGTTCACCGAAGCCGCATCACTCGTCGAAGCCAGCGCGGACATCGAGATCGGGAAGCTCCAACCCGTCGCGAAAGCCCGCGCGCAGGCACGATTAGCTCGTTGGTGGAGCGGCCCTCACTGTTGTTTATTTTCTAGCGTTTCGCTTCCGCGACCATTGGCAGTCGGGCGGCGCCGTAGAGGCCGGCATCGCTGCCGAGCAGCGCGCGTGTGATGATCGTCTTATGGCCGGGACCGGGCTTCACCTGCGCGGAAGCGCCTTCATGCTTGGTCAAGGCATTGGGCGGCGCGGTGGCGGCGTAGACAAACGAACGCTGGCCCAACTCTTCGAAAATCGCGGGTGAAAAAGCTTCCCATGCGCTCGAAACTCCTCCGCCAATCACGTAAATCGGAAGGTTCAGGGAATTCACTAACGCCGAAAGCACGATGCCGAGACAACGGCCTACGTAACGGAAGATGCGGCGCGCGTCTTCATCGCCTTGAATCGCGAGATTGTAAATCGACTTCGCGCTGAACTCCGGGTCGGAGTTGGCGGTGCGCGCCGAGCGCCGATGCTCCGTCATTCGCAATCGCTTCCCGCGCCATGCGGACGATAGCGGTGGCCGAAGCGTATTGCTCGAGGCATCCTCGATTACCGCATCCACAGGGGTGGCCCTCAGGCTCGACGGTTGTGTGGCCGAATTCTCCGCCCATACCGTTCATGCCGCGCCAGATTTTGCCGCCCTGCACGAGTCCGCCGCCGACGCCGGTGCCGAGGGTCAGCATCGCCATGTCGGAAAAATCCTTGGCGGCGCCCAGCCATTTTTCTCCGAAGGCGGCGACGTTGGCGTCGTTTTCGAGGATCACCACCGTCTTAAGGCGCTGCTCGATGGCGGCGCGAGCGGGATAGTCAACCCAATCCGGCAGGTTGGGCGATTCGCGCACCAGGCCGGTTTGCATGTCGATGATGCCGGGCACGCCGACGCCGATCCCGAGGAGGGGAGCGGAATTTTTGTACTTATCCGACATGCGCTGGATCGCGTCGCACATGTCGGCGATGACGTGATCGCGTCCGCGGGAAACTTTGGTGCCGAGCGTGACTTTCTCGACCAGAGCGCCCTGATCGTCCACGGCGGCGATGCGCAGGTTCGTGCCGCCGAGGTCTACTCCGATGGAAATCTTATTCATGCTGAAGGACGGGAATCCGTTCCGAGGAGCACTTAAGCTCTGCTCTTTTCTACAGTGCTGGTGTCAATTCGTCAATATTAAATCGTTCTATTAGGGCTATTTTTGACATTTTGGACAATAGTGACTGCTGCGGCCGGCGAGCACAACGCGCCGGATCGGGCTCCCGCACACCAGGCAGGGCTCGCCCTCACGGCCATACACTCGATGCTGTAGTTGGAAGAATCCTTCTTCGCCGTCGGCATCGACGTAATCGGAGACCGAGGATCCGCCGAGGGCGATCGCCTCGCGCAGGACTTGCTGGACCGCTCGGTGAAGCTTGCCCAACTGCGGCTTTGTGATCGTCGCCGCCCTCCGGCGGGACCGGATGCCGCTCGAAACAAGGACTCGTCGGCATAGATGTTGCCCACGCCGCGCAGCAATTTCTGATTGAGAAGCGCGCTCTTGATCGGAGTCTTGCGTCCGCGAAAGAGCGCCACGAACTGATCCTCGCTCACCTCCAGCGGTTCAACCCCACCGGGATCGAAGCCTCCGGCGTGAAGATGAACGCTTAGTTTGCCAAACATCCGCGAATCGATGAACCGCAGTTCGCGTCCGGAAGCGAGTTTCGCGATCAGATGCGTGTGCTTGGCGATGTCGGCTGCCGGTTCGCTTACTAGCATGCGCCCGGTCATGCCGAGATGAACGATCCACTGCGCCGTTCGGGCGTCGGCGCATTTCCTTTTCTTCTTCGGTGCTCCTTCCAGATCGAACACGATGTGCTTGCCGGCACGATGGACGCTTGCGATCCGCTTGCCCTCGAGCGTTGTGGCGATGAGAGCTGCCGGCGATTTGAGCGGTTGTTTCTTGGAACCAATCCAGACGGACTCGATGGTGTCTCCGGCGACGCGTTGGTCGAGGCCGCGCGCGATGGTTTCAACTTCAGGGAGTTCGGGCACGTTGTCAGAATACAAGATGCGCACGCTCGAATTCCCGTTTGCCCGTCCACAGGGCGATTCGGTATGCTGGAGAGTACACACCAAGTACCGCCGGTCGATCTTCACCAGCTTCCAGTCTATTCAGCAGCAACGGCGCAGGTGTGTGCGACCCTGGGGCGCGCTTCAGTTTACGGCCGCGCAATATTTCATCTGGAGTTTGAATTGAGCAGAGGCAGGGAGGAAGAACCGCGGTCATTGTCGGCGCCCAATGGGGCGACGAGGGCAAGGGCAAGATTGTCGATGTACTTACGCAGACTTTTTCGGTGGTGGCACGCTATGCCGGCGGCCACAATGCCGGACACACCGTCATCATCAACGGAAAGAAATTCATTCTGCAGCTTGTGCCCGGCGGTGTTCTGCGGCCCGAATGCATCAGCGTTGTGGGCAATGGCGTGGTGATTGATCCGCTGGCCTTTCTCAAGGAAGTCGCTTCGCTGCCCGCTGCGGGCGTGAAAGTGGACGGCAATCTTTTCGTCTCCAACCGGGCGCAGGTTATTCTGCCCTACCACCGGATGATGGAACTGGGATCGGAAAACGCTCCTGGGCGGGTGAAAATCGGAACCACTTCGCGTGGTATCGGTCCGGCTTACGAAGACAAGATGGGACGGCGCGGGTTTGCGGGTTGCCGACCTGCTGGACACGCCATTGCTGCGCACGCACATCGAGAACGCGTGCCGCGAAAAAAATATGATCGCGCACGCGCTCTTTAATTCTGAGCCGCTCGATGCCGACAAGATGTTTCGCGAATATGCCGACGCTGCGGAGCAGCTCCGTCCGTTTGTGCGCGACACAGCGCTGCTGTTGAATCGCGCTCTGGCCGAGGGCAAGTCGATTGTTTTCGAAGGCGCGCAGGGCACCATGCTCGACATTGATCACGGCACCTATCCGTTCGTGACTTCGTCGAGCGCCACTTCCGGCGGCGCCGCGACTGGAACCGGAGTGCCTCCGACGGCGATTGACACGGTCATTGGTATTACCAAGGCTTATTGCACCCGCGTCGGCGGCGGGCCGTTTCCTACTGAACTTCTAGACGCTGCGGGCGAAGACTTGCGTAAGCGGGGCAACGAATTCGGCGCCGTCACTGGTCGTCCGCGGCGCACGGGCTGGCTCGATTTGCCTCTGCTGCGTTACGCTAGCATGATTAACGGAATCTCGTGGTTCGTTGTTACCAAGATGGACGTGCTCGACCACCTGGCGGAGATTCCGGTGTGCGTTGGGTATAAGGTGGACGGCAAGGAAACCGACGAAGTTCCGGCGCAGGCTTGCGGTTATGAAAAAATCGAGTGCATCTACCGCAAGATGCCGGGTTGGGCCAGCCCGACACAAGCGATTCGAACGGTGGAAGCGTTGCCCAAGGCGGCCCGTGAATATTTGGCCTTCATCGAAAAAGAAACGGGAGCGCGGGTGGGAATGATTTCCACGGGGCCCGATCGGGAGCAGACGATTCTGGTTCCTGAATTCGTAACCGCGTTGGGACTGAAGAGGGGCTAGTAGATTTCGGGTGGGCTGGAGAATTCCAGCCCCTAAAGGGGCATCACATTTTGAATGATTTACGGTATCGCTAAAGCGATACCCTGATACGAATCCCTAAACGCAGTATTCGAACGGAGCGACGGATGGTGGTGTTGGCCGTAACCTGGATGGCAAAAGTTGGACGCGAGTCTGAAGTGGCCGCAACCTTTGAAAAACTCACAGCCGAATCGCGTAAGGAACCGGGCTGCCTCATGTATCAGGTGCACAAGCACAAGACCGATCCGCGCCGGTTCTTTATCTACGAGCAATACAAGGATGATGCGGCACTGGAGGCTCATCGCGCCGCTCCACACTTCTTGCAGTTGGGAAAAAAAGAACTGCCTAAGATCGCCGACCGCACCGAGGGACACTTGTTCGAGCCGCTGGGGTAGAGTTCTCAGTTCCCGGTTTTAGTTCTCAGTGCTTGTCCGCCATCAGCACGCCGCCGGAAGCATAACTTTCCTTCGACACTTCCAGAAAAGTAACGACGATGGCTTCGCGGCGTGCGCCTGCTTCTTCCACCATCGTGTCGGTAATGCGCTGGGCGATCTTGCGCTTCTGGTCGGCGGTGCGGCCTTGCAGCATGGTGACTTGAACCAGTGGCATAAAAGTTCTCAGTTTCCCTTTCTCAGTTCTCAGAAAAGCCGACCCCCAGAGTCGATCGCACTGAAAACCCGAGAACTGTTTTATAACGCCAATTCGTATCCCGCGAAAAAGAAGCTCAGCTCGAAGCGCGCCGTTTCGTCCGCGTCGGAGCCGTGAATCGCGTTGTGCTCGATGTCGCTGGCCCACTTCTTGCGGATGGTGCCCGCTTCGGCGCTGGCCGGGTTGGTCGCTCCCATCAGCTTGCGGAGATCGGCGATGGCATTTTCCTTTTCCAGCGCCAGCGCCACGATCGGTCCGCTGGACATGAATCTGGTCAGCGAACTGTAAAACGGGCGGCTGGCGTGGACGGCGTAGAACTGTTCTGCCTGATGCTGGGAGATTTCCAACATCTTTATGGCCAGAATGTGAAAGCCGTTCTTCTCGAACTGCTCAATGATGTCTCCGACAGCGTTTTTCTTCACCGCGTCGGGCTTGATGATGGTCAGTGTGCGTTGCAGTGTTTTCATAAGATCAGGTCTTACGTACTAGGTCTTAGGTGCCAGGTCTCAGGTCTTAGGAAGATCTATTTGCTATACCTTTACTCCGAGCGCGGCCGCTAGCGTCTCTCCAATGTCTGCGGGCGATTTCGCTACTTTCAGGCCAGCTTTTTCCATGGCGGCAATCTTCTCGGCGGCTGTGCCTTTGCCGCCGGAGATGATCGCTCCGGCGTGGCCCATGCGGCGTCCGGGAGGCGCGGTTTGTCCGGCAATGAAGCCTACCACCGGCTTTTTCATGTGCATCCTCACGAATTCCGCGGCGGTCTCCTCGGCGTTGCCGCCAATTTCTCCGATCATAATTACGGCTTCAGTTTGCGGATCTCGGTTGAAGAGGTCTAGCGCGTCTACAAAATTTGTGCCGATGATGGGATCGCCGCCGATGCCGATCGCCGTCGATTGTCCGATGCCGCGTTGCGTCAACTGATGCACCGCTTCGTAAGTCAGCGTGCCAGAGCGCGAGACGATTCCGACGTTGCCCTCTTTGTGAATGGAGCCGGGCATGATTCCAACTTTGCATTTGCCCGGAGAAATGATTCCGGGGCAGTTCGGGCCGATCAGGCGGGAGCGCCGATTTTGCAGAAATTCCCAGGCGCGCACCATATCGAGCGTTGGAATGCCTTCGGTGATGCAGACGATGAGCTCGATTTCGGCGTCGGCCGCTTCCATGATCGCGTCGGCTGCGAACGGCGGCGGGACAAAAATTACGGTGGCATTCGCGCCTGTCTTGTCCGCGGCCTCTTGAACGGTGTTGAAGATCGGCCAGCCTTCGTGGGTCGTGCCGCCTTTGCCCGGCGTCACGCCTCCCATAACTTGCGTGCCGTATGCGGCGCATGCCTTCGCGTGGAAGGTGCCTTCGCGGCCGGTCAGGCCTTGCACGATCAACCGAGTTCTTTTATCAACCAAAATTGCCATAATTGCTCACTGTTGCAGAAACCGCTGTTCGCTGTTCGTCGTTGGCGCTTACGCGTCGGTGATGGAACTCCGGCGCCTAAAGGCGGATTCAATAACACAGCATTTACGGTATGCCTGAAGGCATACCCTGATACAAATCTTACTTGCGACACGAGCGCCTAGGCTGCGTTCTTTGCTGCCGCTACTACTTTGTCGGCGGCGTCTTTCATGGTTTCGGCTACTACGAAGTTCAAGCCGGATTCCATCAGGATCTTCTTGCCTTCTTCAACGTTGGTGCCTTCCAGGCGCAGCACCACTGGCAGTTGAAGATTCGTCTTTCTGGCGGCTTCGACCACGCCGTCAGCCAGCGTATCCACCCGCAGAATGCCACCAAAAATATTGATCAGCACGGCGCGCACGCTCTTGTCGCTCAGCAGAATCTCGAACGCGTGCGCTACCTGCTCGGCGTTGGCTCCGCCGCCTACGTCGAGAAAGTTGGCGGGCATGCCGCCGGCGTATTTGATGATATCCATGGTGGCCATGGCCAGGCCGGCGCCATTCACCATGCATCCCACGCTGCCGTCGAGCTTGATGTAGTTGAGGTTGTATTTCGACGCCTCGACTTCCAGCGGATCTTCTTCGGTGATGTCGCGCAGTTCACGCAGGTCGGGATGCCGGAAGAGTGCGTTATCGTCAAAGGTCATTTTGGCGTCGAGAGCGAACAAGCGGCCATCGGTACAACTGACGAAAGGATTAATTTCCACGAGCGATGCGTCCGTGGCGAGGAAGGCGCGGTAAAGGCCGGTCAAGAATTGGACAGCTGCATTGATTTGCTGCGGCTTCAGTCCCAATTCGAACGCAATCTTCCGCGCCTGGAACGGTTCGAGGCCCATGCCGGGATCGATGTACTGCTTGAGGATGGCTTCTGGCCGCTCGGCAGCCACCTGCTCGATGTCCATGCCGCCCGCGGCCGACGCCATGAACACGGGCTTGCCTTCGCCTCGATCCACCAGAATGCCTAGATAAAGTTCCTTCTCGATCGGCAGCGTCTCTTCGACCAGCAAGCGGCGCACGATGCGGCCTTCCGGCCCGGTCTGATGCGTCACCAGCGTCATGCCCAGAATTTTGCCGGCGATTTCGGACGCCTCTTCCACCGACTTGGCGATCTTCACGCCGCCGCCCTTGCCGCGTCCGCCGGCGTGGATCTGCGCTTTTACTACTACTCCGGTGGCGCCGGAGCCGAACAGCTCTTTCGCTACCGCTTCCGCTTCTTCGCGGGTCGTTGCCATCTTGCCGCGCGGCACGGCGACACCATACTTCTTCAGGATTTCTTTTCCCTGATACTCGTGAATTTTCATAATGATTCGAAAGTCGTCGTTGGTTGCTGGTCGTTAGTTGGTCGTTCGTTGTTGGCGATCACGAACCGCGGCAACCGCCTGCAATGGACACCCGAGAGGACTCTGCTTGCGGCTTCAGGCATCGTGCAGCAAACTTATAATTTTATATAGCCACAACGATTGGCGCAAACGGGAAGCTGGGCAACGACTGCGAATCAAGAGATCCGCTTACTTGCCGTCTACCGACTTCAGGCAACGGCCGTAGAGTTCCAGTAGATGAGCGGCGTAATCTTCGGGCTTGGCGGCTGCACCCGTACCTTGGAAGCCCACACCGGTCCCGGCGGTCTTGCCGTAGCTGGTGGTCATGGCAATGAATTTCATGAGGTCGAGCGCGATGTCTTCGTTGCGGCGGGAGCCTAGAGGAAGACCGGACAGTTCCATGATAAAACTCCTCGTAAAAATGAAATCCGCCGGATTTTCCGGCCCTGCCGCGATGATAGCAGAAGCGCCGTGGACGGACGGGTTCCGTATAAGGGGTGTTTGATTTCGTGAAATTTTCGGTATCGCTGAAGCGATACCCTGATACGAACCCTGTGCTGATGCGAACCGAGTGTTTCCCGCGACGCGCTAATGCAAGTGCTCGTACTCGGCTTTCGCTTCCTTCAGGATTGGAACGCCGGCGTCCGCGTCCTTCCACAACGCGAAGAAATCCTGATAGGCGGCTCTGGCTTTTGCCGTGTCTCCGGTCAGCACGTATGCGCGTCCTAAGCCTAGCTTGGCCAGCGAATGTTCGGGCGTCGGGGGATCGATGCCGCGATGATCTACGATCTTCTGAAATTCCGCGGCGGCTTCCGCTCCACGCTTCGCTTGCAGGTATGCCAGGCCTCGAACGTAGATGGGGAAGAGCCCTTGGGCAGTTCCCCGTTCGTACGGCGTTGCCGATTGCAGCGCCTCGATCGCCTTGTCGGGTGCCTTGCGATTCAATTCGATCAACGCTCGCACGACGGGGATGTTTACCTGATGCAGGAGAGTGTCGTCTGGAAAACGGCGGGCCAAATCGTCCACGATGGCCTGGGCGCGGCCGACATCTCCGGTCATAGCTAGCGCCACCGCCGCTGCTCCCATATTGAGCCGGCCATGTACCGAGGCCGAGCCGGACGCTGCTGATTCCTTCGCTTTCGAAGCGTTCCCCACTTCCGCCAAAATGACTGCCCAGCCCGCCTGCGTCTGGGCTGTCGTTCCCCTGAAGCCGAGGCGGTCGCTTACCTGCACCGCCCTCTGCATCAATTCTCCGGCTTTTTGCATTTGGCCGTGCGACGCGGCTGCGCCGGTTGCCTCGTTGAGCAGCAGGTATTCGCTCGGTTTTCCTTCCGACCATTTCATTTCGCGTTGCATCCCATCCGCATCGCCGTTCATGAAGGCCAGATCGTAAAGCAGTTGGTGGACAAACAGGTTATCCGCTTTCTCGTCGATCGCCCGTTGCAGAACCGACCGCGCCTCTTCCAGCCGGTTGAGCGCCAGGTACCCGATCGCAGCGTGCAGGTAGCCATACGGAGACACCGGCTCCAGGCGGGAAGATTCGTTCGCCAGCGGTATCGCCTTCTCGAACTGGCCGTAGAAAAGGTTGTATTCCAGCGCCAGATTGCCGAAGGCGGTGGAATCATTCGGATAGGCCTTGATCGCCAGCTCAAGCGTTTCTTTTTCCTTTTCGATATCTCCGGTCTGAAAATAGTAGTGCGAGAGGATGTAATATCTTTCGCGCTCGCTCACCCGTTCCCGCAGGTCAAATGCCTTTTTGGCGAACTCTACCGCGCGGTCCTCCTCCCCAACGTTGCTGTAAATGGCCGCCAGCCGCGCATAGGCCAGCGCAAAATTCGGGTCGAGTTCCACAGCGTGCAGGAACAAAGGAATCGACTCGGCCTCGCCGCCGCCATTGCGCATCTCGTCGGCCGCGGCGTACGCCTTCAATGCTTCGAGCGACGAGGTGGTCGCCTCGGTCACCGGCGTATCGAATTTCTGAATGGATGCCAGCGACTCGCCGAGCTTTCCGCGCAGGCTTGACGCCGCTTTGCCCACCGCGGGGAGCACGGCTTCTTTGCTGGCGGCCGTTACTTGTTCTCGGGCCAGCGAATCGCCAGTCGCGCAGTTCGTCGCGTCGAGCGCAACGACGTATTGGCTGCCTAGCGTCGCAATCGAACCGCTGAGCATGGCCTTGATGTGCTCGCGCTCGCAGATCTCTCGGGCGACGCTGCCCGTGACTCTTTCGTCGGCGGGGCGTCCCATGAATTGCAGCGCCTTGCGGACGGTTTGATCAGGAACGATGTTGAGATACGGCGATTGTTCCAGCTGTACGGCAAGCGCTTGCTTCAGAGTCCCGTCGAACACCGGGTCACCGGTGGTGTTGACGAAATCCGCGACCAGGATGGAATCCTTCTCGGTAAGGGTTGGCGTGGAGTGCGACCGCCAGTAAACTCCGCCGGCAATAGCAGCCGCGAGAACAAGTCCAGCTCCCGCCCACGCCCACGCAGGGACCGACGAGCTTCGATTGTCCAGCCGGGTGCTCGGCAGGTTCGTGTAGCGCGGACACTCCTGTCCGCGCAGCCGACGCCGGAATAGCTGCAACTGATCCACTCGATGGTTGCCTCGAAGCTTGATTCGATGTTTGCGAAGAACCCAGGGCCTCAGCTGGAGGCTCGTCCGCGACGACCCTCCGCCCGGACTCCGTGTCCCGTTTCAGGCGCTGTAGTTCGGCTCGCATTTCCGACGCATGCTGATAACGCAGATCACGATCCTTCTCGAGCGCGCGGTTAATGATGCGCTCCAGTTCGGCGGGGATCTCCGGATTCAATCGGACGGGAGACGCTGGCGACCGCTCGAGAATCGCGTTAAAAATTACTGCCGACGTGTCTCCGCGAAACGGCAACGTCCCGGTGGACATCTCGTAGAGCACGGCTCCGAATGAAAACAAATCGCTGCGCGCGTCGAGCTCTTTGCCCTTGGCCTGTTCCGGAGACATGTAGGCGACCGTGCCCAGCGCCGTCCCGGGACTGGTAAGGTGCTGCTCGTCCATGGTCGCGAGCGTGGCATCTTTCTCGCCACGGCCGGGCTGCCCTGTCACTTTCGCGAGGCCGAAGTCCAGAACCTTGGCGTGTCCGCGCTTGGTCACGAAAATGTTTGCCGGCTTGATGTCGCGATGGACGATGCCTTCCGCGTGCGCGGCGTCGAGCGCGTCGGCGATCTCGATGCTCAACGCCAGCAGCCGGTCAGATTCGAGGGGACGCCCGGAAATGAGGTGCTTCAACGTCATCCCATCCAGGTATTCCATGGCGATGAACGCCAGCCCGTCGTGCTCTCCAATGTCGTGGATGGTGCAGATGTTGGGATGGTTCAGGGCGGAGGCAGCCTGCGCCTCGCGCTGAAATCGGGCCAGGGACTGGGGGTCTCGGGATACATCTTCCGGAAGGAACTTCAAGGCGACGAAGCGCTTCAGGCGCGTGTCTTCGGCTTTGTAAACGACGCCCATCCCGCCGCCGCCGAGCTTCTCGACGATGCGATAGTGCGAGATGGTTTGGCCGATCACTAGAGTAGGGCTCGCCTCATGGGTTAGCGCCCCATATTACGGGGGTGAAATGGGCAAGTCAACGCGATGCGCCGAAGGGCGGTAGGCTCCCGTCTCTCTACTAAGCGTCACGCCGCCGTTCGCAAAACGCTTCTTAGCCGAAGCAAAGTCCATCCCAGCGCCGCCGTCGCTGCCAGCCAGATGGCCAACGCGGAATTCACCACCCAGCCGGGCACGGCTCCGACACGGCGGAGAAGAAAGGGCAGAAAATTCCAGGTTGTGATGTGGACATAATCCCATGGGTCCCATCCCATGGCGTCTGTGTTCAAGCCCCAGGCGTCCATCTTGCCCAGGGCGAAGGCGACGATGTTCTTGAAACGCAGGGCAATCACGAACGTCGGATGTCCGAAGGTTTCCATCTGATAGATCTCCAGCGGCAACCAGAAGGTGAGCGATGCTAACTGAATCAGCAGGCTGACCGCGATCAGCACGCAGCCCGCACGCCAGATGGCTTTTCCTAAAATCTCGCGATAGTGCATTAGCAGCGGTACCGCGAGCAGGGTCGCCAATTCAACGGAAGTTGAAACGTAGCGGTCGCCCCAGGCGAAGTCTCCGCTCCAGTAAGTGTAGCGGGCGTAAAAGCAGATGTAGGCCAACAACAGAAGAAGCGTCGCTGCCCCGAAGGCGCGGACTTCTGGCGTCAGGCGCTTCCACAACCAGGCCAAAAGAAAAATTGCCAGCACGAGCAGAGGATCGAAGAGAAAGATCGATTTCTCGGGCTGGAACAGCGGTCCGAGGAAACCGGCGTGAAAGGGCGTGCTCCAGGGAAAGTTCGCGGGCAGGGTGGGATCGCGCTGGCGATATTCCTGGGCGAATAGCGAGACGTAAGTGTTGGTGAAGGATCCAAAACGACAAAACTGGTAGACGCGATCGATCAGAAGAAAGAACAGATAGACTGGCGCGGCGATTTTGCAGTACGCGATGAGACGCTGCCACAAACTGCGGCCGCGAGCTGCTTCGGGTCCTCCGTCTAACAAAAGCACAAGTAAGACAAAGACTCCCACCGCGATGAGATCCAAACCTGTGGTGAGACGTGTTAGCAGGTTTAGCCCGAGCGCGGAGCAGCCGATAAAAAGTGCGCGCCGGCTGTCGGTTCGCAGCCACTCGTACTGAAACGAAAATCCAGCTAGCGTCAGCAACATGATGTAGTTGTTCTCCATCATGTTCTGGGTGTAGTGCAGGTGCGTAGTGCAGAACATCAGCGCCAGCACACCCGCTACCGACTCTCTCATCCCAAAGCTCAACTGACGGAGCAAGCGGAACGCGATCAGCGCGGTGAGAATGCTGACTACGATATTGGTGATGTAGCTGACCACAATGCTGCGCACGGCCGGGTCGTCGCCATAGCCTGAGAAGATCGACCGGTGCGCGATCCACGTCCCGAGGAGATCGCCGGGCAGCATGAGCAACGATTGGCCGATACCATACCAGCTATAAAGGCGGCCTCCGCGGCCGTGGAGGCCGAACTCGGGATACTCGTTGGGGAAAACCTGCGGCTCGGAAGTCCAGAGCCAGTGCGTGGTTTGCAGCCGATGCGTGGTATCGGAGGTTCCTAACTCGCCGGATTGCACTACAAAGGCTAGCAGGCCCGCGGTTAGACAGAGGAGGACGAGCGGATCGCGCAGGCGACGGTGGAGGGGGAAAGGCATCGCTTGGATGGTAAATCGGGAGTGCCGGTTGCGGAAGCACCTTCAGGAGCGGTATTTGTCGCCAAAGAAATTAATGGGTAATCGTGCCGCGCGGGGGATCAGTTTGTCCTATTACGTTTTTGTGATATTGATCTTCTCGTCCAACGTAGAAATTCTGACTGAACCGCATCGGTCTAATTCCGTTCCCTATTAGCTGGGATTCGGTGTTCCCACCCCAGATCATTCCACCTGCGCCCCACCCGGTATCAGGTAGAGACCGAAGCGAATCATCTTTGGAATAGTAGAAATATTCATCCTTTGCCCAACCGTCTTCGAGCGAGGATGATGTTTGGAGAATGCCGCTCGCCGGAATTCGGCAAACATAAACGCCATTCGACATTTCGAGCGGTGGGGCGCTTTCACCATACTGTATCTTGACCCATCCGACGTACCCCTCGGGAATAAGAAACTTCGTTGGATGGCGCGCGATTGGCGCGCCGCCCCCATTGAAATTGCCGCATCGACAGACAGACTAAGCCACCACAACCCGGTTACGAGAGAGGTGCCAAGCCCGAGCCATCGTATTCTTCCCACTCCCGCCGCGCAAAGAACCAGACCTGCGAGCGTCGGCCAGAACAGGAGCAGGGCGAGAATTCTGATCGCTGCGACACCAAGGTGCTGTGAAATACCTGCCGAAATCCATGAAAGATGGAGAGCCAGTAAAGCGCCCACCGCGACGGCCGAAGACCCAATCCCTGCAATGGTGACATAATTCCGGGCCAATCGCGGCTTGCTTTCGAGAGGGGGCGTCCTCAGCAGCTTCCACCATGTCCTGCAAAGAAGGATCAGCCATGCCGCTAAGAGAATCACGACCAACCCGAGCCAGCGGCCGCTGATTACCATGTTCGCATTCTAGCCGAGGTGAGGAAGCCGAGAAAACGCAGATCGGATCTTAATTGTGGCTAGCTTTCGGCCACCTACTGCCGCGAATTCGCCACTTACTCCACTCACGCCCAAGCCTGTTTCTTGATGGGATGCGCGCCTACCCCACCTCAACCAGTCCATAACTAAGTGCCCAACGCGACCGCATTTCTCGAAGCGCACGATCAATTTCTTCTTTTGATACTTCAGCATTCGGTCCCGAGATCACAAACGCGGCCTCACGCTTGGCGGCTTCCAGCAGTTGCCGATCGCGGATTATGTTGGCTACGCGAAAGCTTGGAATGCCGGCCTGCTTCGTCCCGAAAAATTCGCCGGGGCCGCGCAGTTCGAGATCCAGCTCCGCGATCTGGAAACCGTCGTTCGAGCCGACCATGGCGTCGAGGCGGCGTTCGCCTTCTTCGGAAACCTTGCCGCCGCGCATGAGCACACAGTAAGATTTCGCCGCGCCGCGGCCGATGCGTCCGCGCAACTGGTGGAGCTGCGCTAATCCGAAACGGTCGGCGTGCTCGATCACCATGACGGTGGCGTTGGGGACATCTACGCCGACTTCGATCACCGTGGTCGCGACCAGAATTTCGATTTTGCCCTGCTGAAAGTCGCGCATGACATTTTCTTTTCTGTCCGCATCAAGGCGGCCGTGCAGCAACCCGACATGCAGGTTGGGGAAAATCTTTTCGCGCAACTGCCGGTGCATCTGCTCGGCGGCTTTCAGTTCGCGCTCTTCGTTCTCTTCGATCACCGGATAGACGACGTAGGCCTGATGTCCGGCGGCGATCTGCTTGCGGACGAAGTCCCAGACTTCGGGAGCGCGCTCGTCGGGCACGGAGCGAGTGACCACCGGCGTGCGTCCGGGCGGGAGTTCGTCTAATACCGAGACGTCGAGATCGCCGTAGAGGGTTAAGGCTAGCGTTCGCGGGATGGGCGTTGCGGTCATCACCAACACGTCGGGCTCGGGGTCGGCGGATTTGGAGTCGTCTGACTTTTTCATCAGCTTCAGGCGTTGCATTACGCCGAAGCGGTGTTGCTCGTCCACCACTACCAGGCCGAGATTTTCGAACTCGACTCGATCCTGAATGAGCGCGTGCGTTCCTATTACCAGCTGCGCGTTACCTTGCTTTATGTGGCGGCGCACATCGCGTTTGCGATCTTGCTCGAGGGAGCCGGTGAGGAGCACGATGCGGTAGCCGGCTCGTTCCAGAATCTGGCGGGCGGAAAAATGATGTTGCTGCGCCAGGATTTCAGTGGGCGCCATCAGCGCTACCTGGTAGCCGTTTTCGATAGCGATGATCGCGGCCTGGAAAGCGACTATCGTCTTGCCCGATCCCACGTCGCCTTGCAGCAAACGCCGCATGGGGCTGGGCGTCTGCATGTCGGTGGCGATTTCTTTCAGCACTCGCTTCTGCGCCGCGGTCGGATGGAACGGCAGTATCTTCTTGATGGCCTGGCGAACGCCTTCGGTGAGCTGAAAGCCAATTCCGGTTTTAGCTTTCTGTTCGCGGCGCTTGAGCTCCAACCCTAGCTCGATGAAAAATAATTCATCGAAGATCATTCTTATGTGCGCGGCGGTGCGCGACGATTGCAGATCGTTGAAGCTTTCGCCGGGATCGGGCCAGTGCACCTTCCACAGGGCTTCGCGCGGAGACACCAGGCTCAAATGCGCCCGCACCGCGGCTGGGATCGGATCGGGCAGATCGGGATTCAGATTGTCTAGCGCTCCGCGAATAATGCGACGGAACCAGCGCGGCGTAAGTTTGCCCTGGCCAGTCGATTCGTAGATGGGAACGATGCGTCCGATCTCGAGCGAGGCGGCAGCTTTTTTTTCGGCTTCGTCGGCGCCGCCTTCTTCGTTGATGTCGCCGAGAATCTCGAATTGCGGTTGCACGATCTGCAATTGGCCATCGCGGTCTTCTTCGACTTTGCCGTAGAGCGCCAGCATCTGTCCGGCCTGGAAGCGGTCTTGGAGATATGCGGCGTTGAACCACAGGCACTTCAATTTGGTGCGGCCCTGGCCGACGGTGAGTTGGAAAATCGGCGCGCGGCGGGTGCGAAACAGTCCGGAGTTGCGGACTTCGGCGATTACCGTCGCCATCTCTCCGGCGCGCAGTTCGGCGACTGACCGCGGGTTTAGCCGGTCTTCATAGCGGAAGGGCAGGTAGTGCAGCAGGTCGTCAACGGTCGCCATGCCCTTGGCGGCAAGGACCTCGGCCAGGCGCGGGCCGATGCCTTTCACAAACTGCACTGGAGTGGATGGTTCCAGCATCTTAACGAATGTTAGCAGGAGCGAAGGGTGGACAAGACTTCAAGCAACAGCAAGACGGTGAAGAATTTTCTCGACGCGCTTGTGGCCGTGCTCGCCGGCAACGCGATCTACTACTTGCTCATGCCGCATCTGCCCGCAGTGGCGCGGCACGGGCTGTTCAAGGAAGACTGGGGGCTGCTGGTGGATTTCGCGATCTGCACGACGATTTTTGTGCTGGTGAAGTATGCGAGGCGGAATGAGGGATGACTACCGTAAAATCATCGCGTCATGTGTGAAGCCAGTCCATTTACGCACACCTCATGCTGAAGCCGCGAGCATCGATTGCCGGGCTGAGTCCGTACCACTCGCCTATCGTGAGCCGCGACGGGCTGAGTCTCGATCTCAACGAGAGCATGGCCGGATGCTCGCCACGCGTGCTCGCGCGGCTGCGCTCGCTGTCGGCGGCGGAGGTGTCGCTGTATCCGCAGCGCGAGGTTGGGGAGCGGCTGGTCGCGGACTTCCTGGGCGTCGCGCCCGAGCAGGTATTGCTCACCAATGGGATGGATGAAGGGCTGTCGCTGATCTTTGCAAATTACCTCGGCCCTGGCGATGAACTGCTATTTGCCGACCCGACATTCGTGATGTATCCGATGTTAGGCGCAGGCGCTCGGAGCGCAAGTGGTACGCGTGCGGTCGGGCGAAGACTTGGCGCTTCCCGTTACTGATTTGCTGGCTCGAATTTCACCGCGCACCAGGGTGATCGCGATCGCGAATCCTAATAATCCTACTGGCCTGACGGCGGCGCGCGCCGACTTGCTGACGATTGCCGAAGCGGCGCCGGATGCGGCGGTGCTGATCGACGAAGCCTATTTCGAATTTTGCGGCGAGACGCTGATCCCCGATCTGGCGCGCCATCCGAACCTGTTCGTCGCGCGCACGTTTTCGAAAGTCTACGGACTTGCCGGACTTCGTCTGGGCGTGCTGACCGGTGCGGCGGAGCAGGTCGGCTATCTGCGGCGATTGGGGTTGCCCTTCAATGTGAATTCCGCGGTGCTGGCTTGCCTTGAAGAGGCGCTGGCGGATCAGGCATTTGTCAGCGAGCACCTGGCGCAAGTGAAGCAGGGGCGCGAGCAACTGGCGCAATTGTTCGACGAACTGGGGCTGCGTTACTGGCCGAGCCAGACGAATTTCGTTCTCGTGCGCGTCGGCGAGCCGGCGAAGGCATTCGTCGAGGCGATGCGGCGGCGCGGAATTCTGGTCCGCGATTCATCGGCCAACCCAGGCTGCGACGGATGCGTTCGCATCACCGTCGGGACGCCGGCACAGATGGATGGAGTGCGGCAGGCGATTCGAGAGGCGATCGCGGAGACCAGCGGCTAGTGACTTCTTCGAATTGTCAGTCGCGCCCTGAGCGGCGCCGAACTCTGCGGCTGCAACTGAGAGCCCCGAATCTGGCAACATATCCGGCATGATCACGATTCTGCTCCTCACCCTCTCCAACATTTTCATGACCTTCGCCTGGTATGGCCATCTGAAATATCGCCACGCGCCGCTGTTCAAGGTCATCGTCATCAGCTGGCTCATTGCCTTTGCGGAATACTGTTTTCAGGTGCCGGCCAACCGCATCGGCTCCTACGAGTTCACTACGGCGCAGTTGAAGACGATTCAGGAGGTCATCACTTTAACTGTGTTTTCGGTCTTCTCCGTCCTGTATTTGGGCGAACCGCTGAAGTGGAACTACTTCGTGGGTTTTGCCATGATGATTGCCGCCGTCGCCGTCATTTTCAAGAAATGGTGAGACGAGCAGGCCTAAGAGGAACGTCGTACAATAGTTCTTATGCGAAGGGGATCCAAGCGCGCCGCCGGTAACTCCGCAAAGAGCAATCCGAGTCCGCCGAAGGCTTCCCATCGGACTCGTGACCTGGTCGCGCGCATCCGCAAGCGCCGGGAAAAGATTTACCAGAGGGAAGGCATTCTTTCCGATAGCGCGGTCCTGATTCGCGAAGACCGGGACCGCTGACATTGATCTGCGTGGTGGATGCCAGTGTCGTGTTGAAATGGTTCTTGCGCGAACCGGACAGCGCTACCGCTGATTCTCTTCTCGAGAAATTTCTGAATGATGAAGTTGAACTTCTAGCGCCCGACCTGATTCTTGTGGAAACGGCGAGTGCGTTGTGGAAGCGGGTTGTGGTCCGTAAGGAAATGTCTCCTGATGAAGCGACGCTTATCCATCGAGACCTGCTCACGCTCCCCTTTTCCCTGATTGCTTCCGGGACGCTGACAGATGCGGCCCTTCAGAGTAGCGCTGAAGCACAACCACTCGGTCTATGATGCCCTTTATTGCGCTCTCGCCATCGAGCGGCGCTGCGACTTCGTGACCGCGGACCGGACACTTGCCAATAAATTGCAAGGCGTGTTTCCATTTATCGTTCATCTTTCGGCCATCAAGCCATGACCCTGATCTTCCGCAAGCCTCTGCCCAACATCGAGCATCCCGAGATGCCGGCCGATGTCGTCATCGTCGGCGGCGGCCCGGCGGGCATGGCTTGCGCGCTGCGGCTTTCGCAACTGATTGACGAGCACAACGCGCGCCATCCTGAGGCGCTGCTCAGCAAGGAGAACATCTACGTGCTGGAAAAAGCGCGCGAGGCCGGGCAGCACTGTCTTTCGGGCGCCCTGCTTGATCCGCGCTCCATGAAGGAACTGCTGCCGGGATTCGAAAGCGAAGCTCCGCTGGACGCCGTCGTTCACAAGGAAGCCGTCCACTTCCTCACGCGCAAGGGCCATTACAAGCTTGCCCATCACGCCTCCGCCGCTGCGGGATCACGGGAACTACGTCATCTCCATTAACCGTTTTGTGAAGTGGATGGCCGGCAAAGTCGAAGAGGCGGGGATCACGATTTTCACGGGCTTCGCGGGATCGGAACTGCTATACGACGGCGATCGCGTCGCCGGCGTGCGCACGGACGATAAGGGCGTTGACAAGCAGAACCAGCCAAAATCGAATTTCGAGCCCGGCTACGACATCAAGGCGAAAGTCGTCGTGCTCGCCGAGGGCCCCCGCGGATCGCTCACGCAGCAACTCATCGAAAAATTCGACTTGA
Organism: uncultured Acidobacteriaceae bacterium; assembly: GCA_963826845.1. Taxonomy (GTDB): domain Bacteria; phylum Acidobacteriota; class Terriglobia; order Terriglobales; family Acidobacteriaceae; genus Acidiflorens. The sequence continues at coordinate 136,045 of CAWGYS010000004.1, forward strand.
TGAAAGACCGCAACCCGCAGACTTACGGAGTCGGAGTCAAGGAACTGTGGGAAGTCCCGTCGGGCCGCATTCAGGCGGGCGAAGTCATCTACACGATGGGTTATCCGCTGACCACGAAAGAATATGGCGGCGCGTGGATTTACGGCTCGAAAGACAATATTGTTTCGCTCGGCTTCGTTACCGGACTCGATTATCGCGACCCGCGCCTCGATCCGCAGCATGTGCTGCAGACGTTCAAGCAGCATCCTTTTATTGCCGAAGTTGCTGGCTGGCGGAAAAATGATTCGCTACGGCGCCAAGTCGCTTCCCTATGGCGGATGGTGGTCGCTGCCGCCGCTCGCCGGCGAGGGATGGATGATTATCGGCGACTCTGCCGGCTTCCTGAATTCCGCGCGCCTGAAAGGAATTCATCTCGCCATCAAGAGCGGCATGCTGGCGGCCGAGACTGCGTTCGAAGCGCTGGTGAATTCGGACGCGGCTGCGACTTCCGCAATACTTGGCAAGTTCCAGCAACGCGTCGAAAGCAGTTGGATTAAAGATGAGCTATGGCCGGTGCGCAATTTCCATCAGGGATTTGAGAATGGCATGGTCGCCGGCATGTTCAACACTGCGCTGCAGCAAATTTCCGGCGGCGGCTTCCGCAAGCGCGTGCCGTCGCACGCGGGATACGAGAATTTAAAGCCTATCTCAATCCTGTCCGTCGACGGAGGAGCAGAAGCGCGACTGCTCGGCCCGGCTAAAGGCGATGGCAAGCTCACTTTCGACAAACTCACCGACCTCTATCATTCCGGCACCAAGCATGAAGAAGATCAGCCGGCGCATTTGCTGATTCAAGATACCAACATCTGCAATGACCGTTGCGTGAAAGAGTTTGGCAGTCCCTGCCAGAATTTTTGTCCCGCGAACGTTTACGAGATGGTGGACGATTCGACCGCGCCCCATGGCAAGCGCATCAGCCTGAACCCGGCGAACTGCGTGCACTGCAAGACCTGCGACATTCAGGACCCCTACCAGATCATTACCTGGGTTCCGCCGGAGGGTGGGGGCGGACCGAATTACGACGGGATGTAAGGGGCACTTAGCAGCTTAGCCGTTAGCACTTAGCTAACCCTGCGAGCGGCGCTATCTTTGAACATCCGGTCGATCGGGCGGCAGGCGCTACCTGCTAAGGACTGGTTCCCTTTCTCTACCGGGTATATACTTCTCCCGATACTTTTGCTGTACTCCGGTTATGACCGGCACGGGGCACATTTTCATTATTTCTATACGCTCCGTGAATAGAACGCAGGCACAGGGCTTTTACTATCATTTGCCCTGGATGACCGGCGGGGGCGGGGATCGCTCTTAAGCGGTGCCTTCCCGAGAGAGGTCTTACTCGTGGACGTCGTACTTATACGCCTTCTGTTTGTCCTCATCGTCGCAGTCATCTGCCTTCTCATCCATCCGTTTAACCTGCCGCAGAACCTGGCTGCCGCCGTCGGTCTGCTGATCGGCGCCGCCATCGTGGTGTTCGAGTGGAGACTGCGCGCGATGAGCCTGAAGCGCCTGATCGGCGCGGCCATCGGCAGCGTGCTCGGCATCATGGGCGCTTATCTGTTTGCGCTGGTCATCCGCAACAGCATTCCTCCCAGCCCGACCCAGAGTTTCCTGCAGATCATGGTCATGCTGATCATGGCTTACGTCGGGTTGGCGGTCGGCGCCAACAAAGGCGACTTGCTTAATCTGGCGGCGCTCGGCGGAATCTTCGGCGGCGAAAAGTCGGGCAAGAAGAGTCTACAAGATTCTCGACACCAGCGTCATCATCGATGGCCGCATTGCCGACATCGCCGAAACCGGGTTTCTCGACGGACTGATTGTGATTCCGCAGTTCGTGCTGCGCGAATTGCAACTGGTGGCCGACTCCGCCGACTCGCTCAAACGCAATCGCGGACGCCGCGGCCTCGACATATTGCAGCGGCTGCAGAAAACTGCTTCGGTGCAGATCCAGATCGTGGAAGACGATTTCCCCAGCGTCCGCGAAGTGGATATGAAGCTCATCGAACTGGCCAAGGTGTACGAAGGCAAGATCATCACCAACGACTTCAATCTCAATAAAGTGGCGCAACTGCAGGGCGTGGCCGTGCTCAACATCAACGAACTGGCCAACTCGCTCAAGCCCATCGTTCTGCCCGGCGAGATCATGCGGGTGTTCATTCTGAAGGAAGGCAAAGAGTACAACCAGGGCGTCGCCTATCTCGACGACGGCACCATGGTGGTCGTGGATAACGCGCGCAAGATGATTGGCAAGACCATCGACATTTCCGTGACCTCGGTCTTGCAGACCACTGCGGGCAAGATGATTTTCGGCAAGTGGGATGAACGCGCGACGGGCCGTCATGACTCCAAATCGCCGCCTCCGGTTAGTGCGCCTCCGGCGTCGGGGACGAGCGGGCCGGCATCGGACCCGGCGAAGAAAATTGTGCCCGTTGGGGCCGAGCGGGCCGCGGATTAGCGGTAGTGGGTCAATTTCCGTCATCTCGCGACGTTATGCAGGTGGTGGTGGAAGTGATGGATGATGGCGCAACTGAGATGACCGAGAACGAACGAAACCACGGCGACGAGAATCATCTTAACTGTGGGCGTCATCGTCCGATGATGCCATAGGCAGGACGCTAAAGCGAGACTGCGGAGATTCGAACTGACCCACTACCGGATTAGCTACTCTTTTGGGGCCGGGCCGCGCTGTACTATACTGATCCCCCCTATGAAGGTGTTTGTCATTGTTCCGGCGGCTGGCCTGGGCACGCGCATGGCTCCGCCTTCGGCCGCCTCGTCGGCGACAAAGCCGCGGAAAAAAGCTCCGACCAAGCAGTTCAAAGAATTGGGCGGCGTGCCGATTCTTGTCCACACGCTGCGCAAGTTCGCGGCTACTCCCGCCGTCTATGAAATCATCATCGCGCTGCGCAAGGATGAAATTGCCGGCTTTCGTACCCAGGTCGAAAAGCAGTATCCGGAAATTCTCGAGCAAGCGCCTGCAGATGGTTGAAGGCGGCGAGCATCGTCAGGACTCGGTAGCCAGCGCTCTGGCTTGCACTGCGGCGGATCCGGAAGATATCGTGCTGGTGCACGATGCGGTTCGCCCGTTCGTGACGCCGGACATCATCAGCAATGTGATCGAGGCGGCGCACAAGCACGGAGCCGCGATCGCAGGCTGGCCCGCCGTGGACACGGTAAAACAGGTGGAACGCACCGCGGAGGGCGCGCTCATCAAGGCGACCATTCCGCGCGCGAGTGTGGTGATGGCGCAGACTCCGCAGGGGTTTCGTTACAACATCCTGAAGAAAGCCTTTGATGATGCCGTGGCCGACGGCTTTCTCGGAACGGACGAGGCTTCACTGATCGAGCGCGCCGGGCTGCCGGTTGTGGTGGTAATGGGCTCGGCACGCAATATTAAAATTACGACGCCCGCTGACATGGAACTGGCGGAGTTCTATCTGAAACACGAAGGCGGGAGCAAATCTTGAGCCCGGAAATGCGGAAACCTGAAATGCGCATCGGCTACGGTTGGGACTCGCACGAATTCAAGCCGGGCATTCCGCTCAAGATCGGTGGCGTGACTCTGCCGCACGATAAGGGGCTTGGCGGCCATTCGGATGGCGACGTCCTGCTGCACGCCATCACCGACGCGCTGCTTGGAGCCATCGCTGGCCCAGACATTGGAGCGCTGTTTCCGCCGTCGGATCCGCAGTGGAAAAATGCCGACTCGGCTGTGTTTCTGCGGGAGGCGTTGAGGCGCATCAAGTCCGCGGGGTACGAACTCGTTAATCTTGATTCCACGCTGATTCTGTCCGCTCCGAAAATCGGCCCGCACGCGGACGCCATTCGCACACACGTCGCTGGGTTGTGCGGAATTCCTGCGGACTGTGTTGGGATCAAAGCGAAAACGCCGGAGGGCATGGGAACGGACAATGCGGCGATTGCGAACGTCGCGGTGTTGCTGAAGCGCTGCTAAGAGGCGGACTCAACCTGACCAGCTAGCTCCTTATGCTTGGCGCGCGCGGCCTCGATGAACGCGCGGAAAATCGCGCCCGCCGACTCTGCCGCCTCCGGACCATCGTTCACGCTCCGCTCCGGATGCCACTGTACCGCCAGCACAAAATGTTCGCGAGCAGTTCCTTCCAAAGCTTCGACGACTCCGTCCTCCGCGCAACGCGCCACCACGCGCAATCCGTCGCCCACTGCGTCCGCGGACTGGTGATGTGATGAGTTCACGGCCACTGTCTTCTTGGCGTCCAAAGAATCCCCAACAATTTCTGCCAGTCTAGATTTTGGTTCGATCTTCACCGTGTGCGCCTTCGCTACATTCCGTCCTGGACTGTGGTTGACCTTCGAATCGACGACCGCGGACTCGATGTGCTGGACGAGCGTTCCCGACCGGTAGACATTCAACGATTGCAATCCGTAGCAGATGCCGAGCACGGGCTTACGCGTTTTGTACGCATCTTGCAGGAGTAACCCGTCTACCAGTTCTCGTTTGACGTCGGCGGGTGCCGTTTTCTCGTGGCGGTCTGCGTGGTACTTTTGCGGATCGACATCCGCCCGGCTGCCGGGGAGCAGAACCGCGTCGCAGAGCTCAATCTGCTTCATCACCTGAGCGGGAGTCTGATCCAGTTCGATGCGCACCGGCTCTCCGCCCGCCGCGCGCACGGCGGCCTCATACTGCGGCAGAGCGCGCTCGGCGTAAGCGCGATCTTCCTCGCGATCTCCGGAATGCGGCACGGGAATGGCGATACGCGGCGCGGTGTTGCTTGACTCGCTCATGTTCGGCTTACCCGCTCGATCCCTGCGAGCGTTTTGCGCTGCCGGTAGTTGCGGATTTCCATCGTTAGCGACAGCACCAGCACAATTCCACCCGCGATGATGGCGCAGGGAAACGCGACGTGCCGGTAGGCGAAAGACATATTGGGCGCGACGTGCTTGATCTGCGAGTACACTGCGGTCCCCAGAATGCTCAGCAGCAGGGCGACGGCGAACGTTAGCAGGGTAAAAAGAAACGTCGCCGCGAAGACGCGCGCTGGAATTCCGATCCAGCGCGGACGCCTTGAAGTCGTCTTGCCCATGTTTCTAGGCTACACCATGACGGGACAGCCTACGGTTGGAACCATCCATCCCTCGCTAGCCGGGCATGTCGAACACATAGAGCCCACTTCTTTCTACCGCGAACCGGCTTGCGCCCGGCCGCGGATACGCGACAGAACGTGCCCCCAGCCCTTTACCACGCCCTGCCTGTGCTCGTCCTGAATAACTCCAAACGCCTTGTGGTGGAACTTGATCAATGTGCCATCGTCCACTTGGCTCAGCCGGTACTGCACATTCGAAACCACGGCGTAGGACATGAACAGTGGTCCGCTGATTTCCAGCAGCGTCGGCCGCTTGATCGCCTGCACGTGTCCCCAGAAATGCCCGTTGCCCTCGCCCAGATCGCGAAACCATCGGCCACCCGGCCACGGCTCGATCTTCATCGGCATGGCGTTGCCGTCGGGCGTGTCATTCTCGGGTCCGATCTGCTCGAGCAAAGCCGCAAACGTCATCCTCCAGCGTTGCCTGCACATGGATTTCCTGGGTGATGGTTAGTGTCAGGTTCTCGATTCCTAGTCCTGTCGAAGGTGCTGCCAAGATGGTCCTCATAATTTGCTCCTCGCTTTGCCTGCTATTCAATGGTTAGTCGTTACTCGCTACGCTCTACTCGTTGTCGGTTTCCCGCTTTTCGCTTCGGCCCGCTCTTTGACGCGAGTCAGTTGGTGCGCCAGAAGCGCTCGAACGTTTTGGTCCACTCGTGCAGAGGCCGGATTGCCTCCGCGTTGGTTCGATACAACATCTGCCTCCCTTCCGCCGCACTCTGACCAGCCCGACATCCCGCAGCACCCGAAGATGCTTCGAGACCGAAGGCTGCTCCAGGCCAAGGCTCGCCACAATGTCGCCCACCGGCCGCTCCGCCAGCGCCAGGTAATTCAGGATCTCCCGCCGCCGAGGCTCGGCTACCGCGTTGAACGCATCTGAAGTGGTCGCCGCCCTTGCCATGAGTCAGGATATATACATTCCCATATGGGAATATGTCAAGGACAAAATTTTGCTGCATCGAGATTTGGCTTGGGAAGGAGTTCGCAAACCGCAGAAAATTCGCGACCGCGCGGGCAGCATTGCGAAGTGAACCGGGGTTCCCGCGACATGACTACGCTACAATACCGTCATGTCGCAAACCGCTTCGGCGATCACCCGCAGCCCCGCGGAGATCGTGCAAAATAGCCCGGTTTCACAGGCCCCGAATGGCATCTGCTATGCCCGCTCGGGCGAGATTACGATTGCCGACAACGACCTCGAGCGCATGATTGCCGCCGTGCCCGCGCCGGTGGCCGCCGCGCTCAGCCGCAAGGCGTACTACTTCGTGCCGCTCACCGTCACACAGGGCGACCAAACCGTGATCGCCGACCGCTACGACGTGGCACTTAGTGACAATGCGGTTTGCCATCGCAACCTGAATCTGGGCGATGCGCAGTGCGTCTTCATCTCCACGCGCCTGATGGACGACAAATTTTCGGTGGCGTTCGAGTTCTACATCAATGTCGGACACGCGCTGGTCGAGCGTGCCGGCGTGTCGCAGAATTTCGCCGACCTGGCGTGGCAGCAAGTGGAGTCCGGAGTGCGCGGCGAAACTTCGCTCGACGCCTGGGAGGCGCGCAAGTTCGCTACCGCGCATGGTCCGGACGCGGAGAAATTCAAGAACGAGTATCTCGCCGCCAGCTTCGCGGATGCGATTTCGATCTATCTGCTCTCGCTCTATCTCGATGTCGATTACTACGATCTTCGCGAGCGGGACTATCCGCTGCTGGCACCGGCTGCGATGGCGGAACGACTGCGCAAGATCGCGGAGATATTTCCTCCGAATCCGGGGTTTGAATTCAATATTTACTATCGGCGGCGGGCGTAGAGCGGATCGTCTTTGGGTTCTGAGAGAAATTACCTGATCTTCGTCAGCTATCCGAAAGAAGCACTGACTACTAGAATTCCTCGAATGTCAGGCAGACTCATTGGAATCCCGTCCCGCTTCGCATTCGCTGTGTGTGGGTTGATCTCTGTCCTGTTAAGCCGAATGTACGTCGCTCTACGAGGTCTTGATCCGTCTTCCCGTGGAAGTTGGTCGCTATTTTCTGTAGCGTTGATGGCGCTGGGAGGACTTGCAGCCTTTATCGCGTTCCTACCCGGTTCCTGGGTTGAGAAGGCATTCAAGATCGAGCCTGACAAATCGACGTCCGTTCCCATCAAGATGCTCGCAGGCTTTGCCATCGGTTCTTATTTCGTGATTGTAGGGCTCTTCTTCGCTCCACACAGCTGGCATCCCAGCCCCCAGTTTATTTTTTCCCTATGCCCAGCGTGTGCTCTGACCATTACTGTTGACCCGTCGCTAGCGACGGGTCTGTTGGTTCTCGCTCCTTTGAGCGCCGCTGTTTATGGCTCTCTCGGCGGTGTACTGGGATACGTGTCAGTCGTCCTCCGCAAGAGTACTTGACGTAACATCACATCTCTGACAATGTCGGCCGTGTCAAGCAACTTTTGAGCATACCTATCCGTGCACTCGGAGAAGAGCGCCATTTCGCTCTTGTTGAAATGGCCGTACCAACCACAGGCTCGCTCGTAATCGTTTTTCAGGTTCAGACTCTCGGTCCGACCCATGCATCTCTTCGGTCACGTACTGCGATCATGATTACTACTTCGAACTCCTCACTGAAGAGGAGCGGGACGCCCAATCAATTACTCGGTGTTCGACTGCACACCATCGCGATGTCCGGGCTGTCCCGCGTGCGAACCGAACTTTTTCAGCTGCTCGTAATCCCACTGCTTGCGCATCATCCAGAACAACTGCACGGCCAGGCGGCGGGCCATGGCGACTTTCGCAATCTTCCGTCCGCGCCGCAGCACCATATGAAAATATTTGCTGCGCCACTCCGGCAGGCTGCGTACCGTCACCTGCGCCGCCTCCACCAGCAGGAAACGCAAGATCGAACTGCCTTGCTTGGTGATGTGTCCCAGGCGCCGGCGATTCCCGCTGGAGTCTTCCAGCGGCACCAGTCCCAGATAACTCGCCACCTGTTTGCCGCAGTGAAAGCGTTCCGCGTCGCCAAGTATCAGCACAAACGCCAGCGCCGTTAGCACGCCCACTCCAGGGTGTGTTCTCAGCCGCTGCGCCGCAGGGTAGTTCTCCACTTCGCGTTCGATGGCCTGCGTCAGCTCCGCAATCGATGGATTCAGGCGGTCCAGCAAGTCCAGCAGATCGCGTCGTCGCCGGCTCGCCCACGGGGCCAGCGCGAACGATTCCAACTGCTGCCGTCCGCGCTCGCGCCACAACTTCTTCTTGCAGTGCAAACCTTCGTTCAACGCCACCGCCTGCAGTTGATTCATGACTCGCGTGCGCGCTTGCACCATGCGATGCCGATGCCACAACAGTTGCCGCAGATCCCGGTTCTCCCAGCTCGGCACCCAGATCTTCGGAAAGTCATCCTTCAGCATCAGCTTCAGAATATGCTGCGCATCCTGGCGATCCGTCTTCTGCTTCCGCCCCCGCTTCGCGCGGATCTCGGCCGCGTCGCCGATCCACAAATCAAACTGCAACTCGGCTGCGAGACGCTCGAACCACCGTCCGTGCCCACTGGCTTCCATGCCGATGCGCACTGTTTCGCCCGCACTCGCGAGAGCACGGTAGTACTTCTCCGCCTCCTCGGGATGTGCCAGCCGTTTCTCCTCGACCTCTCCGGTCGTGGTGTTGAGCAAAGCGATTTGTTGAAACTCGGGATGGAAATCTACTCCTATAATGATCATCGTTCGGCTCCTTCTCCCGAGCCTGTTGGTTGGTTTTGCCACCACCAACTTTACTCCGGGTGCGGGTGCCGACACTGTCATGGAATCAATTACACTCACAACCCCGCTATTTGCAGCCTCACAGTCGCAGAGTACAGGACGGCGGAACTTCGGGGGTGTCTGCCCCACGCAGGCAGATGCAGGCGCTGCTCACTTGCTCGAGAGCACAAACTGATTCCCGTCGGCGTCCTTGAAAATCGACGTTGTTCCCCACGGTTCTTTCTTCGGTTCCAGCGCAAATTCCACTCCCTTGGACTTCAGGGTCTTGGCGGTGGCAAACACATCGTCCGTCCAGAACGCTAGCGGCTGAAATCCGCCGATGCGGTCTTCATGGCCTTCGGGGTAAACAGAACAATCTGCGATTCGGCGCCGGGGATGCCCAGTTCAATCCAGCGCTGCTTTCCAAAGGGCTGGTCGGTCATCACGCGAAAGCCAAGTTTTTCGGTGAAGAACTTCAGGGCGCGATCCTGATCGCGAGTCGGAACACAGGCAAACTTGATACCTCGAATCATTTTCAATCTCCTTCAGCTGAAAGTACAAAGTAGTGAAGCCGAGAATAGAAAAGTGCGTTGACGGATGCAATCGCCTATTTAATGCTATATTTACCGTCGGTATAGTACTGCCGTCGTTGGTCGATATCGTTAGTCGTTCGCGATCATCGCGAGGCCATCGGCCAACGACTAACGACAGAGATATGATCCCACTCGACGACTACGTAATTGACGTCCTGATGCGCGACCTGGTCGGCCACGATCGCCGCGTCGTCAGTTTTCTGGTCTACCTGTGGTTCACCAGCGAGCAGGGAAAAGAACAGCGAAAAGGAAAGGTCGTCGAGGCCAGCTACCGGCAGATTGCCGAGTGCATCGGAGTGTCCAAGAGTTCGGCGCAGGCCGCCGTCGGCTGGCTGATCCGAAGAAAGTTGCTGGCCTCGACCAAGAAAACGGTGACCGCTACGCCACGCTATAAAGTGCTGGCTCCCTGGCGGGACCATGAAGGCCGCGGCCGAGAGCCGGACCTAGCAGGCACACAAAGCAAAAATCAGGGGCCAGGTGTGGGACCGGCCCCTGTTCCACGAGCTCCACTCGTCATTACGACGCCGTTAGCCCCGTATAAGTCGCCCACTACTTTGGCATCGCATGGCGCGTTGAGCTCGTTGAAATTCGCTCCCACGGCAATAATTCTTCGTCGCGGCGGCTTCCGAAAGCTGCCCCCCTTGACCGATCAATCTAGACCCCGGCTGTTTCCGAGTTGTCAAGAAAATGTCACTTTCTTGTCAATTTTCGTAGGGATCGTCGCGTTATTAGGACAGATTGCTGCGGGATCGTCGTCGACAATTTCACGCGCACCATGGGTGCCCTTGGCGCTCGGAGAGGTTACAGCTTATCCTGAAAGTAGAACGAAAGGCTCAGGTTCCGTTTTGCCAATGATTTCGCTTCGTCTCTATACGCTGGCGCTTTGTGTGATTGGCCTGGCACTCGCCGGATATGCGTTATTGCGCCGCAAACCCAAAAACGCGGACGATATCGAGCATGAACGCCGCACCTGGCTTAATACGGTCGGGCGCATCACCGACGGCACGGTGATTGATGTCCAGGAAATCACGACTGCTGTGAATCGTCCCGCAACCATGCTGATTTACCAGTATGACGTAGCCGGAGTTTCTTACGAGGCGTCGCAGGACGTGACCTATCTGCGGCAGTGGATCAATCTGCATTCCTGCCGACTCGGGTTGCCCACCTCGGTCAAGTATGACTCTCGCAATCCGGGAATTCCATGGTGATTGCCGAAGGCTGGATGGGATTGAGGCAGTGAGGTAAATCTCGCTGTTCGCCGTTCGCTCTTAGCTTTTGGCTAGAAGCCAACAGCGTTTTTTAGAGTTTCCCTACGGCGGCCACAAACCATGTAGACAACCTGCGCGGTCGCCAGGCCGATCCAGATACGCTGCCTGATGCGCGATCGGCGTATGTCGCGGAGCAGGTCGGCGGCGGTGAGTTCGGGGACTATGCGTCTCGCGTTTCTGCCGGCGGCGCCGCGACCGGTTGCAAATTGATTGGCCTCGCGACATCGACCGGCTTCGGTTTGTCGGGATAGAACACCTTCGGCGTGTCCACCACTTCCGACCACAGTGGCAGCAGGATCCAGGACTTCGGAATGATGTCCAGAATCGGCTTGGAAGTCAGTTGCAGAGCTGGCTGGGTTTCCGGCGCAACGCGATCCGCCAGATTCCGCAGCAGCGAACCCCACCAGAAGTGGCTGAGCTGATCGGTGAGCAGTTCGCCGACATCCACGGGCCGCGATTCCAGTTCCAGCGGCGGCAGGATTTCCGGAGAAATCACATCGCCGATATTGCTAAAGACCGTGCGAAACCAGGGCATGCGCAGACGTTCCCCAAGCGCCAGTCCGACATACACTGGCCGTGAGGTGAGTTGCAGCGGCGGGAGCTTTTCGGGCGCAAAGGTATCGCGCAGATTGCCGACCAGTGATCTCCATAGCGGCTGTGTCAGGCTGGTTGGCGGGAGCAAATCCAGGGGAATGTCGGGCGATGACGTCATGGAGTTGGGATCGGAATCCCAGGCTTCGGCGGCATTGGAGCGGTAAGACATAAGAATTCAGAGGACTCTCGAACGTCCAATAGGTAATGTTAGATGCCGCGGCGAGATCTGTCACGCATCTTTACCCAGCTTTACCGGGATTCGGCTTTACGGGCCCAGAAAAGCGGCAGTTGATGCCGGAGACGAAAAACAAATGCACAATCGTTGCAATCGAGCCGCTGCAAACGTCCGTTGTAAGCGGTGAGTATTCACCCCGCCCATATGCTCCGATCTTTGGTACATGGCCTTTGATGCCGTTGAGGACGACCCTTGGGTTCAAGCACAATCGCAAGGGCAAAGTCGAAAAAGGGATGTCGGAAATGGAGAAGCTGAATTGAGCGATCGCGGGCAAGCCAGAGCTCAGGAGAGGATGCGACGCTTCTCCCGCTATCGTTTCGACGCGCGCATTCAGGTGTCGGTGTTTCGCGAAGGCCTGACCACTACCTGCTGGGGCCGCACCAACGAGCTCGGCCAGGACGGCATCGGGGCGACCCTCAGCGGTGAATTGCAGGCCGGTGAAGTTGTTTCGGTGGAGTTTCCCATTCCACTCAAGCCTCACGTCATCAAACTGCGCGCCGTGGTGCGCTATAGCGACGGCCTGCGCTGCGGATTCGAGTTTCTGGTTGTGAACGAGGAGCAGAAGCTGACCCTGCGTCAGGTCTGCGTCGTGCTGTCGAACGCTTCTTGAGTCTTCCCGCCTTCCCAATTTGAAATTCCATTACCGGCGTAACTACCGGCCAAAGAGCACGCCCGCTTAACATCAGATCATCGTCGGGCATCATGGGAAAGGACTGTATGGGGGAGAAAACCGCCCCGGCAGCGACTTCGACTTCGACCGAATCGCCACTGGTGAAGGCGCTGCGGGATGCTGTTGGGCACGGAGTGTCGCCGATCCTTAGCCACGCCCCCAGTGCGATCGCCGATGCCATCGCCAATCAGGCTCTGGCTGCTTCGCCCGGCAATGGCCATGGCGGCGGCGTCCCACCCCCGGTCGAAAAAGCCTACTTCGAACAGCTCATCGAAAACGCCCCCGAAGCCATCAGTATTGTTGACCAGGAACTGCGCATTTTACGCGTCAACGGCGAGTTCACGCACCTGTTTGGCTTTACATCGGCTGAGGCGGCGGGAAAACGGCTCGACGAGCTGATCGTACCCCCCGATCGCTATGCGGAAACCGCATGGATCGGCGAATGCATCAAGACGCAAAGCAAGCTTTCGCTGGAGACCCGCCGCCAGCGGAAAGACGGCTCGCTGGTCGAGGTGCTGCTCTCAACTTCGCCGGTGACGCTGAACGGTAAAAGAGTTGGATCGTACGCCTCCTATCGCGACATCACCGATCAGAAGCGCGCGGAGGAGTTGAACGCGGCCTTGTACGCTATCGCGGCGCGCAGCCAGTCAGCCGAAGATCTACAACAATTCTTTGCCGCCATTCACAACATCGTCGGACAGTTGATGAATGCGCGCAACTTTTATATCGCCCTTTACGATCCGCAGGCGCAGTTGTTGAGTTTTCCCTACTTCGTGGATGAAGAAGATCCGACTCCCACACCAAAACCCCTCGGCCGCGGCTTGACGGAATACGTTCTGCGCTCGGGTGAGCCCCTGTTGGCGACACCAGCCGTTTTCGACGAACTAGTGCGGCAAAGCGAAGTGGAGTTGATCGGCGCTCCGTCAGTAGATTGGCTCGGCGTTCCCTTGAAGCGTGGCACGACCTGCATTGGAGCGTTGGTCGTCCAGAGCTACAACCAAAACACGCGTTTCCAAGACCGCGATCGCGAGATTTTGAAATTTGTTTCCCAGCAATTGGCTGCAGCGATCGAACACAAACGGTATGAAGAGGCGCTTCGCCGCTCCGAAGCACGCTCCCGCTCGCTGATTTTGAGTGCCGCCTTTGGCATTTGCCGCTGCACCCTCGCCGGCCGATTTCTGGACGTGAATCCCGCGCTCATCGCCATGCTCGGCTATGTATCGGTCGAAGATCTTCTGCAACTGAACATCAGGCGAGAAGTCTTTGTCAGTCCTCAGGGGTTGGAGCGTCTGGCCGAAGATTATCGGCGCACCGGAAGTCTGAACGGAGTGGAAGTGCAGTGGAAGCGCAAAGACGGCCGCGTCATCATCGTGCGCCTTAGTGGCAGCGCCTCCGTCAGCAGCGATGAGCCGGAAGAAGTGTTGGAGCTGATCGCAGAAGATATCACCGACCGCCGTCAGCTCGAAGAGCAGCTCCGCCAGGCACAAAAAATGGATGCTGTTGGTCGTCTGGCCGGCGGCGTTGCCCACGATTTCAACAACCTGCTGATGGTGATTAACGGATACACCGAGGTGTTGCTGGAGCAGATGCCCAAGGGCAGCGCCATGCATCATAAAGTTGAGTCCATACAGCAGGCGGCTGATCGTGCCGCGACTCTCACCCGCCAGTTGCTGGCGTTCAGCCGAAAGCAGCTCTTAGAACTCAAAGTGGTGGACGTCAATACCGTGGTCGGCGACATGGAACGCCTGCTGCGGCCTTTGATCGGCGAAAACATCGAACTGCTCACGCGACTTTCTCCTGAAACCGGACGCACACGCGCGGACGCCGGCCAGTTAGAGCAGGTCATCATGAACCTGGTGGTCAACGCCAAAGACGCCATGCCCGAAGGCGGCAAGCTCACACTGCAAAGCTCCAACGTCACGGTGCGCCAGAACTTCAGCGAACATCGTTTTATTCAGCCCGGACGCTATGCCGTGATCTCGGTTGCCGATACCGGCCACGGCATGGACAAGGAAACACAGTCTCGCATCTTCGAGCCTTTTTTTACGACCAAGGAAAAAGGGAAAGGCACCGGCCTGGGCTTATCCACCGTTTACGGCATCGTCAAGCAGAGCAGCGGATACGTATTTGCTCAAAGCGAAGTCGGAGCCGGGACAACTTTCTACGTCTATTTGCCGCGTGTGGAGGAGTCCGCCGAAGAGCAGAGTCCGGCCAAGGCACAGCAGAATGAGGCTGGCGGCTGCGAAACCGTCCTGCTGGTGGAAGACGAAGAATCAGTGCGCGAACTGGTGCATGTGACACTCGTGTCGCGTGGTTACAAAGTCCTGCAAGCCGAAAATGGCGAGGCCGGTCTGCGCATGGCCGAAGCTTGCAAAGAATCGATCGACATTCTGATCACTGACGTTGTCATGCCCGGCATGGGAGGCCGGGAACTTGCCAAGAAACTGCTTGCGTTGCGGCCCAACATCAGCGTGCTTTACCTCTCGGGCTACACCGAAGATGCTGTCATCACCCAGGGAGCGGTCGGCCCCGCCACCGCGTTTCTGCAGAAGCCGTTCACCCTACAGAATCTCGCCAAGAAAGTCCGCGAGGTGCTCCGCGCTAAGTCCTCGACGACGTCCGCCACTAAGGCGGCAGCAAAATCAGCCTCCAGTTAGTGCAGAAGAGCCTCCCGCCAGTTTTTTTCGCCGAAACTTTCTACTACAATGCGGGTTAGCGCATCCTAAGAACTAAAGACAGGAGTGTCTTATGAATCCCCATGCCTCCCCCCGATGTGCCGGACGCCTGCTTATGGCTCTGGCGGCGATGACCTGCACAATTTTGATAGCCGGCTGTGGTTCCGGCGGTGGGCCTGCGATACCCAACAACCAGGGTTTCACCAACGGCAGCTTGAATGGCACATACATTTTTGCTTCGCAAGGTGTAGATGAAAGCGGGGCCCCTTTATTCATCGCGGGTGCCCTGGTTTCCAATGGAACCACGATTCAGCAGGGAGGCACGATGGACGTCGTCGACCCGGAAGTCACTTCGCCGCCGTATGCCCAGCCGATCACCAGCGGCAACTACTCCATCAGCCCCAACGGCCGTGGAAAGATCAGCCTAACAAGTTCGGTCGGAAGCTTTACCTTTGATGTTGTCCTGAGCTCGCCTCAGCACGGGCTGGTGAGCGAATTCGACAGCAACGGCACTGGCAGCGGCACTATCGACTTGCAGCCGACCCCAATCACCAGTCTGAGCCAGATCCAAGGCCCATATGCCTTGAGTCTTGGCGGCGTTGACAGCAGCGATAATCCGTTCGCCTCGGTAGGGGGATTCTCGCTCGATGTCAACGGAAACCTTAGCAACGGCATCCAGGATTTCAATGATGGCGCCTTCCCTTACCTCCAATTGCCTATATCCGCCACGACCGCAACCTTGGGAACAGGAACTGGCCCGTGTTCGCTGACGCTCGCGACCAGCGTCTTCGGTGCGCTCACGTTTGATGTTTACCCGATTGACGGTACCCACCTGAAGTTCATCGAAACCGATGATACCCAGTTCCTTGCCGGCGATGCGTTTACCCAAACCGGCGTTTCCTTCCCCACGGGCGCCATGGTATTCAGCATGTCGGGCGGTATTGGTGACTCCATCATTTTTGATGGAGGCCTTATGACCTCGACTGACGGACTTGGCGATTTTAGTAACGGCCTTGAGGATTTGAACAACACTGGTAACCTTTCGCCGGAGCAACTGCCTTTCGCTGGCACCCCTGCCGGCGCCGCGGGCGTCGGCGGCCGTGTGGTTGTCAATCTCAGCGGTAGCTTCCTACCCGCCTCTCAACTGGTCATGTATCCTTCGGCCGGTGGACTTTTGATGATGGAGTCGGATACGGCAAGTGTTACGCTCGGCGCCGCTTACGCTCAAACCGATACCGCATTCGCTACCGCACAAGGCTACGGACTGAATCTCTCCGGCGACAATGGCGGTGGCCCGCTCAACGACATTGCCCAGTTCAACACTAGTAGCCCCAACATCAACGGCATATTGGACGAGAATGCGTATGGCGTACCGTCGATTTATGGTTTGAATCTGGTCGGCACCTATAATCCGGATGAGCCTCCGACCGGCCGGGGTTTGATCGTTGTCCCCTCTATCGGAACCGAAACCGGCTTTCTAGACCTGGAGTACTACGTGGTGAACGCATCAACCATCATCTTTATCGAGATGGACCAGGAGCAGGGCGGGATTGGGACGTTCGGGCTGCAGAATTCAACCCAGGGTGGGGTGAAGTCGCAGGTCTTGACTCTGCACCCGGCGCTGCGGCCACGCGGGGCGTTGAAACATAATTGGAAGCGTAAATAGAGCCCGGCGAATAGCGTAAATAACGAGGGCGCGGCTTTAAGGCCGCGCCCTTTTTTCTTGCAACAGTTTGAGTTTGTGGAGCGCTCGATACTTACTTAATCGCTTCCGCCGCAATCCGCTCGGTAACGAACGCTTCGATCACGTCGCCCGCTTTGATGTCGCCGTAGTTCGAGATGGAGATACCGCACTCCATACCATTGGTCACTTGCGAAGCATCGTCCTTGAAGCGCCGCAGCGATGCGATTTTGCCTTTGAATACGACCACGTTATCGCGAAGCAACCGCACTTCGGAATCGCGCTTGATCAGTCCATCGCTCACGCGGCAGCCAGCGATCGTTCCGACTTTCGGGATGCGGAAGGTCTCCAGAACCTCGGCGCGTCCCTGATAGGTTTCTTTGATGGTCGGTTCGAGCAAGCCGGTCATGGCGCGCTTGATCTCGTCCTGCAGTTCGTAAATGATCGAATGCAGGCGGATGTCGACTTTTTCCTGGTCGGCGAGTTCTTGAGCTTTGCGCTCCGGACGCACGTTGAAGCCGATGATGATGGCATTCGATGCCGAAGCCAGCAGAACGTCGGTCTCGGTGATCGCTCCAATGCCGGAGCGCAGCAGCTTCAGCCGCACTTTGTCGTTTGACAGGCGGCCCAGCAAATCGCCCAGCACTTCGACCGAACCTTGCACGTCGGCCTTGAGGATGACGTTCAGTTCCTTCATGCCCGCCGTCTTGAGTTGTTCAGCCAGACCTTCGAGCGAGACTCGCGAACTCTTCGCGAGAGTAGCTTCGCGGAATTTCTGCTCGCGGTAGTCCGAGATGTCGCGCGCCTTCTCGCGGTCGGCGACGACCACAAATTGATCGCCTGCCTGCGGCAACCCTTCGAGTCCGATAATTTCGACCGGCGTCGAGGGCGGAGCTTCTTTCAGCGGCTTGCCGCGATCGTCGAACATGGCGCGGACTTTTCCGTACACGTTCCCGACCACAAAGTTGTCGCCGGCGCGGAGTGTACCGTTCTGCACCAGGATGGTGCCCACCGGACCGCGACCGCGATCGAGTTTCGCTTCCAGCACCAATCCGCTCGCAGCACGCCCTGGAGTCGCTTTCAATTCCTGCAGGTCGGCGGTCAGCAGAATCATTTCCATCAGCAGATTCAGGTTTGTTTTCTGCTTGGCTGAAACATCGACGAACACCGTCTTGCCGCCCCAATCTTCCGGTACCAGGCCGCGATCGGCCAGTTGCTTTTTGACCCGCTCAGGCAATGCGCCCGGCTTGTCGATTTTGTTGACCGCAACAATGATGGGAACTTCAGCCGCGTGCGCGTGGTCGATCGCTTCGACCGTCTGCGGCATGACGCCATCGTCGGCCGCCGTGACCAACACCACAATGTCGGTAGCTTTCGCGCCGCGCGAACGCATGCGAGTAAACGCTTCGTGACCCGGAGTGTCGAGGAACACGATTTCGCGGCCAAACGCGGGAGAGGCCTTGTCCGTAATCGAAACTTTGTACGCGCCGATATGCTGCGTGATGCCACCGGCTTCGCCTCCGGCTACATTGGTGGAGCGAATGGAATCGAGCAGCGTGGTCTTGCCGTGATCAACGTGGCCCATGATGGTAACGACCGGCGGACGCGGGATAGCTTCCGCGCCTTCCTCGCTGCTCTCGGTGGCTTCGGTCGTGTCTTTAGCAGCTTGTTCTTCGAAGGTGATGACTTCGGTGTCGGCTCCGAAAAAACGCGCCATTTCGCTCGCCAGTTCGGCATCGAGCGTTTGATTGATGGTGGCGAAGACTCCGCGCACCACTAAGCGCGCAATCACATCCTTGGCGCGAATGCCCAGCTTTTCAGCCAGGTCTTTCACCGAGATTCCTTCCGTAATCGTGATGTTCCGCGTGATCGGCGCCGGCTCCGTGTTGATGGTCATGCGCGGCGGCGGAGTGTAGCCCTTCATCGGGCCTTCCTTCACGCCTCGCGGCACATATCTTTGTCCTGGACGCCGCGACGGAGCTCCTGGTCGCGCTCCCGGACGCACTGGTCCCGGCGGGGCCATTCCCGCTCCCGGACCTACGCCCAGAGGGCGCGATCCTGCCGGAGCCACGCGAGTCGGATGCATCGGCCTCCGTTCGCCTGGACGCAACGGCGGGCGCGGTGCTCCCGGTGCTAACGGCCGTGCCGTACGCTGAAAAATTGGCTGACCTGGGACGGGACGTCCTGGCGCGGGCCGCGGAACTGCGCCGGCTGCACTCGCTCCCGGCGCAGGCAGTGGTGCCTTATAGACCGGACGCGGCCCGGTCTGCGGCATAATCATGCGCGGCGGCGGCGCAATCGGAGCGGCCGGCTTCACCGGCGCTGCAGCTTGCATCTGTGTAATGTTGCTCTGCGCCACTGGCGGAGCACTGCCGGCTTGGACCACGGGGGGGGTGACCCGCGATGGAATCCCGATCGCAGGCGGTACCGTACTTGCATTGCTCGAGGCGGAACCTGCGGCGGGTGTCGTCGCGACGGGCGGAGTACGGAATTTTAGGCGGAGTCACGACTACCGACGGTGGACGGTAGGTGGCAGCGACAGAAGCGGGCGTCACGATTCTCGGCGCCGGCGGTGCTGGAGCTTCAGTCGCGGACTTGGGCGGCTTCGCCTTCGTCGGCGGCGGGAGCGGCGGATGCTTCTGCCTTGGCTTCTGCCGCCGGGGTCGCAAGCCGGTGGCTTGGCTGCCGGACGCGCTGCAGGCTGTTCAGCTCCCTTTTGCTGGGTGATGGCGCGCAGCACGTCTCCGGGCCGCGAGATGCGCGAGAGGTCGATCTTGGTCTTGATCTCTTCTTCGCCGAAAGCGGCGCGCGAAGAAGTCTTCGCCGAACCGGGCGAGGCGTCGGAGCGGCCGCGGAGATGTTTCCGCACCAGTTCCGCTTCGTGATCTTCCAGAGAACTAGAGTGCGTTTTCTTCTCCGTGACGCCCACCGCGGTCAGCGAGTCAAGAATTTCCTTGCTCTTGACTTCCAACTCACGGGCCAGATCGTTGATTCGAATCTTACTCATCCGTTCTCGTTTCCTCTTCGTATTACCAATGTCGAGTATCTAAGCTCGCATATCTAACCTCGTGAAATCCGCAATCTTAAACTTCCGGCTGACGAGCCCCGCGCATTCGGTTCGGATGTAACTCCGAACTCGCCACGCGGTTTCAGTTCTGCTTGTCTTCCGGGGCTTCTTCAGTCGCGAGACCAGCGCCATCTTCTGCTGGCACGGTGCCGGTGGGCTCCGCTTCCGCGGACAACGCATCCGCCTCGATCGAACCTTCTTCGATCGAACCTTCTGTCAGCGGTTCTTCGCCGATTCCCGCCTCGGGGACTGCCGCTTCGCTGGCGGCTTCTCCGGTCGCTTCCAGTTCGGCGGCTACTGCTTCGCCGCCATCCAGCGTGGCGAAAGTAATTATTGACCGCAATACTGATTTTTTCCACCGTTTTCGGGCCAATGCCTTCAATCGCTTCCAACTGCTCCGGCGTCATATCGGCCAGCGATTCGACCGTATTCACGCCCGCTGCCTTGAGTTTCTCGACCAGCCCTTCGCCCAGGCCGGTAACAATCTCCAGCGGAGTGACGGTCTGTGTGACCAGCGCCGACATCTGCTGTTCCACTTCCTGGCGCTTTTCTTCTTCGCTCTTGATGTCGATCTTCCAGCCCAGCAGCTTCGCCGCGAGCCGGACATTCTGTCCTTTTTTGCCGATTGCGAGCGACAGTTGCGTATCGTCGACTACAACTTCCAGATGCTTGTCGGTGGCGTCAACAATCGTGACCCGGCTTACTTTCGCCGGCTGCAAAGCCTTTTCCGCGAACGTCACCGGGTCTTCGTGATACTCGATGATGTCAATCTTTTCTCCGCGCAACTCGCGAATAATCGACTGCACGCGCATGCCCTTCATGCCTACGCAGGCGCCGACCGCGTCCACGTCTTTATCTTTCGACATGACTGCGATCTTCGTGCGCTCGCCTGCTTCGCGTGCAATCGCGCGGATCACCACCGTACCGTCGTAAATTTCTGGAACTTCGGTCTGGAACAGATGCTGGACTAACTCCGGAGCGGAGCGCGAAGCCACCACGCCCGGACCTTTGACGGCTTTTTCCACGCGCACGATCACGACTCGAATCCGCTCGCCGACGGCGAACGATTCCAGCCGCGACTGTTCCTTGCGTCCCATGCGCGCTTCGGCCTTGCCGATATCGAGAATCACGTCCGGGCCTTCGAGCCGCTTCACGGTCGCGTTCACAATCTCGTTAACGTGCCCGATGTATTCGTTGTAAACCGTGTCGCGTTCCGCCTCGCGCACTTTCTGGAATATGACTTGCTTCGCCAGTTGCGCCGCGATGCGCCCGAGAATCCCTTCGGTCACTTTCGGGATCAGCAACTCACCGCCCGCTTCAGCGCTCGGGTCCACTTTCCGCGCTTGCTCAACCGTCACCTGCAGATTCGGATCTTCCACTTGCTCCGGAGTCTCGACGATGGACTTCACCGCATAGGCATTGATCTTGCCGCTGTCTTTATCGAGGACGGCGCGCAAGTTCTCCTGCGTCTTGTAGTATTTGCGCGTCGCGACGACGATGGCGTCCTCAACCGCGCTCACCACAATCTGCGGATCAATGCCTTTCTCCCGGCTGACCCCTTCGATGATGTTGTAAAGCTCGCTAGCCATAAAAAGTTCAGGTCTCAGGTCTTAGGTCTCAGGTGTCAGGTCTCGAAGGGTTTTGCTCTTCCTTAAGACCTAAGACCCGACACCTGAGACCTGCTTTTCAGATTTCCGGTACCAGATTCGCTTTCTCTACGTTCTTCAACTCAATCTCGACTTTCGCCGACTCGCCCTCTTTCGGACGCATCTTCTTTTTTCGCGCTGCGGTCAGATCCAGCAACCAGCTTTCCGTTTTCGAAGCTTTCCAGCTTTCCTTCAAAGTGCCGGTTGTTATTTACCGGCTCTCGCGTCATCAACTTCACGCGCTGTCCTCGGAAGCGTTCAAAATCCGCCGCCTTGGTCAGTTTGCGATCCAGTCCTGGAGAGGAAACCTCCAGCACATACGATCCGCCCGGGAACACATCCTCAACATCAACGATCGTCCCAAACTCCCGGCTGAACTTCGAGCAATCCTCATGCGTCACGCCGTCGGGACGATCCGCCGCTGGCGCTGCTCCAGGCCGGTCAATAAACACGCGGAGCATGCGGTGCTTACCCGCGCCGCATACTTCCACCTCGACCACTTCCAGCCCGCTGGAGCCCGCCACCCGCTCCGCAATCTGCCGGACCTTATCCAGATCAAAAGCCATGTTTTCAGCAATTTGCGCCAGGAATGGCCGCGCCCGTCACTCCAGCAAAGCTTTCCGCGAACTTCCCCGCTAATCGGCCCAACTAAAAAGTGGGCTTTCGCCCACTGGTGTGCTTCGACAATCCTGGCACTACGACACAACAGTATTCGTTACCAACTATACGCTGCCAATATGGAAAACACAAACCAGCGCGGACGTCGCTCCCGGCCGGTGATGCCGCTGTTACGGAAGTATCTGAAGTAACCTTGCCGTCGCCCTGCCCATCCCCCAAACTTCTTGTGATGCGCTTTTCTCGCGCCCATCTCGTCATTGCTCTGGGCTCCGCCGGCCTGTTGGTGCTGGTGTTTCTCGGCTACCTGTACTGGCTCAGTAGCCAGCCGCCGGTGCTGTCGCGGTCCGAGGAACGCGATCCGCTGACCCAGATGCCGATCAGTATTACGATGAATCCGTTTCGCGATCGCACCATCGAACGCACCGCTAATCGCTTTATCTCGGAGATGCGCGACGGCAATTGCATCCAGCTGCTGGCGCAGTGGGAGAAGGACTACCGCAAGAAGCGCGCGAAATTCCTTTGCGATTCTGAAGCCCAGCACCCGCTGATTTCCTGGAATCTGGTGGAATGGGAAGACGCTCCGCCGCTGGTGATTCTGCACTACAAAGGCCAGCGTTACAGCAGTCCCGCGCAGGACTCGACCTACAAAGACCTCTTCTCAGTGACGGAAGAAAAGAAGGATGACGGCTGGGCGGTTACGAAATACGATTCCTTCTACTGACGATTTCTGGCCGGCGCGTCCGCTCTCGACGCCGATGTGCCTTTCCTAACGACTAGCGACTAACGACTAGCGACTAACGACTACCCGCCGATATGCACCATCGTCCGCGAGGCGGGCACAAATTCAGGCTCGCCGATGTGGTGCCGCTCTTCTTTTTTCTCCACCACTTTCACGATGAACTCGGCGAGCTTCTCGTCGGTTGCGCCCCGCCGCATCAACTCATGCAGGTCGTGGTCCCACACAGAAAATAGGCACGTCCGCAGCTTGCCGTCAGAGGTGATGCGGATCCGGCTGCAGTGTCCGCAGAACGGATGCGACACCGGCGCAATGATCCCGATCTCGCCTACGCCATCGGAGAAGCGATAGCGCCGCGCCGTTTCGCTGCGTTCATGCGCGATCTCTTCCAGCGGCAGATACTCCGACATGCGGGAGACGATCTCATCGAGGCGAACCACGATTTCCGGCGTCCAAACGCGGTCTTCTTCGAGCGGCATGAATTCGATGAAGCGCACGACGACGCGCTCTTCGCGCGCGAACATGCCAAACGGAATAATCTGATCTTCGTTGAAGCCACGCAGCAGCACGCAATTGATCTTCACCGGATCGAGTCCCGCCCGCCGCGATGCGCGAACTCCCGCCAGCACATGCTCGTATCCATTCGGCACCCGAGTGATGCGTGTAAATCGTTCCGGATCCACCGCATCCATGCTGACCGTCACGCGGTCAAGGCCGGCGTCTTTCAGGGGCTGCGCGATCTCAGCCAGCAGATGGCCGTTCGTCGTCAATGCAATCTCGGGCTTCTTGCCGTCTTGGGTGCGCAGGTTGGCGAGGTCGCGGACGAACTCCACAATGCCTTTGCGCAGCAGCGGCTCGCCGCCGGTCAGGCGGATCTTCGTGATCCCGAGCCCGACCAGGATGCGAGCCATCCGCAGATAATCGTCGAACGGAAGCTCGGCATAAGCCGCCCCGTTCGTCCCCGTCCGGCAATAGACACACTTATAATTGCAGCGGTCGGTAATCGATATCCGCAGGTCGTGGATGGATCGCCCGAAATTGTCGGAAAGCGGCATTTAGTAATTAGCACTCAGCATTCAGAACACTCAGCATTCAGAACAACGCAATCGCGCCAACAGCTGAAATGCTGACGGCTCATTATAGATGTCGCAACCTAACTCCGCGAACCATCGGCCTCGCGCCGCATGCCTGTTAAACTTTTCCCATGAAAGCTCTGGTCATCACTCGTTTCGGTGGTCCCGAGGTTCTCGAACTGCAGCAGGTTCCCGACGCGCATCCTACGCCGGAGCAGGTGCTGGTGAAAGTGGAAGCGGGCGGATTGAACTTTGCCGATCTGATGACCACGCGCGGCGGGTACGCCGGAACGCCCAAGCCTCCGCTGACTGCCGGGCGCGAATTCGCCGGCCGCCTATTGATCAACCAGGACGCCACCGGACGCCGCGTGATGGGCTACACGCAGTGGGCCGCGTTCGCCGAAAAAACTGTGGCCCATCGCAACCTCGTCTGGCCCGTTCCGGAAAATTGGACCGCCGAACAGGGCGCAGGCTTTCCGGTAAATTTCTTCACCGCATACCTCGCCTACTGGAAGGCCGGTTTGCTGGATAACGCGACCGGCGCTCGCGTCCTGATTCATGCCGTTGCGGGCGGAGTCGGCACCGCGGCGGTGCAGATCGGAAAGATTCTCGGCATCGAAATGTTCGGTACTTCTTCCTCGGAAGACAAGCTGGCGCGGGTGCGCGAACTCGGCCTGCAACACGGCATCAACTACAAGCAGCGCGACTATGTCGACGCGATCAAAGATCTGACCCATGGCGAAGGCGTGGATGCAGTTTTTGAAATGCTGGGCGGCGAGCACGTGGCGAAAAGTGTCAAGTGCGTGCGCGACTTTGGACGCGTCATCGTTTACGGCGCGGCTACTGGCGAAACTCCGCAACTCGACACTCGCGTGCTGTATGCCAAAGGCGCAAGCGTCCACGGACTCTGGCTGTCGTATTTGAGCGCCAACCGGCCGCTCATGGAATCGGCGTGGCAGCAGCTTTCAGAATGGATCGCAGCCGGCAAGCTCCATCCCGTGATTGGGAAAGTGTTCCCGCTGGAACAAGCGCGTGAAGCCTACACGCTGATCCAGGAAGGCAAGAACTACGGCAAGATTGTGCTGAAGATCAGCTAGTGCGTTAGCCTAGACAAAACATCCATACCCTGTTACTTCTCTAACCCTCGTACCGGCCTCTGCTAACGCAGCACACACCCTCGCGTCTAACTAGCACATTGGCACGAAACATGGTTCGCAATACGGTTGGCTATATGGTTCGCAAAGAAAAAATAAATCGGGAACTTACTCAAACCGGGATTCGTATCCTGTAGCGAACCGAGAAAGGGTGGTCGACACCAATTTCGGCCACTTAAAAGACTTTGCAGGGTGACGGGACTGGCGCACGCATGGTTTGGCGGCCCTGGGCGCGCCGGGTCCGGTAAAAAGAACGAGTTTGAGGCCCGCGTCTTTTTGCGTCACCCTGACACGCACATTGTAGGAGTTTGCAGGGAAAGCGCAAGCCCCCAAGTGAGCATCTTCGAAACTATTCTCAGAACCATCACCAGCCGCCGCTAGCGTCCCGGCCAGAACCGGGCAGAAAGCGAAGGAGCAAATGAAACTGAATAACGTAGCAAAGACGGTTGTGCTCGGGCTGGCGGTGCTGCTTGCATCGAGTGCGTTCGCAAGTAACAAGTGTTCGCTGCAGGTGCGGGAGTCGGTCGAAGTCAACGGCCAGCAACTCGCCCCCGGCGAGTATCAACTGCGTTGGGACGGCACGGGGTCGAACGTCGAAGTAACCTTCATGCAAGGCAAGAAGGAAGTCGCAAAGACGTCGGCGAAAGTCGTCTCGCTCGACAAAGCCTACGACTACGATTCCGCGGTCCTCGATCACGCCAGCGGCAAGACGACCGTATCTGAGGTGCGATTGGCGGGCAAGAAGTACGAACTCGCTATTGGCGCAACCGACAAAGCTGAAATGAGCCCCAACGCGGCCAAGTAACTTAGTAACTCCTGCTAACTCCTGGAAGGCGAGTGGGGAGCACTTCGGTGCTCCCCTTATTCGCTAAGAGACCGTAAGTATTCCAGGAAGGATGCTGTTTGCGCCTTAGTGCAACTAACTCGACGAAACAATCTAGCTTGCCCCCCAGATTTCGCCGATTATGCGCTGGAAGTTTGCGCCCAACACTCCTTCGATTACCGCTGTGGACTGGCCACGTTTGGCTAATTCGGCGGCGATGACTTCCATGTGATCGGGGCCGTTGAGGTCGGGCACGTAGGGATAGCGATCCTCGCCGGGAGCGCCGATGCCGAGTTGCTTGCGGCGCGCGATGTCCTGATCGAAGTTGGCTTTTTGTTCAGCGGTAAGAACCGTTTTCTGGATCGAGCCATCCGATCCGATGCCGACGTGATCGGCCCCGCATACGTTGATGGCGTGCATGATGTGATCGAGCACGTGTTCGCGCGTGGGTACGGTGGGCGACGCGACGACGTAGGGCATGAGATAGACGCCGAAATATCCTCCGCGATCGGCGAGCGCTTTGAGAATTTCGTCGGGCTTGTTGCGGGGATGGGCATAGACCGCGGCGCATCCGGAATGCGTGATCAGAACCGGCTTCTTCGATTCGGCGATTCCTTCGGAGGTGGTGCGGTATCCGCTGTGGCTTAGGTCGATGGCTACTCCGAGGTCGTTCATTTTCTTGACGGCGGCAATGCCAGCTTTGCTGAGGCCGGCGTTGCCGGGCTCCAGACATCCATCGCCGAAGAGGCTGCGATTGTTGTAGGTGAGTTGCATGATGCGCACGCCGAACTGGCGAAACATTTCGATGCGGTCAGGCTTTTCCTCGAGGAACGCGGTGTATTGAAAACCGGGCATGATTCCGATTTTGTTTTCGCGTTTGGCGCGGGCGATGTCGGAATGTCGGCGCACCATGAGGAACGCTTCGGGATGCTGCTCGACGAGCATTTCGACGGCACTGATATTTGCGACTGTGCCTTCGAAGGTCTGGTCTGAGATAGTGAAGTTGACGGCCGTGATGCCCGATTGCCGCACTGCGGCGAGCGTTTCGGCGGTCGGTGGGGCGTCCATGTCAGTCAGCGGAGCGCAGAGGGAATCGATGACGATGGCGTTCTTGTAGAGCGCGGCGATGGACGCTAGCTCGCTGGTCGAATCAAGCGATCGCGCAAGCAGGCGCGGGAGTGAGGACCGCGGCGGCAGACATTCTTAGAAGACCGAGATTAAAGTCGCGACGATGCACCGGCTGAGACTCCTGCGGAAATTTATTTGTTGGGAACTACGTATTGCGCCTCACCATTGCCGAAAGACCAGTTTTCTTTCACTACTTCAACCAGATTGATGAAGACATCCTCCCGGCGCACCTTCAGGACTTTGTGCAAGCCGTCGGCAACGGCTTTGTAGAAGCGCTGCTTCGTCTCGACAGTGCGACCGATGCTTAACGTGATCTGCACGAAGATGCAGTCGTCCGAGCGATGGATGCCGAGATAGTCCCGGTCAAATTGCAAGCCAGCTTTGGGATGCTCGGTGATGATCTGGAAGCGGTCATCTTTGGGGACGCCCAAAACATCGAGCATAGCCTGGTAGACGATCTGACCAGCCTGTATGCGATATTCCGGAGTCTTGCCTTCAAGAAGATCGATTCGGACGAGTGGCATGTCTTCTCCTTAAGTAGTACTGGACCGATCAGTTCGCGTCCCAGCTCCGTGGAACATTCACATAGGAACGATCGAGTTCAGCAACCGATGCGCAGCCGAGCAACCTCAACGTGCGATCAAGATCGGTGCGCAAAATTTCTATGGCGCGATTGACTCCAGCTTCTCCGGCGGCGGCGAGGCCGTAGGCGTAGGCGCGTCCGCAAAGCACGGCGCGAGCGCCGAGGCAGAGAGCTTTGACGATGTCGGTGCCGCGGCGAATGCCTCCATCCAGCAGGATTTCGGTTTGTCCATGGACGGCCTTTACGACTTCGGGCAACGCGCGCAGGGAAGACGGGACGCAATCGAGCTGGCGTCCGCCATGATTGGAGACGGAAATTGCGGCGGCGCCTGCATCTACGGCGCGGCGCGCATCGTCCCCAGTGAGCACGCCTTTGACTACGATGGGGCCGCGCCACGCTTCGCGAATCCACGTCAGGTCGCTCCAGGTGACGGCGGATTCGGCGAGCGCGGCGGTGATGCCGACGAGCGGCATCGGGCCTTTGCCCGGGAACCACGACGTTGGGGAGGAGGGGAATGCCTCCATCGCGCAAGAAAACTTGCAAGCCATCGCGGGCGCGACAGGACTTGCGGAAGGTAACGGATTTTTTCGAAGGCGGTGCCGCTGACGAGTTCTTTCATGCCGTTGCGGAAATCGCGCTCGCGAATTCCGGAGACGGGAGTGTCGATGGTGACGACGAGCGCGGAAAATCCGGCGATGCGGGCGCGTTCAATCGCGCCCTCGGCGGCGCCGCGACCGCCCATCAGGTAGAGCTGATAGAAGACGGGTCCGGTGGAAGCGGCTTTCACATTTTCCAGCTTGTGTCCGGAGATGGTGGAGAGAATGTAGGCGGTACCGGCGTTGCCTGCGGCGCGCGCGGCTCCCGCTTCGCCATCCGGATGCATGAGCCGGCTGTAGCCGACGGGAGCGAGTAGAAACGGAAGTTTGAGATCGAAGCCGAGAACGCGGGTGCCCAAGTTGCAATCGGCGAAGGCGACAGCGTGGCGAGGGCGGAAAGTGACATCTTCATAGACGCGGCAATTTTCGCGGAGAGTGACTTCGCCTTCGGCGCCGCCATCGAGATAGTCGAAAACAGATCGGGGCACGCGGCGCTCGGCGATGGCGCGGAAATCTGAGATGCATACAACGTGCGGAGAGGCGACAGAGCGTTCGGATCGAGTCATGGTGCGCCGGGTGGTCGAGAGTTATTTCGCAAGCTGACCAAAACATTTTAGATGGTATCACCGCTAACGATTCTTCTTCGTCCCGCGTTTTGCCAGGGCGGTGAACAAAGGAGCGCCCCATCCTCCGATGGCGAGCAGCGAGCCGAAGAGGACGACGGCATCTATGCTGGAACGTCCGGCACGCACGAAGTAAACGTCCTCGAGGTTGAGCCAGAGAGCGAATTCATCGAGGGTGAGCGCCGCGCCTACTCCATAAAGCAGCGACATTAAGCCGCTGGCGAAAATCGACGACGCATCGCTGCCGGTGCCGAATTCACAGAGCCAGCCATAACCGACGGCCAGCAGGAGCAGAATTCCAGGCACCAGATGATGGATGTGGCGGCCGTTCATGATGATGTAGTGAAAAGGCGGAATCTGGTGCCGGATGCAGAAGACCATGCCGCGCACAATGGCAAACGTCAGAAAGAAGCTGACGGATGCGAGAAACAGCCGGCGGCGCGGACGGTCGGCAATGTGCTCGTGGAGTAGCGGTCCCAGGGGCGTGCGATGGAGCAGCACGAGCAACAGCGATATCATCGCCAGCAGCATCAGAAGAAGAATTACGGCGTCGTTCCAGAGCATGGATTATTGAACCTCGAGGACGATGCGCGCAGCACCTCATATGCGGCACATCATAGGCACACAAGGCGCGGCATTAGCGAAGACTCGGGCATAATATCTGAATCGTCAAGACGAAGACGGAGAACAAAAACGAGACGAATCGGGAAAGAAATGAGGGCCTGCTACTTGCGTAGATTCGGATCGTGTTGGTACCGCCGCATCCTTGCTTGCTTTTTTCTGCTACTCACCGTTGCGGCAGCAGCACAGCCAGTTTCGCCGGAACTGCTGAATGGGCTCAAATGGCGTCTGATAGGGCCGTTTCGCGGCGGACGTGTGGTGGCGGTGGCGGGCGTGCCGGGCGACTCGACAACTTTTTATTTTGGATCGGTGAATGGCGGAATCTGGAAAACCATCGATGCCGGAGTTGTGTGGACTCCGATTTTTGACGGCCAGCCGGTGGGCTCGATCGGCGCGCTGGCCGTGGCTCCGTCTGATCCTAAAGTCATTTACGCCGGAACCGGCGAGAGTGACATTCGCGAGGACCTTTCTTCGGGCAACGGAGTTTACAAATCCAGCGATGGCGGCTTGACGTGGAATCACATCGGATTGGAGGACACGCGGCAGATCAGCCGGATCGTGATTGATCCACAGAATCCGCAGATCGTTTACGTGGGCGCTCTCGGACACGTTTATTCTCCCAACCAGCAGCGCGGCATTTATAAGTCCGTTGACGGGGGAACACACTGGGAGCGGGTTCTTGATCTGGGAGCGGAAATCGGGATTTCAGATCTGGCGATATGTTCCGGTTCGCCACAGCTCTTGTTTGCCGGCGCGTGGCATACCCATCGTGCTCCCTGGAGCACGTACGCTCCGACCGATGGACCCGGCGGCGGCCTTTACCGTTCGCAGGATGCGGGTAAGACGTGGGTTCGCCTCAATGGACTGGAAATGGAAATGGGACTGGAAACGGGCTACCCGCAGGCAATTGGGGACGGGTTGGGGTCGACGTTGCGCCCGACGGCAAGCGCGCGTATGCGCTCATCGAAACCAAGAACGATGCGGGAAGAACCGAGGCGAAGACCTCCGGCCTCTATCGCTCCGACGACGGAGGCAATACCTGGGCGTTGGCCAACGCCGATCCTCGTTTGACCAGCCGGGCATGGTACTTCAATAGCGTCACCATCGATCCGAAAAATCCCGAAGTGATTTACGTGCCGAACGTCGCTCTCTATCGATCAGAGGATGGCGGGAAGACTATTTCGGTGCTGCGAGGCGCGCCGGGCGGAGACGATTATCACCAACTCTGGGTCGATCCGAAAAACTCCGCCAGCATGGTGCTCGGAACGGACCAGGGAACCACAATCAGCCTGAATCGCGGACAAACCTGGAGCAGTTGGTACAACCAGCCGACGGCGCAGTTCTATCACGTGATCACCGACAATCAATTTCCCTACTCGGTTTACGGCGCGCAGCAGGATAGCGGAAGTGCCGCCGATTCTGAGCCGTACCGACCATGGCCAGATCACGACGCGGGACTGGTTTCTCGCCGGGCGGAAGCGAGAGCGGATACCTCGTCGTCGATCCGAAGGATTCCAACATTATTTATTTGAGCGGGACGTACGGTACGGTTTCGCGCTTCAACAAACGGACTGGCTTCAGCCAGGACATTACCCCATGGCCGGCGTCGTCATTTGATGCCGAGATCAATCAACGCAAATATCGTGACCCCTGGACTCCGGCGCTGGTTCTTTCTCCGGCGGACCCGACAACGCTTTATCTCGGAACACAATATGTCATGAAGACGGTCGATGGCGGATTGCACTGGGAGACGATCAGTCCCGATCTCACCGGATCAACCCGCGATGCGCAGAGCGCGAAAGAAAACACGCCGGTAACGATCGAGAACGCGAAACGCGCTGGTTATGGCGTGGTGTTCACGATCGCGCCTTCGCCACTAAACCGCGATCTGATCTGGGCGGGTAGCGATACGGGATTAATTCACCTCACCCGGGATGGCGGAAAGAACTGGAAAAGCGTCACTCCTCCGGGGCTCAGCGACTGGAGCAAAATCTCGCTGATCGAAGCTTCACATTTTGACCCCGCTGTCGCCTATGCAGCCGTTGATCGCGCACGCCTCGATGATCAGACGCCATATATCTATCGAACACGCGACTACGGAGCCACCTGGCAGCTGATCACAAACGGCCTCGCTGCTCCCGCATTCCTGCGCGCGGTTCGCGAGGATCCGCAGAGCAAAGGCCTTCTTTTCGCCGGAACTGAGTTTGGAGTTTACGTATCTTTGGACGACGGGGACCACTGGCAGTCGCTGCAATTGAACCTGCCGGTCAGTTCCATTCGTGACCTGACGATCCACGGGGATGATCTGGTGGCCGCCACTTTTGGGCGATCCTTCTGGATTCTGGACAACATCACGCCCCTTCGCCAGGCGCTGGACGCGAAGAGAGCGGGTGGCCCGCGGCTTTACCGTCCCGCCACAGCGGTTCGTATAGATAACGACTCTTTCTCGGGCACACCGCTTCCACCCGAGGAGCCCACGGCAGAGAATCCTCCGAGCGGAGCAATGATGGATTACTTCCTTCCTTCTGCGGCAAGCAGCGTTCGGCTGGAAGTTCTCGATGGGCAACAGAAACTGGTCAGAAAGTTTTCTTCGGAGGATGCGAGCGGAGGAAAACATCCGCCGCTGCCGGTCGCCGAGCGGTGGTTCCCCAAACCTGAGGTCCTGGAGAAAACCGCGGGCATGCATCGCTTCGTGTGGAACCTGACTTGGAGCAACTCCGGTGACGAGACGGCGGATGAAGACTCCGAGTATCACGTTCCTAGCGGGCCGAAGGCGGTGCCGGGAAGCTACCAGGTCCGCCTGACGGTCGATGGAAAAATGCAGGACCAGTCTTTGAAAATCACTATGGACCCGCGTTCGCCCGCAACCTCCGAAGTACTCGCGCAGCAGTTGCAACTGGGCAAGCAGATCTATGGCGAAACCATCGAAGCGCGACGTGCACTGGCTGAGCTCGCCTCGGTTCAGAAACAGCTCATGGATCTTCAACCGAAGGTGGGAGCACAAAGCACACAGCTCAAGTCGGCGTTCGCGGAGGCTCAATCCGCAATCGCCAAGATTCTTACAAATAAGGAACGGACCGCCGAGGGCCCCGGATTAAGAGATGCGTACACGGGGTTGGCATCCGCTCTGCGAGTTGTCGAAAGCGGAGATCGAGCCGTTCCTTCGCAAGCGATCGCGGTCTACAAGGAGTCAAGCGAACAGGTAAAAGGTCGCGTCGCGGAGTGGGCGCGATTCAAGCAAGAGAGATTGGTGCAACTCAACCAGCAATTGCGTGAGGCTAACCTGGCTCCTATTGCGATTGCTGAAATTGAGCAGGAAGTCGAGTTTCTGGTAACGCGCTAGAATGCGGGAGATCAAAGATCATTGATCGTCTCGAAACTGTCGTGTTCCACCCGCATGTGCGAATATGACATCCGAATTTGGAGGCCTTATGCATCTGCTCAAACGTACTGTCACTGCCCTGGCGCTGGCTGGGCTTTTTGTTGTTTTGCTCCCGGCCCAGGAAAAGCTCACGACGCCGCTGATTCCTCGCGAGGTGCTGTTTGGGAACCCGGAGCGCGCCGACCCGCAGATTTCGCCGGACGGCACGCAGATCGGATATCTGGCGCCAGTCGATGGAGTGTTGAACGTGTGGATTCGCACTCTGGGCAAATCCGACGACCGCGCCGTGACTGCCGACAAGCATCGCGGCATTCGCAATTTTCTGTGGCAGTACGACAATCGGCACATTCTCTACACGCAGGACCTGGGCGGAGACGAGAACTGGCGGCTCTATCAAACCGACATCGGCTCCAAGCAAACCAGGGACCTGACGCCATTCGACAAGGTTCGCGTGGATATCGTTGCTTATGAATGGAAATTCCCAGGCACGATTCTGGTGCAGATGAATCAACGGGACCCGAAGTTGTTTGACATCCACCGCATCGATTTGAACAACGGCAAGATCGAGCTCGATACCGAGAATCCGGGAGACGTTGGGAACTGGCAAGTTGATAATGCGCTGCAGGTCCGGAGCGCACAAGTCGAAACGCCGGACGGCGGCACCATTATTCGCGTCCGCGATGATAGCAAGTCTCCCTGGCGCGAACTCATCAAATGGGGTCCGGATGAGACGTTCGGCGGGGTCAACGGATTTACTCCCGATAATAAGTCAATCTGGATCACGACCAGTCTCGACGTGAACGCGGCTCGCCTGCTGGAGATTGACATTGCTACCGGCAAACGCAAGGTGGTAACGGAGGACCCGCAGTTCGATGTCAGCGGCACCATCAACAATCCCAAAACGAATGCTCTGGAGGCGGTGAGTTATACCAAGCAGCGCACCGAGTACGTGTTTATTGATCCGAAAGTGAAAGCCGATTTCGAGGTGCTACGAAAGGTTCGCAGTGGCGATATTGATGGGATTTCGCAGAATCTGGACGACAGCAAATGGATTGTCGGCTTTGAAAGCGATGACGCGCCGGAATACTGGTATGTCTATGATCGCGCGACAAAGCAAGCGACGCTGTTGTTCAGCAATCGGCCGCTGCTGGAGAAATACAAGCTTTCGTTGATGAAGCCCATCGAGTTCACCGCCCGCGATGGCATGAAGCTCTACGGCTATCTGACCACGCCCGCGGGAGTGGAAGCCGAAAAGCCTGCCGATGGTGGAGTACGTACATGGTGGTCCGTGGGGCCGTGACGTGTGGGGTTACAATCGTTACGCACAATGGCTGTCGAACCGTGGTTACGCGGTGTTGCAAATTAACTTTCGGGGATCGACCGGCTACGGCAAGAAGTATGTGAACGCAGGCGATCGTCAGTGGGCGGGCACCATGCACACCGACCTGCTGGACGGCAAAGATTGGGCTGTGAAGCAGGGCATCGTCAATCCGGCGAAGGTCTGCATCATGGGCGGCAGTTATGGAGGCTATGCGACGCTGGCGGGAGTGACCTACTCGCCGGATGCATTCGCCTGCGGCGTTGACATCGTCGGTCCGTCCAATCTGAACACGCTGCTCAAGACCATTCCACCGTATTGGTCCACCCTGATTGCCACCTTCCATAAACGCATGGGCAACTCGGAAGAAGTACTCACGCAACAGTCGCCACTGTTCAAAGCGGACCAGATCAAAGTGCCGTTGCTCATTGGTCAGGGCGCTAACGATCCTCGTGTAAACAAAGCGGAGAGCGACCAGATTGTCGCGGCCATGCGCAAGAACGATAAAACGGTGTTGTATTACGTATTCCCCGACGAAGGGCACGGCTTCGCGCGGCCGACTAACAATATGGCATTCAATGCGGCGGCGGAGGAATTCCTGGCAAAATACCTTGGAGGGAGATTCGAGCCTCCAACGGCGGACGAAAGCAAGCTGCTGGCCAGCATCAAGCAGTAACACGGCGGCCCAATGACGACGACGGGAGAGCAGTTGCCTTCTTACCAGTTTGGTCCAAACCTCGATTTCTATCATTGACAGGTGCGCGGGTCCGGATAAGCTTGAGGCTACTTTAAGGGAGAGCCAGAGGGTGCATCTCATGCGGAAATCGGCGTGCCAGAAACTGTCATGCGCAGCGTTGTTGAGCGTGTTTTTGTGCGCCGTCGCGCTCGCGCAGGATCCCACTAAGGTCGAGCCATCGCATTACAAGCTGGCCTTTGAAAATGAGTATGTGCAGGTCGTCAATGTCCACTATGGACCGCATGAGAAGTCCAACCTGCACGCGCACCCGGGTGGAGTGGTCGTTATTCTCACCGGCGGACATCTGCGCTTCACCGATGAGAATGGCAAGTCGCAAGAAGTGGTTGCCAAGGCAGGCGAGTCCCGGTGGTTCCCGCCCTTCAAGCACAAGGTCGAAAACCTTGGGGATACCTCCTACAGCGCGGTCTATATCGGCATCAAGAACAAGCGTCTGTCTAACGAGATTAGCCTGAAAGCGGGATCATCGGAGATGGATGAGCAGACGAAAAAGCTCGTGGCCGATGCGCTTTTGTCAGCGATGAAGTGATCTCACCCCACACCTGAACCGTCTTTGCTGATGGTTTTCAACCTATGGACTGACTTCGGCTGGCTTTTCCTTCTTGTGCTTCATCGAAAACAGGAACTGCATTCCCAGGTAGCCGAAGAATTGCGGCTGGCTGCTCGACGCCGGCCGTAGGCTGCGTCCCGCTGTGAACAACATCACGAAGTGCTCGTTCAGCTTGTAGCGCCCTCCGGCGTCGAACGTGTTCCAGTGGTTGGAACCGTTAGTGTTGGCGCTGT
The DNA here is from genome assembly GCA_963826845.1 of uncultured Acidobacteriaceae bacterium. Lineage (GTDB taxonomy): Bacteria > Acidobacteriota > Terriglobia > Terriglobales > Acidobacteriaceae > Acidiflorens. The sequence goes on from CAWGYS010000004.1 coordinate 171,537, forward strand.
TATAGAACTCACCGTCGAGCTCGAGCCGCTTTGTGACATCCCTGCCCACCACCACTCCAGCCGCCCAGGCTGCGCCCGGTTTGCCAGAAAACCAATAACCGATTTCGGGATTAATCTGGAAAGGCCCAACCTTCTTGGTCAGCTCGATGGGAAGATAGAACCGTGTACCGTAGTCCACCAGTCCACGCGCCTGCGAGGACGTTGGATTATTGAACTCAAGCTGGGGATAGGTTGATATCTGCAGGCCCTTTTCATCGCTATCGTAAAAACGCCATTTCACACCCGCCAGCGATTTGCCCAAGCCGCTGCGATTTGGGCCGCCGTCGGTGCCATCCACGAGATAGGGCACCTGGTACTTGAGCTGGATGCGCGGCCCCCAGCCGTAGTTGGCATCGAGAATGGGAGCGTTGTAAATGTTCTCGGTGGGATGACGCTCACTGTAGAGCGCGAGGTTGACTTCCCAGTTACCGTCACCAGGAGTACCGGGATCGTCGCCGATAAAGGGCGGGCCTCCTTGCGCGACGGCGGGGAGCGCAAATGCCGCCAGCATCGCGATCAGCAGCGGGCCGGCGAATCTCCTGAGCCAGACGCTTACATGTTTCTTGCCTTCGAATGTAGGAAACATCATGCGCCCAGATCGCCTGCTCCGGCGCGGTTGAGACACTGCCGTGGGCTGCCGATGGAATCGGCCAGGTCGCGCAGAAATTCCGCTGCCCGCGCACCGTCCACCACACGATGATCGCTCGAAAGCGTTAACGTCATCATCGGACGAATACCAGGACGAATACCAGGATGAGCATCAGCACCGCCGTCAACTGCCACGACTCGGTCCACGATCCTTCCGACCGCCAGAATTGCAGCCTGCGGCGGAATAATGATCGCGGTGAACGCGTCCACTCCGTACATGCCAAGATTGCTGATCGTGAAAGTGCCGCCCGCGAGATCGGCTGGACGCAGCTTGCCGCTCCGTGCGCGTTCTGCCAGGTCGCGCCGCTGCACCGCAATCTCGCCGAGGTCGATTTTGTCGGCGTTACGAATTACCGGCGCTACCACGCCGTCATCCACCGCCATCGCGAGCCCAATGTTGATCTCGGCATTCGAACGAACGCCGGCGCCAGTCCAACTTGCGTTTATGCGAGCATGCTTGCGGAGAACGTGCGCGACCAGCGCGACCAGTAGATCGGTGTGCGTGAGTTTCGTTCCGGGCGATTTCTCAATCCCTGGCCCGAGCTTCTGCCGCACCTCGTCCAGCGCGCCTGCATCCACTTCACGGACCACGAAAAAATGCGGAACCGTCGTCCAGCTTTGTGTGGTGCGTTCCGCCATCAGCCTTGAAATGGGACTGCCGGCATCAACCCCCGCCGATGTCGCAACGGCTTTGGATTCCGCTGCGCTGAGAATGTCGGATGCGAGAATTTCGCCGCCGGCACCCGACCCACGAACCTGAGCAAGATCGACGCCGCGTTCGCTGGCGAGCCGTCGCGCTTTGGGGGAAATCTTGACGGCCTGAGCCGCGGCTGGCGTAGTCGTCACTGGTTGACTTGACGTCGCGGTTGAAATCGCGCCTGCAGTGATTTTTCTTCCCGATGCGGAAGCGACTTCATCCGCCGGAGGAACTTCTCCTGGGCGCACGATCCACGCGATGGTTCGGCCGACCGGCACTTCTGCTCCGGCCTGCACCTTGATGCCGGCAAGAACTCCATCGCCGGGCGATTCGATTTCCATCACCGCTTTGTCGGTTTCGATCTCCAGGAGCGGTTCCCCTTTGGCGACCGACTCACCTTCTTTTTTCAGCCATGAAATGAGCTTGCCGGTTTCCTGGGCCATTTCGAGCGCGGGCATAACCACACTAATCGCCATAGGTCACTTTAGTTGGATAACTCTGCTCTCGACCAAGTTTGCTGCTGGAGAAACACGCTTGGGGTTAATCCTCAGTCGCCGACGCCAACCCGTTCCTGCCGCGAACTGGCCGCGATCATGTCACGCACTCGTTTGCTCGGATTCGATTCCGTTTCGCGAATGGCGGGAAGTGGGCCATCCACCGTGAAATAGTGCCGGCCGGCGACTAGAAGTTCTTCGGCTGGAAAACGAGTTATGACTTCGTGCCCGGTTTCGGTGACCACGATTTCTTCCTCGATGCGAGCCGCGCTCCAGCCGTCCGTTGAGGGCCAGAAAGTTTCCAACGCGAACACCATGCCCGGCTTGATTTCGCAGGAGTGCTCCAGAGACACCAGACGACTGATCACCGGCTTCTCCCAGATGGCGAGGCCGATGCCGTGGCCATATTGCAGTGCGAACGCGGCTTCTTCGTTCGCGAAGCCGAACTCCTGTGCCTTCGGCCACACCGAGGCGATCTCGGCCGTTGTCCGCCCCGGGCGCACCAGTTCAATCGCTGCGTCGAGATATTCTCGGCAGCGCTTATACGCATCGTTCATCGCGTGCGAGGCGTAGCCGATAGTGAAGCAGCGGTAATAGCACGTGCGGTATCCCATGTAGGAATGGAGGATGTCGTAATACACCGGATCGCCCGGTCGCAGCACGCGGTCCGAAAAAACGTGCGGATGCGGATTGCAGCGCTCGCCTGAAATTGCGTTCACGGCTTCCACGTATTCGGAGCCGAGATCGTAGAGAACTTTGCTCACCAGTCCCACAGCCTGGTTTTCGCTCATGCCCGGCTTCATGGCGCGATAGAGTTCGTCATAGGCGGCGTCGACCATCATGGCGGAGTGGTTGAGCAAACTGATTTCATCCCGCGTCTTGATCAGGCGCGCTTCCGACATCAGCGCTTGCCCGTCCACGACTTTGATTCCTTCTTTTTGCAGGGCAAATAAAACCGGCAATTCGATGATGTCAATGCCCACCGGCTCTTTATGCAGTCCGCGCATTTCGAGTTCGATGCGAATCTTCTTCGCTACATCTTCGGCCCGCCCCATCTCTGGCGTCATGGCGCCGCGCAACATTGAAATTCCGGCGCGCGACCGGTCTCCCAACCAGGGACAATGCAATTGGTGATGCTTCGCCGCCGATCCGAAATCCCACAAGATCGGTTCGTCATTTTGCGGTAGCAGCGTGAAGCGATTCGCCTTGTCCTGCGCCCAGGTGCCGATGTGGGTCGCGGTCAGATAGCGGACATTGTTCATGTCGAAGCACAACAGCGCGCCCATCTCGGATTTGGCGAGCAAATCTTTCGCACGCGCAAGACGCTCTTTGCGGAGGCGATCGAAGTCAACCCGCTGTTCCCAATCCACCGCCATCGTTCCATATGTGGGCAGAGCCATAGAAATCTCCTTACTTGCGTGAAGCCGGCGAGACGCCGGCGCTACCGTCCGCAGAGAACGCGTGCGGCCTCAAACACGGTCTGCTCGGTCGGCACGGTTGCATCTTCCAAAGGCGGCGAGAACGGAATCGGAACATGCATCGCGCCCATGCGTTTAACCGGAGCATCCAGATCGTAGAATGCGCCTGTCGCGATCACCGACGCAAGTTCCGCGGTGACGCCGTAGCGTTCATAGCCTTCGTCGAGAACTATTGCCCTCGATGTTTTCTTCGCCGAATCAATTAGAGTTTTCTCGTCGAGCGGCCACATGGTGCGCGGATCCACCACTTCAGCGCTGATTCCAATTTCCTCAAGCATCATCGCTGCGCCCAACGCCACCTGCACCATACTGCTGGTGGCAACCAGAGTGATGTCCTCGCCCACGCGTTTCACATCCGCGACACCCAGCGGGACGGTATAGTCTCCCGCTGGCACCGAGCCTTTGAGTTTGTACATCATCTTGTCTTCGAAGAAGACAACTGGATTCTCATCGCGAATCGCCGCCTTCAGCAGTCCCTTGGCATCATACGGCGTCGAAGGCAGAACCACCTTCAACCCCGGAGCGTGGCAGAACCACGCATGCAGCGATTGCGAGTGTTGCGCGGCCGAGCGCCGCGTCGCTCCCATGGTGGTGCGCATCACCATCGGCACTTTCCACTTTCCGCCCGACATGTAGTGGACTTTCGCGGCCTGGTTGACCATCTGGTCCATGGTCAACGTGACGAAGTCGCCAAACATGATGTCAACCACCGGACGCATTCCGGTCATAGCCGCGCCTACAGCAAGCCCGGTAAAGCCTGCTTCGGAAATCGGCGTATCCACTACGCGATCTTTGCCGAATTCTTCCAATAATCCAGAAAGCACTTTGAATGGCGTGCCCGCCTCGGCCACGTCCTCGCCCATGATGCAGACGGTCGTGTCGCGGCGCATCTCCTCGGCTAGCGCCTCGCGAATCGCTTGCGCAAATGTCAACTCGCGATCGTTTTGCGCGTGAGGATGAGCGTCAGGCATACACGTCCTCGCCCACTTCATCCACGGTCGGATACGGCGCCGCCACCGCGAAGTCAACCGCCTTCTTCATCTCCGATTCAAGTTCAGCATGCACTTGAGCGAGCGCCGCGACATCGGCAAGGTTCTGCTCGATCAGCCACTTCCCGAAATTTAGGATCGGGTCCCGCTCCGTCTTCCATTTTTGCTCTTCCTGCTTGGAGCGGTAATATTCGCGATTGATGTCGCCCACGTGATGACCGTGAAAGCGATAGGTATTGCAAAGCAGAAATGCGGGACCGTCACCATGGCGGGCGCGATCGACCAACCTCTGCGCGATGCCGTGCACAGCGCGCACGTCCTGACCATCGACGCTGGCGGCTTCCAGTCCGAAAGCAGTGGCCCGCATCAGAATGTCTCCCGCTGTGGTTTCCGAGTAATGCGTATATTCCGTGTAGAGATTGTTCTCGCAGACGTAGATCACCGGCAGCTTGAAAAGTTGGGCGAGATTCATCACTTCGTAAAGGACACCCTGGCCGAGCGCGCCTTCTCCGAAGAAACATACCGCGACCCGACCGTTGCCCAGACGCTGTGCCGAAAACGCAGCTCCCGTCGCTATGCCCGCGCTGCCGCAGACAATCGCATTCGCTCCCAGGTTGCCGGTCGCCGGGTCTGCAATGTGCATGGAACCACCTTTGCCCTTGCAGTACCCGGCCTTTTTCCCCAGCAGTTCGGCGAACATTTGATCGGGGGAGGCTCCCTTCGCCAAACAATGTCCATGACCGCGATGCGTGCTGGTGATGTAGTCGGTACGCTCGAGCGCTTCACAGACGCCCACTGCGACCGCTTCTTCACCGATGTACAGATGCGCCAGGCCCGGCATCAGCGCCCGCGTGTATAGCTCATTGACCTGCGCTTCAAACTGGCGGATGGCGACCATCTGCCGGTACATGCGCAGCCACAGATCCACCTTTTCCAAAGCTTCCCGAGGCTCGGCGGCGGTGGTCATTCCTTAACCTCGGATTTCTCAACTACTGATTTCTCAACTATGGATTTCTTAACTCCCGCCATACTCGCCAGCACGTCGAAGATGACGGCGAAGTCCAGCTTCTCCCATCCCATGCCGCGCGCCGCGGTCAGGAATTCATTGCTGACGGCGGTGGTCGGGAGCGGAACATTCAGCTTGCGGCCCAACTCCATCGCCAGCAGCATGTCCTTCTGCATCATGTTGACGTCGAACCACGCTTCTTCCGGTTGCTGCAACACGAACGGTCCGCGATATTGAACCATCGGAGATGCGATCGCGCTGTGGACCATAACATCAACCGCGACTTCGCGCGCGATCCCGCTCTTCTCCGCCAACAGCACGCCTTCAGAAAACGCCAGCATCTGCACCGCTAATTGCAGGTTCAGCGCGATCTTCATCGAGAGCGCCACGCCGTTGTCGCCGACATGCGTCACCTTTGGCCCAATGTCCAGAAGCAACGGCTTCAAGCGCTCGAAAGTTTCTTTGCGGCCACCGACCATCACCGAGAGCTTGCCTTGCTGCAGCGTGATCACGCTGCCGGAGACCGGCGCGTCCACCATGTCAGCGCCCTGCTCGCGAACCTTCGCCGCTAGCGTTCGGCTTACTTCGGGACTCACCGTGCTCATATCAACGTAGAATTTGCCGGTGGCAATGCCTGCAATTAATCCGTCCGGACCACTGGTCACCGCGGCGAGCGCGGCGGAGTTGGTGACCATGGTGAAGGTGACATCTGACGCGGCCGCCACGGCCTTGGGAGAGTCGGCGAGCTTCATGCCCCGGTCGATCAACCACTGCGCCTTGGAGCGCGTCCGGTTGTAGCCAGTCACGGTGTGCCCTTTTTCGAGCAGGCGAGCCACCATGTTGCCGCCCATCACACCGAGACCGATGAAGCCAAGTTTGGCCATGCAGTAATTTCCTTCGCTTAATGAATCCGCGTTGTGAAATAAGCTTGAAGCGCGAACTACTTTTTGGCCGGCGGATTGGCTGGCACACTGCCGAGCGCGTTGCCTAATGAAGTCGAATCCGCCAGCACCTGTTTGAGATGAGCGCGCATGGATTCTCGCGCCGCCTCCGGATCACGCTGCTCGATCGCCGCCAGAATGCGCTTGTGATGGTACTGTCCCCGCTCCGGCCCGCCTTTGACATTGAAAATCCGGCTGCGCTGCTCGCGCAGAAGACCGACGATCGAATCCAGCAGCGACAGAATCAGCGGATTCCCTGCCGCTTCAGCCAACGCCAGATGGAAATCGAGATCCGCTTCAACGTAAGCTTCGGGATCATTCAGGTTGCGATCCATCAGGGCGACGGCTTCGCGCATAGTGGTCAGCAATTGTTCCTCAATTCGTGGAGCAGCCAAGCTGGCAATCTCCGGCTCCAGCACCAGCCTCAACTCTGCGAGATTCGCTGCTCCCTCAAGCGGGTTGATGCGGATCATCAAATCCAGCGACTGCCGCATCGCCTGCGAAGTCCCATTTGTCACAAAGGTGCCGCGTCCGGAATACGCTTCGACCAGGCCTTTTTCACGCAACGTCTTCACTGCTTCGCGCACCGCAGTGCGGCTTACACCAAAGCGTTGGGCCAGATCGCGCTCCGCCGGCAACTGGTCGCCGGGCTTCAGCTGGCCTTTCAGAATTGAGTCTTCCACTTGCTGCACGATCTGCTCAAATAGCCGGGACGTTTTTACTGTCCGGTAAATCGGCTTGGCGTCCAGGGAATCTGCAACTTCATTTGTCATTGGAACCTCAGCATCTACTACCATCGATGGTATAGCGGTCTGACCAATATACTACAAAATTACGTATTTATTGAATCCAAACGGTCTTGATATTCACAAATTCCCGGATTCCCTGCACCGCCAGTTCGCGACCGTGGCCGGAATACTTCACTCCGCCGAAAGGCAGACGCGGATCGGAGGCTACCATCTTATTCAGGAAAACCATGCCCGCATCGAGTTCGTTGATGAACCTTTCGGTTTCCGCAGGATCGTTCGTCCACGCGCTGGCGCCCAGCCCAAAGCGGTTGTCGTTCGCGATCTGGATGGCCTGATCCACATCCTTCACGCGAAAAAGTGACGCCACCGGACCAAAGAATTCTTCCTTATATGCTGGCGAATCCTTCGGAATGTCGGTCAGCACCGTCGGCGCATAGAAGTTGCCAGGGCGATCCAGGGGATGGCCTCCAGTAAGCACCCGTGCACCCGCCGCCACAGTTTTCCTCACGTCGGCATCGAGAGAAGTAACCGCGTCGGCGTTAGCCAGTGGACCAAGCTGCGTGCTCTCATCGAAAGGATCACCCACGCGCAGGTCCTGCATCTTCTTGACGAACGTACGTTCGAACTCGTCGGCAATTTTTTCTGACACGATGAACCGTTTGGCCGCGATGCACGACTGCCCGTTGTTCTGTACGCGCGCGTCGACTGCCGTCGCCACCGCCGCATTCAGATCGGCGCTCGGCATCACAATGAAAGGATCGCTGCCGCCAAGTTCGAGCACGACTTTCTTGATGCGCTTGGCCGCCGACACTCCCACTTGAATACCCGCCTGCTCACTGCCCGTCAAAGTCGCGGCCACCACTCGCGGGTCATTCAGGATGCCGTCCACCGGTCCCGAACCGATCAGCAGCGTCTGGAACACGCCTTCGGCAAAACCAGCGCGGCGCACAATGTCCTCAATCTTCAACGCGCACTGTGGAACATTCGACGCATGCTTCAGCAGCCCGACATTGCCCGCCATCAGCGCCGGCGCCACAAAACGAAATACCTGCCAGAAGGGGAAATTCCACGGCATGATGGCCAGGATGGGACCAATCGGCAGATAGCGGATGAAACTGCGCTTCGCGCCGGTTTCCACAACTTCGTCGGCCAGAAATTTTTCAGCGTTTTCCGCATAGTACCGGCAACCGGTAGCGCACTTCAGCGCCTCGGCCACGGCGGCCTTCAGCGGCTTGCCCATTTCGAGCGTCATCAAATGGGCGCACTCGTCTTTTTCTTTTTCGAGAATCTCTGCCGCGCGCATCATCTTCTTTGCCCGATCCGCAAATGAAGTCCTACTATGAATGCGGAACGCGGCAGCCGCCAACTGTAACTTCTGCTCAATCTGCGCCCCGGTCAGAGGCTCAAAATTCTTCAGGACTTCGCCGGTCGTTGGGTTGATGGTCGCTATCGCCATATTCGCTGATTCCCCCGTCTGGTAGCCTACGCTCCCAATTGTCAGGCCTCAACCAGCAGCTTCCGTCAGACGGGCAGTCTTGTGGTCGGACCACAATACTACTTGACGGGTGGGCCACGTCAAGGCTATATCTTCCATCGCCGATCTTTTCCGTGCAGATCGAAACCAGTCGCGTGCTGGCTGCGATCTAAGCTCGTCCCGTCCTCAATTTGAGGATTTGGAGGTGGTAATGCATTCTCCGTCGAATGGCATTCGGATTCTAGGCTGCATTTGCCTGGTGCTGGCCCTCGCCGCTCCCCTCATTTCCCAAACGACTTCGGGCCGCATTCTTGGGAACGTCAGCGATTCATCGGGCGCCGCTGTGTCCGGAGCCACGGTGGTCATCACCGATATTCAACGCGGCACGACTAGAACCGTATCCACCGATGCCTCCGGAGACTACGCTGCTCCAGATCTGCAACCCGGCGTTTACAAGGTTCGTGCCGAAGCAACCGGCTTCAAGACCGTGGAGCACATAAACATCGCCGTGGAAGTTGCCGAGGATGTACGCGTGGACCTGTCGCTACCGCCCGGACAGGTTTCCGAGACGGTCGTGGTTACCGACGAGGTTCCTCTGGTTAACACAACTTCCGCCACACTGGGCGGCACGCTGAGCAATGCCGAGATCAATGATCTCCCGTTGAACGGGCGCAATTACGAGAACCTGCTCCAGTTGCGCCCCGGCGTCATGCGCTATCCCGGCGGCGGATTCTCGACGACCAGCACGAACGGATTGCGCGCCGAAGACAACTCCTACTTCGTTGAGGGCCTGTTCAACAGCGAACCCTACTCCGGTCAGGCCATCATCAACGGAGCCGGTATCGCCGGCGACTCCGCCACCATTCTGCCGATCGACTCGATCCAGGAATTTAACGTGGAAGAACTTGCGCCCGCCGAATTTGGCTGGAAGCCCGGGGCAGTGGTTAACGTAGGTCTCAAGTCCGGCACCAACCAGATTCATGGCACCGCGTTCGCATTCGGCCGCGACGGTGTAATGGACGCCCGCAATTATTTCAACCAGGTGCCCAATGCCAAACTCCCCAGAACGCTGGAGCAATACGGCGGCAGCGTTGGCGGCCCGATTATCAAAGACAAAGTCTTTTTCTTCGGCGCCTACGAAGGACAGATGTATGACGTAGGAAACTCTTTCGGAGGCGTCACCAGCCCGTTTATGGGCGCATCCCTAAGCAACGCCGGCAACTGTCTTGTCGTGACCGGCGACTGCGCCAACAGCATTCAGGACGCGATCACTGATCTCCAGGCTTCAGGAGTCACGATCAGCAACGCCAGCTTGAATATTTCCGGCTGCACTCTCAACGGCGGCACGGTCACCTGCAACGGAAACGGTTTTCCCACCAACAACACTCAAAGCACCACCATCCCCAACGGATTCCCCAACGACGTCACTGTCTACAATGCCGTCGGCAAAGTTGATTACAACCTCAACCAGAATCACCGCATCAGCGGCATGTATTTCTTCGGGAACAACACGGGAACGGTCGAAGACTTCCCCGAATTGCAATCGATGTGGAGGTCCGACATTCACACCCGCGCCCAGGTGGCGGGCGGAAGCTGGGTGTGGACCCCCAGTACGCGTTGGGTGAACGAAGCGCGCGTTGGATATAACCGCCTGTACCAGCCGACATTGCCGGGTGATCTCAACACTCCCGCGACCAGCTACGGGCTCGACACCGGAGTGACAGGCCCCTTCACCGGTGGATTGCCGCGCATCGGCTTTGGCGGCTACTTCTTTCCCGGGCTGGGCGGGTTCAAATGGCCCAAGTTCCAGGGACCCGACTCCATCACCCAATTCATCGACCACATTTCTTACACCGCGGGCAAGCACTCCCTGAAATTCGGCGGCGAGTTGCATTACAACAAAGTCACCAATGCGGCCTATGGAAATGCGCGCGGAAGCATCACATTCCTCGGCGGCGTCACTCCCGACCCCTCAGATCCCAGCGGGCCTCCTCTCAACACTACCCAGCTCGAGGATTTCTTCGCGGGCTATCCCTTCAAAGCCACTGTGACCGTCGGCAACCCAACTTTGCACCTTCACAATTGGGCGTATTCGCTCTTTGCGCAGGACGACTGGCGTGTGCGCCACAATCTGACCCTGAACCTCGGCGTGCGTTACGAATACAGCTCGGTTCCGCAGGAACAAAACAATCTGCTGGGTAACTTCGATCCGAATCGGGGATTAGTGCAGGTGAATACCGGCCCCAATCGGATCCCCAGCCTTTATAACCCCGATCACGCCAACTTCGGCCCGCGCGCGGGCTTTGCGTGGGACGTATTCGGCACCGGACGCACCGTCTTCCGCGGCGGCATTGGGCTGGTTTATGAAACCGTGAATTGGCAGTCGTTTATCGCCTTCAACAACGCCTTCGGTCCGGGCAGTGTTCCGACCGGAGCGCCCATTGATGCTGCTGGCGATACCTCTGGCGGCACCATCACCACCGGCAACGTTTCCTTGCCCTTCTTCCTTAATTCTCCCGCCACTCCTTGGGACCAGGGTCCACTCTACGGCAGCCCTACGGTCAATTGTTACAACAGCCCATGCCCCATCATGACCGTGGCCCGCAATCTGACCACGCCCTACATCTGGAACTGGAGCTTCAGCCTGCAGCACGCCATCACCCCGAACCTTACGTTGGAGATGGCCTACGTCGGTAATCACGGTCAGAATTTAGCCGGCATTCGCGACATCAATCAACCGCCGGTAGGATCGGGATGGCCCGCAGCTAACATCGCCGCTTGTATCTGCGGCAAGCGCTGGGTATTGGGCTATTACAACACCCGAGAACAATCCCGCCTGCCAGGTCGCCCCCGAGATCGGGCCATTCACCCAGTTCCCATATCTAAGCAACATTTTCCAGATGGCCAACGTTTACAGGTCAAATTACAACGGCCTGCAGGTCACCTTGAATTCCAGAAATTTCCACGGCTTGAGCATGGTCGCCGGTTACACCTTCTCGCACGCTCTCGACGACGTGGGAGCGAACTGGGATTTCGGTTACGGATCCGGACTGCCGCAGAACGCTTATAACCCCGGGGCCGAATACGCTAACAGCGATTTCGATATTCGCAATCGCTTCACGCTTTCGCTCACCTACGCCATCCCCGGCAAGAAGGGTTACGGGCAGGCGCTGGAGGGTTGGGAAATCAACTCCATCGTCACTCTGCAAAGTCCGCAACACTGGGGGCCGATGGATGAAGGAACCGACGCTGCCGGTATCGGTCCGCTGCCCGTCAGTCCTCCAGCGAACAGTCCTATCCGCTGGAGCTTCTACGGCAATACTCAGGATTTCAAGTCCGGTCCGAACGGAATCCCGTACTACGCCGGAAACAATACTCCCAGCAAGTCCCAGCCACGAACGCCGCCTGCAACGCGAAGGCTCTTGCAGGTGGACGGCGGAACGCCCGGCGCATCCACCGAGTCGCTTGCGTTCTTCGGCTGTTATGCCGCCGGCAGCTCCATAATGATTCCGCCGCCACTCGGCCAATTTGGAAACATGGGCCGTAACACCTTCCCTGACTCCGGCTTCAAAAACTTTGATTTCTCGGTGGCCAAGAACTGGCACTTTGGGGAACGGCTCCGCGCCCAGTTCCGCGCCGAGTTCTTCAACATCCTCAATCATCCCAACTTTGCCAATCCATACGGCGGCCAGAACGGCTTCGGCTTCAATGATCCTTCAGTGTTCGGCAACGCTTCGGGTGCGGTTGCGCCACTCCCGACGTCGCTGCCGCCAACCCGGTCATCGGCTCCGGCGGCAGCCGCGCTGTTCAACTGGGCCTGAAGCTTCTTTTCTGATCGCCCAGTTTCGCAAATCCGGGCCGGATTTCCTCCGGCCCATCTTTATTTCTGTTTCGACTGAAAGGAATTATCTCTTGGCAACGCCCTTGGTAAATTACCGCCCCCGGAGACTGAGCATGTTATGGGCATAGATCAGCGGCCGCGTTGCTGGCTGCAATTTTCGCCGCTGAGCATCTCTGCTTTCTCGCAGCAGCAGCGTTCCGAGCGCACCATCGACGAAATCAAGATCGAAGCCATCCACCGCGCCGAGGTCGGACAGTACCCGCTCATCGGGCTCGACCCCGCCGATATCAAAGAAGCCTTCAATTCCATCCACACTCGCGATAAAGACGAGTGGGCGGCGGCTTTCATGGGAGTGGCCGATCGCTACATGAATGAAGCCAAGGCGCTGGAGAAAACCGACCCCACGAAAGCAAATGCCGATTACATCCGAGCCTGGCGGCTTTATTCTTTCGGACGCTGGCCGATTCCCGCCTCTCCCGGCAAGCAGCGCTCGTACGAAAAAGCCATTGAAGCTTTCCTGGCGCATGCGCGCTTCTGGGATCCGCCGCTCGAAATTGTGCACATTCCGTTCGAAGGAAAAGAAATTATTGGCTACCTGCGCTTGCCGAAGAAGCCAACGGGCCCCGTGCCGCTCGTGCTGGCGGTAAACGGACTCGACAGCCGCAAGGAAGACTTGTCCGAGAGTTTCAGCGCGATCCTCCCGTTCGGCATCGGCTTTCTCGCCGTGGATGGCCCCGGCACCGGACAGAATCCCATCAAGGTCAGCGAAAATGCGGAGCGCATGCTCTCCCGCGTGCTCGATTACATCGCGACCCGGCCTGAGATCGACAAGAACCGCGTCGCCATGCACGGCGTAAGCTGGGGCGCGTATTGGGCCACGAAGATGGCCATCGTGGAGCACGCTCGCTTGCGCGGAGCGAGCGCCCAGTCGCCGCCTACCGATCGCTTCTTTCAAAAAGATTTTCTGATGAATTCCCTGATCGGCAACCGCGAATATCTTTTCGATCAGGTCCCGGCTCTGATGGCGATTTTCGACAACGTGACAACCATCGACGAAATGGCGGAAGTGTTGCCCAAAATGTCGCTCGTCAACCCAGGGACTTCTGGGCAAACCGATGTCGCCCATGCTCATTCTCGCCGGAGTAAAGGACACCCAGGTTCCGATCGATGACATCTACCTGCTGCTCAATAAAGGTGACGTGCCGAAGACCGCATGGATCAATCCGCAGGGCGGCCATCTCGGGCGGCAAGTGGGAGTGTGGCCCGATCCGCGCATCTTCAAAGAAGTGATCATTCCGTGGCTGGTGCGCATCCTTGCACCTGAGCCCGCGAGATAGAGGTGTCCGTCCTTCCACCCGCGGAGGCGGGTCTCGCAAGAACCGTGGCGGCATCCAGCAAACTGCCCTTCTACCGCGAGCTCTGGGTGCAGGTCCTGGTGGCCATTGCCCTGGCCATAGTGCTCGGCTACGTCGACCCGGCGCGCGCCATTGCCATGAAGCCGCTGGGCGATGCTTTCATCCGCATGATCACGATGATCATCACCCTGATCATTTTCTGCACCGTGGTCACCGGGCATCGCCGGCATGGAGAACCTGAAAAAAGTTGGCCGGGTCGGCGGCATGGCGCTGCTTTACTTCGAAGTTGTCTCCACGATCGCCTTGCTCATCGGACTTCTTATCGGCAACGTGGTGCGCCCCGGCGACGGCTTCAACGTCAACGTCGCCACCCTGGATGCCAAGGCCGTCGCCGATTACGCGGGCCAGGCTAAAGCACAAAGCGTCACTGAATTTCTGCTGCACATCATCCCCACGACCGTCGTCGACGCCTTCGCTAAGGGAGACATTCTCGAGGTAGTTTTTGTCGCCTTGCTCTTTGGCTTCGCCCTGTCGGCCACCGGAGCGCGCGCCAAACCGCTGGTCGACCTCATCGACTCCCTCACTCATGTCGTATTCGGGGTGACCAGGATCCTGATGAAATTCGCGCCGATCGGAGCTTTCGGCGCCATGGCCTACACCGTCGGCAAGTTCGGTCTCGCTTCCCTCGGTCCGCTGGCAAAGCTGATCGGAACTTTCTGGCTGACTTCCGTCCTCTTTGTCGTGATCGTCCTGGGCGCCATCGCCTGGGCCGCCGGATTCAGCATCTTTCGCTTTCTTGCCTACATCAAGGAAGAAATCCTCCTGGTGTTAGCCGTAAGTTCGTCGGAGATCGCCATCCCAACTTTGATGGCGAAGCTTGAGAAGCTCGGCTGCTCCAAGTCTCTGGTCGGGTTGGTAGTCCCAACCGGATTCACTTTCAACACCGACGGCACCAGTCTGTACATGACCATGGCCGCATTGTTCGTAGCTCAGGCCACGAATACTCATCTGACTCTGACCCAGCAACTTACGATTCTCGCCGTGGCCGTGCTCACTTCCAAGGGCGCCAGCGGAGTGCAAGGTGCATCTTTCATCGCCCTTGTAGCCACACTTTCTGTTATCCCAACCATTCCGGTTGCAGGCATGGCGTTGATTCTCGGAATTGACCGCTTCCTGAGTATGTTCAGGGCCCTAGTCAACATGATTGGAAACGGAGTGGCGACCTTGGTCCTGGCGCTTTGGGAGGGAGAATTGGAGAGCGAGGCACTGCGGCGACATCTGGCGCGACCCGCTTAATGTCTCCTGGCAATCATCCGTCGGCGACATTTCCGCGAACGCCTCAACGCACTAAGGACTGTTGATTCGACAAAGCGAAAGTCCGGGAAAAAGAGTGGGAAACCAGTTGGAGGGTTATCGTCCGGCGGCCACCGACATGGATACCGCTTGTGGCTGCGTCTGTCCGCCTCGGTCCACGTACATCTTGTAGGACTGGTAGACGGCGAACAGCACGGCCAGCAGGGTGGTCATGGCGGTCAGTCCGCTGATGGTGCTGAAGGTGGAGACGATCGCGGTCAATCCCGCTCCGATGACGTAGTTCGGGAACGACCACAGGAAGACCTTGTGCCACAGGGCAAAAGGATTGGCATTCTCCGTCAGACCGATGATGCCGGCTACCGGTGCCGTGTTGGCCAGAAAATAAATGGAGGCAGCCAGCACCAGAGACAGGGCATGCGTGCTCGCATGAGCTGAAAAGAACTGGCTATGGTAGGCCAGGTAAGCGAGGCCGGCTGCGTTCAGTAGGGTGCAGGCGTTGAATACGAATTGAACGGGCTTGGTTTTGTTCCCGCCAGAATAAGATTGCGCGACGCCTGCGGTAACGGCAACCAGCAGACTCGAGAACAATCCCATTTGCGTGACTGCAAGAAGAATGACCGGCAAACTTCCCGACATCGAGCTCGTCATCCCCGGCAGCTTCACCTTGAAACGCGAACTGAGTGCGGCTGCCGCCAGCAGGAGCAACAACTGTGGCCAAGCTTGCGCTTGCCACCTGACGACGCCGAACGCTGCTCCGAACGCTACTCCGAACAAAAGCGCGCACAGACTCGCAACGGCCACCATTCCGATCATGACTTGAGCTTTGATTGGCAATGTGTTCGTCATATGATCTAGGCCGTGTGTCTAGTTGTCTCCAGCGTCGCTACCGAGTGCTGCCAGCGAACTGTCGAGGGTTGAAGTCGCACCCCAGACTACGCTGTCGCCAGCAACCGAGGTCGATCCCCAGACCACGCTGGTGGCTCCCCACACTACCGAATTGCTCAGAATCTCATTCGCGCCCCATACCACTGAAGTTCCCCAGACCACCGAAGTCGCGCCCCAAACCACGCTGCTGCCCGCGAAAACAGAGTCGGGGGCAGTATTCACGATGGTGACGGTGTTGTTCTTCGCGTTAAAGACCGCGGTCGGTGACAGGGCCACGCCGTTCGCGAGGTTCGTATTACCCAGAGCGGCGTTCACATCCAGATAGCCGGCTCCATAAGTAAAAATGTCGTACTCGTTCGAGTAAGAGAATCCCGTGCTGTCGGCGGTCGACTGGGTGAATTGCCCAAAGCCCTTCCACGCCGTCTTCATCAAGCGCGCCTTCACTTGATCGGGAGTCAACGAGGGGGTCTGCTGCAACATCAGCGCCACCGCACCGCTCACGATCGGCGTCGCCATGCTGGTCCCGCTCAAGACGAAATACTTTGAGTTTCCGCTAGACGAGTAAAGATCAAACTGAGGATAGAGAGTATCCAGCGTGCTGCCGCCGTCGCGGATCGAGACCATATGGTTGCCGGGCGCGACCAGGTCAGGTTTCACGATGTGATCAACCGCGGTCGGACCTTTGGAGCTGTAGCTGGCAATCTCGTCGTCGACACGCGTCGCCGTACCCATAGTCAGCGTGGCTCCCACGGTAATGACTGAGGGGTCGTTCGCCGGAACGCCGATGGTGCCGAAGCCGTCCGTAGGAGCGAATCTCCCATCGTTGCCCGCGGCGACCACGACCACGATGCCCGCCTTCCAGGCAGCTTCCACTGCCTGGTCAACCGGATCGAGAGTGTAGCTCTCGAATATCGGACGTCCCAGCGACATATTAATGACGCGGATGTTGTAAGTGTTCTTCAGCGAGATCGCCTGCTGAATCGCTGCGATGACGCCGCTGTCGGTGCCGATCCCGTTCGCATCCAGCACCCGCAGATCGATAAGGTTCACGTTCGGAGCCATGCCGGCATACACCGCCGGATAGCCATTGGATTGTCCGGAGCTGGCACCAGTGCCGCCGACCAGTCCGGCCACGTGGGTTCCGTGCCCGTACCAGTCCTGCGTCCGGTTGTCACCAATCAGAAAGCTCTGGCTGTACACAACGCGGTAGACGCCGTTCGCGTTCCGCAGATCGCTATAAGAGGAGATGCCGCTGTCAATCACCGCCACGCCGATGCCGCTGCCATCGAGCGCATATTTCGCTTGCGCGACATCAGCCTCGACCGCGCTGGCAAACGCCTCGGTCTCCGGATTCGAGGTCACGGTTACCGCGCGGTCTGGCGTAACGTACGCGACATTAGGATCGTTCGCCAGTTCCGCCAGCATACTGGCGGGCACACGCATGGTCACCGCACGGATCGTGGAAAACTTCGACTGAATGGTTGCGCCACGCCCCTGCATGTTTTTCAAATGCGCGCTGGTGGGCATGTGGCGATGTTGAACGATGACGGTCACTATGCCACTTCCGTCTTCTTGCTGCTGGAGATCGGCGGAAAACTTAGAAGACCTGACTAGTGGCGTATCGCCGTCCAGAATCTCGCGAGCGCCAGCGTAAGACGGTATCGCCGAAAATAATAGCAGTGCCACTCCGAGAACTCGGCCCCAAGCCGCGCACGCGCGGGAATCAAGGGGACGGGCGGTGCGCCCGTTTATGATCCGTGATTTCTCGATGGTGTACATAAGTGCCCGGTGTTTTCATTGCAATCGCTTGGCCGCCCAGGATGCGGCCAAGTGCAGTATTTGCAATAACTTGCATAGTAGCGCTGGGCGGCCGCGAAGGGACAAATTGGTCCAACGACCGGGCTCGACGGCGCCAACCAAGCCGTAAGCCATTCGAAACAAAGGATGGGCAGGAGGCAAACCTGTTTTGGGACAAAGTGGCCCGTTCGACCCCCGTGCGCTCCCCGAAACATCGGTGGCGCCAAGAGGAGCCCGCCGCAAAACAGGGCAGCAACCGCTTTAGCGGACCTGTTTAGTAGATGCCTGCTTTTCGCGATCCAGCACCATTAGGTCGAAGGCGTGGGGCAGCGTCTCGCAGCGGGAGTAAGGACCAGGCTTATAAGCGCGGGATTTGATTCCGGCCTGCGAGAGCTCTGAGATGCCCCAGTCTTCACGATTCGTAACGTCCCAGAATTCAATCGCATCATCGGCTTCGAAGTCAGGCTTGACCATTTCATCCGGGTGGAAATGCCATTCGCAGACAACGTCAGTACGATCCACGGCGCGCGGCCATAGCGTATGCGTCATTATGTAGTCGGGATGGAGGCTCAGCAGCAGATTAGGAAAAATTGCGTAGTAATAAACTCTTTCGCGTTCGTCTGCGGCGAGTCCGGGAAGGTACGCGCGCCGCAGCTTGCCATCTTTGGACATCGTCTTTGCGCCGCCCTGAAACTCCATAGCGCCGCCAATGTATCCACGATGGGGCTGGTCGTTCTCGCCAGAGAGGTAATCGGTGATGGCATTGAGTGCCGGATGCAGAATCGGACAATGCAGGCACTCGTTGTAGTTCACCATGATCAGCTTCCAGTTGGCCTTCACCTCATACTTGATGCGCCGATGAGTGCGCAGCTCGGCCATTTGCCAGTGCCGGAACTTCTGCGGCAGATCCTCCAGTTGAGTGGCCAGCGGAGCGGGCTGTGCGCTGAGGTTGATGAAAATGTGTCCGTCCCAGACGTCGGTATGAACCCGATTGAGGGGATAATCTTCGCGGCAGAAGCCGTCCTGCGCGTGGGGAGCGCCGATGAGATTGCCGTCGAGTCCATAGGTCCAACCGTGATAGCCGCACTGGATACGTCCGGGGAAATGTCCTTCGCCGCTGGCGCAGATGCGGGTGCCGCGATGCCGGCAGACATTGAAAAAAGCGCGCAGCGAATTACTCGCGTCCCTTGTGATGATGATGCTTTCCCCTGCGACCTCTCGCAGAAAATAATCCCCCGGCGCCGGGATCTGGTCGGCGCGCCCGGCACAGATCCAGGTTTGGCAGTAAAAGCGTTCAAGCTCGTCGCGGAATAGACCAGGGTCGGTGTAGTAGCGCGCAGGTAGAGTGGTCGCGACGGATTGAGTCTCGGAAGTCATACGGACTTTGTTTTAGTCTACTTGGCGCTCTCAACCTTCAATTGGTCGTGGTCGTAATATTCGTAGGCTGACATTGGTTTCTCCCCACCTTTTTTCCAGATGCGGGAGTCCTCCGGCAGTTTGTTGAGGACACGCGCCATTTCCCGTATGTGCATGGCCACCGTGCCGCAACAGGCGCCAATGTAGTTGATCCCCAAGTCGCGAGCTTGCACGGCATAATCCGCCATTTCTTTACGCGTCAGTTGCAGCGGATCCAACCCATAGGGAAACTCAGGAAGGCTGGTGAAGTCGGGCTTTTCTTTCGTCGTGCGGTAGGCGACGGGCTGACAGGCCAGATATCCGGAGACGGCTTTGCGCATCTGTTCCATCGGACCCAGAATGTGCTTCGGCGGGCGGAGGCAATTCATGCCGACGATATCGGCTCCGGCATCGAACAGAGCCTTGGCCGCGTCTGCCGCGCTTTTGCCTTCGGCGGTTTCATCTTTGTTTTCGAAGCAGATCGTCACCATTGCGGGTAAATTCGTCTTCCTAATACGCTCGACGGCGATGAGCGCTTCACCCAGCCAGGAAAACGTCTCGCCAATGAAAAAGTCCACTCCTTCATCGGCTTGCACGGCCAGCTGTTCGTCGAAAGTCTTGCGGACACGATCGGCGGCAGCGGGACTCCCCGGTTCGTACATCCACGTCAGGCTCAAGTTCCCCGCCACCAGGCATTGATCTCCCGCAACTTCGCGAGCCACGCGGACGGCGGCACGATTTAACTCTTCGAGCCGATTCTCCAGACCAACCGTAGCGAGCTTGTCGCGACTGGCATAAAAAGTGAGCGCCTGAAGTACTTCCGCTCCCGCCTCGCGAAATTCAATGTGCAGTTCGCGCAGCGCGGCTGGATACGTCAGCGCTACTTCGGGCGTGAACGGACCCGCGCGCACCCAGCCGCGTTTTTCCAGTTCCAGCAGATAACCGCCATCGCCCAGGACAGGGCCATCTTTCAGCCGTTCGAGAATTCCCTTCTTTTTCTTTGTCATGCCTGTTCCTCCACGGTCATTGCTCACTACAATCGTCCTTTTTTCCAATCACGTAGCGCCTGGTGCGCGGCGTTGCGCCCGGGGGCTCCGGTGACGCCGCCTCCCGGATGCGCGCCCGCACCGCACAGGTACAGTCCGGCGATCGGCGTGCGATACTGCGACCAGCCCGCCACCGGCCTCATAAAGAAGAGCTGATCCAGCCGCAAATCACCGTGAAAAATATTGCCTTCGGTCAGGCCGTACGTGCGTTCCAGATCGAGCGGAGTCAGCACTTGCCGCGCCAGGATCGATCCCGGAACGTTCGGAGCATATTCGGCGATCTTCTTCACCACGCGATCGCCAAGTGTGTCACGCATCTCGTCCCAATTCCCTTTGCGCAGATGGTACGGCACGTACTGCACGAAGCAGGTAAGAATATGTTTGCCTGCGGGAGCCAGCGAATCGTCCGCGTTCGAAGAGACTACGCAGTCGACCCACAGCTCTTCTGGAATCTCGCCGGATTTCGCGATGTCATAACAGCGCTCGGCGAAATCCAGCGACGGAACCAGTGTATAGAAGGTGCGCTCCAGAGGTGTAGCTTGAGGCGAAGTGCCGGTGAACCGCGGCTCTTCGCTCAAGACCATGTTGACCTTCGCGCACGGACCAGCCATTTTAATTCCGCGCACCGCAAACAAAAAGTCCTCGGGCAATTCTTTTGCGTCCAGCAGTCCGAGAAAAGTGCGCTTCGGATCGGCGTTTGAAAGTATCATCCGCGCCCGCAGTTCCGTGCCGTCCTCGAGCACAACACTGGATGCCCGGCCGTTGCGTACGTCAATGTGCGCGACCGGCGCCGAAGTGCGAATCTCGACTCCGAGTTTTTTTCCCTCCGCCGCCAGGGCCTGCGTGATCGATCCCATACCGCCGATGACGTGTCCGTAGAAGCCTTGCAGTTCGTGCTCGCCGCCGCTGAGCAGATGAAACAGCAGGCCAATCGCCGTTCCCGGCTGATACGGACCGCCATGTTTCCCGTATACGTTATTGGCCAGAAATAGAGTCTTCATTTTCTCGGACTCGTAGTTATGATCCAGAAACTCGCCGAGGCTTCCGGTCAAAAAGGAGACGAGCTGCGCAATCTCGCTTTTCGAAATGCCGCGAAAACGCTTTCCCACGCGGAACAGGTCGGTCCAACCCTGCATGCTCGACGTATCAATTTCCGGCGGTGGCTCCAGAAAAAAAGGCTGCAAGTAGCGTGCAAGCTTCTTCAGTTGATCGTCAACCTCGACAAACCGGGCAGCGTCCCGCGTCGAGATCCTGGAGAACTCCTTCAGGGCTCGCTCCCGTTCGACCCACCAAGGCACCACGTCGCCGTCTGGGAACGGCACTTGAATCGCGGGATCACACGGGATCATGCGCAGGCCGTGGTCGGCAAGGTGCAATTCCGAAATGACTTCCGGGCGCAGCATGCTGGCGATATACGACGTCGTGGAGACGCGACAGCCGGGTGCAATTTCCTCAGTAACGCAACATCCGCCCACGATTTCCCGGCGCTCGAGGACGAGCGTCGACAAACCGGCGCGAGCCAGATAAGCAGCGGCGGTGAGGCCGTTGTGGCCTCCGCCGATCACAATGGCGTCATAGGTTGTTGGCATCTGGTCTCGTGCATTCGCCCAGGCAATTCATTGCCTGGTCAGCTTGAAGCGCGCAAAAGGTTTGGCTACGCCTTTGACTACATTGTCGAGCTGGTTTTCCCAGGTGTTGGTCTTGGGATCGTAGATGAAAGTGTTGGTGAAGGTGGTCTCGCCGTGCTCATCATTGAAGGCAAAAGCCAGTTGGTTCTCTTTGGCTGTCGCGACCCCGATGGATTCCGTTGTCAGCCCGCCATACACATCCAGCCACACGCAAGCGTATTGCTTGGTCTTCTCGTTCCAGCCAATGAACACCGTGGCTTCGTACTGCGGCTCGCCTTTGTCGTTCTTCTCCCGCGAGACTTCGCGGAAGCGCAGGTAATGGTGCTGGATCACCCACTCCCCATCGAAGTCATGGATCGTGGGTTGCTTGCCCACCGCTCCCTGCATGACCCACTTTCCGCTGAGATGGTCGAGCAGAGGCGAATTGACCGGCGCCTGTTGCGCCATCCCACTCAAAGCCGCCAATAGCATCGGTATGATTATGATAACGAGCCGCTTCATCGACGCATTCCTCATTTCTGAATCGAGCCTCGTTCAACTAAATTGAAACCTTCAAAACCGCACCATTGTACGTGATCGGTTGTACGACCATCCGCTGTTCGATGATCGGTCTCAAGCTCCGACCTGTGTTCTCTTCTTCCTCGTGGCGGCGTAATACAAAATCGCTCCCACGCCTACGAGGATGCCGCTGAGCCCGACTATCTTCACTGTCGCCAGTACTTTGTGGGCCTCCTCAGGCGGTGGGACCACTGCGAGTGCAAGCGTCAGCAAGGTTGTAAGCATCCCCACACACGCGACCAATCTGGCAACCGGTCTGCCGCCCGGGACGCAGATCACATCCGGTCCCGCTTTCTCGCGCTGGATGCGGAACATGGCCGCAAAAAGAAATCCGTAGGGGATGAAGTAGGTAATGATTCCCATGCTTACCAGCACGTCGTACGCGCCTCGAACATTGGTCCCCGCCTGCCCCAGGAACACAAACAAAACACCGCAACCCAACTGAAGAAGCAACGCAACATAAGGAGTGCCCCAACGCGGGTGGAGTTTTCCGAACACAGAAGGCAGAAGGCGATCCATCCCGGCGGCGAACGGGAGCCGGGCCACGGCAGCCAGGTACGCCCCGGCTGCGCCAAGGTTGCTGATGGCAATCAACGCTGCGGCAATCGGAATCACTCCGAGCCAGCCCAGTCGCCCCGCGGTCCGCGTGACAGCTTGCATCAATCCTTGTAGCCCGTTGACCTCATTCGGCGGCAACGCCAGCAGGACAGAAACCGTGCCGATGATGTAGCAGAACGTAACAATCAGACCGCTGAGCAACAGAGCACGCGGTATCGTGCGGCGAGGATTCTTGACTTCCTCACTCATAAACGAGCCAGTTTCACATCCGCCGAGCGCGTACGTGAGCGTGGCCAGGAAAACGATGTCTTTCAGGTGTGTTCCCGGAACCAGGCTGGCAGCGCTAAAGCGCGTTGCCGAACCAAAACGGTGCCAGCCAACAAAACCCATGACGATGACGATCGCGACGGGCAGCCACATTCCGAACGCGCCCACATTGTGCAGCCACTTGCCGATATCGAGGCCGACCAGGTTCAGTGCCGTCGCTAGAACCAGCGCGGCGACTGAGAACCAGATATAAAAGCTGGCGTTGTCGGCCAGGTACATCCACTTCCCCGGGCGCATATATAGAGCGTTACTGGCAGCGAAATAAAGCACCGCCGGAAAATACGGAAGGTTACTCGTCCAATAAGTCCATGCGGATATGAATCCGGCAAAGCCCCCGAACGCCTGCTTGGTCCAAACGTACAAGCCGCCTTCTTGGGGATACCTCGACGAGAGCTCGAGGACTGACAACGCCAACGGAAGGTAAAAGCAGAGCCAGGCTCCGATCCAGATCACGATAGAGCTCGGGCCTCCACTGGCGGCTGTGGCGATCCAGCGCAAGCTGATTCCGGTCACGACATAGAACAGAACCAGATCAGCAAATCCCATTACCCGCCGCGGACGCGGACGTGCGACTTCTACTAGCGGGGCCCTTGGTGGCGGGACCATTGCCGGATATTGTCGGGTATCGTTCACGTTCGTGCTTGGGCCAACCGCGGCGCACAGTTCAGTAGTTTTCCAGCAGCATCACATCTTCTTATATATTCTCCTGGTGGAGGCTAGGGATCGGCCATCCGGGGAGGGCGCGATGGAGGAGACCCAAACCTCTCCCTGCAGCATTTCTTGCAAAACTCGCGGGTTGCCATTGGCATCGAGAGAAACGAGAGAGAATGAGGATTCTGATTGGGGAGCGCAAACCAGCCTTTCCCGTCCGCAGGCCAAATGATCTTCGTTAGTCTCGTCCATTTCCAGTCCCGGCGAGGAGGCTGCGATGCCGCGGAACTGGAAGCTGCCTGGGTCATGGAGTGTAGTGCCCTGTGACTACAGTAATGTGCCCGCAATCTTAAAAAGGTATATCTATACTAGCGTCGTTGAATTCTACTTGCGATTAGATTCGCGCGAGCGGGTTTTGATTCCACCGAAACCGCAAAAGCCGCATCTAACCGGATAGAACGAGAATTGAGCTCATAAAATGGCAGCGAAAGTCGAACAACGAACCTACGAAGATGTGGTCGCCTGGCTGAAAGATCATGGCTTTGACCTGATTGAGGCTCCGGGCGCGCAAACGCGCGTTTTTCTTAAGAAGTACAACTGCTCGGCTGCGATCCAGAAGACGGAGGACGGCGGCGCGAAAATTTTCGCGTATCCCGGATACTTGATTGGCAGCGAAATCTCGAAGCTTGTCAACCGCGGCTACCAGCAATTTATGAAGACGAGCAAAACCGAAGTGCCGGCGTCGGCCGATCATCTGAAGGCGCTGCAGCAGTTCTCCGAAGAAATGAAAGAAGCGCTCGGAATACCCAGCCTCTACAACGAGTCGCTTGGGACCGTCAGCGATTCGTATCAGTATGACCGCATCAAAGACCGCGACGAGCCCGAGGTCGAGCGTCCGAAGCGTCCGTGGGAAACGGTGAAGGTGAAGGCCGCGGCGGTAGCGAAAAAGAGCCGGGCGTAGGGCGCGGTCAGTTGTCCGGTTTCAGTTCTCGGCGGCTGCCGAGTGGTCGTGGATAATCCTCCATCCTTCAGGAAACTTGCGGAAGACTAGCGTGAACAGGCCGTGCGGCGTCTTCCCATCCGACATCGTCAGGTGAAACTCTCCGCGGACGAATGCGGACTCCGGCCCTAGCAGTTCGATGCGCAGGTCCGCGAATTCCAGCTTTCCCATTTCGTGTCCAGCGCCTTGATAATTTTTCTTGTAGCGATCGAGCGCGGCCTGCCAGCCCTTTGATTCGTGCGCTCCGGAAAAAAACGTCAGCTCGGGCGAGTTCCAGTATCCAGCCATGAAGCCTTCCAGATCCTGCCGGTTCCACGCCATTTGTTGCTCTTCAATAATTTTTCGAATCGCGGTGCGCGCGGCATCTCCGGCATTCTGCGCACTACTCGCGACGACCACCGCGGCGATCACGCCGACCAGAAGAATAAAATCTCGCATAGGACCTCAGTGTGGCCAGACTGCCAGAATCGCTCCCATCGTCAGGTAACACACCAATTGATATCCAGTGTTGATCAAGTAGAGCTTCAGTGGCTGCTTGCCGAATAACGCGCTGGTTAGTTGCACGGTGGTTACGAATCCCAGCCAGATGGCGAAGCCGATTTTCATTCCGTAGGGAATGGTGACGACCGTGGCGATGTCGATGATCTTGGCGAGAACTACGGCCGAGACGAGGCTGGCAACGAACGAAATGCCGTAGATTTTGCCAGCGCCTTTCTGCATCTCCGCGAGCTTGGCTTTGTCGTTTGGATCTAGCCCCATCAGGCGCATCCAGGGAGTAGCGAAAAGGATCGGGGAATACCAGAGGAATCCGATCACCATTGTCGCAATGGCGGATACCAGCACCGCCAAGAAGTTGATTCCAGCAAATGAGTCGGCCCCGATCATCGTGTCCTCCTGTGAGAAGGCAGGTTGCAAAGTTTCATGGTTCAGAGTTTCAAGTCGTGCTGAACAGGATGGGTATACGTGGAACCCTGAAACTTTGCAACCTTGAAACTCTTAAAATCAGCCTCTTACCGCCCTCGATCCATCGCCTCGTTCGCCAACCGGTCGGCGGTCTTGTTGTGTTCGCGCAGCGCGTGGCGAATTTCAAAGTGCTCAAGCTGCCGAATTAGCATCTGCGCCTGCTCATACAGCTTGCGCAATTCCGGATGACGGACCTTGTAGACGCCTTTCATTTGCCGCACCATCAGCTCGGAATCGCTAATCACCTTCAGCGCCTTGATTTGGTGTTCTGCAGCGTAGCGAAGCGCAGCTAGCAGCCCCTGATACTCGGCGTAGTTGTTGGTGCGATGTCCTAGGTATTCGCTAAGCTCGGCGACCGGCTGGCCGGATGCGTCCTGAATAGCGACGCCATAACCGGCAGGCCCAGGGTTGCCGCGAGCACCGCCATCGACGTGGGCAGTGTGAGCGGCGGGCGCGGACTTCGGCTCGAACCTGGGCGCGGAAAAAAGATTGCTGGATTCGGACGAACGCGACGGCATGGAGTGAGTTTACAGCCTGGAACGCATTCAGATTACTTCTGCTTTGTCTTCTGCTCTACCTTCCCGTGGCCAGACGCGTGGCCAGACGCTGCGGCAGATTAGCGGCCAGGATTTTTTCTTGTGCTACACGCAGGTTGTACGGCACGCGATAGAAAGTCACGATCCAGGCATCGGAGTCGAATACGGCAAATGCGGCTCTCCAGTCGCCATCGCGCGGCTGGCCGACGGAGCCGGGATTGACGAGATAGCGGCGATCCTTGCGCAGCGGCCAGTCTGATGATTCGGGCTGGCCCACGGTGCGATATCCGGGACGGTAGGCTTCGCTGATCTCGCCCGTCAGCACGAAGCCACCCTGCAGGTGAGTGTGTCCGAAGAACGTAACGGGCACGGGATCGGTGATGAGCGGTTCGATGGCATCGCGTGCGCTGACCATGTATTCATCTTCGTCGAGCGCGGAGCCGTGGACAAACTGGATGCCGGGAAGTTCCTCGACGCGGACGGGACCCTGAGGGAGCGAGCGCAGCCATTCGAGGTTTTCCGGGTTGAGCTGGTCGCGGGTCCAGAGCGTCGCCAGGCCGGCTACAGGATTGAACTCGTCAAGATTCATCAGGCCGCTCACAGCCTTGTCATGATTGCCGCGGACGAAAACGTGTCCAAGAGATTGCGCCTTGGCAATCACTTCGTTGGGATTGCCACCGTAGCCGACGGTATCGCCGAGATTGATTGCCAGGTCGTAGGCGGGCGCGGCGGCCAGACAGGAGTCTAGCGCTTCGAGGTTGCTGTGAATGTCGCTGAGAACGAGGATACGCACAAAGTGAGGATTATAGCTTTTCCGGGGAAAAAAGGACGACTGGACACCGCGCCCAATGGCCGTGGGCGACTTCGACCAGCGGCGGAAGTTCGACGGCACACGCAGCAACTCGGTGCGGGCAGCGCGGCTCGAACGGGCATCCGGGAAGAAGTTGAGTGCTCGGCGGGACGGTGCCTTCGATGGTTGCGAGCGGAACGTTGCGGTCAGTCGCGAGTGTGGGAATGGCACGCAGAAGTCCCTGCGTATACGGATGAGCGGGTGTGCGGAAAATGTCGGCCTTGGTACCGACCTCGACCAGATTGCCGGCATACATGACAGCGACGCGATCGGCTACGTGTGAGACGACGGCGAGATCGTGCGAGATGAAGAGCATCGCTAATCCGAATCTGTGCCGGAGATCGTTGAGCAGGTCAAGAATCTGTTGCTGGATGGTGACATCGAGCGCGGTGGTGGGTTCGTCGGCAATCAGCAGTTGCGGACGGTTGACGATGGCCATGGCGATCATGACGCGCTGCCGCATGCCTCCAGAAAGCTGATGAGGGTAACTGCGGGCGCGCTGCTCGGGGTCGGCGATGGCAACGTCTCGCATGCCTTCGACCGCTCGGTTCCACGCTTCCGATTTGGAGACGCGATGGTGAGCCAGCACCGCTTCGGCGATCTGATCGCCGACGCGCATGACCGGATTGAGGGCAGTCATGGGCTCCTGGAAAATCATGGCCATGCGCGAGCCGCGAAGCTGGCGCAGTTGATCGGAAGTCAGCGTGGTCAGATGTGTGGGCGCGCCATTTTCATTGCCATTTTGAAAAGTGATTTCGCCGGTGATTCTGGCGGCGGGGGGAAGCAGTCCCATGATGGCGAGCGAAGTGATGGATTTTCCTGAGCCGGACTCGCCGACCAGACCAAGTACCTCGCCCGGAGCGATGGAAAATGAAAGGCCGCGCACGGCGGCCATCGGCGTGGCGTTCGCTGGCTGCCCTGGCGAGAGCGCCTGCGCTCCGCGCGACTGCGGAAACTCGATGGTCAGGTTGCAAACGTCAAGCAGCGGGCGCACGAAGGGTATGGTACCAGCGTGAGACTACTTCTTTGGCCGCGATTCGGGCGGCACTAATCCGGAAACGCGGTAATAGACGACGAGCTGTCCGTAATGTTCGCCTGAGTGCTCGATCAAGCCCCAGGCCATATCGGAAACGCGCACCTGCTGATTCGCGAACGGATCTACGAGCAGGTCGTTCAGTCCCTTGTCGCCCTTCTGCTTGATCGCGGCTGCGCCGTCGGCGAATGCCTTCTTCACAAACTCAACGATGGCGGCTTTCGTTTTGAACTGGTCGCGTTTGGGGTCTTCTTCGGCGGGAGGCTTCATCCCCATCGCCGGGTTGGTGAAAAAATAATTTGAATTTGCTGCGTGCAGCAATTGATCTGCGAAACTCCGTTCGGCGGGCACTGGCTTGAAGTCGTACTTATCTTCGGGAAAATCCTCTGCCATTGCGACCAGCTTGCGCCCGATATCGTTCCAGCTATCCAGCAATGCCTGCGACGGTCCCACGGCCGGCTTCGGCGCGGTATTTTTCTTCGTGTCTTGCGCGCCTGCGAGAGCTGCAAGAATGAACACGGCGAGAACCACACCAATCATTCGCTTCATATCGCCAATCCCTCCAAGTATTTATTCCAGTCCAGCTTTCGCCAGCATCTCCAGAAACTGCTTCTGCGTTCGCATGTCGATCGACTGCGCCACCAACTTGCCTTCGCGGTCGTACACAAAACTCTTCGGAATCCCGTCAACCACAAACAAGTCGTTCACCTTGCGCCCGGGATCGAGCAATATTGGGAACGAAACTTTGCGCTCGCGGATAAACGGCTCGACCTTCGCCGCCTCTTCATCGGAAATGCCCAGCACCACGAAGCCTTTCGAGCCGAAGCGGCCGTAAAGCGTTTCCAGGTCCGGCATCTCTTTGCGGCAGGGCGGACACCAGGTCGCCCAGAAATTCACCAGAACAACTTTGCCTCGCAATTCTGAAAACGTCCAAGTCTTGCCTGACAGATCCTTCAGGGTAAACTCGGGATGCTCGCGCTTACGATCATCCGCTTCCAATCTCACCATTGCCGCGTGAAACTGTCCGTCATCTTTGTCGACCGAACGCTTCGACATGCTCATAACGCACTAGGGTGGCCAACTCAACATAGGGATACGCTCGCTCGCGCGCGGCTCCAGCTTTCGCGGTTCCGTCAGGATTCTTTGGCTGCTCCCAAGGCATGGGGTGCTCGCGCAGCGTCTCGGCTAGTGTCGTCGCTACTTCCTGCAGGGTGTCGTGTCCGAAATCGCCTTCGGTGGAAAGACCGGCCAATCCTACAGCTAGACGCAGCTTGTTCTCGGACGGCGGGAGCTTGCGGATCTTCAGCGCCAGATCCTTCGTTGTGCCTGCGCGGACGTCATCAGGCAGAGCGCGCAGGCCGTGGATCTGATCGGCTATCGGCTGCTCTTCTGCGCTGTACACAACTTTGTTCTGCTGCGCTGCGGCTAGATGCGTCGCAACGCTGATGGACGCTATCGCGGCAAATAGTATTGCGGTCAGACCGACGAAAGCTTCTGTTCTGCGCAGTAGTGTCTTATGTTCGCGTTTCATTCCACCAAGCTTAACAACAGATCGGCTGGCGCACCAACTCTGGGACTGATTTCATCGGCTCATTTCTGCTATCGTCCGAATTACATAATGGGGGGCGCGAATGAGATTGATTGGATTCGCTGGTCTGGGTGCGATAGTGGCGTTGATGTGCGTGCTGGCTGAACCCGTCTTCGCACAAGACGTTTCTGCACAAGACAAAGAGGCTGCGGCTCGCGCTCAGGTTCTCGCTCTGGAGAAGGCGTGGAATCAGGCTTACAAAGCGGCAGACATTAAAGCTCTGGATGGCATCCTCGACAATTCGCTTGTCCTTGTCGAAGATGACGGATCGCTTAAAACCAAATCCGAGTTTTTGGGCAGCATCAAAAAGGCGAATGTCAATGAGGAGCAAGTTGCTCCTGAATCGCTGACGGTGCGCGTCTTTGGGAACACCGCTATCGCCATCGGAGTTATCGCGGTCAAGGAAACCAAGGGTGGGAAGACGGTTGTCCGCCGCGAACGCTTCATTGATACCTGGATCAACAAGAACGGCTCCTGGATCTGCATCGCTACTGACGCTACTCCGATGACGCACTGAGCGTCGGCTCATCGCAAATCAAGTTCTCCGCTACCAACGTGCGCGTACAGTTTGTATTTTCCCGGTCCGTCTTTTTTGTAGGAGCGGAACAGTCCTCCCTTATCGACGCCTAGCACGCTCAAATTCAGCTCGCCGGTCAGCACCGAAGCCTCGATCTGCGCGTAGTCCTTGGGATCGCCAGCCTCAATCGTCAACTGACCCGCATGAAGCTCGACATCCTTGCCGCCGCGAACACTCGCAATGTTGAGGTCTCCGAATGGCATGCGCACGTGCAGTTCAGTCTCGCGCGGAATCTCGATCAAAATCTGGAATTCATTTCGCGGGCCGCCTGAGATTTCGAGCGCGGCGCGGCTCTCCGTCTTTTTGCAATGCACGAGCACGTCTCCAACGTCGCTGGCGTTCCGTCCTTCATAGTGAATCGAAATCTTGTTGCTGTCGCTGCCAGAGATGCGCACTTCCCCTGACCGCACTTCCAGTTCTAACCTGCCGCCGGGAGCGAATTCCGTCTCGAACTGGTCCTTCCCCTTTTCGACGATCACGCCGCGCTCGTCGGCTAGGGCGATCCCGGCAGCCAGCATCAAGAAAATCGCGGCGACTTTCAGCATAGACGCACCTCTGTCCTGGGAGTGGTACGCGGCTGAGGGCGGGTTTGTTCCGCGCCTCAGGCAGGCGGCGGCCTTCATGGATGTTAACCATTTGGTACCCCCACCCCCCTCCCCCCTCGGTATCTGGAATCATTGAGTTAGCGGGAATTTCTGGACTTGGTCTTTGAATCTTAAGGACTTATATCAAAGTATTCTAAAATAAGGAGTTACGAGATCCGTTCGCTCCGAGCGTCGCTTGGCGGTCGGGATTTCGGCGGCGGGCTATCCCGCTTGGTTCTAATTGTGGCATCGGGCGGGTTCGGCGTCTGTGATGGCGCTCACTGGTTTTTTGTGATGAAAAAAGATAGAGGTCGCGGAATCTCCAGAGGGACTGGAGCGCACCCGGCCTATGCGCCACCGGTCGCTTGTTCGTGCACAGACGCGAGCTGATTCGCGAGCAGGTCGGAGAGCAGCTTTTCCAGAACGGACAGGTCGAGTTTCTCCGACTCCCATCCCTGGTCGGCGGCTTCCAGAGCTTTGTAGTAGGGGGTTTTGTCGCTGGAGATCTGTTCGGGAATGGTTTTTCTTCCTGGCACCCGATATCCGAGTCGTAGACACAGCAGCAGATATGAAAATGCTCGGGCCGTGCGGCCGTTTCCGTCCGTGAAGGGATGAATCCAATTCAGCCTCCACAGCGCGTAGGCGGCCAGATGGATCGGAGAACTGTTCTCCCAATTGTCGTTCACGTAGTCGCACATCTCTTCGATGATGCCAGGCACCATGTGCGCGCCGATAGGTTTATGGCGACTCCCCTGGATTTCGATTCCTGCTGGACGCCAGTTGCCCGCAAAGGAACTGATACCTTCAAGCGCGATGCGGTGCAGGTGTAGCAGTTGAGAGGGACGCAGTTTGAACTTGCGGTCAGGATGAGAGAAGTGCTCAACCATGTCGATGACCGCATCGACCTGTCTTAGTCCGTTACGGGCCTCTGCTTTGGCCTTCTCTTCCGGATCGGTGATTAGCTCGGCTTCCAGCGCCCGACTATGCCGATCCTCTTGCTCGTCCGCCATGATTTGTCATTCCGAGCGGTGCGAGGAATCTGCCGTCTCTTTTTTCAGCGATTCCGCTTCCTGGTCGACCATCTCTCGCGTGATGCGAGAATTCTCGATCTTGGTGTTCCCGTAGGCAAAGCTCCGCCGTTGTTCTTCTTTTTCCTGCGGTGTGGGGACGTTCTTCCTGGCTTGGTCGAGAAGTTCTTGCAGACGGTTGGTCATAGTTCACCCTCGGACACCATGCACCTTACCACAGGAAGTGCTGAGGAAAATCGGGGATCTCTCGCGTCGGAACCAGAGTCCTACCTGTCCATTTCATTCTAGCTCAGGAGGTTTGTGGACTAGATCCCAAGAGCTACGAGGCTGTTGAGTCGCGGCCTTCGAAAAAGAGGCACGAAAAGCGGCCACCAGGAGTCACACTTTGGCCAACTCTCTTCTTATAATCCGATCGCTGGACATTGCGGCTTCTAGTCGACAACACGTATGGTACCCAGGAGCGCAGCTCGGACCTTGGACAGCACTTTGTGTGTTTCTCTCGCTTCCATCACGCCCCAGCTAACAAAGATGAGGCACACCAATTCAGAGACGAGAACCGTCGAGCACCTGAGGCCCAGGATAGCCAACCAAATGATTCCCAGTCCAGCACTCACCATGGAAAAAGCTACTCCAAGCTCAAACTTCAGCCTCAGAACCAGCGCTCGAGCATAACGTCGACCGATTGGATCCACCTTAAATGCAGTCTGAAGATAGCGCCACCAATTCTCTGTGTGTTGATTATTGGTGCGGTCGTCCGCCCACCGATCTAGCTGCGCCTCCCACCGGGCGCCGAAGTCCTCATAGACCATGCCAGCGAAAACCGCAATAAGGAAAAGAATGAGGGCAGATTCGGTACGGTGGTCCGAGGCTAGGCGCTTCAAGGCAGGGCACTGCCACATTAGGGCAACAAACCAAGTACTCACGCCGATAGCGCCAGGAATTAGCAGGGTTGCCAAAGGACGAAATACGTCCGACGTAAATGCGGAGAAGAAGTTCGGCATCGATTAATATCTCGGATCGCGATTCTCTTTCAAGTCAAAAAGGGGCCTCGGGTTTCCCCGCGGCCCCCTCAGGCGAAACAACTTCTATCAACTCCAGCTAGCTATGGCTAGACCACTTTTGTGCCACTTACCTCAGCGGCTAAAGCCGTCGAGGTTGGTTCTTGTTACGGCACGGCTGAAGCCATGCCCTTCCCGTTCGTGGAGCGGTCGGCTTTTATCGCAGCGGTGAACCGCTGCTCCACCCAAAAGCGAAAAAACAAAAATCAAGAACCGCGAGCTAGAGCAACGTCTAAAGCAAAACCAAGGGCAGGAGCAAAATCCGCGTCAAAGGCCGCGGGCAAGAGTGCCCGCGCTACACTACTTACGTTTACTCAGCTCCTCATGACTTGTTGGCCTCAGGGGCTAAAGCCGTCGAGGGTTGGCGCTTGTTACGGCACCCTTCGACTTCGCTCAGGGCAGGCTATAAAGCTCGGCCGTGCCCTTCCCGTTCGTGGAGCGGGTGGCTTTTATCGCAGCGGTGAACGGCTGCTCCGCTCAAAAGCGAAAAAACAAAAATCAAGAGCCACGGGCTAGATCAACGTCTAAGGCAAAAGCAAAACCCAGGTCAAGAACCCAAATCAACGTCAAGAACGGCGGGCAAGAGTCCCTTCGATTGCGCTCAGGTCCGGACTACATACGAGAATATTTCCACACTTGCCAGTGAGACGCCGGCGCTACACGAGCGGCGACGGGCGCTACTCAGGAGCAGCCGCTGGTGCTGCCGCAGCTCATGCATTTGTAGCAACTGCCGTTTCTTACCATGATGCTGCCGCAGACGTGGCAGCTGGGAGCGTCTCCCATGTCGATTAGTTCGGATAGGGCGTCGGCAGCGTGGATGGAACCGGGTCTGGGTTCGGCGGAGCCGTGGAGATCGCTGATCGCGTCTCCGGCGGGCGAGGACGCCCCCCCTACCTCGGCTTGCGGCTTTGGCCTTAGGTTCTCGAATAGGAACTGTTGTTGGCCGCTTAGGAAGCGCATTTGGAGCCAGCGGAAAATGTAGTCCATGATTGACTTGGCGAAGCCTATGTCGGGATTTTGTGACCATCCGCTGGGCTCGAATCTGGTGTGCGCGAATTTTTCGCAGAGGAGTTTCAGGGGCACGCCGTGTTGCAAGGAGATGCTGACGGCGAGGGCGAAGCTGTCCATGAGGCCGGAGACGGTTGAGCCTTCTTTGGCCATTTTGATGAAGATCTCGCCGGGTTCGCCGCCGGGATAGAGGCCTACGATGATGTAACCTTCGTGGCCTCCAATGTTGAACTTGTGGGTTACTGACATGCGCTCTTCTTTTAGTTTGTGGCGCACGGCTCGGGGAGGAGCGTCGAGGTTGTCGTCCTCGATGTGGGCATGGGACGCGGCGGCGTTTCTGGCGGCGTCGTCTTTCGTTGAGTTGGCGGTCTTGCTGCCGGCGGCGGAGAGGGGCTGGCTCTGCTTGCACCCATCGCGATAGACGGCTACGGCTTTCAGGCCTAGCTTCCAGGCCTGGATGTAGGCTTCGGAGATATCGTCTACCGTGGCGGCGTTGGGCAGGTTTACGGTTTTGGAGATGGCTCCAGAGATGAAGGGCTGAGCGGCGGCCATCATCTTTAGGTGGCCCATGTATTGGATGGAACGCGTGCCCTTCGAGGGCTTGAAGGAGCAATCGAACACGGGCAGATGCTCGTCTCTTACGTGGGGTGCGCCTTCGATGGTTCCGGTGGCGTCTATGTAACTGACGATGGCATCGGCTTGCTCGTGGGTATATCCGAGTTTGAAGAGGGCGGCGGGGACGGTGTTGTTTACGATTTTGATCATGCCTCCGCCTACCAGCTTTTTGTATTTAATAAGAGCCAGGTCGGGCTCGATGCCGGTGGTGTCGCAATCCATCATGAAGCCTATGGTGCCGGTGGGAGCCAGCACTGTGACTTGGGAGTTTCTATAGCCGTGCTTTTCGCCGTGGGCCAGGGCTTCGTCCCAACAGGCTTTTGAGGCTTCGAAGAGAGTGGTGGGGACGTTCTTGCTGTTGATGTTGTTGACGCTGGCGCGGTGCATCCTTATTACGTCTAAGAATGGCTCGCGATTTATGTACCAGCCGGGGCAGGCTGCTCCGGGCATGTCTTCGGAGTTCGTAACTCCCAGGCGAGTTTGTACGGTGCTGGTGATCGGAGTCAGGGGCTCGCATTGCTCGGCTATCTTGGAAGACTGGAGATAGGCTTGGCCGCACATGATGGCGGTTACGCAGGCGGCGTAGTCTCGTCCGGCATCGCTGTCGTAGGGCAGGCCGGCGGCCATTAGCAAGGCGCCTAGATTTGCGTAGCCTAGCCCTAGCGGGCGGTAGTCGTGCGAGTTCTTGCCGATTATCTCGGTGGGATAGCCGGCGTTGTCTACCAGGATTTCTTGCGCGGTGATGGTGATGTCTACTGCGTGGCGGTAGGCTTCGACGTCGAACGTGCCGTTGGGCGCGAACTTCAGCAGGTTCAGGCTGGCGAGGTTGCAGGCGGAGTCATCGAGGAACATGTACTCGCTGCAGGGATTGCTGGCGTTGATTCTTGCTGTGCTTTTGCTGGTGTTCCAGCGGTTGACGGTGGAATCGTATTGCATTCCGGGATCGCCGCATTGCCAGGTGGCTTCGGAGATTTTTCCCATCAGGTCTTTGGCTTTGTAGGTGGTGACTACGCGGCCGTCCACGATGGCTTTGGTCGAGAAATCGGTGTCGCGCATGACGGCTACCATGAAGTCGTCGGTTACGCGGACGGAGTTGTTGGCATTCTGGAAGAAGATGCTGCTGTAGGCGTCGCTGTCAGGATGAGATCCGTCATAGCCTTGGGCAACGAGCGCGTGGGCTTTGGCCTCTTCTTTACTCTTGCAGTCGATGAAGTCGACGATGTCGGGATGGTCGATGTTGAGGATGACCATCTTGGCGGCACGTCTGGTTTTGCCTCCGGATTTGATAACTCCGGCGAAGGCGTCGAAGCCTTTCATGAAGCTTAGCGGACCGCTGGCGGTGCCTCCTCCGCTTAGAACTTCGGTGGAGGAACGCAGCGGAGAGAGATTGGTGCCGGTGCCGCTGCCCCACTTGAAGAGCATGCCTTCGGTCTTGGCCAGGGTGAGGATGGAATCCAGCGAATCTTTTATTGAGTTGATGAAGCAGGCGCTGCATTGCGGGCGCGTGTATCCGGTGGCTCCGAACTCGACTTGATTGGTGGTGTAGTTCCAGTGCCAGTTGGTAGCTTCGGATTTGGGCTCGATTCTGTCGCAGCCTACGTTGAACCACACGGGCGAATTGAAGGCTACATGCTGACGGATCAGCATGTGAACGAGTTCGTCGTGGAAGGTGGCGGCGTCTTCGGCGGTGCGGAAGTATCCGTCTTTCATGCCCCAGTCGCGGATGGTCTCGGCCACACGGGCCACCAGTTGACGGACGCCGGTTTCGCGCTCGTCGGTGCCTACCTGTCCATGAAGATATTTCGAGGCTACGATGTTGGTCGCGGTCATGGACCAGTCTTTGGGGACTTCGACGTCCTTCTGCTCGAAGATTATGCCGCCTTGAGAGTCGGTGATCTGAGCCAGACGGAGCTCCCACTCGATCTCGTTGTAGGGAGAGACTCCGGGCTTGGTGAACAGGCGGCGGAAGGTCAGACCCTGGGCCTTGGTCTTCTTATTGGCGGCAGTATTGGCTGCGGCGGCTGGAGTTTTTAGTTGGTCGCGCACTTCGGGCATTTCTCTCTCCTAATTAGATGATGGCAAAGAGCAGTTGATCTATACAAGCAGGGTTCAGAGTTTCAGGGTTTCAAGGTTTCAAAGTGGAACCGATCCTTGACCCGATAACCGCTTGTGAAACACGTTCTGGTAATTCCCAAAATACTTACGGCTACGCAGCGAATGCTTTGCCACGCGGCGTACAGCCCCTAAAGGGGCTTCTGTTTTGGAGAACTTGCGGTATCGCTGAAGCGATACCCTGATACAAAACTCTGATACGAACCAGTCTTTATGGAGCCGGGTTCGATACCATCCTGCTGCTTAGGGAGCGGGGTCGCCTTGCATGCTTTTTCGGAAATTGTGCTCGGGGAGCGCGGCGGTAAGGGTCGGCTCGGCTGGGCAGATTGCCGGGGCCGGCTTCGATTGAGCCAACCGAGAATTACTGGGTGGGCATTCTATGCCATGGCGGGCAAAGGTGGCGGCAACTAATTCCATCAAATCTTCCATCGGGGCTCCTAATGGGCACGACTGAGACGGGGGGCTCGCCCACGTCCCTGCACGAACTTTCTTCCGAACTCTCTCCTGATGAATTCCCCCGTGGGGGTGCCTGGCCGGGCCAAGCCGGGGGAAGTCACCGCTTGCTTCTATCTACTGTTCCATCCACTCCGGAGGGATGGTTTCCCGTGAAAGGGGAAGACGTGAGGCCCTTCTGACCGCCTCAACTTTGAGTCTCGCCCCGGGTATTTATGGTCGTAGCCTCCTCTACTGGAGGTCTGCAAAAAGTGCTCTGGGATGCTTAACGTACTCCCGTATATGGTGCCTGTCAAGAGGGAAACACAACATCTTGTAGCCCGAAAGTGGTAAGGGTATCCAGTGAAGCAAGGCCCCAGCTCTGAGACCTAGAAAACCGGGCCTTAGGCGCTAGCTCGGTGGCGTTCTTCAGGTGATGCCCGGGATACAGGACGGCTGAGGGCGGCGGTTGCTTCGTCGGATTGATACTGCTTGGTGGCGAGAGGTACGTAGATGTCTTCAAAGATGGCTTGGGCGGTGATGCGCCTTATGCCGTCCGAGGATTCGACGAGGTAATCGCCGGGGCGCCCGGATTGTTCGCGGCCGAGCGCGTCGGTGAAGACGAGTGGTTCGGTGAGTTGACTGGCGCGCACCAGGAAACGGGTGCGATATACGGTCCATTGGCTTTCAGGATTCATGGGGCTCATGGGGCAGGTCTCAGGTGTCAGGTCTTAGGTGTCCGTTCTCAGCTTTCGAAAAGAAGCAGGTCCTTCGCTCCGCTCAGGATGACAAATCTGAACGGTTTCAAGTGGAGCGACTGTACGCGGAGTAAGAGCATGGGTCAATTCCATAAGAATGGTGCAACGGTGGAATTCCTGGTCAGCGGATTCGATGGGATGAATCGGGATCAAGCTTCGGTTTCGAGCTACAGTAATTGGCGCACGAGCGGCGGGGTTTGACTGGCTGACGAAAAATTGTGGTGGATGGTATTGCGTTCGGCGGACGGAATTTGCACATCGGGTGCACAGGTTAGGAACAGTTGGCGGTTTAGCCCGTTATCCAGGATGAGTTCCACTGCAGGCCAAACGAAAGTTCTCTAAATTTCCGATTGCGCAGTGGGGATCATTTCTTCAGTTCCGCGTCCCAGTTTGTGACGAGCACGAGCGGCGCCGTGCTCTCGGTGATCGAGTCCACCACCAGGAATCTGCCGTCGCGCGCGATGTCGTACGCTTCTGTGGAAATGGAGTGGCGAATGCCGACGGTAAACAATGGTTTGGCCGCGCCAATCTGCACCGACTCTCCGGAGGTCTGAATATCTACGGCCGTGAGTTTTCTGTAGGGATCGAGGTAGTAGAGCGTTTTGCCGTCCTTGCTCCACACCGGCTGCACACCGCCGTCTTTCGAGACCTGATATTTGGCGCCGGGGTGCGGGAAGCGCGTCAGATAAACCTGGGCACGCCCGGATTGATTCGACTGGTAGGCGAGCCAGTCGTTGGAGCCGGGCTTGAGCCGGGCGTTGCTGCCGTCGGCCACCGGCTCCAACACGGTAAGAGGCTGCAGGCCAGGCACAAGGGGAAACGCTTTGAGCTCGGCGTCGGTTGGCGCGCCGACTTTGGCCTCCTCGTATAGAAGCCACTTTCCGTCGCTGGTCACGTCCACTGGCAAGAGGTTGCGGTCGGACTTGATCAAAATGCGCTCGGGCTGCGATCCGTCCGCTGCCACCATGCGCAGTTCGGTGCGCAAGTCCGGGTTGAAAATGTCGAAGTAAAGGGTGCGACCATCCGCCGACCAAACCGTAGCATCCACATACTCGTTGGCTGCGGAGGCTAAGCTGCGCGTGCCGCCGGCCAAGTCCCAGATCCAAAGCGAGGAGTTGCCGAACTGGCCGATCACCGGCGTCGCGATCCGCGAGCCATCGGGAGAAATGCGGGTGGGGCCGTAGACGGTCGGTTCGGAAAGCTGGGAAAGCTCCTTGCCAGTAGCATCCATCCAAACGTGACGATCGCCGTTCGAGCCCGTGCCCGACTGGTAGAGCAGCATGCCCTGTGCCGAAACAGAAACAACAGACAGCGCGGTTATCTCGTCGGACGCAACCTTATCCACGACAGGTACGGGATCGCCAGAAACCTTTCCGCTGGAAGGGTCAAACTTCCAGGCCAGCAGCGAGCCGTCGCGCACCGCCAGTAACCGTCCGGCAGCATACTGCGCGCCGTAGAATTTCCCCCGCAACACCAGCTGGTCGCCACCGTCGAGTGAACCCAGGTGAACCTCATTCTGATCAGCCGCGTTGCCGTAAGGGCTATGCAGAAACAGGAAATGCTTTCCATCAGGCAGGAAGGAAGGCCAGCGGTCCGAGATAGTGCTGGACACCACCGAAACGCTGGTGACCGCCTTGGGCTTTCCGCCGGCTGCGGGAACCTGGAAGATCGGCCCTCCGAACGACGGAGTGAACACGATCACGTTGCCGCTACCCCACGAGCCGCCGCGGGCTTCCGGCGCGTCGCAGATCGGAGCGGGCGAGCCGCCGTTCAGATCCGTTCGCCACAGCTTGCCCTGCATGAAAAACGCCACGGCAGTGCCGTCGGGTGACCAGAAGGGAAAGTAGGCGTCGTCGGTGCCGCGCACAGGGGTGGCGTCGAGCCGGTCGAGCGAACGCAGCCACAGCGAGTTTCGGCCGTCCGTCTGCGCGATGAACGCGAGATGCGTGCCGTCGGGAGACAGCGCTGGGGCTCCGTTTCGGTAGAGCGTTTCGAAGCGGGTTCCTTCGGGCGGAAGAAGATTCACGCGCAGCACATGCCGCGCCGGCGCAGACCACATCAGCGCCACCGTCAGCGCGATCACCGCGAGCGCGAGGACTGCGATTGCAGCCAGCCACAACGTGGGGCGCGGCTTCGAAGAAGGCAGGGCCGGCGC
The DNA here is from genome assembly GCA_963826845.1 of uncultured Acidobacteriaceae bacterium. Classification (GTDB taxonomy): domain Bacteria; phylum Acidobacteriota; class Terriglobia; order Terriglobales; family Acidobacteriaceae; genus Acidiflorens. The sequence continues at coordinate 211,704 of CAWGYS010000004.1, forward strand.
ACCCGTCTGCGAACTGGAGGTCGCAATCCATGCCAGTTGCAGTTTGACGTCGTGCGCAGTCTGGATGCGCTCGTCAGGATTTTTCTCGAGACAGCTCCGCACCGTGTAGTCAAGGGCCGCCGGTGAAGTGGGCTGCACGTTCGCTAGTCGGCTCGGGATCTTTTTCCAGGATTGCGCTCATCACGCTTAGCTGGGTTTTGCCCTCGAAGGCGCGGCGTCCCGTGGCCATTTCATAGAGAACGCAGCCCAGACTGAAGACGTCGCTGCGGGCGTCGGAATCTGCTCCCTGCAACACCTCCGGAGCCATGTATTGGAACGTCCCGACGATCGAACCTTTCTGGGTCAGCGGGGACGCAGCAGAGGTCAACGACGCGAGGTTCATCGTCGGCGTGGAGGGAGTGAACGTACCCAAAGCTTGCGAGGCATTCGGCAACTTCGGTTTTGCCAGCCCAAAATCCATTAGCTTGGCGCCAGCTTGTGTCAGCATGATGTTCGCTGGCTTCAGATCGCGATGGATAATGCCTCGTTGATGCGCCTTCTCAAGAGCCTGCGCGATTTCTGTCGCAATCTTCAGAAGTTGATCGACTGGCAGCGGACCTTTTTGCAGACGGTCGGCGAGAGTCTGGCCCTCCAGATACTCCATGACCAGAAAATCCGTGTCGCCCTGAGTGCCGATGTCGTAGAGCGTGCAGATATTGACATGTTGCAGCGAGGAGATCGTTTTGGCTTCCCGCTCCAGGCGTTGTTTCAGGTCCGGATCAGAGGAAAGATGCGCCGGCAGAACCTTGATGGCGACGGTACGGTCAAGACGCGTGTCCACGGCTCGGTACACCTCGCCCATGCCGCCTGCGCCCAGCGGTGACTGGATTTCATAGGGTCCGAGCTTCGTGCCAGAGGTAAGGGCCATCCGTGCGTGAAATTATAGCCCTGAGCAAGCCGTCGCAGTAAGGCCGACGATTCTGGGTGGGTTGTCGCTAGCCTTGATCGGAAACGCCTCGGGGGCAGACTGCGGGGGCGGAGCGGGATCTCGGTCCGAGGCGTTTTCGATAAGGAGACTAGGAGGAAGCCGCTGGCGTTTGCGGCGGACGCGGTGCGCTATGGGATTTCAACGGCAGCCTGGATCTGAACAGAGCTTGGGGAGAGCGATGAGGCCTGGTGGGAATGCCATCGGGATGGTCGGAGTGGCGACTGAGATGAGCAAAAGCGCACGCGGAAAGTTGCTTGCGAGGCAGTGGAGAAGTATCGGACACACGCGTGCGTCCGCGTGCCGGAGCACATCCTCGGGTCGATAGCGGTGGACGAGCTATGAAGAATCGAAGTAAGAGCATGTTGACAATTCCGCAGCCGTAAATCTCTGCATCACGATCATCGCCGCGCCGCAACGTGGGCAATGCCAGACAGAAGAACTCTCCGCCGAAGCTTGGGAGGTTCCAGCCTCGACCAGCGTGGAGGAGCTACTGGACAGCAGTTGTCGGGATAGTGCCAAGCGGGAACAGCGAAAGCGATTGGCGAGGAAACCAAAGTGACGGATGCGCACGAATCCTCTGGGGAGCACGTGCAGAAAGAAACGCCGTAAGAACTCGGTGGCCGCAAGGGTCATCTTGCCATGCTTGCCGCCGTGGGCGTAATCCTTCCAGCGAAAGGTGACGCGTTCTTGGTCGAAGGCCAATAAGCGATGATTGGAAATGGCCACGCGATGGGTGTAACGGCCGAGGTAGCGCAACACCTGCATGGGTCCGCCGAAGGCGGGCTTGGCATAGACAACCCAGTCGTGGCGGTGCAGACGGCGCATGAGTTTTGCGAACTGCTGCGGATCGGCCAGAGCGGCGGCGGGACCGTTGCAACATAGCTTGTTGCGACTGTGCAGACGTTTCAGGCCGGCGAGGAACTTGCCGCGAAAGACGCGGCTGAGGATCTTCACGGGTAAGAAGAAAGCATAGCGTGGGCGGACCCATTGACGGCGATCTGGTGAAAGTCCGCCCGCAGGAATGGCGCAGTGTATGTGGGGATGCAGAAGCAGGTTCTGTCCCCAAGTGTGCAGGATGCTGATCATGCCGATCTCGGCGCCCAAGTGTTTGCGATCGATGGCGATCTCCAGCAAGGTTTGTGCGCTGGCAGCGAACAACAAGTCGTAGAACAAACGCGGGTTTTCCAAGGCCAGCACGTTGAGTTCGTGGGGCACGGTGAACACGACATGGAAGTAGCTGGTGGTCAGGAGTTCGCGTTCGCGGGCCGCCAGCCAGCGTTCGCGTGCTTGTGTCTGGCACTTGGGGCAGTGCCGGTTTCTGCACGAGTTGTACGAGATAGCCTGATGACCGCAGCTCGGGCAGGCATCGCGATGACCGCCCAGCGCAGCGGTACGGCAGCGCAGAATGGCACGAAACGCTTTGAGCTGCTGAAAGTCAAAGCCCGATCGAGAGCGATCCAGGAAGCGATCACCCTGCGCGCGAAGGATGTCGGCCACCTCGAAGGTGGGCCGAGTCATTTTTCGCTTTTCCGTTTAAAACTGCGGCTGATGTTCTCGGTGCTGGATAGAGAGAGACTGTCCAGCGGATTCGTAACTGCCTGTAAGTGCCGCTGTGACAGATGCAAATACTGGGCAGTAGTTTCCAGATCGCCGTGCCCGAGCAGAACCTGGATGGTGCGCAGGTCGGTGCCCGCCTCCAACAAGTGGGTCGCCCAACTGTGGCGCAGCGTATGCGGGGTGACCCGTTTGCGGATGCCGGCCCGGTGCGCGGCTTCGCTACACGCGATCCAGACGGTCTTGTCGGAAATCGGCTGATCGAGCGTCCGGCCACGAGTGCGTGTGGGGAACATGTAGAGCTTCGGCTTCCGCCAGCGCCAATACTCTCGCAGCGTCTCCAATAGAGCCGGACTCAGAGGCAGGTCACGATCTTTGCCGCCCTTGCCTTCCACCACGCGGATGATCATCCGTTGGCTATCGACGTCGCCGACCTTGAGACGCGCGAGTTCGGCGCGTCGCATGCCGGTTCCGTAGAGTGTCATCAGCAACGTCCGTCGAAACAGGTTTCCGGCGCCATTGATCAGCTGCGAGACTTCCTCCTGGCTCAGCACCGTCGGCAGCCGACGCCGGTCCCGGGGGTACGGTAAGAACTCGCGAAACTGATGGCGCTTGAGTGTCTTGACGAAAAAAAACCGCAGCGCCGCTACCCGGTTGACCACCGTGCCGGGCGTCAGTTTGCGCTCCGTCAGCAGATAGGCTTGATAGGTTCGAAGTTCGTTGGGGCCGAGCTTGTCGGGAGACTTGCCGAAATACTTGGCGAACTCGGTCACCACCCGCAAGTAATTGCGTGTGGTGATGGCAGAATAGTTGCGACGCTGGAGTTCCTCCAGCATCATCTTGCGTAAACGGGTCACAGGAATCTCCTTTCCCTATGACCCACACTATGTCAGTCGTTCCTGAACTTTCCTGGTTCACCACGCGGTAGCGTCCGCCGCGCCAGCGGCTTAGTCCTTGTCGGCAAAGCGGAAGTCAAGTGGCGTAACATCCCCATTACCCTCATTGACGCGGTTCGGCAATTCTCAATGCGTGTAGACGCCTGTTAGCAGCAGTTGGTACGCAGCCGCTTGGCGCCCGTCAGTTTGAAATCCATTCAGCTTTGACGAGCAATTCGTGTGCAACGTCGGTCAATGGGCGATTCTCGTTTGTGATGGTGAAATTCTCTAATTGCGCACGGTCAAGGATGGTGTTCAGTTCCGCGACGCGAGCAACGTAGTCCCGCTGCGAAACTCCCGATTCCCGCAGCCTGACGCGTTGCTCCATCGCTTCGATGCGGGCGGTAAGACGGCAGACGACTGTGGTCGAGGCTGAAACAATGCCACTACAGAGTTCTAGTTCGGCTCGGTCTTCGATTGCACGCGCCACCAAGAGTCGCCTTACGCCAAGGCAGGCATAGTTTTCGCAGACGGATCGAAGATTGCCGTACATCACACCATCGCTTCCTGCTGAAGACGGAAGATGGGCAAGACCGAGCGCGTCCAAGTCGATCGCCGCATGGGCAATACCCTGCAGTGCAAGGATGTCCGACGCCTCACCCAGGACACTCGTCTTGCCTGCCCCCATCGTGCCCGTAATAATGAGCAACGATTCCATAACACCATAATAATCGAGCGGGCACGCTAACTGGCGAACATCGCCGTTACACTCATTTACCCGGTTCTTAGGGATTTGGAATGCTCGTCTGTTTGGAGCTCAGGAGCCTACCTCCCAGCAAACCCTGATAGCTATTGGCCCACTTCAGCAGGGGGCGAAAAGCAGGTCCTTCGCTCCGCTCAGGATGACAATTTAGAGAAGAGGGGCGGACGCATGCGTCCGCCCCTGCCTTTGTTTTGGCGATGCCGACTCTGGGGCGTCGTTCGCCATCGAGCCTTACTTCAGTTGCAGCCTTTGCCGTCGGTGATGGTGGTCAGGAGATTGGCAGTGGCGGTTATGGCGCGACTGTAGCAGTATCCGGTGGAGTTGGAGCCGAAATAGGTTTGCGCGCTGGCTTGGCCGGAGTTGCCGGTGAAGCCTCCGCTGGAATCGAAGTTGAGCGTGTCGGTGGTGGTCACGCGGTTTTGGACCAGGCTGAAGTTGGTGGCTTGTCCATTTTTCCTGGCCGCTTCGTCCTCTTCGAAGTACTGGTTGCTGGTGGTGGTCTGGGTTTCGGAGCCGTCGGGCGCGACCAGGACGGTGATGTTCAGCAGCAGCGGCCAGTCGTGGTTGACGGTGGTGACGGTTTTGCCGCTGGCGTTCTGAGTGGTGACTATGGAATGGAGGGTGGAGGTCTGCTTGATGTTCTGCTCGTATTCTATGTCCGTCAGCTTGAAATTCTGGAGGCTGCCGAAGTTGATGTCTTGAGCGACCGTGGTGGTGACGGGACCGTGGGAAGTGTTGGCGTATCCGGAGATTTGGAACTTGTGAGCTTGACTTGACGTTGACGGAGCCGGTGACGTCGCCATTCTTCGCGGTGTGAAGATTTTCGGTGACGCTGGGCGCGGGGGCGGCTAGCTTGTTGGTGGTGACCGCTCCGGTGATTTGAGTGGAACCGGAGTCGAGGTAGAGCCGAAGCGAGGCGGTCGCGGAGAAATAATCATCGGCGTTGAAGACGCTGAGGCCGACGGTGTGCGGATTGCCGTCGCTCAACATGGCCGCGAAGGGCGTGAGATTGACCTGATAGGGCTTGAAATTCAGAGGTTTGGACGCCGGGGATGGGAATCCAGAGATAGGGATCGATGCCTCCGGTGAAGATCCAGGGATAGATGGGAGCGACGCCGGCGGGAGTGCCGTCGATGGTGATTTCGCCTTCGCGGAAGGCGGTGTTGGTGCAGCTTTCGAGTTCGTTGGCAACGTCGTCGGGGACGCAGGTGTACCAGAATTCGTCATCGTACTGGCTTTGGGCGAAGACGTCGAAGAAGACGCTCTCGATGTTGGTGGGGAGAGTGAGAGTTTGCTCGAGAGTGGTGGTGCAGCACTGTCCGGTAGTGTCGAGGGCGACGGTGCCGCCGGTGGATCCGGCGGAGAAGGCGATTACCTGATCGGCGGTGCGGGGCGCATGCTGGCCTTGGGCGAGTGGGTAGAAGAGGAGGTCGGCGGAGCCGTGGAGTACTCCGGTGTAAGTCTTGTTGACTTCGTTGCCGAGATCGACGGTGCCGTCCTGGGCGACGGTGAAGATGGAACTGTAGTCGGTAAGGTTGCGCTCGACGTGCCAGTTGCGCCCTTCGCCGGGCTGAGGCTCGGAAGTGGTGCCGAAATAGATGTTGGTGGGACCGAGCCAGATGTTGGCGGTGCGGTCGTATTGAATTCCTCCGGTGACGGAGAGATCGACTTCGAGAATAACTTTGGCCCAGGGGCCGGGACAATCGGCGGGCGGCGTGTAGGGGAAGCTCTGGGGATTGAAGTTGTTGAACTTGAATCCTTTATAGAGTTGGACTTTGCAGGGAGTGGTCTTGGGGCGCGGAACGGGCGGATCGGCGGTGGCGGTGTTGCCGGATCCGATCTTGAGATGCTGAGCGGCGGCTAAGGTGGAAAGCATCACGAGTAACAAAGCGAGAGTGGCGGCGAATTTCGATAGCTGGGACGTGGGCATGGGGCCTCCAAAAGATGGTGCAAAGAGTTGCAGAGCTGGAGTGGTTCTCGCGGCGAAAAGCCGCGGTGGTAAAGGAGTTTAGTGAGTTAGGGGAGTGGGTGTCAAGGGCGGAGGCGGCGAATGTTATGGCTCCGTTTCGTGATGGTGCTTGCAGAGAGCTTGAACCACGGAGGGCGCTGGGGATCACGGAGGCCTTTCACGGCTAGTTACACGAATGGGATGACGAGCTGGATTAGGGGCACGGAGAGATCGATGAAGAAATTATTTCTTGTATTGGTGGTGATCGCTTCCTGGGTTAGTGGGTTCGCTGAGGATCGTGTGGCGTCTAACACGCGCGTGGTGGTGTTGGGGACGGGGACTCCGCAGGCTGATCCGGAGCGGTGGGGCCCGGCGGTAGCGGTGGTGGTGAACGACCGGGCTTACTTGATCGACTGCGGGCCGGGAGTGGTGCGGCGGGCGGCGGCGGCGGAGAAGAATGGGTTTGCCGCGCTTAAGGCCAAGGAGTTGAAGATTGTTTTTATTACGCATCTGCATTCCGATCACACGCTGGGGTATCCGGACCTGATTTTTTCTCCGTGGGTGCTGGGGCGGACGGAGGCGCTGGAGGCTTATGGTCCGCATGGGCTGAAGAACATGACTTCGCACATCGAGAAAGCGTGGGAGGAGGATGTGCGGATTCGGCGGCAGGGACTCGAAGAGGCTAACGCTACCGGATACAAGGTTAATGTGCATGAGATTCGGCCGGGAGTGGTTTATCGCGACGAGAATGTTACGGTTACGGCGTTTCCGGTGAAGCATGGGATATGGAAAGAGGCTTATGGGTATATTTTTCAGACTCGTGATCGGAAGATTGTTCTTTCGGGAGATACGGCGCCTACGGATGAAGTGGTGAAGGCTTGTGATGGGTGCGACGTTTTGCTGCATGAGGTTTATAACCCGCATGGGGACGAGATGAACGATCCGCATTGGAAGGAGTATTTCGCTGCGTTTCATACTTCTCCGGTGGAGTTGGGGGAGATTGCGCGGCGGGCTCGTCCTAAGTTGCTGGTGGTGTATCACCAGGTGCTGGAGAAATTGCCGGAGTCGGATCTGGTGGAGCAGATGAGAGGGCATATTCGGGGCAGTGGGTGATGGCGAAGGACTTGGGAGTTTATTGAGGGCAGAGGTTCGAGGTCAGATTGCAGAGGTAACAACCACTGGGACTGTGAGACGTGGATGATGCATATGTTTCGAACTCGATTTGCGCGCGAGATTGTTACTGAGTTCTTGCCTCCGGCTCGGGCTGGGAAAACGCAGACGGGCGATTATTCTTTGCGATGGGATGCCTTCGATTCCTCGCAAGCAGCCTTTGGCTGAGTTTCTCTCTTCGAAGGGATATTGGGTGTTTTATCCGCGATATCGCGGGGCCTGGGAGAGTGGCGGCGAGTTTCTGGAACGATCGCCGCACTTGGACATTCTGGATGTGGTTGGCGGGCTGGCGAAGGAGTTTCGCGAGTTGGCGTTTGGGCGGCGCTTTCGCGTGACAGGCGTTGGATGAAGTGTTTGTGATTGGGGGGAGTTTTGGCGGGGCGGCGGCTCTTCTGGCTTCGCTCGATCCGCGGGTTAAGAAGGTTGTCGCTAATTGTCCGGTGGTGGATTGGGCGATTCTTTCGCGTGAGCAGAAGAAAGAGACTTCGAATCCGAGCTATGCGGCTTATATTCGCGCGGCGTTTCGGGAATGGATATCGGCTGTCCGATAGGAATTGGGCGAAGCTTGCGCGGCGGCAAGTTTTATAACCCTGCTTATCATGCTCGCGGAGATTAGTGCTTCCAAGGTCATGATGTTTCATGCTCAGGACGATCCTTATATTCCTTATCGGTCAGTTGAGAAGTTTGCTCGGCTACGGGAGCGCGGCTGAAATTATTGCGGCGGGGCGGGCATCTGAGCACGGACTTGATTGTGCGGAAATATTGGAGGCAGATTCGAGAGTTCTTTAAGAGTTGAAAGCGGGGCGGACGAATGCGTCCGCCCCTACGCGAGCGGAGCTATTTCTTCAGAGATGATTGGTAGCGCTTGTTGATTTCTTCCCAGTTGATTACGTTCCACCAGGCTTGCAGGTATTCGGGACGACGGTTGTTGTATTTGAGATAGTAGGCGTGCTCCCAGACGTCGTTGCCAAAGATGGGATTCAGGCCTTGCGAGATGGGATTGTCCTGATTCGGAGTTGAGACAATTTTTACTTCGCCTTTTGCGTCGCCTGCCAGCCAGACCCATCCGCTGCCGAACTGGCCTACGCCGGCGGCGTTGAATTTCTCCTGGAAAGTTTTGAAGTCGCCGAAGGTTTTCTTGATCGCTTCGGCTATGGGGCCGGTGGGATCGCCTCCGCCTTTGGGCTTCATGATGTTCCAGAACATGGTGTGGTTGACATGGCCTCCGGCGTTGTTGCGGACGGCGCCTCGGATGTCTTCGGGGATGGCGTTCAGGTCGCGGATCAGATCTTCCGGAGCTTTCTTGTATAGCTCAGGATGCTTGTCGAGGGCTGCGTTCAGGTTCTTTACGTAGGCGGCGTGATGCATGTCGTGATGCAGATGCATCGTCTTTTCATCGATGGTGGGTTCGAGTGCCGTGTAATCGTACGGCAGGGGGGGTAGTTCGTGCGCCATTTTCACTTCCTCCAAAACTTGTGCCATTTTCTTTTCCTCCAAAGCCTTAAGGATGACGTGGTGCGGAGGAAAGATTCATTCGGGGCGGGCTGGGTTGTCTTCGCGGCCCCATATATTTGTAGCACTTCGGACCAAAATGGTTGAGCGAGGGGCGGGCGGAAGCTGCTGATGCAGCCTCGGGCCGGTCAGCCGGGATGGGGTAGGCGGTCGCAAAAGACTCCGCGAAAACGCAGCTTCGGGAAATTTCGCTGCGCTCAGGGTGACACGAATAGCAATTTATAATTCTCGCTGAATGTAATGTTAAGTTTCGGGAGGGTCTTTGAAGGTTTTATTGCTGGAGAATATCAGCGGGGTCGCGGCTTCTCAGTTTGAAGAGGCGGGATTTGCGGTGGAGTCGTTGAAGGGCGCGCTGGAGGAACGCGAACTGATTGAGAAGGTGCGCGGAACTTCTATTCTTGGCGTGCGGTCCAAGACTCGCATTACGGCGGCGGTTTTGGATGCGGCTCCGGGGCTGGTTTCGGTGGGGGCGTTTTGCATTGGCGTGGACAAGATTGATCGCGCGGCTTCGAGCGAGCGCGGGGTTGCGGTGTTTAACGATCCGCACTCGAACTCGCGGTCGGTGGCTGAGTTGGCGATGGGAGAGATCATCCTGCTGATGCGGCGGACGTTTGAAGCCAGCACGCAGCTACATGGCGGCGTCTGGAATAAATCTTCGGCGGGATCGCATGAAGTGCGCGGGCTGACTTTGGGGATTGTCGGCTATGGAAAGATTGGCTCGCAGGTTTCGGACCTGGCCGAGGCCTTAGGCATGCGCGTGGTTTTCTATGATGTGTCGCATGTGCTGGCTCGCGGGAATGCCCGTCCGGTCAGCTTTCGCGAGCTGCTGGAAATTTCTGACGTCATTACTTTGCACGTCGATGGCAAGCTGCAGAACCAGGATTTGTTTGGGGAGAATGAACTTCGCGCGATGAAAGACGGGGCTTGCCTGATTAATCTTAGCCGCGGGTTCGTCGTGGATCATGAAGCTTTGGCCCGGCATTTGAAGAGTGGAAAGCTGGCGGGAGCGGCGGTGGATGTGTTTCCTTCGGAGCCGGAGACGGGCGGGGCGTTTTCGAGTCCGCTGCGCGGGCTGGCGAATGTGATTCTGACTCCGCATATTGGCGGCAGTACGGAAGAGGCGCAGCAGAATATCGGGCAGTTTGTTTCGGCGCGGATGATCGATTATTTCGCCAGCGGGAATTCGCAACTGAGCGTCAACTTGCCGCAATGTCATCTCGACTATGATCCCAATGCGGAGCCGAGGTCGTACCGGCTGATGCATATGCATCACAATGTGCCGGGAATTTTGCGGGCGATCAACGATATTCTGGCGGATCGCGGGATCAATATTGAGAGGCAGGTGCTGGATACTCGCGGGCAGCTGGGATATGCGATTTACGATATCAATCGGGATTGCGACGAGGCGCTGCTGGCCAAGCTTCGCGCCGTTCCGCAGACGATTCGAGTGCGGGTGCCGGGAGTGGCGCGAGGCTGACCATCCATTGCGTTCTCGTTGTACCGGCTGAACCGAGCCCGGGGCGTGCCTTTAGCGGGCCGCACAAACATGCGGACGAGTTGCAACAGTTTGCGTTCTCCCGGGATTGAGCTGCCCAAACGAGTTTGACCTGCTTGGAATACACCGGTATCCTGTCACAACCAGTTGTGGGCTTCTGTTTTCCGGTCTCGACCCCAGTGGAACTTGAAGGCGTTTTATAAACCGCTGGCGTCAATCCAGTCTCTGGAGGTTTTCGTGATTGCTACAATCTTGCGCACTCGCCCGGTGCTTGGTGTTTTGCTGGCTCTTGCCGGGCTAACCGCAGGCTGGGCGCAGGTTTCGGTCACGACCTGGCACTACGACAACTCGCGTACGGGGGCGAACCCGAACGAGACGATTCTGACTCCGCAAAACGTGAACAGCAAGAATTTCGGAACACTTTTCACGCAGCCGGTGGATGGTCAGATCATTGGGCAGGCGCTTTATCTGCCGCAGGTCACGATTCCCGGAGCGGGAGTGCATAACGTTGTTTATGTGGCGACGATGAATGACAGCGTTTATGCGTTTGACGCAGACAGCGCTGCGGGAAGCAACGCGAGTCCCCTGTGGCAAACCAGTTTTCTGGTGAATGGCGCGACGCCGTTTCCGATCAAGCTGCAGAAATGCGGGGGGGTCACGCAATGGCAGGAAGTGGGAATCGTTTCGACGCCGGTGATTGATCCGGTGGCGGGCACGATTTATGTGGTGGCGAAGACTTACGAGAACTCGGCGGCGGTGAACCGCTTGCATGGGCTGGATGTTACGACGGGGCTGGAGAAGACGGGCTTTCCAATCGTGATTGCGGCCAGCTACATGTACAAAGGTAAGAACAATGTTTTCGGGGATCTTACGCAGGTGAATCGTCCGGGGCTGCTGCTGGAGAACGGCTACGTGTATATTGCCTTTGGATCGAACGGATGCCGCGGCTCTTACGAGGAGGGGTGGGTGATGTCCTACAACACTTCGACGCTGCAACAGACGGGCGCCTGGGATGACGAACCGGGCGAGGCAGCGGCGGCGGTGTGGATGCGGGGCGGAGGACTTTCAGCCGACAGCCAGGGCAACATCTACGGGGCGACTGCGGACGGACCCTTCAAAACGGGTCTGGACTTCGGAGAGTCGGTATTCAAGCTGTCGCAGTCGGGCACGGCGCTGCAACTGGCGGATTGGTTTACACCCTTCAACGAGCTGTATCTGGACAAACATGACCTGGATATGAGCGAGCCTGTGCTGGTGCTGCCGACGCAATCGGGACTTTATCCGAATTTATTGGCGGCGGTGGGAAAAGAAGGCACGATCTACATTCTGAACCAGAGCAACCTGGGGCACTTCTGCTCTACCTGCACTCAAACCGACACGCAGATCGTGCAAGAGTTGACGACCGTCGCTCCCGAAGGGGGGGCGCTGGTTTTTTGGAACAACGCTATTTATACTTCCGCAACCGGAGCTCCGATCGCGGCGCTGGCGCTGACGGATGGGGTGCTGGGGCAGATTCCGTTCGCGCTATCGAAGAAGGTTGATTCCGGACATTCGCCGGTGATCTCGGGCAACGGAAATACATCGGGCGTTCTGTGGCAGCTCACCGGCAACTCTCTTTCTGCGTTTGACGCGCTTACCCTGGTGAGACTGTATAACACTAAGCTTCCGAAGCTGCCGCACTTTGCGAATGAGATGGTGGTGAATGGCAAAGTGTATGTGGGAACGAACAACAGCCTGACAGTGTTGGGATTGCTCTAGCGCCGCTACTGTGGTGCTATTTTGTTGCGGCGCGTTGCAGGCGATCTTGAATGGCTTCCCACTCAGGCGCGCTCGGCGGAAGATCTACCACAATCCAACTGTAGTTTCCGGCGTCAGCGTGGTGCAGAACCTCGTAAAGAGCGGCAGCGTAATCGGCTGCCGACGCCGGCATCTGGTAGATGGCCACATTTCCGCCGCTTGGCGGATGCAGGTGCTGCAAGTAGAGTCCCTTTTGGTTTCCTTGTTCCTGGTCCTGATCCGGCAATTTCCCATTCGTCGCGAGATATAACGGGGTGCGCGGGCTGTAGTGTCGCGGATGCATTCCGGGCGCGGGATGATTGGCACCGGCTTGAACTTCCTGTGCGAGAGCAACTGAACCGATGATCGTTTCCAGTTCAGCGCGCGAAATTCCACCGGGACGAAGCAGGATCGGCACAAATCCGGCTAACGAAAGAACTGTGGATTCGATTCCTACCTTGCAGGGCCCACCGTCGAGAATGAAGTCCACGTCAGGACCCAGGCTGTGGCGGACGTGTTGGGCGGTAGTGGGCGAAAGTTCGGTGAAGCGGTTGGCGCTGGGTGCAGCTAGTGGAACTCCGGCGGCCTGGATGAGCGCGAGGGCGATGGGATGCGCGGGCATGCGAAGGCCGACGGTGGGCAGGCCGGCGGTGACGACGTCGGGGATTGCCTGGTGCTTTCCCAGACGTTTTTCGAGAACCTTTTCCAGAACCAGGGTCAGCGGGCCGGGCCAGAATCTTCGGGCCAAGCGGTCGGCGATTTCTGGCCAGCTCGTCACCAGCGACCTTGCCATTTCGATCGAGGCTACGTGGACGATTAGCGGACTGGTGGTAGGGCGGCGTTTCACGGTGTAGATGCGGGCCACGGCTTCGGCGTCCAGGGCGTTGGCTCCGAGACCGTAGACGGTTTCGGTGGGGAAGGCGACGAGGCGACCGGCGCGCAGGAGCCGCGCGGCGTGGTCGATCTCGCCGGGATCGCCGGTTGGGGCCATAGCTGATTGTAAATTGCTGATGGGGCGTGGATGCCCAGCTCCCCGTCGGAACGACGGAACGTCGCAACGCTTCCGAAATTACTTTTTCTTTTCTGGTTGTTCAACCACCAAGTTATTGGTGACTGAGAATACTCCGTGGACGCCGTTGGCCTGGATGCCGGCGACGTTCTTGTCCATCTCGCGAGACACTACGCCTTCGAGCGTGATGTTTCCGTTCTTCACGATGATGTGAATGGGCGGGACGGCGCGCATCTGGTATTGGCTTAGAACGCTGTTGCCATAAATGGCACGGTAGGCAGCGCGGCGGATTCGGTCGTCGCTGGGAGAGAGCGGCAGCACCTCGATTTTGTTGACAACTTTTTCAACACCTTCGATGCGCTTGACTGCGTTTCCGGCGTCGGACTTGAGTACTGGCTTCGCGACCTGGCCGATCAAGGTAACGGTGCCATCCGGGTCAACCTTGTAGGAGAGGTTGTCGAACACGCCGTAGTAAGGAAGCATTATGAGTTCGTGGCGGACTTCCTTGACGATGCGATCGAAGCTCTTCTGACTGAGCGCGCCGGTGGGCTGGTTGTCCTGAAAGGCGGGACTGGCGAGGGCTGCGGCCGAGAAAAGCGTTATCGAGAAAAGCGCTATCGAGAGAATCAGTGGAAGAACTAGAGCGACCCGCAGGGATTTCTTCATTGAGTTGACCTCGCAGGATTTCCCACGGCACGGTGAAGGCTGCGAAAATCGCACGCACTATTCAGACGTTGAAAAGCACCTAGAGGTTGCTCTTTCTTTCGCGGGGAATCAGCGCCTGCCAGATTACTCTAATTCTGATGATTTGCAATGAAGCACTGATGAACAAAATCTTGTGAGAAGCGCGTTACTACGGCCGACGGGATGTCTTTTTCTTCCAATTCGCGGAAACGGAAATCGATGGTGCGGTCGGAATTCACGGTCGCCAGGAGGTATCCGTAGACATTGGTCTTGGCGACTTTGGCATCGCCGGCGTTGGGCGGAAGAGCATAGCGGAAAGCGCCAGCGGTGCCAATGATCCATCCGGGAAGAACTCCCCCATTGCGGCGCCAGTAGTCGGTGTTGAAGATGCCGTCCATGAAATAGTGGGAGTGGCTGGCGAGGACATAGACGTTTTTCTTGGCCGCTTGAAGCTTGAGCAGATCGAGATAGGCGCGGCGTCCGCTGGCTTCGGGTTGAGGCGTGCCGGTCATGCTGTGATTCACGGCGATGCTGTCGGGAAGGGCCTCGTGCATGCCGACGACGACGGTATGAATGGCGGGATCCTTGGCATCGGCGGCTAGAACTTTCTCGAACCAGGTCATCTGATCGCTGTCGAATTGATCGGCGGACGCGTTGTCGAGATTGATGAAGTCAATGCCTCCGCGCTGCCAGTGGTAGTAAATGTGGAGACGATGGTCGTTTGGGTCGTCGCGGAGGCGTTGCTGCTGGAGCACCGGCGTGTCGAGCCAGTCGGCAAACTGGATGAGATAGTCGGCGCGGGTTTTGGGCGAAAAGAGTTCGTGATTGCCGATGCCGAGATAGACGGGTGTGTCCGCGAAGGGCACCAGCTGATTTTGGATGAAGTCGTTCCATGCGTGCGTTTCGTAATCAATGATGGTTGGGGGCGTGGCGAACTGTTGTTTGTAATCCTCGTCGAAATCGCTGATAAAGCGGAAGTCGCCGAGATGCCAGTAGAAGAGGCCTTGATTCTGGTGAGTGCCAGCGGCGATGGCGGGCATGACTACGTCTCCGCAGTCGCGGGAATCGCCGGAGACTACGAAGTTCCAGGGCTGCTGGGCTTGGGCGACAGTTGCGGACAGAAGAAGGATTGCGATAACGGACGCGCGGGACATTAGGACGCGAAGCATGGGAAATGATACCGCCTGTGTCGGACGGGTGGCTTACAGAATCTTGGACTGCTCGGGCTGCCTAGAAGTACGAAGGCGGACAGGAGTGTCCGCCCTACACGTGCTCAGCGGGTTTGGGTTTGCTGCGGCGCTCGCGGAAGCCTTCGATTAACAGATAAAGAACGGGGATGAAGAACAGGTTCAGGATGGTGCTCATGATCATGCCGCCGAAGACGGTGGTGCCTACGGAGTGGCGGCCGTTTTCTCCGGCGCCGGTGGCGACGACTAGCGGCACTACGCCGAGGATGAAGGCCAGCGACGTCATGAGAATGGGGCGCAGGCGGATGCGGGCTGCTTCCACGGCGGCGTCAAGAATGGTCATGCCGCGCTGGCGCAACTGCTCGGCAAATTCCACGATCAGGATGGCGTTCTTGGATGCGAGACCGACCAGCATAACCAAGCCCTACCTGGCAGTAAACGTCATTCTGCAAGCCGCGAATCCATTGCCCTCCGAGCGCGCCGAGCAGAGCCATGGGCACGGCGAGAAGAATAATGAAGGGCAGAACAAAACTTTCATATAGCGCGGCAAGCGTGAGGTAGACGACGACCGTGCCGAGGCCGAAGAGGATGACTGTGGTTGATCCCGACGCTAACTCTTCGAGCGAAATTCCCGACCACTCGTAGGTGTAGCCCTGGGGCAAGACCTTTGCGGAGAGTTGCTCCATCGCGTTGATGGCTTGCCCAGAGCTGAAGCCGGGCGCCGCGGAGCCGTCGATTTCGGACGAGCGGAACAGATTGTAGTGATTGATGACCTGGGGCGCGGTGCTTTCGGTGATGGTGACGAGGTTTTGGAGCGGGACCATGGCTCCGGAATCGGAGCGGACGTAGTACTGGCCGATATCCTGTGGGTGGGAGCGGAATTGTTTGTCGGCTTGTATGTAGACGCGGTAAGAGCGGTTGTTGAAATCGAAATCGTTGACGTAGGACGAACCCATGTAGACGCCGAGCGTGTCAGTGATCTGGCCGAGCGGGATGTGGAGGCTCTTGGCTTTTTCGCGATCGATGGTGACGACGTATTGCGGGTCGTTTGCGGTGTAGGTGGTGAAGAGTCCGGTGAGATCTTTTTGCGGACGCTGGCCGGCGGCGCGAATGAGGTCGTGGGTGGTTTTGTCGAGATCCTGGAGGGTATGAGCTCCCTGATCGAGGAGTTCGTACTGAAAGCCGCCGAACTGGCCGAGGCCCTGGACGGCGGGCGGTTCGAAGGGAATGACGATGGCACCGGAGATTCCGAAGAGCGGACCGCGGAGACGGTTCAGGATGGCGGCGGCGGTGTGCTCCTCGCCCTTGCGTTTTCCGTAGGGCTGGAGCGGCAAAAACACAAGGCCGGCGTTGGGAGTGGCGCCTCCGAAGCTGAAGCCGGCGATGGAGAAGGTGCCTTGGACTTCAGGAATATTTTTTGTGATGGCGGAGACTTGCCGGCCGATGTCGCGAGTGTATTCGAGCGAAGCTCCGGTGGGAGCCTGGATGGCGACGATGAGATAGCCCTGATCTTCGGTGGGAACGAAGCCTTGCGGCACTTTCTTGAAGACAAGATAAGCGAGACCGAGGCCGGCGGCGAACAGGATCAAAGCGAGAACCTCGAAGCGCAAGAATGTGCGGAGCGCGCGCACATAACCCGTGTTGATGGCGGCGAGAACGCGGTCAACCTGTCTGAAGAACCAGCTCTTTTCTTTGTGTTCGAGGCGGCCGAGCAGGATCGCTGCGAGCGCGGGCGCCAGGGTGAGAGCGTTGAAGGCGGAGATGGAAATGGAGAAGGCGATGGTCAGCGCGAACTGGCGGAAGAGAATTCCAGTGGTGCCGGGGAAGAATGCAACCGGCACGAATACCGCAACGAGCACGAGCGAGGTGGCGATGACGGCGCCGGTGACTTCTTTCATGGCGTCGGAGGCGGCTTTGGCGGCGCTGGTCTCGCCCTCTTGCAGGTGGCGCTCGATGTTTTCAATCACGACGATGACGTCGTCGACAACCAGCCCCGTCGCCAGAGTGATGCCGAAAAGCGTCAGCGTGTTGATGGAAAAGCCGAGCAGCTTTATGAAGGCAAAGGTCCCGATGAGCGAAACTGGAGTGGCGATGAAGTGAATGATCGTGGTTCTCCAGTCGCCGAGAAAAATGAAGATCACCAGGATGACGAGCAGGATCGCAGAACCCACCGTGAAAATCACGTCGCGGATGGATTCGCCGACGGCGTCGGTGGTGTCGAAGGCGATCTCATACTTCATGCCGGGCGGAAAGCGCTTGGAAAGTCGATCGAGCTCGGCGACGCACTTCTGGTGCACATCGAGGGCGTTGGCGGTGGAGAGTTGAGTGACGGCGATGCCGATTGCTTCGCGTCCGTTGTAATCGAGGTCGGTGGAGTAGTCTTCAGCGCCGAGTTCGGCGTGGCCAACATCTTTCAGGCGGACCAGCGTGCCGTCGGCGTTGCTCTTCAGGATGATGTCATCGAACTGCGCGGTCTCGGAAAGACGGCCAACGGCTCGCACGCTGATCTGAAATTGCTGGCCGGGAATGGAGGGCTGGGCGCCGACTTGTCCGGCGGAGATTTCGACGTTTTGTTCCTGGAGCGCATTGACGGCATCGTCGGCGGTGAGGCCGCGGCCGGCCATGCGGACGGGATCGAGCCAGAGGCGCATGGAGTATTTGCGTTCGCCGAAGATGAGGACGTCGGCCACGCCGGGAACGCGCTTGAGGGTGTCACGGACGTAGACATCGAGGTAATTGCTGATGAAGAGCGGGGATAAGGCTGCCGTCGGGAGAGAAGACGGCGCCGCCGAAGACGAAATTTTGCGAGGTCTTGGCGACGGTGATGCCGATTTGCTTGACGGCGGCGGGGAGCCTTCCGGAAGCGGTGTTGACGCGGTTCTCGATATCAACGGTGGCGAGGTCGGGATCGCGGGTGATGTCGAAAGTCGCGGTGATGGTGCTGACGCCGTCGTTGGTGCTGGAGGAGGTGATGTACTTCATGCCCTCGGCGCCGTTGATCTGCTGCTCGAGAGGCGTGGTGACGGCGGATTCGACGGTCTGGGAGCTGGCTCCGGTATAGACGGCGGTGACGCCGACTTGCGGCGGCGCGAGGTTGGGAAATTGTGCGATGGGGAGCGTGGGGATACAGATGGCGCCCGCAAGAATGATCATCAGGGCGCAGACGGTGGAGAATACCGGGCGATGAATGAAAAAATCAACCATAAGGGCTAAAACGTTGCCAGGTATCGAGTGATCAGATCATCAGTCCATCGGGTCGATCGCAAGTCAAAGGCTTTTCGACTGAGCTCGATTACCGCGAATGGTGAGATGACTGATGTCTAGCTGCTGCTTTCTTGCGGGATTACGGGTATGCCATCGATCAGAAACTGGGTGCCGGAGACGACTACTTTGTCGCCCGGCTTCACGCCGTCGAGCACGACATAGTCGTTGCCTACGATTTGGCCGATCTGGAGCGGCTTCTGGTGGACTACGTATCCACCTTTCTGATCGGGCTCGGCAACAAAAGCGAAATAGATGCCGCCGATTCGCGACACGGCCAGGACCGGCACCACCGGCTTTGTCCTGGCTGCCCCAGACGACTCGCGCGCGAATGAACTGGGCGGTGCGCAGACTGTCGTTCGCGTTTGCGATGTCGCTTTGGCGAGCACGGTTTGGGTCGCGTTATCCACCTGCGGCGAAATGAACGTGATGCGGCTCTGGCGCCAGCAAATTTCCGGAGCCATCCACGATCTGGACGGGAAGATTCATCTTCAGCTGCGCGGATTTCTCGATGGGAACATAGATGTAGGCTTCGAGGCTGCCGGGGCGATCGACGGTGGTGAGCTGGGTGGTGGTGAGGACGCGGTCGCCGACGCGGACGGGAACATCTCCAACGATACCGGCGCGCGGGGCGACCACGCGGTAGTAATGCAACTGGACTTGCTGCTCGTTGACTTGAGCGTCCAGCGAATGCAGTTGCGCCTGGGCGGCGTCGAGGGTGGCGCGGGCCTGGTCGAGATCCTGCTTGCTGACTACGCCGGCATTGGCGAGGCCGCTGACGCGTTCGTAATTCTGCTGCGCCCATTTGACTTGGGCAAGCTGGGCGGTGCGGGCGTCCTCCTGGCTTTTGACCGTGGCCTGCTGCTTGGCAGGATCGATCTGCATCATGGGAGCGCCGTCGGCGACGTGTTCGCCGGAGTGGACGAAGATCTGCGTAATGATGCCTTCGACCTGCGGCATGACGACGGCGGAGTCGCGGGATTTCAGGGTGGCGACGTATTCGGTGGTGTCGTCGATTTTTTGCAGCCTTCGCGGTCTGGACTTTGACCGGCATGGCCTGCGGGGCGGCGGCTTTGGCTGCTTTGCTGTTGCCGCAGGCGGTCGTGAAAAGGAGCGCGGCGAGAAGCAGACGCCGGGCAGAATCATGCGATGGCGTTCTTGAGAATTGCGAGACATATATTGAGTGCTCTTGCTACCCTCGGATCGCAGCCCCATACTAGATCAACCATATAGATTCGCGGAACGGGCGGGAGGCTCCGAAGAATTTTCGGTTCTGCTAAATTGTTTTGTCATGAAACCGAGCCGAAGTTTTGCCAGCGACAACAACGCGGTCGTGCATCCCGAGGTGCTGGAGGCGATCCGACGCGCCAATGACGGGCATGTGGTGGGATATGGGGACGATCCGTACACGGAATCGGCGGTGGCGAAATTTCGCGAGCAATTTGGAGCGGATGTGGCCGTCTTTTTTGTTTTCAACGGGACGGCGGCGAATGTGCTGAGTTTGCAGGCGCTGACGCGGCCGTTTCATGCGGTGCTGTGTCCGGAGCTGTCTCATATTTATACCGATGAATGTGGGGCGCCGGAAAAGTTTACGGGGTGCAAGCTGGTTCCTCTGGCCGCTCCGGACGGCAAGTTGACGGTGGAAACGGTGGCGCATGCGTATCACGGAATTGGCGACCAGCATCACGTGCAGCCGCGGGTGATTTCGATAACGCAATCGACCGAGATGGGCACGGTGTACAAGCCGGCAGGAGATCGAGGAACTGGCGCGATTTGCCCATGAGCGGAAGATGTTCCTGCACATGGATGGGGCGCGGATTTCCAATGCCGTGGCGGCACAGCGAATGACGCTGCGGCAAGCGACGCGCGATTTGGGAGTGGATGTGCTTTCGTTTGGCGGGACGAAGAACGGGTTGATGGGCGTGGAGGCGGTGGTGTTCTTTCGTCCGGAGCTGGCCGAGGATTTTCTGTTTGTGCGCAAGCAGGGGATGCAACTGGCATCGAAGATGCGCTTTATGTCAGTGCAGATGGAGGCGCTGCTGACCAACGATCTTTGGCGGCGAAACGCGGAGCATGCGAACCGGATGGCGCGACTGCTGGAGCAGGAAGTGAAGAAGATTCCACGGGTCAAGATCGTGTATCCGGTGGAGGCGAACGGAGTGTTTGCGCAAATTCCGCGGGAGGCGATCCAGAAGATACAGGAGCGCTACTTCTTCTATGTGTGGAGTGAAGAAGAGTCGGTGGTGCGGTGGATGTGCTCGTTCGACACTACTGAAGAAGACGTCCGGCAGTTTGCGGAGTTTGTCGGGGCGGTGGTGAGGGGGATGCCGAGCTGAAGCGGTGCCAGTCCCGATTTTCCGCGCGGGACGAAATTATTTTCTTCTTGGCCGCTCTAACCTTTGCCCATCGCGCTCTTTGCGCTGCCGCTATTCTTTTGCGTCCGGCGACTGAAATGGTTCGCTTCTTGCGCGCTGCGACTGGCCGGCGCTTTGTCCCGTGCATGAAGACTTTCCCGAAGGTGGTTAGAGCGGCGGTTACGCGGTGGAGTTCATTCTCAAGTCGCGCGCGTTCTTGTTGAAGCTGTTTGACTACGGTTTGAACCAGGGTCTTTGTCTTTGCCTTTGCCATGAGGCAATCTTATCATTGGAAAGTTGGAGATCGAGACAGTTGCGGCGTGTGGGACTGGTTAATCGACGCGGATTTCCCGTTTCGGATGAAATCCCGCTCTCGGCAATGGGTTTGAATGCCGATCGCGCCGGTGCGTCGAAGTCGGAATTATTCCAACTCCAACTCGATTTTCTTGGCTGCGGGATCGAGTTTTGCGATTCTGAAACTTGCGGACCTGGCCTGCGCGCATGGCTTCCGGCTTGACCTCTTCGTCGGCTGGGCCAGCTCTTCCAGCGGGCCTGCAGCATGGAGCCTAGGGACGACAGATCGGGCTTGGCTGAAGCTGCCGGTGCAGGCTCCTGCGCGCTTGTCTTCCTTCGCTGGACGTCCTCGGGGATCGAGCAGGTTGCCACGACGCCTTCGCCGAGCTCCACGCGCGCTTTCCCTCCGGAAACCTCGATCATGCGGCCGGTGACGATGTCGCCTTCTTTGTGTTCGGCGAGATATTCATCGAGTCCGGTTGGAACCAGCTGTTTCATGCTCAGGCGTATTAGGCGCTTTTCCGGGTCGAGCGCTAGCACCTGCGCTTTGACCACTTGCCCGGTGCGCAGCACGTCTTGCGGATGATTGATGCGCTTCTCGGCGCTGATTTCGCTGATGTGAATCATGCCTTCGACGCCTTCAGTCAGCTGCACGAAAGCGCCGAACTTTGTCAGGTTGGTTACCGGGCCTTCGATCACCGTGCCCGGCGCAAATTTTTCTGCCGCTCCGGCCCAGGGATCTCCGAGCGCCTGCTTCAGGCCAAGGGAGATGCGGCGTTCGGCTGCATTCACTCCGAGAATCACGGCTTCAACGGTCTCGCCCGGCTTCACTACGTCGGCCGGAGTTCTGATTCTTTTGGCCCACGACATTTCGGAGATATGAATCAGACCTTCGATGCCGGGCTCGATTTCGACAAAGGCGCCGAAATCCATGAGCCGGGTCACGGTGCCTCGGACGCGTTCGCCGGCCTTGTATTTTTCGGCGACGGCGTTCCACGGATGCGGCTGGAGCTGCTTCAGGCTGATGGCAATGCGACGCTTGTCCGGATCGATCTTGATGATCACGGCTTCGATCTGCTGGCCTGCGGAAAGCACGTCGGAGGGCTTGTTGATGCGCTGCCATGAAATTTCGCCGACATGGAGCAGCGCATCTGCTCCACCGATATCGACGAATGCGCCGTAGTCGGTGAGGCTGCGAATCTCGCCGTGCACGGTATCGCCTTCCTTCAGTTCGGAGAAGCGGCGCTGCTTGCCGGCGCGTTCTTCGTCTTCGGCGATGGCGCGGCGATCGACCACTACGTCTTCGTCTTCCACGTCGAGTTTGATGATGCGGCAGCGAATTTCCTGCTCGACGAGTTTCTCGAGTTCGGTGGCATCTTTTGTGCCGCTGCGCGAGGCGGGCATGAAGGCTCGCACTCCGACATCCACGCTCAAGCCGCCTTTGACCACGCCGGTCACGGTGCCGACGATGGTCGATTTTTCGGCGAAAGCTTTTTCGAGCGATGCCCAGTCGGTGGGACGCTCGACCTTGCCGCGGGTCAGTTCGTAGTAGCCTTCGGGATCGCGTCCCTTGACCGTGACTTGAACTTTATCGCCGGGCTTCGGCGGCCTGTCCGCGGGGAACGCGGTGAGCGGAAGGACGCCTTCGGTTTTGAATCCGATGTCGAGAATTATGGAGTCGGCGGTCAGGGCAATTACGGTGCCTTCGCGGCGCGGTGAACCGGGTTCCTTCTTGCGGGAATGACTCTGCTCGTACTCGGAAAAAATGTCTTTAAAAGATTGGGTCGAGGAAGATTCGACCGGCTCGGCGGCTGGCGCGGGTTCCGGAGCGCCCAGAGTGGATGTATTTGGGTCAGACATGTTTGGATTGGACATGAGAGATGCAGCCCTGCGGCGTGAACTAGGATAACACCGCGGAGGGCTGATCTGGAGCGCGCAGTAAAGGGTTTAGTCCCCCGACATGGACGCTGGGCTGGTGATTAGCGCGGGAGTTTGCAGCGGGTCGGCCGTTTCCACGGGAGCCTCCAGCCATTTGCGGACTTCTGGAAGAGCACGACGCATGGCTTGTTCGCCGACGCGGATTAATTCGCCGGCGCGTTTGAAGTCGTCATAGTCAAAGCCGGCGACATCGGGCTCGATCACGAGATCGGCCGCGCTTCTCCACATGGAACTCATCATCTCCTGCGCGATGGCGAACGATTGTCCGATCACATCAAAGTAATGCCGGGGCGCGCTCGTCTTCGACCACTGGCCTTTCAGTTGCACGGCCAGCACGCGCTCCGCGCCCATTTCGCGCAGCGGAACCGTCGGGACGGGATAGGAGAGCATGCCATCCACCAGCCAGCTGCCCTGAATCTCTACCGGCAGGAACATTCCCGGATAAGCGCAGCTCGCTCGCACGGGATCGATGATCGGAGCCCGAGGTAAAAACCCTTCCCTTGCCGGTGTTGAAGTCGGTGGCCGTCACGCCGAGAGGGATGCGCAAATCTTCAAAGTTGTGCACCTTCAAATGCTGCTTTAAAAACGCGGCCATGCGGTCGTTGGAGGCGAAGCCAAAGCGCGAGAGGGTCCAGCGCGCGAAAGTGGTGAAGCGAACTTTGTGGGCGATTTCTTCCAGTTCAGCGATGGTGAGTCCGCTGCAATAGGCGGCGCCCATGATTGCGCCTACACTGGTACCCGCAATCATGCGAACTGGAATGCCTTCTTCTTCGAGGACCTTGAGAACGCCGATGTGCGCGATGCCGCGGGCAAAACCTCCGCCCAGGGCGACTCCGATCGCAGGCGTGGGCCTGGGCAAGGGTTTCGCCTCGGTTGCGCCCGATATGCGGGACAACTCGCGTCCGAAGGCCTGTACGGACCGGATTACTTTGTCGAGATGCTTCACCGGGCCCTGCGTTCCTGGTTTGCCGGGGTCGCAAACCTAACTTCTATATATTAGGATGCCACGAATCCGTTTCGGGACATAGGCCACATTGGTGCCATTTGCAGTTACAAGAGAATCTAACCCGAGTTACTGAAGAATGTCGCGGGTTAGGCAGGCAGGTGTTAAACCCCTTATTTGCCGTTGTTTGCGCTCCGCGACACAACTGGGGATGGATCGCCTGCCATCGGCCTAAAAGGCGCTTCAGGAGCGGATTTCCGACTGGGGCGTGTTCGCTGCATAAGTAAGGAGGAGCCCGAATATGGCAAGTTACATCGGCGCCATTGATCAGGGAACCACGAGCTCGCGCTTCATTATATTTGACCATTCCGGGCGCATCGTGAGCTCAGCCCAAAGAGAGCACGAGCAGATCTATCCGCAGGCCGGGGTGGGTTGAGCACGATGCCGAAGAAATTTGGCGACAGCACCCAGCGGGTCCTCAAGGAGGCGATGGAGGCTCGCGGACTGCGGCCGGAAGATCTGGCTGCAATCGGGATCACTAACCAGCGCGAAACTACGGTCGTGTGGCACAGGAAAAGTGGGAAGCCGGTTTATAACGCGATTGTCTGGCAGGACACGCGGGTTGCTCCCGCGGTCGCTGAGTTTGCGGCGCGGGGCGGCCAGGGGCGCTATCGGGCGCAGACTGGGCTTCCGCTGGCAGCGTATTTCAGCGGGCTCAAGATTCGCTGGATTCTCGAAAATGTTGCGGGTGCGCGCGCGCAGGCGGAAGCCGGCGATCTGCTGTTTGGCAATATTGATTCTTTTCTGATCTGGCACCTTAGCGGCGGAGTGCAGGGCGGCGTCCACGTGACGGATGTGACCAATGCCAGCCGCACGCAGCTGATGAACCTCAACTACGCTGCAGTGGGATGCCGGAGATATTGAGGGATTTCGGCATTCCGATTGGGATGCTGCCGAAGATTGTTTCTAGCAGCGAAGTGTACGGCACGGCGAAACTTGCGTCGGTTGCGGGCGTTGCGATTGCCGGCGATCTTGGCGATCAACAGGCCGCTCTGGTCGGGCAGGCGTGCTTCGCTCCGGGAGAGGCGAAGAATACATATGGGACTGGCTGCTTCATGCTGATGAATACGGGTGAGAAGGCAGTGCTGTCGAACTTTGGATTGCTGACCACGGTGGCGTATAAGTTCGGCGTGAAGCCGGCACGTTACGCGCTCGAAGGGAGCATCGCCATTACCGGCGCGCTGGTGCAATGGCTCCGCGACAATCTCGGGCTAATTGAAGAGAGTTCTGACATTGAGGCGCTTGCCCGCACTGTGAGTGACAATGGCGGCGTTTATTTCGTTCCTGCTTTTTCTGGTTTGTACGCGCCGTATTGGAAGGACGATGCGCGCGGAGTGATTGCCGGGTTGACTCGCTTCGTGAACAAGGGCCACATCGCCCGCGCGGTGCTGGAGGCGACTGCATTTCAGGTGCGCGAAGTTTTCGACGCCATGGTAAAAGACTCTGGCATTACGCTCGATGTCCTGCGCGTCGACGGTGGCATGGTGATGAACGATCTGCTGATGCAATTTCAGTCTGACATGCTGGCGAAGCCGGTGGTGCGTCCGATGGTGAAGGAGACTACCGCTCTCGGCGCCGCCTATGCGGCTGGACTGGCGGTCGGCTTCTTCAGGGATACTAATGAACTTGTCGCTAACTGGGCCGTTGATCGGAGGTGGGAGCCGATGATGGATGAAGCATCGCGCGAGCGGCTTTATCACTTCTGGAACAAGGCGGTGACGCGGTCTTTTGATTGGGTAGAAGCGATTGGGTAGAGCCGACTGGGTAGAATCGACGAAGCTATGAATCGTTCCGAAATGTGGCGGCGCATCGAGGCCCATCCCAAGGCCTGGGACATGATTGTCGTGGGCGGTGGCGCGACTGGCGTGGGCGTCGCGATCGATGCGGCTTCGCGCGGCTACGATGTGCTGCTGCTGGAGCAGAGCGACTTCGGCAAAGGCACATCCAGCCGCAGCACCAAGCTGGCGCATGGCGGCGTGCGTTATCTGGAGCAGGGCAATATTGGCCTCGTCATGGAAGCGCTCAAGGAGCGCGGCCTGCTGCTGCAAAACGCGCCGCACATCGTGCACGATCTGGCGTTCGTGGTGCCGAACTACGACTGGTGGGAGGCTCCGTTTTACGGTCTCGGACTGAAGCTGTATCAGTTGCTGGCGGGCAAGTACGGGTTTGGAGCGTCGCGCATTCTTTCGCGCGAAGAAACGCTTGCACATCTGCCTACGCTCAACCCGGACGGCCTGCGCGGCGGCGCGGTTTACTACGATGGGCAATTCGACGATGCGCGGCTGCTCATCCACATGGTGGCCACGGCATTCGAGCAAGGGCGCCACGCTGCTGAACTATGCCGAAGTCACGGGGCTGACGAAAGACGCGCAGGGATTTGTGGATGGCGTCTGCGGCGCGCGATGTCGAAACCGGCGAGCGAATTTCGGGCGACCGCCAAAGTTGTGGTCAACGCCACTGGCGCTTTCAGCGACCGGCTTGCGGCGCAAGGCGGAGCCCGCGCCGCGCCGATGATCGTCCCCAGCCAGGGTGTTCACCTGGTTTTCGATTCGAGTTTTCTGCAGGGTGAGAGCGCGGTCATGGTTCCGCACACCAGCGATGGGCGCGTGTTGTTCGCGATTCCGTGGCACGGCCACACGCTGGTCGGAACGACCGACACGCCGATCGCAGACGCAACGCTCGAGCCGGTCGCGATGGAGCAGGAAATCGAATTCATTCTGGCGACCGCTCGGCAATACTTGACGAAGGCACCGACGCGCGACGATGTGCTGAGCGTATTCGCCGGCATCCGGCCGCTGGTGCGCGCTACGGGCGTGACGCAACACGGCGGCGCTGTCGCGCGATCATGTCGATCCACATTGATCCTCGGGTATGGTCACTGTCTGCGGGCGGCAAATGGACGACTTACCGGCATATGGCGGAGGATTGCGTCGATCAGGCGGCCACGCTCGCGCAGTTGCCGGAACGGCCGTGCGTGACGCACCATCTGCATATCCACGGCTTTCGCGATTTGGCTAGAGACGACGCGGCCGAGATATCGGCTCGCTGACGGTCTATGGTTCGGATGCTGACGAGATTCGGAAACTTGATCGAGGCTGACTCGGGACTCGGCGAACCACTCCATGCGGATCTGCCCTACTTGAAGGCGGAGGTGATCTGGGCGGTTCGGCACGAAATGGCGCGCACCGTGGAAGACACGCTCGCTCGTCGGACCCGTGCGTTGTTTTTGAATGCACGCGCGGCCCTTGCCATGGCGCCGGCGGTCGCGGACTTGATGGGTCCAGAACTGGGCTGGGACGAGGCCACGCGGGCAAAGCAACTGGCTGCGTTTCGCGAGGTTGCTTCGAATTACCTGCTGCACTAAAAGGATTGTATGGCGCTGGCCTCGTCCGCTTGAATGTCGAACACTGCGGAGAGCTTGGTCATCTGAAGCAGGTCGTGCAATCGCTTGCTTGGATTGACCAGCTTCATCTGCCCACCCTGGTTCCTTACGGTCGTATAAGACTTGACCAGCTCGCCTAAGCCTGAGCTATCGACGTAGCCAACTTCGTGCAAGTTCAGCAAAATCTTGTTACTCCCCTTGTCAACCAATTCGCGAACGGTGTCGCGCAGCATAACGTTGCCTTCGCCGAGGGTTATCCTTCCACTTACGTCTACTATGGTGATGCCAGCAACCTGACGGATCGTAGTCTGCATCTTCAGGGGAGTGTGGCCATGAATTCCGAGGCCCAGGCGATCCAGGATTTCACAGGCCGCAGTCGCCGTCGCCCGTGATTCGGTGCGCACCACAATCAAGGAACGTCCTTCTTTCAGAACCTCGCGGAAAAATGCCGCGTCGTCCGAACTCTTTTCGTTGGAAATCGGCACGGGGCTGGCGCTGTCGCCGCCTGCGACTCCTCCAATGGCCGAGCCGGCACCGGCGCCGGCCAGTCCCAGGAGAGCGGCTGCTCCGAAGCCCAGTGCAAACACCGGGCCTAGTCCGGGCACCAGCAGAGTGGCGGCAACCACTCCGGCAGACATTCCGCCGGCAGCGCCCATGAAGCCGCCGACGGTTGCGCCGAGTCCCTTGCCAACGTTCTTGGCTTCGGTCTCTGATCGGGTCAGAAAGACAATCGACTCTTGCGGGACTTTCTGCTCTAACAGTTCTCGAACTGCTTCCTCGGCGCGATCACGAGAAGAGAAAACTCCAATGGTAGTTTCCAACGGTTCCTCCTAACTTCACTAACTAAGTCCAATCTCCGATCGAATTCTCTCCAGCTACCACTTGCGATCGGAGTCAGGCAGGGCATCCTGTCTGAACTGATTGCGTTTGTGATAAACGATGAAAATCATAGCCACCGACATGAGCGTGGGAGGGACGATAAGAATCAGAATTCCACTGCGCAAGGCCTGAATCATTCGTCCTCCAGCCGAAGCCGCCTGGGTATAGCAAAGGGCGCAGCTCTGCGAGAAGGCAGGAATCGGGGCGGCGAGTATGACCAATGCGACCAGCACGATACCAATCCGCAGGAACGGTCTCTCGACTTTTATTCTCCCTTTCAGCATATGAGTTCTTTCAACGCGCACGCTTTTCACTTTGACTGTATTTGTGAAAAGGGCGCGCCGGTAATCATCCGGGAGCTGTCAGTCCAGCCATATTGCATGCCCAGCAGGACGGCAACGGTAAAGATCACGACAAACCAAAGAAAAGCCCGCTTTTCCGACCACAGATGCATGAAGAACAACATAGCCAGCCCCGCTTCGACCACGGCGACCGCCAGCATGCGGATGAACATTTGCGAAACGTCGATATTCTGATAGGCAATTACGAATTGCAAGCTGGCCAATGCCAACAGGCAAACATACACGGTCAGGTCTTTCCCGATCCCGCTAGTCTTATTCGCTTGCGCTTCCGCGGTTGTCATAACGTTCTGCTCCCAGGCTTCTTGGTTTAGTGGGCGAGATTCAAAAGATAGACCAATGGTACGACGAACA
Organism: uncultured Acidobacteriaceae bacterium; assembly: GCA_963826845.1. Lineage (GTDB taxonomy): Bacteria > Acidobacteriota > Terriglobia > Terriglobales > Acidobacteriaceae > Acidiflorens. The sequence continues at coordinate 240,468 of CAWGYS010000004.1, forward strand.
TCCAAACCAGATCTACGAAATGCCAGTACAGGCCGAGTATCTCGATATCATCGGCATTGTAACGGCCGCCCCGGTAGCGTATCCCTACAACGAGCAGCGCGATGATGCCACCGGTAACGTGGGTGAGATGCAATCCGGTGATGCTGAAGAACGACGCGCCGAATAGTCCCGTTCCCCACGGATTCTTGAAGAGCGTCATGCCTTCGCCGATCAGGCCGAACCATTCGCGAATATGGAGAAAGGCAAAAAGAATGCCGGCTGCTGCCGTAATCATGGTCCATCGGAAAGCTGCGGCTTTGTCGCCCGCCCGCGCGGCGCGCAGTCCGAGCAGCATGGTCAAGCTGCTGGTCAGTAGGATGAACGTCATGAGCGCGACGTTGGTGATGCTGTGGAAGGGTCGGGGCCAGTCGGGGGTGCCGTTGCGAAGGAATCCGTAGGCCACGAGACACGCGGCAAAAGTCATGGTGTCGGCGATAATGAACAGCCACATCGCCAGCTTTTTGGTCGGAATCGAAAACGCCGGTCCCACCATCAGGCCTGCCGAGTGTCCTTCCATGGTCAAATCCGCTTCGCTCACGACGCCTCCTAGTATCTCTTCCTCGTGACTTTTGAGTCGCTTTTTTGAGTCGTTTACAGTTTCATCCAAAGCAATGCGAGCAAGTACAGCCAAAGAATGCTCATGAAATGCCAGTAACGCGCGGTCGCTACTAACTGGTACCGTTGCAGGACCGACTTATTCAACTTGCGAATGACATAGATCAGGCCGCCTATCCCGCCGAGCACGTGCAGCGCATGGGTCACGGTCAGCACATAGAAAAACGAACTGCTGGGGTTGGTGGCCAGGTAGAGCCCTTCTGACCTGAGCTGCATCCACGCGACGTACTGGCCAGCCACAAAAAGCAGACCTAAGAACAAGGTCACGTAGAGCCAGCGCGCCGGGCTCTCGGCCTGATTCTGGAGACCACCCATGAAAATCGTTATTCGGCGGCGCGCGATTTCCAGGGTGACGCCGCTGGCGATGAGCAGGAACGTATTGAGATAGAGAATGGACGGCAAGGTGAAGGTCTGCCAGTCGAACGAGGAACCTTTGCGAACGACCAGAGCGCTGGTAAAGGCGGCAAACATCATAGTTACAGCGAAAAGCACCACCCAGATGGCGGTTGAAGACGGCGGTGGGGAGTATTCCAGCGCCACACGCAGGTTGCCATCGGCCGGAACCAGGTTCCGCCAACTGCCGTTGCCCGAGTGCCCGTCATCGGGCAAACGGTTGATCTTTGGCACTGGCGGTTCGGGTATCGTCGTGGCCATAAACTTCTCAACCCTCAGGAACTAAAGCCCACATTGTTATTTGCTGTGGGCGGCACGGCTAAAGCCGTGCCCGACCCTAGCTCTCGTCGTGGTCCGTCTTTACTTGCTCCGGCGAAGTCTGCATCACGTAATCGCCGACTGAACTGGTTACGCCATATTGATATGGGTCGTGGTAAACGACCGGGTGCTTGCCGCCAAAATTGTCGAAAGGCGGCGGCGTGGCTGTGCTCCACTCAAGCGATGTAGCCTCCCATGGATTATCGGGTGCCGGTTTGCCCCAGAACCGGCTGTGAATCAGGTTGTACAGAAAAATAAGCTGGGCCGCGCCGGTAGCTAGAGCGGCGACGTGATGAAGCGATGGACGGGGATCAGCGGCTGCAAGTAAGTCGTCGGGGAACGATGGATAGCGGCGGATATTCCCAGCTATTCCGAGGTAATGGAAGGGCATGAAGATGCAATACGCGCCCACGAAGCTGAGCCAGAAGTGAACTCTGCCCAAGGTTTCGTTCATCATTCGACCCGTCATCTTGGGGAACCAGAAATAAGTTCCGGCGAAGATGCCAAACATGGCGGCGACTCCCATCACCATATGGAAGTGGCCGACCACGAAGTAAGTCGCGTGGAGCATGATGTCGATGGAGGGCTGAGCCAGGAAGAAGCCGCTTACTCCGCCGCTGACGAACATCGAAATGAAGCCCAGGGCAAACAGCGAGGCGGAGTTAATGCGCAGCTTGGAACCGTAGAGACTGAAAGTCCAGATCAGCACCATGATGGTGGCCGGGATCGTAATGACCAGGGTCGGGAAAGAGAATGCCAGCGAGGAGACAGGATTCATCCCGCTGACAAACATGTGATGGCCGTAAACCATGTAGCTGAGGACGGCAAGCGCTCCCATGCAATAGATGAGCACCCTTTGGCTCAGCATGGGCTTACGCATGTTGGCGATCAGGACGTGAGAGACGATGCCGATGCCGGGGACGATCGCGATGTAAACCTCGGGATGTCCGAAGAACCAGAACAGGTGCTGCCAGAGCAGAGTCGAACCACCGGAGTGCGGCTGTACCTGATCATTGATCACCAGATTCGAGGCTACGAAGAAGCTGGTTCCGGCGACGTGGTCGAGAATGACGAGGATGCATGCCGGCATTAACACGGCAAATGCGGTCAAGCCCATGCAGGAAGTGATGAACCATGCCCAGGCGGTAAGGGGCAGACGCATCAGGCTCATGCCTTTGACGCGAAGGTCGAGCGTGGTGGTGATGAAGTTCAATGAGCCTAGCAACTGGCCGATGCAAAAGAGCGCGATGGAAGTCATCCACAGGACCACGCCCAGACCTTGGCCGGGGCCCGAAACCGAACCAACCGAATTGAGCGGCGCGTACTGGGTCCAGCCGCCCAGGGTCGGTCCATCGCCTAGAAAGAATGACGACATGAGGACGATGAAGGCGGACGAAGGTGACCCAGAACGACATCATGTTGAAGTGCGGGAAGGGCATATCTTCGGCGCCGACCTGGATCGGGAGGAAGAAGTTGCCGAAGGCCGCGAAGGGCGCGGTGGTAAGGACGAAGAAGACCATGATGGTGCCGTGCATGGTCATCAGTTGGAGGTAATACTCTGGCGTCATCACGCCGCCGGGTGCGCCGGTCTTGGAAAGTAATTGCAGTCCGGGGATCGCGGCATTGGTCCAACCGAGATGGATGCGCATCAGCCAGGAAAGCAACATTCCGCAAAGAGCGGCGAACAAGGCCAAGGCATAGTACTGCTTGCCGATCACCTTATGGTCAAGACTGAAGACGTGCTTCCGAATGAAACTGGTCGGAGGAGCATGGAGTTGCGCCGCATGCGCTGACATGTCGTGCATTTTTGCACTCACCTCAAAATAGATGTTTCGAATCCGCCCTCGCGAGCGCGGACAGGAAGAGCTACTGCATTGCCTGTTCCTTCTTCAGCCAGTTATCAAAATCTTCCTGGGAATAAACATCGAGGTACGCCTTCATGTTGTAGTGGCCCAGGCCACAGAGCTGGGTGCAGACGATTTCGTACTTGCCGGGCTTTGTGGCCGTGAAGTGCAAAGACACATCGAGACCCGGGAACGAAATCCTGTTGCACCCGCAACTCGCGCACAAAGAAGGAGTGGCCAACATCTTTCGCATGCATCAGGAGATGGATTTCCTTGTTCACCGGAATCGCCATCTCGGCGGTCACGATGTCGTCGTCGAGCGTCGTGTCATGCTCGGGGTCGAGCCCAAAGAAATTCTGCGGTTGCCTTCATTAATCAGATCGGCGTGAGATGGCGCCGAAAGTTCCATCGGGGCCGGGATAGCGGAAATAGAAGGCGAACTGTCCGGCTTGGACCTGGATGGGCATGGCGTCGGCGGATGGCGGAGTTAGGTAAACGTTCGCCCATGCCTTCACTCCGAAGACGCCGAGGGCGAGGACTTCCACGCCTACAACCAGGAAGGCAGCGATCACTAAGACCTTGGCGCCGCCGGGAAAATTTCTTAATCTTTGCATCTGAGGCACGGTTGGAGAACATCCAGACAAAAATCGCCAGAATGAACTGTGCGGCGAGAAAGGCGATTCCAGCCTCGGCCATGGTCTCCGACATCTGGTCGTCGATCAGGTAGCCGTGGGTCGAGATGTCCTCTGGCGCGGCCCAGGTGTGTCGCAGGATGGGAATCGCGGAAAGGATCGCGATAACGATGATGGTGACCGCAAAGAACCTCGCCATGATGCCCTCGCCCTCCGGTGGTGGAACGTACTCACGGGAAATACAGCGGCGGAGTGGATGACTCCGCCGCGTGTAGTCGTAGTCGTAATCAGTATCAGTATCAGTAGGCCTTCGCCTTGAAGGTGAAGTTGACTTCTTTGGTTTCGTTACCGGTGACGGTCACGTCGGCAGTCTGAGTGCCATAGTCTTCCTGCCAGGCGGTGATGGTGTACTTGCCGGGCGGCAGGTTCGGCAGGGTAAAGTCCCCAGCGCCTTTGCTTACGTCGTAGTGCGACGTCTTGAGCACGACGAACCAGCCATGCATCCAGGGATGGATGTTGCACTTCACCGGGATGAATTCGGGCTTGTCATATTTCTTTTTGTACGGCGCCGTTCCGGGGGGCTGAGACAGATTCCACTCAATGTTCACTTTGGGGAGCGGGTGAATGTTATGGGAGGTCTGGTCGTCGTTGACGATCTCGAATTCCTGATCGACGTGCATGGGCAAAACGTGCGGAATATACTGGCAACCCTTTTGCGTGTAGGTAATGGCCTGGGTGGGAACCTGGCCGTCATCGGGAGCTCCGGAGGATACGTACACGACCACATTTTCCAAAGCGTTGTTGGCACCGGTCACGACCGTTTCGGTGGTGATGGGCGTGGCATGCTGCTTGGCGCAGCTGGGTTCCTTGGACATGTCGATGGGTTTTTGGTGGGCCGGCGTACCGGTATAGGTTACCTTTCCGCTAACTGTCCCAGCGAACATCGGGGACGAACAGATTAACGACAAAAAAAGAGCCTGCAGCATTTTCTTTGAGCGCATTGGAGTACTCCCTTCGGGTCTTGGTGTCGTTGATTACTCGCCGCTGCTTACTGGCCACCGCCGGGCGCCTTGTTAGGGGCTGGCGCGGCTGGAGTGAGGTCACTGGTTTTTTCTACGTACGGCGGAATCACTCCGTGCGCTGCCAGTAGGACGTCGTTCTCTTTGCTCTTACGATTCACTTGCAAGGTGCGCAGGAAGTGGACTAGATCCCAGGCATCGTTGGGCTGAATGACGTCGGCGAAGGAAGGCATCGGCGTGCCGTCCAGTCCGGTCATGAAGATCTTGTAGACATCCTGGTTGGTGACGCCGCACTTGAAGCGGGAGTCTTTTCCACCCGAGGCGAAGTTGTAAGGACGAATCGGATTGTCTTTGCTGTCAGTCAGGGTCGCGGCGGACGGACCGTCGCCTTCTCCGTGCGGGCCGTGACACTTCCAGCATTCGAGTTTGGTGAAGAGCGCTTTGCCGTGGGAAATGCTCTCGATGGTGATCGGCGGCTCGGGAGGAATCTTGATGGGAATGCCGGCCTTTTCGGTCTGCCAACGAGGTGAGAAGATCTTGATATAGGCCACCAGGTTGGCGCGCTGCTGGTTGGTGAATGTACTCCAGACCGGCATGTTGGAGTTGGTGAGACCGCGCGAGATGGTGTCGGAGAGATCTTGGTCGGTGGGCAGCGTGCCGGTCAGCGTGGAGCGGCACTTGAAAGTGGCGATGGTGAAGTCGCGAGGCTTGGGATCGAGCCAGACGGCATTCTCACCATTGGCATCGCCATAGGTCCCGTGGCAGCCGGCGCAATAGCGGCGGTAGTCGGACTTCGCTTCCACGGCATGCCCGGTGACATTCCCGATGTGGCTCTCCATGGGCGTGACCACGAGAGGCTTCAACGGCCCTATGTTGGTGGGTGCATCACCTTGGGCGAAAGCGCGAGCGGTGAATGCCGCGGAAAAGACCAGTCCTAGAATCGCGAAACAGGGAATCGCAGTCAGAAGGATCGAGCCGATGAAACGCGTTGGCTTCAAGCTGTTCATAGTCAGCACCCTTAAAACCGAAGTCAGCGCCGGCGAAACGAGTCGCCGGCGGGCCATCCTGGTGGTTAGAAATCGAAGTCAAGTCCCAACAACAACTCGCTGCTGGTCAGGTTAGTCGCGGTAACCGGCGACGCTCCGTCCCAATGAAACCAGTTGTACTCGGCGTGATAGGCAAGGCCGGCCCGGCTAGTCATGAATGGGTTGTAACGATAGCCGAGGGTGTAGGTTGAGACGTTGCCATAATTCGAAGCCGTACCCGGAGTCGATTGCTGCGACATGCGGATGGTTTCATAGCGTCCGATCAAGATCATCTGCGGACTGACAACGTAGTGAGGCTCGACAAGAATGCCATTCCAGGTGGGGCTGCGCGCACCCGCTTGGAGCTGCGTTCCCGGCGATGTTGTTGCAGGGCTGCGCGTAGGGTGTGCTATTGGCGCACTGGCCGGTTGGGTTGTCGAGGAAGTCGCCGTAGCCTTGGCCAAACCAGGCGCTGTCCGATCCATGCTGGGTGACTACCGTGAGATCCACGTGGGGACCAAAATAGAATTGCCCGACGAAGCCCTCGCGACTGTAACCCTTGTTTGCGGTTCCCGAACCGGCAATCGGCGCCCCAGGCCCGCCATTGGTGAGCCACGCAGTTGGGGCTTGACCGGCCATCACGTAGAAGCCAAGGCGCTGCACACCGAGTTTGCCGGCATCGAACGCCTGACTGCCGGTGATGAAGGTGGAATAGGACTCTTCGCCATAGGGCAATTGCGACAGATCCGTCATTGGAGCTAATCAGCGCGACCGAGTAGCGCGTACGGTCGTCGGGCGAGTGGCCCATCACTTCAAGGCCGAGCTGGTTGTCTCCCATTTGGCCGAAGATGTTGCCGTCGCCGAGCGGGATGAAGTGATAGAGCTGGTAAATGCCGCCGTTCCCGGTAAGCGTCAGAATGCGCTTCTCGGAGAGCAGGTTGTCGAGTTCGAACTTGCCGAGCTTCACGTTCACCCACGGGCTGCCACCGACGTTGTCGATCCGCGCCATGACGCTTTCAAAGTGGAAGGCGCCGGTGGGATCGGAGGAGGGCAGCAGGTAGAACGAGAAGTTCTTCTCCAGCGTGCCGCCGGTGTGGAAGTCGAGACCGCTGAGGTCAAAGCCGGTATCAGTGATCTTGGACTCGCCGGTGGGGCTTTGGTCAGTCGCGACTTTGTTGGTGCTGACGCGATGCCAGAGTGGAATCATGCGGAAGGTGACCGGCCAGTAGCCTGGATTCTGCCAGATCGGAGCGTCGCGATCGTTCATCAGCTGGTAGCCGTTGTCTTTGAATTTCTGACCAAAGAAATTCAGCATCGGCCAACTTTCATGGCAGGCTGAGCAACGCAGGCCATACTTCCTGGCGAAGGCAGGAATTGCGCTTGCCTGCTGGCTGGCTCCCAGGATCAGAAAGACTAACGCGAAGGCAGAGGCGACGACGGAGGTTAGCCGCTGCGGCTTCTGACAGAGATGAGACTGCGCCCACATACGCATGACCACACTCCTCAGACAAAGTTCACAAGCTTTTGCAAAAGCGAATTTCGCACAACCCACAAACCAGAGCAAGCAGGCAACGACCGGGTGCCCGAAAAGTAAACTCAAAGTTTGCGGTTAAGTGGTCCAACCACCCCACAGCCTGCGGATACTACTACCGACTGATAGTCGAGTGCAAGGTTTTTTACAAATTATTTACAGAGCCTCATCTTGAGACATAAGAAAATCGTGTCAGAGGGCGGTCGTTGCTAGAGTTTAGAAGCCGAGTTGACAGCCGAGTTGACAGCGACGACCCCAGCGTATGAGACTCTCGCAACAGGACCAGCGGAGCCGGTTGTGATTTGGGACAAGAATCTGCGCGGAAATGGGCTGAATGGTTGGGTCGCGGTCCCTCGAGCCGTACTTCACGTCAATCTCAGGGTAGTCGCCGTACTCCTCGTACTCACAGCAGCGGCAACCGCTTCGCCTAAGCCGGGAAAAGATGTACTTGCAGTATGGCGAGGGCCTGATTGTGAATATTCCGCTGCCGGAGCGCGACGTGGTGAAAGTGGTGGAAGACGTGTCGCAGAACACGATCATCCGGGGAACGAAGGAGTACAACAAAGACGAATACGTCGCGGGAGCGGCCGCAGCCACGTCAACCCCGGTTTTTCCAACATGGACGGAAGGCGGTAAGGTTTTCTACAAGGTGCGGAAGCAGGCGCTGGATCCGCGAAATTTCAAAGACAGCAACGATGTTGGAACCTTGGCCGTGCGCTATGTGGTGCAGCCGGAGGGCCCCCAAAATACCATCCTGCGCATTAACGCTGTGTTTGTGGAGGATTTTCGGCGCACTGTCCATCCTTCGAACGGCTCGGTCGAAAGCAGCGAGTACAAGGACATCCAGGAACGCCTGGATTCGATCGAACTGATGAAAAAGGAAAACGCCGAGGCTATGCGGGAAAAGCAGGAACGCCTGGCGAAGGACAAGTTCGGCCTGGACAGCGACAGTAACACGGTGCTGTTGAGCACTCCACCTGCAACAGAGAACGCGCAGGACGACAACACGATCGTGGAGAGCACAATGGGGGCGAGTACAGACGGCCGAGGGGCGTTGGCTGCTGGACCCCCTGAAACGCTGGAGCAGCACGTTGCGGCGCTGCGGCGGCAAGTGGAGCGTCTGGTCAAGAAGCCTGGTGCTCCGCTGAAGTCCGCTCCGTTCCATACCGCGAGCACGCTGAAATCGCTGGAACCGGGAGTCGAAGTTCTGATTCTGATCTCAACGCCCTATTGGTACGGAGTGGAGACCCATGACGGGCAGCACGGATGGCTTCGCAGGGACCAACTGGAGCAGACGCCATGAGGCCTGGGGTCTTCCCGCCACGCAGGTCTATAAACCGAATAGTTATCGCATCGCTAATGCTCGCCGTGATTCTCGCGGCGGCAGCGCGAGGCGGCAGCGCGCAAGCCAGTCCGCAAGCGGGGCCCTACGAGCGTAGCTTCCGTCAGTCGAAAAGCCTGGTGGAAAAGGCGCTGCAAGAACTGCAACCCTCCATGCGTGGACGGCTGCCGGCGCTGGAAGGATTTGCCGTACCGGGGGAGCATCCCTTGAACCGCTACCAGCGGGCTTATTACCAATCTGCGGTGCAGGTGAGTGCGATTGCCTCGGGCGGGTCGATGGTCCGAGTGAACACCAAGGTGACGGCCTGGTACACGGATTCGACTCCATCTCATTCGGGATACCAATTGTTGACTTCGAACGGCCGGCTCGAATCCGATCTCCTGGACCAGTTGACCGATTTGCTGGCGAGCGGTTCGGGCGCGACAAATTCCGGCGAAAGTTCCAGCAAAGGGCTTGAGGCGATCGCTCCTCCGACGGTAGCCAAGAAGCCAGCGGTCACGGAAAAAGGAGCTTCGGACAAGAACGCTCCGGAACCTACCCTTTCAGCGCCGATGCCCCAGTTGCCGGAAACCGGGCATACGTTTTCGTCTTCCTTACAACAGGGTCTGTCGGCTCAGCAAATCCCGGGAAAGAAAGATTCGGCGAGCAAAGCTGCCGAGCAAACTGCATCCGCCTTGCAGTCGGAAGCGGCGAGTTTGGAGGAAGTGGTCAAGAATCAGGCGCATCCGCGGAATCTGGTGGCCATCAAGAAAACCGGGACGCCGGTGGTTGCGAGTCCGAGCTTGAACGGCAAGACTTTGTTTTTGGCGAGTGCGCAGGACGAGTTTGAGATGCTGGATTTCAACGCGGACTGGGTTCACGTGAAGATTTCCGGCTTGTCGCGGGGATGGATCTGGCGCACGAGCCTGGAGATGCCGGAAGGCATATCGGACGTTCCGCTGTTGAACCAGAACGCCTCACCAGTGGCGGCCGATCTGTTTCAGGTAACGCGGGAGGAAACTGCGCCCTTCCCGGGTGATTGGGAGCCGCTGCGGGGGAAGAGCGTGAAAATCATCTCGGTGCAGAAGATCCAGGAGAATGAAAAAAACAGCGGCGCCCAAGCGAAGCTCGAATTCGCCAAGTCTTTGCTCGACAAGAACTACGCGGAACTGACGGCGAAGGCGGGGACATTATCCGGAGTGGTGTTGATCTTCGATTCAGTCGATGGCGGGATGATCGCCATAACCGTGCCTACGGTGCAGCAATGGAAGGCGGGCAAGTTGAACGACGCCGCGCTTTGGCATCGCTGTTATTTCGATCCGCCCGAGACGTTCACCGTTTCCAGTCCAACGACCAGTGCTGCGGGTAGTCCCGCGGGCAGCCACTAGCTGTCGTCGGCGGTTGCGCAGGATTGCACCGGATGCGAATATCGTGAGGACAAGACGCGGCGCCACTTTGGGTTTTGGCTTGACATGGAACCAAGGGCGCGGTATCAATGCTTTCTTTGCAGAGCCGGGTTCCAAGGTTTCAAGAAGCGAACGGACGGATTTCTTGCAGCCCTGAAATTTTGAGATTCTTGCCGAGCTGGTGGGGGGGGTTCATGTTGGAAAAATTTGCCTCTCGGTTGCGCGATTACGCTGAGCTGACTAAGGCGCGGGTTACGAGTCTGATCGTCCTGACGGCGTGGTGCGGTTACTTTTTGGGCGCGCACCGCTCGGGCAATTTCGTCATGGTCGCTCGGATTATTCCACGCGCTGCTCGGGGTAGCGCTGGTTTCGAGCGGAACCGCTGCGCTGAATGAAGTGCTGGAAACGAGCGTGGATGGGCGCATGCGCCGCACTGCGCTGCGTCCCTTGCCGGCGGGACGCATGACCAAGGTGCACGCGGCTACAGTAGGATTGGCGCTGGCTTTGGGCGGTTCCATCTATCTTTCGATCTATGCCAACTTACTAACTGGTCTGTTAGTGTTCTTGACCTCGATGGTGTATCTCGCGGTATACACTCCGCTGAAAAAAGTTACTCCGCTGTGCACATTTGTGGGCGCGTTTCCGGGAGCAATGCCGGTGGTGCTGGGCTGGACCGCGGTGCGCGGCAAGCTGGAAGTCGAGACGCTGATCCTTTTTGCCATCATGTTCGTGTGGCAATTTCCGCATTTCCTTTCCATTGCCTGGCTCTATCGTGAGGACTATGCGCAAGGGGACATTCGCATGTTGCCGGTGGTGGATTCCGATGGCAAATCGACCGTGTGGCGGATTCTGGCCTATTCCGCGGCGTTGATTCCGGTGAGTATTTTGCCGGTGGCGCTCGGAATGGCAGGCCGAGTGTATTTGGTTGGAGCCATCCTGATGGGTGCGGCGTTGTTCCGTGTGTCCATGGGAATGGCGCATCCGCGACTGCCGGCAACGGCGGCGGCATCGAAGCCACAGGCCCGGCGTTTACTGCAGGCGACGATCATTTATCTGCCCGCGCTGTTCGCGCTCATGATGGCTAACTCAGGCCGTTAACCGGCGGAGTACGACCTACCCGGGAAAAATCAGCGACGATTGTTGAGATCGGAAGACTCAGCCGCGAGAGCTGGCAGCTTTGCGGGCGATGAGGTTGTAACCTTTGGCCTTGGCATCGGTTTCGATCGCGGCCAGGTGCGCACGTCCCGTCGTTGTTTGTCCCGACTTCATTTCGATTTCAGCGAGCGCCAGACGAGCATCGAGCTCGGTTCTCTTATAACCGAGGTCTCGTGACCTGGCGATGACGGCAGTGAGTTCTTTGCGCGTCGCGTTCTCGCCGGCAGAATAGCCAATGTCTTTCTCCGCGGTCTCGACGCGCGCCGCCGCGATAGCGGCACGCCAGCGGACTTCGGGACTTTGGCTCTTGGCTGCGAGCGACTGAGCGTGCTGCATCGCCTCCTTCGCCGCCGCTCCCTTACCCTGCCCGAGCAGCGCCTGCCCAAGGAGGCACCAAGCCAGAGTCTCGCCGTCGCGATCTTTCTGTTGCTGAAAAACCTCGAGCGTCTGCCGTATCACCGCTTCTTGTTCGACGGGAGAACGCCCTTCCTCCAGCGACAATTCCGCGAGCGCGAACTGGCTGTGAGCGATGCTGAACTTGTCACCGGCCGTGGTCCCTATCGTCAATGCCTGCTCGTACATCTTGCGGGCGCTCGGAAAATCGGCCTCATCGAGCAGCACCTTTCCCAAACTCGACATCGCGGAAGCCGCGGAACCCTGATCGCCGCTTTTCTGCCAGATCGCGATGGATTGTTCAAATTCCTGCTTTGCATCCGCAAGGTTTCCCTGCAATTCGTGAACGATTGCGAGGTTCTCAATGGCAAAAGCCGCCTGTCCAGTATTGGCCATTTCCCGGTCTAACTGCAGACTCTCTTCGTCCAACTGGATCGCGCCTCGCAGGTCCGCCTGATCCAGGCGTTCGTTGGCAATGTTCGCGATCGTCGAAGCCTGGTCCCGCTTGTCATCGAGGAGTCGATAAATGGGCAGAGCTTGGCGCTGCATCTTCTCGGCCGTGGCGGAATCACCCTGCGCTTCATATAAGTTGCCGAGATTGTTGAGCACGTCGGCCACCCCGCGCTGGGATCCATTCTTGCGGAAGATGTCTTGCGCCTGCTGGTACAGTCGAATGGATTCGGATGGATCGGTGAGAGCGATCGTATCGGCCCAGGTTCGCAAGGAGTTGGCTTCGTCCTGCCGGTCGCCTGCGGCAGCGAAAATGTCCCTCGCTTCGCGACAGGCAGGAACCGCGTTTTGCGGCTGACCGAGGTGAAAGTACATCCAACACTGGCTTTCCCGCGCTAATGCCAGTATCAAGCGGGAACCTTGGGCCCTCGCCCTCTCCACCGCACGCGCCGTAGGCGGTTCCTGATGTTTGAAATCGTCCAGCGCATTCCACGCCCATGCCTCCTGCAATTCGATACGGGGATCGTCAGATGCTGGACGCGGAAACTTGCGCAATGACTCGACCGTGGACAGAGCATCATTCCCTTTGCCGCCGCGGGTCTGCGCCCATGCCAGCCGCAGCCCATAATCAAGATTGTCCGGGAACAAAGTGAAAAGCGTGCGATAGACTTCGATCGCCTTGTCATTCTCATAGCCGATAAGACGATACCGCCCTTCCACGACCAATTTCTCTTCGCGAGAGAGATTGGCAGAAAGTTCATAAGCCCGCCGCGCCTCCTGTTGAGCCTTCTTGGGGTAGCCCAATCGCGACCAGGCTTCGGCCAGGGCCGAGTGCGCGAGAGAAAATTTGGGATCGGCGGCTATGGCCTGTTCCAAAAGATCGCGGGCTTCCAGGGCATCCCAAACCCGCAGCCGGGCGAGTCCCTCGGAATAAAGACGAGCGGCATCACGGTTGGAAGGCAAAGAAGCTCGAACGCTCACAGTCTCCACCGGAGAAACGGCCTCCACGCCCAGCTTTTTGCGCAACTGGGAACCAGCCTGAGACACCATGTCAAACAGGTCTGCCGCGCCTCCGACCACCGCGACGTCAGCGATGGTTTCCCCAGCGACCGTATCTTGAAGATGCAGGTCGAGACGAATGCGGGTGTCGGGTTTTTCGCCGAGAGTTGTATAGGAGCCGAGGACGATCAAGTCGCTGCCGAGATTTTTGTGCACTCGTGCCAGCGTGTCTCGCGAGAGGCTGTCGGCGTCGGCTAGCGGAAAATCGAGTTTGGTGCGCGCGATGTCTTCGCCGGGAACCAGGCGCAGCTTTTCTCCGGCCTCCAGTTCGGTGCTCAACATTTCCGCCAAGGCCGTGGACAGCCAGCCTTCTTCGGGACGGCCGGACAGGTTGCGAAAGCCGAGAACGGCGACCGAGCGGCGAGCCGCAGGAGGTACGGTCGAACTGATGACGGCTGGATTCGCTGGCGGCGGGGACCGGTGGAATGCCCGCCAGATGTAAACTCCTGCAACCAACGTTACGGCGACCGCCAATACCGCGACTAGCCTGGTCGCCGCTCGATTCCTGCCAACTGACAAGCCCAGCTGTTCATTTTCTTCGGTGATGACGCTCGTCCGGATAGTGTGTTCCTGAAGAAAAAGCCCAGTTGAATCGTTCCTCGTGGCCGTTGCTAAATCGAGGAGACCACCCCCGTTCTCGGGAACAACGACCTGCACCGGCGCGACAAACTGATACCCGCGCCCCGGCAGGGTGACGATATAGCTGTTGTCGCCTGGCTTCTCCTCCAGTGCCCGCCGCAGCACGGAGATACTCTGCGCCAGACTGTGCTCGTCAACAAAGGCATCCGCCCAGACATTCTTTAAGAGCTCATCCCGGGTGAGGGCCCTTCCTGGGTTCTGAACAAGGTACAACAGCACTTCAAAAGCCCGGAAGTTGAGCGTGACGTTCGCCTCTCCCCGCCGAAGGGTGCGTGTTCGCGCATCAACTTGAAACTGCCCGAAATGGAACACGCCTTCTGTTTGCATAGACATAGAGAACGTTCACAAATTTTGAGAACGCTTGAGAACGAATGACTGGCCTTTTTTGGGTAACTGCCGCAACATTCGCGGCCAGTACAGGGCGAACCGTACGAACAGACTCTACCAATGGCTGACTGAACGGGCAAGCTTCTTCCGTTCCGACGCGTCCGATCGCGGCACCAGTCGCAGGGTTCGGACGGAGGTGACGGTCGAGCGGAAGGGCATGACCCTGCTGGTGGGAGGCGCCGCGGCGGCCTTCGACAACTGCCCGCTTTGCGGACAGAAGCTAGCCCCGGCGCAGGCAGAGCAGGCCCGACTTCGCCTGCGAGAAGGTTCGATCTCGCCGAAGGATCTCCCGGCAGATGGTACTGCGCCATGAGATCAGGGACTCGAGATGGGCAGACATTCGAATTTTCAGGAAGAAGAAATCATAAGGAGCGTTCTATGACAAAGCAAACCGTGAAAAACTTCACACTAGCGCTAAGTCTGTTGGGACTGGCGCTGCTCCCCTCCACCAACTGGGCGCAAGTTGGACTTGCCGAGAAGCTTCCGGGCAAGCGTCCGGCAGCCGCGGCGCAAAAGGCAAGCCATCAGGCAAAGACTCCGGGTGCGCCGTCCTACACTTACACTCTGCTCAGCTTCCCCGGTTCCCTTGACACAGTTGCGAGCGGTATGAACCCGGGTGCGACCAACTCCAAGATTGAGATCGTTGGAAACTACGACGCCGGCGCGTTTGGCGCGCATGTGTCGGAAAAGAAAACTGTCACCGAGACCTACAAGGCGGTGAAATATCCCAATGACGCAGCGCCAATCGACATCAATGATCTAGGCCAGATCGTTGGCCAATACGTGGATGGCTCGGGTGTTACCCATGGTTTTGAGTTGAGCGGCAAAGAGTTCACCACTCTTGATGTGCCGTTTGCCGGCAGCAAGGGAACCTACGCCGCCGCGATCAACAACTCGGGCGAAATTGTCGGTTCGTGGTCCGATGGCGGAATATCCCAGGGTTTCACGCTGATCGATGGCACCTATATCTCGCTCAACTACCCCGGCGCCACCTATACCTTTGTCGACGACGTCAACAGCCAAGGGGACATTGTCGGCATTTACATCAGCCCAGACTCAAACGGTAACCAGGGCTTCTTACTGAGCGGGGGAACCTACACTTCGATCGAAGTTCCGGGGGCGCTGGAGACCCAGGCCATCGCGATCAACGACGCCGGCGTCATCGTCGGCGTTTACTTCACCAGCGACCCCAACCTGACGCAGGGATTCGTGCTGAGCGGAGGGGTCTACACGACGCTCACGATCCCCGGCGAGCCTTACACGTTTTTGGATGACATCAATAACGACGGCGTGGTGGTCGGTAACTACCAGGATGCGGCCGGGCTTACTGTCTCGTTCCTGGCGACGCCGTAGAGGGGGCCGCCGTGGAATTCAAGACGCCGCATCTTCAAGAAGGAACGAGAAATAAGGAGCGTTCTATGACGAAGCAAACTTTGAAGAATTTCGCACTGGCGCTAGCTCTGCTCGGACTGGCGTTGATTCCGTCCATTAGCTCGGCACAGGTTGGACTCGCGTCAAAACCGCTCGACAAAAATCCGGCCTCCGCTACGGCGCAAGCCAGACCTGCTACTCGGCAATGCTCTGCCGGCGAAGACGATTACTCTTCCCGCGCCGCCGAAGCTGGTTATGCCCAAGACAGCTCGATTGCGTCACACGGTTCCGGTGCCCCATCCCCCCGCGCAAGCGTCGAAGCCGGAGGCCAATCAAAAGCAGCCGCCCCCAGGCTAAAAGCGGCAATAGTGAACCTGGTGGCCCGCCAGTAATAAGCCGGCGGCCTCCGGGGTTCCCATCAAACACAGAACGTCAGCACAGAAACGTCAGTATAGAAACATCAGAAGGAGAATTCCAATGAAGCAAACCATCAGACATCTCGCCCTGGGATTGGCCTTGTTCCTGGCGAGCTTCGCAAGCCAGGGGATGGCTCAGTCTTCGCCCCAACAAGTGAAAGGCATCAATGCACGTGGTGGAAAGTGGCAGGCATTGACCGACCAGGGTCAGGTAGCTGTGGCCACGAATGCAACCACAGAGTATGTGGCGTGGAAGGTGAACGGCAGCGAAAACATCGAGTACTCGACCTCCAAGGACAGCGTCACCTGGACAACCCCCCTCGTTGTGAAAGGCACTTACCAGCACAGGGCGTGGAAAGCGCAGACCGTCGGCGTCCCGGCGATCATGGTCGATAACAACACTGGCTATGTATGGCTGGCATGGACGGATCCCACGACCAGCGACCTCTTTTACTCCACTTACAACGGATCTGCATGGACGTATCCACAAGCGGTGAGCGGCCCGGGCTGGACGGCCCAGAACCTTGTATCCGGCGCGTCGCCGGCATTGGGAGGCGGCAACGGTATAACCATAACCTGGATTGGATACCAGGAACCCGATGTCTATATTTTTTACTCAAACTGGACCTCCCCAGGGTGGTCAGTCCCGCAAACCGTAAGCAACTCGAACTGGACTGCGACACCGGTTCCGTCGGGATTTTCGACACCGAGCTTGACCGAAGCTCTCTCGGGCGCGTCAGCCATGTATTGGGTTGACTATTATGGCGACATCTACGGCTCCGCTTTTATTTTCGGCGGATGGGCCCCTGAGACGGTAATTGGCTGCGACAGCTGGACCGCGCAAACCTGGGATGACAACCCTCCGGCCGCGGCAAACTTCACACTGAACGGAGGAGGAAACGCCATGCTGTTCTGGGTCAACTATGCCGGCGATGGCTACCAACTGGCGTACACGTACGAAACTTTCGATCAAAATGGATGCGGGTGGGCCGATCCAGCAACCATCGATATCGCTCCTGGATTCACTAACAGCAATGGTTACGTCGGGCCGGCTCTGTCGGTTGGATCGAAGTTGTCGATTCTGGCGTGGCCCCAACTCGTCAAAAATAGCGAAACCAAGAGCACCGTCTGGTACCTGAATCCGCTGACTCTTCCGGGGCTGCATTGAGCAACAAAGACTTTGGAGTAGAAGACTTGGAAATGAGGAGCAGGCTAATGACAAACTTCGCACATCACTCATTCGCAACCCGGGCATTCGCAATAAACGTTCTCCGGAAAAACGCACCCCTGACGCTGATTGTCCTGGCGCTACTGGCCGTCGTGGCCACGCCGCTGACTTTCGCGCAGACCTTTATGTTCAACCGCGCCGATTTCGTCACGGGAATAGGTCCGACGGTTCTGGCCGTGGGCGATTTCAATGGCGATGGCCACATGGACGTGGTTACAGGCAATGACGACGCGGCGAACTCTGTCTCTGTATTGCTGGGCAATGGAAATGGAATCTTCGCCACTCACGTCGATTATCCGGTTCCTTCAGCGCCCACTGGTATCGCCGTGGGCGATTTTAATGGAGACGGCAAGCTCGACATTGCCGTTGTCTACGGCTTTGAAAATTCCAAAGTCGCCGTGCTTTTAGGAAACGGTGACGGCACCTTCAAGCCATATGTCTCCACTACCGCGGGCCCGCAGGGCGGCAGCATTGCGGTCGGTGATTTCAACGGCGATGGCAAACTCGATGTCGCCGTCACCGACAACAGCATCGGTGTTGACATCATGCTCGGCAATGGAGACGGAACGTTCAAGGCTCCAGTCGGCTATGCCACCGCAGCCGATCCGCGGATGGTAGTCGTCGCCGACTTCAACAGCGATGGCAAACTCGACGTTGCCACCACCAATGCTGAGAGCGAGACGATCTCCGTGTTGCTCGGCAATGGCGACGGAACCTTTCAGACCCACAAGGACAACTCCACTGCGATCGCCGCGAGTTGCATTAGCCTCGCCGCTGGCGACCTGCGCAATGATGGCAGGATCGACATCGTTGCCGGATGCCAGAGTGAAAGCAAAGTGGCAGTCCTGCTCTCGAACGGCAACGGAACCTTCAAGGCTGCGAAAGCCTATTCCGTTCCCATTGGAGTAACGGACGTCGCGGTGGGCGACTTCAACGGAGACGGCAAACTCGACGTTGCCGTAACCAATGGCGGAACGAATGTTTCCGTGCTCACCGGTTCGGGGACGGGGACGCTTAAGGCCGCAGTCACTTTCGGCACCAACTTTGGTCCAACTGGCATCGTCGCTGTCGATCTCAACGGCGACGGCAAGGCTGACATAGTAACTGCCGACAACGGCTCTCCATTCGGAGTCACGATCGCTACAATCTCGGTTCTGCTGAGCAATGGCAAAGACTTGTTCGCCGCCCGCACCGATTACGCCGTAGGGAATGAAACCGTTACCGGGGCCTACAGCGGAATTGCGGCTGCGGATCTCACTGGGAACGGTAAGTCGGACCTGATTGTTCCGATCACGTACGCTTTTCCTTATGAGATCTCGATCCTGATGAACAAAGGCAACGGAACTTTCAAGCCAGCCGTCACCTATTCGCTGCCGACTGGTCCGAACGCGGTTGTGGCTGGTGATTTCAACAACGATCACAAAGCGGATATCGCGGTAGCCAACGTCAACGGCAGCGGCAGCATTACCGTGCTGCTCAATTCGGGTACGGGAACGTTCCCCACCTACACGGAATACCCCACGAACGGCATCCCTTATGGCCTCGCTGTGGGCGATTTCAACAAGGATGGCAACCTCGACATCGTCGCTACCAACGGATCGCAAAACACCGTATCTGTCCATCTCGGCAATGGGACGGGCACTTTTCCCACCTTCGCAACGTACACGACTGGCAGTGCGCCGTACGGCGTCACGGTGGGGGATTTCAATGGCGACGGCTGGCCCGATATCGCGGTAGCCGACTCGCGGAGTGGCGCAGTCTCCATTTTGATCAACAAGGCCGACGGCTCGGGAAACTTTCTTCCGAAAGTGGACTACGCTGCGGCGGGAGGAGGCGCTCCATTGGCGATCGCTGCCGGCAGTTTCCGCGGTAACGGCAAAATCGATCTGGCAGTGGCGACGAACAGCGCTTTCGGCGGGATCGAGGTCTTGTTGGGAAATGGCGATGGAACCTTCCAGACGGCCGTGCCTTACGACACCATGAACAATGCCAATGCGGTGACTGTTGGTGACTTCAATAATGACGGCATACTGGATCTCGCGGTGACCATCGCCAATGCTGGAAGCAGCTTTGCGTATGTCGAAATTATGCCAGGAGTCGGGGATGGAACTTTCCGCGGCGGAGTAACGCTAGCGTCAGGCCCATTGCCATCCGGGATCGTGGCCGCAGATTTCAACGGCGACGGTGGTTTGGATCTGGCCACAGCGAACGGGACAACCGCAGGCGACACAGGTTCCGCAACAGTGCTCCTGAACGAACCGGTCATTGGCATAGCGCCCAGCAACCTGACTTTCGCGGCGCAAAAGGTAGGAACGACGAGCGCCGCGCTAGTCATCACGGTGGACAATCCTGGTGCGACACCGCTGAAAGTCTCCAGCGTCACCATCAGTGGAGACTTTGCAGAAAACAACAATTGCCCGGCCAAACTTACGGTTGGCAAGAGCTGCACCATTAACGTGACCTTCTCTCCTACGCAGACGGGCACGAGGACCGGGATATTATCGATCAAAGATACCGCCCTCACCAAAACGCAAACGATCGCCTTGGCGGGGAGTGGGACATAGCCGGACATCGAGCAGGACCTGACGCGCCACAGACGCGGCTTGCGCCGAGAACTCGGGAGGAAACGAAGATTCGAATTTTGAAAAAGAAGCGCTCCTAATTCATTTTTTGAGGTCGTTTTAATCTGGTGGCACCGGTAGGACTCGAACCTACGACCTACGGATTATGAGATGTACTTTCCGAGGGGCCGCCACGTGGATTTAGCACTGAACGTTGAGGTTCACGACAACGGTTGGGAACGCACGCTGGCAGCCCCATAACTCCCGGTACCGGCAGTTCCGCAGCTCCCTGCCTTAATCTCGCCCTCTATAATCTCGCCTTCTAGGGTAGCGCTAAGACTAACCATTTGTCGGCGATGATTGCCTTCACCCTGTCCCCTATGGAATGGAGCTTCGTTTTCCTATACGTCAAAAAGCAGCTGTTAGCTTTTACATCGACAAAGCCATCGCTACGGGATTTCAGATCGCGAGATACAGTTTCGAACTGATTCGTCCGAACCCACTTCGAACTTACATTGTCAGAAGCAAAACTGACGGGAGGATTCATCATGCTCAACTGGGCCGTAACATTCTTCGTGGTCGCTCTGATCGCCGCGGTGTTGGGTTTTACTGGCATAGCAGTTGCCGCCGCGGGTGTTGCGAAGCTGATTTTTGTTGTGTTTCTGGTTTTGTTTTTGGTTTCACTTGTCGCACATGTCGGCCGGCGTAGCAGTAGCGTCTGAGGCCGGCTGGGTGGTCCCCTAACACTTGAGTCACGAGGAGACGGACGTTATGAAAATCAAACTCGCTAGATTGTTAAGTACATCAGCTCTTTCCTTTTCCGTGCTTCTCGGCGCGAGCTCTCTGATTTACGCGCAGGAGCAGCGCGAAGATGCCAAGCCTGCGCAAGAGGAAGCTCGTCCTGACGCCGCAAAGCCGGCTCAGGATGAAGCGAAACCGCGCCAGGATGAAGCCAAACCCGAGAAACAGGAGCAGGACAAACCTGTGCGCAACGACGAAAAGCCGGCGAAGCAGGACAATGCCAAGAGCGCCAAGCAGGCCGCCGATAACCACGGCGGTCGCATTCCGGATGACAAGTTCCGCGCCCATTTTGGACGCCAACATACGTTTGTCGTCAATCACCCAACGGTCGTCGGTGGGCAACCGCGCTTTCAGTACGGCGGTTACTCGTTCGTCATCGTCGATGCGTGGCCGGTCGGCTGGGCCTATACCGACCAATGCTACATCGACTACATCGATGGTCAATATTTCCTCTTCGATCTGCTTCACCCGGGCGTGCAAATAGCACTAACCGTGGTGTTGTGATCGTTTAACGTGAAGAGTGAGCGCTCGCAGTGACGACGAGGCGGCCTTCTCGGGATGCGGAAATCGCGACCCTGGGAAGGCCGCTTCTGCATGGCATTGCGCATCGTCTAGCATCTGTCTGAAGACGAAGGGTGTTCCGGAAAGTATGCTCGATGAGTTTTTCAATCGGCTGCGAAACAAGCGCAAGAACTTTCTACCCAACCCTGCAGAGTCTTGCAGCAACTAAGTTGTGGATCGATAAACGCACAGGCGCTGCACGGCCTGCGCTTTAGGAGGATTAATCATGGCAGACGATATGGAAAAGAAGGGGCAGCAGGGTGGTCAATTCGGACCGGGGCAGCAGAGTGGCCAGTCCGGGCAACAGGGGCAGAAACAGCAGAGCGGTCAGCCCGGTCAGCAGGAGCCGAAAAAGGGCGGCCAGAGTCAGCCCAACAACGAAGAAGAGGACCAGAACCGCGACCGTCAACGCCGCGCGTCCTAGTTCTTTCTTGAAGCAATGAGCACTGGTAATTCTTACTCGAAAAAGTCCCGGCCTTTTCGGCGGGACTTTATTTTGTCCGGTAAAGCCTTAGAGGGCGCTGAAAACAGTGATGGCCGGAGTGCTCAAGCCATTGCGATTTGTGTCTCGTCACTGGCTTCAGGCCGCGTCTGGATCTGGATTATGTTGTTCTTGATGGCATAGACGACCAGATCGCGAACGGAGTGCAGGCTCAGTTTCCTCATTATGTTGCTGCGATGAGTTTCCACGGTCTTTGTGCTCAAGCCTAGAAGGGATGCAACTTCTTTGGAACTCTTCCCCTCCGCCAGAAGCTGGGTGACCTCACGTTCCCGCGCCGTCAGTATCAGTAAATTTGGGGCTTCATTCCGCGATATGGCTTGTCCTTTCTCCAGGAATCCGGCCAACACAAGATCATTCACTCGCGAGGTAAAAAACATACGCTTGCCCTGCAAGGCTTCGACGGCGGCCACGAGATCGCGAGCTGCGTCGGATTTGAGCACAAATCCGCGCGCGCCGGCATTGAGGGCTTCGCGGATAACCTGATCAGAGTCGGTAATGGTCAGCACAACGACCTTGAAGTTAGGATCCAGTTGAAGAAGTTGACGTGTCGTGTCCAGACCGTTCAGGTGCGGCATGCCAATGTCCACGATCACGACGTCCGGCTTTAACTCCTGGGCCATGCTGATCGCTTCACGGCCGTCGGAGGCTTCGCCGCACACCTCCCATCCCTCATGTTTCTGCAGAAGGGAGCACAGGCCGCGTCGCACGATCTCGTGATCATCGGCTAACAGGATACGAAGTTTCATCGCAGATCCTCCGTAAAAGACTTCGAAACAAAATCGAACTGAGGTACGAACTTGGTAACTTTCCAATTCAGCCCGAAGCGTGTGGATTTCGCGCCAGCGCGGTAAATTCTCGATGCTGGCTCACAGCCTCCACCGCCTCCACCAGATCCCGTGCGAGGTTAGACTTCACGACATACCCCCGGGCTCCGGCAGCCAGGGCCTCACGGAGCATTTGCGGAGAATCGTGCTGGGTGACGAACAACACCTCGAGTTTAGGATTTTTCTGTTTGATGAGCCGGCAAGCTTCAATGCCATTCATTCGTGGCATGGTGATATCGAGCACCACCACATCGGGTTGTAAGCTGCCGACCTTTTCTACGGCCTCTAACCCGTCCGACGCTTCATCCACTACTTCCAGTTCGGACCGTCCTGCCAGTAGAGTTCTAAGTCCTTGCCTTACGACCGGATGATCATCCACCAGCAGAATACGGACTCCCATAGCTTTCCCCGGTTCCGCGCAGCGTGGCCTCTGGCGGGCGTTAGCTGGGGTTCCATTTTCGTGATGGCTTGTATTTTACGGGGTGTTTCTTCAAGTCTCAAACACCGCGCGCGCACACACTGACGCTTCAGTGAATCACACAAAAGCTAACACGATTGCATACTATCTCGAATACAGGAGATGCTGTAGGCGATAATGCCATGTCTTCCATGACTTGAGGCTTTATTCGCTGGTTGGACTCATTGCTGGGAAATAGGTTCCCTGTTGCAGGAGTATGTTCACTGCTTCGACTATGGAGCCCACGTCCCACTTCGCGCACACCCCCCGGATGCCGGTCTTTCGGGCGGCCTCGGCCAACTGTTTGGATAGATGAATTGTGACCATGAGGATGGGGATTTGAGGAAAGAGCTGCGCGATCCTCCGCGCGACCTCGATTCCGTTGAGGTCGGGCATTTGGAAGTCCAGCAAGACCATATCAGGCGGGTTTTCCTTAACCCTTTGGAGGGCTTCCGCTCCCGTTGGCACCTGGTCACAAACGTGCCAGCTGCTTTGCTGTTCGAGGAGAGAGCGAAGATAATTTCGCACTGCCGGGTTGTCATCAGCCACGAGAATTCGCACCAAACG
Source organism: uncultured Acidobacteriaceae bacterium (assembly GCA_963826845.1). Lineage (GTDB taxonomy): Bacteria > Acidobacteriota > Terriglobia > Terriglobales > Acidobacteriaceae > Acidiflorens. The sequence continues at coordinate 263,982 of CAWGYS010000004.1, forward strand.
GAACCCCTTTTTCTCTCTCTTGAAGCGTGCTAAATCGCGGAGATTCCTTTTCGTGGAAAAAGAATGTCTCTCATTTTCAGCTTCGCTTTGTGGAGCTGGGACTTCGAGTTTCCTATTGAGCATTGCAGCATTTGGGCGATCTCATGATGCTGGTAGCCTTCAACCTCGTGCAGGTCGAAGATTCGCCGGCAGCCCGCGGGTAATTCCTCGGCGGCCCGACCCAAAGCGATACGGTCAACCGCTCCACGGAGATTCGGATCCGCATTCCCAACCTCACGCTTCAGCGATGGGGAGCCCGCCGATACCGGTTCATCCAAAGACAGCAGGGGCGGCGACTTGCGGCGACGCAACTTCATCAACACGGTGTTCACGGCGATCCTGTACAGCCAGGTGGAGAACGCCGAATCGCCGCGGAATGAGTTGATGCTCCGAAACACCTGCATAAATGCTTCCTGGGTCAGGTCTTCCGCGTCCGCCATATTCTTGGTCATCTGCAGACAGACGGAATACACACGCTTCTTGTGCAGTTCGTAGAGAGTAGAGAAGGCCTGCTCGTCGCCCTGTTGGGCGCGCCGCACCAGGTTGGTTTCGGAATCGTCTCGCTCACGTTGATCTCTTCCCCGAGTAATACTCAGGGGAAACACATTGGTTACGGTTGCGGATACCGGACAAGTGGCCACTGTTAGTCTCCTCGATCGACTTAGCTTTTCCATCTTCCGAGAAAAGACTAGCTAATCGGCGAGACCTGTCCCATCAGGGTGCTCCTGTACTTGATTCTCAAAGTTCCTGTACCGTCGGATTCGAGTTGACTAGTCTCGATGGGAGTTACTCTTCTTTACACAAACTGAGATCAGCAGCCGCCTGGGTGTGGCCAGGCGTGAAATGGGGCGGTGCAATGGGATCAGATGCTAGACGCATCCATTAGGACTGCAGTCGGCTCTCGCAATACCGTGCCCGAGGGAATCACGAGTTCAAGAAGAGTTCCCGGATCGGCGTTGGTGAGTCGCAATTCTCCACCGAATTCTTTGGCGCGTTGTTTCATGCCGCCGATTCCAACCCCGACGCTCTCCGGGCGCAGTTCTGCAACTCTCTGGTCGATGCCCTTGCCATCGTCCAGTACCGTGACAACGATCTGGTCGTCCCGTTGAGTCAGAGTGATACTCACCTTTCGCGCCCCGGAATGCCGGAATACATTGGTCAGGGCCTCCTGGACAATTCGGAACACCGCGGTCTCGACTGCCGGCGAAAGCCTCGGGAAGTCCGTGGGCTGGACTTCAAGAAGCGTTTCGATGCCGCTTCGCTTTGACAATCCCTCCACATACCAACTCAAAGCCGACTGCAACCCCACTTCATCGAGCAATGGGGGATGCAGCAAGTGAGACATGGTGCGCACTTCCTGAATCGCGCGATCGATAATCGAACTGGCCTGGACCCAGTTTGCTCTTGCGGTTGAGGCGGCTTTTGCAGGAACATCTTGTCCAATACCATCTTGGCGACCGCCAGTTCCTGCCCCAATCCATCGTGCAGGTCGCGTGCGATGCGACGCCGTTCCTGGTCCTGCATGGTCATGAGGCGAACGGAAAGTCGACGCAATTCATCCGTCCGTCGGTCAACCATTTTTTCCAGCTCAATGGCGTTATCGCGAATCGATTGTTCCAGCAGTTTGCTGTCGTGAATATCGGAGCAGGTACCATACCACTTAACAATGTTCCCCTTCGGGTCTCGAATCGGAACGGCGCGAGAGCGGAACCAGCGGTAGGCGCCATCTTTGGAACGCATTCGATACTCCGATTCGTACTGCGCTCCTGCCTGAACGGACTGGATCCAGCCTGCTTTGCTGCGCTCAACATCGTCAGGATGCACATAGTCCAGCCAAGTCACGCTCTTGCCGGAATCCGCTGAAGTGCCGGCGTATTCGTGAAACCGCTCGCTGACATACTCGTAGTGCCCATCTCCCTGACTGCTGAAGATGACATCCGGTGCGGTGCTCACGATGGCATCAAGTTCCTGATTCTTGCCGATCAGTTCAGCGTTTAGCCGCAGTAGCAGTTCGGCTTTGGTCGCTAACTCCTCGGTGCGTTCCAGCACGCGTTGTTCGAGATCGCGATTCAGAGCTTCGAGCTGCATGGTCTTGCGGTGCAATTCGGCGAACACGCTGACCTTCGCGCGAAGAAGTTCCTGAATCACGGGAACGGAAATGTAATCCACCGCTCCGTGCTCGTATCCTTTGAGCCGGTCAAGATCGGTGAGATGCACGGCGGAAATAAAAATGATCGCGGTCCTCTGAAAGCGGGGATGCTGGCGAATCATCGTCGGCCAATTCAAAACCGTCCAGCTCCGGCATGCTTACGTCCATGAGCACGACGGCAACATCGGTCTTCAGCAGGATTTCGAGCGCTTCCTTCGCCGAATTGGCTTTGATCAGATTTTCGCCAAGCTCGGCGAGCATGACCTCATAGCTGAGCAGCTTGGCCGGCTGATCATCCACCATGAGAATGTTGACTTTTTCGTCTGCGCCCATCATTTCCTCTCCGCTGCCATCACGTGCCATTTGCAGTATCTACCGATGAAGCCACATGCGCAACGACGACAAGCAATTGCTCGGTGTTGACAGGCTTGGCCAGATACTCGGACGCGCCAGCTTCCAGACACTTCTCGCGGTCGCCCTTCATGGCTTTTGCGGTCAGGGCGATGATGGGCAGGCGCCGGAACGAAGCATTCTGCCGGATCACCTGCATGGTTTCGTAGCCATCCATCTCCGGCATCATGATATCCATCAGCACGATCGCGACATCGGGAGTCGATTCCAGCATGGCGATGCTTCGCGGCCGGTGCCCGCGGTGATCACGTCCATTCCGCGACGTTCAAGCACGCTGCTGAGAGCAAAGATGTTGCGCACGTCATCGTCGACGACCAGCACTTTCTTTCCGACCAGAGCATCGTCGGAGCGGTGCAGGCGGTCGAGCATTCTCTGTTTTTCCGCGGGAAGATCGGCGACCACGCGATGCAGGAACAAAGCGGTCTCATCCAGCAGCCGCTCCGGCGACTCGACGCCCTTGACCACCACGCTGCGCGCCAAGGCATGCAGACGAGCATCTTCTTCGGGCGAAAGTTCTTTGCCGGTGAAGACGACGACCGGCAAGTCGCTGAGTGACGGAGTGTCGCGGAATCGCTCCAGCACGTCGAAGCCCGACATGTCGGGCAGACGCAGATCAAGAACGACGCAATCGAACGACTGCTCGTTCACGAGCGTCGAGAGCCTCTGCTGCCCGTGTCGACACGATCGTGACGTCGATGTCGTCATAGCCCAGCAGTTCCGGATGCTGAGCTGCTCGGCGGGATTGTCTTCCACGACCAGCAATCGTTTGCGGCGCGGCGCGGCATATTCCTTGATGCGCGTCAGCGCCGCTTCCAGTCCCTCCGGCGTGGTCGGCTTGGTGACAAACGCAAAAGCGCCGCGCGCCAGGCCATGATGCCGGTCTTCATCGAGGGTCAGCATCTGAACGGGAATGTGCCGCGTGGCCGGATCCTGCTTCAGATGGTTGAGCACCGTCCAGCCCAGCATGTCGGGCAGAAAGACATCGAGCGAAACGGCGGTCGGATGGTATTCGCGCGCCAGCGCAAGAGCTTCAGCGCCACGCAGTCGCCACCAGAACCTTGAATCCCTTGTCGCGGGAGAGATCGCACAGCACGCGCGCATAATGCGGATCGTCTTCCACGATCAGCAAGACCGCATCGTCCGGCTGCAGATTGTCGCGGTCGTCGGGAATCTTCTCGACCGGATGTTCCGAGACTCCCGTGACCGACAACTGCAGCTGGCGATACCGAAGATGGAGATCTTCCGTCTCCGGCATCGCGGAACTGCGAGTCGCGGGCCCGACATAGGTTTGCGGCAGGTAGAGAGTGAACGTGCTGCCCTTTCCGGGAGCGCTGCGCAACTGGATTTCTCCGCCCAGCAGGCTGGCCAGTTCGCGGCTGATGGCCAGGCCCAGACCGGTGCCGCCGTATTTGCGGCTGGTGCCGGCATCTGCCTGTTGGAAGGCCTCGAAGATGATGCGCTGCTTGTCGAAGGGAATGCCGATGCCGGTATCGGAAACTTCAAAAGCCACGACCGAAGCCGCCTTGCGCAAGAATCGGATGATCTTCGCTCCAGCCGCTCTTGGCAGTGGAAACCGAGAGCCGAACGCCGCCCTGTTCGGTGAACTTGAACGCGTTCGACAGCAGATTCTTCAGCACTTGCTGCAAACGCTTCGAGTCGGTAACCACGCTGCGCGCCAGATGCGGATCGGTCTGCACTTCGAAAGTGAGCCGCCGGTTCTCCGCTTCGTGCCGGAACGGACGTGCCACCGCGTCCAGCAGGCTGGCGAAGAAGACTTCCTCGGCCTCGACCGAAACCGTTCCGGATTCGATCTTCGACAGATCGAGAATGTCGGTGATCAGGTTGAGCAAGTCGGTTCCGGCGCCATGAATCGTGCGGGAGAATTCGACTTGCTTCGGCGTCAGGTTGCCGTCCGGATTGTCGCTGAGCTGCTGGCCCAGAACCAGAATGCTGTTCAGCGGCGTGCGCAACTCGTGCGACATGTTGGCCAGGAATTCCGACTTGTACTTCGAAGTCAGCGCCAGTTCCTTGGCTTTTTCTTCCAAAGCGCGGCGGGCTTGTTCGATTTCCTGGTTCTTGCGTTCGACTTCAACGTTCTGTTCGGCGAGCTGCTGCGCTTTCTGCGCGAGCTGTTCGTTGGTCTGCTGCAATTCTTTTTGCTGCATCTGCAGTTCGGTGGCCAATTGCTGCGACTGCTTCAGCAGGCCTTCCGTCTGCATCGTGGCTTCGATACTGTTGAGCACGATGCCGATGCTGGCGGTCAGTTGTTCGAGAAACGCCAGATGCGACGCCGTGAAGTTGCTCAGTGAGGCCAGTTCGATAACCGCCTTGACGCGGTCTTCAAAAAGCACGGGCAGCACGATCACATTTCGCGGAACGGCTTCGAACAGACCGGAGCGGATGGGAATCGTGTTGGGCGGCAAGTCGGAGATCAGCATGCGCTCGCTTTTCCGCCGCGCATTGTCCGACCAGACCCTCGCCGATTCTTAAGCGCCGCAGATGGCCGTCCTCGCCGTCACCGGCGAACGCCGAGAGCAAGAACCATCTCCGCCGATTCTTCGCTTCCCATCTGGTAGATCACGCCTTGCTGCGCATTCACGAGCGGCGCCAGTTCCGACAGCAGCATGCGTCCGACCGTCGCCAGATCGCGCTGCCCCTGCAACATGCCGGTGAAGCGCGCCAGATTGGTCTTCAGCCAATCCTGCTCCGTGTTGCGGTCAGTGGTGAGGCGGAGGTTGTCGATCATGGTGTTGATGTTGTCTTTCAGTTCCGCGACTTCGCCGCTGGCTTCCACTTGAATCGAGCGAGTCAGGTCGCCTTTGGTAACGGCCGTTGCGACCTCGGCGATGGCGCGCACCTGGTTGGTCAAGTTATCGGCCAGCAGGTTGACGTTGCCGGTGAGATCTTTCCACGTGCCGGCGGCGCCGGGCACGTTGGCCTGTCCGCCGAGGCGGCCTTCCACGCCCACTTCGCGAGCGACGGTTGTAACCTGATCGGCAAAGGTGGCCAGCGTGTCGGTCATGTTGTTGATGGTTTCGGCCAGGGCCGCGACTTCGCCCTTCGCGTTCACCGTCAGCTTCTGCGTGAGTTCGCCGTTGGCGACGGCGGTGACGACTTTGACGATGCCGCGAACTTGTTCGGTGAGGTTGGCGGCCATCACGTTGACGTTGTCGGTGAGATCCTTCCAGGTTCCGGCCACGCCGGGCACCTGCGCCTGGCCGCCCAGCTTGCCTTCGGTTCCGACTTCGCGGGCCACGCGAGTCACTTCGGCGGCGAAGGCGTTGAGCTGATCCACCATCGTGTTGATGGTGTTTTTCAGTTCGAGAATTTCGCCTTTCACGTCCACCGTGATTTTGCGCGACAAGTCGCCGCGCGCCACGGCCGTCGTCACTTCGGCGATGTTGCGCACCTGGCCGGTGAGGTTACCGGCCATCGCGTTCACCGAGTCGGTAAGATCTTTCCAGGTACCAGCCACGCCGGGCACGTTGGCCTGTCCGCCGAGACGGCCTTCGCTGCCGACTTCGCGGGCCACGCGCGTCACTTCGGCGGCGAACGAGCGCAACTGCTCGACCATCGTGTTCAGCGTTTCCTTGAGCTGCAGGATTTCGCCGCGCACGTCCACCGTGATTTTCTTGGAGAGGTCGCCGTTGGCAATGGCCGTCGCGACCTCGGCGATGTTGCGCACCTGGCCGGTCAGGTTGCTGGCCATGAAGTTCACGTTGTCGGTGAGATCCTTCCAGGTGCCGGCAACGCCGGGCACCTGCGCCTGCCCGCCGAGTTTTCCGTCGGTGCCGACTTCGCGGGCCACGCGCGTTACTTCGCCGGCGAACGCGTTGAGCTGATCCACCATCGTGTTGATGGTGTTCTTGAGTTCGAGAATCTCGCCCTTCACGTCGACCGTGATCTTGCGCGACAAATCGCCGCGCGCCACGGCCGTGGTCACTTCGGCGATATTGCGTACCTGGCCGGTCAGGTTGCCGGCCATCGAGTTGACGGAGTCGGTGAGATCCTTCCACGTGCCGGCGACTCCAGGCACGTTGGCTTGTCCGCCCAGACGCCCTTCGGTGCCGACTTCGCGAGCCACGCGCGTTACTTCGCCGGCGAACGCGTTGAGCTGGTCCACCATCGTGTTGATGGTTTCTTTGAGCAGCAGAATTTCGCCACTGACGTTCACCGTGATTTTCTTCGAGAGGTCGCCACTGGCGATGGCGGTGGAGACTTCGGCGATATTGCGCACCTGGCCAGTCAGGTTGCTGGCCATGGAGTTCACGGAGTCGGTGAGATCTTTCCACGTACCAGCGACGCCCGGCACCTGCGCCTGGCCGCCCAGTTTGCCGTCGGTGCCCACTTCGCGAGCCACGCGCGTCACTTCCGACGCGAACGAGCGCAATTGGTCCACCATGGTGTTGATGGTGTCTTTGAGTTCCAGAATTTCGCCGCGCACGTCGACCGTGATCTTGCGCGACAAATCGCCGCGCGCCACAGCCATCGAGACTTCGGCGATATTTCGCACTTGGCCGGTCAAGTTGCTGGCCATGAAGTTCACGTTGTCGGTGAGATCCTTCCACGTTCCGGCGACGCCGGGGACCTGCGCTTGGCCGCCCAATTTGCCTTCGGTGCCGACTTCGCGGGCCACGCGCGTCACTTCACCGGCGAACGCGTTGAGCTGGTCGACCATCGTGTTGATGGTGTTCTTGAGTTCGAGAATCTCGCCCTTCACATCTACCGTGATTTTGCGTGACAAATCGCCGCGGGCCACAGCCGTGGTCACTTCCGCGATGTTACGCACTTGACCGGTGAGGTTACCGGCCATCGAGTTCACGGAGTCCGTAAGATCTTTCCACGTGCCGGCAACTCCGGGCACGTTGGCCTGTCCGCCCAGCCGGCCTTCGCTGCCGACTTCGCGGGCCACGCGCGTTACTTCGCCGGCGAATCGGTTGAGCTGATCGACCATCGTGTTCAGCGTTTCTTTGAGCTGCAGAATTTCGCCGCGCACGTCCACTGTGATTTTGCGCGAGAGATCGCCGTTCGCGATGGCAGTCGCGACCTCGGCGATGTTGCGCACCTGGCCAGTCAGGTTGCTGGCCATGAAGTTGACGTTGTCGGTGAGATCCTTCCACGTACCGCCGACGCCGGGCACCTGCGCCTGGCCGCCGAGCTTGCCTTCCGTACCGACCTCGCGGGCCACGCGAGTCACTTCGCCGGCGAACGCGTTGAGTTGGTCCACCATCGTGTTGATGGTGTCTTTAAGTTCGAGAATTTCGCCTTTCACATCCACCGTGATTTTGCGCGACAAATCGCCGCGAGCCACCGCTGTGGTTACCTCAGCAATGTTGCGGACTTGCGCCGTCAAGTTACCGGCCATGGCGTTCACTGAGTCAGTGAGATCTTTCCAGGTGCCGGCAACGCCAACAACGACGGCTTGACCACCCAATTTGCCGTCCGTACCAACTTCGCGGGCAACGCGCGTTACTTCCGACGCAAACGAGCGCAACTGGTCCACCATGGTGTTGATGGCTTCTTTGAGCTGGAGAATTTCGCCGCGCACATCGACCGTAATCTTGCGGGAGAGATCGCCGCTGGCGACGGCAGTAGCGACTTCAGCGATGTTGCGCACCTGGCCAGTGAGATTGCTGGCCATCGAGTTGACGGAGTCCGTCAGATCTTTCCACGTGCCAGCCACGCCGGGCACCAGCGCCTGCCCACCCAGTTTGCCGTCGGTGCCGACCTCGCGCGCCACGCGCGTCACTTCGGCGGTGAAAACGCCGAGCTGCTGAATCATGGTGTTGACGATGTTGGCGGAGCGCAGGAACTCGCCTTCCAGTGGGCGGCCGTCAACGTCCAGGCGAACCGTTTGCGTCAGATTTCCCTGGGCTACGGCCGCGATGGCGCGGGTAACTTCAGCGGTTGGACGAAGCAAGTCCTCGACCAGCGTGTTCACCGAGACTTCGATGTCTCCCCATGCGCCTCTCGCTTCGTGGAATCGGGCCCGCTCGCGTGTCCTTCCTTCTTTGCCGACTACTTGTCCAACTCGCTTTAACTCCTGCGCCATTTGTTGATTGGCGGCGACGATGGAGTTGAATGTGTCTGCAATCTTTCCTTCAAGGCCGGTCCATGAACCCGGGAGACGGACTGAAAAGTCGCCGTTCCGCATGGTTTGCAAACTGGCCAGAATCGCGCTCAGACTAGCCGGAGGAGGCTCGGCAACCAGAACAGAGTTCCCATTACTCTTCTCCCGGGCATCGGATTCGCCGCCGGCAAACGCAGTCGCCGCGCTTCGGTTATTTCTTTTCATCATGATCTTGCTCTCTTGGGCTCAAGAAGGAGGATCGGGCATTCCAGCCAAGTCTTTATCACGTGCTTCCGGATTGACGCGTGGGCAAGCCCGCGCGCGGTGCGGCAGGCAGACACACCAGCGAAATCAAGTTCAATTTGAAACATCTTTCAAGGGTGAGGCAGAGGAATCCGCTACTAACACTGTCTGTTTATCACGGAAAACTGGAGGCTGACTCTAGGGTCTTCACTGTAGAGAGCGAGCAGATTTAAAATCCCTGGCGGGATGCTGCCCTGTGGCCTCGGCCGGCAACTCTCTACTGATGGGTTGATGGTGATCCGTGTCCGTTAGTCTGTCCTGTCACTCTCTTTGGGCCTCTTTGGGCTTGTCACGCTGACTCGGAATTTGGAACTGTCGCCTCCGGCTCCGCTGCGACGGTCACTTCGACATCGGCACCTTGCTTCAGGCGTACCTTGTCGCCATTTTCAGTGATGAGGGTGTTCTCGATCCGGATCTCTTTATACAAGTGATCGGCCCCTTCGACAGAGATCTGCGCCTTCTCGGGTTCGCCCGGGGCTAGCGGCTTGATGATTTTTTCGACCGTTGCAGGCAGGGTAGTACTGGGCTTTTCGCTCATAGGGGCCTTTCGTCGATGTGCCGGTATCGGTATGCTGCACACGAGTTGCGCGGGATTATACAATTCCGCGCAAAAATCCGCCACTTTTTATCGACTCTACGCACTCCACGCCACAGCTGTCGTGTAATTTGGAAGGCACCTCCGCAATTCGTCATCCCTCAGTACCGGTGAACGGCATACTACTGACGGACTCACGAGCCTTCCCCATTGCGGCGGAGGCAGATCTAAACACTTTGTTTTTCACGTCAACAGCTTTGTCTCGAACCGCGTCGCGTGTCTCACTGCCGGACGCGGGCGCCAGCAAAATTCCCAATCCGGCGCCGACTCCAATGCCCACCAGAAAGCCTGTTATTCGCGACCTCCAGTAGCCCCGGCCCTGCAGAGCACACTGGGCGGCATTCAAGCGTTCCACGGCGTCTTCGTACTTGCTTGTCACCGTATCCTGTACATCCTCATACTTGCTGGTAAAGGCATCGGAAAGGTCTTCTACACTATCCTTGATTCGATCGCCAACCGCCTTCCGTACTTTTGGCTCGGTGAACAGAAGACTTAACCTGGCACCGAGGCGCACCCAATCCTTCGTCGTGTAATTCTTTGTCGTGTTCCGCATTTTATGATTCCCCTTTCGTGGTCATTGGTAAGTCACGACTCTAATTGCTGGGGGAAGACAGGACTATCGGTTGATCAGTGTAGGGCGGCGGGTGAAGGAAATGGGTGTGTCGCTTCCCGATATCCGCCTCTTTCATCCGGTTACAACTACGGACCGAGGCAATCTAGAGGATCTGCCTGATGACATGCACCCGTGGCTTGCATTAGCTTTGACGGTGGTTAGGCGGGATAGCGATGCGGCACAGGTTTTTGCCGTTTCCCTGTCTCGGATTCGTCCGAAGCTGAACGGCGTCAGGACGGCTCACGTATCGTGCCCGCCGAAGCCCACTCCATCATTTGCATGCGCCTTCGGCGGTTATTGAGTTAACAAAAAAAGCGCACTGCTGGTTTCCCAACAGTGCGCCCTCCGTGGTTCGCGACTCGAGAAACAATTTACTTGGGAGGATGGCCCCCTGATTTCGGTGCTGACGGCGCCATTCTCTGCTGCATCTGCTGCGTTTGCTGTTGGTGTTTTTGCTGCAATTGCTGTGTCTGCTGTTGGTGCTGTTGTTCCACCTGCTGTTTCCTGGCGTCGTTGTTCTGTTTCGCTACCTTCTGGTCTTCTTTTTCCTGCTGCTGCTGGACCTTCTGCCGTTCCTTCTGCTGTTGCGCGTATTGCTTGTCTAGCTGTTGCTGGTTTTTCTTGTCCTGCTTCGCATTACCCGAGCTTGGAGCAGTCGGGCGTTCCGCTGGTGGGAGGTCGCGAACATGGGCCGGTGCATTCGGTCGAGCGGCATTGTCCTCAGGATGCTGAGTTGATCCATTTTCTCGCGCCTGATTTCCGCTGCGGTTGCCTGGAGGCGTATAGCGCCCACCAGCCTCGCTCGCTTTTACGACGTCGTTGCCCTTGAATTCTCCGGGCTTCGCCGTCGCCGCGATCGGAGGCTTTCCCTGGTTCGCCGAAGCGCGTTGCTGTGGATTGGATCGCGCCTCCTGCGCGTGCTGAGTCTGAGCGGCGACGGGACCAACATGCCTCTCATGCGCCGCGGCTTCTTCCGCCGCCGTCGGACGCGCGTTGATTCCTCCGTTGCCACCGTTGAAGCTGACGCGGTTCACGGTGGTATCCTCGACCCTCGTTTCGTAGACGTTGTGAATGTTGGTGACATTCACATTCATTACGGCACGGTTGTAGAAAAAGTGTCCATTATCCCAGCGGCCGCCTTCGAACCCGGTTCCGAAGTAGCCGAAACCGTAATTGATGCCGCCGTAGAAACCGATCGTCGGTCCCCAATAACCGTCATAGAAAATAAAGCTGTCGCCACCCCAGCCCCAGTAGCCGGGCGTCCAGAGGAAACCGATCTCAGGCGCCATAATCCAGGTACCCGGTATCCAATAATAATCGTTGAAATCGTCACCCCAAGCCCAATAGCCGGGTGTCCAGAGATAGCCATCTCCGGGACAAACCGGCTGTTCATAGACCGGCAGCGGCGGGGGACCGACTGTAATTACCACTCCGACCGCCGCAAACGCCGCAGCCGACATAGACAGCACAACTAATGCGAATAACAACACACGAATCGAACGAATTTGCATGGTGTTTCCTTTGCTCATTATCCCTCGTCTGCCCGCTGTTGCTCTCCTGCCGCGGGTTGCGTGGATTGAGCTTCGAACCTCTCAAGCAAAAAATAGCTCTTCAGACTCTGCAGTGTTCCGTCCAATAAATCAGACTGCGCTACGACGGCCACTCAAAAGATCAACGATCAAAACAACGATTGCAACCACTAGTAATAAATGGATCATGCTTCCGGCCACGTGCAGGCCAAAGCCTAGCAGCCAGAGGATCATCAGAACGGCCACAATTGCCCACGCCAATCGCATTGTCATCACCTCCGTGCTAGTACACACTGCTAGACTCCGTCGACATTACCGGTGAAGAATCAAACGACCAATCGTGTCTAACTGGTAGTTAGCTGCAGAAAACCCTGTATCGTGGAAGGACCCTGACTGTTCCGGTTTTTTGCCGGACGAGGGCTGGCATTTGCGTACTTGTCGTTGGATCGTCGGGTCAGACTTCGGATCTTGGGTTCGGACTACGGGCTCGTTGCGACGATTTCCTCCTGCGAAGTGCCCGGCTCTCTAACCTCGTTTGACTGGGCCTCCTTGCGCGAGCCGTGGCTGGTTTCGACGAGAAGTGAAACGGCCTGCTGCAGGCTCGTCACAAACATATCTGCTGCACCAGGTCCGGTGCGATCTTGCGCTTTAGCAGGGCCGCCCTCGAAGTTCCACAACCCTACGAGGATCTTCAAATCCGATTGGCGCAGCCGCAGCCGTTTGCAAATCGATCGGGCTTGCCCAACTGCAAAAGGAGGGAGGGCAGAAACGATAGCGACTTGCGGGGAGAAGGTGGCCAGTTCATTCCAAAGGTTGGCGCGAGGGGTCCCCGACAAGTGACGAACGTCGCATCCCAACCGCTGAAGCAGTTGCGCGACCATCATGGCCACGAGTTCATCAGCTTCGTCGGCCGCCGGGATACAAACGACTCGTAGACCCGACAATGCGGCGCAATCCGCAGCGCTTTGACTCAATCCGTTATCGCGCTCCAAAACGCCAGGGTCATCACGATCGTTATTCTTGTCGAACGTGACTGGCTCGTGGCCGTCCGATGAGCGTTCGCCCAGTTCCTCAATCAAGTCGCGAGTATTTTGATTGACGAAATCGGAGGTCCTTGTTTCCAGTAAATTTAAGTGGCGATCCCGTTCTGCGAGAGTGAGCGCCGGGATGAGAACCGAATCGTAGAAAGTTCCAATTGATTTTTCTTTCAAATACGTTTCCGCAATATCCCTCGCCTCATCTTGATCGAGTGCGAGTAGCCGCTGATAGAAATGGGCTTCAACGGGCAGAACGGGTTCGTCGCCAAGCAGAACCTCGATGAAGCTCAACCGGGGCACGTAGCGACCCAGCAGGATCAAAAATACAGTGAGTGGAGTGGACAAAATCAAACCGACTGGGCCCCACAAGATCGCCCAAAATACCGCAGCCACGAGGATAGCGAGCGATGAAATGCCGGTGTGGGCTCCGTAGAGCCAGGGCTCGATGACATTCGATATGATGAGTTCCAGGACTACAAAGAGACCGACTATCAGCGCCGCCTGCTGCCAACCGGGGAAAACGGCCAACGCCATGCCCATTGGGAACGCAGTGGCGATCGGGGTCCCGACGTACGGAACAAAGCGCAGCAGGCAAGCCAGGACGCCCCAGAGTAGAGCGTGAGGAATTCCAATCCAGTAGGCTCCACCGCCGAAGATTGCTCCGTACACGATATTCACCACGAATTGCAACAGCAAATAGCGGCTCAAACGGCGTGAACCATCATCCAGGGCCTGGGTGACGACTTTCAACTGACCCTGGCCAGCAAGCCGGATTACGCGATTGCGCAGATCTTCGCGCTTGATCAACATGAATAGCGTAAAGACAATGACCATCGCCGACGTCTCGAACACACCCGTCAGCGGCCCTATCATCGCCCGCAGATATTGAGGAGCATCCGAAGGAGGTTGCGCCACTTGCACCGCGATGGGACGGCTGCCCGAAGCCTTGCCGGCCTTTTTGTCCATAGCCGAATCGGATGCGGCAGATAATTCATTACTAAGTTCAGTGACGGTGTTGGTCGCGTTTTTCAGGCGGCTCCCATCGGGAACCCGCAAGGATCGAATCTTGTCGTGGATATTTGATTGATAACTTGGGAACTGGTCCACGATGTCCATGAGTTGGCCAGTTACTATCCAACCTAACGAACTGACGAGGGAGAATGCGAGCGTCAGCACCACCAAAACAGCGGGCACTCTACCGAGGTGACATTTTTGAAGCCAACCCACGACCGGCGTGAGCAGGAACGCCAGCACCACAGCCAGCGCGAGGGGAACGAAGACTTGGCGGCCGAAGTACAAACCAACGATTACGACCACGATCGCGATCAGCGTTAATAGTCTTGAGGACGCTGTGGCATCATTCGTGGGGATCAAGAAATCTACCTGCTGTGTTGTACTGCGACACTGTGAAGTTTTGGAGATCTGTTTGCCGAGATCTTCCACAATGCTGCCAACGCATTGGCAGCGTCGCTTAAAGCTCGCTTTTGGAGACTGACCGCATCAATGTGCAGAGGCAGGGAGCTGCGGCGCACTCGAACAGAACTGGCACCCTCGCAGAGTATTGCCAGCGAATGATCGAAGATGTTCTTCAAATGATTCGCGGATCCGGATTTATCGTTGACAAGTTTTTCGTTAACGGCCGCTGCATTCGTCATGACTCCGCCTGCCTTTCGAATTGCATCCTCGTTGCTGACCACCATCGTCTTCGTTGTCTCGCTGCGACCGCTGCGACAACAGAAGGCGAGGAGCAGAAGCCAGCCGTTGAACCGCGGCCGGCTCCTGCTCGATAGGTGGGCACATTTGAGGAGTACATTTCACGATTTGGAGCATAGCCAGTTCAGCGGTGACTGAAAATCCAAGCGACTTTGTACTTGTTTTGGGGATCTCCTGTAGAGTCGAAGGAAAATATACCGCCTGGACGATGCCTGCCTTATCCGCACCCAATCGACGTCGAGTACAGGGTCCAATACATGGTGGAGGAGATACCGTAGAAGGACCTACGGCGCAGCTGCGGGCAATCTAGGGTCTTGAGGGGATGGATTGAGGGGACGGCTGAAACTATCGTCGGATTGAAGGCTTGAAGAAAATAATCATCGTGTTCAGACCGGGTGCTCAGATCGGGCACTCAGATTCGGGCACAGAAGAGGTTTGAAATGAACTTACGAATCACCTCCGCAAGCAAGTATTCCCTGGCGCTGACCATCATGGCTCTGATCTTCACCAGCCTGACCTGGGCCGCCGACAATCAAACCGATATCGGCAAGCGCATCGATACGTCCGCGCACGTGCTGAATGAAATCATGGCAACTCCCGACAAAGCGATTCCCGACGGCATTATGCATGAGGCAAAGTGCATCGCCGTCATACCGTCCATGGTCAAGGTCGCGTTTGTCCTTGGCGGGAACCATGGCAAGGGAGTAGCGACATGCAGGACGGAACACGGATGGAGCGCTCCTGCTCCACTTACCATCACCGGCGGGAGCTGGGGATTGCAGCTCGGAGCCCAGGCCACGGATCTGGTGTTGGTGGTTATGACTGACGCCGGGATGGAGCACTTGCTCTCCAGCCACTTCAAACTCGGAGCGGACATCTCAGCCGCGGCTGGCCCGGTTGGACGCGATGCCACCGCTGGCACCGACATAAAGATGAGAGCGGAAGTTTTGACCTATTCGCGCACTCGCGGTCTCTTCGCCGGCATCGATTTATCGGGCGCGGCAATATCGCAGGACAAAGATGAGACCCAGATTCTCTTTGGGCAGATGGTTCCGTTCCAGGATATTCTTCGCGGTCAGGTCGCACCGCCCGCTGGCAGCGAGCCTTTCCTCGCGGCTGTGAGGAGATATTCCATGCAGGCAAAAGACCAGGCTGCAAACACCAACCCTAATTAATTGCTGCCCAGGTTCACGACAATTGACGGCTAGGCCTCGATGGCTTGGCCGTTACTTTTTTCTCTCTACTCTTCGCTCGGATATTTCAAAACTACTCCAGGCGGTACATAGCCAAATCTCTTGAGCTACAGGTTGGAACCGATGTTGAAGTCTCGCATCACTCTGTATCTTCAAGATGAAATTCAATTAGCACCGGCCATGAATTTCCGGTGACTTCTGCTGAAGACGGAGCGAATAACATGTACACCATTCTGCTGATCGTCCTGGTACTCATGCTCATTGGTGCATTGCCCGCGTGGCCGTACAGCTCGGGCTGGGGATACTACCCGAGTGGCGGTCTGGGCCTGGTGCTTATCATCGTGCTGGTGCTGGTATTGATGGGCCGTGTCTAGCGCCGCGGGGAGAGGTCTCGGTTGCGGTCGCTAGAGGAATGGCGTGGCCCGTGGTGAGACACCACGGGTGCATTGCCTTTGTGATCGGACTCATCAAATGCCTGAAGAATCTGATTGACGAGAGAGACTACTCTTTCGGAGTCGGGTTCTTCGGCGGCCTCAGCGCAGAGTTCACGCCAGTCTTTTCCCTTGCTCTCAACCATTCGCTTCTCTCCAAATCTGGGATGGATGACCATTTCCAGAAAGCACGTACCGTGCCACAACGCTAAGTTGTTGATTGCCGGGGGATCGCGTGGAGCACGGTGTGTAATTTGGCTATTCATCTCCGGAATAAAAGGGACCAAATCGCCTAGGCACGCGCGCTCGTTCCCGGCAGCCGTAACAATCATAACCAGCCCTGTCATCGAAAGTCAGGCATTCGATGTATTGCGCGGCCCCGAGTTCTTCGCGTACTTTTCTCTCATGGGGCGCCTGCAGAGTTCGGTTGAAGAGAGGAATTCGGTTGAAGAGAAGAGTAGAGCGACTCGTATTCTAGTGGTCGACGACAACCCCGCGGTCCGACGCTACCTTCGCGGTGTGCTCGAACAACATCGCGGTTGGCGAGTCTGTGACGAGGCCCGCGATGGACAAGAGGCGGTGTACAAGTTCCAGAAAATTAAGCCGGACGTGATTGTGCTGGATTTTCAGATGCCTTACATGAATGGCCTCGACGCCGCTCGCGCCATCTCTCAACTCTCTCCAGAAACGCCGATCCTGATGGTTACGCTCTACCTCACTAAACAATTGTCTGAAGAAGCACAGAAAGCTGGGGTTCGGGGCACTTGCTCAAAGACCGATCTTCTCTGTGTGGTAGACGCGGTAGGAGCACTGTTGCGGGAAGAAACCTATTTCCAAGTATGAAAATTAGTCGGCCGCCGAAGCGACCGTTTTCTCCGCGCTTCCCGAGAGCGGTATGTTGGCAGAGATCTGGACACCCGGTGCGCAGGACTGAACACTAAGCCGTCCGCCGAGATCGCGCATGCGCTCCCGCATCCCCGCCAGGCCGACGCCGGAATTCATCCCTGTTTTCCGAATAGCCGTCAGCAAATCCGGCGCAATTCCTTTTCCGTAGTCTCTTATGTTAAGAAGCACGCGGTCCGGCAAGAGCTCAAGTGTAATCTCCGCCCTGGTGCTGCCGGAGTGGCGATGGATATTTGTCAAACTCTCCTGTAGAACCCGGAAGAGCGCAAGTGCGACCGGTTTGGGCAGCCTGCCCACGTCCTCGGGAAGGTCCACTTTGACTTCAATTCCGCTGCGCTGAGCGAATCCCTCCACATACCATTTCGCCGCCGAAGAAAGCCCGGCTTCATCCAGCAGGGGCGGGTGCAGCAAGTGTGAAATCGTTCGGGTTTCGGCCATGGCTTGATCCAGCAGTTGAATCGCTTCCGGAAGGGAACCGTCGCGGCGCTGGGCGGCGAATATCTCCAGATTCATCTTCGCGCCGGCCAGATACTGCCCCAGACTGTCGTGGAGTTCGCGGGAAAATTTTCGGCGCTCCGCATCCTGCACCTGCAGTAGCCGGCCAGTGAGGCGACGGAGCGATTCCTCGCTATCACGGACGCTCTGTTCCGCTTGCTCGCGCGCCGTGAGTTCCGCGGACAATAAACGGTAGTTTATGGTGAAGAGTTCGAGCGCGAGGACGAACGCGACCGCCAGCGTAACGACGGTCACGATAAACAGACGATGCGAGGTTTTTTCGCGCGTGTCCAGAAGACGTTGTTCTTCTTCGCGCATCTGCTGCATGATCGATGTGATCTCGGAGGAAATGGGCACGGCCTGGCGCGACAAATCCGCTTGTCCCTGGACATCCAGAGACGCCTCCTTGTGCAATCGAATCGACTCCCGAAAGTTGGCGATTCGGCGGTTGGTCACGTCTTCAAGTCGCGCACAAAGATCCTGCTGACGTGGATTGTCCCTGGCCAGCTCTCTCAAATGTTGAAAGGTAGGAGGAATTTCTAGGACCGCGGTTTCGAACTGATTCAGGAAATCGTCGGCCCCGTCGAGCACGTAGCCGCTGCGCGCTCGTCCGGCACGCGATAGTGTCGAGTCAATATCTCCAATCGCAGCCCGGACTTCATGGGTATGAACCACCCATTTTTCACTTTCCAACAGACGCGTGATTGCAAAGTAGGTTGCCAACCCGCTCAGGAACAGCAGCAATAAAGCGGATGCGAATGCCGCTTGAGCTTTTTTCCGAGGAGACATTAGTTTCGGACTAAACACCTAGAAATTGCCCAGGCGCTTGCCCACGGCTTCCGCCCGGCGATTGCAGCGATCGAGCTCCGCGGTGAGCCACAAGATCTTCTCCGGATCCCTTACAATGGTTGCACGCAGAAGCAGTTCGTGCCACTGCTTTTCCAATCTCGCCGCCGAGACCTCTATTCTAATGCGCGACGGGGTGAGGTGGTTGCGGCAGTTTCCAGACTTTGAATTGCTTCCTCTTGAAGCGCGGCCACGAAGAGAGCTGGATCCCAGCGAGACGGGGCGCTTCACGACCTCACCTCACCTTGAGCCAAAACAGAAGGCGTGGACTGCGGAGGTTTGCATTCCGTGCTGATGAGGACGCGCAATCCTCGCAATGCGTCGTCGAGCGCACGCAACTCCTCTGCGGAATTGCAATCGTTCTGCCTCAGGTCCGAGATTCGCCGCTGGATGGCTCTTTCGGCGGCGTCAATTCGCGGTCGCAATTCGTCCGGGTGAAGCTCAAGCAGAGCCGCGCGATAGAGTTCTTGCCAGGTAGAGGTCATTGTCATGGCATCCCCCAACCTTCCTGAGTGCACTCTCTCAGTGATTCCCAGAGTACCTGTCGCACTAAAAAAAGGGTGGTAATACTTCATGCGCAAGAATTAACGAAACTGAAGGAGAACGAAATTTCGATGCAACTTCCCAGTAAAATTAAAAAGTATACTAAACGGATTCTAAACTCACTTAATAAAAAATACTTGACAACGCGAAATAAGAATAATATATAGAATTCATAAAGTTGCAAGAGAATTTGTGGGAATGAGGAGCGTATGGCTAAAGAAACTGGAGGCAAATCCCAGAAATCTCCTTTGAAATATGACCGCGTCATTCTGGCGGACATTCGGAGGACCCGCCGCGGTAAGCACCATGATCTGCTGGGGGGGATTTTTCAGGATCTGGAATCCTTGCCCGAGGGATCAGCAATCAAGATTCCGCTCACCGACGTGGACGGCACAACCTTGGCTAATCTGCGATCTGCCGTTCATCGCGCGTCAACTTCGAAGGGGCTGGGCGTCGAAACCTTGTCGGACGAGGAAAACTTTTACATTTGGAAGGCGCCAAAAATAGGTTAGGTATGTTTGCCTTCGCCGGTCGGGAGACTACAGGATCACCTGTATGTCGCTACCGTCAGGCGAAGAACTAGACTGAAGCGGGATGCGGGGTGCGGCCTTTTCGACGGCTGAAAAGCGCCCGTTTTCGGAGGCAATTGAAATGAGTATCGCCGTAGTTCCAGGCGTCGTTCCAGGCCATGATGTCGCGCTGCCCCCGGTGGCGCATTGGGGACATTCCGTACAGTTCTATGGCGAAGATTCGTCGCTGCTTGACGAATTAAGCCGCTTCATCGGAACCGCTCTGGTGGCTGGCGACTCTGCGGTCGTCATTTCCACAAAGTCGCATCGGGATGGTCTTGCCCAGCGGTTGCAGTCACGCGGATTTGACACGGCGACAGCAGTTGAACAGGGCCGTTACATCGCCTTGGATGCCGCCGAGACCATGGCAAAGTTCATGCGAGACGGTTGGCCCGATGCCGATCTTTTTGCAAACGTAATCGGCAGCGTGTTAGGACAGACTGCGGCGGTCGGCGGAAAGACTCGCCGCATTGCTGCCTTTGGAGAGATGGTCGCCCTGCTGTGGGCGCAGGGAAATGCTGAAGCCGCGGTCCGGCTCGAACAGCTGTGGAATGATCTGGCTCGAACCTACTCCTTGTGTCTCCGCTGTGCGTACCCGATGAGCGCCTTTAATCGCGAAGACCACGGTGACTCGTTTCTCAAGATCTGCGCGGAACATTCCCAGGTAATCCCGGTCGAGAGTTACACGGCTCTGCCCAGCGACGAAGAACGCTTTCGCAGCATCACCCGTCTGCAACAAAAGGCGCAGGCGCTGGAGACCGAGGTGGCTGAGCGCAAGCAAGTTGAGGATGCCTTGCGCCGCATCAAGGCCGATCTTGAATCGCAAGTGGAGCAGCGCACAGCCGCGCTGAGACAGCTTTCATCCCGCTTGCTTAGTTTGCAGGACTCGGAGCGTCGCCGCATTGCACGTGAGTTGCATGACAGCCTGGGACAGTATCTGGTGGGGTTGAAGCTCAACGCCCACATGCTGCGACAAGCGCCCGAGCGCGAGGAATTGTGGTCCGAAGCGGACAAGCTGATGGAGCAGTGCATGTCTGAAGTCCGCACGCTGTCTTATCTGCTTCATCCGCCTACGATGGACGCGGCCGGCTTTACTTCCGCAGCCCGCTGGTATGTCGAGGGCTACGGACAGCGCAGTGGACTGAGCGTGACCCTGGATGCTCAGGCTGATTTGGAGCGCTTGCCGGACGCGATCGAACTCGCGTTGTTTCGCGTGCTCCAGGAAGCTCTAACCAATGTGCACCGGCATTCTGGAGCGTCGGCGGCTCAGGTTCTGGTTCGGCAAGACGCCGAAGAAGTGGTTCTGGAAATCAAGGATAACGGACACGGAATGCCCGAAGAACTGCTGCGTCATTTTCTCGCGACCGGCGCCGGCACAGGCGTAGGAATCGCAGGTATCCGCGAACGAGTGCGGGAACTGGGTGGCAAGTTGACGCTCGAGTCGAACCGCGACGGAACACTGGTGCGGGTTGCCATACCTCTCGAGTCGATGGTGCATGTCGATGGTCCAACACGAGGTGACCAATGAAGTTGCGGATCCTGATAGCTGATGATCACGAAGTTGTACGTCGCGGACTGGCCGCTCTTCTGCAATCGCATGAGGGTTGGGAGATCTGCGGAGACGCCAAAGACGGCCGCGAAGCGGTCGAAAAGGCAAAGCTGCTGAAGCCCGACGTCGTGATTCTCGATGTCGGTATGCCCAACCTCAACGGCCTGGCTGCAACCCGCCAGCTACTGCAACAGAATCCGCAGCAGAAAGTCATTGTCCTTACCATCACCGATTCGGACCAGGTAATCCGGGAGGCGCTCGACGCCGGCGCGCGTGGCTTTGTGTTGAAGTCGGACGCCGCGCGAGACTTGGTGTCCGCAGTGGAAGCGCTGCAGCGGAACCGCATGTTCTTTACCCCACGAGTGAACGACATGGTGCTGGCGGGCTTTCTCGACAAGGGCTACAAACCGTCCAATGGAGAAGCGCCGCGGCTGCCGACGTTGACACCGCGTGAGCGCGAAGTGATTCAACTTCTGGCGGAGGGAAAGAGCTCGAAGGAAGTCGCCTCTCTTCTGAACCTAAGCACCAAAACCGCCGAGACTCATCGCAGCAACATCATGCGCAAACTCGACATTCACTCGATTCGCGATCTGGTTGTGTATGCCGTGAAGAACGATATTATCCAGGTCCAG
The DNA here is from genome assembly GCA_963826845.1 of uncultured Acidobacteriaceae bacterium. Classification (GTDB taxonomy): domain Bacteria; phylum Acidobacteriota; class Terriglobia; order Terriglobales; family Acidobacteriaceae; genus Acidiflorens. Next base: position 285,602 of record CAWGYS010000004.1, read on the forward strand.
GTGGCCTCGGCCGCGACGACTTCAACGCCAGGTTCCGCTGCATAGTCGTGAGCCAACAAAAAAGGGGAAGCCGCTAAGCGGCTTCCCCGTGAGGGACACACCCACAAGCAAGCTCAGCTTGCCTTGCGCCTATCTTCGTATCGCTTTTGCTCGAGTTCGGATTCGCGCTTGTCCTCCGCGTTCCACTCGTCGACTTGCTTCTGAGCTGCTTCGCGAGCAATCCCGTATCTTGCTTGTATGGTTCCGATCAACTGCTCGGACTGTCCATCGATAACATCCAAGTCATCGTCGGTCAATTTGCCCCAGCGTTCTTTTACCGACCCTTTCAGCTGTTTCCATTTGCCCTTCAGTTGGTCTGAGTTCATTTTGCCTTCTCCTATCGGTTAATTATTGAGTTCCACCTACATTCATATGGAAACACTCGACCAGAATCCGCGATGCCGGCGGCCCTCGCCGCCGGCGGCGACCACTCGCGGAACTAGACTGCCCGGGGTAGATCAATCTTTTCGTGATCGGACTTCGCTTCGCCGGTCGACGAAATATCCTGGGCTCCCGTCGCTTCCAGGATCAGCTTGGCCCGTTTCGTCTCATCGGAGCTATTGGAGTGCACCGAGAGCAAAATGCCACCGTCTTTCACTCGTCCTTCGTAGCGCTTAGCTTCGTACTCGGGGATTCCCATTCCCACCAAGGCACCGGCGATGCCACCGACAACGCCCGCCGCTCCTGCTCCGGCAAGAGCAGCCATGATCGGACCGGCCGCGATGAATGGGCCTAGTCCGGGAATCGCGAGAGCGCCGACACCCAGGAGCCATCCCATCACGCCACCCAGAACCACGCCCGTACCAGCCCCGGCCGTAGCGCCTTCTGGGGCTTTAGTGCCTTTTTCGTGCGCGAAGTCTCTTGAGCCTGCGCCGGCAGGAAAGAGAGCAGAAATATCTCGGTTGCTGAAGCCCGCCGCTTTTAAGCCATCGACGCCGCTTTCGACGTTCGCATAGCTCGGATAAATTCCGAACACTGCTGTATTTTTCCCCGACATTCGAATTCTCCTTTAAGTTAGGTTGGTGTAGTGCTCTGATGTGATGTCTAGCTTTTCGATTTGACGGCCAGTTCGCTGGTCACCTTCTTTTCGCCGGCGATCTCGGTGGCTTTCGCCTCGACCGCTCGTTTCTCTTCCTCCGACCGTACGGGCCCTTTCAGCGTCACTTGGCCGTTTTGCGTGATGACTTTCACGTTGTGAGCGTAGGTTGAGAGAGATTTGTCGTTCATGATGGCCTTGCGAATCTGCTGCGTCAGATCGCGGTCTGATCGGCTGTTCTGTTGCTGGTCCGCGGTGGGCTCGTTTGAGTTCTGATCCCGCTGATTGACTTTGGTGTTGTCAGCCGGCGCCGATGCACCTTGATCGGCGGTCTGCTGAGCAATGAGCGGAGTTCCGCTTGCCGCCAAAGAAGTCATCAGTAGGAAAAGCCAGATGGTTTGTCTCGGGTTCATTGAATCACTCCTGACATCGATCGAGTTGTCCCGGTTGGGATTACATAAAATTTTGCGCCAAGAATCTCTGTATCTCCTTGAACATAATTGCTCGTAATAAACAGCGAAATCGAGTTCAAGCCCTAGTTCAAGAGCAGGAGGCCTGTAGAGCCGTGACCTGGTAACAGCCGAGAATGGAAGATTTATTGCATCGCCGCCGCGGCACTTGTGAGGGCAGCGACCACGACGATCAGGAAGGCTACTATGACCGCAACGCCGCCACTCAACAGTACGATTTCACTCAGCAGATCAGCTTTCATGAGGTCGTCTCTTTTCATTGTCTCGTTCCTTTGCATATCCCCTCCTCTTTGCTGTTTTGCAGGCATTTAGACGCAAAGAACCGAGGCCTGAAGCCCCGACTACCAACAATATGACCCACGTGTACAGCATTAACCGTACGCACCAGGAACATGTCGTGCGTTACGCTTCTCTAGATTGTGGGCGGCGCATCGGGTTACTGTGTGAGGATTTTCGTGATTCCCAGACCGAGATCACTGATGTCACTATCCCCTGAGCAGATTCGCCGACTCAAGCGATGTCAGGGTTCCCATGAGGCAGGCTCTGCGTTACCAGCGCCGTTTGTTTGGCCGAAACAATGGCGTCGGGTAGAACACCCCGGTCGTCCCGAAGCCTCCGACCGGCGTATCATTCGAGTGTTTATGGTACCGGTAAGTCCACCATAGGGTGCACCAGGTCTGGGGAAAACTAGCCGCCGGTGAACCCTGCCGATTGAGCAGCTAAGCGGCAGACGCCAACCCTGCTGCAATCCAGTAAACACACTGTTTACTGTTATTTGAATCTGGTGGCGGCGGTAGGACTCGAACCTACGACCTACGGATTATGAGACCGTCGCTCTAACCACCTGAGCTACACCGCCAATCCGGAAATACGCGGAAGGAAAACAGGGACAGCCCGGAAATGGGCACAGAATCCCGCAGACGCGGGTGGACGCGTCCCTACTGCATTCTAAGAGTGCTAGAATCCAGTGTCAAATGGAATGCCCTTGAAACGAAGACAGTGTCAAACCGCATCGGCTCCATGCGAAACTGGGCGCATGAAAGTCATCGCTGTGATTCCGGCGCGGCTGGCTTCGACGCGCCTGCCCCGCAAGATGCTGCGCGAGATCGCGGGCGTCCCGTTGCTCGCCTGGGTCTATCAGGGAGTGCGGCGATGTTCGTCGCTGGACGAAGTTATCGTCGCCACGGATTCGGATGAAATCATGCGCTTCTGCGAGCAGCAAGGCTTTGTCGCGCGCATGACTTCGGCGGCGCATCGCTCGGGCACCGAGCGCGTGCATGAGATCTCGACCGCGATTGCGGCAGATGTTTATTTGAATGTTCAGGGCGATGAGCCGCTCACGCGGCCCGAGCATATCGAGAGCTTGATCGCGGTGATGCAAGGCCAGCAGGAGTCGAAGTGGGGACACTGAAGACTCCGGCTGCGGAGGTTGACGTCAACAATCCTAGCGCGGTGAAGGTGGTGACGGACTCAGCGCGGACGAGCGCTGTATTTTTCGCGTGCAACCATTCCGCATGATCGCGATGGCGTGCATCCGCAGTACTACAAACATCTTGGGTTCTATGGCTATCGCAAGGACGCGCTGGACAAGTTCGTGCGCTGGCCGGAGTCGTCGCTCGAGCGCAGCGAACGGCTGGAACAGTTGCGCTTTCTGGAGAACGGGGTTCCGATTTACGTCGCGGAAACGCCGTTCGACACGCGTGGGCGTGGATACGGAAGAGGATGTGCGGCGGGTGGAAGAGATGCTTGCGGAACGCGATCGTGCGCAAAACTAGCGTCGGACGTACTGCCGGCACGCGGACAGGAGTCTCCGCGTCTCACTTTCGTGCGATCCTCTCAGTGCGACTTCGCCCAGGCTTCGGCGGCGGCCACTCGCTTCGCGATTGCGGGATGCGAATGGAGCAGCCATTCGACCCAGCGCGAGGGCGTCTTCTCGGCAAGATTCTGCTCGGCCAGCTTATTCATCGACGAAATAAAAGGTTCGACGCTGGCCACGGACTCGAAAGCAATAGCGGTCGGCCTGGCGCTCGTTGAAGCGCGAGTAGGCGTTGAGCGCGGGCATCAGCAGGAACGAGAGCACGGTCGAGACCAGAATCAGCAGCGGCAGATTGGCGAAATCGGACATGGTCTCGAACATGTTGCGGCGCTCCACGGCGTAGCGCAGAACTTCGTTCGCCAGCCAGAAGCCGAAGAGGGTGATTCCCGCCTGCACGAAAATGCTTTTCAGAATGTGGCGGTGCACGTGGTGCCCGAGTTCGTGGGCGAGCACGGCTTCGATTTCGTCGTCGGAATAATTGTCCAGCAGGGTGTCGGCGAGAATGATGCGCCGGGTCGCGCCGAGTCCGGTAAGCGCGGCGTTGGCCTTCTTGCTTTTTTCGGAAAGATGCCATTTATAGACGCCACGCACGCGCGTGCCGGCGCGCTCGCTCAGGACGATCAGGCGGCGCTTGAGTTCCTCATTTTCGAGCGGCTCGAATTTGTAGAAAATCGGAAACAGCACCACCGGCGCGAGTTGCGCCAGCAGCACAAACAGTCCGAGGAAAACAGCCCATGCGATCAGCCACCAGTGCTGCGGAGTCTGGCGCATCAGCATGTAAAGCAGTTCGACCACGATCGTGGCCATGACCAGGCCGATCAGCAGACCTTTGCATTCGTCCCAGATCCACGAGCGGAATTTCTGGTTGGAAAGGTTATAGCGGTGCTCGAGCCGGAAACCGTAGTATTCGAGCGGAGTTCCCAGCACCTTGCTGATCAGCATCAGCATCAGCACGTAGAGGAAAACGGCGAAAGGATAATTCTGCGAAGCGCCGCGCTCGGCCAGATCGCGCAGGGTTCCGGTCCAGCCGGTGGCCAGCAGCACGACCAGCAGACCAAAGCCAATCGCAAAATCGGCGACGCCCAGCCACCGCTTGATGCGGTTGTAGCGGCGCGATTCCGGAGAATCGGCGAGAACCGGTGTGATTTCCTTGGTGGCCATCATGCTGAGAGTTGTCTCTATCCTATCGCGTTCCGCGGCTGGGCAGAACTCGAAAGTGCTGCGAAACTGCATGGCTGTGAGCTCTTATCTTTTCCCTCTCGGATTACGCCCTTCTTACGAATCTTTCGCCGGCTTCAAGAATTTCTTCGACCAGCTCGGGCGTGGCCGCTTCCGCATAGCAGCGCAGCAGGCGTTCGGTTCCGGAGGCGCGAAACAATACCCACGGGTCGGCGCCGTTGCCGTGTTTGGGAGCATCGAGGTAGAACTTCACGCCGTCGCGATTCTCTTTGCGCAGAATGGAATAAGCGCCGAGTTTCGTCGTTTGCGGATCGGCGGCGCGGCGGATGGCGCCATTCTTCATCTCATCGGAAATGTGCAGATCGCGCCGTCCATAATAATGCGCGCCGAATTCGCGTTGCAGATCGGCGACCAACTGGCCGAGCGGCTTCTTCTCTTCCGCCATCACATTCGCCAGCAGAAGCGAATTCAGAATGCCATCGCGCTCGGGAAGAAAGCGGCCGTATCCGATGCCGCCGGATTCTTCTCCGCCAATCAGAATTTCGTGCTCCATCATCAGATCGGCAATGTACTTGAAGCCGATGTTGCACTCGTACAGCTTGCGCCCGTATTTCGCGGCGATGCGATCCATCATGCCGGTGGTGTTGAAGGCGCGCACCACATCGCCCGGCCACTTCTTGTACACCAGCAACCAGTTCAGCAGAACGCACATGCACTTGTGCGAATCGACGAAGCTGCCATCTTCGGCGACAGCGCCGATGCGGTCGGCATCGCCGTCGGTTACCAGGCCGGCATGGCATTTTTCTTTCACCACGGTTTCCTGCAGCAGCGCGACGTGCGGCAGAATCGGTTCGGGATTGATGCCCGGGAATAGCGGGTTCACTTCCTGACGGATCGCCACATAGCGGATGCCGTGCGCGTCAAATATTTTGGTCAGAACTCCGCGGCCCGAGCCGTACATGGAGTCGATGGCGAACTTGAAATTCGCGTGGCGGATGAGATCGAGATCCGCGAACTCGGGACACCGCTTCGACATAGGCGGGCTTCAGATCCACTTCTTCGATTTTCGCCTCACGGCCTTTGGGCATCGCGCCCAGGTCCTGTTCGATGAGCTTCATGATCGCGGGCGTGGCGGAGCCTCCAAACTTGGCTTTGAACTTCACGCCATTCCAGTTCCAGGGATTGTGGCTCGAGGTGATCATGACGCCGCCCGCTGCTCCCAGCTTCTTGACGTTGTAGGAAACCGTAGGCGTCGGCACGTAGTCGTTCGCAAGCAGCACTGGAATGCCCGCACCCGCGATTACTCCCGCGACAGCGCGCGCGAAGCGCTCGGACAGGAAGCGCGTGTCATAGCCAATGATGACACCGCTGGGTGGGATCTTCATGCTTTGAGGACATAACTGGCGATCGCGCCGGCCGCGTGCGCACGTTGTCGAAAGTGAAATCGTCGGCGATAAGGCCGCGCCAGCCGTCGGTACCGAATTTGATTTGGGTCATGAGTCGGTCGTTCGTCGCTGGTCGTTGGTCGTTGGTCGTTCGCGGTTCGTCGTGCACTCGGCAACTCGATAGCACCTGCGAGTTTAAGCGCTCGCTAACGACTAACGACCATCGACGAACGATTGCTTTTTCACACTAATTTCTTCAGCTTCTTCTCATCCAGATGCTTCACTACTTTGCCGACATCCTGCGATTGGTCGAGCGTGGTGACCAGCAGGGCGTCTTCGGTCTCGACAATCACCAGATTGCTCACTCCGACCAGGGCGACAAACTTGCCGGGGGCGTGAACGTAGTTGTTCTTTGCATTCAGCGCAAAACTTCCAGCTGCCGAGACCGGACTTCCGTCGCCGGGTTTCGCCTTTGCTGTGTGGTGCTCGTGCAGCGCGGTCCAGGAGCCGAGGTCGTTCCATCCAAAATCGGAGGGCAGACAGAAGATGTGCGACTTGGCTTCTCCCTTGGCCGAGCGCGGTTCGAGGACGGCATAGTCGATGCTGATGTTTTCGCACTTCGGGTAGAGCTTGCGAAAAGTTTCCGCGAACTTGCGCGTGCCATAGGCAGCGGCAATTTTTTCCAGGAGCGGCGCAGTGTTCGGCAGATGCTCGCGCAGCGCGTTGGCCAGGGTGTCGGCGCGCCAGAGAAACATGCCGCTGTTCCAGAAGTAGTTGCCGGCGTCGAGAAACTGCCGGGCCAGGCCGAGATCCGGCTTTTCGGTGAAGCGGCGCACGCGCAGAGACGACGCGCTCGTCTTGATCGGGCGCGCCCGCCTCGATGTATCCATAGCCGGTTTCGGGGCGGGTCGGGCGGATGCCGAGCACCACGATGTTTTCTCCCGCGGCGGCAATTTCGATTCCTCGGCTGAGGGTCGCGCGGTATTGGGCGGGATCTGCTATGACGTGGTCGGAGGGAAACAGGCCGAGGACCGCGTCGGGATCGTGACGAAGCAAAAGAAATGCCGCCAGGCCAATTGCGGGAGCGGTGTTGCGTCCGGCAGGCTCGGCGATGACTTGCTTCGCCGGAAGTTTCGGAAGCTGGCGCAGGATGGCGGGGCGCAGGTCATCATTGGTGATGATCCAGAAACGGCTCGGCGCGGCCATGGGCGCAAGGCGCGCGACCGTCTGCTGGAGCATGGTCTCTTTGCCATCGAGCGCGAGCAGTTGCTTGGCGCGGCGCTTGCGGCTCAGCGGCCAGAAGCGCGTGCCTCGGCCGCCGGCGAGAATTACGGGATAGAAGTGCGGGTTCGCTTTCACGGGTCGTAGGAAGCCTAACATTTACGCGACGCAAGGCGAAAGACTTCATCACAGGTGGCACAGAGGACGACAGGGGAAAAGTGCGAGAAGATTTGATCTTCCCCGTTGTACCTCCGTGGCCTGTGGTAAGCGGTTTTGCTCTACGGGCGAGTAGCCGGTTCGGGCACTGTCGCACCCGGTACGCAGGCTTTCAGGAACTCGATCTGCCCACTGCGGGCGCACCGTGAAACTTTGCAGGGCGGCTGGAATCACGACTGCATCGCCTTTGGCCAATGTCACTGGATCGCGGCCCTGCGCCTCGACCACTCCGCATCCTTCAACCGCGACCAAAATCTGCACGGAAGTCTTGCCCGAATCGTCAGCCGTTGAAAACTCTTGCTGGCTCCTTTAATTCCAACAGGTCCACCGTGAAGTACGGCGCTGCGATCATCGCGGAGCGACGGTTCTTGCCGCCATTAATGGTGACGGGCGCGGGGCGGATCACTTTGCCGGCGGCGGTGTGCTCCTTGACTGCGGCGAGTCCGCGCTCCAGATGCAGCGGGCGCGGGCGTCCGTAGTCGTAAAGGCGATACGTGGTGTCGGATTGCTGCTGCGTTTCGACGATGACGGAGCCGGGCCCCAGCGTATGCACCGTGCCGCCGGCCACGTAAATCATCTCGCCCTGATAGACGTTGATCCAGTTGAGCAGCTCTTCGGCGCGTTTTTCGTGGATGCTTTGCTCGAATTGAGCCACGCGTTGTGCCGGGCTTCAGTCCGAGCGCGATCTGCGATCCGGGCTTGGCATGGGCCACGTACCAGCATTCGGTTTTTCCCCAGGGCTCGCCGAAGCGTTGCGCGGTGGCGTCGTCGGGATGCACCTGGACGGAAAGTTTTTCCTCGGGAAACAGAAACTTCAGCAGCAACGGAAAGCGCTGCGGATCGCGCGCCGCCGTGCCTACCAGTTCGGTGCCGAATTCTTTGCTCAGGTCGGCTAGGGAGCGTTTCGCCAGCGGGCCATTCGCGACTACGCAGTTGTCGCCGGTGAGCCAGGCTTCTCCGATGCGTTCGTTGAACTTGGCATTGGGATAGATCGCGGAAAGATCGAGCGTGCCCCACGGGCGCGGGTCGAAGACGGGCGACATCAGGAGTGGGTAGAGTTGGGTCATCGAATGGCTTGTCGAGGCTAGCGGTCTCAAAATCGATAACGGTTGCGTTTCGCCGATTTGCGCGGGTGTTTGTTCATCTCAATCCGCTGTAGAGAACCCAGTTTGAACATCAGCGACAATGAAAACAATTCCAACGACGATTGCGAAGGGCCCGAAAACCGGGGCTCCCCACCAGTTTTGATACATCAGTCCAACGTGTTGGAGCGAGGCGAGGCCAAACCCAACAATCATTAACCCAATAATGACGAATATGGCGCGGTTGAATGGGTTATTTAGGTCTGATTTGAACATTGGGCCTCAAAGACGCAATTCCCTTACAAGCCGCCGAAGAACTCCCGCATCCGCTCCAGCGCCTTGTCGATGTTCTCCATCGTCGTCGCATACGAAATCCGAACGTGCTCGGTGGTGCCGAAGCCTTCTCCGGCTACGGTCGCAACGTGCGCCTGGTGGAGCAATCCGTTCGCGATGTCAGCGCCTGAATTCATTCCGCTCTTGCCGAAAAATGCCGAAACATTCGGATAGGCGTAAAACGCACCTTCCGGCATGGTGCACTTGATCCCGGGAATCGCGCGCAGGCCGCCGACAATGTGGTCGCGCAGCTTGATATATTCCGCGCGCATTTCGGCTACGCACTGCTGCGAACTATTCAGCGCCGCGACCGCCGCTTTCTGCACGATCGACGTCGGATTCGAAGTCGACTGGCTCTGCAGCTTCTGCACCGCTCCCACAACCGCCGCGCGGGCCGAGCGTGTATCCCAGGCGCCAGCCGGTCATGGCATAGGTTTTCGAAAGCGATCCGACCACCAGAAAGCGGTCGCGATATTCGTTCAACGATCCGACTGAGAAATTCTTACCGGTGTAATTCAGATACACATAGCACTCGTCGGAAATCACCCAGATGCCGCGCTCATGCGCCAGGCGCACGACTTCGGTCATGTCCTCGGGGCTCATCACCGCTCCCGAAGGATTCGAAGGCGAATTCAAAATAATCAGCTTGGTTTTCGGCGTGATCAGGCGCTCGACCATCTGCGCGGTGACGCGAAAGCCCTGCGACTCGTCGGCTTCGAGCAGCACGCAGTTGCCGCCGACGTAGCGCACCATGTCTTTGAACGAAACCCAGTAGGGCACGGGCAGAATCACTTCGTCGCCGTGATCGACCAGCACCGAGATGACGTTGAACAGGGCGTGCTTGCCGCCCACCGAGGCGCAGGTTTCTTCGCGCTTGTAGGCGGAGCCGAAATCGGCGGCGTGGCGGTGGATGATGGCGTCCTTGAGTTCGACCGTGCCGCCGACCGGCGTGTACTTCGAAAAATTGCCGTTGAATGGCCGCGATGGCCGCGTCTTTAATGTGCTGCGGCGTCGCGAAGTGCGGCTCGCCGGCGGTCATGTCGACCACGTCGATTCCCTGCTGGCGCAGCTTCTCCGCCTCGGCGACGGCGGCCATGGTGGCGGAGGGCTCGATGCGATTGATGCGTTCCGTCAGGCGGACGGGGTGGGTAACGGGGGTCATGACTGTGCTCATAACTTTCTTTTTTCTGGACTTGCTTTTGCCCCTTGGAGGACGCCTTGCCCGCAAGCCGAGCGTCGTTCTCGAATTTGTGAGCCACATCCATTTTCTCACGAACTTTCTGCGCGACGAGATCCGGCACCAGGCATTCGATCGATCCGCCGAGTTGCGCGACTTCGCGCACCAGGCGCGAACTCAGATAGGAATATTTTTCCGCCGGCATCATGAAGACCGTCTCCAGCGCCGGGCTGAAGTTTGCGGTTCATCAGCGCCATTTGAAGCTCGTACTCGTAGTCGCTGATGGCGCGAATGCCGCGCAGGATGGCCTGAGCCTCAACCTTCAACGCGTAGTCCACGGTAAGGCCGTCGAAGGTGTCGACCGAAACGTTGTCGAAGCCCGCGGTCATCGCCTCCAGCATCTTGCGACGGTCGGCGACGCTGAACAGCGGGTCTTTTTCGGGATTGCTGAGAATGGCAACAACCAGTTCGTCGAAAATCTTGCTGCCGCGCTCGATCAGGTCAAGATGCCCGTTGGTGGGAGGATCGAACGATCCGGGATAAATGGCTTTGATGCGCTTCACGGGGCCTCGGTCGAAGTACGCCAACGAAAGGAGGATTGTATGCGGGGGCAGGCGGGGATGGCAATCGGAGGCCGGATGGAGAGCAATAAGCGTGGGCTCGACAGGGGCGGACGAATGCGTCCGCCCCTACGTGAGCGTGACTATCGTCTGGCTGCCGGAACCTTCGCCGCTTCCGGTGCCGCGCTCGGCATGGTCGTGACTCGTGCCGTGTCCGGTCGCTTGCGCCGGAATTGCAGCTGGAGCTGCCGGTGCGGCTGGAATCAGTCCCAGCGCTTTGCGCACTTCGGTATCGAGCTTCGCCATGGTGTCTTTATTTTCTTTCAGGAAGGCGCGCGCGTTTTCGCGTCCCTGGCCGATGCGCTCGCCTTTGTAGCTGAACCACGAGCCGGACTTCTCCAGAATATTCTGGGCTACGGCGAGATCGATCAGATCGCCTTCGCGCGAGATGCCTTCGCCATAAAGAATGTCGAACTCCGCCTCGCGGAACGGCGCCGCCACTTTGTTCTTCACGATCTTGACGCGGGTGCGCGAGCCGACCATCACGTCGCCTTCTTTAATTGCGGCGATGCGGCGGATATCAATGCGCACCGACGAATAGAATTTCAGCGCGCGTCCACCCGTCGTCGTTTCCGGGTTGCCGAACATCACACCAATCTTTTCGCGAATCTGGTTGATGAAGATCAGGCAGGTGCGCGACTTGGCTACCGTGCCCGTCAGTTTGCGCAGCGCCTGCGACATCAGACGCGCTTGCAGGCCCATGTGGCTATCGCCCATTTCGCCGTCGAGTTCGGCTTTCGGAACGAGCGCCGCCACCGAATCCACCACCAGCACGTCGATGGAGTTCGAGCGCACCAGCGCTTCGGCGATTTCGAGCGCCTGCTCGCCGTAGTCGGGCTGCGAGACGAGGAGGTTGTCGACGTCCACGCCCAGCTTCTTGGCATAGCCGGGATCGAGCGCATGCTCGGCATCGACGAACGCCGCCATGCCTCCGCGCTTTTGCGCCTCGGCAATCACCTGCAGGGCAATGGTCGTTTTGCCGGACGATTCCGGTCCGAAGATTTCGACGACACGCCCGCGGGGAACTCCACCCACGCCGAGCGCGGCATCGAACGAAATCGCGCCCGTCGAAATCACGGCGATCGGGACGATGGCTTCCTTCGAACCCAGCCGCATGATGGAACCTTTGCCAAACTGCTTTTCAATTTGTGCGAGTGCGAGATCGATTGCCTTGGTGCGCTCGCTGACGCGTTCGCTATTGCGCTCTTCTGCTCGGCTTCTTTCTTCGGCCATGATGGCTGCTCCTGTTTTATGAATCTGGAATCCCGGGTACGAATTCTCCCGTAGCCTACACCCTCGGGCTGGAGCGTGAAGTGTTGGCTGTCACATCAGTTTTGGTCAGTTTAGCACGAAGCGAATAAAAGGCGAAGCTAGAAGTTGATGGACATGGTTCGGACGGGGGGCCGAGCGCGGCGAGAAGTTCCTTGCTAGACTCTCGGCATGGGTGAAGACATGGGGAACGGCGGCTCCGAACGCGGTCCAGCCATTGGAGGCCCGTCGCTCTACCTCGTCGCAACGCCCATCGGCAATCTTGAAGACATCACGCTGCGAGCCCTCCGCGTGCTCAAACAAGTTGACCTGATCGCTTGCGAGGACACGCGGCAGACGCTGAAGCTGCTCAATCATTACGACATCAAGACGCGATTGGTCAGCTATCACGAGCACAACGAGATGACCAAAGCCGCCGAACTCGTGGTTGACCTCGAAGGCGGCGCCAAGATCGCGCTGGTTAGCGACGCGGGCATGCCGGGCATCTCCGACCCTGGATTCCGTCTGATTGGGCTCGCCATCCGGCATCATGTGCCGGTCGTGCCGATTCCTGGGGCGTCGGCATTTCTGGCGGCGCTGGTGGCTAGCGGACTGCCTACTGACTCATTTCGATTCAGCGGATTTCTTCCGGCGAAGTCTGGGCAGCGGCACAAGCTATTGGAGAGCGTGAAAGATTCTCCGCGTACGCAGGTGTTCTACGAAGCTCCGCATCGGCTGCTGGAGACGCTGGCCGATGTTTCCGAAGTTCTGGGGAGTCACCGCCATGTCGTCGTCGCCCGCGAGGTGACCAAGATTCACGAAGAATTTCTGCGGGGACGAGCTGGAGAAATCCTCCAGCAACTCAAGGCACGCGGAGATGTAAAAGGTGAAATCACGCTGCTGATCGCAAAGGCCGAAGAGGGAGCGATGACGTCTGCACCCGAAACTGTCAGCGTTGCTCAGCGCGTTCGCGACATCATGGCCTCGGAAAAGGCGGATGAGAAAACCGCGCTGAAAAAAGTGGCCAAAGAACGCGGGATTGGGAAGAGCGAAGCGTACCGGGAGTGGCAGCGGGGCAAATGAACCTCACTTTCCCGCCAACTCCTTCTTAACCGCCTCGCTAACCACCTTCCCATCCACCCGCATCCCAGCCGCGGCGAAGCGGGCCATGGCGGCTTTCATCACTGTTCCCATGTCTTTCATCGCAGGAGCAGGTGTCATCTCGGCGATCGCCGCGCGCACTCCGGCGACGATTTCTTCTTCCCCCGCTGCCTTGGGCAGATACGCTTCGATCATTTTGATCTCAGCGGCTTCCTTGTCGGCCATTTCCTGGCGTCCGCCTTTGGTGAACTGCTCGACCGAGTCCTTGCGCTGCTTGATCAGCGTGGAGAGAACTTGCTGCGATTCCTTATCGTCCAGCGGCGCCATTTTTTCAATCTCGCGGTTCTTGAGCGCGGTCTTGACCATGCGCAGGGTCGAGAGGCGGTGCTCCTCGCGAGCCTTCATGGCCGTGACGATGTCTTTTTGGATCTGGTCGATTAGGGGCATGAGGGGATTATAGGTCAAAGGTCAGAGGTCAGATTGCAGAGGTTAGAACCACTCGCTGCGAGCCAAAGGACTTAACCTCTGCAATCTGACTTCTCGTCTCTGACCTTTCACCTTTCCTTCCCGAAGCCGCGGCTTTCGAATATTCTGGTTCTCATGCTCAAGAAAAACAGGCTTTTCACTCCTGGACCAACGCCACTTCTTCCGGCCGCGCAACTGGCGATGGCTTCCTATGGCGCGCATCATCGCACTGCGGAGTTCCGCACCCTATTCACGCGCGTTTTGGCCGACGTGCGGGAGTTCATCGGCACCAAGAACGATGTCCTTGTGCTGTCTTCGTCGGGGACTGGTTTTATGGAAGCTTCGGTCTCTAACCTGACTTCTCCGGGTGATCGCGTGCTGGTGTTGACCGCCGGCAAGTTTGGCGAACGATGGGTGTCGCTGGCCAAGGCGTTCGGTTGCTCCGTCGAGACGGTGACCGCTCCTTATGGCGAAACGATTTCTCTCGACGACGTGCGGCAGAAGCTTACGCCAGACATCCGCTGCGTTTATATGCAGGCAACGGAAAGTTCTACGGGCGCGCGGCATGACGTCGAAGGGATTGCGAAGCTGGTGCGAACTTCGCCAGGTGCTCGGCCCGACACATTGCTGGTCGTTGATGCGATCACCGGGCTGGGCACGACTCATTTCGACGTGGATGGTTGGGGAATTGACGTCATCCTCGGCGGCTCGCAGAAGGCGCTGATGATCCCGCCCGGATTGGCCTATGGTGCGGTCAGCGAGCGGGCGTGGCAGCGCATGGAGACGGCGAAGTCTCCGCGGTATTACTTTGATCTGCGGAAGGAACGTAAATCGGCAGCCAAGGCGGAGACGGCCTACACGCCCGCGACTTCTTTGTTCGCCGGACTCGCCGCGGCGTTCGATTATTTGCGTCAGATGGGAGATGGAGACCTCGCCGCGGGGCGCGACGCGCTGATCGCCAATGCCGAGTTGTGCGCTGCAATGACGAGCGCGGGCGTCGAAGCGCTGGGTCTGAAATTATTCGCGCCGAGTTCTCCGGCAGCCGCGCTGACTGCCGTCAGGGCTCCGGCGGGCGCCGATTCCACGGTGATCTGCAAGCGCTTCCGCGAGCAGTTTGGCGCGGTCGTGGCCAACGGGCAGGCGGAGATGAAGGGACAGCTTTTCCGCATCGCTCATATCGGCTACTACGATTATCTGGACACGGTGGGCGTGCTGGCGGCGCTTGAGCATGTCATAGCTGAAACCACGGGGAATGCAGTCGAATTTGGGTGTGCGGTGCGCGCGGCGCAGGAAGTTTATGCTAGAGGTCAGAAGTAAGAGGTCAGATTGCAGAGGTTAAAACCCCAAGTTCGTCGACATCGTGTCGCGCCCTCGGATTCTAACCTCTGCAATCTGACCTCTCACATCTAACCTTCCTACGAGTCCAGCGCTTCCCGTCTCAGTTTGCGGCTTTCGGCTAGCAGTGACATGGAGTGCATCAGGTTCTGCAGCGTGACGATTCCTACCAGACGCTGTTCATCAACGACGGGAATGATGCTGAGATTGTGGGCAGAGAGCTTGCGGAAGGCGGAGGCGAGGGACTCCTGCTTGGCGGCTACGTCGAAGATGCGGTTCATTACAGCCTGCACGTAGCCGTTGCCTTCGGCGCGCAGAGCCTCGAGAATCTTTTGCCGCGAGACCACGCCCACCATGTCGCTGCCGCGTACTACTGGAAAGTCATCCTGAAGAGTATGTACGGCCTTTTCGAGCGCGTCTTCCAGAGTGTCGGCGGGCGAGAGGGTGGCGAAGTCGGTGAGCATGACTTCTTCCAGGCGGACGCTTTGCAGCACGGATTGAAAAACCGCGGATCGCTCTTCGAGTTGTGCGCCCACGAAGAGGAAAAATCCGATCATCACCAACCACCAGTTGCTCATGAGCATTCCGACCATCATGAACAAAATGGAGAAGACGTTGCCAATGCGGACGGCGCGCTGCGTGGCATGGACCATGTCAACTCGACGCGAAAAAACGGCGCGCAAAACGCGCCCGCCGTCCATGGGATACGCTGGCAGCAGGTTGAACAGGCCGAGGTAGAGGTTCGCCCATACGATGCTCCGTAACAGGGCGCCGGAGTAGAGAAGTGGCCTGGTAGTCAGGGAAAAGCCCGGGATGGCGGCGAGCAGGATGAGCGCGGATAAGCCGGCGATAAAAAGATTGATCAGCGGACCGGCCACTGCGATGCGGATGTCACGCTTCCAGCCATTGACCGGGTCGGGGATGACGTTAGCTTCGTCGAGAATGGTGATGCCGCCGATTGGCAGCAGGATGATACCCTTCGCCGGAATGCCCGAGCCGCGGGCAACAAGCGCATGGCCGAGTTCGTGTAAGACGACGCTGCCAAAAACGATACCGACCAATGCGAGCACACGCAGGGCGGCGCTGGCGTCCTGAGAAGCGGCTTCGGTGCTCCACACGAAAACCAGCAGGAACAGGAAAGTCAGGTGAACGCGAATCTCGATTCCGAAAAGACGTCCTAGCGGGATGGACCAACTACGCATCGACATGCCTACCAGTATTCTATCTGCTTAGACACCGCTGGACGGCGTGGGGATGCGAAAGGGTCAATCGGAAGGGCTGGTCCTGAAGGAGTACTGACTCTGACGAGTAGCTTTATGAGGGTGATTGCTGGGGAGTATCGGCGCCGGACGTTGCGGTCGTTGCCGGGGCTTGAAATCCGTCCAACGTCGGACCGGCTGCGCGAGACGCTGTTCAACGTGCTGTGTTCGGGAGATCCGGCTGCGCTGGCGGAGACGACTTGGGTCGATTTGTATGCGGGAACGGGTGCGGTCGGCATTGAGGCGTTGAGCCGCGGCGCGCGGATCGTGTATTTCGTCGAATCGTCGAAAGCGGCGGCAGATTTGATTGCAGTGAATTTGAAGTCGCTGGGGATTGCGGGCAGGTTCCGAATCGTGAAGGTCGATGCCGGGCAAGCTTTGCTGCAATTGGAGGCGACGGGTAGTACTGCCGACTTCGTGTTCCTCGATCCTCCCTACTTGCTGCAGGAGGAGTACGCGAAAACGCTGGCGGCTTTGGCGCAATCGAAATTGCTGACTGAGCGGAGCGTGGTGATTGCAGAGCACGAGAAGAGATTTGATCCGGGAGAGGCGTTTGGGGAGCTGCGGCGGTATCGCAAGCTGGTGCAGGGAGACGCGGCGCTGAGCTTTTATCGACGACACTAACGAGATCGCTATAATCACTAACGACATGACTAACTTTCCTCCGGTTGACGAACAACTGGCATACCTCAAGAAGGGCGCGGCGGAGATTGTCAAAGAATCCGAACTGCGGGCCAAACTCGAACGCTCGCTCGCTTCGGGCAAGCCGCTGCGAGTGAAGGCGGGCTTTGATCCAACCGCTCCCGACCTGCATCTGGGGCACACCGTCTTGCTGCGCAAGCTGAAGCATTTTCAGGATCTCGGGCACACGGTCATTTTTCTGATCGGTGATTTCACCGGGATGATCGGCGATCCGACGGGACGGTCGGCGACGCGGCCTCCACTGACGCGGGAGCAGATTGCGGAGAACGCGGAGACTTACAAGGCGCAGGTTTTCAAAATCCTCAGCCCGGGAAAAACTGTGGTTGACTTCAACAGCCGCTGGTTCTCGAAGTTTTCTGCTGAGGATTTCATACGCTTGACGGCGAAATACACCGTCTCGCAGATGCTGGAGCGTGAAGACTTCCATAAGCGCTTTCGTGACGAGAAGCCGATTGCCATGCATGAACTGCTGTATCCGCTGGCGCAGGGATATGACTCGGTTGCGCTGGAGGCGGACGTGGAACTCGGCGGCACCGACCAGAAATTCAATCTATTGGTGGGGCGCGAACTGCAGCGAGCTTACGGGCAGGAGTCGCAGGTGGTGCTGACGACGCCGATTCTCGAAGGCCTCGACGGCGTGAACAAGATGTCGAAGTCGCTGGGGAATGCGATTGGAATTCACGAGGCTCCGCTCGAGATGTACGGGAAGGTGATGTCGATTTCGGACGAGATGATGTGGCGGTATTACGAGCTGCTGACGGATGTTTCGGTGGCCGCGATCGAAAGGATGAAGAACGAAGTCGGGAGTGGTGCTTTGCATCCAATGCGAGTCAAACGGGATCTTGCATCAAGAATCGTTAGTGACTTCCATGGCCAGGGCGCAGGAAGGTCCGCTGACGAAAGCTGGGTCCAGATATTTCAAAAAAAGGAACTGCCCAAGATCATTGACCAAACGCGAATAGCAATGCCAACCGAGCCCGGTCTTGTCGAGAGGTCGCTTGCGGATCGCGAACGGGCTCCCATCTTCACGAATAAGGGTGTCGAGGTTGCGTACCAAGACGTCGCTCAACACCTGGATGCACAGGGACCGGCCAGTCACTATCCGGGCCTTCGATTGGACAAGCTAATTGCTCGAGCACATTTCGTAACGTCGGTGGCTGAAGGGCAAAGAAAAATTAAGGAGGGTGCGGTACGGATAGGGGACACCGTTGCCATCGGCTCGTTGATTTTTGTGGAATCCCTGCCAGCCGAACTTCCCATTCGCGTCGGTCGCAAAGTGAAGATCGTCCAAGTCGTACCTGATGACCCCTTGTCATCCTGAGCGGAGCGGGCGGATTCGCGAACGCGAATCCGTTTGCGGAGTCGAAGGACCCCTGCTCCATCCTCGCTGTCGGGCTGAGATAGGTAGTTTTCGTCACTCTACGGGGTTCTCGTGCCGATCTCCAGCACTCTGAAATCGCTAGGTCGAGCGCTCGCACGTCCCTGAAGGCATCGTCAGAATTCCCTGTGGAACTGCCGACGCCAGTTTGGGAGTAGGGGTCCTTCGACTCCGCCATTCCGTTCGCTTCGCGAGCGGAATTCCTCCGCTCAGGATGACATTTTGTGCTGGTTCGGTTGACCGGAGTTTGTCATCCAAGGGAACCATTCCCTGGCCAAATCCAGCCAATGCGGATTCCGCGATTCGATCAGCGCGATCTTTTTCGATCGTCGCCAGCCCTTGAGTTGTTTCTCTCTCGCGATTGCCCGATGGACATCGTCGAACGACTCCCAATACAAGAGACGCTCGACTTGATGTTTGTCCGTGAATCCTTCGATGCGGTGGAATTTATGCTGAAAAACACGTTGGTGCAGGTTGCCTGTTATGCCGATGTAGAGAGTTCCTGACAAGCTGCCCATGATGTACGCGCAATACGTCCTTCGCTCTTTGGGCATGGGATGGAGTAGGGGCCCTTCGACTCCGCTCAGGGTGACAGGGCTTGGGTTTTAATGCGGTGATATTGCTCACGCCACAATTGTTTGGTTTGCTTAAGGCGTGCCAGAGGCTTACGTGATCCGTGCAAGATCGGGCCGCTTCTTGTGCCATCCCGTCGCCTGCTCATAGGCCTGTGCAGCCTGCAGCAACACGACTCCCCGCCAGGGAGCGGCGGCTAGTTGCAGTCCTATCGGTAGGCCGTCTTTTGTGAATCCGCAGGGAACGGAAATCGTCGGGATTCCCCAGACGTTGAAGGGGCGCGTGTTCCGGAGCATTAGCAATTCTTGCGCGCGCAGATTCTCGGGATGCTTTTGAAGATCGGCGATCAGCGGGGCCGGAATTGGAACCGTGGGAGTCAGCAGCACGTCCACTTCATTGAATGTTTCCAGGATGGCCTGACGGCTCGCCTGAAGGTCGCGGCCGGCTCGCAGAGCGTCGTGCGCGGAGATGTTGGCTCCGGACTGGATGCGTGCCAGTGTTGCGGGCTGATAGAGCTCCGGTGAGCGCTCTACGAAGGGCTTGTGATAGGCGTAAGCTTCGGCGCTCGCCAGCGTGCGGTCGGTCGAAACTTCGAGTTTGATGTCGCGAATCTCGGCCTCGAGTTGCCGAAAAATGCCGATTGCTTTTTCGGTCGCGTCGGCGATCTCGGGATGAAGGTCGTCGAAGAAATACGGCCGCGGCACGCCGACGCGCAGATTGGTTGGTAGTTCGTCGAACGCGGAAATCAGACTGGGCACCGGCTTGTCGGCGGAGGGATTTGGTGAGTCGTAGTCGGAGAGCACCTGAGCCATCAAGGCCGCGTCGTAGACAGTGTTGGTGATCGGTCCAACATGATCGTAGGACGATGACAAGGGCACGACTCCGCGAGTGCTGATGCGACCGTAGGTGGGCTTGAGTCCGACGACACCGCAGTAGGCAGCGGGCAGGCGGATGGAGCCGGCGGTGTCGGTGCCGACGGAGGCGAATCCCAAGTCAGCGGCCACGCTGGCGGCCGAACCTCCCGAAGATCCACCGGCTACGCGGGCGGTATCCCACGGATTGTGAACCGCGCCGAAGAAACTGATGATCGAGCTGGCGCCGTAGGCAAACTCGTGGAGGTTCTGCTTGCCTAGAAAGATTGCGCCTCCGGCGCGCAGGCGGCGGACGACTTGGGCGTCTTCGGTGGGAACGCGATCTCTTTGCTGAGCGCCGGGCGTTGTGCTGGGCGGCGTGCTGAACTGCGCGCTGGCGGCGGTGGTCGGGACTCCAGCGACATCAATGATGTCTTTGAGGCCGATGGGAATGCCGTGAAGAGGGCCGAGATAGTGCCCGCGATAAATTTCCCGTTCGGCGAGGCGGGCCCGCTCAAGAGCGGATTCGGCCGTCACTGTGATGAAGGCGTTGAGTATCGGGTTGAGTTGTTCAATGCGATTGAGGCAATCGTGGGTAAGCTCTACGGGAGAAATGGAGCGGTCGCGAATCTTAAGGCTTAGTTCGCCGATGGTAAAGGACACATGATCCTCGCTCGAATCTAACGCGTCTTTTGTGCGGCGCGCCTCGCAAACCATTTCACCACAAAATAAACCACCGGACCGGCGGCCAGCGCCCACGGTCCCCAGCGCATGGCGACGGGATCACTGTAACGCAAAACGACGTAGGTCATCACCAGTGGCATGGCAATCACGTACACCAGTCCGAGATTGCCGGCGGGAATGCGGAAGGCTCGCGGCAGATCGGGATGTTTGCGACGCATTCCCCATGCCGATAACACGGTCAGCACCGTGGTGGCGGCGCGCAGCCAGACATAGATGCTGATCAATTCGCCCAGTGAGTTCAGGGCCAGCGAGGCGTAGATGGCCGATGAGATCAGGATTGCTATCCAGGGCGTGCCGTAGCGCAGATGACGGCGAGTGAGGATCTTCGGCAGATATCCGTCTTCGGCGAGTGCGAAGGGCATGGGAGATGCCGTCAGCACGGTGCTGTTGAACAACGCGACGTTGGCGATCATGGCGGCGACGGTCATCAGGTTGCCGAGCCAGGGGCCTCCGATGAGTAGGGCGGTGGAGGAGAAGTATCCGACCTTCCATTGTTGCCAGTTGCCGAGCGCGGCCAGGCTCGCTAACACCGGCAAGAAATACGTCGCCATGGAAAGTGGAATGACCAGGGCGAGCGCTCGCGGATAGCTGCGCTGCGGGTTCTCGACATCCTCGGCTACGGTCGAGAGTTGTTCATAGCCGGAGTAGCCCCAAACTACCAGGGCGAGGCCGACTCCGAATACTTTGGAAAATGGCTGATTCGGCGGCACCAGCGGCACAAATGGATTGTGATGCCACTTAGCCAGGCCAAGCACGGTCATTGCGACCACAGGAATGAAGATAAATATTTCGAAAATGGTGGCCGCTTTGCCGACCATCTGAATGCCGAGAATGTTGACCCAGGCGATGATGGCGATCAGTGCGAAAGAAACCAGCCAATGCTTCCATCCGAGGATGCCAGGAAAATAGAAAGTCAGGTAGTCAGTGAAGAGCACGGCGTAAGAACCGCCGAGCAGGAATGAGGCGGACCAGTTCCACCACCCGGCGAGAAATCCCCAGAAGTCTCCGAAGGCGGCGCGAGTCCAGCGATAGAAGCCGCCTTCGACGGGCATGGCAGTGGTGAGTTCGGCGGTCACGAGTGACACCGGGACGGACAAGAAAAACGGGATGAACAGGCAAAACAGCAGGCTCATGCCCGGGCCGCTGGTAGAGACCATGGCCTCGAGTCCGAAAGGGCCTCCCGTGGTGTAGGAAAACATCACGAAAACGAAATAGAAAAAACTCGCTTTGCGGACGATGGAGCGCGCGGATGAACTGGGGGCGTTCACGGTGGGAGGTCTTCAGAAATGTTATGCGCCGATCCCCAGCGGAAGACAAGGATGGACAGCGCACGACTGCTCCAGGTCGAGCAATTTACGTTTGAGGTCGAGCCCACCGCCGTACCCGCACAGGGAGCCGCTCGACGCGATCACGCGGTGGCAGGGAACGACGATGGCGACCGGGTTCCGGTTGTTCGCCATGCCGACGGCGCGGTAGGCGTGGGGGTGGCCAATGGCTTCGGCGATGTCGCGGTAGCTGCGGGTCTCGCCGTATGGAATTTTGAGCAGCGTATTCCAGCACGCGAGCTGGAATGCGGTTCCGCGAAGGTCGAGCGGGAAGGAGAACTCGCGACGCGCGCCCGCGAAATATTCGTTGAGCTGGTCAAGGTAGGGCGCGAGCGCCTTCCGCGATTCCTTGAGCTGCGTTGTCTTGGGATTCAAGTTCTGCTTGCGCGCTTCAAATTCCAGGCGCACCAAGCCTTTCGTGGAAGCCGCTAGAAAGAGCGGCCCGGCGGGCGACGAGGTGCGGAAGTAGAACAGAGTTTCCATGACGCGGTGAAAGCATAGCACGATGCTGGCTTGACGCAAGCGTTGCCGATAGTACAGAATTCACGCCTCACCCGGAACGGCGAAGGCTGACCGGATCTCGCCGTATGCTCATCAAGAGGAATATGGACTTGACCTCGCGCGTGTCGGACAGCCGGAGGAAGTTTCTGCGGTATCTCGCGCTCAGTCCGGTGCTGGCGAGTCCTGCGTTGCTGAAATCCCACGGTTGGAATTTCCTTAGATCGGGGTCGCGCGGCGGGGAAATACTGGCGACGGAAACTCCCGCACCCGCCGCCGAACTTATAACGAGCGCGGAACAGGCTCTGGATGTGATGGAGTTTGAAGCGGTGGCGCGCAAGGTGCTCCCGCCTGCGCATTTCGCGTACCTGGCCACCGGAGTGGATGACGACGCGACGGTGGGGATCAACCATGAAGCTTACAGCCATCTCGAAATTCGGGAACGGCGGTTGGTCAACGTCGCGGAACTGAACACTTCGGTGCAGCTTTTCGGAACAAAATGGAAAACGCCCATCTTTCTCTGCCCGGTGAGCGCGCTGAAAGCCTTTCATCCTGAGGGCGAGGTGGCAGTGGCAAAGGCGGCACGAAGCAAACACGATCTTCAAATCCTCTCGACCGTCGCCAGCTCATCGGTGGAAGAAGTGACGGCGGCGCGAGGAGAGCCGGTGTGGCAGCAGCTTTATCCAACGAACGATTGGAATGTAACGCGCGCGATTGTCAAGAGGGCAGAAGCGGCGGGGTGCCCGGTATTGGTCTTCACCGTTGACCTTCAGGAAAACTCCAACCGCGAGACACTCGCCCGTGGCCGGCGCGCCGACAATCGCGACTGTTCGGTTTGTCATGAAAAGGGATTCGCCGGGTATCTGCGCCAGAGTCCAATGTTTGATGGACTTGATGTCACCCGAGTCACCGCTCTGCACGATTCGAGCCTGACATGGGATTTCGTGAAGCGCCTGAAAGACACCACAAAGATGAAACTCATTCTCAAGGGCATTGTGACGCATGAGGATGCGCAGCTGGCGGTCGAGCACGGAGCTGATGGAATTGTGGTTTCGAACCACGGCGGGCGAGCCGAGGAATCTCTCCGCTCGACCATCGAGTGCCTGCCGGAGGTGGTCTATGCGGTGCAAGGAAAAATCCCGGTCCTGATCGACGGTGGCATCCGGCGGGGCACGGACGTTTTCAAGGCTTTGGCGCTGGGTGCAACCGCGGTCGGCATCGGACGGCCATACGCATGGGGGTTAGCAGCGTTCGGGCAGCCAGGAGTCGAAGCGGTGCTCGCGATCATGCGACGGGAGCTGGAGACCACCATGCGGCAAGCAGGGACGCCCTCGGTCGCTGCGATCACGAAGGCATTCGTCACGCCCCGAACTTAGCCGGCCCGCGAGGGTAAACAATTTCCTAGAAATAAAAAAGCCTCCCGCTTTCACGGGAGGCCTTCCAGGGGAGGTAGTTCTACTTCTGCTGCGGCTGATTCTGAGGCGCCGTGGTGTCGGTCGAAGCCAGCTGCTCCAGATTATTCTTCAGGAGGCTGATTTCAACGCGGCCGCCGGTGATGCGCTTGGGCTTGGTTTCACCCGCTGAGGTCGATGCCGGAGCCGGAGCGTTTCCCATGCCGACGAGGTAAATCCGGTAAATCGGAATGTCGTGGTTCAGAGCCAGATAGCGCACCACCGACTCCGCCATCTTCTGCGAAGTTGAGATTGCCACCTGTCCATGACCTGACGCGAAGCCCTGAACTTCGACGACGTAGCCACGCTGATTCTTCAGCGGAGTTGCCATTTCATCGAGCGCGGTTTTGGCATTCTGGCTCAGCACCGTCTGTCCCGGCTTGAAAAGGATTTCAGTTTGAGTCGTGGGCTGGTACTGATCAATGTTGGTGACTACCTGCTCGACCGTCGTCAGACGGGTATTCGCCTGCTGCGCGGTCTGCTGCGCGGCCTGCGCCTTGTTGCCGGCATCGACGGCGTGCTGATCGGCTTCATTGGCCTTGGCTGAAGCGAGCTGGATTCCCGCCTGCGCGCGCGCATCGGTATCCTTGATCGCCTTGGTGTTCGAGGCCGTCAGTTCATCGAGTTCGTTGATGCGGTCGCGGATCGGGTCGGTCTGCCGCGCCACATATTTCTTGCGGGCGAACGGGTTCATGCGGCCCCAGAAGCCTTCGCGGGTCTCCGGTTGCAGAGGCGCTTTGCCGGTGGCGCTGTCGGTGGCTGCGGGCTGAGTTGCTGTGGCCTGAGTCGTTGCAGGCTGGGTCGGGGTCGTCGAGGTCTGCTGCGCGAAGACTGGCATCGCCAGAATTACGGTGAGCAGGACTGCGAATAGGGTGCGGTTTTTCATATTAAACTTCCTCCAAGTGGTGGAATGGGGGAGCCACTCCGGCGCCTTCGGCGCGATTTCTTTATTGATTACGTCGCTGTAATCCAAAACTTGCATAGCCTTCGGAGGCAAGAGCCGACGCAATGGTTGCCTCAAAAAACGTGCCCTGAAGAGAGCAGTCAAGCATGGGCCTGCATTTATATAAACAGTTTGCGTGCCAAATGCGCGGGTGCCGAGAGCGCAATACAAGTGCTTTCTTTTCATAGATATTGTACCTTACCGTTCCCCGGCAGTGCATAGGGCCTGGCGGTAATTTTGGCAGGAGCAGATATAAAAACTGCGCGCAAGTATTCTTCCGCGAAGCATCAAACTGGAAGCGTCGAAGTTTAAGTATGCGCCGATTGAGCACAACACGACCGCCGCTGACTCTGCTTCCCTTTCTGCTGGCATTCCTGGCTCAGACCCTTTTTGCTCGCGCTGAGAAGACTCGTTTCGATCTGGCACAACTGAACGCCCCGCCGGGATTCCACATCGCCGTCTTCGCCGGAGACCTGGAGGGCCCGCGCATGATGATCTTCACACCGGGCGGAGTTCTGCTGGTCAGCGAATCGGGTGAGGGCAAGGTGGTCGCGCTGCCGGATCCAAAGCACGCTGGCAAGGCCGCACGGACGGTCGCGGTTCTGAATGGACTGAATGAGCCCCACGGTCTCGCGTTCTACGACGGCAAGTTGTACGTCGCCGAGAATGACAAGCTTCGCCGTTATGACTGGGACGAGGCCCACCTGCAGGCGACTAATCCGAAATTGCTCACTGATCTGCCAAAAGGCGGCGGGCACTCAACGCGCAGCCTCTTGTTTCACGACGGCAAGATGTATGTCGCAGCCGGATCGAGTTGCAACGTGTGCATCGAAAAAGATCCGCGGCGAGCGACGGTGATGGAATTCAATCCCGATGGCAGCGGCCAGAGAATCTTTGTGAAAGGGTTGCGCAACGCGGTGGGCCTGGCGGTGAATCCAAAGACTGACACGGTCTGGGTAACGGTCAACGGACGTGACTGGCTGGGCGACGATCTGCCTCCGGAGACGATTTACGATCTTGGGAAAGATGGCGGCGATGGGGGCTGGCCGTACTGCTACGGCGATCGCGTGCCTGATTCAAACTACACGAAGCCCGGCGATAATCGCTGCCAAAGTGTCCTTGAGCCCAAGGTCCAGATGCAGGCGCACTCGGCTCCGCTCGGACTCGCATTTTATGAAGGGTCGGAGTTTCCGGTCGAGTACCAGAACAACATTTTCGTCGCGTTTCATGGATCGTGGAATCGCAGCGTTCCGACCGGATACAAGATTGTCCGCGTGAAACTTGATGATAAAGGCCGGCCCGTGGGCGGTGCGCAAGATTTCATTACGGGGTGGCTGGCGCCGGGCGAAACGAAGAAAGGGCGGTGGATGGGGCGTCCGGTGGGGATTGCATTTGGTGGTGACGGGGCAATGTACCTGAGCGACGATGCGGGGGGCGTGATTTATCGGATCACGTACGGGAAGTAATTTGGCTGTTCCAATCTTCCGCAATACTTTTCGTACTGCAGATAGATGAACGGGTCGGTCATCCCAGCGATGTAATCGCAGATGACGCGGGGCAGCGACTCATGAACAGCTTTTTCGCGATAGTTGCGCGGCAGGTCATCGGGTTCCTCCATCCAATGGGCGAAGAGTTCCGCGGTTATGCGCTCTGCGTCTTCTTTCTCGCCAGCCAGCGCCGGGCTGTAGTAAAGGTTCTCGTAGAGAAATTCTTTCAGTTGCCGGCGCTCGGCTTCGACAGTGGGGCTGAACGCGGCCAACCGCTCGCTGTGGCGGCGGATATCTTCCAGCGAATGCACGCCGGCCGTTTTCACACGTTGCGCCGTGTTTGTAATCAGGTCTCCGACAAAGCTGCCGAAGATTGCTTTTACCGCCTCGTTAAAGACCAGCTTCTCGGCAGCATTCGGATAGCGGCTCTTCGCCTCCCGATAATGGCGGTTGAAAAGGTCGACGCTGTCTGCAATTTGCTCGATGGTGAGCAAGCGGGCTTCATAGCCGTCGTCTAAATCGGCGGTGCTGTAGGCAATCTCGTCGGTCAGGTCGATAAGCTGCGCTTCGAGCGGCGGTCGCCGATCGAGCAGATACTCGGCGAGTTCGGGATGGGCGTTGGCGTCGTAATCATGCGAGTGCTTGATGATGCCCTCGCGGACTTCGAAAGTCAGATTCAATCCGCGGAAGGCCGCGTAGCGCAGTTCGAAGTCTTCGACAATACGCAGCGCGTGCAGATTGTGATCGAACGAAAGGCCGTGCTGGCGCATGGCGGTGTCGAGCGCTTTTTCTCCAGAGTGGCCGAAGGGAGGATGCCCGAGATCGTGCACCAGGGCGAGCGCCTCCACCAGATCGGAGTTCAGTCCAAGTTGCGCGGCGATGGTGCGGGAAATCTGCGCCACCTCGATGGTGTGTGTCAGCCGGTTGCGGAAGTGGTCGGAGTAACGGCGGGTAAAAACCTGGGTCTTCGCTTCCAGCCGTCGAAAGGCGCGGGCATGGACGACGCGATCGCGGTCGCGCTGAAAGTCGTTGCGGTAAGCGTGCTGGGGCTCGGGATGGCGGCGTCCGCGGGAATTTTCTACGCGCACCGCATAGTCGGCGAGCATGAACAAAGTTTAGCAGTGTTTATCGCCGTCGGTTCCGGGCTTTTGTGGCGGTTCGGCTGGTTCACCGCCGAGACGCAGAGGTCGCCGAGGAAAGCTCTTTTCTATTCCATCCGCATGTACATCGGAAAAGCCACCAAGAATTCTCTCGGCGATCTCGGCGTCTTGGCGGTGAAAATTCCGGATACTACTTCGCGCCCTCTTCCTTGGCCAGTTTCATCTTTGCGGAGTCAAGCTTCTTCTGAACCCGCACTGGATCGGCCGGATCGACTTCGGCGGCGATGGTACGGTTCCACTCGGTGAGTGCGCGCTCCCAGTTGGTGGCGGCGAGTTTCAGGCGTCCGGTTTTCTGGTACAGATCGCCGAGGTGATCGTGGACGGTGGGATCGGTATTGATTTTCTGTGAAGCCTTCAGCAGATTGTCTTCCGCCAATTCATATTTTCCCAGCCGGAAGTAAGCCCAGCCCAGGGAATCGAGATAGGCGCCGTTGGCGGGATCGAGATCCACGGCGCGCTTGATGTAGCCGAGCGCCTCTTCGAGCTTCATGTTCTGGTCGGCCAGCATGTAGCCCAGATAATTCAACGCCGAGGCGTGCTCGGGATCGCTGGCTAGAACCTTCTTGAACTGTTCTTCGGCGTCGGTATAGCGTTTCTCCCGCTCAAATGTCGAGCCGCGGAGAAACCAGACGTACTCTTTGTCTTCGTCCTTGGTGGACAGCGCCTCCGCCTTGTCGAGGGCCTGCTCGGCATCGCTGAAGCGGCGCAGCCGCGTGTTCATCTGCGCCAGAGTGATGTAAACCTGACGATTGTCGGACTTGGCGTCGGGGCTGGCGTCGTCTTTCAGCATGGCGTGAACGTCTTTGAGCGCCTTGTCGGCATCGCCCATATCGGCCTGCTGCGCGGCCAGCACCATTTTCAAATCGCGGCTGGTGGGCAGCTTCTTGACCGCCTCCTTCGCGGCGTCGGTGGCCTTCTGCCACTCCTTGGCTTCACGCCAGGTGTCGATAATCTGCTGATAGCCGCGCTCCACGTTGTCATCGCCGCCGAGGGCAACGATCTTGCGGAAGGTCTCAATGGCGGCCTGATTGTTTCCCTGGTCGCGGTAGATTGTGCCCAGCCTCTCCAGAAACACGGCCCGATTGCTTTTCTCGCCGTTCGAATACTTGCCGTCAGGCTTCTCCGATTTCTTCAGCAGGTCGACCATGATCGGAATGGCTTCGTCGTAACGTCCCTGCGCCTGGTAGATGGCGGCGATGTTGTAGGGAACCTCGACCGAGTCCTGCACCATGGCCTCGGCCTTTTTCAGATTCTCGAGCGCGAGATCGAACTTGCCCTGCTTGCGGTAGATTTCCGCGATGCGAACGTAGGTCTGCGCATCTTCCGGATTCGCATCCGCGATCACTTTGTATTGTTCGAGAGCGGCATCGGTCTGGCCATCGTTCAGCAGATTCTGGGCCAGCCCGCGAATCGCGTCCAGGTTGTCGCGGTCCAGTTCAATGGCGTGCCGATAGGATTCGATGGCTTCCTTGTATTGCTTCTGTTGCTCGTAGGTGTAACCGAGCGCGGAATAAAGTTTGGCTGAACGTTCAGTGTTCGGCACCGAGCTGAGCACTTGCGCGGCGCGTGCCGTGTCGCCGAGTTCGTTGTAGAGATAGGCGAGAGTGGTGACCGCTTCTTCGGAATCCGGCTGCAGCTTCACGGCGGTCTTGAATTCGGTCTCTGCTTTTTGCAAGTCGTTATTCAGGCGATACAGGCGTCCGAGAAGCAGGTGATCGTCCATGCTGTCGGGTTGCAGGCGGACGATCTGTTCATATTGCTCGATCGCCAGTTTCAGAATGCTCTCTGAGCCGCTGCCGGCCTGCATGTCGCCGAGCGAGCGCAGATAGATCCTTCCGAGCAGGCGGCGGGCTTCAAGATTGTTGGGATTGCGCTTGATGATGTCCTGCGCCTCGACCACGGCGTCTCGAATGCGGCCGGTCTTGGCATAGAGCTCGGCGAGTCCGGAGGTCAGGTACGCGGAGGTCGGGTCGGCATCAATGGCGGCGCGGTATTCCTCAATGGCTTTATTGGCCAGTTCGCTGCGGCCGTACGTGGCCACTTGTTCCTCGTACATGTGCGCGAGGGCGAAGTGGTAGTAGGCGGCGGCGCGGTCGGGAGTCTTGCCCTTGGTGGCGGGCTGAGCGGCGGCGGCGGCCGGAGAATCCGCGGCAGTGGTCGGGCTGGTTTTGGGCCAGTAAACTCTGGGCGAGTAAAAAGAATCCTGCAAGAACAACACTAATAATCCACAGCTGTTTTTTCATGAAAAGATCCTGCAACCTGCAAAATTGCAGCTCACATCTTCCATTGGATGCCAGTTCGCGGCCATTTGGTATTTCCTTATTCTACCCTCGACGGGCGATTCGGCGGAGAGAAAGCGCAGGATCGGGCTGAAGCCGGAGGTACAGGGGCTTTGGAGGCTATTGTCAAAAAAAGTAAAGACTAACTACGTGTGGGGCTTGCTGCTAACGACTAATGCCTGAAATGCCGCACCCCGGTGAATATCATGGCCAAGCCAAGACGGTCCGCGGCTTCGATGACCTCCTGGTCGCGCACCGAACCTCCGGGCTGAATGATGGCGGTAGCGCCGGCTTTGGCGATTTCCTCGACGCCATCCGGAAAAGGAAAAAAGGCATCGGAGGCGGCCACCGTGCCTTTCAGCGGCAACTGCGCCTTCATCGCGCCGAGCTTGCAGGAATCGACGCGGCTCATCTGTCCGGCGCCGACGCCCACGGTTTGCCCATCGCGGGCATAGAGGATGGCGTTCGACTTCACGTGCTTGCAGACCTTCCACGCAAACAGCAGAGCTCGTTTTTCTTCCGGCGTCGGCGGTCGCTTGGTAACAACTTTCAAATCGGCTTCGGCCAGCTTGTGAAGATCGGCATCCTGGACGAGCATGCCTCCGGAAATATTTTTCAGAGACCCAGTTTTGCTGTCCGGCAGGAACTTCGACCAGCCGCAGATTCTTTTTCGCGGCAAACACCGCTTTCGCGCCTTCGTCGAATGCGGGTGCGGCGATGACTTCTAAGAAAAGCTTGGCCATTTCGCTAGCTGCGGCCGCGTCCACGGTGCGGTTCACTCCGATCACTCCGCCAAACGCCGAAACCGGATCGCATTCCAGCGCCCGCACGTAAGCCTCGGCTAGCGTTTTGCCGGTCGCGGTTCCGCAGGGGTTAGTGTGTTTGATAATGGCGCAGACGGGCTCGTCAAACTCCTGCGCCAGATCCCACGCGGCTTGCAGATCGACGATGTTGTTATAGGAAAGCTCTTTGCCCTGCACCTGGCGTGCGTGCGCCACGCCCGCGCCCGAGCCGTCGGCATACATCGCGGCCTTCTGATGCGGATTCTCTCCGTAGCGCAGGTCCATCACTTTTTGAAACGACAGGCGCAGATTTGCGGGGAAAGCCGTGCGCCGCGCCTGCAATGTCGAAGTCGCCGCCCACGCGCTCGAGCGTCGAAGCGATGGCGGAATCATAGGCCGCGGTCGTGGCAAACGCCTTCTGCGCCAGCCGCCACTTCGTTTCCTTCGACAGAGCGCCGCCCGAACGCGCCATCTCCTCGGCGATTGCGTCGTAATCGGCGGGCGAAGTCACGACCGCGACATCCTGAAAATTCTTCGCCGCCGAGCGGATCATCGACGGGCCGCCGATATCGATGTTTTCAATCAGCTCTTCGAAGTGCACGCCCGGCTTGGCCGCGGTCTTCTCGAAGGCGTACAGGTTGACGACGACCATGTCGATGGCCGGAATGCCATGCTCGGCGACCGCCGCGCGATGGCTGCTGTCGTCGCGGCGATGCAGGATGCCTCCATGCACTTTGGGATGCAGCGTCTTGACGCGCCCATCCAGCATTTCAGGGAAGCCGGTGAGCTCGGAAATATCTCTTCACGGCGATGCCGGAATCGCGCAGCAGCTTGGCCGTGCCTCCGGTAGAAACCAGTTCCACGCCTAAGGCGGCAAGCTTGCGGGCAAAATCACCAGTCCAGATTTATCGGTAACACTAAGAATGGCGCGCTGGATTTTAGGCATGAGAACCCTCGAATCGGAAGATGAAGAAGAGAGATTTTAGCAGCTTGGAGGAACAGTGTCCCGAGCGCAGTTCGGAACCGCAGCTAGGCTTTCCTCGAGAAGCGACAATGCTGGCCACAGACAGAATTGCGATCACGGAGTTGAGCGCTGAGAACTGCGGCTAGCTTTTGCCTTGCCTTAAGCTTCACCTGTCCGCCCTGCATTCGACCGAGTACTCCACCGTATCGCAGCCGTGCTGCTTGCGAATCTCGCTGGTCTTTTTCTTGACGAAGGCGGCGAAGGAATCAAGGTTGCCGGAGACTTTCTCTCCCGACTTTTGCTTGGCTTCGGTCAGCGCCTTGTAGAGCGATTCGACCTTCTTTCGCTCGTCGGCTGCGCCCGAGCACTGCACCGAGAAAGGCTGGTCGCCTCCGCCGCTCCGCGCGTCTCCGCGCCCGCGGTCTGCGGCGATGACGGCAAGGCCATAGACCGGATGATGCTTCGCCTCGTGCTCTTCGCTGGACGCGCACGCCCTGCACCGAAAGAATCGCATCCTGCGGCCGGCGATAGCCCTCTTCGCGAATCCGCATTTTCTTGCGCCACAGGTCGCTTTGAATGGCATAGCGCTGCGCCATCTCGTTGTACTTGAAGCGATGCGAAAAACTCAACCGCGCGCTATCGCTGAATTTGCGAATCAGCGAGAGAACCTTCCATTCAATGTCGGTGGGAGGCCGTTTGGCCGGATTATTGAAGAAAATCTCGTACTCGATCTTCAGCCGGCGCAGTTGCTGACTCGAGCAGATTCAGTTCTTCATCAATGGTCACAAGGATTCCCCAGCCCACAGCTTAGCGTTCGAAGCGTGGGCTTGGCGAGGTTCCCGGTGGACACGGGAGGGATAGTACGAAAGTACCTAAAGGCAGCTCTCAGCTCTCAGCCGTCAGCATCGTGCAGCCTGCAGGGCGCAGCGATTCGAACAGTAGCCGAAGTCGGACTGAACTTGCTGAGAGCTGAACTGAGAGCTGACTTACTTCGTGCTCGCCGCCATCTTCTTCACCATCGCCAGCACCAGCTTCCGGTCGCTGTCGTTCAGGTTCGCCGAATAGCGGCGCATCTGGCTCAGGAAGCGGACTTCGTCGTCGGAGAGCTGCGGCAACCCTTTTGTGGCCGTGGCTGTTGCCTTCGGCAAAGAATTGCGACAAGGCCAAATCCATGGCCCCGGCAATTTTCGCCAGCGTGTCCAGCGACGGGATGGTATGGCCGTTCTCAACCCGCGACAGGTAGCAGCGCAACAGGCCGGTGCGCTTTTCGATGTCGCCCTGCGACATGCTGCGCTGCAGCCGGAAATTGCGGATGGTCTCGCCGATATTCATAGATACGTGAGTAACTCAAGTCCAAAAAAAAGATGCGTGCATAGTAACCAGATTGGTACCGTCTGGCAAGTGGAAATTCCTGGCGTCCAGCCGCCAGCGGTTTAACAAATATTTTCAGGGATCAGCGCTGTGCCACAGCGACAGTTGGAAAGTTCTATTCGATGTCAGGTAATCTAGGCCCAGGAGCTCTACGCCGCAGGCCTGGACCCTGACACCTGAGACCTGACACCTTGCCCTTACGGCGTGCCCTCAAACAGCGTCCACAACCCGTCGGCGGTGACGCGATAGATGGAATAGCCGGTGCTGCCGTCGTCGAAGGTGCGCCGGAACAGCAATTCGCCGCGGCCATCGCCGTCGGCGTCGACCGCGTCAATCAGTTCCATGCGGGGAGCAACGTCGAGATGCCGTGAATCCGTCTGCGAAAAAAAGAGTTTCACCAACTCGCCTTCGAGATTGGTGCGCGCGATCAGCGTGATCTCCTTTGGTTCTTCGACGTTTCCGGTCGGCAGCGCTCGGACAGCGGCCGGGTGAGTTTTTGCCGAGAGCACCAGCACGGGCTCGTTCGAACTGGAAAGATCGAAGATGTGCAAGCTCACGTCGTCAAATGCCGGCCTGGGGCGGTTTGCCGGAGGATTTGCGCCCGGATTTGCCAGAGGATGATTTCTTGGGCGCGGCCTCTTTTGTCGTAGCTGCCGGCCTGCGCACTCAATTGTGTCGCCAGATCGAGCATCTTGCTGCGATAGCCGGCTTCTTCCTCCGGCTTCATCTCGTAGGTGTAGGGGCGCGGATCGGGGCCGCTCGCGTCGGAAATTGCCGGAATCGTGACGATTCTTGGCGCAGACGCGGCGGAAGCGCTTGCTGCTGCGATTCCGGCCTTGACTCCGCCGACGATGGCCGCGGCTCGGCGTCGCGTCCAAGGTATCGAACGTAGTAAAGGGCTCGCTGTGCTCGGCGGCATCCGGCTTTCCCCGGCGCAGCCTCGGACGATTCGGATCCGCAATTTGCTCGTCGGAAGCTGGCGCGGACGCCTTCGCGGGCTCTGGTGGCGACGGTTTCGCAGTTTCGGGCGGAGTTGAAGTGCTGGGCGACGTCGGGGCGCCGCCGGTGGGTGCGGGCGCCGGTGATGCCGAAGGGGTCGCGGGCTTCGGTTGGTCCTTTTTGTCTTTGTCGGAACCGCTGTCGGAGTCAGCCTTCTCGACGCGGCGGTGAAGCACGGGTGGCCC
The DNA here is from genome assembly GCA_963826845.1 of uncultured Acidobacteriaceae bacterium. GTDB lineage: Bacteria > Acidobacteriota > Terriglobia > Terriglobales > Acidobacteriaceae > Acidiflorens. The sequence continues at coordinate 319,276 of CAWGYS010000004.1, forward strand.
GTCTTTGTCATCGTCCGCGATTATCGGCGTCGCGTACTTCTTGTGTTTATTCGGGTCAATCGCTCCTGCGGGAAGCCACGTGCCTTCAGCGATCCAGACGTGGTTGAGTTGTCCCGGCTGCGTTATCGTGAAGACGCCTTGCGACACACCGGTGCGAAAGGCCTCGTAGACGACGCCGAAATCGAGGGCCATGGGAACGGGCGCAGCTTTATACGAACCAGCATCATAAAATTTTCCGTCCATCATGATGGCAATCGGAATGAGGCGGGCTTTCTTGCCGGTGGGTGAAAGCTGGACCAGTGCGAGAGCGCGCGGTCCCTTGTCGGACGCCGGCTTGTGGCCGTACTGCGTCGCCGTCTCCTGGGCTGTCAACAACGAACTGGCGAACCCGATCAGCAGTCGCGAAAATGACGGCGAACATCCCGTTGCGATATAACATGCGATGTGCCCTGCGACAACGGAGCAGGAGCCGATGAGGAGGAAATTCCGATGGAAGTCAATGATAAATCCCCAGACTTCAGTACGACGGACGAGAACGGCAAAGAGGTTGCCTTAAAAGACTTTCGCGGCAAGACCGTAGTGCTCTATTTCTATCCCAAGGCCGATACGCCGGGGTGCACCAAGGAAGCGTGCGGCTTTCGCGACAGCTATTCGGCGATCAAGAAGACCGGCGTGGTGCTGCTCGGAATTTCGAAAGACACAGCGGCTTCGCAGAAGAAATTTCAGGAAAAGTTCAGTTTGCCGTTCCCGCTGCTGGCCGATCCGGAGAAGAAAATCGCGGACCTGTTCGGCGTGGTCAAAGAGAAAAATATGTACGGCAAGAAAGTAAAAGGCATCGCGCGGACGACGTTCGTGATTGGCCCCGACGGCAAGATCAAGCAATCTTCAACAACGTGAAGGCGGAAGGCCACGCGGAAGAAGTGCTGGCCTATTTGAAGAGCGCAGCATGAGCCACGCGAGCCGATACCTCTAGCAGCACCTTTCATAAAATCTGGTGAATTGGACATGAGTTCGCTCGGCCGCGTTACTTTGCTGACAGCCGATTTCTATAATCGCGATCCGCGGCGTGTTGCCCGCGCGTTGCTGGGAAAACTGCTGATCCGGAAAACGCGTCGTGGAATTCTGGCAGGACGAATCGTAGAAACCGAAGCTTATCTTGGCACGGGCGATGCCGCGGCGCACTCGGCTGCCGGCCGGACGGCGCGGAATGCCGTTCTCTTCGGTCCTCCCGGTTACGCCTATGTGTACTTCATCTATGGCAATCACTACTGCCTGAATGTTTCCTGCCTGCCTGATGGCGTGGCTGGAGGAGTACTGTTCCGGGCGTTCGAGCCGGTGGAGGGGATCAAGCAGATGGCCGAGGCCCGAGGCATCGAACTGCCGAAGGACAGCGAACTCTGGAAGATTTCTTTGCTCAAGAAAATCTCTTCCGGCCCGGGACGGATGTCGGAAGCCCTGGACGTCACGCGCGAGCGCGACAACGGGAAAAGCCTGGTGAGCGCGCGGTCTGACTTAGGTATCGTGGACGATGGCTACCGCGTCCGCAGGGTAACAGTAACGCCGCGCATCGGGATCGTGAAGGCGGCCGACGAGTTGTTGCGCTACTTTATCGCGGGAAATCCGTTTGTTTCCGGCAAGAACGTGTAGATCGTCGTATAGAGGTGCCCGCACCTACGTCCATTCGTTATTACCGCCGAGTCGTCGGAATCGTGTATTCATAGCTGGACGAAGCTCGGATTGGAACCGTCGTTACGCCTCGTGTTAGAGCGATCGCGGTGCTGTCAACTCCAAAAGTACTACTCTTGAATTCCACTTACTTATAGAGATACTCGATGTTTCTGCGAGTTCAGACCACCGGCTTTTTGGCAATATCAGTTCTGGCTGGCGCTTCGCTTTACGCCGCCGACCGGTCGATCACCGTCGGCGTGGTCATAGATGGTGCAACTCCGGAGGACCGGGCGCCCCTGCGGGCCTATCTCACGAAGGCTATGGGGCGGCCGGTGGATGTTGCGGGGCCCGATACCTACAGCGAAACCGTTACCCACCTGGCCGATGGTTCTTACGACTTCGCGTGCCTGGGTGCGCTGGTTTATATCCGGGCCCACGCCAAGTACGGAGTCATCCCGCTCGTTCAACGCGCTATCGACTTGCACTATCACACCGTCTTCATCACTGGCGCCGGCTCGTCAATTTATTCGCTAGGCGACTTGATGGGGAAGCAATTCGCTTTTGGCGATATAGGCTCGACCAGCGCTCATCTGATGGCGTACCGCGAACTCAGCGAGGCCGGAATCGATCCTAAAACCGATCTCAGGATCCACTACACCGGCAGCCATCTCGCGACCGCGGCAATGGTGGCCAATGGAGCGGTCGATGCCGGAGCTATCGACGAAACGGTTTTCAACTTCCTCATCGGTAACGGAAAACTGGACGGCACAAAAGTGCGCATTTTCTATACGTCCAAGCCCTACGTCGATTACGTGTACGTGGCTCGCAAAGATGTGCCCGAAGTCGAACGAGAAGAATTCGTCCGAGCACTTCTCGCCCTCAAGCAACGCAAAGACGATACCGTCCTCAAGGTCCTCCGCGCCCACAAATTTGTGGTGGCCAATGACCAGGAATACAGAACCACCCGAAAGATTGCCCACGAACTGAAAATGTTCTGAGCTGCGGGCGGGCTTTGCGCGTCTCGACTCACGGTTTCAGAACCACATTGTCGATCAGCCGCGTGGCGCCGACATAGACGGCAACCGCGACCAATGTGTCTTGCGAGATCTGTTCGACGGGATCGAGTGTGTCCGGATCAACAATTTCGAAATAATCGAGCGCGACTTGCGGCTCGCTCGCGAAGACTTCTTTGCCGGCCGAGACCAGCTTCGCGGCGCTTCTCTCCCCGGCGCTGAATTGCTTTCGAGCTTCCTGCAATGCCCGTTGCAACACGAGCGCGCGACCGCGCTCTTCGTGACTCAGGTAGGCATTGCGCGAGCTCATGGCCAAGCCATCCGGTTCGCGCACGATGGGGCAGGCGACAATTTCGACTGGAAAATTCAGGTCTTTGACCATGCGCCGGATCACAGCCAGTTGCGCCGCGTCTTTCTGTCCAAAGAACGCGGCCTCTGGCTCGACGATGTGAAATAGTTTGGCGACAATTGTGGTCACACCACGGAAATGGCCGGGGCGGGAGCGTCCATCGAGTTTTTCCCTCAGCCCTTCGACCAGCACCCAGGTGACTTCGCCATGGGGATAGATTTCTTCGACGGGCGGTGCGAAGAGAATCTCGACTCCTTCTTTTTCCAGCAACTGCCGGTCGCGCTCGAATTGCCGCGGATACTTGGACAAATCTTCGGTCGGTCCGAATTGCGTGGGGTTCACAAAGATGGAAACAGTGACCGCGTCGGACTGCGCTTTCGCCGCGCGCACCAACGACAGGTGGCCTTCGTGCAGAGCGCCCATCGTTGGAACCAAGCCAAGGCGCTTGCCGTTCGCCCGCGCATCGCCGCAGGCGGCGCGAACTTCGGAGATCGTCGCGCAGATTTTCATGTGCAACGTTTCATGACTCGGGGGTCAACGCTAGACAACCTACGCAAAAACCGCGGGATAACCGCATTACCCGCTCACGGCGCTTCGCGGAATTGAACGTCCAGATCCTTCAACGTTCCCAGCAGCAGGGCGCGGTTCTTCCGCAGAGTTGCTTTCGTCTCGTCGGTTGGATTCTTAGGCACAGCCTGGGCGACCAGCACCGCGCGACCGTAGGGCCAAGCGCTCGATGGAAGCGAAACCAGCTGGGCCGGAATTTCTTCGAGCTTCAGAATGTGGACTTCGCGATTGGAAAGATCGACGAAGCCGATGCCATCCTCGCGAACTACCAGGTACGGATTCTTCCAACCGCTCATATCGTTGAACGGCGGATATTTCGTAGGATCGGCTAAGGGAATGGACTCGAGTCCGGTTGTCCGTGGCGTTTCCGCGGCTGGCGTCTCGGCAGGCTTGGAGCAGGCGACCAGAGCCGCGAGCAGGATGGCGGCAACGATGGTTGGCGCTATCTGTCGCACCAGTTCTCGCACAGGATTCTCTCCGACCGCCATTATCGCCGCAGCGCGTGCTTGCGGAGGAGTACCGTTTCGAGTGCGGCCTGCGTTTCTTTCGGCAAGTGGTAAGACTCAGCATCGTTCGGGAACTGATGCGAAACCACGTCGGCCTTGAAGGCCAGCACGGATTGCGTGATCAGCGCGGCGGCGTCTCCGTAGCGGCGGACGAATTTCGCGGGATGTCCGAACGTCAGGTTCACGAGATCGTGGAAGACCAGCACCTGGCCATCGCAATCCGGCCCAGCGCCGATGCCAATGGTGGGCGTGTCAACTTCGGCGGTAATCATCGCCGCGACTTCACGCGGAATGCCTTCCAGGTAGATGCAGGCCACTCCGGCGCGGTCAAGCGCGACCGCATCGCGCATAAGCTGCTCGATGGCGTTCAGCGTCTTGCCCTGAACTTTGTAGCCGCCCATCACGTTGACCGACTGCGGAGTGAGCCCGATGTGTCCGGCGACAGGAATCTCGGCATCAATCACGCGCCGGATCACGTCCGCGCGCTTCTCGCCGCCTTCCATCTTGACCGCCTCGGCGCCGCCTTCTTTCACAAAGCGCGCCGCATTGTGGACGGCTTCGTTGGGGTCAGCCTGATAAGACCCGTAAGGCATGTCGGCAATGAGCAGCGCGTCTTTCACGCCGCGGCGCACGGCTTTGACGTGGTGCAGCATCTCGTCAACCGTGACCGAGAGCGTGTTCTCGTAGCCGAGCATGGTCATGGCCAGCGAGTCGCCGACGAGAGCAATATCAATGCCCGCCTCGTCGACCAGGCGCGCGGTGGCGTAGTCGTAGGTGGTCAGGCAGGTAATGGGTTCGTGGTGAAATTTCTTTTCGTGGAGAGTAGAAGTGGTGATTTTGTGGCGAGGCTCGCCGAAACGAGGTTGGCCGATAGGCGTGAGACTCACAGTGTCCTCCAGTGCCCCTCCGCAAACTGGGCGGATAGAGCCTGTACGCGTCGTCTTTCAGTAGTTTGGATGACGCTGAGGGGATTATAGCTGCAAAAGGGGCGTTGGTCGATAGTCGTCGGTCGTTGGCCGCAGACTGCGAAATAAGCGAGTAAGTCGTTGAATTTCCTGAGACCTGACCAAGACCTGAGACCTGCTCTCAGGCGCTGGCGGCTTCTTCGCTGCCCAGCGGGAGGAAGTATTGCGTGCCCTTGATCGGGGCGGAGACTTTTTTCAGCAACTCCTGCAAGTCTTCGTTGCGGTCGACGAAGTCGATCTCGGAGGTATTCACGATCAGCAGATCGGACTGCGTGTAGTGAAAGAAAAAATGTTCGTAGGCCTTGACCACTTCCATCAGGTAGTCCTCGCTGATGGCTTTTTCCCCGGCCGCGTTCTTTTTCTTCAGCCGCTTCTTCAGCACTTCCGGAGTGGCCTGCAAATAGATGACGAGGTCGGGCGTCGGAATTTGCTCGCGAAAATAATTGAAATAGCGATTGTAGGTATCGAGTTCCTGATCGTTGAGGTTGAGGCAGGCAAAGAGCTTGTCTTTTTCAAAGATGTAGTCAGAAACCACTGTCTTGTTTGACCGCGGCCCGAGATCGAGCGCGCGCAGTTGCTCGAAGCGGCGAATCAGGAACGCCAACTGGGTCTGGAAAGCCGCGCCGGGCTCGCCTTCATAGAACGCTTTCAGAAATGGATTGTCTTCCGGTTCGACAACGCGTTGGGCAGCCAGACGCTCTCCGAGAACCCGCGCCAGTGTGCTTTTCCCCACCCGTATAGGACCTTCGACCGCAATGTAACGGGGAAGCTCGAAAAGCTTGGCCATGGGATTGTCGAGGAGAAACTGGGAAGCAGAATATATGGCTTCGGGTCCGGATGCAATTGTGGATTGCGGAGAAGGTCAGAGGTCGGAGGTCAGATTGCAGAGGTTGGAACCGACGTCGTGGTGGTCTTTGGCTTTAACCTCTGCAATCTGACCTCTCACCTCTAACCTCCATTACAATCCGTCCATGCTCCCCGCTCTCATCGGACTGACTGCCGCGGCCGCCGCGCTTCTGTCGCGGGATACCAATCCGCGTCGTCAACAGCACAGTGGTTCGGCCGGACGTTTGCCAGCGGAGTTCGCGGCAGCAAGCAAATCGTCCTGACCTTCGACGACGGTCCAAATGATCCGCACACGCTGAAATTACTCGACGTGCTGGCAAAGCACGACGCCCGGGCAACGTTCTTTATGATCGGACGCTACGTGCAGCAGCGCCCCGATATTGCGCGCGCGGTGGCGCAGGCGGGACACGTCATCGGCAATCACACCTTCACGCATCCGCTGCTCATCTTCGAATCTGCGGCCCAGACGCGCGCTCAGCTGGTTGACTGCCGTCAAGCCCTGCGGGATGCAATTGGCGAGCATTCCAAGTTGTTTCGTCCGCCGTTTGGAGGAAGACGGCCGGCAACGCTCAGGATCGCGCGTGAACTCGGACTACAGACGGTGATGTGGAACGTGAAGGGATACGACTGGAATGCGCCGCCTGCCGCGGTGATCGAGAAGAAAGTCGCGCGGCAGATGCGCGGCGGCGACGTAATCCTGCTGCACGATGGCGGACATCGCGCCTTGGGCGCGGATCGCGCACAGACGGTCATTGCCACGGACAATCTGATCCGGCGATACAAAGATGAAGGGCATGCATTTGTGACGGTGGAAGAGATGCTGGCTGCCAGCCGTTAGTCTTCGTTAGCCGGATGGATGTATCAGTTTTGCGCCGGAGAGTTAGTTTGTGCGAAATCCAACCGATCAAGCCCGCTGGCGGATGCTCGGGTTAATCTGCACCGCGGTCGTGCTGTGCATGACAACCTGGTTCTCCGCGACGGCGGTTACGCCGGAACTGATTCCGCTTTGGCACCTGTCGGCCGCGCAGGTTTCCTGGTTGACCAACGCGGTTCAGCTCGGCTTCGTCACGGGAGCTCTGCTTTCAAGTTTCGTCAATCTTCCAGACCTGGTTCCACTGCGGAAGCTCATGGGAGTGAGCGCACTGGTGGCGGCATCGGCAAATCTGTCTCTGCTTTGGGCGCCCTCAACCACCGGGCTGCTGGCCGCGCGTTTCGTCACTGGAGTGGCGCTTGCGGGCGTCTATCCGCCGGCTCTCAAGCTGATGTCCACCTGGTTTGTGCGCGGCCGCGGCGTCGCACTCGGGTTCGTCATTGCCGCGTTGACGCTGGGATCGGCGCTTCCTCACCTGGTCCGTTTTCTGACCAACCGCGTGCATTGGCAAGCTGTGGTCGTGGCAGCCTCCGTTTGCACGCTGTCTGGCGGCGCCTTAGTGGTATTTCTTGCGGCCGAGGGCCCGTTTCCGTTCAGCAAGGCGGTGTTCAATCCACGATACCTGCGTGTTGTGCTGAGGAACCGGCCGCTCGTCCTCACCAATCTAGGCTATTTCGGGCACATGTGGGAACTCTATGCCATGTGGGGATGGTTCCTGGCCTATGTGTCTGCCGCATCTCCTCATCTCGGCCTAAACTCAAAGACCGCATCGCTGGTGACTTTCGCGGTGGTCGCTTCGGGCGCGGTGGGATCGGTGCTGGGTGGGTTGTTGGCCGATCATACGAGTCGTCCGTTTGCCGCGGGACTGATGATGACCTTGTCCGGCCTGTGCGCCATCACCATCGGGGTCGTCTTCAATGGGCCGGTCTGGCTGTTTCTGCCGGTTGCGGTTCTCTGGGGGATCACCGTCGTCGGAGACTCCGCGCAATTTTCCGCGATGGCGACGGAACTGAGCAACCTGAGCTACGTCGGGACTGCGCTGGCACTCCAACTGGGTCTGGGCTTCGCCTTGACCCTGGTCTCGATTCGCATCACTCCTTTGCTGGCGGCGCAAATCGGCTGGCGCTGGAGCTTTCTACCGCTGGCCGCAGGACCGGCGGTTGGGGTAGTTGCGATGTTATTTTTGCGTCGGCATCTTCGCGAGCTTGCGGATGTCCAGAATAGACAGGCGGGAAAACTTTCCCCCATTGTGTGATGCAAAAGAAAAGCCGCCCATCCATCGGGCGGCTGATCGTTTTACGGGACGTAGGTTCCGGAAATCGCGACCGAGAATGCGTCGCAGCCATAGCCGAGGCAACCGCCGTCGCGGTTACTCGTCTGCGTGTTGTCAAAGGCGTATCCGTCACCATCAAAAAATGAATTGTAAAAAACGTTGCCCCAGCCGTAATTATTGTACGACGGCACGACTTCGATATCGCCGAGGTAGGCGGCGGTACCCGCATCGAATTTGGGCAAAATATTCACCCAGGTAACCGTTCCGACTGGCACTTTGACGGCTTTCTTGGGAGTGCACGTGTAGGCGTATATTTCGTAGGTGTGTGTATTCACGCCTGTGTCAGTTGCGGTCAGCGATTGGCATACGCCATGTCTGCCCAATGTTCCCCCGTTACCCTCGGAGACATCGGTCCGGAAGCCGTACGTTCCCCCGTTCAAGTCGGTCGGCGGATAAGGAAGGGTCCATTCGAGGAAGGTGACCTTGCTGATACTCACGTGCTTGTGTAAGGGGTTGCCATCGGATGACGGTACCATCGGAACCCACACCTGCGCCGTATAGCTGCTGGCTGCGTTCCATAACCCGTCTGTGTAGGGACCGCTGAGAGTGGAGTCGCCGGAATACCACAGGCACGGGTTGCAATCCGAGGGGATCGCGGGTGAAGGAGATTGCTCAGAATGCTGAGGTGTTCCTCCAGTCGCAGCTCGGGCCGATGCCGCTGGGCGGCCCTGCGCGAAGCCTGCGGCGCAGCCTAGTACGAGCAGAGTGATAGCTGTCAACATCTTCACTAATTTGAAAGTCTTCATACGAGATGTCCTCTCGAGCTCGATGAGCTCTTTTCTGGCTATTCCTGCCAGGGTTTACTGCCCATAGCGCACCGGCAATCGGCAGGCAATTTACTAACACGCACATGTGCGTGACGACGGGGCCCAACATTGAAAAATGCGGGACCTTCGGTCTGATTCAGTGTGAGGGAAAACCTTCAGATCAGAAATGTAGAGAGGAGTTCTTGAAGGGAATGCTGATGACGCGGCCTTGGCATGGCTGCCGCTCGGAGCACATAACTGCTGACAACCCAATCTTGAACCACGCTTGGGTCGCTAACAGGACGCACGAAGCTGAGGGTAGGTTGCGAAGGAAGAGCCAGGTTTACCGGTGCATCAGATTCATCGAATGCGGTCTCAGGCAGGTCCACTGGCCGTACTGCGGATCCCCCAAAGACGCCTGTTAGGAGCAACAGAACGGCAAGAATCGATTGTCGCTATCACAGCCACTCCACCCAAGTGCTGAAAAGCTACTCCCGCATGTATCAGATGTCAAACGATGAAAGATCGCCTAGCTACTTAAAGCATCGCCAATTACATAAACAACCGCATAGTTACGTCACCGCCATGGCGAACGCCTGCTTCGCCGCCGCGATGGTCTGCTGCACGTCATGCTCGGTATGCGCCGTTCCCAGGAATGCCGCTTCGAATTGCGAAGGCGGCAGGTAGATTCCGCTGTCGAGCATTGCGCGGAAGAAGCGTCCAAAGGCTTCGGTGTCGGATTTGGCGGCGGAAACTCCAATCCGTGACCGGCCCCTCGGCGAAGAACCAGGTAAACATCGAGCCCACGCGGTTGTGGCACATGGTCACGCCCGCATCTTTGGCCGCGGCTGCTACTCCAGCGACCACTTCGGAGGCTAGCTTGTCGAGCTTCGCGTAAACCTCTTTGTGATCGCGCAAGTAACTCACCGTGGCGTAACCTGCGGCCATCGCCAGCGGATTTCCCGAGAGCGTTCCGGCTTGATACACGGGGCCGAGCGGAGCTATCAGATCCATGATTTCGCTCGGGCCGCCATAGGCGCCTACGGGCAAGCCTCCGCCGATGATTTTGCCCATCGTCGTCAGGTCGGGCTGGATGCGCGTAGAGTTCCTGCGCTCCGCCGAAAGCCAGGCGGAATCCGGTCATGACCTCGTCGAAAATCAGCAGCGCCTTATCGCGCTGCGTAATGGCTCGCAACGCTTCGAGGTATCCGCGGGCGGGAGGGACGCATCCCATGTTGCCGACGACTGGCTCCACGATGACGCAGGCAATCTGGTGTTTGAATTTTTCGAATGCCTGCTCGAGTCGCGGATGGTGTCGTTGTAGGGCAACGCGAGCGTGAATTGCGTGAATTCCTCCGGAACTCCCGCCGAGCCCGGAATGCCGAGCGTGGCCACACCGGATCCGGCTTTCACCAAGAGCGCGTCGGCATGTCCGTGATAGCAGCCCTCAAACTTCACAATATATTTGCGCTTCGTATACCCGCGCGCCAGCCGGATCGCCGACATGGTCGCTTCGGTACCCGAACTGACGAAGCGAACTTTCTGCATATGCGGAAAGGCGGAAATTACCAGCTCGGCGAGGTCGGCTTCGGCAGGAGTTGACGCTCCGAAGCTGGTGCCATGGCGCGCTGCCGCAATTATGGTTTCGACGACAGTGGGCGATGCGTGCCCCAGAATGAGCGGACCCCAGGAACCGATGTAGTCCACATACTCGTTGCCGTCTGCGTCCCAGATATGCGAGCCCTGGCCGCGGACGATGAACAGAGGCTCACTTCCCACCGCACGGAACGCGCGCACCGGGGAGTTCACGCCTCCGGGTATCAATTGTTCGGCGCGTTTCTGGAGCTTGCGGGATTGTTCTGTCTTGCGGGGCATGATTTCTCCACAGCGGGTAGCAAGTCCGGGAGACTGAACACTCCGATCAATATACCAGCGGCGCTTGCGAGACAGGCGCGGGCGCGGAGGACTTCGAATTCATCGGACATTCACGAAATTGCAATATTGCCGCAATCTCGCGCGGGTATCGTAGCGACAGTTGCCCTTCTAACCGGGAGGGTTTATCAGGACGGCCTTGGGGGGCTCCGGGCTGTCCTTTTCATTTGCCCGGCATGGACGCCCTCTAACCGTTTCGCTGGATGCCTGCTTCTCGCGTTTGTTCTGTATGGAGCGCCCAAGCCATACGTGGGGTGTTGTGGGCAATTCCGAAGCGGCCTTGAGCGTCGAGCAGAATGATCCCACCATGGCCGTTAAGGCGCTGCTTGAGATAGTTGATCGCTTCCTTCGCGACCCACTCCGGCAAGCTGCCCGATTCCACGCGGTCCGCCGCCCACTTCGCCAGCACCAGTTTCATGATGGGTTCTCCCCATCCGGTGGTGGAAGCGGCGGCGCTTAGATTGTCGGCGTAACAGCCGCAGCCGATCAGCGACGAGTCGCCGAGGCGGCCGGGAGCCTTGTTGAGCGTGCCTCCGGTGGAAGTTGAAGCCGCGATATTGCCCTCGCGATCGAGAGCGACGGCTCCGACCGTATCGTGAGAAAGCATGTCTCGCGATGTTGGATCCGAAACTTCCGGCGCGAACAGATCATTGCCGTCGGTTGAGGCTTGGGCCTGGTATGCGCGCAAGCGCTCGACCTCTCTGGGAATGATGAGATCTTCGTTGCGGCAAAGAGCGATGCCGTGCTCGGCCGCAAAGCGCTCGGCGCCTTCGGCTACGAAATAAACGTGCGGGCTGTCGCTCAGAATTTTTCGCGCCGCACGAACCGGGTTGCGCAGACGCTCGACGCATCCGACGCCACCGCCGCGCAGAGTTGCGCCGTCCATAATGAAGGCGTCGAGTTGCACCTTGCCGTCGCGGTTCAGAAAACTGCCGCGTCCGGCGTCGAAGGTCTCGTCGTCTTCGAGAACGACCACGGCTTCTTCTACGGCGTCGAGCGCGGTGCCGCCGCGTTCGAGGGCGCGCCATCCGGCAGCGGCCGCATTGCGCACTCCGTTAAGGTGCGCCTCAACCATATTGTCGGGAATGTCCCAGGCACCACCGTGAACGACTAGAACGGGATTGGTTGGCAAGCTAAGACTCCGTGGGAATTCCGGCGTCTAGTCTAGCATTGGTCGCTGCGGAGTTCGCTTCACGCGGCGCGGGCTGGGCGTATCCATCCCGGTAGTCCGCTGCCAGGTGTAGATGACGCGGTGAATCACGGTGATGGTGGAAAGCACGGCTATTACCCAGAGGACTGGGGCCATTTCGTTGAACAGGGCGCCGATGATTAGCAGGACCAGACGTTCGGGGCGCTCCATGAAACCCACCTTACACAGGCCGATGAGCGATTCGGCTCGGGCTCGGGCATAGCTCACCATGATGGCGCTGATCATGGCCAGCGCGGCCAGCACGACGTAGAAGAAGCGGTTGCCGCGACCGTAAAAGACCAGCAATCCGAGGAATAGCGACGCATCGCTGTAGCGGTCGACGATGGAATCGAAAAAGCCTCCGAAGCGGGTGACTTGATTTGAGGCGCGGGCGACACGGCCATCTACGAGGTCAAAGAATCCCGATCCGATGATGACCAGGCCGGCGTAGAAAAACATGCGGCGCTGGTTGTCGCCGTTGGCGTATCCAAATAAAAACGCGGCGTAGGTGTTGACCAACAGTCCCATCAGGGTCAGGAGGTTGGGATTGATATGGGACAGCGCCAGCAGGCGCACGATGGCGTCGAGCAGAACGCCGCAGGCACGCCCGACTCCGCTGGTCCAGGTCATTGAAACGAGCCCCGCATCCCGCCGCCGCTCTTGCTTTCATTTCGATTTCCGTTCCGGCTGCGCTTCCAGCTTGGCCTCGGCGATATCGTGCATGGTCGAGAGCTTCAGGATTTCCATCTCGCGACTGCCACCGGGCGTCACTACCGTGGCCGTGTCTCCAATTTTCTTGTTCAGCAGGGCGCGCCCGATTGGCGAGGTGGTCGAGATCCTTCCAGCCGCCACGTCGGACTGTTCGCTGGCCACCAATTCGTAGTGCATCTCTTCATTCTTGGTGCTGTCGAAGACGGTCACGGTCGAGCCCAGGCCAACTTTGTCCTTAGGGATGTTGTTCATGTTGACCAGCGACAGGTCGGCGAGGCGCTGGCCGAGTTGACGGACGCGCGCCTTCAAGTACTCCTGACGTTGCTTGGCCGTGTGATACTCGGCGTTTTCGCTGAGGTCGCCTAGGGCAACCGCCTTCTTGAGTTCTCTGGGGATGTCGAAGGCCAGTTCGTGCTCGAGAGTGTTTAGCTCGTCCCGAAGCTTCTTTTTGATCTCTTCCGTCATGCTCTCGGCATTATAAACCTTGGCTGCGAGTGCTGCTGCTTTGCAGCTGGGCCTAATTTCAGGACCATTGCTGCGGCCCAACCCACTCAACCGAAATGACTTAGTCCAGCCCCGTGACCGTCTTAGCTCGCATCTACCGGAGCGAACGCCCACGGCGCTTCTCCATTGCCTAAGCCGCTCCGCTCGGCTAGACTGAAGTCAGTTCTCCAGCACCCTCGGGCGAGGCCCCTCCATGAACGGCGACCGCGTTTTCCACATTGGCGACAAGGTGGTCTACCCCAACCATGGCGTCGGAATCATCGAACAAATCAGCAGCCGGACCATCGGCGCGACGATCGAGAAATTCTACCTGCTGAAAATCGCAGCCAGCAGTTTGAAGGTGATGGTGCCGTTTGCCAACGTCAACAATGTTGGAATGCGTCCTGTTGTGCGAAATGGCGAGGTGGAAAAGATTGTGGATTATCTCTCCTCTGGCGAATGCATTAACGCGGCCGACTGGAAAGACCGTTTCAAAGAGAATTCCGATCGCATGCGTACCGGGTCGCTCACGGACGTGGCGGCGGTGCTGAAGAGCCTGCTCATCCTTGGGCAGGGCAAATCGCTTTCCTTCCGCGAAAAGAAGATGCTGGAACGCGCCCGCTATTTGCTGGTCAGCGAAATCGCCATCTCGCGCAACTGCGAGGAGAGCCTTATTGAACAGGCGCTTACCAAGGCCCTGACGAAGTGCAATCTGCGCTTCCCCGAAATTTCCGAACTCGCCTCCTGACAGATCGAGCGAGCAATATCAGCGCTTGGCGTGGGCTTCCATCCAGGATTGCAAAATCAAAATAGCTGCCATCCTGTCCACCGCCCGTCCCCGCTTCTTGATCGAGAGATCGGTTTCACGTAGCAGGCGGTTGGCTTCGGTTGAGGTCCAGCGCTCGTCCCAGAGATGGACGGTCACTCCGAAATGCGTGCGCAGGAGGTCGGCGAACACTCGCATCTTCTCCGATTGCGTTCCTTCCGCACCGCTCAAGCGCAGCGGCAGGCCGACTACAATCTCCCGCACTTCGTATTTCGCCAGCAGTTGCCGCAGGGTCTCCAAATCGAGGCGTTTATTCTGCCGCTGGATCGTATCCAACCCCTGTGCGGTGATGCCGAGCGGGTCCGAGACGGCCACTCCGATTCGCTTTGAGCCGACATCGAGGGCCATGATGCGCTTGTAAGCGGGCGCAGCGGGTGCATCCATCCGCTAATTGTAGACGGCAAAAGCCGATAATTTCTCGGCTACAATTCCAGGCAAAATCAGAGGGCGCGGCAGTGGCACGATTGGGGTGGTGCAATTCCGGCCAAGGTGAGGCAGAATTGTGAGCCAGTTGCGGCGAGACTGAGCAAACCACACCACTATGGACACAACGGAACCACAAATCGGGCAGCACTGGTCGCTGACCTTGCTCGGCATGGGCCTGCTGATTATGTTCGCGTATTACGGCGAGTCGGTGCTGGCAGTGCTGTTCTTCGCTATTTTGCTGAGCTTCATGCTTTCTCCGGTAGTTCAGGCGCTGGAATACCTGCACCTGCCGAGAGCCATGGCGGCGCTGGTCAGCGTGGTCGTGCTGCTGGCGGTGCTTTACGGAGTCACCGCTGCCTCGTACAACCAAGCCCTCATCTTTGCCGACAATCTTCCCAAGTATTCGCAGAAGATCCGCTCCATGCTGCGGCCGTACCAGCAGCAGGCGGAAAAGCTCGAGAAGACGGGCGACGTGGTCGGCGAGCCGGAGGACACGAATGTTGTGCAGGTGCGGCAGGTGCAGACCTGGTCTGAAACCCTTACCCACGGCGCGGGCACTTTCACCGACATCCTGTTGGCGGCGTCGTTCATCCCATTCCTCGCCTACTTCCTGCTGACCTGGCAAAGCCACGCGCGTTCGGCCACGGTGATGCTGTTTCCGTTACATTACCGGCATACGGCATTCACGACCCTGGGGTTGATCGGGAAAATGTTGCAGAGCTTTATTGTCGGGAACCTGCTGATCGGACTTTTGATTTCGGGCGTGAGCGTGGCGATTTTTGGGGTGCTCCATGTTCCGTTCTTCTACTTCGTCGGCTTTCTCAGCGGCTTTCTCAGCCTGGTTCCTTACCTGGGGATTGTGCTGGCTATGTTGCCTCCGATTTTGGTCGGTCTGGGGCAACTGGAGCCGAGCGATCTGGTGATCGTGGCGTTTTGCGTGGTCGGGCTGCATCTTTTCGCGCTAAATGTTCTTTATCCCAAGCTGCTGGGAAGCCGCCTGAAGATCAATCCCCTGGCGGTCACGATCGCGCTCCTGTTCTGGGGAGCGGTCTGGGGAGGCATCGGATTACTGCTCGCGATTCCGATCACCGGCGCGCTTAAGATTATCTTCGACCACGTCGAGTCGCTGAAGCCGTATGCGGATTGGCTGGGGGAATAGAAGACTGCCTCACCGCCGAGGCGCAGAGGACACCGAGAGAGCTTTTTGACCGTTTTCGTGTGGGGTGGGGGCGGCCGCTCCTTTCGGCCCTGTACTCCAGCCACTTTGTTTCAACCCAAGAAGCCCTCTACACTAAAACCTTGCGCTCTCTGATCACGCTGTTTTTGGCTGTCGCACTCGCCGCCGGCGGCTGGGTGGCATGGCAGGTCTATGCCCCGGTTATGCCGCCGGCCAACGCCTCTTTGCTGTTGCGTCCTGGGTATTCAACGCGGCGCATTGCCGCGGAGCTGAAAAAGGCCGGGGTGATCCGCAACGAGCATGTTTTCAGGCTCTGGCAAGCGTTGCATCCCAAGCCGACTTTGAAAGCGGGCGAATATCTTTTCGAGCGGAAGGCGACGCTTCCCCATGTTTACGAGCGCATCGCTCGCGGCGATATCTACTTCCACGTGGTCACGATTCCCGAAGGCTACACGATGTTCGACATCGCCAAGGCGATAGAAGACGCGAAACTCGGGTCGGCGGAAGATTTTCTGCGGGTCGCCGAAACCCAGACGCAGCTTATCTCCGATATGGCGCCGGACGCCAAATCGCTCGAAGGATATCTTTTCCCGAATACCTACCAGTTCACGCGCACCCAAAGCCTGAAGGAAATGGCGGCGGCGATGGTGCATCAGTTCCGGCTGGTAGCGCAGCAAATCGGCTTGAATGCTGACATTCCCAGGGTCGTCACCATGGCTTCGATCGTCGAAAAAGAAACTGCGGATCCTGAGGAGCGGCCGCGCGTGGCCAGTGTGTATTACAACCGGCTGGCGAAAAACGTGGCCCTTGATGCCGATCCGAGCGTGATCTACGCCGAACAACTGGAGGGCACGTATCAGGGAAGTCTTCACCATGCCGACCTGACGGTGAACTCACCCTACAACACGTATCGTTCTGCCGGGCTGCCGCCGGGCCCCATCGCGAATCCGGGAAAAGGCGCTCTGGAAGCAGCTATGCACCCGGACAGCACGAGATTCCTTTACTTCGTCGCCGATGGCAACGGGCATCACCGTTTCGCCCGCAGCCTCGAAGAGCACAACCGGAATGTGGCCTCCTATCGCCATGCGCTTGGCCTCCCGGAAAAGCGCTGAACCCTCTGCTGCCTTATACTAATCAGATACCAAGACGGCTAGGGGTTCCCAGGTACTGGCATAGGAATGCATCATCCTCATCTGCGTCTGTTTTTCCTTTTACTTCTGACGGCGGCCATGTTCCCGCTGACAGGATGTCTTTTCCGCACGCGTATTCTGAATCGCCATCTCTCCGACCGGCCGTTGAAAACCGCAACCCAGCAGGATCTCATTGACTATGTGAACGGCCAGGCCGCCAAGGTTCAGACCATGCAAGCAACGGTGGACATAGACTCCTCGGCTGGCGACCCGAAAAATGGCGTAATTACTGATTACAAAGAGATTCGCGGCTACGTGCTGGCGCGAAAGCCGTTGATGCTTCGCATGAAAGGCCTGATGCCGGTGGTACGGAACACAGCCTTCGACATGGTGAGCAACGGACAGGAATTCAAGCTCTGGATTCCGAGCCAGAATAAGTTCGTGGTGGGCGCGAACGATGCCGCTTACCAACCCGACAAGCGGCTAGAGAACATGCGGCCAGAGTACATCTACGATGCGCTGCTACTGCCGGAAATCGGCCAGGACGAGGCGGTCATGGAAAACGGCTTCGAAACCGTCCTGGACTCGAAGCGGCATCGGGTCGATCAGCCGGATTACAGCCTGCTGGTTATCCGCAGGGGTCCTCGGGGCGTTTATCTGTCGCGGAAGATCGATTTCAGTCGAGTTGACCTTCTGCCGTACCGGCAGAGAATCTACGATCAGCAGGGAGATGTCCAAACCGATGCCCACTACCAGGATTACAAAGATTTCGGTGGGACGACATTCCCCGGTACGATTACGATTGAACGTCCGCGGGAGAGTTACGATTTCACGCTGAACATCGTCAAACTGGAATTCAATAAGGCGCTGACCGATGACCAGTTCGCGCTGGAACAGCCGCCTGGGGCAGAGGTGGTACATCTCGGACAGACCAGTTCCGGCGCGGTGAAAGTGCCGGAGAGCCAGAACAAATAGTCGTTGAGCAGTGATCGGTCCTCCGGAAAAGACATGATGAATCGCATGATCGTCGGGAATCTGGTGCACCGGCCGCTGCGCTCGATGATCAGCGTGGTCGCGGTGGCGCTCGAAGTCACGCTGATTCTGCTGATTGTGGGCTTCTCACTTGGGATGCTGCAGGACAGCCGTACTCGGACCGCCGGCATCGGTGCGGACATACTGCTGTTGCCGCCGGGAGCCTCGTTCATCGCCGGGCTGTCGGGCGCGCCCATATCGGTAAAAGTCGGCGCTGTGCTGGCAAGACTGCCGCACGTCAGAAGTGTGGCGCCGGTGATCCAGCAATTCTCTTCGACGGGCTCAGTCGAAATCATTACCGGAATCGACTTGCCCAGCTATGAGAGCATGTCGTCGGGCTTCCGCTACTTGTCAGGCGGTCCCTTCCAAGGGCCTTACGACGTGCTGGTGGACGATCTGTTCGCACAATCCAAACACGCTAAAGTAGGCGACACCATCCAGATTGTGGGCAAAGAATTCCGCATTTCGGGGATCGTTGAACGAGGCAAGGGCGGACGTAAATTCGTTCCGCTGAGCACTCTGCAAGATCTGATGGACGCCAAGGATAAGGCCTCAGTCTTCTACCTTAAGCTCGATGACCCGGCAAACACCGACGCGGTGATCGATGAAATCAAGCACGTGCCGGGCATGGAGCGCTATGGGGCCAACTCGATGGCTTCCTACCTGGCAATGATGACGACCAGCAACTATCCGGGGCTCTCCCCCTTTATCAAGGTCGTCGTAGGCATTTCGATGGTCATCGGATTCATCGTAATCTTCCAGGCCATGTATACGGCCGTGATGGAACGGACGCGCGAAATCGGCATTCTGAAATCGATGGGAGCGTCGAAGGTGTACATCGTGAACGTGATCCTGCGGGAAACGGCGCTCCTGGCCGTGGGCGGCATCCTGCTCGGCATTGTTGTGAGTCTGGTGGCTAAAGTGGCGCTGGCACAGAAGTTCCCGCTACTGCCAGTGGTGGTGGATGGCAGGTGGATCGCCTACGCAACCCTGATCGCGATCGTCGGGGCCATTGGCGGCGCGCTGTATCCGGCGTTCAAGGCGGCGCAGAAAGACCCGATCGACGCTTTGGCATACGAATAGGATCGGCTCCAGTCGTTAGTTTCGGCCGGTTCCGGCCAGTCAGGTCTTGTTTCGCTGTTATTTCGCCCCCGTCTTGTGGCGCAGAACTTTCCTCACAATTTTCCTCGCAAATCGGATGGGAATGCACGATACTGCCCGTTGAAACTGTCCATGCTATAATCGCGCGCCGTTACCGAAAAGCATTGCGGTCTCGCAGCAGGCGGTCCTAATTCAATATTCAGGAGGGGATATGCGCTTCAATGATCCGACTCTGTACGGTCGGGACGATGAGACGGATGAGTACAGCGACAGCGGCGCCTACGGCGAATCGCTGGAAGAAGATCTGGAAGAGGAAGAAGAGGAAGAAGAACCCGTTCTCGTGGAAGAAGACGACGAGATTGTCGTGCCGGTAGTGCGGGAACCTGCACCTGCGCCAGTGACTCCAACGGGCGGACAGAGCGGGCCTCCCAAGAAGGCGCCGGCAAAGAAGGCTCCAGCCAAAAAAGCGCCGGCAAGAAAAAAGGCGGCCAAGAAGCCGAAGAAGAAAGCTGCAAAGAAGCCAGCTCGCAAGAAGGCGGCCAAGAAAAAGAAGGCAGCCAAGAAGCCGGCAAAAAAGAAGGCAGCCAAGAAAGCGGCGAAGAAAAAAGTTGCCCGCAAGAAACGCCGCCGCTAGCGGCGGATGTCATCAGCACCACGGTAAATGATGGCGGAAGCTTGAGTCTTGCTCAGGCTTCCGCCATTTGATTTACTGGTGTTTATTGTTTACTTTCCGTCCGGCACGATCGCTTCCGCTTCGATTTCCAGTATCATCTCCGGAGAAACCAGGGCGGTGACCGCCACCATGGTGCTCGCGGGACGAATGTCGCGAAAAAATTCTCCGTGAGCTTTTCCCACTTTTTCCCAATCCGCGATATTTGTAAGAAAGACGCGGGTGCGAACTACATCTTGCAGTGAAGCTCCGGCCTGCTGCAGCGCGCGTTCAATATTCTTGAGGATCTGGACCGCCTGCGCATGGGCGTCGCCGGCGATGATTTTTCCGTCGGCTCCGGTCGCGGTTGTGCCCGCAACGTGGACGTGCGCGCCTACTCGAACCGCACGAGAGTAACCGACTATCGGCTCCCACGGTGTTCCGCTAGCGATATTGATTCGCTCCATCCCGCCTCCGTTTTCCCGTGCCTCACTGTGTAAGTACATTCAGTGAAACACATTTTTTGATGCCTCCGCTGAGAATTAGCAGTCGCCTGTCTTGGCTGCCAATAATTGCGTTAAACCCCTTGCCCCGCGCGGGCTTCTAACTAAAGCAGTGGCTCGAACGGGTACTTGTGCTGGGCCGGGATTCACGGTATCTAATCCGCACAGGGTTAGGTTCCGATGGGAAGGTAAGTAGGCGCAACGAGGGGCAGAGTCGGGGAGGGAATAGGGCCATGGAGATTCCGGAGACGCATCCGCTGCAGCAGTTGTTTCTTGAACTGGTTGGCCGTCACTATGCGGAGGAGATCGGAATTCGCGATCCGCAGATCGTCGGTTATGTGGCGCATCTGTTGTCGGAATTTTGCGATGCCGAGCAGTTGTTGAAAATCCGCAATGCGTCGGGGAAGCCGCTGAACGATGTCGGCGAGATGCTGATCGAGTCGGACCCGATTTACGGTCCTGCGCCTTCGTTCGATCGCGAGCGCCAGGTCCGCAAACACATTGGCGACTTTACGCTGTTCTACGCCGGCATGTTTCCAGAGAGCATCAATCACTATCGCCTGCGCCGTCAGCGGGTCGAGGGTTTCGTGGATTGGATGAAAGCTGGGAAAGAGAGCTACTACATCGTCTCCAAGTTCGAGCACTTCGAGTACGCCAAGGTAGCGCCGCTTTTTGGGCAACTCTCGCAAAGATTTGAGCAGTGCGTTTACGGACTGAACCTGGTGAAGAACGAGCTTGAAGTCATGCAGCACCCGATTGCGAGGATGAGCAACGACCTCATTATGTAGGAGTGGGGAAGGTCAGAGGTTAGAGGTCAGATCGCAGAGGTGAAACCCGGCGCTTATTGAGTTTGGATTTTACTTCTGCAATCTCACCTCTGACCTCTCACCTCCTACCATCCGCCTGCCCGCGATCTCAAATTTTCCTTCCAGAACAATCCTGATGGCTTCGGTGTACGCGATGTGTTCCTGTTCCAAAATCCGTTCCGACAGTGTGTGTTCGTCGTCGGAGTCTATGACAGTGACGGTTTTCTGCACGATGATGGCGCCGTGATCGAGTTCTTCGTCGACGAAGTGCACCGTGCATCCGGAAACTTTCACTCCGTAGGCAAAAGCCTGCTGCTGCGCTTCCAGACCGGGAAACGCGGGCAATAAAGACGGATGGACGTTGAGAATTTTCGTTGGAAACTGCTGCACGAACCAGGGCGAGAGCAGGCGCATGTAACCGGCTAGACAGACGAGATCAACTTTATTCTCTAGGAGCGCAGCCACGACTTCGCGGTCGTGCTCCTCGCGTGATTTGCCCTTCGATGGGATCGCGAGTGCGTTGAGGCCGCGGTGGCGGGCAGTTTCAAGGCCGGGAGCGCCCGTCCGACTAGAGATCACGACGGAGATGCGGGCATTGGGTATCCTGCCAGCCGCAATGCTATCGGCGATAGCCACGAAATTAGAGCCGCGTCCAGAAAGCAAAATGCCGAGATTCTTCATTACCACAACATTATTCACCACAGAGGCACGCGGACATAGAGAAAATCGGGAGCGCTGGGAAATCTAGCGATCTTAGCTGAACACGACTTTACGATCGCCCTTGACGATCCGGCCGACGCTGTAAAATTTTTCTCCCGCGCGCTCCAGCAGCGTCTGCGCCTTCTTGAACTTCTTGGCGGGAACCACGATGAGCATGCCGAGACCCATATTGAAGGTGCGGAGCATTTCTTCCTCCGCGACGTTGCCGAGTTTCTGCAGGTGCTCAAAGATGGGCAGGACCGGCCACGTACCGAGTTCGATCACCGCCGATGTGCCTTTGGGCAGCACGCGGGGCAGGTTTTCGGTGATACCGCCGCCGGTAATATGCGCCAGCGCCGCGACACACTCGCCCGCGATCATCTTCCGAATGATCGACCAGTAGCTGCGATGGGTCCGCATGAGTTCGTTGCCGACTTTGTTCTTGATCTCGCTGACAAAAGTTTCGGGCGAATACTCGGCGACTTCAAAGAGCAACTTGCGAGCCAGGGAGTATCCATTAGTATGCAGGCCGTTGGATGGCAAACCGAGGACACAGTCGCCAACCTGCACGTCTTTGCCGTTGACAATGCGTTCGCGTTCGACCACTCCGACTATGAATCCGGCAAGGTCGTACTCGCCCTCGGGATAAAACCCCGGCATTTCGGCAGTCTCACCGCCGATGAGGGCGCACCCGTTGTGCTTGCAGGCTTCGGCGAGGCCGGCCACAATTTTTTCGACGACTTCCGGGTCCAGTTTGCCGGTGGCCAGGTAGTCCATAAAAAACAACGGTGCGGCACCCTGCACGGCGATGTCGTTGACGCAGTGATTTACCAGGTCGACGCCAATCGTATGGTGCGCGCCCATTTCGAAGGCCACCTTTAATTTGGTGCCCACGCCATCGACGCTCGAAACCAGCACTGGGTCCAGATATTTCTTATCCACAGAGAACAACCCGCCGAATCCGCCGATCTCGCTGAGCACCCCTTTGGTGAAAGTTTTATGGGCGAGATACTTGATGCGCTGCTTGGTGCGGTTGCCACGATCAATGTTGACACCGGCGTCGGCGTAGGTGATCGAACCGCTTTGGGCGTTGGGGTTCTGGGCCACTTTTTCAGTCCGTTAACAAAATTGCCAGGGTGGAGAGATCCGGTGCGCCACCGAGCCGGTGGAGTCGTTTCAGGCGCTACAAATTCTAGCACGTCTGGAGTTGGCTCCGGCTTTTTCAGGTGCGATCGGCAAAGGCGCTATAATGCTGCTCCAACTCTTTCTCTCGGGAGACATGCATGAGAATTCTGGCAATTTTATTTTTCGCCGTGTCGACGATCTCGTTCGCGTTTGCGCAGCAAAACGAGCCTCAGGATACAACCGCGGAAAGCGCGAAGCCGGCAGCATCCAAGAAAGACAAGAAACAAGCGACGTCGACCGCTGCAACTCCGGATAAGTCAGCAGAAAGCAGCAAGCCTGCAGAGCCGCCCAAAGCCGACTCCGGCGAAGTTACTGATAAAGATAAAGAAGAACACTACGACGTAACGGAAGTCCCGCCCGTAATCACGCATCACCAGGCCACGCTGAACGGCAAGATACTCAATTACACGGCGACGACCGGCAGGCTTCCCATCAAACGCGAAGACGGCAAGACGGAAGCGGAGATGTTTTTTGTCGCCTATACGCTCGACGGACAGGATGCGGGAAAGCGTCCGCTGACGTTCGCGTTCAACGGCGGCCCCGGTTCCGCTTCGGTATGGCTGCACATGGGTGCACTCGGACCGAAGCGCGTGGTGCTGCAGCCGAATGGCTTCATGCCGGCGTCACCTTATCGTCTGGAAGACAACCCCGACACGCTGCTCGATCGCAGTGACATCGTCATGGTGGACGCGATGTCGACCGGATACTCGCGAGCCGCGAACGCGGAACTTACCAAGAAGTTTCTCGGCGTAAAAGGCGACGTGCAGGCCTTCGGAGAATTCATCCGCCTCTACCTCTCTCGCTACGATCGCTGGAACTCACCGCTATTTTTGCTGGGCGAGAGTTACGGCACAACCCGCGCCGCCGGCATCGCCGGATATTTGGCCGATCATGGCATTGCGTTCAACGGCGTGACCTTGCTCTCGATGGCAGTGGATTTCCAGACACTCGAATGGAACAAATCGAACGACCTGCCTTATCTCCTGCTGGTGCCCACTTTCAACATGATTGCCGGCTACCACCACAAGCTGTCCTGCCGATCTCACCCAGGATATGGCGAAGACGCGCGAAGAAGTCGTGCGCTGGTCGGCTAATGATTACGCGCTCGCTCTCGGCAAAGGCGACGCTCTGACGCCGGAAGAACGCCGCAAGATTGTCGAGCAACTGTCCCGCTATCTCGGGCTGCGGCCGGAAGTGATCGAAGAGCACAACATGCGCATTGACGTTCCGACCTTCAGCCATGAGTTGCTGCTCGATCAGAAGTTGATCACCGGCCGCCTCGATGGCCGCTTCAGCAGCCCCAATCCAGACGAAGATCGTTTCTCTTACGATCCGACAAGCGCCGCCATTCTGCCGCCTTACACATCGGCATTCAACAACTACTTGCGCACCGAACTGAACTACAAGTCCGACGCGCCGTATCGAGTTTTCGCGTACGACCAACCCGGATTCCAGAGCTGGGAGTGGGGCAACGCCGTGGAAGGCTTTCCCAGCACAGCGGGCGGGTTGCGGTCGGCCATGATCAAGAATCCGTATATGAAGATCCTGGTGATGGAAGGCTACTATGACTTAGCCACACCATTCGCCGCCGCTAACTGGACCATGGATCACCTCGACCTCGACACGAAGTACCGGCAGAACATTTCGTACGCTACCTATGGCGCAGGGCACATGGTGTACATCGATCGCGCCGAACACGACAAGATGAAAAAGGATCTGGTTGAGTTCATGGAGAAGTGCCTACCGAAATAGTTCGTGAAAGCTGGTGTGGGGACGGGCGTCTTCCGTCCCAGCCTCGCGTAAGCGACTCCGGGTTCTCCACAATGCTCAACGCTCAGGCCATGCGCGCCGCCGTCATTTTCGGGCTGGGAACCTCGGCGGCGGACTTGAAGCCGTTCCAAGGCCGTTCTCTCACCGAGTGGCTGCAGGGACTGCCGACGTCCTACAAGCGACGCCGACGCCATTTTGATTTTTGGCGGCGACGGCACGATTCACCGTCATCTGCCAGCGCTGGTGCGGCTCCAGATTCCTGTGCTGATCGTCCCGGCGGGAAGTGGAAACGATTTTGCCCGCGCACTTCACCTGCGCTCGATGAGAGATTCCTTGCGCGCCTGGCGGGATTTTGAATCAGGGAAAATTCAAGCGCAGGCAATTGATCTTGGGGTTATAGTTCCGTCCGCTTCGCCGGAGCGCACCCACTATTTCTGCACCGTCGCCGGTTGTGGTCTGGACTCCGCTGCCGCGCGCCGCGCCAATCAGATGCCGCGCTGGCTGCGTGGCCACGGTGGCTATGCCCTGGCGCTATTGCCGCTGATACTGAAGTTTCCGGCCTTTTCTATGCGGCTGACCCAAGTCAATGGTGATGACCACAGCGAAGCCGAAAAGCTCACCCTCCTCGCTGCGTTCGCCAACACACGGTTCTACGGAGACAGCATGCGCATCGCACCGGAAGCAGATTTCGCCGATGGGAAGCTCGACATTTGCCGGATCTCGACCATGAATCCTTTCGAGCTGTTTTGCATGTTTCCGACGGTGTATTTTGGCCGTCATCTGCTGTCACCCAAGGTCGAATATTCGAAGGCAGAGCGGGTGATGGTGCAGACCGAGATTCCGCTTGAGATTTACGCTGACGGAGAGTTTGTATCCGAGACGCCTGCCGAGATCTCCGTGGCAGCAGGCGCGCTGCGGGTGATTTGTCCGCCTCGCTAGAACGGGACGCCTAGCGCCCTCGCCCATAGCGAGCGTCAAGAGCAAGATTCAGTTCGAGCACATTCACGCGTGGCTCACCGAGGAATCCCCATTGCCGGTTCTCGGAATTGTCCATGAGCAAGCGTGCGACTTCTGCTTCCGAAATTTTGCGCTCCGTAGCCACGCGGTGAATTTGGAACTCGGCCGCCGCCGGCGAGATGTCTGGATCGAGACCAGAACCCGATGTCGTAACCAGATCGACGGGGATGGGAGCACCGGGATTCTCGGCCTGCAGCTTGGCGACGTCTCCATTGACCCGAGCAATCAACTGAGCATTGGTCGGACCGAGATTTGAGCCGCCGGAAGCAGTGGCGTCGTATCCTGCAGCGCCCGCGGCGGATGGCCGCGAGTGAAAGTAGGCCGGCCCCGAAAACGGTTGCCCGATCAGGCGCGAACCGACCACCACTCCGTCCTTCCCACGGATCAGCTGCCCGTTGGCCTGCTTGGGGAAAATCAGCTGCGCGAGTCCGGTGACCAGCAGGGGATACAGAATTCCCAACAGGACTGTCGTCGCGATCGTCATGAGTACGGCAGTGATCAGATTTTTCTTCATACTCGATCTCTCATTCGATCTATGCTAGCTTGATGCCGGTGATGAGCATGTCGATCAGCTTGATGCCAATGAACGGGACTACCAGACCGCCGAATCCATAGACCAACAGATTCTGGCGCAGCAGAGATTCGGCGCTCATCGCTTTGTACTTGACTCCGCGCAGCGCCAGTGGAATCAGGGCGACGATGATGAGCGCGTTAAAAATAACGGCCGAAAGTACTGCCGACTGCGGCGTCTGCAGGTGCATGACGTTCAGCGTATTCAGCACGGGAAATGTTCCGGCAAACATCGCGGGAATGATCGCGAAATACTTGGCCACGTCGTTTGCAATCGAGAACGTAGTGAGCGCACCGCGCGTCATCAGCAACTGTTTGCCGATCGCCACCACTTCGATCAGCTTGGTGGGATTCGAATCGAGGTCCACCATGTTTCCGGCCTCTTTCGCGGCCTGCGTGCCGGTGTTCATGGCGACGCCTACATCGGCCTGCGCCAGCGCGGGCGCATCGTTCGTGCCGTCGCCGGTCATGGCCACCAGTTTGCCGTCGGCCTGCTCGCGGCGAATCAAATCCATTTTGTCTTTCGGGGTCGCTTCCGCCAGAAAATCGTCCACGCCCGCCTCGCGTGCGATTGCCGCCGCCGTCAGGGGATTGTCGCCGGTGATCATCACCGTCTTGATGCCCATGGCCCGCAGTTGATTGAAGCGCTCGCGCATTCCGCCTTTGACGATGTCTTTCAGATAGATGACGCCGAGCGCGCGCTGATTTTCAGCAACCACCAGCGGAGTTCCTCCGGAGCGCGCGATCTGTTCCACGCTCGCCTGAATCTCGCGCGGCAGCGAAGTGCCGAACTGATGCAGGTATTTGATGATGGCATCGACCGCCCCTTTGCGAATCTCGCGGCCGTCGAGATTCACTCCCGACATGCGGGTTTGCGCGGTGAAAGGGACGAATACGGCTTCGTGCGACGACAGTTCACGTCCGCGCAGACCGTACTTTTCTTTCGCCAGCACAACAATCGAACGGCCTTCGGGAGTTTCGTCAGCGAGCGAAGAGAGTTGCGCGGCATCGGCCATCTCGGCGTCGGTAATTCCGGGGGCGGCGATGAACTCCGCTGCCTGGCGGTTGCCGAGCGTGATCGTTCCCGTCTTATCGAGCAGCAAGCGTGTTCACGTCCCCGGCCGCCTCGACAGCGCGCCCGGACATGGCCAGCACGTTATGCTGCACGAGGCGATCCATGCCGGCGATGCCGATCGCGGACAGCAGGCCGCCAATCGTCGTCGGAATCAGGCAGACCAGCAGAGAGACGAGCACGAAGACTGTTTGCGGCGATCCCGAGTAAATCGCGAACGGCTGCAGCGTAACCACGGCCAGGAGAAAAATGATGGTCAGGCCTGCCAGCAGAATGTTGAGCGCGATTTCGTTCGGAGTCTTCTGCCGCTCCGCGCCTTCGACCAAAGCGATCATTCTGTCGAGGAAAGTCTCTCCGGGATTCGACGTGATGCGGACTTTGATTACATCGGAAAGCACGCGCGTTCCGCCGGTGACTGCTGATCGATCACCTCCGGCTTCGCGGATCACCGGCGCGGATTCGCCTGTGATTGCCGACTCGTCCACCGACGCAACGCCTTCGATGACTTCGCCATCGCCCGGGACGAGTTCGCCCGCGATCACCATCACGACGTCGCCCGACCGCAGCTTCGCACTCGGCACCGTCTCGGTTGTCCCATTCGGCAGCAGGCGTTTGGCGACGGTTTCAGAGCGTGCTTTGCGGAGCGTATCGGCTTGCGCTTTGCCCCGACCTTCGGCCATGGCTTCCGCGAAATTCGCGAACAGCACTGTGAACCAGAGCCAGAGCGTGATCTGCAAGTTGAAGGCGAAACTCTTTGTCTCACGGAACAGCAGCAGGGTCGTCACTACGCTGCCCACCTCGACCACGAACATGACGGGATTCTTCATCATGGTGCGAGGATCGAGTTTGACAACTGCATCGACCAGCGCCCGCCGGATGATTTTTGCGTCCCACAAGCTCTTGCTTTTCTTTTCAGCCATGTCTTATCTCGGAAAGCTCTGCCTCAGAAAGTTTTGCCTGCCATCATCTGCAGGTGTTCGAGTACGGGTCCCAAACTGAGGGCCGGGAAAAATGTGAGTGCGCCGACGATCACAATCACCGACACCAGCAAAATGGTAAACAGAGGCGTAGTCACTGGGAACGTACCTGCCGACGCCGGCACAGTCTTTTTCTTTGCCAGGTTGCCGGCAATCGCCAGCATGGGAATGATCATGAAGAATCGCCCCACCAGCATCGTCATGGCGCCCGCAGTGTTGTACCAAAGCGTGTTGCCGTTCAATCCAGCGAACGCGGATCCGTTGTTGCCTGCCATGGAGGTGAACGCATAGAGAATTTCAGTGAGGCCATGCGGACCGGCATTGCTGATGCTCGAGGTGCCAAATCCCTCGACCGACGAAATGCCGGTGAGCACCAGGATGATCAGCGGGAAAACGAGCGTGACCAGCATTGCCATCTTTACGTCGTAGGCTTCAATTTTCTTGCCGAGATATTCGGGCGTTCGTCCGACCATGAGTCCGGCAATGAAAACCGAGAGCACTACGTAGATCAGGATGCCGTACATGCCCGCGCCCACTCCCCCGAAAACAGTCTCGCTGAGCATGATGTTGACCAGCGGCACCAGTCCGCCGAGCGGAGTGAAGGAATCGTGCACGCCGTTGATAGCGCCACAGCTCGCGTCGGTGGTGACGGTGGCGAACAACGCAGAATTGGCGATGCCAAAGCGCACTTCCTTGCCTTCCATGTTGCCGCCCGGTTGGAGCGCGGAGGCGCTTTGGTCAACTCCATGCAGCAGCGGATTGCCTCTGGCCTCAGCCCAGTAGGCGGCGGTAACTCCGCATAGGAACAGAACCGCCATCGCCGCCCATACCGCCCAGCCGTGGCGCTGCGAGCCAGTCATTCGGCCGAGCGTGTAAGTGAGACCGGCCGGGATCGCGAAGATTGAAAGCATCTGCAGGAAGTTACTCAGTGGCGTGGGATTTTCGAAGGGATGGGAGCTGTTGGCGTTGAAAAATCCGCCGCCGTTCGTACCCAGCATCTTGATTGCTTCCTGCGATGCAACCGGGCCTTGGGCGATGGTCTGGTCGGTCACGGTATCCATCACCGGCTTGCCATCTTGGCCGACCATCGGCTTGCCATCAGTTCCAGTCTTCTGGACCTGTTGCGGCTCGATCAGCTTCGCAGTGTCGTAGGGCTTGAGGTTTTGCACGACTCCCTGCGAAACCAGCAGCAGGGCATAGACGATGCAGGCCGGCAGCAGCACCCACAGCGTCGAACGCGTCATGTCAACCCAGAAATTTCCTATGGTTTCTCTTTCCTTCCGCGCGATGCCGCGAATGAACGCGATCGCGAGCGCAATTCCGACCGCTGCGGAGGCAAAGTTGTGATACGCGAGGCCGGCCATCTGCGTGAGATAGCTCATGGTGGACTCGCCCGAATAGTTCTGCCAGTTGGTGTTGGTGGTGAAGGACGCGGCGGTGTTGAAGGCCAGTGCCTGACCGACTGCTCCGAACTTCTGCGGATTCCATGGCAGGAACTGTTGCACTCGCTCGATCAGATAAAGCAGCAACATCGAGGCGCCGCTGAACAGCAGCATGGTGAACGCGTATTCCGTCCAGCGCATCTCGTGCTTTTCATCGACTCCGGTTACGCGATAGAGCAGCGCGCTCGATGGGCCGCAGCACGAAATCGAGAAAAGTGCGCTCACCGCTGAACACTTTTGCCATGAACACGCCGAGGGGCTTGGTGATCGCCAGAATCAGAGCGAGAAATACCGCGATCTGCATCCAGCCATTGATGGTCATGTCAGAATTTCTCCGGTCTCAGCAAGGCATAGAGCAGATAAACCATCAAACCGGCACTTACAATCAGCATGGCGATCGATTCAGCATTCATATTGATTTGTCTCCGGCGATTAGTCCTCAGCGAATTCGATCGCAGAATTGCACATAAGCCAGCGACAGCAGGAAGAACGCTATCGTGACTGCAATAAAGATCAGGTCTTGCACACAAGCTCCTCGTAAGTGCGGACGTTGTCGTATAGCACGATTAAATAGCTTTCCCCATAAAAGTGCGGTAAGCACTTCGTAAAGAAGTCATAAAGAAAGAGTGCTATCAATCGCCGGGCTGGAAGCGGTAACCCACCCAGGGATCGGTCACGATGTAGCGGGGGGAATTTGGCGAGGGCTCAATTTTCTTGCGGAGTTGGGCTACGAACACGCGCAGGTATTCGACCTGTTCCGTGCTTTCACCACCCCAGACCGCGGCCAGCAACGCGCGGTGGGTTACCACTTTGCCGGCGTGGCGAACCAGGTACATCGAGCAAGTCAAATTCTTTCGGAGTGAGATGGACCGCACGGTCTTTTACAAAAACGCTACGGGCTCCCGGATCGATTTTGAAGTCGCCCATCACCATCGGCGCCAGTTCCGATTCTTCCTTCCGCGTGCGGCGAAGATTGGCGCGGACGCGCGCCAGGAGTTCCTCCATGCCGAAAGGCTTAGTCACGTAGTCGTCGGCGCCGGCATCCAGAGCCTTTACTTTGGTCCGCTCCTCACCGCGCACCGAGAGCACGATGATCGGAATTTGCGTCTTCGTCCGCAACTGCCGGCACAACTCAAGTCCGTCCATGTTGGGCATGCTGAGGTCGGTGATGACCAGATCGGGCGACCAGTCTTTCATGATCTCCAGCGCCGTCTCGCCGTCGTTGGCGACACGAATGTCGTAGCCGTGGCTGGAAAGAGAGGTCCGCAGCACCCGCGTGATCTGGGATTCGTCGTCCACCACCAGAATGTGTTTATGTTCTGACATTCTGGATTATCCCGGCTCCTGGGTCACGATGTGCACGTCCACCGCCGGGGCATCGCGCAAGAACTGGTGGATCGCCGAGAGATAGAAATATCGTTTCCAGCCCTGCGTCGCCGAGCGTCCGAAAACAACTTGGGTAATGTGTTTTTCGTTTACGAATTCGGCGACCGCCTCGGCCACGCTCTTGCCTTCCAGCCGCACTACTTTTGCACCAACGTTTTCCGCGAAGCGCACGTTCGCGGCCAGGGTTCGTTGATTGGCTTCGCTCGAGTCTTGCCCCAGGTCGATATAGACAACGAAGAGTTCGGCATTCATCGCCTGTGCCATGCGCGCGCCGCGCGCAATCAGATACTGCGCGGCCGGGTTCGAGCTGATGCAGACCGCAATGCGTTCGCGGATGGCAACCGCTCCCCGATTGTCCTCTTCTTCGACGCGGTGCTGTTCCAG
Organism: uncultured Acidobacteriaceae bacterium; assembly: GCA_963826845.1. Lineage (GTDB taxonomy): Bacteria > Acidobacteriota > Terriglobia > Terriglobales > Acidobacteriaceae > Acidiflorens. The sequence continues at coordinate 350,607 of CAWGYS010000004.1, forward strand.
GCTTTGATCGACCTGTTGGGCTACCTGACGCAACGCCAGCTCCCGCAAAGCGATCAGGTTGGTCTCGCGGAAAAAATTTTCCAGCGCCCGCCCTACACGTTCCTGCGGATACACATCGCCGCGCCGCATGCGATTCTGGAGAGCCTCCGGAGTCAGATCGATCATCACTACTTCGTTGACTCTTTGCAGCACCCAGTCTGGAACCGTTTCCCGCACCTGGATTCCGGTTACTCCCTGCACCGTCGGGGTCACGCTCTCGAGGTGCTGGATGTTCATCGTGGAAAGAACGTCAATCCCCGCATCCAGCAGTTCGAGCACGTCTTCATAGCGCTTGCGATGCTTGCTGCCCTCGATATTGGTGTGCGCCAGTTCGTCCACCAGCACCACGCAAGGCTTGCGTGCGAGGATGGCGTCCACGTCCATCTCTTCGAAGAGCGCGCCCTTGTACTCGATCGCTTTGCGCGGCACCACTTCCAGATTCGTGACTAGCTCCGCCACGGCTTTCCGTCCGTGCGTTTCCACTACTCCGATCACTACATCTTCGCCGCGGCTGTGCCGACGGATGGCCTCGGTGAGCATGGTGTGGGTCTTGCCCACGCCGGGAGCGTATCCAAGAAAGAGCTTGAACCTGCCGCCCTTCTTGGTCGGCGAACATTCTTCCAGCCATTGGTCTGGAGTCTTGGGCATCGCGATCATTGTCTCAGAAAAGGTTTCAAGGTTGGGAGGCGCAAGTACGGAAGGTCAGAGGTGAGAGGTCAGATTGCAAAGGTTAAACCCACCATCGCGTAAACACATTGGCGATCTTGTGATTTCACCATCTGCAATCTGACCTCTCACCTCTGAACCTCGCTTTGTCATACAATCGCCTCGTGAAAGCAGTGGCCAGATCCGGAACTGGATACTTGATCGCGGCGCTCGCTGTCGGCGGGATTACTCTCGTCGGCTATCGCTGGCTCCATCTGAATGCGACGACCGTCGCGCTCATGTTCCTGCTGGGCGTCCTGGGGATCTCCGCTTCCTGGGGCTTGCGGCAAGCCGTCTTCATGTCGGTGATCGCTACTCTCGCTTTTAACTATTTTTTTCTGCCACCGATCGGTACCTTTACCATCTCTGACCCGCAGAACTGGGTCGCACTGTTCGCCTTTTTGGTCACCGCAGTCACTGCCAGCGAACTTTCCGAGCGCGCGCGGCGCGGCGCGCACGCGGCCATCGAGCGGCGGCAGGAATTGGAACGCCTCTATGCCTTCAGCCAGTTGCTGCTTTCGAGCGACAATCCGGCCGAGTTGTTGAACCTGATTCCCCGCTACATCGTGGAGTCGTTTGGCATCCGCTCGGCGGCGATTTCGTTGTCCAGCCGGAGCGACGTTTATCGCTCGGGCCCCACCATCGACGGATTGGAATCCCGCGATCTGCAATTGATCTGCTTGCGCGGCGAACCGCGAATCGATGCTGTCCATCAACTGGCCTTTATGCCTCTACACATGGGCACGCGCGTGGTGGGTTGCATGGGCGTCGCCGGTTCGGCGCTTTCGCGGCAAACCCTGGAGGCCATCGGCAGCCTGGTGGCCATCTCCGTTGAGCGCGCCGGTGCCGTCGAAAAACTCAGCCGCGCGGAGGCTGCTCGAGAAAGCGAGCAATTGCGCTCTGTCCTGCTCGATTCGGTCACCCATGAATTTCGCTCTCCGCTCACTGCCATCAAAGCGTCGGTGACCTCGCTGCTCGGCAGCTCGAATCATTCGCCCGAGGAGACACAGGAACTGCTTACGATCATCAACGAGGAGAGCGACCGGCTGAATCGGCTGATCGGAGAAGCCGCCGAAATGGCGCAGCTGGATGCCAACAAAGTCGAGTTTCGCTTTGAGTCCGCGCCCATCAGCGGGCCTGTCGAGGAAGCGCTCATCGAGTTGAAGCAACTGCTGGTGCAGCATCCCGTGGAAGTCAGGATCCCCGCAGATCTTCCGAACGCGCACATGGATTCGGCTCATATCAAGGAAGTCCTGGTGCACCTGATCGAGAATGCCGCCAAATACTCACCCGCCGGCGCTCCGATCCGTATCACCGCTGAAGCGAAGGACCAAACGATCACCATCAATATCGCGGATCGCGGTCCTGGCATCGATGATTTCGAGCAGTCTCTCGTCTTCGAAAAATTCTATCGTGGACGGAACCAGCGCGTGCAAGTCCACGGCACTGGCATGGGACTGGCGATCTGCAAAGCTATAGTCGAAGCCCACGGTGGGCGACTCGGCGTCACTAGCCAACTCGGGCACGGGTCGGTTTTCTACTTCAGTTTGCGGGTGGGGTGATTTTCACACCCCCTTGACATCAAATGGTACGGACGGCAGAATGCCCGAGCCGGAGAGATCATGAAATCCAGAATTTTGTGCGTTTTGTCAGTTGCTGTTTTGTCTTCCGCCTTCGCCCTCGCCCAAAGTTCGGGCTCGATTACGCCCGCGGCTCCCGCCACCCGTCGCGGCGATGTGCAAGAAACCCTTCATGGTGTGACGGTTTCTGATCCCTATCGCTGGTTGGAAGACCAACAGTCACCCGAGACAAGGGCGTGGATAACCCAACAGAACGAGTACACGCACAGGCTGCTGGACAGCTGGCCGGGGCGCGAGCGACTGGAAAAACGGCTGGCGGAGTTGAAGAAAGTGGAACGCATCAGTTCGCCGATCGAGCGCAACGGAAATTTCTTCTATCGCAAGCGCGCAGCCGATCAGGAGCAGTACGTCATCTACACCCGGCGGGGCGAGACGGGGAAGGACGAGGTGTTGATCGATCCGAACCCGATGAGCGCTGACCACTCGACCAACGTCGAGATCATGGACGTGTCGAAAGATGGGAAGCTGCTGGCGTACGGTATTCGCTCCGGCGGTAAGGATGAGACGGAGTTGCACCTTCTCGACGTGACCACCAAGCACGACCTCGTGGATGTGCTGCCAGCGCGAGTCTACTTTGACGTTTCGCTCTTGCCTGATGCGAGCGGGTTCTACTATGCAACCATGCTCGAGGACGGGCCACGGGTGCGGTTTCACAAAATCGGCACGAAAGCGGAAGCGGACACGGACGTGTTCGGGAAGGGCTACGCAAAGGACTCCATCGTCACCGGCGATCCGTCGGAGGATGGTCGGCACCTGGTTATTCACGTGTTCCATGGTTCAGCGGCCGACAAAGTTGAAATCTGGGTGCAGGATCTCAAGAAACCAGGGCCGATCGTACCGGTCATCAAGGATCTCGACGCGCGCTTCTTTGGATTTGCGGTGGGAGACGAACTGTTCCTGCAGACGAACTACAAGGCCCCGAAAGGCAGGATTATGCTGCTGGACCTGGCGAAGCCTGCGCCGGAGAACTGGCGGGAGGTGGTTCCGGAAGCGGAGAACGCGATCGAGAGTGTCGCGTTCACCGGAGGCAAGATCCTGGTGATCTACGTGAAGAATGCGACCTCGATGGTGAAAGTTTTTCAACCTGATGGGAAGTTAGCGTTCGAACTGACTCTGCCGGCGCTGGGATCGGTCGGCGATGTGCAGGGAAGGTGGGAGAACCATGCGGCCTACTTTAGCTATGCATCGTTCGCGATTCCGTCCACGATCTATCGCTGCGACATGAGTAGTGGGAAACAGTCGGCGTGGGCGCAGACAAAGGTTCCGGTTGATGGATCGAAGTTCGAAGTGAAGCAGATCTGGTACGCGTCGAAAGACGGGACGAAGGTGCCGATGTTTCTGGTGCACGCCCAGGGCATCAAGCTGGACGGATCGAATCCTGTGCTGCTAGAGGGATATGGCGGATTCCTGGTCAACAACACCCCGTATTTCAACCCGGATGCGATCATGTGGGCGGAGCGCGGCGGCGTTTACGCGCTCGCAAATCTGCGAGGTGGGGGCGAATTCGGCGAGGCCTGGCATATCGCGGGGATGCGCGACAAAAAACAGAATGTGTTCGACGACTTTATCGGCGCGGCCGAGTGGCTGATCCAAAATAAATATACAAATCCGTCGAAGCTGGCGATTCTTGGCGGTAGCAACGGCGGGTTGCTGGTGGGCGCAGCGTTGACGCAACGTCCGGACCTGTTCGAGGCGGTGATCTGCTGGCATCCGCTGCTGGACATGCTTCGCTATGACCAGTTCATGGAGGCGCAGTTCTGGGTTTCGGAGTATGGAGCAGCCAAAGATCCGGAGCAATTCAAGTGGCTGTACGCGTATTCGCCCTACCAGCACGTGAAGCAGGGTGTGAAGTATCCGGCCGTGTTGTTCATGACCGGGGACGGCGATACTACGAGTGGCGCCGCTGCACGCACGAAAGATGGCGGCGCTGCTCCAGGCCGATACGGGGTCGGATCGGCCGATTCTGCTGCGTTACGAACTCGAGGCGGGACACTCGCGCGGCCGTTCGTCGACGCAGGACATCGGCGACTCGGTGGATGAGTTGAGCTTTCTGTTCTGGCAGCTCGGAGTTGCGCCGTAGGTTGCTGCGTTGGCACTAAGGCTGGTGGGCCCGCCTGGATTCGAACTTGAGCCGCAGTGGGCGTGAGCGAAGCGGGAGCCCGCTGGCGAAATCCCGAGCACGGCGAGGGACCTGTTCACCACGACGACATCCTTGTTGGTGGGCCCGCCTGGATTCGAACCAGGAACCAACAGATTATGAGTCTGCTGCTCTAACCGTTGAGCTACGGGCCCGGCTCCCCATATCTTACACATTCAGTGCAAAGCCGGGCACGCGCTAACTCTGAGGGTATCCACAAATAGCGAAGTGGGCGGCTCTTGTGAGGACGCGGTCCACTAATGGCACTAGCGGACCGCGCTGCATCTAGTGCGCGCTCGGAGGTGCAGGCGGGACTGCAGGCGCGGCTTCTGGCGTCTTACTGTTGTTGACCAGATCTTTCAATTCTTTGCTGGGCTTGAAGAACGGGATCTTCTTTGCCGGGACTTCGACCCGGTCGCCGGTTTTCGGGTTCCGACCGACGCGCGGCTTGCGCTGGCGCGTGCGGAAGCTGCCAAAACCCCGGATTTCGATTTTGTCGCCCACGCGCAGCGAGCGCACCACGCTGTCAAAGATCGTGTCGACAATCACTTCACTGTCTTTGCGGGTGAGTTCCGAAAGCCGGGAAACTTCTTCGATCAGGTCAGCCTTTGTCATAAGTCTCTATGCTCCGTGTCTATAACCTTCTCAAATTTAAGGGGTTCTGCGCAAGTACCCAGCAAAGGTTCTCAGTTCCCGGTTCTCAGTTCTCAGTAAAATCGGGTCGTATGGGCTGAGAATTGCAAATAACGGCCAGCTACTTCCAAAGATAGTAAAAGCCGACCTGCTGCTCCATGAGTTTCTCTCGCGTGGGCAGATAGTCGGAAACATCGCCAAACAACAGATCCAGCCCTGACCTTTTTTCTTTCGGTGGCCAGACCAGATTCGGTTCACCGGAGATATTTACCGCGCGCGCCGTATCCTTCACCGCGCCTTCGAAATCGGCGATCTGGTCCACCATCTTCATCGAGAGCGCCTGCTCACCGGTCCAGACTTTGCCATTCGCTATCGCACGAATGTCTTCTTCTTTCGCATGCCTTCCGGCGGCCACCGCCTGGATGAATTGCGTATGCATGTTGTCAATCAAGGCCTGCATGTATTCCCGTTCCGCCGGAGTCATTTCGCGCGTCGGGACTGCCCGTGTCCTTGAATTCTCCAGCCTTCATCGTGATCGCATTCAGCTTCGCCCAGCGCAGAAGTTCGCCATAGTTCACCCACTCGGCAATCACTCCGATCGACCCCACCACACTGCCCTTGTCGGCATAAATTTTGTTCGTCGCCGACGCAACGTAATAGGCGCCGCTCGCGCCCACCGTCTCAATCGACGCCACAATGCGTTTCTTTTTTTCGTCCCGAATCCGCTTCACTTCCTTGTAGATCTCCTCCGACGCGGCCACGCCGCCACCGGGCGAATTCACGTGAATAATGATGGCCTTGACGGAATCGTCATCGGCAAACTTCTTAAGCTGGGGGACGATCTGCTTGGGAGAGAAAATTACGCCGTCGAGCTCGACGACGGCAATCTTGGAGCCGAAGCCCGAGAACGACTCTTGATCCTGGCCGCCAAAACTCAGATACACCAGCGTAAACACCGCCGCGACGAACAGCGCAAACAGTCCGCCGCCCACCAGAAACCACACCCAAATCCGCGAACGTCCTTCAGCCATAATCAGACGAGTGTAGCACCGGGCGCTGTGCTTGTATTACCTCAGAATTTCTTCGAGTCACGAAGTTGCCGAAACAACTCTCCGACCCCATGCATCGGCTTTCATTTCACTTCGAAGTTCCGTGCATCAACCGGCATATTGTTCGATACGTCAACGCCCTTCATGTCCCAGTCCGACAGTGTGGTGCGGCCATTTTGTAGTTCCTGCGTAAACTGAATATCGTAGTGAGTTGGCAAGGTAACCCCATCAACAGTCTTAAAGTCGCTGAACTTCTCCTGCAGGCGATAACGGGTTAGCTGCAGGCGGGCCGCTGCGGTTTCCGCAGTCCCTCCTGTTTGCGTGCCCGGACTTGGGGTGCCACCAATCCCTCCGGAGGAGGGCGGGTTGCCCACTGCTGTCGAGGGCGCGAGATTCGCGAAACCCTGTGACACGCTGTAGGTGTAGGTCGTCATCACGTGATGATAGGTTTGTGGGTCGAAGTAGAGATGGATCTCCAAGTCAGTATTTTTGTGGGGTTGATAACGCAGATCGTATAGCTCCTGGCCGTCTATTTTCTTAAGGCCGTCAAAACTGAGCTTGGCTTTGCGTTGATCCAAGTTCAACAGGGGCCACGCCGTCGTTAACACGCCGCCCAGAAGGCCTTCTCGAATCACTGCATCCTGCACAAAGACGAGATTTCCGAAAGCAGAACGAGTTTGTTGAGCGGTAGAGAAGGCAACCTTATCTTTCTCGCCATCGAAGATGAACTGTTCGCCGCGGTACTGGTTGTTTGGCAGTTTCATCATGAACACAAGTTTCTTGCCTTCGGAAGCTATTTGAGTCTTCCCGTCCTGGGTTCCCACGCCGCCCACCAATATCGTGTAATGCACGGGCCCTTGGACTACTCGAGTCTTAAGCCCGGTGCGAACTTTGGCGTCCGCGATCGAATCCAGGTGCTGGGCCACTAGTTCGTCGGACGTGGTAACCGAGTTGGCGGCCACTGCCGCGCTTACCCCAAGAGCGGCCCAGAGCAGCGCCAGCGCTGCGATTTTGGCTTTCTTCTTCATGTTCGTGCCCATAATTGGTACCTCCTTGTGCTCTCCGAAATTCAAAACGGCCGCCTGCGGCCGAGCCTTCCCTTGAGTCGACCTGACGGTGCGAGTTTACACCCATTTCGGATACTCCTCATGGGAAACCGTTCCGCTGCGACCATAGGAATTGAGACACCAGAGGTAAGCCGCGGCTTCTGCGGCGCATTTTCGCAGTGGAGGTTGCAGATTTCCGTGTTTTATGGGACCTCGTAGAAAGACCTCGGACAGGGCTAGGTGCGCTAAAAAGGCGCGATCCCGCGAAAAACGCTGGCTCGCCCGGACTACCGAGCGTATAATCCCGCTCGCTGCGTGTTCGGGTCGAAACTGGTGTCTAGGCACAGGCTTCAAGGCACGGATGTCCCCCCCAGCTGTGCGAACTGGTGCCATCGGCAATCCCTCACTCGATTCACGGGTTCTTGAAATTAAGCAACGGATCTGCGAGTTATCTTAGCGAGACTGGTTATCGGGCCCCAATGAACAGAACTGCCTCCACTGCGATAGTCCTTTTCCTGTTCTTGACTGCCGCTGGCTACCCTCAGGATGGACGACCAATCCGTGCGGAGTCGGCTTCGGCCAAGCCATTGACTTCCCATGGAGGCAGTGAGACCGCGGAAGCTCAGCCGTCAATTCCAGAGCTACTCGCAGACGATTCGGAGTTCACCATTTCGAAACAGGTCGATGAGGTAAACCTGATTTTGAGCGTCACCGACAAGAAAGGAAAATTCGTTGATAATCTGACGGCCGATGACCTGACGTTGCTCGACGACCATAAATCGCCGGAGAGATGGAACTATTTCCAGGCACGGACCAACTTGCCTCTAACAGTAGTCTTGGCGGTCGACATCAGCAGTTCCGTCCGCGATCGTCTGCATTTCGAACAGCAGGCTGCCAACGCCTTTCTCAGGCACATTTTGCGCCGGGAAACCGATGAAGCGGCGATTGTCTCGTTTGGCAGCACCGTGCAGGAAAAGAGTCCGGCCATGACCAGTGATGTGAAGGAACTTGACGCCACGGTCAGAAGCTTGCAAGCCGGCGGCGAAACCGCGATGTATGACGCGATCGTCCTTGCCAGCCGTAAGCTCCGCGCGACCAGAAGAAAGGGTGTGGTGCGCCATAATCATTCTCATTACCGACGGTGTCGATACCGCCAGTAAAGCTACGCTGAGAACCGCGGAAGAAGCTGCGATTCGATGCGAAGCGTCTATTTTTGCGTTGGATGCCAATTCCATCTATGAGAAAAACCCCAAGGGCCGACAAATACTGGAAAAGATAACGCACGAAACTGGAGGTTTCGTTTTGTCGGCGCGGGAGAATTCTGACTTGAAGGGTGCTTTCACCACAATCGAAAAGATCCTGCGCAGTCAGTATGCTCTAGGGTATGCCCCGCCCGATCTGGAGGCTAACGGCAATTTCCGTGCAATCGAAGTGACGTCCAATAGACCCGGCTTGAAAGTCCACTCTCGGAGCGGGTATTACGCGCCAGCGAGGTAGTGCCACAATTGCTGGGACTTAGGCGTACACTCGTCACGCGCATGCGTGATCCTGTCGAACTCGAGGTCTTCAAGAACCTCTACCACTCGATTGCGGAAGAAATGGGCGCCGCCCTGCGCCGCACTTCCTTTTCCCCCAATATCAAAGAGCGCCGCGACTACTCTTGTGCTGTGTTCGATTCCGCAGGACAGGTCATCGCCATGGGCGATCACATGCCCGTCCACCTGGGCTCGATGCCCATGTCTGTCGCTGCGGCTGTGGAACATCGCGAACTCGAACCCGGCGATGTCGTCATGCTCAACGATCCCTTTCGTGGCGGCACCCACCTCCCTGACATAACGCTAGTGATGCCGGTTTATGTGAGGGGAGTGAAGGGCGGCGGGCGCGGGCGCCCGCCCCACACAGCACCTGACTTCTACGTCGCGTCCCGCGCCCACCATGCCGATGTCGGCGGAACTTATCCCGGATCCATGGGACCCTGCCGCGAAATCTATCAGGAAGGTGTCCGCATCCCGCCGGTCAAGATCATGCGTGGCGGGAAAATCGTCTCCGATATTTTGGCCCTGATGCTCAACAACGTCCGGACGCCGCGAAGAACGCGAAGGTGACCTTGGCGCCCAGATCGCCGCTTGCCAGACCGGAGCCCAGCGCCTCCGTGAAATCTGCGTTCGCTATGGAATCGCCCGCGCCAAGAAAGCAGCTGCCGATCTGCTGGTCTACTCCGAAGGGATGATGCGAGCTTTTCTGCGCGCCATCCCGTCCGGCAGCTGTCGAGCTGAGGATTTTCTCGATAACGATGGCGTGGAAGACAAACCCGTGCGCATCGCCGTCACCATCCACATCAAGAAATCTCCCACGTCGAGCACGAAGCCGCAGGTCACCATCGACTTCACCGGGACCGACCCGCAAGTTCAAGGCGCGATCAATGCGGTCGAGGCGATTACTTACTCCGCCTGCTTCTATGTCTTCCGCTGCCTGCTGCGCGAAGACGTTCCCGCCACCTCCGGCCTGATGCGGCCGATTCGTGTCATTGCTCCCTCGGGAACGGTAGTCAACGCACAGCCTCCCGCCGCGGTCGCCGGAGGCAACGTTGAAACTTCGCAGCGCATTGTTGACGTGCTGCTGAAGGCGCTGGCGCAGGCGATTCCCGACCGCATCCCGGCCGCCGCGTCCGGCACCATGAACAACCTCACCATCGGCGGGATGGATCTTCGTTTTGGCGATCCGCGCACCGGCGAGCCTTTCGCTTATTACGAAACCATTGCTGGTGGCATGGGTGCGCGTCCTACAAAAGACGGAGTCTCCGGCGTTCACACCCACATGACCAACTCGCTCAACACGCCCGCCGAGGCGCTCGAATACGCCTACCCGGTTCGCCTGCGACAATATTCTCTCCGCCCTAAGAGTGGAGGGGCTGGTCTCCACACTGGCGGTGACGGGATCGTTCGCGAAATCGAAGTCTTAACAGAAGCCCAAGTCACACTGCTGGCCGACCGCCGTTCCCGTGGACCCTACGGCCTGAACGGCGGAGCCGATGGCGCTCCCGGCCGCACCCTGATCATCCGGCGCGACGGGTCTGAAGAGGTTATCCCCAGCAAGACTAGTGTCCGACTGCGTGCCGGGGAAAGAGTCCGCATAGAATCCCCAGGTGGTGGCGGCTGGGGACGACAGTAGCATTGAACCGCTGAGAACGCTGAGTTTTTCGTAACTCGTTTGGTTTGAATCTCCTCTGCGCACTCGGCGTACTCTGCGGTAAATCCCACTTTTCGCTAGAATTCAAGCTGCAGGCTTTCAGTATTAACCTCAAGGATTAACAACGATGCGATTCTTGCGCACTCTTATCCTCGCAGTTGTTCTGGCGTCCGCCTTCTTCTACTTCACCACCTATCGCCACGGAGCTCTCCATTTCGCGGACTGGATCAGCCGTCCGCAGCACGTTGAGATCACGGAAGCCGCTGGCAGTGAAACGCTCGACGCCGAAGAGCAGAACAACATCGCCGTCTATCGCAAAAACATAGCGTCCGTAGTCAACATCACCTCCCGCGTCATGACTTTTGACTTTTTCTACGGCCTCGTCCCACAAGAGGGACAAGGCTCCGGTTTCGTCATCGATAAAGAGGGACACATCCTCACCAATTATCACGTGATTGCCAATGCCCGCCAGGTCGAAGTCAAGCTTCATAACGGCAAGAAATATAAGGCCACCATCGTGGGCACCGACAAGTCGCACGATCTGGCGATCGTTCAGATCAAATCTCCGGACCTGCTGCCGATGACGCTCGGCGACTCGACCAATTTGCAAGTCGGTCAAAAGGTCTATGCAATCGGCAATCCCTTCGGCTTGGCGGGAACACTGACGCGAGGCATCGTCAGTTCCATCCGCCAGGTGCACGAGCCCGACGGTTTGGTGATTGACGAAGCTATCCAGACGGACGCGGCTATCAATCCCGGCAATTCCGGAGGCCCGCTGCTCAACTGTCACGGCGAGGTGATCGGCATCAATACGATGATTGCGTCCAACGGTGTGGAACAAAGCGCCGGCATCGGCTTTGCGATTCCGATAAATACCGCGAAAGCGGTGGTCAACGATCTGGTTACTCTCGGACGTGTGCGCCGTCCCGCGCTCGGCGTGCGCACCATCCCCATCGATTCCGAAATTTCCGAAGAGCTTAGTCTGGCCGCCGACTACGGACTGCTTATCGTGCAAGCCGTTCCCGGAGGCTCCGCTGATCGCGCCGGGTTGCGCGGTGGCACCGAACGTGCCTATCTCGGCAACATTCCCATCATGATCGGCGGAGACTTGATCGTCGCCATCGACGGAGAAAAAGTAGACAGCCAGCAAATTCTCGCCCAGGTGATGAACAAACATCGCGCCGGGGACACGGTGAGGGTGACCATCTTCCGCGGAAAGAAACAACTGGAAGTGACAGTGGTGCTGGGCGAAGCCAGGGATCAAGTGTAGCTGCGTGTGTGGCGCGGGCACTCTTACCCGCGGACACTTGACCGTTTTTCGATGGAGCGCCCTCCGCGCTATCATCTCCCCCATGCCCGACGTCGAATGGGTCCGCAAACTCTGTCTCTCCTTCCCCGACGTGACCGAAGACATGCCTTGGGGCGACGACCTCTGCTTCAAAGTCCGCGGCAAAATCTTCACCGGCATGGTGCTCTCGGACGGTAGGTTCCCGCGAATCACTCTTAAATGTGCGCCGGAAACATTTCACGAACTGCTCGAAATCGAAGGCATTTCCCCCGCACCCTACGTCGGACGCTACAAGTGGGTGACACTCGCCAACTCCAACGTGCTGCCGTCCGGCGAACTCGAGGCTCTCATTCGCAAGTCGTACGAACTGGTTGCAGCCAAAGCGCCGAAGAAGAAAGCCACGAAAAAGAAAACCCGAAACAAGCGCACTGGACGCAAGAAATGAGGGCTGCGATGTCAAGGCTCTGATTTCACCTCTGCAATCTGACCTCGCACCTCTGACCTCCCTCCGCGTCTCCGCGGTGAACCGGTTTGACTCCCCGCAACTCCCTCAGCTAGCCTCGTACTTCGTCCAATCCATGCGCATTCAAAGTCGTTTTCTGATCCTCTGCAGCCTGTGCACGCTCGCTACGGCCGCGCCTCTGCGCCCGACACACGCTCCGCACGCCATGGTGGCCAGCGTCCACGAACTCGCTTCTCGCGCCGGCGTCGAAATTCTGCACGCCGGAGGCAATGCCGTCGATGCCGCCGTCGCCACCGGCTTCGCGCTCGCCGTCGTCCATCCCCAGGCGGGAAATCTCGGCGGAGGCGGCTTCCTGCTTCTCCGCAACGCCAACGGCAAAATTCACTTCATCGACTTCCGCGAAAAAGCTCCGGCCGCCGCCACCGAAAATATGTATCTCGATGCGCAAGGCAACGTCATCCCAGAATCCAGCAAAGAATCCAGCGTCGTCGGATACAGAGCCATCGGCGTCCCCGGCACCGTGGCTGGCCTCGTCTATGCGGAGAAACAATACGGCAAGCTGTCGATCGAGAAAGTAATGGCTCCCGCCATCAAACTCGCCCGCGATGGCTTCGCGCTCGCCTATGAAGACACGCAAGATCTGAAAAACGATAAGTACTTGGCCGAGTTTCCCGAATCCAAGCGCATTTTCCTGCGCGACGGAAACCTCTACGAGCCCGGCGAACTATTCAAGCAGCCCGAACTCGCCCATACCCTGGAACGCCTCGCCAAGGATCCCGACACGTTCTACCACGGCGCCATGGCCCACGAGCTGGCCGCGGCCATCCAAAAAGGCGGAGGCCTGGTCACCGCCAAGGACCTCGCCGCCTACGAAGTCAAAGAGCGCGAGCCCATTCGCGGCTCCTATCGGGGATACGACATCATCAGCGCTCCGCCGCCATCTTCCGGCGGAGTGGCGCTCATCGAAATCCTCAATATCCTCGAAGGCTTCGACCTCGCGAAACTCGGCAATCGCTCGGCTGACGCGATCCACCTCGAAGTCGAAGCGTTTCGCCGCGCTTTCTACGATCGCGCCGACTTCATGGGCGATCCCGATTTCGCCAAAATTCCCGTGGCGCAACTCATCGACAAGAAATACGCCGCCGCTTGGCGCGATTCCATCGACCCCAACCATGCGACCCCAAGCAAAGATCTGAAACGCCCGTCATTCAGCGAACTCGAACGCGTCGCCCAGTCGTGCCCCGCAGCCATTCGCGAACCGCAAAACACCACGCACTATTCCGTCGTCGATGCCGAAGGGAACGCAGTTTCCGTCACCACGACGCTCAACGACTCCTTCGGCTCGCGCGTCACGGCCGAGGGCCTGGGCTTCCTGCTCAACGATGAAATGGACGACTTCACCGCTAAACAGGGCGTCCCCAACACCTACGGGCTGATTCAGGGCCCGACCAACGCCATCAGCCCCGGCAAGCGTCCGCTTTCGGCGATGACGCCAACCATCGTGCTCAAAGACGGCAAGCTTTTCCTGGTTCTCGGCTCGCCCGGCGGCCCCAGAATCATCACCATTGTCGCCAACATTCTGATCGGCGTCGTCGATTTCTCTCTCGATATTCAGGAAGCGGTCAACGCGCCCCGGTTTCATCATCAGTGGCTGCCCGATCAGATTTTCGTCGAGGACCGCCTCTCTCCCGATACAATGAATGTTCTGCGTTCCAAAGGACACAAGGTGAAAGTCGATCCTTCCTGGAGAGACTGGGGAGACGGCGAGTGCATCATGGTTGACCCCAAAACCGGCGAGCGCCTCGCCGGCGCGACGGACGCAACAACGGGAAGGCGGTAGGTTACTGATGCAGAGGGCGGTATCGACATACGTCTATGTAAAGGAACGGCTCCATCCGGGCTTGCTCGACGAGCTCGTCAAAGCGGGAGCCCAGTCGATTGAAATCTTCGCCGCCCGCCAGCATTTCGACTACGCCAATCGCAAGCAGCATGTCCGCGAAATTGCCGACTGGTTCAAGGCCACTGGCATTCCGCTCAATTCCATTCATGCGCCGTTGTATTCCGATTATGAGTGGGGACGCACCGGTTCGCCGCCCGTCAACATCGCCTCTACCGACCGCGCCGGCCGCATCGATGCCATGGACGAGATCAAACGCGCGCTCGAAGTCGCCGAGCACATTCCGTTCCGCTTTCTCGTCCAGCACATCGGCAATCCAAACGACGCTTTCGACGAAAAGAAATTCGAAGCTGCCATGACCTCGGTCGAGCACCTGCGCGCCTTCGCCAAACCGCTCGGCGTGCGAGTGCTTGTCGAAAATATTCCCAACGAGCTTTCCACGCCCGATCGCCTCGTCGAGTTCATCAAGACCATGCATTTCGACGATATCGGCGTCTGTTTCGATTGCGGCCACGCCCACATGATGGGAGGCATTCCCGAAGGCTTCGCCATCCTGAAGAACCATATCTGCTCGACGCACGTGCACGACAACAATAAAGACAAAGACTCGCATCTCTGGCCGGGCAACGGATCGATCGACTGGAAACAGACCATGGAATTGCTCCGCACCGCGCCGCAAAAGCCGCCGCTGTTGCTCGAAATCGACGGTGAAGAAAAGAAAAGCCCCAGCGATGAAGTGAGCGCGACCTTCCAAAAGCTGGAAGATTCGAGTAAAGCGAGGGCAGAGGTGAGAGGTCAGATTGCAGAGGTTGACCCCTGACCGCAACCAAACGGTTTTTACCTCTGCAATCTAACCTCTGACCTCTAACCTTATTATGCCTATCAGCACCATCGCAGAAATCGGCAAGCACGAAGGCCAGTCCGTCACCATTCGCGGATGGCTCTACAACCTTCGCGAGAGCGGCAAGCTTCTTTTCCCTCAATTTCGCGACGGCTCCGGCGTCATTCAGGGCGTGGTGCCGAAGAACGCCGTCCCGCCCGAAGTCTTCGACGCGATCAAAGGCCTTACCCAGGAATCCAGCGTCATCGTCGAAGGCAAAGTTCGCGCCGATAAGCGTGCGCCTGGCGGCTACGAACTTGACGTCTCGAACGTCCAGATCGTGCAGCGCGTTTCGGAAACCGATCCTTATCCCATCACTCCCAAAGAACACGGCGTCGACTTCCTGATGGAGCACCGCCATCTTTGGCTGCGCTCGCAGCGCCAGGCGTCCATCCTGCGGGTGCGCGCCGAAATCATTCGCGCCGCCCGCGATTTCTTCGACAGCAACGGATTCACTCTCACCGATCCGCCTATCCTGACGCCCGCCGCCTGCGAAGGGACTTCCACGCTCTTTCCCGTCGACTACTTTGAGGAGCAGGCTTATCTCACGCAGTCTGGCCAGCTCTACATCGAAGCCACAGCCATGGCGCTCGGCAAGGTCTATTCGTTCGGTCCAACTTTCCGCGCGGAAAAATCGAAGACTCGACGTCACCTCACCGAATTCTGGATGGTGGAACCTGAAATCGCCTACGGCACGCTCGACGATCTGATGGAACTTGCCGAGGGCTTGCTGACGTTTCTTGGTCAAGCGATGTCTCGAACGCCGCCGTCCCGACCTGCAAACCATCGGCCGCGACCTTGCGCAGCTGGAGAAAATCGATGCGCCTTTCCCGCGCATCACCTATGACGAGGCCGTCAAGAAGTTGCAGGAAGGCCACACGCTGGGCAAGCTTGAAAACAAATTCGAGTGGGGCGGAGACCTGGGCTCGCCCGATGAAACTTATCTTTCGTCGCTCTACGACCGGCCCGTGATGGTGCATCGCTATCCGGCCAGCGTGAAAGCGTTTTACATGGAGCCCGATCCCCAGCGCCCCGAACTCGCGCTTTGCGTTGATGTTCTTGCTCCTGAAGGTTATGGAGAGATCATCGGCGGATCGCAGCGCATGGCCTCGTACGAGTTGCTGCTGCAGCGCATTCACGAGCACAATCTGCCCGAAGAAGCCTTCAAGTGGTATCTTGATCTCCGCAAGTACGGCAGCGTTCCTCACTCCGGCTTCGGCATGGGCATCGAGCGGGCCGTGGCGTGGATCTGCGGCTTGGAGCACGTGCGTGAGACTATTCCGTTCCCGCGCATGTTGCATCGGCTGTATCCGTAAAGTTCTCAGCGTAGGGCGTTTAACCGCGGAGAGCGCTGAGTTCGCAGAGAAACGATTGCATGAGCACCGTAGCGATCCAAGCAGATCGGTTGAACGCGATCACCGAACAGATCATCGGCGCTGCCATGGAAGTTCACCGCGCAATCGGTCCGGGACTGTTGGAATCGGCTTACGAGGCTTGTCTGGTTTTCGAACTTCGTCAGCGCGGGTTGCACGTCGATCAGCAAAAACCTCTTCCCATTGTTTACAAAGATGTGAAGCTTGACTGTGGTTACCGCTTGGATCTAGTGGTCGCCGATTACGTCATCGTCGAAATCAAAGCCGTGGAGAAACTAAATTCGGTCCACGAAGCTCAGTTGCTTTCCTACCTGAAGTTATCCAATTGCCGAGTAGGGTTGCTTCTTAATTTCCACTGCACGATGCTCAAGCACGGAATCCGCAGGCTAGTGAATGACTTTCCTCCCTCTGCGCACTCTGCGATCTCTGCGGTTAAATAGGACAGCATATGCCCCTACGAAGCACGACATTCAGCAACATCACTCCGCGCCAGATTCGCGTGATTGGCGTTCCTCTTGACCTTGGACAATCCCGCCGCGGGGTTGATATGGGCCCTTCCGCCGTTCGCGTTGCTGGACTGGAAGCGCGTCTTGAAGCTATCGGCCACATTGTTGAAGACGCCGGCAACATCGCGGTCGCCATCCCGGAGCAGAAAAAAGAAGGTGCGGCCAACTCCAAGTATCTCAAGGAAATTACCGCGACCTGCGCCAAGAGCGCCGACTTGGTGTTGAAGACGCTTGAGGCTGGGAAAATTCCTCTCATTCTTGGTGGCGATCATTCTGTGGCCGCTGGCACGGTTTCAGGCGTGGCCGAGTTTTACCGGCGCAAGAACCAGAAAATCGGCTTGCTCTGGATCGACGCTCATACCGACATGAACACGCCTGAATCTTCTCCGAGCGGTAACGTTCACGGCATGCCGCTGGCTGCGATCATGGGGTTGCCTCCGTTCGAACTGGGCAAGATTTACGACTTCTCGCCTAAGGTGCAGCCGGAAAATTGTGTGCTGGTCGGCATTCGCGACGTGGACAGTTTTGAAAAAGAAAATATTCGCAAATCCGGAGTCGAAGTTTTTACCATGCGCGACATTGACGAACGCGGCATGCGGGCGGTGATGGAAGAAGCGCTCCGCATGGCTGGACGCGGCACGGCGGGCTATCACGTTTCGCTCGATATGGATTGGATCGATCCTGAAGACGCGCCTGGCGTCGGCACTCCGGTGTGGGGAGGCGCGACGTATCGCGAGGCGCATCTTGCCATGGAAATCATCTCTGACCACGGACGCATGCTGAGCTTCGAAATCGTGGAAGTGAATCCTGTGATTGATGAGCACAACCAGACTGCGGACTTGGCGGTTGAGTTGGCGCTGTCGGCGTTTGGGAAGAAGATTCTGTAGCGGTCATTTTAAGTAAATTTCTCTCGGATTCTTGAGAGTCGCTGGTGTTTACCGTCACGACAATATTCGTTTTGTTAGCTCCCCCCCCTCCCTCGATCTTTTGGAATCTTAGATTTAGGGAAAAATCCCGACAGATCTTTGAGTCTCGAACTACTTATAGGCAAAAATCTTTATAAACCAATGGCTTGGCGCGCTAGGGGCCCTCATAAAATCCGATCTGGGACAGCTTTGAGGACCGTTTCGGGAATTGGCGTCCTCGGAAACCGCACCGAACAACCTCTATTGTCGCGTCGTGCGTGGGGGCTGTCTAGGACGGCCGTTACAGAGTGTTTGTGACGAATCGGTTAACGAGGCTGCCGGTGGGCAGTGAGCATCCTACGGAGTTATTTCGAACACAACCCCATAGCCGTTCGATCCGCCGCTCACGGTCGTACCGTAGAGGTTTCCTGCGCCGTCCAGAGTCAGGCTGGCATACGGATAAGCTCCGTCAGTGCCGTTGAAACTCCAGAGAACTTTTTCTTTGTAGGAGTAGCCGGTCTTGCCAACTCGCACTAGCTCGAAAACGGTGCCCTGGTCGAACGTGCCCCCGTAGACTGTAGTACCGTAGATATTCCCGGCAGCATCGAACACAATCCCAGCAAAAGGTTGGTTGCCATCATTTCCGCCTTTGAAGGGATACAGAGTCTTCAATTTCCACTTTTCGTTCTCTCCGCCAGGAGTGAGCTTGTAAACCGTTCCATCCTTGTGAGCGCCTCCGCCCGATGTCGTACCGTAGAGGTTCCCAGCCCGGTCGAGCACGGGAGTCCCTATTGGGCAGGCATAATTAGTAAATTTGTGAAGGACGGTTGGATTCCAGCCATCGCCGTTCGGCGACAGCTCATACACGCTCCCTGTCTGTTCTCCGGCCCCACATTCTGGGCCATAGATATTCCCCGCAGTATCCATCACCAACCCGCCGAAGTCGAACCTGCCGTTGTTATAGATGTTTCCCTCCGTCCAACCACCACCGGACGGACTCAGTTCGAAGACGGAGCCGCTGTACGTCGGACCGTAGAGATTGCCCGCCTTGTCCCTTATCATGCCGTTTATGGGCCCCCCGGAATAATCGCCTGGAAAGCTATACAGAACGCTCTCCGACCAGCTTGTTCCGGTGGGACTAAGTTCGAAAACGACGCCGGAATCAGTGCCACCTGCGTACGCTGTGCCGTAAAGATTTCCCGAGCTGTCGAAGATCACGTAGGAGTAAAATGGATACCAGCCGTCCGCACCTCCAGTGAAGCTGTGGAGGGTGATCTCGTTCCAGCCTCCGCCGCCGTTCGGCGACACCTCGAATACGGTACCAAATCCACCCGTCTCACTTGGAATACCACCGCTGAGAGTAGTCCATAGAAGTTGCCAGCACCATCAGGAGTGAGGCTTGAGGTGGGTTCGGAGCCATCGGCGCAGTTGGGTTGAGAGCAAAAGTTATAGAGCACGGCCTCAGTTTGGGCGTGAGCTGGGCGATCGGCCATTAGCACAAGCGCGGAAAGCAATGCTAACGTAAGAGCGCTGCGGATGGCGCATGCTGCTTGTTTCGTCGCATCCAATCTCGGCCCGACATTGGAAGGGTTCAGTCGGCCTCTGATGTTCGTCCTGGGGAAGTGCATAGTCCTCTCGTTACAACTGGCAGGGTAGAACTTACGGTCCGGCTGAGCAGTTGCGGAAAAACTCAGTGTTCGGCGCCCAACCCCTAAAGGGGCATTTGATTTTGAAGAATTTGCGGCATCGCTAAAGCGGTGCCCTGATACGAAGCCGAGTTTTTCAGCAGTATGTGAAGCCGCGCGCTTTCAAGACAAAGCTGCCGCTTACTGCACGTCGGATACTTTCCCGTTAATGAACGTTACCTTGATGTCTTTGTAAACATAGATCTGCTTGGCGCCGAGATTGACGATTTTGTCGGGCTGGCCGATCGCGGCTGTCACTTGGTCGGGAGTTTGTCCTTTTTCTATTTGCTGAGGTCGGGCTGGGGGCCTTGTTGCTGTTGCGCCTGCCTCCTCCGCCGCCGCTCCTCCCTGATTGTTGCCTTGGTCATTGCCATTTCCGCCATGTGCCGTTGTTATTACCCTGGTTGTTGCCTTGATCGTTGGAATTAGCGCTGTCGTCGAGGGCGAGCAGTCCGGCGATCGCGTCTTCTACGTGTGAGGCATTGGTGGTGGCCAGCGTTCCTTTGGCGAACTGGAAAACGACGTCGGCTTTGTAGAACGTTTTGGGATCGACGTTGTTACAGGAATCGCAGTCAACGATGCTGATGACGACCTGGTCTTTCGGCAAATTGACGGCGATCTTGGAGGGATACACTTTATTGTTGACCTGGAAAAACTGGGTGGTCTGCGTCTTGCCCGATTTTGCCCATGAGGTGAGCCAAAGCCCTTTGACACCAGAGGCATTCGGCGAGTGCACCGCTCCGTCCTCATATTTGGTGGAGAGAATGCTCTGGTCGGAATAAGGCACGCCGAGAATTCCGCCCTTTTTGACGACCAGAATCGTGCCCTGCTCCACTACGGCGGCTCCGCTCGAGTCTTCCCCCATCTTTACCAGCGTATATTGCGCCTGAGTTGGTCTTCCAGAGGAACCGTGCGCTTGCGCCACGCATGCGGGGACGCGATCCCAACCAGCGATCAAAGCTAGAACGATAGAGCGGAAACCGGATGGCCTTTCGATTTTCTGCCGCATTGCAAACTTCCTCCTGTGAACTTGCGCTCCTCGTTCCCCGAGCGGGCAGGAGCGTGTTTTTCTGCTGTGGGCTCTGGTAAAGCTGGTGGAGCGCCGGCGGATCGCCCGTCGCTCCCACTCGATGCGATTCAGACGTGCTACGGCGTTAATTGACTGCTTGGCATCCGCCTCCGCGCGGCAGCGTCTTTTTGCTGCTGTTGCAGGTCGCTCTGGACGTTGTGTCCGGCGTGGGCGCCGGGACTTCCCCGCCATGGGTTTTGGTATCGGGAGCGGCCGGCAATCCGTTCTTTCCCTGCTTGTCGGCCAGTTCCTTCAGCCCGGCATCCATCTGGATCCGCAGTTGATTGTGCATCTCCTGCAGATCGTCGACGGCGATGCCGACGGTAGCGCCGACCGCGCACTCATCTTTCTTGCTGCTCTTTACGGTGGCGTTGACCATGTTGTCATCGTCCGGTTTGTCGTCGATACGCGGTAGATGACATCGCCGGCGGTCAGCGAGCATTCCTTGCCATCCGAGGTGGTCAGATCCTCGTCGCTGGAAACGACGAAGATGCGGATTTTGGGATCGAGCGCCGGTGGCACCTGGTCCCCGTCGCAGCAGGAGCATTCTCGACCGCTGCTGCCGCGGCCTTTTCCGCGCCGATTTCGTACTTCATCTCGTCGGAGAGCGCCTGCTTCACGTCAGGGCTGAGTTGAGTCGTACCGGCTGGCGGAGGCGCTCCGCCACCCAGCATGTACGCTCCATAGGCAGCTTGGAGGTTGCGCGGCGACCAGCGGATCGGTCGACCACAACGAAGCGATTTCATCCGCCGACTGCGTTTTGAATCGCCGGTGGAACGATTCCCCGTTGCCGTCGCCGCCGTCGCCGGCCGCTTGTTGAGCGGCATAGGCAGCTTGCAGGTTCGCGGCAATCAGATAATCCGTCAGCCAGAATGCGGCGCCAGCATACACCGGATAGGGCGCGAAGTAAGGCCATAGAAGCCAAACCACGGCGATCCGCCCCAACCCCATCCGTAAGCGACCGGCGCGGGCCACGGATTGTAGGCCCAGCCGTAGTATCCGGGGCCGTAATAATAGGCGGGAGCGTAGCCGTAGTAGGTACGTCCGCCGTAGTCGTAGCCGCGATATCCATAGGCGTAGTAGTGTCCGCCGCGGTAGTAGGTGCGCTGATAATAGGCGTGGCCGCCATGGTTATAGTAGGCGCGTTGGCTGTATCCGCCGTAGTCTTCCGTTGCTGACAATGGTGCGTCCGTTGTGGGTGCTCACGATGCGCGTGTTGCCGTGCATGCCGCGATTGATCGTCATGCCGTGAGTTTGGATGGTGCGAACCTGGCCATTGCTGCGGTAGGTGGCGCTGCCGCCGCCCTTCATGGCAACGGTCTTGCTTCCGGCCGGCTGATGCCTGTGTTGGCTGCGGCATTATTATTGCCGCCCTTGTTGCCGGTTTGCTGCCCGCCCTTGTTGCCGGTTTGCTGGCCGCCCTTGTTGTTGCCGGCTGCTGTCCGCCTTTGTTCCGGTTGCTGGCCGCCTTTGTTGTTGCCAGCTTGTTGTCCGCCTTTGTTGTCCGGCTTGCTGGCCACCCCTGTTATTGGCGTTATTGCCGGTTTGGCCGCCTTTGTTGGCGTTTCCGGCTTGGGAGTGGCTGTTCTGGGCCGAGCCGCCGGGTCCACGATTTTGCGCGGTGCCGCCGGGATGCTGGGCGCCACCAGGACTTCCGCCGGGATGCTGCTGGGGGGCCGATGTGCTGCTGCGGCGATGCATGTTGCTGCTGGGGGGCGGCATGTTGCTGCGGCGCTGCGTGGGGCGCCGGGGCCGGAGTGCATGCGCCGGCAGGGCGAGCTTTTTGGAGGTCCAGCCAAAGCGAAAGCGGTTACGGCGAGAACAACCAGCAGTGCAGACCATTTCGGCAGGACGTTCGTATTTCGTTTGCTCGAATTCATAGACCACTCCTGTGAGATTTGAGGCTCATACTTCCAAGATCGACCAGCGGAGAACATCTGACTCAACGGATTTCGTCCGGCGTGCAATCCGCTCATGGGTCTTTATCGACGAGAACTTCCCGGTCCGAGTGCCATGGGGGAAGGACCGGGCACCCGCCTTGGAAGTCTCGACAATTTCACACCCGTTTTACTACCGTGTCAAGCAAGCTCCGTCGAAATTTACATTTGTCATCATGAGCAGGTCTCACCGGTAATCATTGGCAAATCTAATTGAGCGAGTCTTGTTGAGAAGCCTAGGGACGCGCTTTTCGCTTTCGCGAGCTGATAAGCGGAACCAAAGCTGGGATTGACGGAGAAACACGCCGAGCGCCAGACTGAAATGGCATGGCTACAGCGAAGATTCGAGTGGGCATCCTTTTTGGCGGACGCAGCGGCGAGCACGAAGTGTCATTGCTGTCGGCGGCGTCGGTCCTGAACGCGATTGATAAAACGAAATACGAAGTCGTCCCTATCGGCATTACTAAGGATGGGCGCTGGCTTACGGCGGAAAGCGCTGAGAGATTGTTGAAAGGTGACGCGGGCGAGGGCGCTCGCGCTACACCGACAACGACGCTTCGGGCGGGCGATCCGGAGGCTACTCCGGGGGCGGCGGTGCTGGCGGCGGGCGCGTCGGTGGTGGTTCCTCCGGAACCGGCGCGGCGCGATGCTGGGCTGACTCCGTTTCAGACCGAGGCGAATCTTCGCCGCGCTTCTGATCGCGCCATCAACGTCGATGTCATCTTCCCCGTGCTGCACGGGACTTTTGGCGAAGACGGCACTATCCAGGGATTGCTCGAACTGGCCGATATCGCTTACGTCGGCGCCGGCGTACTGGGGTCCTCCGCGGGGATGGATAAAGACATCATGAAATCTTTGTTTCGCGCGGCGGGATTGCCCATCGTGAAACACGTCACTGTGTTGCGCGGCCAATTCGAGCGCTCGCCGAAGAAGGTGCGGAAACTGGTGGAGAGCAAGGTTAAGTATCCGGTGTTCGTGAAGCCGGCTAATCTGGGATCGTCGGTGGGAATCTCGAAGGCGCATGACGGCAAGGAACTCGGGCCGGCGATCGCGGAAGCGGCGAAGTTCGATCGCAAAATCGTGATTGAGGAAGGCGTTGGCGGAAAAAAGAACAAGGCGCGCGAGCTCGAAGTCGCGGTGCTCGGCAACGACGATCCGAAAGCGTCGGTGGCGGGAGAAATCATTCCCTGCAAGGAGTTTTACGACTACGACGCTAAGTATCTGGTCGAAGGGTCGGAGGCGGTAATCCCCGCGAAGATAACGAAAGCGGAAATGAAGACGGTGCAGAAGCTGGCGATCGCTGCCTTTCAAGCGGTGGATTGCACCGGCCTGGCTCGCGTGGATTTTCTGATGGATCCGAAATCGCGGAAAATCTTCGTCAACGAGATCAACACCATGCCGGGGTTCACCGCGATCAGCATGTATCCGAAAATGTGGGCGGCATCGGGCGTGCCGTACCCGGAGTTGATCGACCGTTTGATCCGGCTGGGGATGGAGCGGCACGAGGACAAGAAGCGCAACCAGTACAGCCGGTGAGGCTGACGGTCTATGCCGATTGCTTGTACTATTGATGGTGGGCGGACATCTGTGGGTCAACGGCTAGACGGTCTGCTGAAAAACTGGCTTCTGATGTCCAGCCCCTAAAGGGGCATCTGATTTTGAATGACTTACGGTATCGCTGAAGCGATACGCTGATACGAAGCAAAGCTATACCCCTGATACGAATCGCGAGTTTTTCAGCAAACCGTAGAGGTCACCGACCACTTCTTGCACCAATCACTTTTGCAGCTCAGGGCAGGCGTCCCCACAACCGCCAATCAAACAGGAGACAATCATGGCTCAGACTCATTACACCAGCAAGACCAAACGACGGCCAAAAAACAGCGGCCGCAAAGACCCCTCTGCGGCCACCATGGCGGCGTTGCGCCAACTCGAAGCGGCTGCCAAGAAGTAGCGATGGTAGATCGCGCTTGACAGACCGATCGGTCGGTTGTAATCTTTTTCTCAAGTTTGCTCTTTATTGAGCAAGCTGGAATTTCATGCAGAGTGGCTGAGGGACGAGCCCTAGGACGCCACGGCAACCGGATAGAGATCATCTATCTCCATCGCAGGTGCCAACTCTCGCCCGGTAACGGGGACCATGAGATTCGGGTACGCGAAAATTTGATTCGCATTTCCCGAGCCTCTTTTCCCATTTTTTGGAAAAGGGGATTTCTATTTACTGGGGTATTTTTACCCGGCTCGTCCCGCAGTCACAGAAAGAAGTTGCAGGATGAGCACGTCTACGTCTACGTACGAGCTCCGCTGCCGCGAATGCGGCAAGACCTGGGGCAACCAGCCGCGCAGTATCTGCGAAGACTGTTTCTCTCCGCTCGAAGTCACCTACGATTACGATTCGCTTCGCTCGCACATTTCGCGCGATGTGTTTGCCTCGCGTGCGCCGAACATGTGGCGCTATCGCGAGTTGCTGCCGCTGCCGGCGGGGTATCAGCCCTCCCTCGCCTGTTGGATTTACCCCGCTGGTCAGCGCGCCGCGGCTGGGCGAGAAGATTGGATCGCGCCGGCTGTTCGTTAAGAACGATGCGGTCTGCCTGCCCACCTTGAGCTTCAAAGACCGCGTGGTTGCGGTTGCTTTGGCCAATGCTCGCAGCTTTGGATTCGATACCGTGGCTTGCTCTTCGACGGGCAACCTCGCCAATGCGGTTGCGGCACAGGCGGCTCGCGAAGGGTTGAAGGCCTGGATATTTATTCCTTCGGATCTGGAACCGGCGAAGATTCTGGGCACGCAAGTGTTCGGAGCGGAGGTGGTGCGCATCAACGGCAGCTACGACCACGTGAATCGGCTGTGCTCGCAGATTGCCGATGAGCATCGTTCAGACGGACAAGGCTGGGGATTTGTGAACGTCAATCTTCGTCCGTACTACGCCGAAGGCTCGAAGACGGTGGGCTACGAAATTGCCGAGCAACTGGGCTGGCAATTGCCCGACAACGTCGTGGTGCCGATGGCGGGCGGTTCGCTGATTACTAAGATCAAAAAGGCGTTTGATGAGCTGATTCTGCTGAAGCTCGTCGATCCCAAGCCGGTGAGATTCTTTGGCGCGCAAGCTACCGGGTGCTCGCCGATTTCTACGGCGATCAAGCAATACAGCTCCGAGATCGAGCCGCAGCGCCCGAAGACGATTGCGCGGTCGCTGGCGATCGGCAATCCGGCGGATGGACATTACGCGCTGAAGGCCATCACTAAGAGCGGGGGATGGGCGGAAGATGTTTCCGATCCCGAGGTTGTCAATGGCATCCAGTTGCTGGCGGAGAGCGAAGGCATTTTCACCGAGACTGCGGGCGGGGTCACGGTTGGAAGCGCGCGCAAACTGATCCAGCAAGACCGCATTCTGCCGGACGAAACCACCGTACTTTGCATCACCGGTAACGGACTCAAAACCACTGACGTGCTGGCGGAGAAGTATCAGAACGAAACTGCGATTGCTCCGAAGTTGGCGGAGTTTGAGGCTTATCTGGCGACGAAAGTGGCTGCGTCGCCGGCGGCGGAGACTGTGACGGCAGTGGTTGGGCGGTAAGACGAGTCGCTGGTCGCTGGTCGTTAGTCGTTCGCGGGACGCAAAAGCCCGCGGCGGTTCGCTCACTGCTCTGGCTTGCTAACGACTAGCGACCATCGACCAACGACCGGGATTTCATTCGGGCTTTGTAACCCCTGGAGGTTTTTTATGAGCATTACCGTTCAGATTCCCACGGCTTTGCGGCGGCTTACTTCTGGGACGCCGCGTGTGGTCTGCTCGGCTGCGAATCTTAGTGAGCTGTTCGCAGAACTCGATTCGCAGTTTCCCGACTTGAAGCCCCATCTGCGGGATGAGGCGGGCGAGACGCGACGCTTCCTGAATATTTACGTGAATGAGGAAGACATTCGCTTCCTTGGTGGCGCTGCTTATTCTTTCCAGGATGGCGATGAGGTGCTGCTGGTGCCTTCGATTGCGGGCGGGGCGCGGTAGACACATTTACTCGACTACTCGACAGGGCCGAAGCCCGTCAGTTAGCGCAAATGGCTCGTTTGAACAGTTCGACTCGTTCACCAGGAAGCCGTGACCTCTTTACCGCGCGCTGTTCGAAATTCCACGAATCCCGGACGAGCCGTCAGTGTGGAAAACACAGCGTTATCTGCTGCCGGTAAGTCGGAGCCATTGCTGAAGAAAGAACAGGGTTGATTCACGTCGCCGATTGGGAACGCCGGAAGCCGTGGTGCTTGCCAATCGCCGCAGTGAGTCAGGGAATTCGGGTCATACACTCCGACCAAGTACGATTGGCTCGGACGCAAATCGGTTCGCGTTATTATTACCGCGGAGTGCTCCCAGTTAACGTGCAGGAAGCCTCTTCGAACTCCATCAACCGCTACTTGGCCACCAGAACTGAACCACCAGGTCATGTAGCCGTGCGCGGTTGAATACCAGAGAGTCATGGCCAGGAGCAAAGCGAATGCCAATAATCCTAGACCGGCGAGTCCCAGCACCATTTTCACGAATCGATTCCAGTGAACAGTCATGCCGATAATAGACACCATGCGAGGCTCAAATGTTGAAAAATCGCGATTTCACTGACTGATTTGGTTCCAGCTGTGCCTTCGCAGGTCGTGATCCTTATTTAGTTCGCGACTTTCCTCGGCACCCGTACAGACGTGCCCGCGACTTATATCATAGCCATCTCTTTCCTGTATCTTCTGCTGAACCCAATACAATATTTGTCGCGCTCATTCGTCTAGATAAATAGATGGACGAATTTGGATGGACGCGGCGCTGAGAAAACAGTGGGCGATGGCTGAGCAGGACCAGCGGATCTCTGAGGCGATCGAGCGGGAGCAATCCCGGCTGCGCAACTTTATCCGCAGACGCGTGGCCGATCGTGAGGACGCGGACGACATCTTGCAGGATGTCTTCTACGAACTTGTCGAGGCCTATCGCTTGCTGGAGCCGGTGGAGCAGGTCACGGCATGGTTGTTCCGCGTGGCCCGCGAATCGCATCATCGATCTCTTCCGCAGGAAACAGCGGGAGGCGCTGCGAAGCGCGCCGGAGATGATTGCGGAGGATGGGGAGAGGCTTCAGTTGGAAGAGTTGATTCCTTCGTCTGATGCCGGACCGGAGGCGGCTTACGCCCGCAGCGTTCTGCTGGAAGAACTGGACGCCGCTCTTGACGAGTTGCCGGACGAGCAGCGCGAGGCATTTATTGGTCACGAGTTGATCGGATACAGCTTCAAAGAGCTGGCGGCGCGGACTGGCGTGAGCGTGAATACTCTGCTCTCGCGCAAGCATTATGCGGTGCTTTACCTGCGAGAACGGTTGCGGGCCATTCACGAGGAATTTACGAAAGGATGATGAAAATGAGAGACAGGATTACGAATAGGGTTGGGAAAGCCCTGATGTTCGCGGTGTTTGCGCCGCTGTTCGTCGTCATATTTGGTTTTGCCGTCATGTATCTGTGGAATTGGCTGATGCCAGCTCTGTTTGGCTTGCACATGATCAGCTTCTGGCAGGCGCTCGGAGTCCTGATTTTAAGCAGGATATTGTTTGGCGGATTTCGCGGAGGGTCGGGCGGCCATCGGCACTGGCGCCATCGCATGCGCGAACGGTGGGGACGAATGACTCCGGAGGAGCGGGAGAAATTCCGCGAATCGTCAATGCGCGGCCGCTGCGCTCCGGTTGAACAACCCGCAGGCGCGCCGAAGGCTTGAGGGACAGAGACATTCTCACGGGCCCGCCATCTCCAACGTTAGCATCAGTCCGAAGGTTTTTCTTGTCGTTGGCGAATGTGTTACAATCTAACTAACTGGTTAATTATATGAAAGAATCTGCGAGGCGAATCGCCCGCCCTCATGCTGGCAATCGCTCCGGGCCGCAGCGGCTTGGCACTCGGGGCGTCCTGAGGAGAGCCGGGCCGCGATTCTGAAGGCGGCGGTGGCGGAATTTGCCGAGCATGGGATTGCGGGGGCGCGGACCGATGCCATCGCTCAGGCGGCACACGTCAACAAGGCACTGCTTTATTACTACTTCAAAGACAAGGACGCGTTGTACGAAGCGGTGCTCGACCACGTGTTCAGCGGGTTGCGGGCGCGGGTGATGCCGGTGCTTGAAAGCAAACTGCCGCCGCGGCGGAAAATGCTGGACTATCTGGGAGCATATTTCGATTACATCGCGGCTAATCCGCGCTTTCCACGGGTCGTGCAGGGCGAGTGGATGCGATCGGGCGCGGGCAGCGCGCGTATGCAGCGGGTGGCAAAGGAATATTTCCGTCCGATTTTTGGGAAAGTCGCAGCTCTGTTGCGGGAGGGGATTGCGGCGGGAGAATTCCGGGCGGTGAATCCGATGGACTTCGTCTCGTCGGTGGTGGGAGTGATTATTTTTTATTTCAGCGCGGCGCCGCTGATGAAGACGCTGACGAAGAGCCGATCCGTTGTCGGCGGAGCGGATTCGGGAGCGGCGGGCGTTTGTGCTGGAGTTTATTTCGGCGGCGCTGTTTCGGTGATCACCGCGACAGAGTTGTCAGTGATCGGTTTTCAGTTGTCAGTAAAAGCATAGACAATTCAAAAACTGAAAACTACTGACAACTGACGGCTGACAACTGAGAGCTAGACTTGGAGATTGACGAATGAGTGCTCGGAATAAATTTTTGATTGTGCTGGGGGTTATTTTGGCGATTGCCTCCGTCTACTACTATTTCTCTACTCCTGGCGGGAACGACCTGGTGCTGGTTGGTACGGTGGACGCGAACCAGATCGTGGTGAGTCCGCAGATTCAGGGGCGGATTCAGAAGCTGCTGGTGGAGGAAGGAACGCAGGTGAAGCAAGGGGATCTGATCGCGTTGCTCGATCCTTCGGAGTTGGAGGCGGAGGAGCGCGCGGCGGCGGCAACGATTGCCAACATGCGGTCGCAGGTGAGTGCGACCGAGTACACGCAAAAATCGACGAAGGGATCGACTTCGAGCGACGTGTCGAATGCGCAGGCGAAGCTGCAATCGGCGCGGGCACAACTGGCGCAGGCCGAGGCCATGCTGACGCGGGTGGAGAGCGATAGCCGGCGGACGATTGGACTGGCGCAGGCGGGAGTGGCGTCGGACCAGGACAGAGTGCAGGCGGAGATGAACCTGAAGGCGCAGGAGGCGAGCGTGCAGTCGCTGAAGGACCAGGCGACGGCCAGTCAGGAGGATTTGAATTCGGCGATTGCGCGCACGAATCAGGCGGGGGCGGCGCTGAGTACGGTGGAATCGACGCGGGCGCAGGTGGAGAACGCAGTCGCGCAACTGAAGGAAGCGGAAGTGCGGCTCGGGTACACAAAAATTTATTCGCCGGTGACGGGAACGGTGCTGGTGCGGGCCGCGCGCGAGGGCGAAGTGGTGAATGCGGGGCAGGCGATCGTGACCGTGGTGGATTTCACCGACACCTGGGCGTTCGCGGCGATTCCGGAAACTGAAGCCGATCATATTGGGATTGGCGACACGCTGCGGGTGCGGCTGCCGGGCGGGACAGTGATTCCGGGGAAAGTTTTTTATAAGGCGGCGGAAGCGGATTTTGCGACGCAGCGCGATGTGGGGCGGCGGAAGCGTGATATCCGGACGATTGCGTTGAAGGTGCGGCTGGAGAATCCCAAAGGCGCGTATGTGCCGGGGATGACGGCCGAAGTGTTGGTGTCGCCGGCGCAAGTGAAGGGGAAATAAGGCCAGGTTTGCAGAGTTTCAAGGTTTCAGGGACTCAGAGTTTCAGGTGCAGAACATGAATGAAGATTGAGCAAAGCGAACGCGAATGCTTCCAACGGGCTGAGTGTTGCTGCTTCGGAACTGAGCTTGCGACGGCGAGGTTGCGGCGGATGCTCCCAATGCGATTGAAGTCGAACACATCGTGAAGCGATATGGCGACTTCACGGCGGTGGACGATATTTCGTTTTCCGTTAAGGAGGGCGAAATTTTTGGGCTTCTGGGGCCGAATGGCGCGGGGAAATCTACTTTGATTCGGATGATGACGACGCTGATTCCGATATCGGCGGGTTCGGCGCGGGTGGCGGGGCATGACGTGGCGTCGGATCCTTCGGCGGTGCGGCATGCGATTGGCGTGATTCCTCAGGCGCTGACCAGCGATCTGGATTTGACGGTCGAAGAGAACATGAAGATTTACGCGAAGCTGTATGACGTTCCGGCTAAGCGGCGCAAAGAGGCGATTGACGAACTGCTGGAGACGGTGGACCTGACGAAATGGCGCGGCGCGCAGACGAAAACTTTATCGGGCGGAATGCGGCGGCGGTTGGAAATTGCGCGCGGGCTGGTGCATAGTCCGAAGATTTTTTTTCTGGACGAGCCCACTACCGGACTCGATCCAGTGTCGCGCGTGGCGGTGTGGGAGATGCTGACGAACATCAAGGCGAAGCGCAAGCTGACGATCCTGATCACGACGCATTACATGGACGAGGCGGACCGGCTGTGCAACCGGATTGCGATTGTGGATCACGGAAAACTGGTGGCGCTGGATACTCCGGAGGCGCTGAAGGCGAGCGTGCCGGGAACCGAACGTGATCGAGGCGCAGTTCGAGCATCCGCCGGCCGATTGGGAAGAGCGGTTGCGCGGATTGCCGGGCGTGACGTCGGTGCAGAACGAGAGCTCGGGAATGTTTCGGGTGCTGACGGCAAATGGGTCGGGCACGACGACCGATCTGGTGGAGATGGCGGTCGTGGCGAGAGTGGCTCTGAAGACGCTGACGGTGCAGAACACGACACTGGACGATGTGTTCGTCCACTACACGGGGCGGCAATTGCGCGATGAACTGGTGAAAGCATATGGATTCCAGATGCCGCAGCGACCGGGGTTGCAGCCATGAACCGGATGATGGCGATTATCGAGCGCGAGATGCGCAAGTTTTTCCGCTCGCCGGCGCTGATGATGGTGTCGATGGTGATGCCGCTGGTGCAGCTGATCGTGCTGGGGAATGCATTCGGCGGAAAAATCCGCGACGCGAAGATGGGAATCGTGGATGAGGATCATGGGACGCAGGCGATCCGGATCAAGGAGGCGTTTGACGCGGTGCGGGCGAATATGCGGACGTTTATCCCGATCCCTTACGACAACGAAGTGGAGGCGCGGGAGGACGTGCGCGACGGGAAGATTCAGGGCGCGGTGATTATTCCGGCGCAGTATTCGAAGATGGTGTACGAAAAGAATCATCCGCGGATTGCGCTGATCGTCGATAACAGCGACAACTTCATGAGTTCGACGCTCGAAGACGAGATGACGCAGCTTGACGGATGCGTTGAATCAGCCGGACGTCTCTCCGCGGCTGTTGCAGCAAACGGCGCTGGAGGTGGTGGAGCTCTATCCGTATATCGAGTACATGAAGTTTCTGCTGCCGGGGTCGATTTCGCTGGCGATGTTCGTGTCGGTGATGATCGGCGGAGGAATGCTTTACATCGACGATAAGGCGCGCGGAGTGCATGAAGGATATTTGGTGACTCCGATTACGAAAGCGGAGCTGGTGTTTGGGCTGAACGGAGCGGGGGCGATCAAGGCGGTGATGACCGGGATCGTGATTACGGTGGTCGGGTCGCTGATCGCGGGCGTGGGGACGATATTCAATCCGGGGACGATGCTGGGGCTGCTGGTGATGATCGTGTTGACCTCGGTAGCGTTCAACTCGATGATGTTTCTGCTGATGGCGCGAGTTGAAGACCCGCTGGTGCCGCGGGCGATGTTTGGAATTCTGAATACGCTGCTGTTTTTCCCTAGCGGATCGATTTATCCGGTGGAGGCGTTTCCGGCGTGGCTGCGGGCGATTGCGAGGGTGGATCCGTTTACTTATGCGGTGCATGGATTCAAGTCACTGCTGCTGAAGGAAACGGGGCTGGGAGCGATTGTTCCGGACATGATTTATCTGTCGATCTTCGCGGCGGTGACGCTGGCGGTGGCGGTGCCGCTGTTTAAGCGGACGCTGTAGGGGCAGGTCTAGGTGTCAGGTCTTAGGTCTTAGGAAAGAACCCATGCTTACGGGATTTGCGGCGCTGCCCGGGCGTACTCGGGTTGGGCGAATGGGATGGTGCGGGGCGAGTCGGTGGGCAGTCGGAAGACGAGGTTGGTAGTGATGGAACGCGCCTTCGAACGAGTATTGGAACGCAGATCGGGTCCAACATCGGACGGCAGGGCGCGATTGACATCGAGGCGGAGCCAGATGAAACGGCCTACGCGGCTAAGGCGGACCTGTTCAGGAGTCAGTCGGGCGGTATAGCTGGAGGCGATGCGGGCCATTTCCGCGAGGTCGTTCATGGGGCCGAATTCCACGTCGCTCGGTCGGGGCATCTGGCGCATGGAGTCGAGCTGACGGGCGATGCTTTTGCGTCCGGCGACGCAGGGCTGGGTGCGGCAATCGAGAATTTTTTCGATGGCGTAGAGAGCGGCGTGGTCGACGCGTTCTCCGAAGGCGAGGTAGAGGGTGTTGGTCGAGGCAACGTAGTTGAGGGGAAGCATCTGAAAAGCCTCGAGGATGGGAAGCGGGATGCTGCCGGGAGACGGGACGCTCGAGGGATCGAAGGAGGAAGCGACGGGGCATCCCCATTGCAGAGCGAGGGCGGTAGTGACTTCCTGTTCGGTGGCAAAGCCAAGTTTTTCGATCCACTCTCCGATTTTTCCGTAGCGGGCGCGGCGCTGGGCTTCGAGAGCGGCGCGGACTTCGACGTAGGTGAGCTTGCCGCGAGCGACCATGAGCAGCCCGAGGGGAATGCGGTTGGGCGGCTGCGGCGATGGGGCCATGATGCGCAGGCGGGAAAGCTGGCGGATCAGGGCGGTCTCCAGACATTGGGGCTGGCAATAGAAGACGCCCTGGAGGAAGGTTCCGTTGGGGCGATGGTGGTCGCGAAGGCGGTGCCAGAGTGATTGCGGGCGCGAGCAGGAGGCGAGCGCGCAAGCGGGCTTTGCGGGTTCGAGGTGGTGGCGCTTGATCCAGTTGGCGGACCAGGTTAGCGGGTTGAAAGATCTTGTCATGAGGCCAATCTTTCCTTCTATCGGCAATCTTGACGTTATCGCGCAACATCTCTAACACTAATTGCGGGCGAGCCGCCCGACCTCGCGCGAGCGGAGATCAGACGGGAGATCCGAGGCAGGGCGGGGATCGACGACGTCGGTGATCCGCAATCCGTACTTGCCGTCGACGATGACGACTTCGCCCTGGGCAATGAGGCGGCCGTCGAGCAACAGATCCACGGGCGAATGAAGATGTGTTATCGAGTTCGACGACGACTCCGGCACTGAGCGCAAGCACATCGCGCAGGAGCATGCGGCGGGTTCCGAAGCGGAGTTTGACGTCGAGGCCAACATCCATGAGGCGACGGTAGCTGGGAGATGGGTCTCGCTGGAAGACGCGGTTACGGGCGGCGGGGACGTTGATCCAATCTTTGCGCGGACGCAGCGGTTTGCGCTCAGCGATTGCAAGGCGGCACGCGAGGGCGGGACTGAGCTGAATTTCAACTTCGATGGAGGCGCCGGCTTCGGTATCGTTCTTGGAGTTTCAGCCAGACGATGGCGTCCGACGACCAAGAGGGAGCAGTCGAGGCGGAGAGATGAAGCTGAACTTCGCCGCCGGCGGTTGCTGCGAGTGCGGTCGCGGCCAGGCCGGCGATCTGGCGCAGGAGTTCTTCGAGGGCTTCTTTTTGTTCAGAGTGGTTCAGAGTAATTTGTTCGGCAGCAGATTGTTTCGGCGGCGACGGCTGCGGGCTCGGTTTCGCCGAGGAACATCCGCGCCAGACGGTCCCGGAGACGGCAGGCAGACGCAAGGTCATCTCGCCATGGACAGCGCCTCCGGCGACGACCGTGTACCAGACATCGGAATCGGCAAGCGAGCAAGCGGCTCGAAAGAAATCTCGAATATGGTGGGCTGTCCGGCAACCTGGGAGAACACGCTTTGGAGACAGGTATTCCAGGATTCGCACCAGTTGCGAAGTTCGGGGCGGAGTTCACGGCGAGGTTCGGGGCGAACTTCTGGAGACCGGGTTCTTGCGCGGAAGGTGTCGGGGACTTCGGTCATATTTCACCCAATGTTTCGTTAGTCTTGTTCTCGACAGCCTTGCGTTGTCAGTGAACGTTACTCGTCATAGTTCACCGGGGGATACGGAACGCTTCCAGTGACAAGACGCGGGCCGCACGGCGGGCGCTAACACGCACCGGGGTGGCTGAGCATAGAGGAACATCCATCAACCAGCATCACGGCGGCGGTATCGGCGTTCCTGGAAAAGCGAAGCAGGTCGCCGGGAGCGAGTTCGCTGAGGTCTGCAAAGGACCTGCAGACCGGGCATGGAGAGTTCGACGGGGAACGAACAGTTGAGCAGTCTTTTCTGAATCTGGGGCGGGCCTCGATGGGACTGCGGGGGCGCTGGTAGCTGAAGTCGGCGGAAATTTTTCTGAGCAAGGCGTTGGAAACCACGGCGGGGACGGCGAGGTTGAGGGTGCCGCGGGTTTCCGACATTTTGATTTCGAAGCTGAGGCAGAGATTTTTTTCTTCCGGGAGGCATCAGGCGCTGGGTCTGCAGAATGTGCTGGCGCTGGCTCGAAATTGAATTCGAGCGAAATCGCCTGCCAGCTGGTTTGCAATTCGCGGCACATGATGCGAACGATGCCTTCGAGAACCTGTTCTTCGATCTCGGTGAGGTCGCGGGCAATTTCGCTGCTCTTGCCTTCGCCTCCGAGCATGACGTCGATGATGGGGAAGGCGATGGCGAGATCGAGCTGAAGCACGCGCCAGGGCGCCGACCGGCGCGAGATCGCAGGACGCGAGATAGGTTTTTTCCGGGACGCGCTGCAGGAACTCGCGGTAAGTGAGATGCTCGGCGGAAACCAGGCTGCAGTCGAAAGACAATGCGCAAGGTACCGCCGACGGCGGTGGTGAGGTTGCGGGCAAAGATTTCGTGGAGCTGATTGATGGCGCGCAGCTGCTCGCTTCCGATCTGTCCGGCCTGGCGGATGTCCCAGGGCTGAACCACGGGGCCGGTGGCGCCAGCGGCAGCATTGCCGGTGCGCGCCTTTCGCACCATGTCATCAATTTCTTGCTGGTTGAGAACTTTTTCCATAAGACATTCCGTCTGGTGACAAGTTTCAACTTGTGAAAACTGCTGGGACCGGCGGATGGTCTCAGGGGGTTCCCGCCGCTTTGGCACGCGCGACGGGGGCAGTGCTGACGTCAGGAAATTGAGCCGGGCGCGCAGGCGAACCATGGCCAGAGAATGGATCTGGGAAACGCGCGATTCGCCGATGCCGAGCGCGGCTCCGACTTCCTTCATGGTGAGTTCTTCGTAGTAGTAAAGCGCCAGAACACGCTGTTCTTTTTCCGGCAATTCGGAAATCGCCTCCGCCAGCAGATGCTTCATCTCCGAACGCAGGCATTGGAAGAAAGGCGTTTCCTCGGGTTTGGAGGGGAGCTAGTCGGTGAGGTCTTCTTCTTTGCCGTCGTGGGAAGACTCGACGCGCAGGCTGCCCAGTTCGAGGCCGTCGAGTTCGGCGAGCAGGGATTGCAGTTCGTGCAGGTCGATGCCCATCTCATGCGCGATTTCGTTTTCGTTGGGCGCGCGTCCGAGCTTGCCGGAAAGCTGGCAGTAGGTGGAATCGACGAGGCGGCCTTTGCGGCGCAATTCGCGCGGGCTCCAGTCCAGTTCGCGGAGGCTGTCGAGGATGGCGCCGCGGATGCGGAACTTGGCGTAAGAACTGAACTGCACTTGCTTGGACAGATCGAATTTGTTGAGCGCGTCGATGAGTCCGACCACGCCGGCATGGACCAGGTCTTCGAAGGGCACGTGGCGGGGCAGCCGCTCGTGAATGCGGCGGGCGATGTAGCGCACCTGGGGAAGTTGTTCCATGAGAACGCGCTCACGTTCGGCGTCGTTCTGGACGCGTTGATAGGCTTCGGCGGGATGTTTGGTCATTGGGCTGGCCTGCTTTCGTTAAATCGTCGTTGGTCGTTGGTCGTTGGTTGTTAGTCGTTGGTCTCGGTTCGTCATCCAATGCGCCTTGAATCGACTCGCATCCAACGACCAACGACCATCGACCGAGACCATCGGCTTGCACGGATGGCAGTCGCTTTTCATCGCGCCCTTTTCATCGCACCGTCCCCAGCGACTGCACCGGAACCATGGGAGGAATTTCCAGGGGAGAAAGCACCACTACTTTGGGAAGAAAGGGTTCGAGCAAGCGCCGCAGATGAAAGCGCGCGGGCGTGGAGCAGAGCAGGATGGGCGCGGTCTGCGCGACCTGATCTCCGGCCAGCTGACGCAAGCCATCGAGAATGCGGCGGACGAAGGAGGGCTGCAATCCGGTGCTGGTGGCGGGCGGCGCCTGCGGGCTGAAGGCGCGGCTGAGTTCTTCTTCGATGTTGTGATCGAGCGTGAGCACGCGCAGGCCGCCGTCATCGGAGAGCAGCGGACGGACCAGGGCGCGGCCGAGCGCCTGGCGGGCAGCCTCGACCAGCAGCACGGGATGTTTGTTGATGGCGGAAGCATCGAGCAGGGCCTCGAGGATGGTGGAGAGGTCGCGAATCGAAACCTGCTCCCGCAAAAGTTGCTGCAAGACCTTTTGCACTTCGCCGAGGCTGAGGATTTTGGGAACCAGCTCTTCGACCAGCTTGGGATGACTTTCACTGAGTCGATCGAGCAGGCGCTTGGTTTCCTGGCGGGTAAGCAATTCGTAGGCATGCTGGCGGATGACTTCGGCGAGGTGGGTGGAGAGAACGGAAGTCTGGTCGACGACGGCATAGCCGGAGGTCAGGGCCTGGGACTCGAGGGCACGGCAATCCAGAGGGCGGCGACGCCGAAGGCGGGCTCGCGAGTGGAGGTTCCGGCAAGCGCGGGCGGGGTGAGTTCGGAGCTGATGGCGAGGACCTGGTCTTCGAGCATTTCCCAGCGCGCGATTTCGACGCCGCGCAGCGAGATGACGTATTCGCGCGGCTTGAGACGGACGTTGTCGGTGATATGAATGGGCGGAACGATGAAGCCGAGTTGCACGGCGAGGCTGAACTGCGCAGCGCTTTGACGCGGGCGAGAAGCTGTCCGCCTTGCTGGACGTCGACCAGGTTGACGAGCGCATAGCCGACTTCGAGCGAAAGTTCGTCGAGTTTGAGCAGGTCTTCGATGGAATCGGACTTGGCGGCTTTCTTGTCTTTTTCGCCGGCAGGCAGAGATCCGGCAGGGCAACGCGGGCTTCGATGACTTTGCCGTCTTTGTCTTTGAGAGGTTTGGGCAGACGTGCGGCGAGCAAGGCGACGACGCCGGCGATCGCGAGAAAGGAGAATTTCGGCAGTCCGGGAATGCAGGCAAGCGCGACCATGACGCCGGCGGCAATTTGCAGCGAGCGGCGGCGGGAGAGCAGTTGGGTGCCGAGATCGGCGGAGAGGGTGGCGTTCGAGGAGGCGCGGGTGACGACCATGCCGCCGGCCATCGAAACCAGCAAGCGAAGGGATCATGGTGACCAGTCCGTCGCCCACGGTGAGCACGGTGTAGGTCTTGAGCGCCTCGCGAAAAGGAATGTCGAGCTGGAAGACTCCGATGAGGAAGCCGGCAAGGATGTTGATGCCGGTGATGAGAATGGTGGCAATCGAATCGCGCTGGTTGAAGCGGGCGGCGCCATCCATGGCGCCGTAGAATTCCGCTTCGCGGGCGGTTTGTTCGCGGCGGGCGCGGGCCTGATGCTCGTCGATGAGCCCGGCGTTGAGGTCGGCGTCGATCGCCATCTGCTTGCCGGGAAGAGCGTCGAGGGTGAAGCGGGCGGTGACTTCGGCGGTGCGCACGGCGCCGTGGCTGACGACGATGTACTGGATGGCGATGAGGGCGATGAAGAGAACGAATCCGACAACGTAGTTGCCGCCCACCACGAATTGTCCGAAGGCCTCGATGACGCGTCCGGCGGCGCCGGCGCCTTCGTTGCCGTGCAGAAGGATGCGGCGGCTGGAGGCCAGGTTGAGCGACAGCCGAAACAGGGTCAGCAGCAGCAGCAGGCTGGGAAAGACGGAAAATTGCGCCGGGCGCAGGATCTGAAGAGCGGAGAGCAGACACCAGCACGGAAGCGGCAAAGCTGGTGGCCAGCAGCAGGTCGAGCACGAATGCCGGCAATGGCACCAGCATGACGAAGACCAGGCTGACGGCCGCGATGGGGACGATCCACTCGATGAATGGGTTGCGAGTGGGGGCGAGCGATGGTGGCAGCAGCGGGCGAGTGCGGGCATCAGCGGCGTCCTCCTGCAGCGGTTGCGGCGCGGGCGCGGGCTTGCGCGCGATAGACGGCGGCCAGGATTTCGGCGATCACGGCATAGAGTTTCGCGGGAACGCTTTGTCCGACCTCGACGGTGCGGTAGAGGACGTGAGCGAGCTGCCGGATTCTCGACCATGGGAATGTTCTCCCAGCGGGCGATTTCCCTGATCTGGGCGGCGAACAGGTTGCGCCCTTTGGCGACGACGACGGGTGCGGGCATATCGGGACGGTACTCGAGCGCGATGGCGTATTCGGTGGGGTTGGTGATGACGACGGCGGCGCGCTTGGTGTCCTCGAGCATGCGGCGGCGGCGCAACTGGCGCTGCAGGCGCCGGATGCGGCCTTTGATGACGGGATTGCCTTCCGTTTCCTTGTATTCGTCTTTCATTTCCTGGCGGCTCATTTTCAGTTCGCTCGAAAGATGCTGGCGCTCGAACAGGTAATCGAGAACCGACCAGACGAGGAGGACGAGAGCGGATTTCCAGGCCACTTCAAAGATGCGGCCAGCGGCAAAGCCGAGCATGCCGCGCGAGGAGCGGGCGGAGAGCGCCATGAGCACAGGCCAGTCGCGGCGCAGGCAACCGACGGCGATGTAGGTGACGGCGCTGGCCGGCAGCAGGGACTTCATGAGCCCGCGCAGTGCGGTGATCGAGAAAAGCTGGGCCAGCTTGGCGGCGGGGCTCATGCGCGAGGCAGTAGGCAGCAGCGAAGCGGGAGCGAAGACCAGACCTCCCTGAGCGAGGGCGGAGGCGAGCGCGACGCGTCCATCCCAAACCGAGCGCAGCGGCCGTGGCAACGAAGAGGCTGGAGTGGGTAACGAAGGGAGGCAGCGCGTCCATCGCAGGTTGCCGGAAACCGCGCCCTCGAGGCAGTCATGGAAGAAGCCGCGCCAGGCCAGGGGAAAGCTCGACATCAGGGCGAAGAGAACGAAGATCAGCGGCCATTCCGGAGGCGGCGCCGATGAGATCGCGGCTGCGCGCGACCTGGCCTTTTTCGCGCGCTTTCTGGCGGCGGCGCGGAGTGGCCTGTTCGGTTTGGTTGGATTCGGGCATAGATCGTTGGTCGCGAGTCAGTTCGGCGATCGCGGATTACACGCATCAGTGCGCGAGTTTCAGAATCCTTTCCGAAGCATCGAGGGCGCTGCCGAAGCGGGCGTCGAAGAAGCGCGGCCAGTAGGCAGCCGCGCCGCACAGCAGCGCCAGGCCGAGCAGGTTCTTGAGCGAGATCCCGACAAACAGAACCGGCAATTGCGGCGAAGCTTTGCCGATAAAGCCGAGCGCGACATCGGCAAACAAGCTCGCAACCATCACCGGCGCGGCAATCTGCAGGCCGGACACAAACATTCCGGCGGCAGAATTCGAGAAGCGCATGGACGCCGGCCAGGTGAGCGAAAAATGGCCGGGCGGCAGATAGTCGAAGCTGCGCGCCAGTCCGCGCAACAGCCAGTGCGGGACGCCGAGCTGGATGAAGAGCAGAAGCACGATCAGCTCGAAGAAAGTGGAGAGTACGGCGGAGTCGGCCTGGCTGTTGTCGGGATTGATGATGCTGGCGAGCGAATATCCCATCTGCACACCGCAGACCTGCCCGGCAATCTGTCCCGCTTCGAAGATGAGTTGCAGGGTGAGTCCGAGCAGGAACCCGATGGCAAATTCTCCGAGCAAGAGCACGACCAGAGCGGGGGCTGGAAGATCAGGCGGGAGGCGCGGGAACGAGCGGCGCCAGAAACAAGGTGAGCAGAAAGGCAAGGCCGATCTTGATGGCGAGCAGGGACGGCGGCGCTGCCAAGGAAGGGCGCGACAACCAGCAGTCCGCTGACGCGCGAGCCGGCAATCATCCAGGCGGCGACGCGTGCGCTCGATGGGCAGGCCAAATGGCAGGGTTATGGGCAGTTGGAGCACAATCACCTCGCGGGCCATTCGTAAGAATTTGATGGAGATTTGTTTCGCAGTTCTTATCGGACGAACGGGTGGAAGTCGGACCACAGGCCGATGGTGAAAAACATCAGCTTGCGCAGCATCCAGGGAAAAAAGATGAGGATGGCGGCCGCCATCGCCGCCAGACGCGGCACGTGGGAAAGGGTCTGATCCTGCAAAGAAGTCAGCACCTGGACGACATTGACCAGCAGGCTGACCGAGACCGCGATCAGGAGCAGCGGCGCGCCCATGAGCGAGCGCCATCTGCAGCGTGCTGCGGAAGAGGGCAACGGTTTGTTCGGTTCCCATAAGCGCCTTTCGTTTTTGGCTTCAGGCTCAGGTTCAGGTTCACGTTCAGGTTCACGAAAAACTCCGCATCAGCGAACCGACCAGCAGGTTCCATCCGTCGACCACGACGAACAAAAGAATCTTGAGCGGGGTGGAGATGATGACCGGGGGCAGTTGCATCATGCCAATCGAGGTGGTGATCGCGGCGGTCACCAGATCAATGACGAGAAAAGGAAAAAACAGAGCGGCGCCGATGCGAAACCCGGCTTGCAGTTCGCTGAGCAGATAGGCGGGCGCGACGACGCGCATGTCGAGATCTTCGGGACGAGCGGGACGCGGTTCATGCGCCAGCTCGACAAAGAGCGCGAGATCTTTTTCGCGAGCATACTTCAGCATGAAGTGGCGCATCGGGAATGACGGAGCGATCGAGCGCCGCCATCATGGTTATGTGTCCGGCGTCGAGCGGAACGATGGCGTCGGCATAGATGGCGGCGCCGACCGGTTGCATGAGGAAGAAAGTGAGAATGAGGGAGAGTCCGATGAGCGTCTGATTGCTCGGCGCGGTCTGCGTGCCCAGCGCCTGCCGGAGAAAGTGAAAGACAATCAGCAGGCGCACGAAAGGCGTCATCGAAAGCACGATGGCGGGAATCAGGGTCAGCAGGGTGAGCAGCAGGACGATGTTCCAGGGCGCGGAACTGCCGGGAGCGGAAGATCCCGGAAGAGCCAGCAGAGAGTGCCGGGCGCGGCCTGTGCGCGCGCCCAGAGCGGTGCAGCCGAACAGAGCGACAGGACGGCCGCAGCGTCGCAGCAGCCATGAGATCTCGAAACGGCGCCGAAGCGACGTCGCAAGCCCGATCACCCTTGTCATTTCTCCGCTCGTTCTCGTTCGTCTTGCCGTTCGCCGGCATTACCGGCGGATCCGGCAATTGCGCCAGCAGCGCGACCGACGAGGGACTGGAGCCGATCAGGAAACGCTGGCGCTCGAACTGGATAACGGAGACAAAGCGGCGGTCGCCGAGCGCGGCGGTTTCGCGAACGGACAGCATCTTGCTCTGGCCGCGTCCAGGCGGCAGACCACAGACATTCCAAGTCACCGAGCAGAAGGCATTGAGGCGAGCAGCGGCCAGGGTGAAGAAGTCCGGCGAGTTCGGGCGTCTGAAGCTGCGCGTGACTCCACGGGCGCATTTCCGATGCGGCCCATCTTCATCTTCATCGTCATCTAAGCCAACTCCGTCAAGCGCACGGCCAGGCGGTTCTGCACGACTTCAAATTCGCTCCAGGCAATCAATTCGCCGTTGATGCGCAGCGGAACGTCTTGACCAACGGTCCAGCGCGTCGTGACGATGCGTCCGCGGTCCAGATGAACCAGATCGGCGACCGTAAAGCCGGGCACCGGAATTTCGACCGTGAGCAGGCAAGGCAGAGGTTCGACGCGCAGCCATCGTTGAGCAGAGCATCGGCGATAGGATCGGCGAGAGCATCGGCAGGGGGAGCCGCCGAGGGAGCGGCGATCGGAGCGGCGGGCTTGGGTTGGGCGGCGGCAGCCATCAGGTTTGCACCATTTGCATTTCGACTTTTAAATTTGGACTTCTTACATCTGGCCCACTTACATTTGCACCAGAAATTCCGTGAAGTACACATTTTGAACAGCGAGCTGGGGGGCGCGCTCCTGCAAGGCTTTTAGAAGTTGGTCTTTGAGCTGGCGCTTGCCTTCGAGCTTTAGCAAGTCCTCGGGCGAGGCCGTGCCGAGCACCGACAGGATGGTGTCGCGTACCAGCGCCGTCGGCACAGCTTCTGCCTGGTTATGGGGAAGCGGGTGCGCCAAGCCGAGAGTGATACCGGCGCGGAGGTAGGCACGCTGGCCGGAGCCGCCGAGGTTGACGACAAAGGTTTCAAGGACAAGGGTGGATTCGGCTGTGCCTTCGGCGGCACCGGTCGAGTGCGCGGGGCGCAGCCAGACAAACGTGCCTGCTGCACCCAGTCCAAGGGCGAGCACAGCCGCCAGCCAGGCCTTGCTTTTCTTGGGGCCGCTCGATTTTGCGGCGTATCCGCCATGTTGCCGATGTTTGCAAGCTGGGTGCCGGGGTTCGTATTCAGCTAACCCAAAGGGCGCTAGGGCAGGCGTCACCGGAATCAGCGGATTGGAGATACCTCTGACGCGTGCGCCTGAATTGAAGAACACGCCAGTGCTGGGCAGGAGCTTTCTGAGAGCACTCTCATGAAAAAGCTCAGAGAAGGGCTGCTGCGTTTTCGACGTCGGTGCGAGCGACGCCCTTCCCTGAGGCATTTGTCGAGTTTGCGCAGTCTCTACTGTTTCAGGGCGATGGTGTCCTGCGTGATCTGATCGAAAGTCGTGATCACT
The DNA here is from genome assembly GCA_963826845.1 of uncultured Acidobacteriaceae bacterium. Taxonomy (GTDB): domain Bacteria; phylum Acidobacteriota; class Terriglobia; order Terriglobales; family Acidobacteriaceae; genus Acidiflorens. Next base: position 393,870 of record CAWGYS010000004.1, read on the forward strand.
CGCGCATTGGCTTCATAGCTGCGCTGCGCGACGATGAGGTTCGCAAACTCGGTGGCGATGTCGACATTGGATTGTTCGAGAGCATCGCCTGAAATGCTGCCGAGTCCGCCGCTGGTCGGGCGCTCCCGATGGTGGGCTGACCAGAGGAGAGGGTTGTGGAGTAAGTATTGTCGCCGTTGCGCGAGAGGCCCTGCTCGTTCGCGAAGCTGGCGAGCGCGATCTGTCCGAGGGTCGCGGTGGTTCCGTTGCTGAAAGCTCCGGTAATGGTGCCATCGGAACCGATGCTGAAAGTCTGGAGGGTGCCGCTGCTGGTGCCATCCTGCTGGATAGCGGTGGTGCTGCTGGCGGAGGCAGTTTGCGTGAGGAGTCCGTTACCGGACGCGTCGAAGACGTGCCAGGTAAAACTAAGTTGATTGGCGCCGTCGGCGAAAACTGTTTGGGGAGCGCCCGTGGGCGGGATGGTGATGGTGGGGTTGGTGGCTGACGTGGCGCCTCCGGTGGGAGTGACGCTGACGAGGTTGCCACTGCCATTGAAAACCAGTGTGCCGCTGGCGAGAGTGACGGGGGCGGTGGCGCCGCTGACGTCGGCGGCGGGAAGAGTAACAGCGTAGCTCCAGGTATTGGTGACAGCGGGGGCAGCGGCTACGGCAGCCACGCCGTTCTGTCCGGCGCCAGCGCTCCAGGTAAGGTTGGTGGAGCCAGTGCCCAAGCTGGTTGCAGTGAAATCGCCGGCAGTGCCAGCGACATCCGCGGTGAAATTGATTACGCCATTACCGGCGTCCACGGCGGTGGCGTCGGGGTTGGCGACGGTCGCGGTGCCGTAACCGCCCGGAGTCGGAGTTCCAGCGCCATCCGCATAATTGCCGTTGACGGCATTCACCAGATTTGCGGTGGTTTCGGCAACCGTTGCTCCGATAAAAACGTCATTGCTTCCGGCGGCGGGTGGGCTCGTCGTGAAGGTATAGGTCTGGTTGCCGACAACCACGGTTTGAGTGGCGACGGGCTGTGCGGCCATGGTCAGCGTGCCGGTCGCGGCTTGGGCGGGAGCGGCGGCGACGGCTGCGACGTCGGCGTTGGTGTAGGTGTAGGTGACCTGGTGCGGGGCTCCGAGGGAATCGTAAATGGTGGCTTGGGTTGAGTACTGGGTGCCGGGAGCGTCGGTGGCGTCGAGGTTCGAAGTCAGGCTGACGTTGGAGGTGACGACGGCGGGGCTGGCGGTCCCGGCTCCGAGGGCGAGGGTGCCGAGTCCTCCGCTGCTGTTGACCACGCCATTGACGGCCTGGTAGCCGAGTACTTGTTGACCGTCGGCGGTTTCGAGCAGGTTGTCGGTGCCGACTTCGAAATTACCGGCTCGAGTGTAAGTATCCGCGCCGTTTTGCTGTACCACGAAGAAGCCGTTGCCGTTGATGGCGACATCGGTGTCGATGCCGGTGGCGGTGACGTTCCCCTGAGTAAAGTCAGACGTTTCAGAACTGACCTGGACGCCCGCGCCCTGCTGGATGGGATCGCCGGCGCCATCGGTGCCGAGATTCTGGTAGAACAAGTCGGCGAACTGGATCTGCTGGTCTTTGTAACCGATGGTGTTGAGGTTGGCGAGATTGTTGGCGGTGGTGGCGAGGGCGGAGGAATTTGCGTCCAGTCCGGAAAGCGGTATTGAGAAATTAGGCATACGGGCTCCTTAGTAGTGAGAAATGGGATTGAGATTTTGGGTCGCGGTTGAATTGGCGCTGGCAGCGGCGGTGCCGGCGCTGTCAGTGGAGCTTGAGGTTGGAGTCACATCGTTCACCAGCGTCTGCATGAGTTCCTGGATCTGGGTGAGTTCGCCGAGTGAGTCGAATTGTGCCAACTCGACGGTGAACTGGTTGGGATCGACGGGGTCGAGCGGGCTCTGATTTTGGAGCTGGACCGATAGCAACTGCAGGAAGGTGTTGGTCAAGTCCACGCCGGGATCGGTGGGCGAAGGCGCGGGGGTTGACGACGGCGATGACGTTGCGGATGACGAGACCGCGGCTTGAACGGCCGGTTGGATCATTTGCAGTAGCGAGGCGTGCACGAGTTTGCCCTCCTAAACATGAATGCTGACGCGAGTTGCCGCCGGCCCGGCGGACAGGCCTGCGGGGAGAATGTAGTCGGTTGATTCCGATGCCGTGTCGTGTGCTGACGAGGCGGCATCGGGGGCAGCTGTGGATGCGGAGCCGTTGCCTTCCGAAGAATGTTGCCGCGGCTGGCCCTGTTGAAAGCTGGTCGCGGTCTGGACGGCGGAGCCTCCGCTATCGAAATTGACCGCGGTGAGGTTCAGGTGATTGTTGTTGAGTCCGGATTCGAGGCTTGGAACTTCGGAGCTGAACCAGCGGGCGATATCGCGGTCGGCGTGGACGGTGATTCCGACCTGACTTTGCTGGACGACGGTATGAATCTCAACCGAACCGAAGGCGTCGGTGCGCACGCCGACATGCATCTGCGCGTTCATTTGGCCGCTCATCTGCATTTGTGCGTCGGCGGCGGAATCGGGCGCAGGCGGCGCAGTGACGACCGGTGGCGGCGCCGAGTCCAGCATCTGGTGAGTTTGGGGAAGCGCGGGTGCGGGGTCGGAGCCGACTTGCGCAGGCGGCGCGGAGGCCGGCGTTGCGGTCGCGGTCAACGTCGACGAGGCATCTTTTCCGAAGGCAATTGGAATCGGGGCGGTTTGCGATGGAGTCGCGGACGATGCGGCGCCGAAAGATCCGGTGCTGGAAGATGCGGTGCCGGAAGATGCCGTGGCAGTTGATTGGATCGCGGCGGAGGATTTTTTGTCGGCGGCGCTGGTTGGAGAGGCTGCGGTAAGAGTTGGTTGAGTGGAGACACCGGGCTTGGTGTTGCCGGCGACATTGCCGGTGGCTTCCGCAATCGCGGCGGGATTCGTCGCGGTGTTGGCGTCCGCGGTCAGGTTCGAAGCGTCAAGATCCGAAGTAGGGGACGAGGCGTTGTTAGCAGGAGCGTTGCTCGCGAGGTCGTTGACGGGAGTGATTCCTGTCCCCGTTGCGCTGGCAGTTTGCGCCACGTCAGTCGCGGCATTGGATGAAGAGGCTTGGGCAGAAGTGGGTTCGCGAGGAGCAACGACCGCAGCGGAGCCGGAGATGAGAAGTGGCTCGGCGGTCGCGTCTCCTGGCAGAGAGTTACGGGGCGCAGAGCTGCTCGCTTTGAAGAGGCTTGATCGTGGAACGTCGGACTGTATTGCGCTTGGCCCGGGTACGGCCACGGCGTGGTTGTCGTCCACTGGAGATTGCAGTGTTGGCGTCAGAGTCAGAGTCGCTGTGGAGGCGGAAGACGTCAACGGGACGAAGTTGGAGGCGGAGCTGATAGGGGAAACCGGGTTCGAGCCCTGCGATGACGTGGGCACGGACTGGCCAGAGGAGTCACTGGCCTGCGACGATGGCAGCCTTTTTGTAAGCAGTGTCGCGGGCGTCGGCAATTGCGGGGCCTCGGGCACCGGCAAGACCGGCACCGCTGGAGCTGGTGCTGGAGCAACGGATGTTGATGCCGGGAGTGATGGCATCTGCGAGGCTGGCGCCGCTGGAATCGAAGATTGTGCCGTTGCGATCAGAGACTGCGTTGCGATGTCGGCAAACGAGTGCGCGGCGGCGGCCGGAAGTCCAGGAGATGCGGGTCCGGTTGCGGTTGTGACTGGAGAAGTCCCTGGCGCGTTGGAGGTATTGGAAGCGTCAGTGATCTCCTTGGGATCGGGCTGATCTGCGGTGGACGAAGCGCCCTGCGTGGCGGCAGATATGGTCTCGTCGGGCCCAACCATCTGAGCAGGGAGAGCAACCGGCGGAGAAATCGGAGGCGGTAGTTGTGCGGACGGACTGGCTGGGCTTGGAGTGAGTTGCGGCGCGCCTGGTTGCGTATTCGCCAAAGAAGGGGCGGGCGTGGATGCAGGCACGGCGCTTGATGTGGTCGGTGACGTGTTTCGTAACAGAGATTGCGATGTAGTTAGTGGCGTCACTGGTAAGGGAGCGGATATCAAGTAACTGGACAATGAAGATAGGGTCGTCGTTGATAAAGATGCAGGCAGCGATGGCGAGGGGGCTGGAATGGTCGAGGAGCCATCATGCTTCGCTTCGGCCTTAACAGCGGACTTCAAGTTCACCAATGAATTGAGAACTGAGGTGGAGTTGACCGTGCGGTCCAGCGCGGTGCTCGAGCCGGACTTGGAACCGCCGTTAGTATCGAGCTTTGCGCTGACTCCGTCGGGGACCCTGGACTTGACGCCGGATTTTGAAGACGTTACAGCCGCGGCGGACTGGTCCAGCGCAGGTTCTGGGGTAGAACCGGATAGCGACGATGCGAGCGTAGCGCCAAAACCCGACGGCGACGGCGACGAGGGACTGGTCGCGGGCTGCGCCGCCAATGTTACCGCCGAGATCGGAATTGCGTTCACGTACATCGGAGTACCACGGGATCGGATGCATTCCATGCGCCAACAGCGTGGAGCGAGCTTGGGCTGTGAAAGTGGGGGCGACGGATGCGATTTCAGCGACTTACAAAAGTGGGACCGGCGTCACCGGAGAAAGTCGATGAGTCAGGAGTGCAGACGCGGCAAGCGTTGCCGGGTGGGCCCGGCAAAATCGAGCGCTTCAGTTTCGCGATTGGTTACTGCGATGCCAGCGTTGCAGCAGGTAGGTGTCATCGAGTTGCCGCTGCTGGCAGCGTAGTTGCTCCTGCTGGTAGAAGCGGCGTTGGCGTTCGCGCAGAGTTTCGAGAAGTTCGCGTTCGCGATAGGCGCGATGGTATTCGGCGACTGCCTGCTGGCGCAGGAGCTCAAGCCTGCGGATTTCGGATTGGAGTTCGTGGTGGAAGCGATCGAGGTTGTCGCGGAGAATGGAAGCGAACTGGAGTTCTGCGGCGGTGCATCCGGCGGCAAGTCCTTTGGCGTCGGCCCGGGCGGAATCGGAGAGGAAAAGTTCGAGTTGCGCCAATGTTTCGTGGGTACGGGAAACTTGAAGATTGGCATCCTGCAATTGGAGGGTGCGCTGGCGCTCGATGCTTTGGCGGAGGCGGAGTAGAGGCGCGAGAGAGAAATGGAAGGACATATTCAGAAAAGTTCAGGTCGGGAGCGCCATGAGGCGATCGAGGGAGTTTTTCATGACTGCAACTTCCGCCGATGGCTGCATCAGGAATTCGCGCAGCGCGGGCATGAGCGCGATGGCGCGATCGAGATCGGGATCGCTGTTTTTCTGGTAAGCGCCGATGCGGATGAGTTCCTCGGAAGCCTTATAGGTGGCGAACAAGCGGCGGATCAGGTTGGTTTTGGCAAGTGATCGGCGGAGATGACGGCGGGCATGATGCGGCTGATGCTGTCGAGGATAGAGATGGGAGGATAGTGACTCTGCGCAGCGAGGCGGCGATCGAGCATGACGTGGCCGTCGAGCAGGGCTCGGGCGGCGTCGACCAGGGGATCATTTTCGTCGTCACCTTCCATGAGCACGGTGTAGAAGCCGGTGATGGTGCCGGATCCGAAGGAGCCGGCGCGCTCGATGAGACGGGCGAGCAGAGTGAAGACCGAAGGCGTGTAGCCTTTGGCGGTGGGCGGTTCGCCGGCGGCGAGTCCGATTTCGCGTTGCGCCATGGCTAGACGCGTGAGCGAATCGACCACCAGCAGAACGTGCTTGCCGCGAGCGCAGAAATATTCCGCGATGGTCGTGGCGGCGAGACCGGCGCGAATGCGGAGCAGCGGGTCTTGGTCGGAAGTGGAGACGACGACGACGGAGCGGCGGCGGCCTTCTTCGCCAAGCGAGTTGAGGAGTTCTCCCACTTCGCGTCCACGCTCGCCGATCAGGCCGAGCACGGTGAGGTCGGCGCTGGTGTTGCGCGCCATCATGCCGATGAGCGTGCTTTTGCCGACGCCGCTTCCGCCAAAGATGCCGACGCGCTGTCCGCGTCCGCAAGTAAGAAAGGCGTCAATGGCGCGGATGCCGCAGCCAAGCGCGCTCGCGGATGGGCGTGCGTTCGAGGGCGAGCGGGGCTTCGCGATCGAGCGCATAGCGCTCGCGGCAGCCGGGAGCGCGGATGGCCGTCGATCGGATCGCCTGCGCCATCGAGCACGCGGCCCAGAAGTTCTTCGCTCAGGCGGAGGGAAGGACGCCGTCCCCACACGACGACCTGGTCGCCGTAACGGATGCCGACGGGACGGCGCAGGGACATGGAAAGGACAGTGTGCCCGCGGAATCCGACGATTTCTCCGGGCCAGTGGTGTCCGCGCGAGTCGACGATTTCGCAGGCCTCGCCGACGGTGCAGAACGGGCCTTCGGATTCGACCAGCTGCCCAACGACTTGTACCACACGGCCGCGCCAGCGCAGCGCGGAGGAATGCTCGAGGTGGGAGAAGTAGGCGGAGAGGATCGGCGAAGGCGCGACCTCTGAGGTCATTTAGTGCGTCTCCGGTCTCCGGCGCAGCGGACCGCTGAGCCGGGTGAACTGGTGGAGCCGCCCGGGCCGTTCCGCGAGCAAGTCGAGCAATCCGGTTTCAATTTCCTTGAGCTGCGCTTCGAGGCCGACTTCGGTCGAGCCGAGCGCGGTTTCGATGCGGCATTCTCCGGGAGCTACTGCGGGATCTTCGTGAACGTCGGGCGCGGGAGCGTCATCGCCATCCGACCGGCAGGCGAAATAGTGGCGCCAGTCGGTGGCTTCCTGAGGGTGAACGTGCAGGTTGACTTTGGTGCGGGTATCGAGTTTCTCCAGCGTGACGCGGACAATGCCGGCGAGAACGTGTGCGGATCGAGCTGCGTTTCGCGATGCAGAATCTTGCGGGCGATGGCGAGCGCGAGTTGCACGACTTCGCCTTCGACGCGCCGGTAATAAGCTTTGCCGTTCGACCGCGAACTCGCTGGAGCGCGTGGCTGACCTGTTCGCGATGTCTGCGCGAGGGCAGCGTCGAGTTCGAGAGCGGAGCTGCTGTCGCGCGGCCTCGCGTCCTTGCTCGAAGGCTTCGGCTTGCTGCCGGCGGCTGCGTTCCTCGGCGGCTGTGGCTGGCCTCGGGTACCGCGCTCGGCTGGACTCGCTGCGGGAGCTCGGCTTCGGCGTGGGGTAGCGAAGCAGCGCAGGCCGCAGGCAACGGCTGCCGCCGAGGAGCGCTAGACGACATATTCCTCCTGCGATTCGGCGCTTAACACCAGTTTGCCTTCGGCCTCGAGCTTGCGCGCCGACCTCCACGATTTCGCGCTGCGCCTGACTGCACATCTTTCGCGCGCACCGCGCCCAGTACCTCCATGTCTTCTTTCAGCATGTCGACGGCGCGCGACGACATGCGACTTGAAAATCAGGTTCTTCAGCTCTTCGGTGGCGCCGCGCAGCGCCGAGCGCCAGAGTCTTCTTGTCGAGCTGCCCGAGCAGCTCGCGGATACCCGCTTCGGGCACTCCCAGCAGATCTTCAAAGGTGAACATCAGGTTGCGAATGCCCAGCGCCATCTTGGGATCATCTTTTTCGATGCTCTCGAGGATGCCCTTGCTGGTATTCGGCTCGAGCTGGTTCAGCAGGTCGGCGGCGCCTTTGAATCCGGCATAGGCGCGGCGGCTCTGTTCGCCGAGCGACTCCAGGCGCTTGTTGCAGCGCGAGCGCAACTTTCTGCGCGACGTCCGGGGAAAACTGCCGCAACTGCGCCAGGCGCTTGACGGTTTCGGCGCGAACTTCCTCGGGCAGGCGCACCAGCAGCGCCGAGGCCTGACGGGCGTTCAGGTGGGCGAGAATGAGGGCGATGGTCTGCGGATGCTCGACCTCGAGAAACTTGGCCAACTGCTGCGGATCGGCGTTCCTGCAGGCTCTCCAGCTGGACGGCATTCTGCTCGATGGTCCTTGGAACCTGATCGAGCAACCGCTTGCGCTCCGGTTTCGCCGAAAGCTTTTACCAGCAGCTTCTGGGCGTATTCCGGGCCCGCCCTCGGCGAGATAACCCTGGGTAAGCGTGAGCTGGTAATACTCCTCGAGCACCGAGATTGCGGTCTCGGGATTGAAGTGCTCCAGTTCCGCAATGCGCTGCGTCAGACGCTCGCACGTCGGCTCTCGGGCAGATGGCGGTAGATGTGGCTGGCCGCTTCCTCGCCCAGCAACACCATCAGGATGGCCGCTTTCTGCAATCCCGGATTGGGGATAAGTGGGCCATTTCTTAGCTGTATCGTTCCTGTTTTACTGTTTTTCTTTCTTGTGAATTCGTCCTGCTTCTTGCGACGCCGGGTCTACGCGGACGACCTGTTGGTCCCGGATCCAGGTCTGCACCAGCCGGCTGGCGGCGGCCGGTTCGGCCTTGATCTTGTCGGCCAGTTCTTTTTTCAACGCCGCCGCGCGCCTGGCCTCGTCGCTGTGCTTGCGGAAGCTCGATCGTCGCGAGCACGGGAACGGGGGCGGCGCCGCGCGGCGAGCGGGCGTGGGCCAGATGTCCGGGAATCTGCTTGAAGGCCGCGATCGCCTGTTTTTTCACCGGACGCAGCACCAGCGCATAGACGAGGAGGAACAGCAGCGTGATTCCGACGTAGCGCAACGCTCCCGCCCAGGGCAGAACGAGCAGCCGGTATTGGTCGAGCTTGCCGGGAGCGGCCGGCGCTTCGACGGGGGCCGTCTGGAAGGAAAGATTCTCGAGGGCCAGCAGGTCTCCGCGCTGATCGTCGACTCCGATGGCGGCGCGCGCAAGCTTTTCGATGGCCGTCATTTCTTCGGGAGTGCGTTTTCGCCGGACGCTTGTAGCTGTGCCAGTGCGACTTTGTTCTCCGGTTGGCTATCGACGGCGTCATCGACCAGCACCGATGCGGTAATGCGGCGCACCCGTCCCGCCGGCTTCAGTACATGGCGGATGTTCTTGCTGACCGCGAAAGTCGAGCTGTCCGATTTCGAGCTCTGGTTGTCGATCGCCGAAAGCAGCTGGAATCACGGAGTTTAGATTGACTGAGTTCGGACTGGCGGCAGGACTGCCAGGCAGTGAGAGCGGTGCCGGCGTGCGGCGGGAGGAACCGGTGGCGCGGCTGCGGCGTAATGGCGGCGCTGCTGCCCGGCACATTGCTCGCCACGCCCGGCACGCCCGCCGGATTCGCGCCTCCGGCCAGTTCTTCGGAATGCTGCTGGGCAATGGTGGCGGCCGACTTTGGGATCGTAGGTCTCCGAAGTATCTTCGCTGCTGCTCAGGTCGTAATCGACGTGCACGCTGGCGCGAACGTGCTCGGCGCCGACCACGGGCTCGATGGCATGCACGGCGGCGGCAGCCAGTTCCTCGTCGGAATCGAACGATGCCTCGGCCGGATGGACCGCGCCGCGCCAGAAAAGACATGGCCGTATCGGCATCGACGACGGTAACATTCTCCGGCCGCAGGCCATCGACCGCACTCGCCACCAGTTGCGGAATGGCTTGCTGCGCTTCGCGGGACAGCGTGCCGCCACGCGTTTTCACGATGACGGCCGCCTTCGATTACGTGTTCCTGCTCGCTGAACAGCGATTCGCGCGGCAGCACCAGATGGACGCGCACCGCCTCGACTTCGTTCAGGGTTTGCAGCGTGCGCTCGAGTTCGCCTTCGAGCGCGCGCTGGTAGTTCACTTTTTCGCTGAAGTCCGATGCCCGCCCAGTTCGGGCGTGTCGAACAGTTCAAAGCCAAGGCGGGCATTGCGCGGCAATCCCTGCGCCGCGGTTTCCAGGCGCGCGGCGTCGAGTTTGTCGGAGGGACCAGCACGCTTCCGCCATCCGGAGAAATTTCATAAGGGATATTTTTTGCCGCCAGGCGGCTGGCCATCGACTGCGCATCGGCGGCTCGAGCCCGGAATAGAGCGATCACGTTCTTGCTGGTCGAAGAGCGCGACGAAACCCCACAACGTCAGCCCGACCGCGACCGCGCCGCCGGCCAGCAGGGCTTTCTGCCGCAGGCTCAAGCCCGCGCAGAAAATCCTGAATCTGTTGAAACCCTGACTCAAATTCTCCATTCAGCGGTTGATTTCAACCGCGCGAGCACAGCGGAGTACACGAGAGTCGCCGAGGTGTTCGCGAATCTGGCTCTGTCTCAGCGCCTGGTTCAGAACTGCATGTTCGAAATCTGCTGGTAGGCCTGCACGATCTTGTTGCGCACCTGCATCATCAGCTGAAACGAGAGGTCGGCCTTTTCGACCGCAATCATGGCGCTGTGCAGTCGGCGCCTTTGCCGTTGAGAAGCTGCGCCACCTGGGTGGCGGCATCGCCCTGCGCGCCTTCGGCCTGGTCCATCGACTGCTGCAGCGTCTCAAGAAATCTTGCCGCCCTCGGCGAGCGCTTGCGGGAGCCAGCGCCCATGTCGGCGGGCAAAATGCGAATCGGCGAAATCGAATTACTCATGGCTGAACCTCCTTCGTTCAGTCTTCGTCATGGCGGATTTCCGTTCAACGCCAGTCGCTAACGCAGCAGATCGAGCGACTGCGCAATCATATTTTCGTGGCCTGCACGGCCGACGCGTTCAGTTCATAGGCCCGCACCGCTCCCAGGAGATCGGTCATCTCCTCGATCGGGTCGACCTGCGGGATAGGCGACATAGCCTTGCGCGTTCGCGTCGGGATGCCCCGGCTCGAAGCGCATCACCGGCGGCCGCTGGTCCGGCGACCACCGCGGCCACGCGCACGGCCGAAGAGTGTCGCGTTGCAAGCCGGCGAGCGCAAGCGAAAAACGCGGGAACGCGCTGCGACTGAAATACCACCAGCTGGCGGCGATAGGGGCCGCCCGCCGGCGTGCGCGTGGTCTGGGCATTGGCCATGTTGCTCGCCACCACCTCGGCGCGCTGCCGCTCGGCTCCCAGCGCCGAGCCACTGAGTTCCAACATGCCAAACAGGTTCATGACTTGACTCCCTCCATTGATGGCGCTCGACAGGCGGTGAAATTCGGCTTTCAGGAACTGCACCGCCACCTGAAAGCGCAACTGGTTCTGGGCCAGGAGCAGCGACTCGCGCTCGACGCTAGACGTTATTGCCGTCGGGACGTTCGAGCAGGCCGCGCATTTCATGCGCCACCGGGCGTAGCAAGCTGGCTGGGCGTACCTTCGTCTCCGTTCCCGCCATGGCCTGCTCGATCTCGCCGGCGAACGGTCGCAGTCGCGCGTGTGGTATCCCGGAGTATCGACGTTCGCCAGGTTGGTCGAAGCAATCACCTGATGGCGAAGCGCGCTCAGGTCGAGCACCCGCTCCAGTCCCCGCATCAGCGGAGTATCGATCATGGACATGGCGGTCTCCTTAGTTCTGTGGTTGTCATAACTGGCTGCGGGGAAGCTGTTCGCGTAATCGCCGCGCGGCGGCAATCCAAACTCGCGGACCTTGTTGCGCACCGTGCGCAGGCTCACGCCTAGAGCTCGGCCGCGCGCGCGCGGTTGCCGCCGGTGCGTCGAGGGTCATGGCGAAAAGCTGGCGCTCCATTTCCTCGAGCGAGAGTCCCGGCTTCCATTCGGGAGCGCCGCGGCCGATCTGCGGCGAAGCACGGAGCATTCTGTGCACGGATGCGTTCCATAGCGAGTTTCTGCCGTGCTCGAGGGCTCGATCCCGATCTCGCCGCCACGCGAGAGCGCCACCGCGCGGCGCACAAAATTCCCGAGCTCGCGCACATTGCCCGGCCAGGGCTGCTCTTCGAGCCGCGCCAGCAGATCCTCGGACAAGCCGACGCGAGCGATGCCCGGCGCGCGCATAAAGCCTGGCAAAATTCGCGCCAGTTCGCGAACATCCTCCGGCGCGGTCGCGCAGCGGCGGCAAGGACAGCGGAATCACATTGAGCCGGTAAAAAAGATCGGCGCGGAACTGGCCTTCCGCGAACCGCAGCCTGCGAGCGGCCGATTCGTGGTCGCAACCACGCGGATATCGACCCGCACCGTCTGATTCGATCCGAGCCGGTCGAATTCGCGCTCCTGCAGCGCGCGCAGCAGTTTGGGTTGCAGCGCCAGCGGCATCTCTCCCACCTCGTCGAGCAGCAGGGTGCCCCCACTCGCCATTTCAAATTTGCCTGGCCGCGCTCCGACCGCTCCCGTGAACGCACCCCGCGCGTGCCCGAACAGTTCGCTTTCGAGCAGAGCTTCCGGAAACGCGGCACAGTTGAGCGCCACAAATGGACCGGCCTTCCGTGCGCTCAAACGGTGAATAAAGCGTGCCACCAGTTCCTTGCCGGTGCCGCTTTCGGCTTCGATCAGGATGTCGGCGTCGGTCAGCGCGGCTTGCCGCGCGCGCGCCAGCGACTGCCGCCAGACCGGCGACTGCCCAATTAGAGATTCGACATTCTTGTTTTCGCTTTCGGCGCGGCGCAGCACCTGCTCCACCGCCAGTTCGAGTTTCTCGAAAACACACCGGCTTCACCAGGTAGTCGCAGGCTCCATTGCGCATGGCTTCGACCGCGTCGGGCACGCAGCCATAGGCGGTCAGAAGAATGACCGCCGTGCGTGCCGACGAGGTTCTGCACCTCGCGCATCAGCGCGAAGCCGTCGCATCCCGGCATGCGCACGTCGGTGATCACCAGCGAATGCGCTCCGGGCGAAATTTCGGCCAGTGCTTCCTTGCCGTTGACTGCGACATCCACCTGCCATCCGCGGCGCGCAAAGCGCGCTTCGAGCGCGGCGCGCATGCCGGCATCGTCGTCGGCGATAAGCAGACGCTTCATGGCTGCGACCTCAGGGGAAAGCCGGGCTCCGGCGAAAGTTGGGCTCGCGATGCGGCGGCTGGTTGGGCCGCATTCGGACCAATGCTCGAACGAAGGAGCGCCGCCGGCGCCGAGGTCGCGGCCGTCATTTCATTGTTGCAGTTGCTGCGTCGCTCATGCGCGGCAGGCGCAGCCGAAAAGTGGCGCCGTGACCGGCGCGGCTCTCGGCCACGATCGAGCCGCGGTGCTGATCGAGATCGCGCCGGCATACGGCGAGTCCAAGCCCGGAACTGCCCGGCCGGGTCGTGAATCCCGCCTCAAAGATGCGGGGTAGGTCTTCTGCCGGAATGCCTGGGCCGGTGTCGCGCAACTGATTCAACCCTCCGATTTCAATGCCTCCGACTTCGAGCCTTGTAGCGAGTCCTGCCGCGAATCGCGAGCCATCCTCCGCCCGGCATAAAGCGAAACGCGTTGAGCGCGAGATTCAGCAGCACTTGTTCGAGCCGGTGCCGGTCGGCGGGAACGGGACGCCACAGAGCCCATTGACGATCTGAATTTCGACTCGCGCCTGCTTGGCGAGCGGCAACAGAAAATCGTAGGCCCAGTCAAGAAGCTGGCCCGCATCAATCGCGGCGCGTTCGGGCGGCGGCGTGTTATGCAGGTGGAGCACGTTGTTGACGGTGGCAGAAAGCGTGCGCAGACCCGCCTGCACGTGTTCGATCCAGCGGCGTCTTTCGCCTTCGAGATTCGCCTCGGCCAGAAGTCCGGCAAACAGTTCGAGGCTGCCCAGCGGATTACGAATTTCATGCGCCAGCAGCGCCGACATCTCGACCAAAGCCTGCTGCCGCCGGAGATGTTCGCGGTCGTGTTCGAGCTTCTTCGCCTCGCTGACGTCGCGCAGAATAAAAACCGACGTGGCGCGCGCTTCGCTCTGTTCCAGCCAGGCGTGACGGAGCGCAACCCAGACGGGATCGGCGCGAATTGACGCAGAGACAGTTAAATCGGATGGATCGAAATTGGAGAGCGACAATTCGGCCTCTTCGCCGGTCTGTGCGCGCCTCGTCGAGCGCCGCCGAGAGTGCGGCGGGCAACGCATCGGCCGATTCAAAACTGCTCCCAAGCAAGCGCGCCGCTTCGGGATTGAGCGTCGAAATCCGATCTCCGGCCTCGATCACCAGCACCCCGCAGGGTAAGCCTTCGAGAATGCGGCGCAGGCGTTCGCGGATGCGGTGGTTCTCCTCCAGGCTGGTCGCGAGATCGCGATTGGTGACTTCCAATTCCTGGCGAAGATGAGTGACCTGCCCGTGCAGCTGCCCGTACGTGCGTTCGAGCGAGCCGGCCGCTTCTGTAAATGAGGCGAAAGCACGGGCCAGGGGATGTTCGGGGTCTCGCGCCGGGTCTCGCGGGATTGGAAAATTGGTGGACATGAAGATTACATTGCAACGGCGATGCCAGCCCGGCATAAATTGCCTTAGAACACGCTTATGGCTGGTACGGATGAAGACGGCCTACTGCGCGGGTTGCGCGTTACCCGTGCCGCACCTTATCGCGAATGCTGGAAGCTCGAATCCGCGAGCAACAGATGCTCGGGGCGAATCACCGGCTGGTCTTCAGAGAGGATGAGCGCGCGTTCCACTCACGTTCTGCAATTCGCGAATGTTGCCCGCCCAGGGATGGATTTTCAGCAGTTGCAGCGCGGGGAATGACAATTGCGGCGCGGACAGTCGCGCGGAATATTTCTCCAGAAAGTGAATCGCCAGTTGCGCAATATCGTCGGAGCGGTCGCGCAAGGGCGGGATAGCAATGGGGAAGCCGCAGAGACGGTAGTACAGATCTTCGCGAAATTTTCCCTCGCGAACCAGCGACAACAGGTGCGCGTTGGTGGCGGATATGACTCGGGCATCGACGCGCACGACTTCGGCACTCCCCAGGCGTTGCAGTTCTTTCTGCTCCAGAAAGCGCAGCAACTTGGGCTGCAGGCTGAGCGGCATCTCGCCGATTTCGTCGAGGAAGAGCGTGCCCCCCTGCGCCGTCTGGATTCTTCCCGCGTAGGATTGCACGGCTCCGGTAAAAGCTCCGCGGGCGTAGCCGAAGAGTTCGGCTTCGAGCAGGGTCTCAGGAATGGCGGCGCAATTGACCACCGCGAAAGTGCGCGCGGCGCGCGGGCTCAGTTGATGAATGGCGCGGGCAACAACTTCTTTGCCGCAGCCGGTCGGGCCGGTAATCAGCACTGCGGTGTTGCGCGGCGCCAGCAGGCGCGCCAGACGATATACCGGCTGCATGGCTCGCGAGTTGCCGATCATCCCGGGCAGGGGCGCTTCTAACAATGGATCGGCTGATGGACGGAAGCTTGTCTTGCTCCCTCTCCTCGTCCTTGTCCTCTTTTTTGTCCACAGCCTCCGAAGCGGCCGGGCACTTTTCCAAGAGCAAATCAGCTTTCTTCTCTTCGTCGGCGATGACTTCAGCTTCAGTTACCGGATCGAGCAGCACGACCTCGATTCCGGGAAAACGTTGCCGCACAGTCTGGCTCAATTCCTCGGCATTGAGGTCGGGCAGCCCGCGATCGAGAAAAAGCACCTGCCAGAAGCCGCTCTCCAGATGAACCAGAGCTTCGGCGCCTCCGCTGGCCTGTTCGAAGCGGCGCGCAGGAGAACGCAGACTTTCGAGAACGCGCTGGCGCACGGCGGTGCTGGGACTCGCCACCAGGATGTGGTTAGCATAATTATGGGGTATCGGATAACTCGTCATACCGTCCATTTGAAACGGATTGGATTAGAACGAGATTAGATGGAGATTAGAAATCTCTGGCGTGACGAACCCGTAGTGTAGCCATCCGGGCAAATTTTGCTTTACAAGGAGATGCTTTCGTAGGTGGGAGGCATCTTCTGCAGGGTGCTAACGCCGCGCAGCTATTTCTCGACGAACACCAGTTCGCCGTTTTCTACTTTGATGTCTTTCACGTTGTTGGGGAGCTTGAGCTGATCGCGCTGCTCGGTGAGTTTTTTCTGGAGCACCTCGTTGACCAGCGATGCGGGCACGGAGAGATCGCCGACCTTGACCTCGGTTGCATCGAAGGTGGCGTAACCGTCTTTCGAGCCGAGATGTCCGGCGAGGGTGAGGTAAACATCTTTGCCGGCGATCTGGGTGAGAAATTGGCCGCGCACGATGTCTCCATCCATGGAGACCTGGTAATCCTTGATATTGGGAACCGCGCCCGGGAACTCGATGGTGGGACTCGCGGAGGGAGACGAAGAGGTTGACGTGGGGGATGAAGAGCCCGAGGGAGCGCCGCTGGCGCTATTCGCCGCCGCGGGCATTAGTCCGGCAGCTTCGGCGAGCGCAGCCGACAATTCCCCGGAATTCATGCGGACTTCGCTTTGGCCTTCCCCAGGAGTTTTGGGCTGCGATAGTTGGTTCACCTTTTCCTGAAAAGACTGAGCGTTGGCAACCGCTGCTGCTGGAGCCAGCGCGGGCGCAACCGGGGCGGGGCGCTTCAAGACGAGGACGAGCGTAAGAATCGAGATGGCCAGGGTTGCGAAACTGATGATGCGCTGCAGCTTCACGGAGATACCTCCATCGTTGCCACCCTTAATGGTACGCGCCACGCGAAAGAGGTTCGAGATGACTTAGGTGTTATGGCTGGGCATAGCTAGCGCCACGCTCATTCGACGACGGCCAGTACATCGCCGGGGTTCACCGTCGCGCCCGGGGTCGCCGATATTTTTCTTACAATTCCTTTCTTCGGAGACTTGATTTCGTTCTGCATTTTCATCGCTTCGACTACGACGATGCCCTGGCCGGCGTCGACCTCGGAATTCTCCGCGACTAGCAGACGCACCACTCGTCCGGGCATGGGAGCCAGAACTTTTCTTGGGCCCTTTTCATCTGCGCCAGTCTTTTCGCGAGAGCGTAGCGAGCGGGGATCGCGCAACTCAACCGCGAAACGCGTGCTGCCTACCCATACATATAGGTCAGTGGCAATTTGCTCACGCTTGATTTCGTAGGAGCGACCATCGACCAGCAGGGACAAAACATCCCGGCGCGGGAATAGCGCGTCGATTTGCACCGTTTGACCGTCCAAGCGGCACTTCCATCCGGCGGCGGCTTTCTCAAGTTCGAGCCGGTGCGGCTTGCCGTCTACTAGGACCTCATAAACCATAAGATCAGCGCAGCCCTTCCGAGCGTCCCTTCTGTTTCCAGTTTGATGGAATAGATTGCGGCCCGCTGGGCTGCCATTGTTGCCGACTGGAGAAGCTGGGTCGAGCATGGTAAACAATCCGGCGGCAATCGCGGCGATCTTTTCCAGCCCTTCTATTTCAGACTTCGACGTCAGCGACGCTCCGACCGAGTTGGATTTCGCTAGCAGGCGATCGAGGTATCCGGTATCAAGCTTTCCCGCGTTAAAATCAGCGTCGCCCAGAATGCGCTGGAATAACGAAATGTTGGTTTTGATGCCGGCCACGAAATATTCACCGAGCGCCCGCTGCAACCGCATGATGGCCTCCTCCCGGTCAGTGGCGTAACCGATCAGTTTGGCGAGTAGCGGATCGTAATCCATGGGAACATTCCAGCCTTCGTACATGCCGCTGTCGAGGCGGATTCCAGGGCCGGATGGCTCGAGGAGCAGCGTGATCTTGCCGGGGCTGGGAAAATAATTGTTGTCTGGATCTTCGGCGTAGATGCGGCACTCGATGGCGTGCCCGCGAATCTCTATGTCAGACTGCGCGAAAGGCAGCTTCTCGCCGGCCGCAATGCGGATTTGCAGGTGCACGAGATCGAGTCCGGTAGTGAGCTCGGTTACGGGATGTTCGACCTGAAGACGCGTGTTCATTTCGAGGAAGTAGAAGTTTTTTTGCGGGTCGGCATGTTGGTCGACCAGGAATTCGACGGTGCCGGCGTTGGTGTAATTCGCCGCCTGCGCGACTTTGACGGCGACCTCGCCCATGCGCTGGCGCATGTCGGGATCGACCATCGGGCGAAGGCGACTCCTCGAGAACTTTCTGGTGACGCCGCTGGATGGAACACTCGCGCTCGCCGAGCCAGACGGTATTGCCGTGTACGTCGGCAAGCACCTGCATCTCGATGTGGCGGGGATTGACGATCGCTTTTTCGATATAAACCTCGCTATCACCGAAGGAACGCTGCGCCTCGCTCTGGGCGGATTCGAGGGCGGAACGGAGTTCATCGCGGGAGTGCACGAGGCGCATGCCTTTTCCGCCGCCGCCGGCTGCCGCTTTTAGCATTACGGGATAGCCAATGCGCTCGGCGACTTGTTCGCCTTCTTCGGGAGATGCCAAGGCGCGCGAGGTTCCGGGAACGAGGGGCACGCCGGCTTTCTCCATTGCCTGACGGGCGCCGGTTTTCGAGCCCATCATTTCCATGGCATGGGGAGTTGGGCCGATGAACTTTAACCCCGCATCTGCGCACGCCTGCGCAAACTTCGCATTCTCCGAGAGAAAGCCGTAGCCGGGATGGACGGCTTCCGCTCCAGAGCGTTTGGCGACGTCGAGGATCTTGTCCATCCGAAGATAGGACTCGGCTGCGGGAGCCGGGCCGATATTGTAGGCCTCGTCCGACTTACGGACGTGGAGCGCGGCTCGGTCGACGTCGGAATAGACGGCAACGGTCGAGATGCCCATTTCGCGGCAGGCGCGCACGATGCGTACCGCAATTTCTCCGCGATTGGCGATCAGAATCTTCTTGAACATTTCAGGTCAAGCACTTCGGACGCATGCGTCGTGGCGCCTTGATTTTAACGTGCGGTCCAGATGTGTGCATGCGGCAAATCGCGCGATTGTGATGTTGGACGCACAGGTTTTTCGAATCTTGAAACGTCGCCCGGAAAAGCAATAAGGCTCCGCGATGTAAAGCGCGGAGCCTTATTACTATGGAATCTATGTTCTGAGGAGGAAAATAATTTACTTGTTCTGATCCATCACAATGCCGCCCGGGCCAGCTTGCTTTTCTGCCTTCTGTTTCTTGATGGCCATGGTTTTGTCCACCCACTCGTCGGCAGTCTTCAGATCAGCCGAGCGCGCGGCCGGATCATCGCATTGGATGTCGGCGCGTTCCCGGTACATCAGGTTCAGGTAGGCCATGGCGTCGTCGTAGTCAGGCCGAAGTTGGAGAGCCTTGTTCAGGTTATCGATACCTTCCTGAACGTTGGCGGTATTCTTCTCCTTCATCATGGCACAGACTTTTTTGTCCTTAGACGGCAGGGCATCGTCTGGCTTCATGCCGAGTTTCGCGCGCTCTTCCTGACGCGGCACATAGGTCTGCGTCCAGTCAATGACGGCGACCGAGTAATAAGGCTCGGGATCATTGGGATCGGCCTCGGAAGCTTTCTTGTAGTACTCCTTGGCCAAGTCGAATTTCTTCTGCTGTAGGTAGAGGTAGGCGATGCCCTTGATGCTGTTGATGTTCTTGGGGTCCACTTGGAGCACTTGCTTGTACTGGTCAATCGCCTGCTCGGCGTAGCGGTTGTTCTCAGGAGTATCAGCGCCGGGAATGTACTGCTGGGCAAAGGCTGTGGCCAGATAGAGGCGGGCATTGATAAGGGTGGGGTCGAGGGCGACGGCCTGCTGGAAGTGGTCAATCGCGTCCTCGAACTTGGAGTTCTTGTAAGCCTGCACACCCTTGTTGAGGTTGTCGCGCGCCTTAAGCTTGTTGCAGCCGGTAGTGGAAAGAATCGCCAGCCCGGCGGCGAACACAACCAGAAACCTTTGCGTCGTTTTCATTGCCTTATAAATCTCCCTTGCTGCGGAGTGAAAAAATTCGAAGGACGATTCTAACCGCCCGCTTCGATTTTGGCTGTGATCAGGCCCA
Source organism: uncultured Acidobacteriaceae bacterium (assembly GCA_963826845.1). Taxonomy (GTDB): domain Bacteria; phylum Acidobacteriota; class Terriglobia; order Terriglobales; family Acidobacteriaceae; genus Acidiflorens. The sequence continues at coordinate 413,283 of CAWGYS010000004.1, forward strand.
CCTTGTCGACGCCGGCCGAATGCGCGATATCAATGACACTGGCGACATCCGCGAAGGGCACGTTGTCATCACCCTTCACGAACATCACTTTTTCGGCGCGGGTCTTGAAAATATCTTCCAACCGCCCCTGCAGAGTTTCCCAAGTGGCTTCGTCCTGATTGATCTTGAGTCCCGGAGGGTTGCCGGCGCCGTGGTCAATCAACTGCACCACTATGGTGCGGTCGGGCGTGGGCGGCGGTTGCTTCTGATTGGGCGGCGGAGGCTGCGGCACCAGCGCCTCCAACCCTTTGGGCGTCAGCGGCGTGATCACCATGAAAATGATCAGCAGCACTAGCAACACGTCAATCAGCGGCGTGACGTTCATGTTCGCGCTCTGGCCCCCTTTGGGGCCGACTGCCATACTCATAACGATCTCCTCTAACTGCTATTTCGTGCTATTGCCCGCCCGTCGGCGCCGGTGGAGTGCTGCCTACTGGCGGTACAACGGCTCCTGCCTTCTTTTGATCGGTCAAAAGGCCGAGTTGATCCACGCCGGCGGCGCGAACATTGTCAACCACCTCGACCACCCAGCCGAACTTTGCGCGCATGTCGGCCTTGAGAAAAACCCGCTTGTCGGTCCGGTTCGTGAGTCTATCCTTGATCTTCTGCGTCAGGTCCGCGGGATTGATGAGATCGTTCCCGAAGAAGACCTTGTCATCGCGCGTGACCGCAACCAGCAGCGCATCTTCTTTATCGGCGTCGTGCATGTCCTCGGGATTATTGACCTTGGCCATATCCACGGGGACGCCGTGTTGCAACATGGGCGTGACCACCATGAAGATGATCAGCAGCACCAGCATCACGTCCACCATCGGTGTGACGTTGATGTCGGAGCTGACGTTCGCCCCTTCGTTCCGTTTTGATAATGACATGGAATTCCGTCTCCTGCGTATCTTGCGCTGGCCGCAACTGCAGCGATGAGAGAGGAGAAGGCGCCGGCCGCAACCGGCGCCCCTTCAGCAACTCATGCCTGCAACGGGTTCCTACGACCGGCGCATGCTCCGGCGCTTCAGGAAGTAATCGATCAGTTCGCTCGAGGAGTTATCCATCTCCACGTCGAACGCTTCCACTCGACCGGTCAAATAGTTGAACATCATGACGGCCGGAATCGCCACGAACAGGCCGACTGCAGTGGTCACGAGCGCTTCGGAAATACCGCCTGCGACCGCTGCCAAGCCGGTTGCTTTTTCCTTGGCGATGCCGTTGAACGCGTTCAGAATGCCGACCACCGTTCCGAACAGTCCCACGAAGGGAGCCGTCGAACCGATTGTCGCCAGACCGCCCAATCCGCGCTTGAGTTCGGCGTGGACAATGGCTTCGGTGCGCTCGAGTGCGCGCTTGGAAGCTTCAATCGTTTCGCCAGGAATCTCGCCGGGGCTATCCTGGTGGGCCTTGAATTCCATCAGACCCGCTGTGACAACTTTCGCCAGATGGCTTTTCTTGTTGCGCTCGGCGACTTTGATCGCTTCGTCAATCTTGCCTTCGCGCAGTGCTCCGGCAACTGCGGGAGCGAACGAGCGGGACTGATTGCGAGCCGCGTTGAAAGCCATCCAACGGTCAATCATCACGCCGATCGACCACCCCGACATGATGAACAGAATGATAACCACGACCTTCGCCAGAATACCCATCTGCTTCCAGAGCGAAATCGGGTCCCAACCAACCGAGCCCTCGTCAAAGAGCCAGGCGGCGAAAAGATGGAAATTACAGAGTGCGACTGCTGCCAGGTTCACTACCATGAGTTTGCCTCTCCTCCTCAGAACTGTTTGGAACTCGCTGCTAAACGCTTCTTAAATTCACTGCAGTGACGAGGCTCGCCCCGTCCCACTCTGCGGCAGTAGACGCGACAAGCCGCGTCTCTACGGGAAATCCCGTGCGAACCCAGAACCTTGCCCCAGACCGTCGATCTGAACCATTTGATGCAAGAAAATCAATGTAGGCGGAATTGCCCCGCGTGGGCGTTAAAACCACCACGGTCTCCCGTCTCAGAAAAAAGTGGGACGGGAGGGCTTTGAAACCGCCGCAAGCCGAACTTAAATCGGCAAACTCAAACTTAAATCGGCAACGTAAGCCGGCACAAACCAAGCCGGACAAGCCGATCCGGAGAGTCTAGCTTCCGGATAAGCTGAAGTTCACAATTACCTCGGTATCCACTGCCACCGGCTCGCCATTGAGCAAGTAGGGCTTATAACGCCACTGCTTCACGGCTTCGATCGCCGCCGGCGCCAGCATGGGGTGCCCGCTGATCAACTGCAGGTTCTGAATCGTTCCGTCTTTGCTGATTTCCGCTCGCAACACTACTTGTCCCTGAATGCGGGCCTGTTTCGCCAGTTGCGGATAAGTGGGCGCAACCTTCTTGAGTAAGAAACCTGCAAAAACGCCCGACGAAACCCGAACTCGCTGTGGGGTCGCTACTTTCGGTACATCGACGTGCGTCGAACTGAGGATGCCGCCAATGACGCCGCCAGTCGAGCCTCCGGGAATGCCGCCGGGGACGCCACCCGGGACGCCGCCAGCACCCAAATCTGGCGGAGCTTCTTCTTCTTTGATCATCTGAACTTTATCTGGAATCTTGGTAGGCGTACGCAGTTGCCCGTTGACGACTTCGCTCACCATCTTCACCACCTTAACGGGAGCCGCGGCTGGCGGGGGTGGTGGCGGAGGTGGGGGTGGAGGCGCAACTAGAAACGTCATCAGCTGCGTCTTCGGCAGCGCGTCGGTATAGATCAGCGGGATCAGGATCAGGACCCCGATCAGCGAAACCTGCAGCAGGAAGGACAAGATGGTCGTGCTCAACCGCCGCTTGGCCCCAAACCTATTGCCTGACTCAATGAGGCTGTCTTCAAACATAAGAGTCTCCTACACACACCAGAGCATACGAAGGTTTAGACACCAGCCGCACCCTCTTTGCTCCCGCTGTTTCGCGGCCTTGCTGCTTCCAGCTCCTGCCTCTGCGGGCAGGTCAATTGCTGGCAGGTCAATGATTCTACGCCAAACGGCCCTGATTTAGACCTTAACTTTTTCTTTCGCCTGCGCCGGGCTACCTGGCCGCAGCGGCATGGCAATCGGCTTCTTGCCCCGCTCGCCGCGCCATTCCTGGTAAGCCACCAGAATCGGGGCGGCAATCGCGATCGAGGAATAGGTCCCGATCAGGATGCCGATGACCAACGCGAGGCTGAAATTGTGCAGCACCTCGCCGCCAAAAAGAAACAGAGCAAGCACGGTAAGGAAAGTCAGGCCCGCTGTCAAGATAGTTCGGCTTAAAGTCTGATTAATACTTTTGTTGACAATGTCGGACAGCTTGTCCCGCCGCAGCAGCTTGATGTTCTCTCGAATGCGGTCGAAGACGACGATCGTATCGTTATTGGAGTAGCCGATCAGGGTCAGGATGGCGGCGATCACGGTCAGCGATATTTCCCGGTCCAGCAGCGAGAAGATGCCGACTGTAATCAGGGTATCGTGGAAGACCGTCAATACGGCAGCTACGCCATAGATCCATTCGAAACGGAATCCCAGGTAGATCAGCATTCCGCCCAGCGAATAAAGGGTTGCGAGGATGGCTTGCTTTCGGAGTTGCTGTCCAACCTGCGGGCCGACAATCTCGACGTTCCGGATGCCAAAGTCGGAGACAAAGAAATTGTCCTGGAGCGACGCGACGGCGGCGGGATCGGCGACACTCTTCAGTTCGTCGATCGAGCCGAGCACTCCACCTTTCGTTTTGTCGCGATAGTCGACAATGGCCTGGGCGATGGCGGTGTAGCGCGGGTTGGCGTCGACGCCCGATCCGAGGTGGAGCGGATCTTTTTCCAGAAGATAATTCGGATGGTCGATCGAACTGGAGTTGTTGAGATCCTGCTTGCCTGCGACGGCGTTGCTTTCGAGCGCCTGTTTGATCTGGATCTTTGCCCTTCTCAGATCCTGTTCACTGGTCTCCTGAATATCGAGCGCGATCAATACTTCGTTATTGGCGGCTTGCCCATAACGTCTGAACGCGAGCGTTCTTCAATCCAGCGCGCTCGATCTCATCATGGATGGCGGATGGATCGGGGGTATGCGAGTACTTCACATAGACCAGCGTGCCGCCGCGGAAGTCGACGCCCAGTGGGACCGGCGATCCGGTAGTCGCCCAGCGATGGCCCATCGAGAGCACTCCAGCCACGCTGAAGATCAGCGAGAAGGTGAGGAAGTACCACTTCTTCCCGAGGAAATCGATGTTTGTGTTTTTAAAAAATTCCACGCTGCTTACGATCCCTTCAAGTTCAGTCGTTCGCCGTCCGTCGTTCGCTGTTCGCCCGCAACACTTTCGCGAATAGCGACCGGCGAAGGACGAACCGCATCCTCTAGATGCTTAATGCTTCGCCGCGCTGTTTGCGGCTCAAAACCCAATCAAAAATCATGCGCGATACAAAAACTGCCGTGAACAGATTTGCGAGCAAACCGAAAACCAGCGTCGTCGCAAAACCCTTTACGGGCCCGGTACCGAAGAGAAATAGAATTGCGGCCGATACGATGGTGGTGACGTGGGTATCGACGATGGTGATCCAGGCGTGGCTGAAGCCCTGCTCCACGGCCGAAGGCGGCGTCTTGCCGTTCCTCAGTTCTTCGCGGATGCGCTCAAAAATCAGCACGTTTGAATCCACGCCCATACCAACCGTCAGAATGACTCCGGCAATGCCAGGCAGCGTCAGCACCGCTCCAAAGTAGCCCATGAACCCGAGCAGGATGATCAGGTTCAGGATCAGCGCGATATCGGCATTCACCCCGGCCCAGCGGTAGTAAACCAGCATGAAGATGAGGACGGCGAGCATTCCGTAGACGGCGGCCTGAACGCCGGAACGAATCGAATCGGCGCCGAGTGACGGTCCCACGGTGCGTTCTTCGAGATACTTGATGCCGGCCGGCAGAGCGCCAGAACGCAGTGTCATCGAAAGGTCCTGCACTTCTTGCTCGGTGAAGCGGCCATGAATGATGCCTTGATCGCGAATCGGCTCTTCAATGGTTGCGACCGACTGCACTTTATTGTCGAGCACGACCGCTAGAGAATCCTTCACATGGGCGGAAGTAAAGGAATAGAACTTGCGCCCGCCTTCAGCGGTGAGGATAAAGCGCACCGCCGGCTGCCCGTTCTCGTCCTGGCTCGGCTCTGCCGTACGCAAGTCGCGTCCGGTTACGGCCGAGGCGCGAGAAATCAGGTACCAGGCTTCGCCACTTTCGCTATCGCGGGCATGCAACGGTTTGCCGGACATCAAAACCGCGTCGGGAGGCAACCTGCCGCCGTTCTCCTGCAGGGCCGACGCCTCGCTGGAATAGGGCCCGCCCAGCGATTGCTTGATTTCGAGCATCGCCGTGGACTGCATGATTTCCTTGACCCGAGCCGGATCGTCCACGCCCGGAAGCTGGACGAGAATTTGATAATCGCCGAGTCCGTGCTCTTGAATCACGGGCTCGCTGACGCCGAGTTGATCAATGCGATTGCGGATCGTCTCGATGGCCTGCTCAACCGCGCGACTTTTCAGGTCTTTGAGGCTTTGCGCCTTCATCGAAACGGTCCAGGAATTTTCCGCGCCTGAGCTGGCGTCATAGTCCGGCAGACGGTCGGAAATAATGCTCTTGAAATCGCTGGTCTGATCGGGGGGAATGCCTTTGACCACGATCATTTCGGGATGATTCACCGGGTCAGGCTTGACGATGTCGGCGTAATTGATCTTGCGCGTGCGCATGTCTTCCTTGAGGCGCGCAATCGCGTTGTCGGAGTCCACGTTGACGGCGTCGTTGACCTGCACTTGCAGGATCAAGTGAGTTCCGCCCCGGAGATCGAGGCCGAGGTGAATACGGTCGGTAATCGCCGCCACCAGACCCTTGCCCGACCAGTCCTTCGGAAGGCCGAAGATGCCGAACAAAAAGACGAGCAGGATCGCGACGATGAGGACCAACTTCCAGGTAAGGTTCTTATTCATGAAAAACCAGTCGTTTGTCTTTGGTCGTTAGTCGTTGGCTAAACCCCAAGGCCGACATCGTGATCGCTCCGCGAGCGACTAACGACAGTCGACCAACGACCAAAAGAACTATTTTCCTTCCTCTGCCGGCGTCACCGATACCACAGACGCACGGCTGATTTCGAGCTTTATGTTGTCAGGTGGCACCCGCAAGGTCACCGCGTCATCTTTGAGGCTGATAATCGTGCCGCGCAGACCGCCGCTGGTCACGATTTTGTCCCCATTTTTCAACTCACCCAGCATGGCCTGCCATTTTTTCTGCTTCCGCTGTTGCGGCATAATCAGCAGGAAGTAAAAAATGGCAAAAATGAAAATCAGGGGCGCCAGGCCGAGCAGACTGGAGCCACCCGGCAGCTGCAACCAAAACGCCAATCCGCCCGGCATGCCCGACAACATGATTTCCCCTGCCAAGTCGATCCTTTGCAACGAAATTCTCGATCAACCGGCTCCGACTGGAAGCGTCTGTTCGCGCCCAGCCGAGCGGAAGTCGGCACAAGTTTGCTGCTTTCGCCGCTTAACTTTCTCTGCTTAACTTTCTTCTAACCGCGGGAGTTCTTTTCTTCTAAGGCCGGAGGACCCTACAGCGTGCGGGCTCGAACCGGCGATGCCGCGTCCCGGTTTCGATCAGAACGGCACAGAAAGAAACTGACCCAATCCCTAAGCTAAATAGAATGCCGGACGGCTCGCTGGGTGTCAAGGCGGAGACACCGAATTTGTGGGGTGCGAGCAGGCAAACCCTTGGCGGCAAACATGCGGGCGCAAAGATTAGCTGCAAGCCTTGCCGTGCGATACTAAAATGCGCTATGCATCTTACGCTCAACTCCAAAGTTGCTCTGATCACCGGCGGATCGCGCGGAATAGGCGCGGCTGCGGTGCGCTTGTTTGCCGGCTGCGGGCGCGAAAGTTATCTTCAATTACCAGTCGGCAAAGGCGCAGGCCGAGGATCTGGTGCGGGAATGTGGCGCGGCCAATTGTCGCGCGGTGCAGAGCGATCTTTCGACCATGGATGCCGCCGGGCAACTGGTCGCGTCCGCCATCGCGGCCTTCGGACGTCTGGACATTCTGGTCGCCAATCATGGCATCTGGCCGCCCGAGGATGCGCCGGTCAATCGCCTGTCCGATGAACAATGGCATCGCACGATTGCGGTGAACCTGGATAGCGTGTTTGCGCTGGTCAAGCATTCAGTCGCGCAGATGAAGAAACAGGGCGGCGGCCACATCGTGCTGGTCAGTTCAACCGCCGGACAGCGCGGCGAAGCTTTCCATTGCGACTACGCGGCCACGAAAGGCGCGCTTATCAGCATGGTGAAAGGACTCTCGACCGAACTGGCGCCCGACCACATTCACGTCAATTGCGTGGCGCCGGGATGGGTGGATACGGATATGTCGGCCGCAGCGCTGAACGATCCGCCAACCCGCGATAAAGGTTTTTCGCGCCATTCCGATGGGGCGCGTGGGAAAGCCGGAAGAGATCGCCGGGCCGATTCTGTTCCTGTGTACGCCTTATGCCGGATTTATCACGGGCGAGGTTTTCAACGTGAATGGCGGCGCGGTGCTGGTGGGGTAGAAGAGTACTTATGAAGCGTCGTTGGTTTTGCGGGATTTGCGCCGTTGCGGTCGGACTTCTGGCCGCGGCTCTCGGTTTCGCGCAGCAGCCCGGCAATGATTCGCCGAGCACCGCGTCGAGCGCATTGCCGAACGCATCGTCGGCCACGTTAACTTCGGGCACATTGACTCAGGCACACTGAGCTTCGAGAACGGGACCATCGCGAACGGCGTCTACTCCAACGAGTGTTTCGGCTTTTCGCTGCCAATACCCGCCGGTTGGGAAGTCAATAACGCCGTCACTGCGGGCGGGCAAGGCCCGACATCGTTCGGACAAGGGCTCGTCCTGCTCTTTCTCAGCCAGCAGGGAAAGCTCCCCGGAAGAATCATTCTCAGTGCCTGGGATTCGGCGGGTCGCCCCGGCAACGCTCAGGATTTTGTTTTCAGTGCAGTGCGCGCGCAAATCAGTCCCGTCGCCGAAAAGCGCGAACTGGTTCGAGCGACGTTTCCCGTCGACTACGGGGGCAGGCATTTTTTTCGTTCCGACTATAAGGAGCCTTTGCATGACAACGTCCCGTTGTACATGGCCTACGTCTATACCGAATTTCGTGGCTACTTCATCGGCGAAACTCTGGCAGCTGCGTCGCCCGAGGGACTAGACGAAGCCGCGGATTCCCTCGAGCAGATCTCGTTTCAGGATGATGAGCCGAATCCGAAGTGTGTGATGAGCGGGGACAACAGCGCTAGTGCGGCGGGCGTCATCGGCAGGAGTCATAGCTCGAAACCAGCTCGCAGCGCCGCCCAGTATTGCGACCCCGCAGCGCGTCCGCGTTTCGTCGGGCGTGGCGGTCGGTCTTCTGATCAAGAAGGTTGCCGCCGCAATATCCGGATGATGCGAAGCAGGCCCGGATTCAAGGGCAGGTTGTTTTGCAAGCCGAGATCGACAAGAACGGAGATATCGAGAACCTTACCCTTATCTCCGGCCATCCCATGCTTGCTCCAGCCGCGATCGAGGCGGTCAAGCAATGGAAATACAAGCCCTACCTGCTCAATGGTGAACCGATGAAAGTCGAAACGCAGATTATCGTGAATTTCAGTCTGTCAAGGTTTTAGTCGTTGGAGTTAGGTGCTGGAGGACAGGCAAAGGCGTCCGTCGCCGGTTGTCTTTGTACGGCCAAGATCAGGGGTACAGCTAAAATCGACGTCGTAGCGCTTCTAAACTAATAGCTATGCATCGTTTTCTCGCTGTTTTGCTGCTGTGCGCGCTGGGCGTCGCCCAGACCGCTGTCCCCTCGGCGCCGCCTCAACCTGCCGCCGCGCCCGCCGTCAACCTGAACGACTCCGACAACGCGCGTAAGGCGCGGGCGGTGCTCGATACCGCGATCGAGGCGCTGGGAGGCCAAGCCCTACCTCGACTACGAAAACAAAAAAGAGGAAGGCCGCTACTATCCGCTGTATCACGGGCGCACCAACAGTACCGGGATTCTCTACAACTACTACATCGAGTATCCGGATAGGGACCGTTTCGAGGTCATCCATACCAAGGACATTTTCTTGATCGAGGGGCAGATCGGCAATATCAAGGTGAAGAACAAATTCGATCTCGTCCTGATTCACAACGGCGACAAGGGATACGAGATCACGTACAAAGGAACAGCGCCGCAGGAGAAGCTGGAGTTGGAAAACTACCTTCGCCGCCGGCCGCATTCACTGGAATGGATATTCCGCAAGTGGATGCGCGATCCGAACGTGGCCCTGTTCTACGATGGAGCCAAGGTGGTGAATGGGAAGGAGACCGAAGGCGTCACACTGCTCAACAGCCAGAACGACTCGGTGAGCATCTTCCTGGACCTGAATACCCACTATCCGGTGAAGATCAGTTATTCCTGGCGCGATGCGAAAGACAAGCAGAAAAACGTGGAAGAAGAAGTTTACGACGGTTACAAACTGGTGCAGGGAATCTGGACGCCGCACTCCATTACCCGCTATTTCAACGGAGAGACTTCGCAGCAGCGCTTCGTCAGCACTGCCAGCTACAACCTGAAGCTGCCGGATTCGATGTTCGAAGCGGCGGTGACCTATGACCCGACGGCGCCGCCCAAGAAGCGGTGAGACTGCCGGTTTAGTGGTTCACTCATGCTTGTGCATCTGCAAGCTGCGCGATGCGCCGGACGTGGATTTTCTTCTCGCGCCTGCGAGTCTGGGCGATGTCGTAGGACGCCTGCATCCGCATAAGGGTGTCCATCTGCACTCCGAAAGCCTTCTCGATGCGAAGTGCCATGTCTCCGGAGAGGTCAGACTTGCCGTTCAGCAAACTGGACAGCGCGGGTCGGGAAACCCGAAGCGCGATGGCCGCCGCCGTTACCGACAGGCCCGCGGGCTGGATGACTTCCGTCCGGATGAAATCTCCGGGATGCGGCGGGTTTTTCATGGGCATGATGTTTCTCCTGAGTTCGCCTAATGGTAGTCTTCGAGGTTCACGTCGTGGATTTCGCGTTCTGCCACGTCGATGTTGAACGTCAAACGGCGATTGCGAGTCACGTGGAGACTCCACGTTCCTTTCCGGTCGCCGGATAGCGTGTGTACTTTCCATGCTGGCAGCGAACGCAGTTCCTCGGGGTTCTGCATGTCATCGAGAAACGCCAGCATTTTGCGGAGCTTGTCTACCGCATCGGGCGGAACACCTTTCGCCATGTCGTCCGCGTAAAGTGCCTTCAGACCCTTGTGGACGAAAGTTCGTATTTTCACCTGACCGACTGTAGCCTGTAGCTTAACGCTTGTCAACGCAAGAGGCCGCGGAGCGCAAGAATTTGTGCCAGTACTCAGAAATTAGTGACGAAAGTCGCTATTACCTGGCAAAACAAGACCAAGTTCCCCCCTCTATACCCCCAATCATCTGCAACTGTCTTAACAAGTTAGCACCAGCCACGGTGCAACCAGCCACGGAGTGTGGTTGTTTTGCCACATACAAAAATCTTCCCCATCGCGGTAAGCTGACTCACCACAAAGACTTATACGTCTTCCCTTTGCCACACGAGCAAACAATTCGTGCTGCGGTAACGTGCACCGGAGTGGGTCTGCATAGCGGCGCTCCCGTCAGCCTGCGGATTCTGCCCGCGCCTCCCGGCACCGGAATCGTGTTTCACCGCACCGACCTCGACGGCTTCGCGATCGAAGCCAGCGGGCGCAACGTGGCCCGGGTAAGCTATGCCACCAGTCTGATGAAGAAGGGCGTGCTCATCTCCACCACCGAGCATCTGCTCTCGGCGTTTACCGGCGTCGGCATCGACAATGCCATCGTCGAACTCGACAATCTGGAGTTACCCATTCTCGATGGCAGCGCCCGCCCGTTTATCGAGATGATCCAGAAGGCGGGCATTCGCAAACAGCGCAAGGCGCGCACTTATCTCCGGATCGTGCGCGATATCGAGTTGCGCGAAGGCGACAAGTTTATCGCTGTGTATCCGGCGGACGTTTATTCGGTTTCGTATTCCATCAATTTTCCGCATCCCCTTATCGGCAAGCAGAGCTTCTGTGTGCGTTTGACCAATGGCAGCTATCTGAAAGAGATTGCGCCGGCGCGCACTTTCGGATTTCTGCATGAGGCCGATGCCATGCGACAGCAGGGGCTGATCCGGGGGGCGTCAACCGATAATGCCATCGTGCTGAACCGCGAGGAATTGCTGAACCCGCCGTTGCGTTTCCCTGACGAGTTCGTCCGTCACAAAGTCCTCGATCTCATTGGCGACCTGGCGCTGATCGGAAAACAGATACTGGGTTCAGTCGTGGCTGACCGCGCCGGCCACGCCATGCATACCGCTTTGGTGTCGCGCATTTTGCGCGACCGCTCCTATTGGGAAGAGACCGCGCTGGAAGATGAACCTGCCGTGCCGGCGCTCGCGTCGGCAGCCAGCGTTAGCGTTTAACGTCTGGCGTCATCTTTACTGACTAACCAAGTTATCTCGATCCCTCGACCCTCTTAGATCCAGCCGGGAACGGCGCTGCTCAGAACGGATGCAGAGAATTGCGTTTGAGGATCCCGTCCACTTCTTCGTACCCGGTCGCGAAGGCGTAGTTGTAACGGGGTGGGAGAGCGAAAACATATTGGGAATTGTGGGCGAGTTCACTTGGTCCGATGGGTGCGGCACTCACGGTTAGTTCCTCATTTTGAACCAGCTTCCATTGGGTGTTGGTAAAGATCATGATCGGGATGTCCTGGCGAGGATTGCTACCGGTCCACAGAGGATGCCGGATAATAATCTTAGGGCCAGTTTCAGATTGCGGCGGCTTGTTCTCCCCTTCCTTGGCAACGAGGCTCCCTTCCCACTTCTCAACGAGGATGGAATATCCTTTCCAACTCTTTGGCAAGTAGAAACGAAACCTATACTCCTTGTTGACATAAACAATGGAATCCATTGCGCTTGGCGTACCCGGGGTCGATTGGCTCGCTGATTGAGCGGGTGCCTGCGATTGTGTCTGCTGTGCCGGCGCGGCATAGCTCTGAAGTGATGAAAAGAACGTAACAATCACTATGAATGCTACGGAGAGAGCCAGGTTACAGATCTTGCGCATCGAAAGTTCCTTAGTTCGAAAATGTTTGGCCATTGCGGATTGAGACCGCATCGGAAGCACCACTTGCAAGAGGACTGATTCGAGGGTAGTTGGAAGAGTTTTCTGAACGGGAGCTGTGTGTTTTGGAACACAGAGGAGAACGGCAGCCACGAACTTATAGGCAATGCCGGCGAACTCAGTCGGCGGGCTGGGGCGCACTCCATTCATATGGCAGTGAGCGTTCCTCCAGTAGTCGCTGCAGTTCCGCTTCTGCTTCGGCGCGCATGCGGGCGGCGAAGGCATTCGCGCTTTGCCGGTGTTCCGCGCCGAGTGCGGACAAACGCGCACGCAAGTAGGGCTGGTCTTCTTCAAGGCGGCGCAACAGCCTCTCCGTTTTAGCGATTCTTTCGTCCAGTGTGATCATGATTGGGGTAAGACGCAGCGAGCCCTTCTCTACAGTGCCACAGCGGTGGCCGGGCGCAAGTCACAATCTGGATGCTGGGTGCGTGCGACAGATTTAGAGAAGGACGCCCGGTTAGCTAAGCAAAGCGTCGTTTTCCGACGACGGTGGTTCTTCCTGCAGTCGGTCGGTCAGCCATTTTTCCAACTGATACTGCGAGCTCTGCGGAACCTCGAGGAAGCGGATCCCGGCATGACCGGTTCCGTCAGCCCAGGCGACTTCGCCTTTCAGTTCGAGCGACGTGTTAATCCCGGGGAGCGTGAAACGAAATTTGGCCTGCGCGTTCTTGGGCAACTTGCCGAGGATGCGAATGGCCATGCCGCCTTCACTCAGGTTGGTCGCCGTGGCCGTCATTTCCTGATTCTGCGGCAGGCTGATGCGCAGCGGCATGTCCACTGGATGGCGGAAATAGCGCCGTCGTTCCCGCACCATGAAATTCAGGGCCGCATTGAAACAACGCGCGGCGTGCAGCGGCGTGAGCGGCTTCTGGAGAACGAAGTTCGCTCCCGACTGGAACGCCTCCTGGGTGGTCGTCTTCCCGTTCACCACCGCAAAAGAGACCGACTTGGAATTGCTTTGCGTCTGCCGGAGTGTCCGCAGCAGATCGAAGCCGTTCTGGAAATCGTCACAGTCGATAATGACCGCATCAAACTTCCGCTTGGCCAGCAATTCACTGCTGGGAATGGACTCGGCGCAAATCTCAAGGTTGACCGAAAGCTTTTCCAATGCTGGACGCACTACCCCAAGCAAAGAGGGGTCCCGGCTGATCAGAAGCGAGTCCAGATTCATGGCATTTTTGATACTAGCGGCAGCCGAAAGGTTAAGAAAGTAACCGAGGTACTGGTTACGCGTGCCCGGCGAGTTGGTCAATATTGCTGCCCACAAAGCAGCTTAATCGCTTTCCTGGAGACCGGCAAATCAAGAATGATTTCGCCTCCCGTCGTTTTTACTGGATTCTCTCGCCCTTGACCGCGACACTAGCTGGGTGGGCGAAATCGCTTATTTGTCGATCGGATCGAACCTGGGAGATCGTGCCGCCAACCTGCGTGCGGCAGTCGCTCAACTGGATGTAGCCGGACGGCTGCTCGCGGTCTCGGCATTGTATGAGACGCAGCCGGTGGACGTTCCGAACCAGCCCTGGTTTCTGAACTGCGTGGCGGCGATTGAAACCAGCAGAACGCCGAGAGAACTACTAATGGTCGCGTTGCAGATCGAAGCGGGGATGGGCCGTCTCCGCATGAGCGAGAAGGGTGCGCGCAAGATTGACATTGACGTGGTGCTGTTTGGAGATCGCGTGGTGGATGAACCAGGCTTGAAGATTCCCCATCCGGCCATGCATCGGCGGCGCTTTGTTCTCGAACCGCTGGTCGAAGTCGCTCCCGAGGCGCGCCATCCCGAACTCGGGAAATCAGTGCGAGAGTTGCTGGCGGAATTGGCGGATGGGCAAGTGGTGCGGCGGCTCTGAATCCCTCCGCTGTTCGCGCCCGGGCTCGACACCGTTCTCGACTATGGGATAACGATCCGGCTCGCTGTCTCGTCCGGCCCGGAGATGAGCGATTGCTTTTCCGGGAACTGCGCGAACAGGAAGTCGACGAACGCCCGCGACTTTGGCCTGCCCGAGGTGCGCGCCAGGCCCATGCGCAAGAGGAATACCAGCGCCTTCAGCACGTCGGAATCCCGCAGGCGCGTGTGGCCGAGATGTTGCTCCTCGGCTGCACGAAATTCCCGGACCATGGTTTCGACTTCGCGAGCAATGTCTCGAACCATGCTCTGGTGCGCCAGGTTGGCCGTTGTTGGCTCATAGATGGCTGGAGTTCACCAGCGTCTGGTAACTCTTCGCCAGCGAACTGAGCGCCGCGATCAGGTCACGGTCGGTAAGAATAAGAGAATGATCGGCGAGCGAACGCCCGGCGCGGGCTGTCTTGGACAGCGCGAAGCCAAGTCCCAAAATCAGTTCTTCGCGTTCGTAGAGAAACTGCTCGGCAATCTCAAGCTCGGGGAACATCGCATCCCGATCGAAGTGACTCGGCCGCTCGCCATGCTCGACCGCATGCTCGCGTCCCTGCTGTCGTGCCTGTAATAAATAGGGACAATCGCTCGGGCAGTCGAGCGTCACTTCACGTTGCTCGCCGCAGCACTGCGGACAGATTTTGCCGTGCACGGCCGGGCAGAACCGCTTCTCTTTTCGCTCTTCGCAGATTGCGCAACTCAAAATGCAGGTCCTCGAATTCGATCATCTTACGCCACGCTTGTAAAACCGCCCTCCACGCTCTCGGCGTCTCGGCGGTTGATATTATTTCGCGACGCCACACAGGACTGCACCTGTCCTGATGCAAATTGCAAAAGTAAACCGAAATAAGCGCCGCTAATCGTCGCTATAACCGATTTCTATTTGTCTGCCAGCGCCTGACGCGGTAGCCTATCAAGTCATCCCCCGGTAAATTCAATCTGACTTCTGAGCAGCATACGAACAAGGAGAGGCATGTCAACTGAACTGCGGAATTTCCTGGCGATCCCCTACGACGAACTTGAAGAGATGAACCTGAAGGCGAAGAAGCAGCGCCTGGACCGCGTATCTCCTCACAAAGTTCAGGAGGAGCGGCTGAAGTATCTGGCGGACGAGTCGCGTATCAAAGCCGTGACCGTGATGTTCAGCGACCTCGAAGGCCGTCTGCACATGCTGGATTATGACAAGAAGTTTCTGCTGAAGAGCTACGACAACCTGACCTTTGACGGTTCGTCGATTCGTGGCTTCACGGCGCAGCGGGAAAGCGATCTGCGTTTGGGCATTGATTGGGCCGCCTTTTACTGGGGGCCGGCGGATGTGTTCGGCCCGGGCAAGGTGATGGTATTCGGCGAAGTGATCGACAAGGGCGGCGAGCCATATTCGGCCGACATGCGCGGTGTCCTCAAGAGCTTCGCGGAGAGTCTGAACAAAAAGCAGGGTTACACGTTGAACGCGGCCAATGAAATTGAAGGCTTCCTGTTTCAGGGGCCGGATGCCGAGCGCACTTACCACGAGACCGGCAAATTCGAATACGTAAACACTGGCGGTTATTACCATTCGCTGCCGGGCGATCCGCTGCGTAACTTCATTGACACGACTGCGGAAGTACAGCGGGCGATGGGATTCCAGAACGAAAAAGATCATCCCGAAGTCGCACCTTCGCAGTTCGAGATCAACTACAACTATGCGGAAGTGGTGGCCGCTGCCGACCACATCCAGTTGTATAAGTTGATCTGCCGCCAGGTCGCGCGCAATATGGGTTTGACCGCGTGCTTCCTGCCGAAGCCGGTGGTGGGCGTCAACGGCAGCGGCATGCATACCAATGTTTCCATCAGCAAAGGCGGCAAGAACCTGTTCTGGGATCCCAGGGGCGAAGAAAAGCTGAGCAAAATGGGATGGGAATTTGTCGACCGCATTCTGACTCACGGCAACGACATTTGCCTGCTGCTGAATCCGAGCGTGAATGCTTATCGCCGACTCGATCCGCACTTTGAAGCGCCGAATCAGATCAAGGCGTCGGCGGTCGATCGTGGCTCGATGATTCGCATTCCGATCGGCAATGAGCGCAGTATGCGCGTCGAAGTACGCTCGGTGGCTCCGGACGCGAATCCTTATCTGGTGATGCTCTCGATTTTCAAAACCGGACTCGATGGCAGCACGTCGAAGATCAAGAACCTGCGCCAGGCGGAACGTTACCTGCCGGACAATATTTATAAGGCGCTGGCCGACTTCCGCAAGGCTGATTGGACGTCGGAGTTGCTGGGCAAAGACGTGAAGGCACGATATGCCGACCTGAAGGAGGCATCGGCCGATCGCTGTGCGCGCCTCCTGGGTACGTTCGTGAAAGCGCCTGAAGTGCAGTACCACCACGACGTCTACAACCAGTATTTGTGGAACCAGTTCTAGGCTGGTTTCGAGAAAGTAGGCCTTGGGTAGGACACGGCTTCTGCCGTGCCCTGAGGCCATAATTGACTCCGTTCTTAGCGGCTGAGGCTCACGGATTCACTACCTGCTTCACCGTTCCCGAGCTGGCTTTGTGGGAAGCATCGCCCGGATAATCCGCTTTGATCGTGTACTTCCCCGTTTTCGCGAAAGACGTGGTCAAGGCTGCTACGCCGTTGGACGTCATGCCGGTGCCAATCTCGGTCTTGCCGTGATAGAACGCCAGGGTTTCGCCATCGGGGACGGGTAGGTTTGACGCGACCGTCGCGGTGAATGTCACGGCGTGGCCAACCTGTGATGGTGAGCCAGAGGTGATAACTGTGGTAGTGGTCGCTGCCGGCAACGCTCTCACGGTGTGACTCAGTCTGGGCGAAGTGCTACCGGAATTATTGGCATCGCCGAAGTAGTTGGCTGTGATCGGGTACGATCCCACCACCGTGTAAGTGGCGCCGCAAGTGGCTTGAGCATTGGCCAACGTCGCAGTACAGACCGTCGTTTGGTGCTTCCTTTCGCCCTGCAGGAATTGCACCGTGCCCGTAACCTGTCCCCCATACTGCCCAGCGACGGTTGCGGTGTAGGTGACGGTTTGGCCGGGATACGAAGGATTCACGTTCGCAATCACGGCCGTTGTCGTCGTCGCTTGGTTCGCGACTTGAACTAGCGGGGCGGAAGTGCTGGCCGGAACGCTCCCGCTCCCACTGTAGCCCGCGCTGAATAAATGCCAGCCGAAAGCCGGCGCGATGCCGCTCAAATTCGCTTCATTGTTACTAAGCTCGGCTGAACCAAGATCAATCCATCCGTCATAGAATGTGACCTTCCCGGTAGCTGTGCCGCCGCCGGGAGGAGTTACCATAGCTGACAGCGTCAAGGGCGCACCGTAGGCCCACGGATTCAGACTGGACCCAATAGTTGTCGTACTGGTCTTGGCGCCTGGCGGCACATTTATTAGAACGCCCAGCGGGCTGTTGTTGCTCTGGTCGCAATAGTAATCCAGCAGAATCGCGTTACAAGAGTTAGACGCCACTATGTCCGGCCGCCCGTCCCCGTTGATATCGGAAACCGCGACGGATCCGGTGCTGAAGCCGCCCGAACTGTAGGTGGTTACCGCCTGAAAGGTGCCATCGCCATTACCCAATAACACACCAATGACCCCGCCGCTTACATAGAATTGGCTCTCGTAGCCATTGGCGTTGCCAACTACCAGATCGAGGTAGCCGTCGCCGTTGATATCTGCTATTGCAACCGAAGTGATAGAACCGCCGCCGGGACTGTACCTCGCGGCCGGTTGGAAAGTGCCGTCGCCGTTACCCAGCAAAACGCTCACGTCGCCCACGTCCTGCGTATAATTTGCCCCCGCCACCAAATCGAGCTTGCCATCACCGTTCAGGTCGGCTACTGCGACGGAACTGATAGGTTGACCAGCGTCATAGTATATCGGCGCCTGGAAGGTGCCGTTGCCGTTGTTTAGGAGGATGCTGCCCCCGCAACTGCCGCAATCATCGGCTACGACCAGATCCGGATACCCGTCGCCATTCACGTCCCCAATCGCGACCGAAAGAGCAAAGTACCCGAAAAAGCTGTAAACAACGGCGCTCTGGAAACTGCCATCGCCATTGTTCAGCAGTACGCCCACCGTGTCCGAAGAACCGTTGGCAACGATCAGGTCGGGGTGGCCATCCCCATTTACGTCCGCAATCGCAGTGGAAGCGGCCTCTCCACCCGAGTCATAGGTGACAGGCGACTGAAATGTTCCGTCGCCATTGCCGAACAACACGCCCACCGGTGAAGTGGGCATCCCATTCCCGTTGTAAGCGACG
Source organism: uncultured Acidobacteriaceae bacterium (assembly GCA_963826845.1). Lineage (GTDB taxonomy): Bacteria > Acidobacteriota > Terriglobia > Terriglobales > Acidobacteriaceae > Acidiflorens. The sequence continues at coordinate 431,640 of CAWGYS010000004.1, forward strand.
ACCAGATCGGGCTTGCCGTCGCCATTCAAATCCGCCACCGCCACCGCCAAGACGCCCGGGCCACCGAGGTCATACGTCACCTCCGGCTGGAACGTGCCATCGCCGTTGCCGAGCAGCACGCTTACAGCACCCTCGAACTCGAGGCAAGCGCCGTACTGATCGAAGTGTCCACACCACTGGTTCGCCACGACGACATCTGGCTTACCGTCACCGTTCACATCCGCGACTGCCAACGCTTGGGCATAGCCGCCGGAAGCGTAATTGACCGGGTCAGCAAAGTTCAAACTCGCCTGTTGCGAAGCCCTCTCCCGTGCGCCGCCGCCGTCAACCCCTCAGCGTTTAAGAATGGCCTGGCTCGACTGTGGTCGGCAAGTTGACTGGCATGAGCCACAGGATTTGATTGCGCCGCGGCCAGCGAGATTATCGTAGTGGTGAAAACAAGAACAGCGACCCAGCGGACATTCTTCATAACGCCTCCACTACTAATTGGCAGGCGCGAGGTTAGACCGGAAAAGGATAAACCTAACTCCGCTCAATGAACTTACGGGGGAAGAACACCGGGGCCTATAACGTGCGCAATTATGCGCTCGCCGCATACCGGCGTCAAGCTGAAAGCTGACTCGCAGTGGCCTTCGCCTTTGCGAAAACGACAAGGCGAGGATTGAGCAAGCCAGGCGACGCTAGTGCATCGCCACCGCATTTACCAGGTTGGCATTCAGGTAGCGGCTCATGGCCAGGTCGACAATGGAGCCGATCATTTCGGTGTAGGAGAGTCCCGAAGCCCGCGCAGCCATGGCAAACTCCTGCCGGCTGGCCAGCCACGGATTCGGGTTCGCTTCGATGACATAGACATCGCCGTTGGGGGCGAGTCGCATGTCGATGCGTCCATAATCGCGCAGCTTTAGCGCGCGGTACGCGGCCAGCGCCGTATCTTCCAGGCGCTTTGTCGTTTCTTCGTCAAGATTTTCGGCGATTGCCGACTTAGTCAGTTTGTAGACTTCGGTATTCTTCTCGAACTTCACGTCGTAGCTGGCGATTTTGGGTGTGCCTTCTGGCAAGCGCGACAGATCGAGTTCGACCAGGGGTAAAACCTGCGTCCGTTCGTAGCTTCCGAGAATCCCGGCGTAAATCTCGCGCCCCTCGATATATTCCTCGATCAGGGCCGGTGCATCGAATTCATCCTGAATGTACTGGATGCGCTCCATCATCTCCTTGATGTTCTTCACCACTGACGCGGCATCGATGCCGATTGATCCATCCTCCCACGACGGCTTGACGATGAGCGGGAAAGAAATGTCGTGAGCGTGTTCGATGCGTCCGCGATAAGCAGTCGCGAAGAATGGAGTCTTGATGCCATGAAAGGCGAAGATTTTCTTGGCAATTGCTTTGTCCTGCGACATGAAAATCGAATGCGGACCGGCGCCGGTGTAGCGCAATCCGAGGAGATCGACATAGGCGACGACGTTCATTTCCTTGGTGTCGTCGCCGTCGAACGATTCGGTCAGGTTGAAAATCAGATCGGCATCGCAACGCGAGAGCGAATGCAGGGACTGCGGGCGACCATCCAATTCGAAATACGAGGGTTCGTGGCCCAGTTTCTCCAGCGCTTCGAAAATTTCTTCGCGGTCAGTCTTCTCTTTCTTTACTTTCTTCGCTTTCTTACTCTTAACAATCTTGCGCGCAGGGGACGTCCCGTCTTCCTTCGCCGCTGCCGCGACCGGATCTTCGTTCCACAGATCGTACAGCAGCGCGATTTTGAGTTTTGCTCCTATCATTTAGTTCTCCCCGCTTCTCCTCGGAAACCATCGCTAGTGCAAGAAGGTCTTAGGTGCTGAGGTCTTAGGTCTTAGGAAAATCGGGACGCTTCTACGTCGCCCGCTTTTCCTAAGACCTGAGACCTAAGACCTGACACCTGCTCTCCTACGGCTGAATAAACTTTCCTTTCGCCACGTAAGTCATCACCAGCGCGGTGGCATAGGCGGTAACTTCCGCCAAGTGCTCCGCGCTGCGCGTTTTGTCGGCGCGCAAGTCGAGTTCACCGGCGCGCTTTTCAATCGTATCCATCAAATTCTTAATCAGCGGACGCTGCGCGCCCGTCCAATGCGCCACTTTAGCGATCACCGCCTTGCGATGCTGATGCAGGAACTCATGCGCCGGCAGCGCCGTTTTTCGCCGCTTCGATACAGGAAAAATATCGCGCAAATCCGTATCCGGAGTGAGTTCGGTGACCGCAACTTCTTCGCGCGCATTCTGGTGATAGAACTCGGCGACCGTCGTCTCCATCTCATCGACCGTGATGTCAGTCACTCCGCGTCGCCGTGGCGGGTCGCTCTTTCCCAACTTGCGCGCCAGCCGGTCGAGGTAACGGAGCTTCTCCATCGCGCCCCATCCGCGATAGCGCTTGCGCCAGTTCGAGCGCGGCGTCAGCCACACCGCAAAGGTCTCGGCAAAATCTTCATCCGGATGCTTCTGCGCATACCATCCCGGCAAATGCCGCACATAGTCGCGCGAAAACGGAGCCGGCCGGTAGTTGTCGCGATAAGGGCGACGGAACGGCCCAAATGTCTTTTTCCATTCTGGCCGATTGTGCAACTTGTACGCATAGGTAAACGCGTGTCCCGCCTCATGGCGCAGGTACATCATGATTTCTCTCGCGTCTTCGAGGTCATGCGTTTCCTTTTCCAGTTGCGCCAGCGCCGCATTCGCCAGGTAAAACGGAATCCCAATAATCGGCTCGCCCGACGGACATCCCCACTCATCGGTCAAATAGCAAGCAGGACGAAATTTGGTCAGCCCCTTGGCGTCCAGCTCGCGATAAAGCTGTTCGACGAAGCGCTCGACCGGCGACCCAGCAAGCGTAAGCCCCAGCTCGCAAATCGGCCGACTCAGAAGTTCGTCGTACGGTGCTCGGTACGCGGGCGGTTCGGTTTTTGCAATGTCGATGTTATGCACGTTTTTATGCAATAGCGCTCGCACACAAATAGCCTGCAACCGCGCGGGCACACACGGGGAGGGACATTGTCACTGAGGTTAACAGTAATCGAAAGAGGGGTTATTTAGAAGTGACTGCGGTAATGCGGGCTGCCCCGGTGAAGAAATACGAGGGCATATCGGGAGTATCATCGGAATGTTTAGTCGTGCGCCGGTGCGGAGCTGCCCAACAATCCGGCGGTGTCGTTCGCCACAAAATTTGCTTCAGCTATTTGCCTGGGCCTAGTCGAAAGATCACGCCGGATACGATGCGAAGATTGTTCTGATGATCGTTTACTCCGTTGTCGAAACGCGTCAAATAATAATCGGCTTCGAAAGCTCGCAAGGCAATCCGTCCGCGTGAGACCGATATCGAGTCCGCCGCCCGCAGTCATGGCGAAAGCATTCGCTGACCCCGGCAGTCCGGAGTTGCCGGGAGCGAGGCTTCCACTCGCATGCGCTCCGCCGAGCAGGAGTTGAGCGAAGGGCGCGAAGCGGCCCGCATGAGTCCAGGTGTAGCGCGGCCCTGCGAGAAACGACGTCAGGGTCAGGTCAGCGCCGGTGCCGGAGATGTTCGAAGCATGCTGACTGGAGATTTCACCGACGATGCCGAGGGAGCGGTTGAAGTTGAATGCCGCCCAGCCGCTGCCGCCATTCAGCGCGAAACATCCGCAGCCTCCCGCCGGCGCATTGGCTCGTACATAGTTATAGTCGACGCCCACATCTACCAGGCCTGACGAACCGCTCTGCGCTGCAAGCCGGGGAGCGGTCGCGGTGAATCCGAGAGCCAGCAGAAGCAGGGCGATCGTCTTCAGCGATATTAATTTCAGCGACATTAATGTTGATATCAGTTTCCGCATTGGATGTGTCCTCGTCCTCATCTTGTTCGTAGAATCGTTTGTCGACTGAATTGGGCGCGCAGTGAAGCTCCTCACTCCACCACCAGCGTCACCGTGGTCGAGGCCTGGAACGTTCCGCTCGTTCCTGTGACCGTGATCGTGTAATCGGTCGCCGGGGGAGTATTCGAAAAACCGCCGCCGCAGCTGGTCAGAAGCAAGCTCGTGACTCCCAGACCCGCGAGCGCCAGGGACAACGCGAGCGTTCGTGAAATGCGCTTGCGCCCTAGCACGGTTCCAAACATGACCAGCGCCAAGCTGAACGGGGCAACCGGAAGTCCCCGGCGACGGGTGGGAATAGAGCGGGCCGGAAGGCTTGCCGTGACTGCGGCCAGTTGTACGGTCAGCACCGTCGGCTCGCCCGCGCTTCCCGGCGTTACCGTCGGAGGGTTGAAGGTCGCAGTTGCGCCCGGCGGAAGTCCGGTAGCCGAGAGTGTGACTACGTTGTTAAATGAGCCTCCGAGTGGCGGCACCGCAATGTCGATGGTTGCGGCGCCTCCTGGCGCGACCGACGTTGGCGTCGCCGGGCCGGTGACGGCGTAGGATGTCGTCACCATCTCAGTAAGCGCGGAGCTGGTCAGCGCCGCGAAGTTAGCGTCTCCACCGTAAGCGGCAGTAATCGAAAACGCGCCGACGGGGAGGCTTGCGGTGGTGTAGGTCGCCACCCCCTGGGCCATCGTGCCCGCGCCCAGCAGCGTCGTCCCGTTATAGAAGCTGACCGACCCGCTGGGCGTGCCGGCTGAAGAAGACACGGTCGCCGTGAAGGTAACGGACATCGTCACCGGCGCCGGATTGACGGAGGAAATTAGCGCCACCGCCGGCGTCGCTTTGGTGACCGTCAGAGATACAGTGCCGCTCGCCGAGGTGTAGGTGGACGTGTCGGTGGGCGTGAACATGGCCGTGAGCGTATAGTCGCCCGCGCTCAGCACCGTAGCTCCGGTGACTGTCACGGCGATGCCGCCCTGCGGCGTCGCGGTGTAGACAAAGCTGCCCGCCACAGTTGTCGATCCGTTTACCGCGGAGGCGTTCAGAACGCCGCCGAGCGTCGCGCCATAAGTAATCGGAGCAGGCTGCGTCCAGTTGATGGTTGGTGTAATCAGGCCGACGACTACCTGGATCGTGGTTGCGCTGGAGCTGGCAGCATAGTTGCCGTCGCCGGCATAAGTCACACTTACGGTGTAACTGCCGGGCGCGAGGGAGTTCAGAATCGGCACGGTTGCGGCCGAATCGGTTTCACCCGGGGTGAGCGGAGCCGTTCCCGAGGCCACGCTGGTGTTCGATGAATTCAGCACGTTGTAATTCAAAGATCCAGTCGGCGCCGCGACCACGGTGTACGGTCCAGTGACTGTGATGGGGACGGAACCGGCTTGACCAACCGCCACGGGAACCGGCTGGGTCGGCGGTCCGGCGATCGTCGCCGAGTCTTTCGTGACCGTCAGCGTGGTGGTAGTGCTGCTGGCGAGGAAAGTGTTGACGACGCCCGCATAATTGGCCGTGATGGTGTGCACGCCGGCCCCGCTAAGCGTGACCCCGGTCAGAATCGCCTGTCCCGTCCCATTGAGTGTGACCGCGGCGCCGCCATTAAGGGAGATGACGGTCGATCCGACTGTGTCCATAAACGTCACGCCTCCGGTGGGGATGGTCGCCGTATGGCCGGCCGTCGTATCGGTCACGATGGCCGTGACAGTAAGCGGTTGTCCGATGTTGGCCGCGGTGGGGTTGGTGGAAACGACAACGGCGGTGGTATCTCCCGGATTGAGGCCGGTCCCGCTTACGGAAACCTGTTGCGTGCTGCCCGATACGTTGAGCGTGTTGTCGGTCACCGTAATTCCGGCGCTCAGACTACCCACCGCTTGCGGCGTGAACTGCACGGTGACATTGCAGACCGTCCCCGCTGAGACCGTGGTGCTGGTAAGGCACTGGTTCGTACCCGAAGGCGCCTGGGAAAAATTAGCCGTGTAGGTGGGAGTCGCCGCTATCACCAGCGCCTGGTCGCCGAGGTTGGTTACGGTCGCGGTCTTGGGGCTGTCGGAGCTGGTAAGCCCAACATTCGTGCTGGCAAACGTCAGCACTGCCCCCGACACATTGACGAACACGATGCGACTGTTGCTCCAGTCCGAAATGTAAAGGTTTCCGGAGGGATCTACTGTTACCCCGAACATGGTGCTGCCGAGACTGGACGGACTCGGAAGTCCGCTGATGCTCAGAACCGACGCCACGCCTGCCGTGGTTATTTTCACGATGCGATCGTTGCCGGAGTCGACGATGTAGAGATTCCCCATGGCATCGACGCCGACGCCTTGGGGATTGCTGATGGCGGGGGTGATATTGCCTGGGATGGCGAGTTCCGAAGCCACCCCGGCCGCGGTGACCTTGATGATGCTGCTGCTGTTGTCGGTGCGGGCGGCGATGTAGATGTTTTCTTGGGAATCGATAGTCATGCCGGTGAGGGTACTGGAACCGAAACTGTAGCTACCGGTACCGATTACGGTTGCATTGCCGGACGAGGTGGATCCGGCTACCACCAGGGTAGAGATTTCAACAATCCGCGACTCGGTGAAGTCCGCAACAAACAGATTGCCGGCTCCGTCAAAGGCCAGCGCTACGGGGAAACCGAGCGACGGGCTCAGGCCGGTGATGGTGAGAACGGAAACGACTCCACCCGGCGTCACTACCAGGATGCGGCTGTTTTGGTGATCGCCGATGAAGAGATTCCCCGCGCCATCGACAGCTACACCTGTAATGTTCTGCACGGCTTCACTGCCGGGGGTTCCGAGGGTGACTACAGCGGCGCTGCCGCCGCCGGCCGGTATCTTGGTCACATTCTTGCCGGTGTAGTCGCCGACATACATGTTTCCCGTCCCATCCAGGGCCAGTTGAAACGGGTTGGACAAGGTCAATCCGCCGGTGCTGATTACGGCTCCCGTATTCGGAGCCAGCGCTGCCACCGGGGAATCGCTGAATCCGTATAACGGAAGGGTGAGGATCGGGTTCTGCGAAGTGTCATAAAGCACCACGGCGCCCGTGCGCAGGCCGGGAGCCGTGGGCAGAAATGAGACTTGCACTGTGCAGTAGCTGCTCGCTCCGGTTGAACCGTTACAGGTCGTGTCGACTCCCGAGGTGAAATCCAGAGTCTGCGTGCCAAAGGCGAATACCTTGACTGCGCCCAGGCCCACCGACCCGGTTGTGAAAGGCAAGGTCAGCGTAACTGGACTCGCAGAGCCGAGCTGCACGTGGCCAAAGCCGACCGCCGATTTATTCAACGAATAAGTAGGGTCGCCGGAGCCTAAGTCTCCATTCACCGGCGGATCGACCACCATACCCTGGTTGTCGCCGGTATCTGCAACATAAACCGTGCCAAAGACATCGACTGCCGCGGCCATGAGGGCCGCTGAGCGTCACCGAATCGGTATACAACACGGTGCCATTGCTCGAGGTATCTACTTCCGCGATGCGGTCGTTGCCGGTGTCGGCAATGATGACGTTACCGATCCCATCGACTTGGACGGAACTCGGCGAGCTCAGAGTAACGCCCCCGAGGATGCTCACCACCACACCCGTCGTACTACCGGCGGCCACGGAAACGACGCGGTTGTTGCCGGAATCGGCGATATAGAGTTTTCCGCCGACACTTACCCCCAGCCCTTTCGGGCTGCTGAGCGTAGAGGAGCCTGAGGAAACGGTAATAGTAAGAGCGGCGGCTGCACCCCCCGAGGTCACTTCCACAATCCGGTTGTTGCCGGTGTCGGCAATGAAGATATCGCCCGTCTGGTCAAGGGCCACGCCCTTCGGCGAACTGAGCGTCACGCTGCCCGTACTGATACGGTGCCGTTTCCCGAGGTGTCTACTTTCACGACGCGGCTGTTTCCCGTATCGGCGATATAGAGATTGCCGGAACCATCGATGGCAATCCCGTTCGGAGAACTCAAAGCAGGAGTCAAGCCATTGATGGTGAGCACCGACGCAACTCCGAGGGCGCTCACTTCCACGATGCGGTTATTGCCGGTGTCGGCGACATAGACGTTACATGCCGAATCCACGATCACGCCGGCGGGGGAACTTAGCGTGATGCTGCCGCCCGTGTTCATCGTCTGCACCAGACCCTGGAACGTCAAACTGAAACTGGCCCAGCAGAACCCAGAGCCGAGCAGGACGAGCAAAGCCGTCGCCGCAGAGCGCAGGAACCATCTGCTGCGCCGCCTGACCTTGCCGGGCCGAGACCCAGCGCGCAAAAGCACAGACACAAACGACAATAAGCGGACTCACAACTGCGGTTGTTGCTCTAGACATGGTTGCCTTGACCTCGAATCCGATTGGGAGATTTTTGCTGGCTCAGAGCGTTCTTAGGAACGCGATTCGTTCGGAAGAGGAATAAGCATCTCGAATTGCCGAAAATTGCGGCGGGTCAGGAATTTCATGCAGGCGGTGATTCACGAAAGGGCGGAGTCTTTCGGAAGGACGGCGCGGAGTCCGTCGCGTTTATGTGAAACCGGGCGTGGATAGCCGGTGCGCGGGAGTTAGACTCGCATGCCCAGGGAAATCATTTGGATGTCAATCCGACAGACTTGTCGCCGTTATCCCCGCGAGAAAAAGAGCAGCGGGCGCTGCAATCTCCGGTGCGTGTGCCGAAAGCGGAACTGAAATAGGACTCGCGTACCGAATCAGCGCGGCGGGTCACTGCTTCGATTGCATCGGTCTACTGAATCTGCTTACTGAATCAGCGTCCCATTCCCATTCGGCTCCTCCGGAGGAATCACCACCGCCGCCGCCACCCGGTCTCCCGGCTCCACGTTCAGCAGCCGCACGCCCTGCGCCGAGCGACCCGATTCGCGGATGAACTTAGATTCGATCCGGATGATCTTGCCGTACTGCGAGATCAGCATCACTTCGGATTTCTCACTCACCTGCGAGATGCCGACGACTTTGCCGTTGCGCGCCGTGGTCTTGACGTTGATCACGCCCTTGCCGCCGCGATTGGTCAGCCGATACTCGTCGGCTGGAGTGCGCTTGCCGTAGCCGTTCTCGGTGACGGAAAGAATGAGCGAGCCTTTTTCCGGAACGAGATCCGCGATTTCGGGAGCGACATCGCCCTCTTTAACCGCCGCCTTAGCCTCCGGCTTGATGGTAGTTGCCATGCCGACGATGTAATCCTTTTCATGGAGGTTCATGCCGCGCACGCCCGTTGCGTTGCGTCCCATGGGGCGCACATCGTTTTCGTCAAAGCGAATCGCCTGCCCATCATGCGAGGCCAGGAAGACGATCTGGTTGCCGTCAGTTAGAGAGGCTGCTACGAGTTCGTCTCCTTGTTCGATGTTGATGGCGATGATGCCGCGCTGCATCACGTGTGAGAAGTCTTTTACCTCAGTCTTCTTTACCGTGCCGTTATGAGTGGCAAAGAAGACGTAGCGATTTTCTTCTTCCAGATCGCGCACCGCTAACATGGTGCGCACGGTCTCTCCGGGCTGCAAACCCACCAGATTGCCGACGTGCTTGCCTTTACCGGCAGCGGCGATGTCGGGAATCTCATAGACCTTGAGCCAGTACACGCGTCCGGTGTTGGTGAAGATCAGAATGTAGGCGTGCGTCGAGGCGATAAACAGATGCTCGACGAAATCCTCGTCGCGCGTCTTCATGCCGGTTCGTCCGGTGCCGCCGCGGCGCTGCATGCGATACGTCGAAATCGGAGTGCGCTTCATGTAGCCGGAGTGGCTGACCGTGACCGCAACCTGCTCGTCGGCGATCAGGTCTTCCAGCATGATTTCCGCGGCTTCGTCTTCGATCACCGTTCGTCGCGCGTCGCCGTAAAGTTTTTTGACCTCTTCCAGTTCCTTGATGATGACTTTGCGCAGCTTCGACTCCGACGCAAGAATCGATTCGTACTCGGCAATCGCCTCGCGCACCGACTCCAACTCTTTGGAAATTTCGTCGATCGAGAGCTTGGTCAGCCGGTGCAGTTGCAGTTCGAGGATGGCGTCGGCCTGCTTGGAAGTGAACGGCTTCTCCGCATTGAGCTTGGGAGCGCGTCCGGTGGTATTGATGTCGATCTTTTTGCCGCCGAAGTACGCCACCAAATTTTCACGAGCGTCGCCGCGATTTGCGCTGCCGCGGATAATTACGATCACATTGTCGAGGTGATCGAGCGCCGTGAGATAGCCTTCGAGAATGTGTTCGCGGTCTTTGGCTTTGTTCAGCAGATACGAAGTACGCCGCCGCACCACATCGACGCGATGATCGATGAAGTGCTTGATCGCCTGGATCAGCCCCAGTTCCTTCGGCTGCCCGTTGACCACGGCCAGCAGAATCATGCTGAAGCCTTCCTGCATCGACGTGTGCTTGTACAGCTGGTTGAGCACGATCTGCGGTTCGGCTCCGCGCTTGAGTTCGATCACGATGCGCATGCCGTCGCGATCGCTTTCGTCGCGAATGTCGGAGATGTCGTCGATGGTCTTGTCGTTAACCAGATCGGCGATGCGCTCGATCAAACGCGCCTTGTTCACTTGGTAAGGAATCTCGGTGACGATGATCGCCTGTTTGTCTTTGGTGACGTTCTCGATGGCGGCTCGCGCCCGCATCATGAAACGTCCGCGGCCAGTGCGATACGCTTCAAAGATTCCAGCGCGGCCGTGAATGATGGCCGCCGTGGGAAAGTCCGGCCCCTGCACGAATTTCAAAATTTCCGGCAACTGCGCCGCGGGATTATTCACCAGCGTGATCGTGGCATCCACAATCTCGGTCAAGATTGTGTGGCGGAATCTTGGTCGCCATGCCGACGGCAATGCCGTCAGATCCATTGACCAGCAAGTTGGGATAACGCGCCGGCAGAACCGCAGGCTGCGTCTCCGTGCCATCGTAGTTGGGATAAAAGTCAACCGCTTCTTTGTCGAGATCTTCAAGCAGCGCGGTAGAAACACGCGTCAATCTCGCCTCGGTATATCGATCCGCCGCCGGAGGATCGCCATCGACCGAGCCAAAATTTCCCTGCCCATCCACCAGCGGCGCACGCATGGCAAACGGCTGCGCCAGGCGCACCAATGCGTCATATACAGCAAGGTTGCCGTGCGGATGGTACTTGCCCATGACTTCGCCGACGATGCGGGCGCATTTGCGCGTGGCGCCACCGGGACGAAGGCCCATCTGCTGCATGGTGTAAAGAATGCGGCGATGCACCGGCTTCAATCCGTCGCGGACGTCGGGCAGCGCGCGGCCGATAATCACCGACAGTGAATAGTCGAGATACGACCGCTTCATCTCCTCTTCAATGTTGACGGGCTGCATGTTGAGCGCGCCCGGGCCGGCGGGAGGTTGTCCGTCGCCGCCAGGAGGAGGAGTTAAAGGAAGTTCGGGATTCTGGGGATCGTCAGCCATGAAGTTAGCTCTCAGCTCTCAGTTGTCTGCTCTCAGTAAAGGCCTGCGTGGTGACGGGATTTGTCCCGTCCAGCGGAGCAGTGCCCCGCCTCGTTCCGTCACCGGCGCAATCTCTCTAAGTGACTGCATCTACAGGCATTATCTAAGTTAATTTACTCAAGGATTATACCACGTCCGCCGGCGCTCGGGCCGCTACAACGGTGGCTTTCTAGGCTCGGCGCAAGGTCAGCAGGGTAATCTCCGGAGGTACGCCAATCCGCACCGGAAAGCCAAAAGTTCCCAGCCCGCGGTTTACATACAGGGCCGCTTTCTGCAAACCATTACTTGCGGACGCATCTCCACCATGCCCATTCGTTGGCACTGACATGGGCAGCCGATAAAGCCCCGCCACAAACGGAGTGATCAGCCGCGCCGGGCTAACGCGGTGGTCCACGATTTCAAACTTGACCTGGCCGCCATGAGTGTGGCCGGCGAGGCTAAGCTCGATCCCAAGCTCGGCGGCGCGCCGGAACGAATTAGGATTGTGCGACAGCAGAATATTCGGCATGTCGCGCCGGATCTGCCGCTCGATTTCCGCCAGCATCGGCCCCGGACGATCGCCCTCGCTAGTCATGTGGTCGCGCTGGTAATCGACGCCCAGCAGATTAAAGCGTCCGCCGTTGTGCTCCACTACGGTTGAAGACGCGCGCAGCAGCCGCATTCCCTTTTCGCTGAATAGCCGTTCCGCCTCGTCTTCCACTCCCGCATAAATTTCGTGGTTGCCGTTGCATCCCCAAACCCCCAGCGGAGCGCGCAGTCGGCTCAACTCAGTAATGCAGGCATCCAGCGGATCGCCAACGCTCGAGACGAAATCTCCGGTGACAAAAGAAATGTCCGGTTGCAGCTCGTTAGCCATATCCACCGCGCGGCGAATTTCGGGCGGCGGCATGTAGTCGCCAATGTGGATGTCGCTAAGCTGAGCGATGCGCAGCCCATCCAGTTCCGGAGGAAGATTCGCGACCGGCACATCAACGCGCTCGATGGTGTAGCGCAAGCGCCCGGCGGCAAATCCGTAAGTCGCAGCGAGGAATGGGAAGCCTCCGGCAAGGACAGCCGCGTATTGAAAAAATGTTCGGCGCGACGGACTGAACCCACCGGCTACTGCTCCGGGGCGCAGCCGGGCGGCGACGTTCGTGACCCACTCGATCGCTGCTACCGATTCGACTGCCAGGAATCCGAAGAATGAAGCGACCATCCACAAGCGGGCAACTGTGGTGAACGATTTGCCGAGGTTGAAGCTGCCGAAACTAAGGCGGGAGATGCCGTGGCCAAGTAGCGGATCGAGCAGCGTCGCAAGCAGTGCGGCGGCAAGCGCGATCAGTCCGGCATGAAGCCCGAAGCGCCAGTTGGCATTGGAGAACGAAGAAATCCACGTCCACGCCCGCATGAACCAGAAGCGCTGGACGGCGTAGATGGCTAAAAGAAACAGTGCGAAGAAAAGAACTCGGGTAAGAATCAGGGCAATACTCCGAAAGCCAGGACTTGGTGGATTTGATGCCCTGCGGGCCTAAAACGGCTCAGCGAAAGGAATCCGGAAATATTAAGACCCGCATTACCCCCTTAGCGGGTTCACCACCTCAACCCCACCATACCGCTGCCCGTGTGACAAATCCTCGGAGTAGAGAACCGCGGCTCCGCAGCTCTCAGCCGCCTGCAGGATCAACGCATCCCAGTATGAAACCTTATAGCGCGCTTCGATCTCAAGCGCCGCGACGATCGCTTGCGGAGTGTTGATGACGATCTCCCAACTCAAGTAGTCCTCAATCAGCTTCGCGATCTCGTCACTGGGAAGGGGACGCGCCACTCGCCGCCGAAGACTCACGCACAGTTCCTGCAAGACCTGCGTGCTTAAAGCGCCTTGCCCCGTGGTCCACAAATGCTCGATCAGCTGGCGGGCGCGTTCGTGCTTCTGGCCGGCATCGCGGTCATGGGCGTAAATCAGGATGTTGGTGTCGACGAAATATCTGGGACTCGACGTCATCGGTCATCGCTCGTAAAGCTCGTCGCGCGATCGCGGCGGAGTCCAGCCCAGGCTTATCCCCTCGCGCAGCCGCGACAGCGCGCGTCGCCGTGAACGATCGTAGCTCTTGCGCTCGCGCAAGAGTTGCTCCAGACGAGTCGCCAGCATGGCGCTGATGGAGGTCCCTTCTTCCGCAGCCAGGATGCGAATCTCGCGCAGGAGAGCGGCATCAAGTTTCAACGTGATATTGGTTTTCATTAAGCACACATATACGTGCAGCACAATTATACGTGCTAACACTGAAGGCGTCAATAATCACCGACTCGGAAGTCGCACCTCACGCGCTTTTCCATTGACATAAGCGCGCCGCGGTTCGAGAATTTAGATCTGAATTGGGGCAGTCTCGAGGAATGTCTGTGAAGCTAGGACGATCCTCGAAGCTCCCCCAAAGCCATTTTCAGCGCTCGTTGACAGCTTAAGTCCTTATTCTGGAATATTTTGCAGATAGGCCCTTTAAACTCAAAGATTTGGCGGGAATTATTCGCTAAACCTATGATTCTAAAGGGAAGAAGAAATAATTTTTTCTGGCCTGTACCAGGACAGCCTCGTTAGGGGATCGTGATCTGCTCCCGTTCCCGCTCCAAAGCCCGCAGACTGGCCACCCGCTCCCGGGCATTCTGCAGAGCGCGCTTCACGTGCCGAGGCGCAGTGCCTCCAGGAACATCGTGCAGCGCCAATACCTCAGTAAGTCCGAGACAGGAGTGGAAGCCAGCGTCAAAGCTCGAGTGAATCGCCTGCAAGTCCGCAAGCGGAAGTTTTTGTAAATCGCATCCGCGCTCGACGGCCAAAGCAACCGCCTTGCCAACCGCTTCGTGGGCGAGGCGCGAAGGCACTCCGCGTTCGACGAGATAGGCGGCCGCAGCCCACGCGTTCATGAAGCCAGAACTTGCCGCCTGATTCATCTTGGCGTCGTTGAATTCGACGGTATTCATAAATCCGGTCACCAGCGGCAACATGCCGATGACCGTGTCGGAGGCGTCGAACAAAGGCTCCTGCGTCTCCTGCAAGTCTTTGTTGTAGGCGAGCGGCAGACCTTTAATCAGAGTTTGCAGGGTGGTGGCGCAACCCATGACGCGCGCCGCTTTGCCGCGCACCAGCTCCAGCAAGTCGGGATTTTTCTTCTGCGGCATGGCGCTGCTGCCGGTGGAGTAAGCCTCGGGCAACTCGACGAATCCGTATGCAGGCGTCGAGAACAAAATCATCTCTTCGGCCCAGCGGCTGAGGTGAAGCGCGAGCAACGCGAGCGCGTCCACGAATTCGATGGCGAAGTCGCGGTCGCTGGTGGCGTCGATGCTGTTGGCCGTCGGGCCGTCAAATCCCAGTTCCGCGGCCATGGCTTGACGATTGAGAGTGAGCGTGGCTCCGGCAACGGCGCCTGATCCCAGCGGACAAAGATTCGTGCGCTTGCGGCAGTCGGCGAGGCGCGAGGCGTCGCGGAGAAACATTTCTACATAGGCCAGCAGCCAATGCGCAACCAGAACCGGCTCTGCTGGCTGCAAGTGCGTGTAGGCGGGAATCGTGTTACTGCCCGCGGCATCGGCGCGCGCCAGCAGCGCCTCGACCCAATCGGCAATCAGGCTGTGCAGAGCGTCGATGCTTTGGCGCACGAAAAGTCGGAGGTCAGTCGCGATCTGCTCGTTGCGGCTGCGGCCGGTGTGCAACTTGTATCCGGTCGCGCCGATCAGCGCGGCGAGTTGCTTTTCGACGAAGTGGTGGACGTCTTCGGCTTCGGGATCGTTCAGGAATTCTGGAGACGATTCGGCGCGGCGGCCGATTTCCCCCAGCGCTTTGACGATCTCGGAAAGCTCTTCGGACGAAAGCACTCCCGCGTGTTCGAGCGCGTTGGCGTGGGCTCGGCTGGCGGCGAGTTCGAAGGGCAGCAGCCGTTGATCGTAGGGGAACGACCGCTGCCATTTTTCAAATTCGGGGTCAAGCGGCTGCCGGAAACGGCCGGACCACATCTTCATTGTGAGATCCCTATTGTTCGACCTCGACTTTTATCTTCGCTTGCGTCTGGGCGCGGCAACGCGAGGGCAATCCCAGGATGCGGATGAAGCCTTCCGCGTCTTTCTGATCATAACTCTCGCCCATGGTGAACGAGGAGAGGTCGGTGCGGTAGAGCGAGTAATCGGATTTCCGGCTGACGATGTTGACGTTGCCTTTGTAGAGCGACAGCGTGACCGTGCCGGTGAGATTCTGCTGCGTGGTTTCGACAAAGGCATCGAGCGCTTCGCGCAGCGGAGTGAACCACAGGCCGAAGTAAACCAGTTCGGCGTACTTGAGCGCAACGTGCTGCTTGAAGTGCAGCAGATCGCGATCGAGGCAGAGAGCTTCGAGTTCGCCGTGGGCGGCGAGCAGCAGCGTGCCTCCGGGAGTTTCGTAGCAGCCGCGCGACTTGATGCCGACGAAACGGTTCTCGACCAGATCGATGCGTCCAATGGCGTTGCGTCCGCCGATTTCATTCAGCAGTTCGACCAGCGATACGGGATCGAGAGTCTGGCCGCCGACGGAAACAGGCACGCCTTTTTCGAATCCAATTTCGACTTGCTCTTCTTTGTCGGGAGCTTCTTGCGGAGACTTCGTCATTTGCCAGGTGCTCGCGAACGGAGCGTTGGCGGCGTCTTCGAGTTCTCCGCCTTCGTGGCTGAGGTGCCAGAGATTGCGATCGCGGCTGTGGATCTTTTCACGGCTCGCGGTCACGGGAATGCCGCGCTTCTCGGCGTAGTCGAGACAATCTTCGCGCGACTTCAGATCCCACTCGCGCCACGGCGCTACGACTTTCAACTCGGGAGCGAGCGCCTGATAAGCCATCTCGAAGCGGACTTGGTCATTGCCTTTGCCGGTGCATCCGTGGCTGACGGCGGATGCGCCTTCGCGCAGCGCGACTTCGACCTGATGTTTCGCGATCACGGGACGGGCAAGCGAAGTGCCGAGCAGATATTTGTTCTCGTAGACCGCGCCCGCTTTCAGCGCGGGCCACACATAGCCGGTCAGGAATTCTTCGCGCAGATCTTCGACAACCACTTTGCTGGCTCCGGTCTTGTAGGCTTTGTTGACGACCGCCTCAACGTCATCTCCCTGGCCTACGTCGGCGACCATGGCGATCACTTCGTAGGCATAGTTTTCCTTGAGCCACGGAATGATGATGGAGGTATCGAGCCCGCCGGAATAGGCGAGAACAATCTTTTCGGGTGTCTTAGGCATGGGCGTGGGTGCTCCTCCCGTGGAAACAGCCGAGAAGCGGCCCGCGGCGCCGCCCAACAGCCATACCAGTATAGCTTTCTGAATGTGCAGCCGGTTTTCCGCCTGATCGAAAACCACGGAATTCACCGAGTCAATGACCTGGTCGGTGACTTCCTGGCCGCGATGCGCGGGCAGGCAGTGCATGAATAGCGCGTTGGGCTTGGCCAACTGCATGAGCGCGGCATTCACCTGGAAGGGGGCGAAGATGGCGGCACGTTCTTCCGCTTCCTGTTCGTGTCCCATGCTGGCCCAGGCGTCGGTATAAACGGCATCGGCTCCGGCAACGGCTTTGCGCGGGTCGTTCAGGATGCGGAGCGTGGCCTTGGTCTCCTCCGCAATGGCCTTGGCCATGGTGACGATCACGGGATTGAGCCCGTAGCGTTCGGGCGTCGCGATGGAAACTTTCGCGCCTACCGAAGCTCCCGCCAGCAGCAGCGAATGCGCCATGTTATTGCCGTCGCCGACATAAGCGAAATGAAGTTTCTTGAGATCGCCGAAATGCTCCTGCAGGGTGAAAGAAATCGGCCAGCGCCTGGCAGGGATGCTCGAGTTCGCTGAGCGCGTTGATCACCGGAACGCCGGCGTAGGTGGCCATCTCTTCGACAACCGCGTGGCTAAACGTGCGGAGCACGATCAGGTCGATCCAGCGTTCGAGGTTGTGGGCGATGTCGTAGAGCGATTCGCGGGCATTGAGGCGGCTGGCCGTCTGGTCGACGAAAAAAGTGCTGCCGCCCAGGCTGTCCATGCCGGCTTCGAAGGTGAGGCGAGTGCGCAGGGAAGGCTTCTCGAAAAACATCACCATCTGCTTGCCGGCAAGCACGCTGCGGAAATCCGCCGGCCGCTGCTTGAGCATGGAGGTGAGGTTGAAAAGCTGGAGGATCTCGGCGGGGGCGAGGTCGTGGATGGAGACGAGGTCGCGGGGCGCAATCGGCTCCGGCAGCAGGTTTGGCGGGGGCGTCTTCATCTTCGTGCTGACGTCATCTTCGTCAGGTCCAGCAGCGGCATGAGATCGGTTTTCATTTGCGTTTCGTAACACTCCATTTCGGTTGCAGGTGTCAGGTCTTAGGTGTCAGGTCTCAGGTCTTGGGTTTCCTGAGACCTAAGACCTGACACCTGACACCTGGTCTCTACGACAGCTCGCGAATACGTCGCGCAAGCGCCTGCGCCTTCTTCTTATCGGTTGCGATGACCAGCACGGTGTCGTCGCCGGCGATTGTGCCGACGACCTCAGGCCAGTGCGAGGCGTCGAGCGCGGCGGCCACGGGCTGGGCGCTGCCGACCGTGGTCTTCACCACCAGCAGGTTCTGCGCCTGGCGGATTTCGACCACAAACTGGTGCGCGAGATGCATCACCGAGGGCAAAACGCTTTCCGCGCCCGAGCTTTCGCCGGCGCGCCGATAGCCCTCGGGACCTTTGACGAGTTTCAGTTCGTGGATGTCGCGGGAAAGCGTTGCCTGGCCCACGTCGAAGCCCTTGCGCTCCAGCCGGTGCTGGAGAGAGTCCTGGCTTTCGACAGGGCCGTCGTCGAGCAGGTCGAGAATCGCTTTATGGCGGGCTGTTTTCGACATGAATAAAAATGCACTCTAATGCATAAGTATCCATTTATCGGGACGGCCGTGTCAAGCGGGAAATGCAGCGGTCGGAATGCCACGCGGGGAACAGGGACATTGAAGTTCGCGGCGATCGTAATTTGCGCGGGCTTAAGCGTCTCTATTGCCCGGTAGCGCTGGACGGAACTGCGAAGTCCACGCCGCGGTCGTCGTTGGCTTTTTGGGTGGCTTTTAGATCGAGGTCGGCGAGTAGGATTTTGCGGGTGCGGCCGTCGGCGAAGTCAAAAAGTGTATCGCCCACGATGGCATAGTTGAGCACGTCGGACTGGTGGCCGTCTTTGAAAACAAGAACGGTTGGGGGCTGGGCGGACACAGGCTCTTCCTTGGTATCGGCTTCAGCCAGAGCCGAATCGCGGTTCGAAGCGCGTTTGACTGGAGGCGGCGGAACCGGGAGAGTAGCTGGCATCGGCCTCGAGTGAATCATCGTCGGGTTCCGGCGCGTAGGGTACGGCGTATGGAACATAGGCCGGCTCAATGACGCCAACAGCTACAGCGGCCTGATCCCGGTGATGGCGGTGGTGTCCGGAGGTCGACAGATTCGGGTTCGGCGGCAGGAAGAAGTTAGCACAGCAGTTTCCAAAGACAGACCAGTTGTTGCTGTAAGCGTTAGGCCCAAGGGAGGTCACACTGGGGCGGACACCGTTAACGAAGTTCCCGCCGAAGCCCATGGAAGTGACCGATGGAGGTACGCCGTTAACCTGCGCCTGAAGGGGCAAGAACGTCGCGACGCAAGACGCCACCACAACGCAAAACAGGAAACGGGATCGCATACTGGCCAGCATGGGAAGCCTCCCCCGCCTAGGGTACACCAATTCGGAGCCTAACTCCTTAGAACTCGCCGACCTCGCACAAGTTGCGCGAAAATTTAACCGCGGACAAGGTTCCAGGGGCGAAAATCCGACGGTCAGGCTGCGGTCAGCGGCGCCCGGGTGGTGATCCGGCGCAACTCCAGCATGCGGTGGCGAACGTAGCCGTCCTCGGTCAAATGGGCGGAAGCAATGGCTTTGCGGCTGCTGGCCACCATCTGGTCGAGGGGGCGGCGGTCGGGGAATTGGGGGTCGAGCTCGCGGCAGAATTCACAAGGCCGGCTGGAGCGTGTGTCAAAGCGATTGACGACGGCTGGGTCGATGTGTTCCACGAAGAGCGGCTCCTGGAAGGGCGAAAACCGATTCGCCCGGCTTGTGAGGCAGAGTCACTATCCTGCCTCCGTATGATTTTTCAATTGTTGGACGACGCCCTTTGTACTACAAGGCAAGGGAACTGTACAAGCCCCCTCGTGGCAGGCGCAATTTTGGCGGCTGCGGGAGGTTTCAAATGCAAAAGCGCGGCAATTTCGCTGGCGGCGACGCGAGGATGGGATTTCTGGCATGATAGGGCCACTCTTCAATTGCTGGACGAATTGCGTAGATCCTTAATTCTGGAGAACTTGTGACGCGCACCGATGCCAATCCGACCACCGTATTCTTTTTCGACGTGGACGATACGCTGCTCGACAACGATCGCGTGACAGAGGACCTGAAGCGATATCTCACCAGTAAAGTGGGCGACAGCGCTGGGCGCTATTGGGAAATCTTCGAGCAGTTGCGCATCGAACTCGGGTACGCTGATTATCTGGGCGCGCTGCAGCGTTATCGGATTGAGAGGCCAGGTGATCCGAAGCTGCTGGCGGTCTCGCACTTCATGATCAATTATCCCTTTGCGAATCGGCTGTTTCCGGAGTCGCTGGATGCGGTCGAGTATGCGCGGAGGCTGGGGCAGGCTGTGATCCTGAGCGACGGCGATGTGGTTTTTCAGCCGCGCAAGATTGATCGGTCAGGCCTGTACGAGATTTTCGAAGGGCATGCTTTGATTTACATCCACAAGGAACTGGAACTGGACGATGCGGAAGCGAGGTATCCGGCAGCGCACTACGTGATGGTGGATGACAAGGTGCGCATACTGGCGGCGATTAAGAAGCATTGGGGGACGCGGGTGACAACGGTGTTTCCGCGTCAGGGGCACTATGCGCTGGATGCGGCGTCGGTGGCGAGGTATCCGAAGCCGGATATCACGCTGGAACGGATTGGGGAGTTACAGAAGTATTCGCTGGAACAGATTTTGGCAGCAGCGGGAAAGTGAGCGACTACTCGGCTTCTTCTCTGTTCTTGCTCCTGAGGAGCGCCGGCTCGGACTCGGGTTTCCAATTCCCTTCTTAGACTGTCGCGGATGGGCTCAGGTAATTCCAGAAAGCGGAAAGGCTGGAGGCATCCCTGGGTGGCCCACATGGGAAACAACATCTGCACGCGGCAGCGGACGCTGGTGTCGCCGAGATGGAACAGGACGGTCACGCGGATGCTCTCGTCGAGCGGAGCTTCAAGCGAGACTAGACCCCCGTTGACCGAAAGCTGATTCATACGGCCGCGGATCTGCCGCCCATTTTCAAGCAGCACGAGAGCCAGAATGGAGCCGCCGAGCTTGACGCGCGTGCCGCGTTGGCCTTTCTGCGTGATGGGCGTGGAGGGCATTCTCGATCAATTTTGCATCAGGCGGCGGTAACAGGGCAGATTACCAAAGTCAGGCCTATGGCGGGTCAGTACGACTGGTCAGTGGTAGGCCTTCCAGAAAAAGTAAGCGGTCATTGACGTTCCCACCACGATGACGAAGGTGCGAATCCAGGCAGCCGGAAGCCTCTGTGCATAGGAAGCACCGAAGTATCCGCCGAGGACCGCGCCCACGGTCATGACGCCGCACTGCTTCCACGCCACCGCACCGGCGACGATGAAAGTGACGACCGCGACGCCGTTGATGATGCCGCCGAGCACTACTTTCAAAGCGTTCATGGCGTGGATGTCGGTCATGCCGAGCGCGGCCAGCATGGCGAGGTTCAGAATTCCGACGCCGCCGCCGAAATAGCCTCCATAAACGGCGACGATCAGCTCAAAGACGGTCGCGACGGCGAGAGCGGAAGTGGAAGCATCCCGGGCGATGGAGCCTCCGGAGCTGCGTGCCAGGCGGCTGCCGAACATGAACAGCAGCGTCGCCCCCAGCATGAGCCAGGGCAGAACGCGCAGAAAGGTCTGCGCCGGAGTATGCAGCAAAAGGTAAGCGCCGGCGATTCCTCCGATCAAGCTGGTGACGACCAGGGGAATCATGACGCGGCGCGAAAGGTCGAGATGCTTGCGATACGCGCCGGTGCTGGCCGTTACTCCCACCCAGAGCGCAACGGTGTTGGTGGCGTTGGCCACAATGGGAGCGACTCCGCTGAACAGAAGAGCTGGGAAGGCAATGAAGCTGCCTCCGCCGGCAACGGCGTTCAGTGCGCCGCCGAGAACTCCGGCGACAAAAAGGAAGATTGCGGTTTCGAGGCCCAAGTACAAGATGTATCACGGGCTGGCGGGTTGTGAGTAGAGTCCTCTCACCGCTTTCACGGTGCGAGATTCTTGTCATACATTGCGCCGTAATCTAAATACTGCGCGACCGGATCGTCCCAATAATGGATCTCGACTTTCTCAACTTCCCCATTCTTGCCAAAGGTTGCGGTCAGGTGAGCGTTCACGCCGGCAAAATATGTCGGCAGGTTGAGCTTCTGATAACGCGCCAGCACCTGGTCGCGCAGCGCCGGATCGAAGTGAACGCCGTATTTATCGACCAGCGCTTTGATGGCGTCGTAATCGCCTTCCGCCTTGATGCGCATGAGTTCGGCGAGGAGCATGCCAACGCCCTGACGCATCTTCTGATAATCGACGACGCGAACATAGGTCTTGCCGTCGCGCGTTGAATTGTTCGATCGAGCCGGGAACTTTGTCGGCGATGTAGTGGGCGATCAATTGCCGGTCGCGCTCGTGGTCTTCTTCGATCGTGTCGCCATGCGGGATGCGGCGCAGTTGCTGCAAGGCGACCGCGGCCGCGCTGATCGTACATAGCCTTGGCTACTTCTTCCTGGTTCGAGATCAGGCCGAGTTCTTTCAGTTTGGGATCCCACACGTTCCAGAGCGCCATCAGGTCGGCGCGTCCTTCTTCGAGCGTGGAGAAATATTCTTTCAGAAAGGCTTGCGCTCCGCCGCTGACGCGATCACTCAGTTTGCCGGAGCCGTGGCCGATGACTTCGTGCATGGCGACCAGCAGATCGCTCGCTTCCGTGCCGTACTTGTTGGCACGCTCGATCTCAGCCGCATTGGCGGCGAACTCGGCCGTGGCTGCCTGGCCGTTCACTTCCTCCAGGGCGCGCTTGCTGCCCATGAAAAGAAAATTCTTCGAGCCGTATTTTTCGTGGATTTCGTTTTCGTTGGGCAGATTGTCGCCGATCGTGGTTACGGCGAAATCGCCAGTTTCGATCAGGGTTTCGACCGCTTTTACTACTGGAAGCTTGAACGAAGTGACGCTTGTATTTTGCGTCCCAGGGAGCCTTCTCTTCGAAATAGCCGGCGTTTTCCGCGAGTTTTTTCATGGCCGTGGTGACGGGCTTGTCGGTGATGGTGACAAAACTCTGCGAGCTTCCTTTGGCGCCGCGGGCGTCGCGATAGACCTCGATGAAGCCATTGTCGAAATCCACGGTGGCGTCGTTCTGCACCCAGGCGGTGCCGAAGGCGACCCATTCTGCGTAATCGCCGGTCTGGTAGTAGCGGATGAGATGGTCGATGGCTGTCGGCTTGCGCGGGCTCGGCATAGCCGCGCGCTTTCTCGAAGCAGTCGTTCGCTCGCTTCAAAAATGTTGCATACAGTCCGGGAGGGACTTTGCCGTCGGGCGTTCCGGCACGGTAGACGAGTTCGGTGAGCTTGCCGTCGGCGCCTTTTACCACGCGCGAGTTCAGCGGATATTTTTCCTGAAATCCCTTCAGATCTTCCAGACTCAAGCCTGGATTACCCACATAGAAAGTGTTCGAGCTGGCCTGGATCGTGTCTTTTCCCGCCCACCGGACTCTTGGCGGTCGTCATCGGCTCGAACGTGGCATCGAAAAGCGGGGCGCGCAGTGCATCCAGTTCGTGCTCCAGATCGTGCGGAGTCTTTAGCGGCGGGAGATCGGCGTAGGGGGTTTGAAAGCGCTCCGTTGTGTTGGGCGGACAGCGCGGCTCCCTGCAATTGTTCGAAAGTGAAAGCGGGCAGGAATTTTTGCGAGGTCAGCTCGTTGTGATTGCCGCGATTGGCCCAGAAAAGCTTGGCGAAATCGGCAATCTTCGGGAGCACCAGCGGATCGATTCCCTTGGAATGCGCCATGATTTCTTCGAGCAGACGTTTTTCTTGCAGACCGTAGGCGGAGAGCTGGTCGTAAATAATCGGGTCAATGGCGATCGAAGATTGCGTCAGCCAATAGGCTAAGGCCTGCTGCCGGGGCGTCAGCGCCTGGAAACTGGGTGCGTGCAGTTGAATGAATGCGGTGTCACCTACGCGTTCGACTAGAACCTTGCTGGCTTTCTCTTGCTGGCATAGTGCCGGGGTGGTTATGGCGAACATCACGAGCAAGAGCAGAAAGAAAAACTCACAATTCAAACGGCTTCAACGCTGGCCTCCCGGCGGTTCTTTTCGAACCGGACCAAACTTCGCAGGCTATCACAAACCGGCCGGCTTCGTTTGGGACGACACTGCTCCTGCGGCGCGTACCGCCGCCCTCGCATGTTAGAATCGTTGTTGTGATGCCCCGGGCCGATGCTTCCTGATATCGAAAAATTGCTGGAGCTGCAGACAGCGGATAAAGAGATCCGCAGGCTGCGGGAGGAAGTTGCCGCGCTACCCAAACGCGTGGCGGTAATCGAACAAAAGCTGGCTGGAACCAAGGCGCAACTGGAAAAGGCGCGGGCCGCAGCCAAGGGCGACGAAGCCAACCGCAAGAAATTCGAAGCCACTATCAAAGACCTGCAAGGCAAAATTTCCAAGTATCGCGACCAGTCACTCGACGTTAAAACCAACGACCAATATAAAGCGCTGCTGCACGAGATCCAGTTTGCGGAGCAGGAAATCCGGCTCAACGAGGACCGCATCCTGGAGGTGATGGTCAACGTGGACGCGCGCGAAAAAGAAGTGAAAGCCGCCGAGGCCGAACTCAAGGCGGAGACGGCCGAGATCGAAAAAGAAAAAGAAGACGCGCGAAAAGTTACCGCGGAAGATCAGAAAAAGCTCGCCGAGTGGAATGGCAAGCGCGATGGCCTGCGGCATGCGATTTCCGAGGATATTCTTCGTCAATATGAGCGCGTGGCGAAGTTCCGCGGCAGCGGGCTGGCGGAAGTCCGCGACCAGAAATGCATGGGTTGCCAGGTGATGCTGCGGCCGCAGACCTATAACGAAGTGCGGAACGGCGAGAAGGTCATGGTCTGCGAATCGTGCTCGCGAGTTTATTACTTTAATCCCGCGAACGAAGTGAAGCCGGAGCAGGAAGTTGTGACGGTGACCGGCCGAAAGCGCGCGCGTCCCAAGGCGGATGCGCCGCAGGCGTGGTTCTATCGTCCCGATTACGGCGGAAGAAGGCGAAGTGCTGCTGGTGTTTACCAACAGCGGCGGCAATTCGACGCGGCGCATCTACGAAATGCACACCGGACGCCAGGTCGGCGAGGTGCTGATGCGCGAAGGAATTTACCGGCTGGCGTTTCCCGAGGATTTGACCGACTCGGCCATTCGGCTTAACGGCCATTGGGACGAAAAAGAGATGGATGAGTGGGGATCGGAAATCCCGTCGAATGCTCTTGATCTTCTGCACAAAGATATTCTCGCCATACAGCGCGAGCATAAGGCTAGGCCACAAGCATTCCGCCTCTCACGGCGGAACAACCGGCAGCCAGCTAAGCGTCAACAATCCCGCGTTCGATCCTCTCGTCCCCCAACCCTGTATAGTATCGTCCATGAATCGCACGGTCCTTGCCATCATCTTCTTTCTCTTTTTTCTGAGCCTCCCCCTGACCCTCGCAACCGCGCAAACATTCTCAGTAACGTTTTCGGAGGCGAAGAGCGCGCAACCGTTGGACGGCCGGCTCCTGCTGCTTCTCTCGACTGACCCGAGCCAGAGCCACGCAATGCAGATCGACGACTCGCCGCGCTCGCAGATCGTCTTTGGACTGACGGTGGATGGATTGGCAAGCCGGGCCAGCCGGCGATCGTGGACGCCACCGCCTGGGGCTATCCGATCCGCAGCCTGAAAGACGTCCCGCCAGGCGAATACACCGTGCAGGCCGTGCTCAATAAGTACGAGACATTTCACCGCTCCGATGGCAAGACCGTGAAGCTGCACATGGACCAGGGCGAAGGCCAGCACTGGAACATCTCGCCCGGCAATCTCTACTCCAAGCCGCAGAAGATCACCGTCAAGCCCGGAGGCGGCTGCCATCTCGCATCTCGCTCGACCGAGGAGATTCCGCCCATCCCGCGCCAAGCCCGACACCAAATACATTCGCCACATCCGCATTCAGAGCGCAGGTGCTGACGAAGTTCTGGGGACGGCCCATGTTTATCAGCGCCATCGTGCTCGTGCCCGAAGGCTTCGACGAGCATCCCAACGCGCACTTCCCGCTGATGATCTTTCACGACCACTTCGTCGACGACTTCGACGACTTCCGCACCACGCCGCCCGATCCCGACCTGAAGCCCGACTATCAGCGAGCGCTTCCACATCAGCGGGCTACAACCGCATCCAGCAGCAGGAGGCTTACAAGTTCTACCAGCAGTGGATCGCGCCCGAGCTTCCCGCGCGTGCTGATCATCAAGATCCAGCACGCCAATCCCTTCTACGACGACTCCTACGCGGTGAACTCGGCCAACGTCGGCCCCTACGGCGACGCCATCGAGAACGAACTGATTCCGGCCATCGAAAAGCAGTTTCGCGGCATCGGCCAGGGCTGGGCGCGCTTCGTCTACGGCGGATCGACGGGCGGATGGGAAGCGCTCGCCGTGCAGGTCTTCTATCCCGACCACTACAACGGAGCCTTCGCCGCCTGCCCTGACCCGATCGACTTTCACGCTTTCACCAACATCAATCTCTACGACGACAAGAACGCCTTCTTCCTGGAAGGCGCGCACAAGCGCGTGGCGCAGCCAGCCATGCGCGACTACCTAGGCCACACTTTGATCACCACGCAGGAGATCAACGCGATACGAACTGGCGCTGGGCGACCAGGGCCGCTAGCGGCGAGCAGTTCGATATCTGGCAGGCGGTCTACGGACCGGTAGGCGAGGACGGATATCCGCAGCCGATCTTCGACAAGACAACCGGCGAAATCGACCACAAAGTCGCCGACTACTGGCGCCAGCATTACGATCTCGAAGCGATCCTCGAACGCGACTGGTGCGAAGCTCGGCCCCGAACTGGCCGGGAAGATTCACATCTATGTCGGTTCCGACGACACCTACTTCCTGAACAATGCCGTCTACCGCATGGAGGATTTTCTGAACACCACCACCAACCCACCCTATGGCGGCGAAGTAACCTACGGTCCGCGCGCCGAGCATTGCTGGAACGGCGATCCCACGCTGCCGAACTATCTCTCGCGCCTGCACTACAACACGCAGTATCTGCCGAAGATTCTCGACCGCATCCAGAAGACCGCGCCTAAGGGAGCGGATTTAACGAGCTGGCGATACTAGCAGCCTTCAAGATTCCTCGTGCGGGCGCGCCGGCTTAGGAGCCATGGACCGTCAATCGTGGAGGGTACTTTTGTAAGGGGAAACAGTTGTTTCGGTCGTGCTATGGTCACGTCATTGCCGTTCTTAAGCTAAAGAAAACGTTCAATGACAGCGACGTTGGTGGATTCGACCGAGCAGAAGCCTGAGCAGAAGTCCGCGCGGAAGTCTGAGCAACGACCGGCTGGATCCTCGATTTTTCTCGACCCCGCAAAAACGCAGATTGATTCTTTGCCTGCTGCTTGCTCTCGCAACTCTTGCGCTCTATAACCCGGTCACTCGGGCTCCATTTCTGAATTACGACGATCCGGTTTACGTTACCGACAATGCCCAGGTTCGCGCCGGACTCACATGGAACACCATCGTTTGGGCTTTTCGCACTCCTAAAGATCTGGACTGGCACCCGATCACCTGGCTCTCGTACGGGCTCGATTCCCAGATGTTTGGCTTGAACCCGGCGGGCTACCACCTTACTAATGTGGTTATCCACACGGCCAACGTGGTGCTGCTGTTCTTGATTCTTGAAGCCGGCACGGGCCTGGCGTGGCGCAGCCTGGCGGTCGCTGCGCTGTTCGCTCTGCATCCGATCAATGTGGAATCGGTGGCCTGGATCGCGGAGCGGAAGAACGTCCTCAGCATGTTCTTCTTTCTTATCGCGCTGGCTGCCTATGGCTGGTACGCGCGCCGGCCCGGCATCGGACGATATCTGGCAGTCACGCTGGCCTATGTCTTGAGCCTGATGAGCAAGGGGCAGGCGATTACGTTCCCGTTTGCGCTTCTTCTGCTGGACTACTGGCCGCTGAATCGTTTCGGGCAAAGCTTCGAGCCGGCGCGAAAGCGTCGGAGGCGAAATTCCATTCGCAGTCGCTCCAGTTCGCGGCTCCTCTTTGTGGAGTTTGATTGCGGAGAAAGTTCCGTGGTTTGCGCTGTCGGTCGGTGAGCGCGCTCATTACTATGCGGACCGGGGGGCTGGCGTTCAGCTATATAAAGTTGACGGACGCAACTCCGCAGGTTCCCGCTCTGGGTGCGCCTGGCAACGGCGGCGATCGGGTATGTCAAATATCTGGGGAAGGCGTTCTGGCCGGTCAATCTGGCGCTTGTGTATCCGCACCCGGGACTTGCGACGAGTGTCTCGGCGGCTGTGTTGTCGGCATTCGCACTTATCGCCGTCACGGCTCTGGTCGTTGTCGTTGTCGCTGTCTTTCGGCAGCGACGGCCCGTTTTGGGTAATCCTTTCTTGGTGGGGTGGTTTTGGTTTTTGGGAATGCTGGTGCCGATGATCGGAATCATCACCATTGGCGATCACTCCATGGCCGACCGTTACGCTTATATCCCGCTGCTGGGAATTTTTGTCATCGTCTCGTGGGGCGCAGCGGACCTAATCAAACATTGGCATGTTCCGATGCGGTGTCTCCGCGGCAGGGGCTGCGATTATCCTGCTGACGCTGGGAATTGCGCTTCACCGGCAGGTGAGTTTCTGGGGAGACAACGTTACCCTGTGGAGTCATACGTGGCGATCACTCCGGCAAATTTCACCGCTGAAGAAGACCTTGCCATGGCGATGATTTCCCAAGGCAGAGCAGAGGAAGCCTTGCCGCACCTTCGGCGGGCGCACTTCTTGCGGCCGGACGACCCACTGGCCAACCTCAATATCGCAACCTACGAGCAAATGCTCGGCCACTATCAGGCCGCTCTCGATGGCTATGCGGCCGTTGTTCGAAACACCATGGCCGCTCCCTCTTTGCTGGCGACGGCGCGAACCAACAGTGGATATGCGCACCTCTCGCTGAAGCAATATGACAATGCGAAACAGGATTTCGAAGCCGCTCTGCGCGAGCAGCCAACAAATTCTCCGGCTTATCGAGGGTTGGGCTTGGTGGCGCAACGAAGCTGGCAACATCGCGCAGGCTGCCGAGGATTACGAAAAGTCGGTCGAGCTTCAACCCACGCCGGTGGGTTATCTGCTTCTGGGCCGTGCCCTTGAGCTTGGCGGGCAGCCGGAAGCGGCCCGGGCCGCTCAGTCCCAGGCCGTAAGCATGACTCAAGACCTCAACGACGACGTCGCCACCGCCCGGCAGTTATTGGCGAACTAGGGCGACACCGTCGCTAGCTCTGACACTTCTCTACTTGGTGCCGTACGGGTTCTTATACCGCAGCACTTTAGACAAGTCTTTCCCGCGGATGGTTCCGATCGAGTGATAGGTCAGTCCCCAGGAATCGATCGTGGACATATCCGGGAAGATGCAGGCCTCGAGCACTTGATCGTCCGGATCCGATTTCTTCACCCACCCACCGCCGCTGGCGTTGATTCCGCCGAACAGATCGCTGCCGCCCAGCAGGGAGCAGTAGCACGATGCCGGATTGCCATTGCAACTGCCGATCGGAACCTCGGCGTAGTAGGCAAGCGCTGCCAGACTGGGCTTCTCGGTGTAGAGGGTTGAAAGCTCCACGTAGATTCGCGAGCCTTTGTCCTGGCCGCTCTTTGCCTTGAACTTGCAAAATTGGCGCGCCCCGGAAAGACGGAGCCAGTCCTGCGGGTCGCCGTTGGTGTTGAAGAACGGCTCGCGAACATTGACTTCGCCGCCCTTCTTGACGCAATAGGCTTCCGCTTTGGTCAGGTCAACTTGGCCTGAGGTCGGCCTAGGCCTAAGATCGGCAACCGCGCCCTCTGAGTTCGCCGTCTTGGCATTGCCGGCTTGAACGGGTTGGGTCGGCGGGGACAAGGACTGCGACTGCAAGCGCGATACACATCAAAATCGTTGATGCAACGAGTGGACGTTTCACGAAGGGCCTCCTGGGAAAAACGGGGAATCGACTTGCTTGCCAACGACTTTCTTACCACCGAGTCGTTCGGCCGTGGGTCGAAGGCCGAAGGTTATCACATGAACGTAAATGTTGCCCGGGCTCATTGCGGCGCCCCCGGCCTCAGTTCTGCATCGTTGGCGAGGCACGCTTCGGAATCTGGGGTGATTTGCGGTAAGATTGCGCGCACGAGGTGAGTGATGGCGCCGCTAGACAACGATTTCATAAACAACGATCTCAGCAATCTCAACATTCTTTCCGCATCCCGCCGTTCGTTTCTTAGCTCTGTCTGCCGCCGCCTCGGCGGCGCTGGCGTTGCGCATTGTCACGGAGCCGATGCTGGCTCACGGGCGGGCGCACAACGCTCCGAAAGATGCGATCAGGATTGACGCCAACGAAAACCCGCTCGGGCCGTGCTCTTCCGCGCGCGAAGCGGCAACCGCCATCATTCCGCAGGGCGGCCGCTATTCCGACTGGCTCACGGACGATCTGGTGAAGACGCTGGCGGAAGTGGAAGGGATGAAAGGCGGAACAGATTCGCGTCTATCCGGGATCGAGCGAGCCTCTGCATCACGTCGTCGCCATTTCTCCTCGGCGCAGCGCAGCTATGTCACCGCCGATCCGGGCTACGAAGCGGGGATGTTCACCGCCAATGCCGTCGGCGCCAAGGTGGTGAAGGTGCCGCTGACGAAAACTTACGCGCACGATGTGCGCGCGATGCTGGCTGCGGCTCCTGACGCGGGTGTGTTCTATGTCTGCACTCCCAACAATCCGACCGGCACTCTGACCAGCCATTCCGACATCGAATACCTGGTTGAGAACAAGCCCAAGGATTCCGTGGTGCTGGTGGACGAAGCTTATATTCATTTCTCCGATGCGGCTTCGGCCATGGATATAGTGAAGGCGGGCAAGGACGTGATCCTGCTGCGCACCTTCTCGAAGATTTACGGCATGGCGGGTCTGCGCTGCGGAGCCGTGTTTGCGCGTCCTGATCTGCTGGAGAAAATCGAGAACTATGCGGGCTGGAATGCCATGCCGATCACCGCGGACGTTGCCGCATCGGCCAGCTTGAAAGACGCGCAACTGGTGCCCGATCGCAAGCACATCAACGCGCGCATTCGCGGCGAGGTCTTTGCCTGGCTCGATCGCAATGGATACTCCTACATTCCGTCGGAATCGAACTTCTTCATGCTCGACACCAAACGCCCGGCGAAGCCGGCGATCGACGCCATGGCCAAACAAAATGTATATATTGGACGCATCTGGCCGGTGAGGCCGACCTATTTGCGCGTCACGATTGGAACGGCGCCAGAGATGGAGCAGTTCCAGGCGGCATGGCAGAAGGTGATGACGGGCGCGGTGACGGCTAGCGTGCGGGGTCTAGTCCGATGTCGCGGCAGGCGGAATCTGGACGGGATCGTGATTCGCGCTTAGGGCTGGTCTTGCAACAGGGCTTGTCCCGTCCCCCCGCCACCCACGCTCCGATACGCTATAACATCAATTCCATGCCGAAAACTAGATTGCCTCCGCCAAGCGCGCGGAGCCTTCCGTAAAACTCTCTGCCCGAGGAGTCACCCGGCTGCAGGCCCGGCATCCTTGGGTCTATCGCTCGGACATCATCGAAGCAAAAGACGTCCCGCCGGGCGCGGTCGTTCGCGTGCTGGATCAGCGCGGAAAGTTTCTTGGCACCGCGCTCTACAGTTCTTCTTCGCAGATCGCCATTCGGATGATCTCTCACGGTTCGGTGGCCGACCTGCCGGCCCTGATCGCGGAGCGTATTCGCGCCGCTGTCGCTTACCGGAAGGGGAAATCTTGTCCGGAATACAGATGCCTATCGCATCGTGTTCAGCGAGGCTGATTTTCTGCCCGGGCTCATCGTCGATCGTTACAACGACGTGATCTCGCTGCAAATTCTCACTCAGGCCATGGACGGCGCAGCCGTTCGCGAAGCTATCGTCCAAACGCTGCGCAAAGAATTTCAACCGGCGGGAATTGTCGAACGCGTCGATGCCCGCATTCGAGAACTGGAGCAACTGCCTGCGCGCCCGTCCGGACTGCTTTGGGGAGAAAAGAGTTCGACTGAAGTGACGATGAACGGCATCCGCTTTCACTATGACGGGCTGGAAGGCCAGAAGACGGGCGCCTTTCTCGATCAGCGCGAAAACTATGCCGCGGCGGCCGAATACGCGCGCGGCGAAGCGCTGGACGTTTTCTGCTACCAGGGAGGATTTGCACTCCATCTAGCGGCAAAGTGTTCGAGCGTTACTGGAGTGGACAGCTCGCGTCCGGCGCTCGAAATGGCCGAGAAGAATGCCGCGTTAAATGCAGCTTTGAGCGCAACTTCGGGCGCAACTCCGAACAGCCGTGAACCGGAATGGATCGAGGCCAACGCTTTCGACCTGTTAAGCGAATACGCTGCCGCGAATCGGCGCTACGACACGATCGTTCTCGATCCGCCGGCGTTCGCCAAGACCAAGCGCGATCTTGAGAAAGCTCTCCGCGGCTACAAGGAGCTTAACCTGCGCGCCATGAAGATGCTCCGGCCCGGCGGAATTCTTGTCACCTGCTGCTGCTCGTATCACGTCAGTGCGGCAGACTTCCTCAAAGTGGTCGCCGACGCGGCCCAAGACGCCCACAAAACCCTGCGCGTGGTGGAGAACCGCGGGGCGGCAAGGGATCATCCAATATTGCTGAATGTGCCCGAAACCAGCTATCTTCGGTGCCTGATACTTAGCGTTAGCGATTGAGGATTTGAAATTAGTAATCTGTAATTGATAATTTTAAAGTCGAAAGAATCGATCTATATCGACATACCAAGGATTGAAAGCCATGGCCATCCGTTGGGACAAATTCACCGTTAAGGCGCAGGAAGCCGTCCAGCGCGCGAACGAGCTCGCTTCCGAGCACGGCAATCCGGAACTCGACCGCTGCATCTGCTGGCCGCGCTGGTTGAAGACAAAGAAGGCATCGTTCCGCCGGTGCTGGAGAAAATCGGCATTGGGCCGCAGGCCGTGCTCAGCCGACATCTATAAAGAGATTGAGAAAGCTGCCGAAAGTTTCTGGCAGCGGAGCGCAGCAGGCGCGCATGTCGTCGCAGATCAACCAGTGCTGGAGAAGTCGTTCAAGGAAGCCGACAAGTTCAAGGACGAATACGTTTCGACCGAGCATATGCTGCTGGCGTTCGACCGATCTGAAGCGCGATCCGGCGCAGGAGATTCCTGGCGCGCCACGGCGCGACTCACGACGCCATTCTGAAGGCGCTTACCGCAGTGCGCGGGTCGCAGCGAATCACCGACCAGAATCCGGAAGCCAAATACCAGGCGCTGGAACGGTATGCTCGCGACCTGACCGAGCAGGCGCGGCGCGGCAAGCTCGATCCGGTGATTGGGCGAGATGAAGAGATTCGCCGCGTGGTGCAGGTGCTGTCGCGGCGCACCAAGAATAATCCGGTGCTGATCGGCGAGCCGGGCGTGGGCAAGACGGCCATCGTCGAAGGGCTGGCCCAGCGCATTATCTCCGGCGACGTGCCTGAGGCGCTGAAGAACAAGCGCGTGGTCTCGCTCGATCTGGGCGCCATGCTCGCCGGCGCGAAATATCGCGGCGAATTTGAAGACCGGCTGAAAGCGGTGCTCAAAGAAATCGAAGACTCCGAAGGGCAAGATCATTCTCTTCATCGACGAGTTGCACACGCTGGTCGGCGCAGGCGCGGCCGAAGGCGCGATTGACGCCTCGAACATGCTGAAGCCGGCGCTGGCTCGCGGAGAACTGCGCGCCATTGGCGCGACCACCCTCAACGAATATCGCAAGTACATCGAGAAAGATGCGGCGCTCGAACGGCGCTTCCAGATTGTTTTCGTGGGCGAGCCGAATGTCGAGGACACGATCGCGATCCTGCGCGGACTGAAAGAGAAGTACGAAGTGCACCACGGCGTGCGCATTAAAGACTCGGCCATTGTCGCCGCTGCGACGCTTTCGCATCGCTACATCTCCGACCGCTTCCTGCCGGACAAAGCCATCGACCTGATCGACGAAGCGGCTGCTTCGCTGCGCATACAGATCGATTCCATGCCGACCGAGATCGACCAGCTCGAACGGCGAGCCACGCAACTTGAAATCGAAAAGCAGGCGCTGAAAAAAGAAGACGACCCCAACTCGAGAGAGCGGCTGGCGCAGGTCGAGAAGGAACTTGCCGGAATTCGCGAACAAGTCAAATGCGCTTAAGGCCAAATGGAAGCAGGAAAAAGAAGTCATCGCCAAAGCGCGCGCAGCTGAAAGAAAAACTCGAGCAGCTCAAGATCGAAGAGCGGCGGAAGAGCGCAAGGGCAAACTCGAGCGCGTGGCGCAGATTCGTTACGGGCTGATCTCGGCAGACGGAAGAGGAACTGAACGAAGCTCACGGCGCAAATCGACGGCAAGGCGCGGACAGCGCATGTTGAAAGAGGAGGTAGACGAGGAAGACATTGCCCGCATCGTCTCGCAAGTGGACCGGCATTCCGGTCTCCAAGATGCTCGAAGGCGAAGTGCAAGAAGCTGGTCAACATGGAAGACCGCCTGCGGCTGCGCGTGATTGGGCAGGATGACGCGCTGGAACGCGTAGCCAATGCCGTCCGGCGCTCGCGCGCCGGGCTGAGTGATCCGAAGCGGCCGATCGGGTCGTTTATTTTTCTCGGTCCGACCGGCGTGGGCAAAACCGAACTCGCGCGCGCTTTGGCCGAATTCCTGTTCGACGACGAGCAAGCCATGATCCGCATCGACATGTCCGAGTACATGGAGAAGCATGCCGTTTCGCGGCTGATCGGCGCGCCTCCCGGATACATTGGCTACGAAGAGGGCGGGCAACTGACCGAGCAGGTTCGCCGGCGTCCGTATGCTGTAGTGCTGTTCGATGAAATTGAAAAGGCGCACCCGGATGTGTTCAACATGCTGCTGCAGATCATGGACGACGGCCGGCTAACCGATGGCAAGGGCCGCAAGGTGGACTTCAAAAACACGGTCATCATCATGACCTCGAACCTGGGCTCGTGCGTTACCTGCAGGCGGAAAACTTCGGTAGACCGGAGTTTCGAAGAGGCGTCGAAACAGGTGATGAATGCGCTGCACGGGCATTTCAAGCCGGAGTTCTTAAACCGCGTGGACGACGTTATTATCTTCCATCCGCTGGGCAAGGAACAGCTGGTGAAGATCGTCGATCTGCGGCTGGAAGACTTGCGCCGGCTGTTGGCTGACCGCAGGATTTCCCTCGAGCTCACCGATGCCGCGAAGGAGTTGATTTTCACCGAAGGATACGACCCGAACTTCGGTGCGCGTCCGCTGAAGCGCGCGATCCAGAAGCTGGTGCAGGATCCGCTGGCGATGAAGATTCTGGATGGCGAAGTGCTGCATGGCGATCACGTAATCGTGGACGCAGACAAGAAGGCGGGCAAGATGACATTCAAGGTCAGTGAGCGGGTGGGAGAGAAAGAGACGGCGCGGGCGAGGAAGTAGGGACCGGGAAGAATCCCGTCGACCTTCCATGAGCGCAATCTGGCACTCCAAGATGTAATATGTGTGTCTTGTTTGCTCCGTTCTACACGCTCTATGCGGTGATTGTGGCCGTCGCAATCGTACTGTGGATTGCGAAGCATCTGTGGCAGTGAAGTTCTTCTCCTGACGCAAGAATCTCTCTCCGGTACGATCAGTAGTTATGCCTTACTCTGCGCGGAGGCACTCCATTGGCTGACGACACAAAGCTGAATGATCTTCTGCAGGAACTGTTGCGCCGCGGGGGCAGCGACCTGCTGCTGGTTCATGGAGTTGCGGCATCGATTCGCATAAATGGAGAGGTCGAAAAGATCGGGGACACTCCGCTAGACGGGTCGGAAATCGAATCCCTGGTGCAACCGGTGCTGACGCCGGTCGCAGCCGGACAGTATCGCAGCGTCCAGATCGCTGATTCTTCCTATCGCATCGCCGGGGTGGGAAGATTCCGGGTTAACCTGCATCGCGAGCGTGGGCGGCCGCGGCCACGATCCGGGCGCTTCCAATGAAGGTCCCCGCGCTCAGTGAATTGGGACTTCCGGTTGAGGTTGGCAATCTGGCCGGTCTTCGTCGCGGACTGGTGCTGATTGGAGGGGCGGCGGGCGCCGGGAAATCCACTACGCTTGCGGCGCTGGTCAATGAGATCAACCTGCGCGATGCGCGGCATATCGTGACCATCGAGGATCCGGTCGAATACGAACATGCGCACGTGCGCAGCGTCATCGAGCAAGTCGAGGTCGGGACCGACGCACCAGATTTTCCTACAGCGCTTCGGGCGGCGCTGCGGCAAGCGCCGGACATTCTTGTCGTCGGCGAGATCGCGATCCGGAGCATGGCTATTGCAGTTTCTGCTGCCGAGACTGGGCATCTTGTGCTCTCTACGCTGCACACCACCGACGTCGCTTCGGCGATTTCTCGTATCTCCGATTCGTTCCCAGTGGAACGGCAGAGCACGATTCGTCAGGAACTGGCGATGGCGATCTCCGCGGTGTTGACTCAGACATTATTGCCGAGCCGCAAGAACAAAGCCGGGCGTATTCCGGCGGTCGAGCTGCTGATGATTGGATATGGGGCGCGGCAGCACATCCGACACAACGCGCTGCAACATCTGAACCAGGAAATCACTATGACCAAGGCGAAGGGCTCGATCGCCCTGGAGGAGTCGCTGTCACGGCTGGTGAGAGACGGGCACCTGGACCGCGAGGACGCTATGGAGTTTGCGGTCATCCGGACGAACTGAAGAGCCGGATGCGCGGGGTAGTGTAATTTCCTCGCGACGGGTTGATTTACTCGGAGCGGTGGAAGGCATCCACTACTTCTACGCGCATAGATACCACGCTACGAGCAATCGCACGCCGATCCCCAACCCTCCTAAAAGAAGCGCTTTCGGATGGACGACGGTTGCGGCCGAGACGGACGGCACCAGCATCACCATTCCTGTGATGGCGATCAGCAACGCCGCGTGACGGACGATGTTGTTGAGTTCCACAAGGCCCCATGCGACTCCACCTGCGACGACGGCCATGAGCAGAAACATATAGGGTCCTGCGACTTCCAATCCGAACAACAGCGGCGCGCCTGCCGATGGCGATATCGTTCCGGGACGAAGCAAGATCAAGACGCCCGCGATTGCCAGATAAATCGCGCACAGGGCGAAAAGCGCGGCTATGGCTCGTACTCCGTTTGGGATTGATGGAGCGGGGTTGTTTGTCATCAGGTTGTCGCCGAGCCTCGCTCGGCTGGCGCACAAGAGTGTCCGCCCTTCACGAGTATGCGACTCGTAGAATACAAGGTTGTGGGCGTAAATGTGGTGTGGCGCTAAATCCCGTAGTTCGCGCTGCGAAGCGCGCTTTTGTAGGCGTCACGCGCTACTGTAGCTCTCGAGTGGGCGTCATGTTCTGTGAAGTGGGCGGTATCCCAATGCTCCATGGCGGTCATTGAATGGTCGGGCGTGGCCAGAGCTTCTTCGGCCCGAATGGTGTCGACCCATTCATCGGTAGCTTTCTTGTAGGCGAGGCGCAATTGATCAAGGTCCGGTTTGCTCATAGCCCCGCAGGTTAATGCTGTCCCGCAGCCCGGTCAATTGAATCGAGCGAATTTAACGAAAAATTAATGCAGCGGGATCCTCTCCCATCGCTGCGAAGTTTGATAGCGGTTGCCGTTTGCCTTGCCGACGTTGTAAGGTACTCGGCCAAGACTCAATTCTCATTTCTCATTGGGGGATCGAATGAAGCTCAGCCGTTATCTGCATGTGTTTGTATTTTCCGTTGCCTGTAGCGGACTTTTTTTGATCGGAGTGGCACGGGCGCAGCAAGCCTCGCCTGCTACGAAGACGGTTGTCGTCCACGCCGGCCATCTGCTGGACGTGAAAACAGGCAAGACACTGACCAATCAAACCATCGTGATTCAGGGCGATAAGATCGCCAGCGTCGGCTCCGATGCGCAAGTTCCGGCTGGAGCGCAGGTAATCGATCTGCCGAACGCAACCGTGCTGCCGGGATTAATTGACGCGCACACGCACCTGACGATGACTACCAATTTCGGCTATTCGCGGCTGGCGATTTCCGTGCCGCGTGAGGCGCTCTATGGAGCGCGCAATGCGCGGGTCACGCTTGACGCAGGATTTACGACTGTCCGCAACGTGGGCGCCAGCGGATTTAGCGACGTTGCTTTGCGCGACGCTATTAATGCCGGAGATGTGCCGGGGCCGCGCATGCTGGTGAGCGGGCCGCCGCTGAGCATTACGGGCGGTCATGCGGACAATAATCTGCTGCCGTTTGAATATCACGCTGAGAGCGATGGCGTGGCCGACGGCGTGGATGGTGTGCGGCACATGGTTCGGCAGGACATCAAGTATGGTGCGGACTTGATCAAGTTCATGGCCTCGGGTGGAGTGCTTTCGCATGGCGACAATCCGCAGGCGTCGCAATATACGCAGGAGGAGATGCGAGCCATTGTGGAGGAAGCGCATCGGCTGGGAAGAAAGGTTGCGGCGCACGCGCACGGAGCGGAGGCGATCCGGTGGGCGAGCGAGGCAGGCGTGGATTCGATCGAACACGGCTCGTACATCGACGACGCGGCCATCGCCGCAATGAAGAAGAATGGCACTTATCTGGTGCCGACTCTCTATCTCATGGACTGGTTTTTCGAAAATGCGGAGAAGATCGGCACGCCTCCGGAACTGATTGCCAAGGGGCACGAGGTAATGCCGGCTGCGCGCAAGAACGTGGCGCGGGCGTTTGCCGCCGGAGTGAAAGTCGGCTTCGGCACCGATGCGGCGGTGTATCCGCACGGACTTAACGCGCATGAATTCGCGGTCATGGTGAAGCTGGGGCTGACGCCGCTGCAGGCGATCCAGGCGGCGACTATCAATGATGCCGATTTGTTGGGATGGTCCGACAAGGTTGGGACCATTGAGCCGGGCAAGTGGGCTGACATCGTGGCTGTGGACGGCGATCCGCTGGCCGACGTCACAACTTTGGAGCGCGTGAAGTTTGTGATGAAGGGCGGCGAGGTGGTTAAGAATCTGTATGTGAAGTGAGGAGCGGGCTGCTGGATTTTCATCCGCAGTGACTCAGGTCTGAATCGATGTCCAACCTTCGCGTCCACAGCTTCGCGATCTCGCTCGATGGCTACGGTGCCGGTCCCAATCAGGATCTCAACAATCCACTTGGCGTCGGCGGGGTAGCGCTGCACGAATGGGCCTTCGGCACACGCACCTTCCAACAGCTGCATGGCAAGGACGGCGGCGCTACCGGTATTGATGATGATTTTGTCGCACGCGGCTTCCGCAATATTGGAGCGTGGATCATGGGTCGAAACATGTTTGGACCGATCCGAGGCCCGTGGCCAGACAACGTTTGGAAGGGGTGGTGGGGCGACAACCCGCCGTTCCACACTCCTGTTTTCGTGCTTACCCATCACGTGCGCGCATCGATTGACATGAGCGGGGGCACGACCTTTCACTTTGTCACCGATGGCATTCACGCGGCTCTTGAGCGAGCTGTTGACGCTGCTAGCGGTCAGGATGTTCGGCTTGGCGGCGGGGTGGCTACAGTCCGGCAATACCTTCGCGCCGGACTTATCGATGAGATGCACTTAGCCATGTCGCCGATCCTCCTCGGTTCAGGAGAATGCCTTCTGGAGGGCATTGACGCGCCGAAGCTCGGCTATCAATGCACCGAACACGCTTCCACTCCCACCGTGACGCACTTCGTCATCACGAAACGCACTTAGCCAATACGTTGATAGAAAGCCTACCGTCAGATTCCGTTAGAATCCTTCCGTGTCTGTTCGCCTGCAGATTGAAGCGATTCGCGGCTCCGCCCGCGCCGGCAAGCTCATCACTCCGCATGGGGAGATCGAGACACCGGTATTTATGCCGGTTGGAACGCTCGGTTCGGTCAAGGGCGTTTCGCAGGACGTGCTCGAGGAACTCGGCGTCCAGATTCTGCTGGGCAATACCTATCATCTTTATCTGCGGCCCGGGGTCGAGACTGTTCGCAAAATGGGCGGGCTGCACCGGTTCATGTCGTGGGATCGAGCGATCCTCACCGACTCTGGCGGCTTCCAGGTTTTCAGCTTGAACGAGTTGCGAAAAGTCAGCGAGGAAGGTGTGGCGTTCCGCTCGCACCTCGACGGGTCCTCTCACTTTCTCAGTCCTGAAAAAGCCACAGAGGTGCAGATTGGTTTGGGGGCTGACATCATCATGGCGTTTGATGAGTGCACGGAGTATCCGGCTGATGCTCAGCGTGCGCGCGCTTCGATGGAACTGACTTTACGCTGGGCATCGCGCTGCAAGGATTATTTTGAGCAGCATAAGCACGAGGTGCCTTGGAACCGCTCTCAGCTCTCAGCGGTCACCTCTCAGGAAAAGCAGGTCCTTCGCTCCGCTCAGGATGACAATCTCGGTCAGGGTAGTGGTAAAACCCAGGCTTTGTTTGGCATTGTGCAGGGCGGGATGGATCCTGAGTTGCGTCGCGAATCTGCTTCGCGCACGATCGACATCGGCTTTCCCGGTTATGCCATCGGCGGCCTTAGCGTTGGCGAACCTCGCGAGGTTACTCGCGATATCGTCTTATCGACGCTGGAGCATCTTCCCTCCAGCCAGCCGCGCTATCTGATGGGGGTGGGCACTCCCGATGAGATTGCCCAGTACGCGCAGGCGGGAGTGGACATGATGGATTGCGTCCTGCCCACTCGCGCCGCGCGCCATGGATTGCTGTTCACTTCCGAAGGCAAGGTTTCAATCAAGCAGGCGCGGTACGCTCAGGATGACAGCGCGCTCGATCCGACTTGCGAGTGCCGCGTCTGCCGCCGTTACTCGCGGGCTTACTTGCGGCATCTTTATGCGTCGAACGAATTGCTGGCGCAGGTTTTGAATACGGTCCACAATCTGCACTTTTATCTGGCCACCATGCGAACCGTCCGCGCTTGGATTCGGGCCGGTCACGCTACCGGCGCTGTGAAATAATTCGACCGCGAGCCAGAATAGATTCGTCTTGTCGCTCTCTTCCAATTCGAACGCCGACGCTGAGGCGCCGAAGCAAATTTCGAGCCAGATTTCAAGGCAGCGGCGTTTTCCGCCGTTTCTGCTCTCGATGGTCCTGGTGGCGCTGGCGGTCCGGCTGGTCGTCATGGTCTTCCTGCTTCCCGAGCAACTTGAACCGGAGCGCGACCACTGGCATTTTGGATACGAAGCCGGCAGAATTGCACGTTCCATCGTCGAGGGCCACGGTTTCGGCAGCCCCCTGTTCGAGGACACCGGCCCGACTGCGTGGATGACTCCGGTTTATCCCTACCTGGTCGCCGGTGTTTTCAAAGTATTCGGCGTCTACACGAAGACCTCGGCGATCGTTCTGCTTTCATGAATGCGCTGATGTCG
Source organism: uncultured Acidobacteriaceae bacterium (assembly GCA_963826845.1). GTDB lineage: Bacteria > Acidobacteriota > Terriglobia > Terriglobales > Acidobacteriaceae > Acidiflorens. Next base: position 472,567 of record CAWGYS010000004.1, read on the forward strand.
GCTTTGGTATGCGTGCTCGTTTTTCTGATCGCTCGCGTAAGTTTTGGAGACCGCGTCGCGAAATGGTCTGGATGGGCGTGGGCATTTTGTCCTTACGCGATTTATTTTCCTGTCGAACGCATCTGGGAGACGTGGCTGGCGACCCTGGTCGTTTGCCTGCTTTTCCTGATCACGCTGAATCTGGAAAATGAAAATCGATTCTGGAGATGGGCGGTCTTCGGCCTGCTCTGGGGCCTTGCCGCACTGACCAGTCCAGCCCTGTTATCAGTGCTCCCTTTTCTAGCCGGATGGGTCATCTATCGCCGCCATCGCCGCGGGCAGAGCTGGATTGGATTTAATGTCGTGGCCGCTATTGCGTTCGTCGCGGTCATCTCGCCGTGGTTCATTCGCAACTACGAAGTCTTCCATCGCGTCGTCCCTTTCCGCGGCAACATGGGACTTGTGCTGCGGCTGGGGACCAAGGGCGCGACTTCGTATTGGGGACCGTACGAGCTTGGACCGTGGCACAACGATGCGGAATGGAACGAATTCAAACAACTGGGTGAACTCAGATATTTTGACAAGAAAAAGCAGCAGGCGTTCGAGTTCATTCGCGCTAATCCTGGGTGGTACGTGCGGACCTCGTTCCGCCGTGCCGTCTTCTTGTGGACCGGATACTGGAGCCTGGATCGCGACTATCTCAAACAGGAGCCGCTGGATCCACCGAACATTTTATTCTGCACCGCGCTCACCGTGCTCGCGCTTCTCGGCCTGTGGCGGGCAATGAGTGCGGATTGGTCCGGGTCGCTGCCCTATGCGCTCGTGCTCTTTTCGTTTCCGTTGATTTACTACATCACGAGTCCGGAAGTTTATTATCGGCGGCCGATAGATCCATTCTTTGTGATTTTGGCCGTAGTAGCGGTGCTGCCAAGTGCAGCAAAAAGAAAGGCGGCCAATTCGGCCGCCCTCTAAGACCTGACACCTAAGACCTGAGACCTGTCGTTATGCCGTTGCCGGCCGTTCGCCGCCTTTGGCAGGGGCTCGTTCCGGCTTGATCACTTGCTGCACACCGTCGTCGGTCTTCGCCGGGAGCGGCTTGATCGGCGGCAAGTTTTGTCCGTCGACCAGCAGCTTGATCTCGGAGGCGTCGAGCACTTCGCGCTCAATCAGCGCCTTCGCAATCCGGATCAGCGTCTCGCGATTCTCGGAGAGGATCTTCTTCGCCGTCGCATAGCCGATGCTGACCATCTTCTTGACTTCTTCGTCAATCTGGATGGCGGTGGCTTCGCTGTAGTCGCGGTGTTGTGCGATTTCGCGTCCCAGGAAAATCTGCTCTTCTTTCTTGCCGAAGGTCAGTGGTCCCAGGTCGCTCATGCCCCACTCGCAAACCATCTTGCGCGCCAATTCCGTGGCCCGCTCGATGTCGTTGCCTGCGCCGGTTGACATCTGGTTCAGGAAAAGCTCTTCCGCAATTCGCCCGCCCATCAGGATGGCGATTTGCGTATCGAGATAGTTCTTGTAGTAGTTGTGGCGATCGTCGGTCGGCAACTGCATGGTCAACCCGAGAGCCATGCCGCGCGGAATGATCGTGACCTTGTGCACCGGATCGGAATGCGGCAACATGGCTGCCACCAGTGCGTGTCCGGCCTCGTGGTACGCGGTGTTCTTCTTCTCTTCATCGGAGAGCAGAAGCGACTTGCGTTCCACGCCCATCAGCACTTTATCTTTGGCTACTTCGAAGTCATACATCAACACGGCTTTGCGGTTTTGCCGCGCCGCCGCCAATGCCGCTTCATTCACCATGTTGGCCAGGTCCGCGCCGGAGAAGCCCGGGGTACCGCGGGCGAGGACGTTCAGTTCTACGTCATCCGCCAGAGGAATCTTGCGGGTGTGCACGCGCAGAATTTCTTCGCGTCCGCGAACGTCGGGACGATTCACCACCACGCGCCGGTCAAAACGCCCCGGGCGCAGCAGCGCCGGATCGAGCACATCGGGACGGTTGGTTGCCGCCATCAGGATCACGCCTTCGTTCGACTCGAAACCATCCATTTCGACCAGCAATTGGTTCAGAGTTTGTTCGCGCTCGTCGTGTCCGCCGCCTAGGCCAGCGCCACGATGACGTCCGACGGCGTCAATTTCGTCAATGAAGATGATGCAGGGAGCATTTTTCTTGCCCTGTTCGAACAGATCGCGCACGCGGCTTGCGCCCACGCCGACAAACATTTCCACGAAGTCGGAGCCGGAGATGGAGAAGAACGGAACGTTCGCTTCGCCCGCGACTGCGCGCGCCAGCAGGGTCTTGCCGGTTCCCGGAGGTCCGACCAGCAGCACGCCCTTGGGAATGCGTCCGCCAAGTTTCTGGAATTTCTGCGCCTCGCGCAGAAATTCGATAATTTCGCGAAGTTCTTCCTTCGCCTCATCCACGCCGGCCACGTCTTTGAACGTGATCTTTTTCTGCTGCATGGAGAGCAGGCGCGCCCGGCTCTTGCCGAACGACAGCGCCTTGTTTCCGCCGGTCTGCATCTGCCGGATCATGAAGAACCAGAGAGCGCCGAGCAGAACCAGCGGCGGCCAGATTCAGAATCCAACTGGGCCAGGTGCCGTTGCTGATGTCCTTGATGTTGTATCCGACGCCCTTGTCTTTCAGGGTCTTGTACATGTCGGGGAAGTTCGCGGGCGCAATGGTATGAAACGGCGAGTCAGGGTTCTTGAACTTGCCTTTCACTTCCTGGCCGATAAACGTAACGTCGTGGACATTGCCCTGATCGACTTCCGTCAAGAATTCAGAAAAGCCGATTTCTTTTTCTTTCTGGGCATTGCTGCCGGTTTTCACCACCTGCCAGAGCAGGAATGCCGAAACCACGATGACCGCCCAGAAAAGTACCGTCTTGATCGTAGAATTCACCTAAAACTCCTCAAAGTGCGGGCCCATTCCTGCAGAAAGAAGCACGCCGCCTCTCGTGGTATTAGATGCCGGAGGCGGAAATTCGACTGGGAAAAGACCGCTTCCTCATTTTAGACCTTTTCGGCGAGAAAACGGAGAGGTAAAGGCAGGGTACAGAAGTCACGGGTGGCAGACTCGCTGTCTATAGGCTCTACGTCGTCGCGGCCAGGTACGGCAAGTTTCGCCCTGTTTGCTCCGGACTGCCCAAGCCATAGCCGCAAAGAAACGTGTCGTCCACCAGGAACCCGAAATAGTCGGGCTGCAGTGGCACGCGGCGCGCCGACTGGCGATCGAGCAGCGTAACCAGCTTTACCGAAGCCGCGCCCCGCCCGCGCAGGTCGCTCATCAGGAATTCGCTGGTCACTCCCGAATGCACCAGTCCCTCGACCAGCAGCACATGCTTGCCGGCAATCTCCAGTTCGTGGCTGAAAAGAATTTCCAACAGCGGAGACTCGCCCTGCTTGCTCTGCTTGTAGCTCGGCTTGATGAAGGAGCAGACGATGGGTACTTCGATCGCCCGCACCAGGTCGGCCATGAACAGGAAACTGTTCTCGAGAATTCCCAGCGCGATCACGGTCTGGCCGCGATAGTCGTCGGAAATCTGCCGTCCCAGTTCGCGGACTCTTTTCTGAATCTGGTCGGCCGAGATCACCTGGCGCAACCGGGCATTCGGCGAAGCATTCATAGCGGAAGTGGCGACTCCGTCCTTAGAGGTCAGAGGTTAGAGGTCAGATTGCAGAGGTGAAGCAGCTCGTCCACCTCTGCAATCTGACCTCTTGCCTCTGAATTCTTGAACCTACCCATGGCATGTTACATCATGCCCGCAATCTCCCGAATCCAAATCGCTTGGCGAGCCCCGCTGGCGCCTGCAAAGCTGCGGGAACGGCGAAGCCGCGCATCCAGATGAGACCGCTGCCTTCTGCGACCGCAACCGGCCAGAGCTTTTTCTCCGCTCCGGTCACATGGCGGTCGCTCAACAGCTCTTTCACCTTTTTCTCCGCCGCGGTATGCGCCGGCCAGTAACGGTCACCCGCGCGCCAATTGCGGATTAGAATTTCGCTTTGGCATGCGCTCCGGATCGAGCAACTGCACGCGCTCATCTTCCGGAACGCTGGCTCGGATCCACGACCGTGCTTCGATGCGTGCCGCAGTTCGGGAACTTCCACCGATACCCGGCACGGCCAGCGTGATACTCATAATTAACCGCGCTGCCGGGGGAAGTCACCGGCTTCCAGCAGGAGTTCCTGCCGTCCTCGCAGAAGAGTCTGCGTGGCCGACAATTCCATTTTCCTGCCTGCTGCCCCGCACGCCAGTTCCAGCGCCTCCTCGATCAGCCGGAACGAAATACTGGAATCCGGGGCATTCACTTCCAGCCAGGCGCGAAGCAATCGCCGCTGGGCCGCCAAGGGCAGCGCCAATAACGTCGCCACCGGTAGAGACGGGGCTTGCCGCGTCTCCCCGGCCGCGGCGGTACCGAGCGCCGAGGTCTCCGGGTGACCAGTCTCCCAATGCTCCTCTTCGGCCCGCGCGATTTCCGCCAGCTCAGCCATGTGTTCGATCGCGGCCTCGCCAAAGTCTTCCGCGATCATCGGCAGCAGCCGATGCCGCACGCGATTGCGCAGGAAGGCAACATCCTGATTCGACGAATCCTCGCGCCAGGTCTGGCCTTGCTCGCGCAGAAAGTCCTGCAGTGCAGCGCGCCGAAAGCCCAGCAGCGGCCGCACTACCTCGCCAAACGCTTGTCCCTGATCGCTCAAAACAATTCGCGGATGAATGCCCGAAAGCCCGCGAATGCCGGTGCCGCGAAAAATGCGCAGCAGCACGGTCTCTGCCTGATCGTCGAGGGTGTGCGCGGTGGCAATTTTCGCCACGCGACCCTCACGCGCCAGCTCGACGAAAGAAACCGTAACGCAGATCACGCGCGGCGGCCTCGATGCCGGAAGTTTTGCCGGAACGTAACGCGGAGCGGTCGCGCGTCGACGGGCGCATCGCCGCGATGCAGTTCGAGTCCGTGCTGCTGCGCCAGCTTCGCAACAAAGCGCTCGTCCTCATCCGACTCTTCGCCGCGCAGCTTGTGATTGACATGCACGACCGACAGCACAATCCCTAGCTCGGAGCGCAACTCCAGCAGCAGACAGAGCAAAGCGACGGAATCCGCTCCACCCGAAACCGCCGCTGCCACGCGGTCGCCGGCTCGAATCGAATCCTGCTTCCGAATTGTCTCCAACAGCCGCTGCGCCAGATCGTGCACGGAGAAATGGTACAGGAATCAGTGCCCAGTACTCAGTACTCGGATTTGAGCCGCGTCGGTTGCTGGATACTGGCAACTGGGTGCAGCGTAGTGCTATGCTGTCCGCAAATGTGTAGGGTTTCGCAGTGGACTGCCAGATTACTGATGCTGGTCATGCTCGTCCCGGCCTTCGCGCCGATGGCGATGGCCTGCGTTGCGCGGCCGATGGCCATGCACTGCGCGCGCAAGCCGGTGTCTGGACACGTGGCTCCGCCGGCGATGCCGTGCCATCAGGCGATGGCGGATGCAAAGGCGGGCCAGTCGGAATCCTCGGAAACTTCGGTTCAAGCCGACGGCAACTGCTGTCAGAGCCATTGCTGCTGCGGCGCTACCACATCGGAGTGGGCGCGTCCCGCCTCCGGTCTGCTCTCGGTTCTGAGTCTTCTGATTGAGCCCGCGCCCCCGACACAAAGCGCGACACTTCACTCAAGCAATATCTTCGGACACGATTCCGCCCGCGCCCCTCCTCGCAGCTAGCCGTTCGCCAGCTAGTCCTTCGCCAAACCTGACAACCAGCAACACCGGGCGACATCGCAGAGTTGCGAGCGCACGTGTTTGCACGGTGCCGAGCATCCTCGGCGCCAACCGTGGCGTTGCCAAAAAGTCGGCTCATTGCGTCGCGTCTTAGTCGCAGAGCAGACCGGAACCTCATAAGGACTGAACTCATGAATCGTCTCCAACTGTTGGCATTCACCGCTTTGCTACTCGCCGCTCCCGCATTTGCCACAATCTTCGGCTCGGTTCGCGGCGTGGTCCATGATCCTCAGCACCGTCCGGTGCAAGGCGCACACGTTACTCTGAAGGCTCAAAACTCGGACTGGACACAGTCCCAAGACTCTGACAGTTCAGGAGAATTTGACTTCAGTTCGGTACCCATCGGCAATTACGCGGTCACCGTCTCGTCGAAGGGCTTTCAGCAAATGCAGCAAGCTGTGATCGTTCAGTCCGACAGTCGTCCGGTGTTGCATTTCGAGTTGGTCATCGCAGGTTTGAAGGAAACCGTCGCCGTCTCGGGGCTCCCGGTGGAGGCACCGATGGACAGTGTGACGCCGACGATCATGGTGAACCGTATCGACATCCAGGAAACTCCGGGAGCAGATCGCACCAACGGCATGGAGATGATCACGGATTACGTGCCGGCAACCTACATGACGCACGATATGCTGCACATGCAGGGAGGCCACCAGGTCGAGTGGCTGATTGACGGCGTCCCTATCCCCAACACCAACATTGCCAACAATCTGGGGCCGCAGATTGACCCCAAGGACATCGATTATCTTGAAGTTCTCAGAGGCAGCTACGATGCTGACTATGGGGACCGTACGTACGGAATCTTCAACATCGCGCCCCGAAACGGGTTTGAACGCGATCGGGAGTGTGATCTTGTTATCAGCGCAGGGAATTTCTATCAGACGAACGACCAGATCAGTTGCGGAGGGCACACTCAGCGCTTTGCTTACTACGCCAGCCTGAACGGAAATCGAAGTCAATACGGGCTGGAGACTCCGATCGGGCAGGTGGTCAACGATGCTGCGAATGGGTATGGTGGATTCGCTTCGTTCATCTTCAATCCCGATCCCAAGAACCAGTATCGGGTGGTCACTGCAGCTTGCGGAGGGATTACTACCAGATTCCCATCGACCCCGATCCGAATTCAATCGGAAATCAGAATTACCCCAGTTATGGCCTGCACGATAGCGAGACTGAGCCCGACGGCTACGTCACATTTTCATGGGTTCACACTTTTAATCCCGATATGCTGCTAACCGTTTCTCCCTTCTATCACTACAACGGCGCCGACTACCATGGCGGCCCCAACGATTATCCCGTTATTTCAACCGTCAATCAGACAGCCAACTATGTAGGTATGCAGGCGGCTTTAAGCGCAAATGTCTGGAAAAACGATATCCAAGCCGGCGTATATGGATTTTTTCAGCACCAGTACAACTACTTCTTTAACGACTACACCGACGGTACGCCAAATTTCGCGCCCTCATCGATCGGCGTAAACGGAGGACTTGCCGCCGAATTTATCAACGACAAGTTCAAAGTAACGCCATGGTTGACTTTGATCGCCGGACTTCGAATCACCCAGTTCAACGACACCTCAGTCTCCGAGAACACGGCCGACCCTCGCTTTGGAGTCGCCATAAAAGTTCCGCGTCTGAACTGGGTGTTTCGCGGCTTCTACGGCTACTACTATCAGGCTCCGCCGCTCATAACCGCCACCAACCAGCTGCAACAGGGAGGCATGCAACAAGGTTTTGGGTTTGCTCCTCTGTACGGCGAGCGCGACCGCGAATGGCAATACGGTGTGATGATTCCGTACCACGGGTGGACGCTGGACGCCGATACTTATCAAACCTTCGCCCACAATTGGCTGGACCACAACAACATTGGAGAATCGAACATCTTCTGGCCCATCACCTGGGATTACGCGTTGATTCAGGGATGGGAACTCACGCTGCGATCGCCGGACCTTTGGCATCACGGCCAGCTTCACCTTGCCTATGCCAACCAAATCGCGCAGGCAACCTCGCCGATCACTGGAGGCTTGATCTGTCCTACTTACCCGCCGACGCCGTCCTGCCCGCTCGATATACCGCCCGGACTTTCACCCGTAGATCATGATCAGAGAAACACATTGAACGTGGGCTTTAATGCCAGACTGCCCTGGCAAAGTTACGCCTCGACGAATGTGTACTACGGCTCGGGATTCTCGAACGGCTTGCCCGGTGTGCAGTATCCAGGGAATTATCTGCCGGGCCACACCACGTTTGATCTTGCTCTCGGTAAAGACTTCGCTGAGAAATACACGGTTTCGGTGACCGCTCTGAATGTGGCCAACCGCCGCGTGCAACTGGATAACAGTCTGACGTTTGGCGGATTTCACTGGAATGATCCACGGCAAATTTATGGGGAATTTCGCTACCGGTTCCGCTATTGATCGCCGCAGCAATTGGAGCTATCGGGAAAGAAGGCGGTATATGAAATTAGCGGCAAACAATAGATCGCTTGGCCGCATCCAACCCATTACGGGGCGAATCGGTTTGACGCTGTTCTGGTACGCTCCGTATAATGCATTGCGTCCACACCCTGATCACCACGCTGGTAGTTTCTGCGTGAAGAGAGCCGGATATAGTGCACGATGTAGTGCACGATGTAGTGCGCGAATTAGTACGCGTCTTGGGCGCTTGCTGTCCCGGTTTCAGGTTTGATTAATGATAGGCTCGGGTTACGATCCGTTTCTCGTTGAGCCCAGCGAGCTGGAAGTTTCCAGCATTTCCGAAAAATCCGAAGGAGTTCAAAGGATCCAATGATCAGCAAGATTGCGCGCGTCACCGTGGCCGCAGTGTTCGGCCTCTCTCTCTTCTCACTCTTCGCTCTGGCCCAAGCCGCCCCGTCTACCGGTGCTCCCGCAACCGCCGCACCGGACGCTCCCTCGACCGCCGCTGCGACGGTGGCCAAGGCTACGGGCACCAAAGTCGGCACCATCAACATCGAACAGGCGATCTTCCTCTCTAACCAGGGGCAGCGCGATTTCGCTGAACTTGGCAAGAAATTTGAGCCCAAGCAGAACGACCTGAAGAGCAAGGCTGACGAAATCGACAGCATGAAGAAGCAGCTCAATGCCCAGCAGGACAAGCTGAACGACGCAGCACGCGAGAAGCTGGTAAAGGACATCGAGACGAAGCAGAAAAGTTTCGAGCGCGCTACGCAGGACGCACAGGAAGATTTCCAGGCGCAGCAGGGCGAGATTGGGAACAAAATCCTCACCGTTATGGCGCCTATGATCGTGAAGTACGCGAGCGATAACGGCTATGGCATGATCCTGGACACGTCCCAACAGTGGCCGCGCGGCCCGGTGATCTGGTACGGACCAGCCGTTGACATCACTCAGCCGGTCATCGAGGCTTTCAACGTTCAGTCCGGTGTTGCGGCGCCTCCTGCGGGTAGCACCGCTCCGAGGCCTGTGAAACCGGCAGCCAAACCAGCAGCGCCCGCGAGCACGCCGCCTAAAAAGTAGCGACACTGCTCGGGTGGTTCTGGTTCCAACTTTGTTCTCTAGACGTTACTTGAAGACCGCGTGCAGACGCGGTCTTTTTTATTGGCCCACTTTTCTTGACGCATCGCTCAGGATCAAAGTGCAAGGCGGAGGTGTCTGTAAGGATAACGGGCCCGTTCTGGAGGACATCATGTTTACCGCACTCGAGAGCACATGGGAACAGTCTGCCCATCGCGGGTGGACTACGCTTGCATCCTTCACCATGCAGGCAGTCGGACTAAGCCTGCTGCTCGTGATCCCGTTGATCTGGGCTCAACGACCGCCGCAGGTGCAATGGCTACAGCCGCTCACGTCTCCTGCGGCGTTTACGCCCGAAGCGACAACATCTGAGGCGCCCGGTCATCCTGCGGCCGCGGCTGCCAGCAGCACCCGTAGCGAGGAGATCACCGCGCCGGTATCGATCCCATATCACATCTCGGCGGGCGACGATACGGCCTCGGTCCCCGCTGCGCCGGACTTACCGGGCATCGGCAGTGGGCCGGGTCGCGGACCTGGTGGTGGCATCCCCGGCGGTTTCGGAGATATGCCGGTTGCCTCCCGCCACGTCCAGTCGCTGCCAAGCCGCTGCTCGTCTCGCACTGGGCAGAAGGCAACCTGATCTACCGCGTGCAACCAAGCTATCCCGCGCTGGCGCGTCAGGTGCGGGTTCAGGGCGCGGTCGAGTTGCGGGCGATTATCAGCAAGGCGGGGACGATCGAGAATCTGGTTGTGGTCCGCGGACATCCGATGCTGTCCGCGGCTGCGATTGAAGCGGTCCGGCAGTGGCGGTATCGTCCGTATCTGCTCAACAATGAGCCCATCGAAGTGGAGACCGAAATTACGGTGAACTTCGTGTTGTCGGGTAGTTGACGTCAGCGGTTACCACCGGAAGGTGGGTGCGGCGGGTGCGGTCGCTATAATCGGCTTAGTGAACGCACCGCGTATCCATCTGTCTAAAATGCCTGAGATCCGCTCGTTGATTCTCGACGGCCGAACTTGGGCGGAAGTTTCTCTGGCAGCGCTGGGAGAAAACTTTCACGCGGTACAGAAGCACGTCGGCAACGGCGTCACCATTTGCGCGGTGGTCAAGGCCGATGGCTACGGTCACGGTGCGGTGGAATGCGCGCTCGCGCTCGAATCTGAGGGCGCTCGGTGGCTGGGAGTGACCGATGCCGCGGAAGGCCTGGCGTTGCGCGGTGCCGGGGTCAAGGCGCGCATCCTGCTGATGACTGGAATCTGGAAGGGCGAGGAGGATGGAATCGTCGCCCAGAGTCTTACTCCTACCATCTGGGAAGCCTGGCATGTTGAGACGCTGGAACGCGCGGCGCGAAAACGGCCGAGCGATCTTGCATCGCAGATTGCCTCACATCGGTTGCCGGTTCATTTGAAGATCGACACGGGCATGAACCGACTGGGCGCATCGCTGGAAGCGTTGCCGCATTTGTGCGAGATGTTGTCCGCTTGCAAGCACCTGACTCTCGAGGGAGTGAGCACACACTTCGCGTCGGCTGAAGTGCTGGACGCCAAAGACGCGGTGCGGCAGGTGAAGTGCTTTGAAGATGGGCTTGCGGTCTTGCGAAACTATGGACTTCGGCCTGCGCTGGTTCATATGGGAAATTCCGCCGCGATGAGCGCTCGTCCTGACACTTGGAAGACCATGGTGCGTCCGGGAATCGCGCTCTATGGATATTCGCTGGCATTTACCCGCGGCGGCGCGCTTGCTCCGGTGGCTGATTTGCCGCTGCGTCCGGTGCTTTCGTGGAAGACGCGAGTTCTTACGGTGAAAGATGTTGCCGCGGGGCAAGCAGTCGGCTACATGGGCACTTTCGTGACTAAGGCACGGAGTCGCATCGCGGTGCTGCCTGTCGGTTACGCGGACGGTTATCCGCGGCTGCTTTCGAATCGCGCTCGGGTGATTGTAGGCGGCGAATATGCTCCGGTTGTCGGACGCGTCTCGATGGACTTGACCATCGTGGACGTCAGCCACATTCCCGGCGTCGCGGTGGGGGATGAGGTCGTCCTGATCGGTACGAGCAGCGGCAAGAGCGTGGACGCCGTGGAACTGGCGCGACTGTGCGAGAGCGTGCCCTACGAGATTCTGTGCGGGCTGTCGCAGCGAGTGCCAAGAGTGTATATCTGACCATCGATTCAGGCGTTCACCGAGGTGGTCCGAGAGGGGCGATTAGCCGGACCGTCTTGGACCGCTGTCTTGTTGAGAATGCATGTAGTGCCGAAGCACCGCATTGATGGCGGTTTGATATCCCCTGCCATGCCGGCGAAAAAAACCAAGCACATCGGGGTCAAGGCGCAACGTGATCTGCTTCTTCTTGCCCGGCCAACGAATGGCCGTGGCGAAAAACTTGGATCCGAGTTCCGGGATCTCCGAAAAATCGATCTCTGAATCCCGAAGCGCGTCAACCCGTTTCCAGTTGGTCTTCGAGCGCCTTTTTGTACTGTTTACTTTCACGGCGAGTTGCCTTTCTTAGCGAGATGATACGAATCGTCTCTGGTCCGCGCTCTGTAAAGACGACGACCGCAGTGCGGGCGCGAATCGCACCGATTCCAACCCAACGGTTTTCTCCGTAGTCTTCGCGCGCATCTAGCGAGAAGAGAAGGAAGCCGCCAAACATCTCTTCGGCATCCGCAAAGTCGAAACCGTGTTTTCTGATGTTCTGCCGGTTCTTGTTTTCATCCCATTCGAAACGATAATCCGAGCGTTCACCGAGAAGTGCGCGCATGGTGTCTCTCTTTGTCCGCTGTGAGCATCCAGCCACCTAACTGAATGTCACTGTTCAGGTTGGCCATTCCGGCGGTGCGGGTGATAGCCACTTTTGGCACTAGCTTGCGATTGCGCGCCACGCGTGTGACGCGGAAGAAGAGAGAGAAACATCTATGCGTTAAAGCTTCCACTGACAACAACATCACTGTAACTCCAAACGTAGCTACATGTAAAGGTGGCTTTGGCGCACGAGCGTAAAGCGACCTCAACGACTTTAGTTTGCGCATGGGACCGCTGGATGCAGCCTTCCTCCACTCGCTGTCGTTCTCAGTGCTGGTTAGCCAGTGTTTGCTATAGTCCAGAAAGAACATGCCTTCACGCTACGCTCAATGGATGTACGACTGGGAGACCCAGCTCACTTCGGTGGACAATAATCGCGTGGTCCGTCCGCTGGATTGGGGACTGGACTGGACCCACAACTGGCCGGGGCGCAACGGCGGTCCTCCATCTGAAAGTTCGGGCCAGGCTTCGCGCGATGTGCTGGAATATTTCTCGCGTTTTAACGATCGCATCATTCGCGATAGCGACGACTTTTACTCTTACCAGACGCCTACAGATTTTCGCCTGGAGCGGCGCGAGGTGCAGGTGTTCAGCACGCGCGAAGTGCCGGACCTGCGGCTGGAAGAAAAAGTTCGTGGCACTCATGCGGATTTTCTGCGTTTCACCTCGCCGGTGGTTACGCCTTATCCCGAAAACAATCTGGTGAATGCTCGCTGGTTTCCGGTGCGCGGACGCCGGGCCGTCGTTCTCCTGCCGCATTGGAATTCCGACGCGCTTTCCTACACCAGCCTCTGCCGGGTGCTGAACTGGATGGGCATCGCGGTGCTGCGGCTGTCGATGCCGTATCACGATATTCGCCGTCCGGCGGAGATCGACCGCGCTGACTATGCCGTCTCCGCCAACATTGGACGTACGCTCGATTCGGTGCGCCAAGGCGTCATCGACGTGCGCTGCTGTCTCGACTGGCTCGAAGCACACGGTTACAACCGGCTTGGCATCGTCGGCACGAGTCTGGGATCGTGTTATGCGTTTATCGCCACGGCGCACGATCCGCGAATTCAGGTAGCGGCGTTTAACCATGCTTCGACTTACTTTGCCGACGTCGTGTGGCATGGGCAGTCCACACGGCACATTCGCGAGGGACTGGAAACGGCCATCGATCTGGAGAATCTGCGGCAGGTGTGGCGGGCCGTCAGTCCGATGGTGTATTTCGATAAGTTTTCGCGCTGGCCGCGGCGATCGCTCATCATTTATGCAAAGTACGACATGACGTTCCTGCCGGAATTTTCCGAGCAGGTGGTTGACGAATTCGAGAAGCACCAACTCGATCACAAAGTCGTCGTGCTGCCTTGCGGGCATTACACGATGGGCGAGACTCCGTACAAATACATGGACGGCTGGCAGCTGGTTAGTTTTCTACGGACGGCGTTCGAGTAGCTCCAGGTGGGGCTGTCCGTTGCTAGGTGTTGGTACCCCCCCCCCCCCCAATTTCGGTAAAGTATTGATAACAAACATCATCTTTGAGGTGTGCTCCGCCAAAGTATTCATTCTAAGTACTTTATAAGTAAAGTATTGAATGCATGTTACTTACTGATCTTCGTTCAGGGTTCCTTGATTATGGATTCCCGAGGCGGTGGAGATTTTTTTAGCGTCGTCCCTTTGGAATCATTGGTTTAGGAGAAGATTCCCTCTAAATCTTTGAGTCTAAAGGGGCAATTTTGCAAAATATTCCGGAATAAGGACTTAGCGATTCAACGGCCTCCGAAAACACTTTGGGGCAGCTTCGAGGTGCGTCGGCCTTCGACGGACACTCCTCGAAACTGCCCCGATCAGCTTCTAGTGTTGCAGCGGTGGGATTCTTAAGTCAACAACTATTGCAGAGAATGGCGCACTGATTTGGGAAGGGTTCTTATACCAGAGCTAAAAAGGCTTCGTTCTTGATGAAAAAAGGGCGGTAAATTACTCGACTCGTCCACGCCAAAAAGAGTTAAATTGGCTTGCCATGCGCGTGTGTCTCGAAAATACACCAAAGGTCAAATAGACAGAGCTGGGCAGGATTTGGTCACTTTGCCGAAATGGAGTTGGGAGCGCGAAGCAGCCATCGCCATAGTTGATAACTGGCGCTCCTGCCACGCCTATCCCCTGCAAGTCGTGAAAATGACCTTGAAGCGTCGTGCCCAAAAGATCGACAAGAATGCTTTGATCTCACAGCGGCAAAAGCGTCGCCCGTCAATTGAATTAAAGCTTCGCCAAAACCCAACTATGAAATTGACCCAAATGCAGGACATTGGGGGATGTCGGGCTGTCCTTTCAACTGCGCGTCAAGTGGAACGCTTAGTAAAGCGTTACAAAAAATATCACGCAAAGAGTCCCAAAAACCGTTCGTCTTGGGATGGATCCGAAGATTTTGATTACATTAAGAAACCTAAACCAGATGGCTACCGGAGCATCCATCTAATTTTTCGATTCCAAAGCCCAAGTCCAGAGCTAGTCGTTTTTAATGGACAGAGAATTGAGGTGCAGATTCGGTCGAAACTCCAACATTTGTGGGCTACCGCGGTAGAAACCGCTCAAGTCTTTACTGGGCAAGCACTAAAATCTAAAGTGAAGAATGCTAGTGACGAATGGCTGCGATTCTTCGCCCTCACCAGTGGTGCATTTGCTTTCCGGGAAAAGAGTCCTCGTGTCCCCGGTACTCCTGAAACCAGAGAGGAACTGATTCATGAACTCCATGCGCTTGTCGGCAGCGCAAACATAATGGACATTCTTTGGGGCTGGAACAATAGCATCCATCTCTTGGAGGAAAAGCAATATCCTGGTGCATCGATGTTTCTGCTGACCCTTGATCCGAATAAACGAACTCTCCGGACGATTCCGTACAGGGCTGAGGACTTGGCCACTGCGCAAAAGAAGTATGAAGAACTAGAAAAAGAAACTGAGAACGATCCAAACATTCAAGTAGTTTTGGTGGCGGTCGAAACAGTGGACGCCATTCCAAGAGCGTATCCAAACTACTATGTAGATACCAGCGACTTCATGAAAGCGGTACGTGCGGAGATTTACTGATGAGCACTTCCGAGTCCCAGAAGTTTGATGCCACAGTGCGAAAGATTCTTTCTGTCTCCCACAGGGAACTAGTGAAACGGGAAAAGGCTTGGAAGCGGGCCGCTAAGAGAAACACCCGCCCAGAAGGACGCCAGAAGTAATAACGATTATTAACTTGCGAAAAATTGAACAAATGGCAGTGTTGGAACGCCGTGACAGGTCGCCTGCTAATTGAGAACTAGTAGGACGTTATGTTGCTTTACGCAACACAAAGAATTTAGGCTGCCACCAGGGTCCACTCGTTGTCTATTACGCTGGTTATGATTCTTTTTGGCGGCAGAACGATCCTTTGCCACGCCATGAGTTTCTGGTCGAGATCGGTCTGCATTTCACCGAGCAGAAGTGGGTCTTTGGAAGCAACCGCATAATATAGTCGGATGAGTTTGTCTGTTCGTTCCGAAGCTGGAAGATGATCATTCTCAATTCGTGACAGTGTCTCAGGTTCTAGTCCGATCTGCTTGGAAAAATCAGCAGATTTTTGGCCAAGTCTTTTGCGCAAGAATCTTATTTCAGCACCACTAAGAGCCGATGTTTTCTCAACAAGGTCGCGGCTAATCAAATTCAGAAGCTGCTTCATGGCAGGGATGTCCGCCAGATCCTGCCCGCATTCACAGTGAAAATATCTGATTCCCACTAGGTAGACATTAGGGAGTCCGGAGTCAACAAAGTGGTAGGGGGCGTCCATGGTCGCCCGGAACTCCTGCCTAGTTTGCTGACTGCACTCGTGCATTACGGCTTCTACTGTCGCCATCTGGTGATTACCTCAAACTCTCGTCGAATAGTGTCCACCGCTATGATGATCAATATCGGGTCGCCGCCAACACTTTCTGTGTCGAGGTAATACTTCCACTGCCAAAAGGTCTTGTTGAACGCCGGGGGGCGCTGGAACGCCCATTCTCGTTCGAGCCCATGGATGACATCGTTTGTGTGGAGGCCACGGTCCACGTGACCATACAGCGCGTGGTAGGTTTCAGGATTGCCCGATCCGTCATTTATCGCCTCCAGGATGAGCTCTTTAAGCTTATCCGCGGCTAGCGAGGGAGGAATGATTCCCTGTTCTTGAACCATAGTAGTTCTCTAGTTGATATTATGTCAAGTACCAGCTAGAAGTCTACCGTACCTGTACTTGCAGGTTACCCTTACCACTTTCGGGCTACAAGATGTTGTGTTTCCCTCTTGACAGACACCATATAACCGTATCGCGAGAGTTGGAGCCCTAGCAATCGGCAGCAGTGGAATCCCACCCCTTGCGCAACGAACTCGCAAGGAATGGGGCACCCGGCCGGTCGCCTACAGCTTATGGCGCAGTAACTGGGTTGCTGTCCATCGCTACTGCGGCATTGCGCGCCAGAGCTCTGCCGACCAGAGTTGCGCCGGTATCGAGCGTGATGGATTGCAGCGCCATTATGGTTCCCTGGAAAATTGAGTTCGTTCCCAGGGTCGCTGCGCTGCCGGTTTGCCAGAAGACATTCTTCGCTTGCGTGCCACCGGATAAGACAACCTGCGTGCTTCCAATAGTCGTCAATGTTGACCCTATCTGGAAGATGAAGACGGCGTTCGCGTCTCCCTGTCCGTCGAGCGTTACGTTGCCTGCCGATAGCATGACGGTGCTCGCGGTGGTGTAGAGACCGGGAGCGAGAGTCAGGCCGCTCAGATCTCCGGGCAGAACGGCGCCTCCGGGTAACCCGGCGGTGTAGATATATGCCGTGGTCAAATCTAGTTGGGCCTGCGCGGCAGTCGGGTCGGTGACGTGCATCACCGCCGGAGGAGTGAGCGTTCCGGGTGGGAACCCAGTGACTGCGCTTCCGGGACTTAGTCCCAGATCACCGCCGGTAATGACGGTCGGGCCCGTGTTTGTGACGGTGGAACCGGCGAGAATTACGAAATTCGCGGCCGAGGCCAACGGCGGGGGCGCCAAGTCCTGGCACGCCGCTGCGACGGTGGTGAAGGTCCACGTAAAGTCACTTGCCAGTGAGTTGCCGAAGAGATCCTGGGCGCCGGTTGTGATGGTCGCCGTATAC
>CAWGYS010000005.1:0-153466 GCA_963826845.1 uncultured Acidobacteriaceae bacterium
TTCTATAAAAAGGGATGTCAAGGAAAAACTTCTTCCTCGACCGGAGGTCGAGAAGATTTTAGTCTCGACATCCAGCCCACTGTCCGTAAGTGCCCATCGATTGCGCTCGAAGGGTTTTGCTCTGGCTTGTCTGCCCTTCCTGTGGGTTTCATCTTTCGGTGATGACGACGCCAATCGAGTCTTGAGACAGGGCAAGCGAAACTGGTCTTGAAGTGTCAACCATGGTTCTATCGGAGGCTCGTGGCCTATCGCTATTTCTGGTTATCCGAGGAGGCATAACGTGTAATGGGTGACTCGGTGCCGAGGCACACAGGGCCGATCTCATTGACTGATACTCACCTCGAACCGAGCGTCTCGAGAACCCGACCGACCACCACCAGAGAGAATCACCGGAGATGGAAAGGCCTCTTACCAGAGACGCTCAAGCGGCTTGCCGATGCAATTGTTTGGCGTCGAAACTGACTCCTTTCTTCCAAATCGTTAAGGTGATCGCGGCAATCTTTCGTGCCAGGGTGAGACGGGCCATCGTCGGCCGCATCCCTTTTTCAAGCAGCGCCCCATAGAAATCGTACAACGGCCCAGGGTGAGTACTCGCAGATAGAGCAGCGCCTTTGAACAGATTCTTCAGATCATGATTATGGTTGCCATTCAGACCGCGCACGGTGATGCGCTCCCGATTTCGTTGTACCTTCCCTCTCACATAGCGGTACTCGCCGCTGTCGTGCGTCTCAACCGCAAAACCACTGTAAGCCCATAGTTGGCGCTTGGTGCGGAAACGGTGAGGTGTCTGCAGCAACGCCACCAGCATGGCCGCTCGGATCGGGCCGATGGCAGGAATCTGGCGCAGTAATTTCACAGCAGAATGCTTCCGGCTCTCGCTCAGTAGATCCTGCCGCGCTTCTTGTCGTACCGGTTGCAGCAGATCCAGTTGCTGATAGAAACGTTCTGCCCGCAGGCGAACCCCGGGCTGCGGGATCTTGGCCAACCACTCTGCCCGATATCGCGGGGCATACACGGTTGTACCGCTACACGGAATGGCCCAGCTTCGATAGAGAGCTTTGATCCGGGTCATGACTCGGCTGACATCTTGGGTGAGCGTTAGATAGCTGCGACCCAGTTCCTTTAACGTTCGCACCCCGTGCTCGCCGTGGTACACCGGATGGAGCTGGTTGCCGCGCAACAACTCCGCCAGCTTCCGCGCATCAATCCGGTCACTCTTGCTGCCGTCTTTCAGCAGCGCGTTCTTTCGCGGATCGCAGACCACAAGACGGGTGACGCGAGGTTTCAGCAGGTCATGCAACCAGGCGGCGGAAGTTCCTTCTTCAAAGGTCACCGATAGACTTCCGCGTAGCCCATCGACGAACTCTAGAATCGTGGCTGCCTTCGTCTCCAAAATGCATTCCATGACCAGCTTCCCCGAGCTGTCCATGACGGCAACCGAGATCGTTGCCTGGTGAACGTCCATGCCAATATACTTTTCTTGCTTCATGACGGCGCTCCTTTTGCTAAGTGTGATCCGAACAATCACAACCTACCGCAAAGTGGGCGCCTTTTTATATTGCGTGCAATGGGGATTTTTCAACAACTAGGCACGGAAGCGCAGTTACAATAAAGCTCGTTTGACCTGGGGAGCCAGAAGGAGCCTCTGAGCGATGACCTTCGACGAGGCGACGAGAGTCATTAAGAGGGGCGACACCGTCCATCTCCGAAAGGAATTGGAGGAGGGGCTGGGCCCTAATCTCAGTAATCACTATGCTTGGACTCTGCTGATGCTCGCTGCAATGGAGGGCGACACAAGCATCGGAAGGCTGCTCATCGAAAAAGGCGCCGACCTTGACAGAAGGAACAACCATCGCGATACGGCTCTTTCCCTAGCAGCGCACACTGGCCATCCATCGTTCGTTAGATTGTTGTTGGAGAGTGGTGCTTCTCTGGAATGCTACCCATTTGGAAACTCCATAGACATTTGGCTAGATTGGCTGGGGCAATATTTCCCAGAGAGAATGAAGACTATCCGCGATTTGTTTGATGCGGAGCGGCAAGTCAGGGCTCGAACGATGAAGTTGACGTAAACGGGCGTTTGGGCTCGGAACCCGGTTGTTGGTGAAATGGCGATTTCTCGCCAACTACGAGTTGAGAATGGCTATGGAACTCTGCAGAATCGGCGTAATCGCATTTCGTGACCTGTTTTCGGATTGAGGTCGAGTTCCCGCAAACGATCGAATGTCTTGACATGAAACTCTTTCGTCCGGGTCACAACGCTAACAAAAGAATCGTGGCTGACATGCAGGAAGAATTCGTTGTACCCATACGACCACCACGGGACAAACATCGCGTCCCAGCCAAAAACCATTGGCTGCAGAAGCATTCCAACTGCCTCTTGTAGTTCGTCAGCTCGAAAGACGTGACCAGGAGCTGCCTCGAATGATTTTGGTTGCCCGGCTGCATCATGCATCTTTTCGATGATGCGATAGCCGATTCCCTCGTCGAGTGAGTTCCACACACCCCAATTAGTGAACCATAGAAGGGCGCCCTGAAAGTCTTTAGCCTCGTACCCAAGTTGCGCAAGGTAACCAGCAAAAAAAGGAAGTCTCTCTAGTTTTGGCGGGTATTCGAGGTCGATGCAGCTCGCTTCGGGATGAGCGAAAAAAAGGTCTTGTCCGTCGCGATGTATTCGTTCGTCGTCGCGATTCGGGGATTGCGAAAACCATTCGTCAACGTCCGTCGCGCTCAGAACCTTCAAGGCAATTCTCCTCACCAGATGTTATGCCTGTTTTCGGCTGGAGCCAAGCGACTGAATGGTCTGTATGAGGAGTAGTTGTTGTAACCAGGCGATTACACTCACTGAGAATTGACCGAGCGGGTCAATGATGCGACATTACAACAAACGATCAGCTCGCCGGTCTACCAGCACCAGTGCTACCAGAAGGGTGGAAGGAGGCGATCGAGTCACAGACCCTTTTCAGCGGTTTACCACTTGCTTCACCGTTCCCGAGCTGGCCTTATGGTAACGATCGCCGGCGTAGCTGGCCTTGATTGTGTGCGTGCCTGCCTTGGAGAAAGACGTGGTCAAGGTCGCCACGCCATTCTTGGTTGTACCAGTTCCGAGATTGTTCTTGCCACTCAAGAACGTTATGACCTCGCCGTCTGGAATGGGTGGATCTGAGGTGACAGTGGCTGTGAACGTCACCGACTGGTTGACCAGCGACGGGTTGGGCGAAGATGTGACCGCAGTAGCCGCGGCGGCGTCGAATATGTTCAAGAACACTTGCAAGTTGAGGTTCTTGTCCTCACATCTGGTACACTCACCGACCACTAGCATGTCAGGTTTGCCGTCGCCGTTAAGATCTGCAGCGGTTAGTGAGAATGTATGCTTCAATCCTGGAACATGATATGTCTGCGCCGATTGGAAGGTCCCGTCGCCATTGCCCAACAGGACTTCCGCCCCAGGGGTATAGCCCAGGCCTGCCACATCGAGATTACCATCACCATCCAAGTCCTTGAGTGCAATCGAAAGAAAATCAAATTCGGGGGTAGAGGGGAAAGGATCGGTGACTGGAAAGTCCCGTCGCCGTTACCCAGCAAAACGCTCACGGCGGCGGTGACCCCCGCTACGATATCCGGCTTGCCATCTCCATTCACGTCGCCAATCGTGAGCGCGAAAGAAGGACCGCCGGAGTTATAACCGACGAGAGGCTGGAAAGTCCCGTCACCGTTGCCCAACAGCACTCCCACGGTAGTGTCAGCATCGGCCACTACCAGATCGGGCGTGCCGTCGCCGTTAAGATCCGCTAATGCCGTCCAATGAATGTCGCCCGCCGAAATGGAACTGACGACCGCCGGCTGGAAGGTTCCGTCGCCGTTGCCGAGAAGTACGCCAACACTGCCATAAGCATAATGGTAATCACAGCCGGTCGAACTCTGGCACACATTGGCCACGATCAGGTCCAGATGGCCATCGCCGTTCACGTCCGCTATCGCAAGCGAAATGGCACCGTACCCTCCCGAACTGTAAGTGACAGGGAGCTGGAAGGTACCGTCGCCATTGCCTAATAGAACGCTCACTCCACCACTGTTCGGGTTACCTGCCTCAAAGTCGGTAGCCACGATCATATCCGGCCTGCCGTCTCCATTCACATCCACGATCGCGATTGAAGCGGCCTCTTCGCCCAGGTAGTAACTCACCGGAGCTTGGAGAGTGCCGTCGCCATTTCCCAGTAGCACGCTCACTGTAGGGGAGCCCCCGTTTCCCGCCACCACATCGCGCCGGCCGTCGCCGTTCACATCCGCTACCACCACGACTCCGGCAAAGTTCCCACCTGAGTCGTAGGTCACAGGCTTCCCAAAGATTTTCGCCTGCACTGCCGGTGCCAGCTGCGATCCCACTCCCGCGGACGGCTCTTGAGCGTCGAAAAGGGAGTTTGGCTGATTAGCATGAGCAACGGGATTCGATTGTGCCGCGACCAACAGGGTTATATACGTGGAGGAAAGGAGAACGGCAGACCAGCAGACGAAGCGAAGAGATTTCATAAGACCTCCCAGTAGAGAGCCAAACCCAGAACTTGGGGGAGGAGTACACCCCAAGTGTATTGATCCTACCTTAGCCGATACCTGACGTAAACAGGCGATTACACGCAATATAAAAAGGCGCCCACTTTGCGGTAGGTTGTGATTGTTCGGATCGCACTTAGCAAAAGGAGCGCCGTCATGAAGCAAGAAAAGTATATTGGCATGGACGTTCACCAGGCAACGATCTCGGTTGCCGTCATGGACAGCTCGGGCAAGCTGATCATGGAATGCATCCTGGAGACGAAAGCAGCCACGATTCTAGAGTTCCTCGATGGGCTACGCGGAAGTCTATCGGTGACCTTTGAAGAAGGAACTTCCGCCGCCTGGTTGCATGACCTGCTGAAACCTCGCGTCACCCGTCTTGTGGTCTGCGATCCGCGAAAGAACGCGCTGCTGAAAGACGGCAGCAAGAGTGACCGGATTGATGCGCGGAAGCTGGCGGAGTTGTTGCGCGGCAACCAGCTCCATCCGGTGTACCACGGCGAGCACGGGGTGCGAACGTTAAAGGAACTGGGTCGCAGCTATCAGACGCTCACGAAAGATGTCACGCGAGTCATGAGTCGGATCAAAGCGCTGTACCGCAGCTGGGCGATTCCCTGCAGCGGAACCACCGTCTATGCCCCGCGGCATCGCGCCGAGTGGCTGGCCAAGATCCCGCAACCCGGAGTTCGTCTGCGGGCGGAACGGTTGTGTCAGCAACTGGATCTACTGCAACCGGTGCGCCAGGAAGCGCGACACGACCTGCTGCGAGAGAGCCGCAAACATGATGCCGTGAAAATGCTGCGCCAGATTCCTGCGATCGGTCCGATTCGTGCGGCCATGCTGGTGGCGTTACTACAGACACCGCACCGTTTCCGTACCAAGCGCCAGCTGTGGGCTTATAGTGGCTTCGCGATCGAGACGCACGACAGCGGCGAGTACCGCTATGTGAGAGGGAAGGTACAACGAAATCGGGAGCGCATCACCGTGCGCGGTCTGAATGGCAACCATAATCACGATCTGAAGAATCTGTTCAAAGGTGCCGCTCTCTCGGCCAGTACTCGCCCCGGACCGCTGTACGATTTCTATATGGCGCTGCTTGAAAAAGGGATGCGGCCGACGATGGCCCGTCTCACCCTGGCACGAAAGATTGCCGCGATCACCTTAACGATTTGGAAGAAAGGAGTCAGTTTCGACGCCAAACAATTGCATCGGCAAGCCGCTTGAGCGTCTCTGGTAAGAGGCCTTTCCATCTCCGGTGATTCTCTCTGGTGGTGGTCGGTCGGGTTCTCGAGACGCTCGGTTCGAGGTGAGTATCAGTCAATGAGATCGGCCCTGTGTGCCTCGGCACCGAGTCACCCATTACACGTTATGCCTCCTCGGATAACCAGAAATAGCGATAGGCCACGAGCCTCCGATAGAACCATGGTTGACACTCCAAGACCAGGTCCCGCTTGCCAAAGTTTCAAGACTCGATTGGCGTCGTCACCACCGAAAGATGAAACCCACAGGAAGGGCAGACAAGCCAAAGCAAAACCCCCTCGAGCGCAATCGGGAGGCACTTACAGACAGTGGGCTGGATGTCGAGACTAAAATCTTCTCGGTCTCCGGTCGAGGAAGAACTTTTTTTCTTGACATCCCTTTTTATAGAACTCATTGAGAATTTGCCGACCAGGGGTCAATGAGGGAAATGGCGATGTTACACCAGTTATCTGAAGTCACAGCGCGACACGCGCTGTAGAATGGGAGGATCATGGCAACACACTTGTTGCTAAGCCTGGTGAAGCGCGCGGCGACAATCAGCCCATGCCTCTTGCTGATCGCGGTAGTTATCCTTTCCGCACAGGGATTTGCCGACCCTTTGGTTCAGCCCTGCGCGTTCGATTCGCTGGAGGCCACCTTCCAGGCAACGGACGGCCCGGGCAATAGCTACACAGTCGCTATGAACCTGCGCAACATCTCCCCGATGGCTTGCACGGTTGGAACGCATCCCGGTGCTGCTGGCATGCCTACCGCCCCGGATGGCACGTCAGTCAAAATCTGCTACTACTGCGAGGAGGGTACGCAAGAACGAGGCAACAATCGAATAACGCTTGCGCCCGGCGAGTCCACGCATGAAGCGCGTAGCTGGAGAACTTTGCCATCGGAAGACACGCCGAAGTGTTATTTCCCCACCAACATGGGCTGGAGCCAACGATACATGCTGGACAACTGGTATTGGTTTACGTCGCCCAGCTTGCTGAAACCGATCTGCTCGCCGCTCTCGATAACTGACTACCTCCCGGGTCAGTTTTCGTCAGACACGGTTCCCAGCGTGGCCTCCGGTTCGCGTCCGCCTTTGATCCAGTGGGCCAATGACAACAATGAGTCCTACACTCGCGACCACATTCCCTTGAGCGTTAGGGTGGAAGACGCTGGCCATCTACTGTCTCGCGACGAACGCTCTTGTCCACGGCTCTTTGTCCGCTTCCGTGAGGCCACTCCCCCTTCAGAGCAGTCGCGGATCCTCCGGGTTGACGAGGTTCAGAAAGTCGCCTGCAAAATCGAGCCTCGTGATCGCTTCGTTATGGAATTCGACGCCAGCTATGCTCTGACGCGCAATGACGGTCTGAACGATCGGAAAAATGGCGAATTCACCTTCGATGTCAGCTCACTGGCTGACCGCAAGGGCGGCCATTCCCTTGTGGGTACCACACCTGGGTTTCATTTGAGCATGGTGAACGGCAACATTATTCCGCGCAATTGGGGTCCGCTGGTTGAGGGTGTTGGCGTTTCGCTTACTTTGGACAGCGACACATTCGAACTTGGCGCCGAAGTTCCGTTGCACATCGCTGTCGAGAATTTCTCTTCCTCTGCCCCACTCTGTTCTGGCGATCCCTACTGGGACCCACCTGGAGTCAAAGTGGAATTGCACGACGCCAGCGACCATCCGGTTCAGCCTAACTCCGGCGCAATTTGGACGGGGCACGGCTTTTCTCACTACTTCCCGGTTGGCTTGGTATACCCGATAGAGCTCACGTTGAAGCAAATGGGATATCGCATCGATCGTCCCGGCGCCTACATGGGCGTTGCGGTTTGGGGCGCGTACAAGAACGAGCACTGTTTTGGTCTGCGTCTGCTAAGTTCCGAAACGGAGGCCGGCAATGTGACCGTGAAGTCACCTGCCGTCACCTTTCGAGTGGTTGATCATTCATTGCCTGGTACCGCGAAGACAGCGGTGGAGTCCGCTCATTAGTAATCGCGCTCCAGTTGAAAAAAACCTTCTCCAGTTGGATAGCTGACGAAAACAGGCGTTTACACTCATTGAGAATTGGCCGACCAGGGGTCGTCAACCGACCAGCCTAGTTTTCGGACCATGCGGCCTGCCAACAACTGAGTTCCGCCGCCGGTCGGCGCTCGTAACCGCAGCCCGCAACTATTTCTGTCCTACGCGCAAGACTATCCCAGCGCCGCAAGGCACCCTCTTGATAGAATCTGGCTCGGTGCTAACTCACCTTCATTGTTTAATCAGTTGGGAAGCGTGGACTGCGATTGGGACGGTTTCACTCGCTGTCATCGCTGGTATCACCGCCCTCTACGCCAGACAACAACTGAACGATTTCCGTAGAGAATCGAGAATCGCGCACCTTATTTCGCTCGTGGACCAGTTCGAGCGTGAGCCTATGGCAGGCACCCGCCGAACGCTGGGTGCGAAGCGAGCCCCGGGTGGCGTCCTGGTCCCACTCGATTTGAACAATCCGCCACCAGAACTCCACGACGTAATGAATTTCTTCGAACACATGGGTTATCTGCTGGAAGGTGGGTATCTCAACCTTGAGGACGTTTCGGTCGAATTCCATTACTGGATTCTCCATGTGTGGGCTGACGCCAGAAAACTCATCAAGAGTGAGCAGGCCGAGAATGCAATTTACTACGAGTTCTTCGAAAAGATGGTGAATCGCCTGCTTGAGTACGACCGGCCACGAACAGGTACGCTTCAATTGCCCACCGAAACAGAAATTGAAGACATTTACGTTGAGGAATCGCACCTGCCAATCGGCAGTCCGATACCTCGCGCGAAGAGGTCAAAGCGTCGTTCCAGCAGCTAGAGGCGCCGGCCTGAGCTAGTTAACCGCTTCGTCGCTTTCATTCGGGCTTGTGTCGGGTTGCGCCAAGATGAATTTCAGCGCTTTAACACTCGTGCTCAGCCAACTGTCGAGGACAGGCGATTGCACCAACTATAGGATGCGCCGTTTGGAGCGCCAGTAAGTAAGATGGCTTTCCGGCTTGACGAACTCGCAGACGATTCCCCGGTCGTACTTCGGGCGCACACGATCCGGTGTATATTTGGTTCCCTGCCATGCAACGCCCGCCCGATCCTCAATTGCTCGGATTCCTCGAAGCCTACGACCGGCACATCTCCGATCTCGCCCTCGCGCTGCGCGAGATGATACTTGAGGAAGCGCCGGACGCCTCGGAGTCGATCTACCAGGTGTACACGGTCGCCATCTGGTTCGGGTTCAGCGGAAAGATGAAGGACATGTTCTGCTACATCGCGACCAACGCAGGGCATGTGAACCTCGGGATTCCCGCGCGGCGAGCTCGCTGCCCGATCCGAATCGGGTGCTGGAAGGCGACGGCAAGACCATGCGCCACATCAAGCTCAGGAGCCAGCGCGATGTGGAGCGCCCCTTCGTGCGGCGCTACATCCAGGCGGCGATGGAGCAGGTCGGCGCGGTTGGGTGTGAGCGGAACCGGCAAGAGCGTCGTCAAAACCGAACGCGGAGACTCATCAAAGCGCCGCGCCAAGACCGCGAAGCAAATAAGCTGCGTTTACACCAACTAATCAGTTTTGGTGTCCCGCGCTCGCGTGGCAGCAATCGATTTCTTGATCATGGATTCCAACACCGATTGGTCCACATCTGCGAGCTTCTTGATGTAGAGGCAGCCCTTGCCGGTCGTGTACTTGCCTAGCTTTGCGAGCTGCACCTTCGAGTCGTTGGAACAGATCACGTTGTACAGAACAGTTGCGGCCTTACGGGGCGAAAAACCGACAAGCGGCATGTCGCCTTCGCGTCCACTGTCGTACTTGTAGTGGTAGCTGCCGAACCCTATGATTGAGGGCCCCCACATCTGCGGGCTTTCCCCGGCCGCGCTCTTCATCAATTTGGCTAGCACCTTGGCGTCGGTGCGCCGGGTCTGGTCCGTGATGGCGTTTAGGAACGCCGCCACACTTAATTTGGTGGGCTTGGTTTTGTTCTTGTTCTCTGCCATTGGTGCTGCCTTCCGTCCCTTCCCAAGGTAACCCAGTCTTTGGATCATGGGCAAATCGGAGTCGATTGGTCCAAGGGCGATAACACTCAGTGTCGGGTCAATGAGTTCTATAAAAAGGGATGTCAAGAAAAAAAGTTCTTCCTCGACCGGAGACCGAGAAGATTTTAGTCTCGACATCCAGCCCACTGTCCGTAAGTGCCCATCGATTGCGCTCGAAGGGTTTTGCTCTGGCTTGTCTGCCCTTCCTGTGGGTTTCATCTTTCGGTGATGACGACGCCAATCGAGTCTTGAGACAGGGCAAGCGAAACTGGTCTTGGAGTGTCAACCATGGTTCTATCGGAGGCTCGTGGCCTATCGCTATTTCTGGTTATCCGAGGAGGCATAACGTGTAATGGGTGACTCGGTGCCGAGGCACACAGGGCCGATCTCATTGACTGATACTCACCTCGAACCGAGCGTCTCGAGAACCCGACCGACCACCACCAGAGAGAATCACCGGAGATGGAAAGGCCTCTTACCAGAGACGCTCAAGCGGCTTGCCGATGCAATTGTTTGGCGTCGAAACTGACTCCTTTCTTCCAAATCGTTAAGGTGATCGCGGCAATCTTTCGTGCCAGGGTGAGACGGGCCATCGTCGGCCGCATCCCTTTTTCAAGCAGCGCCCTATAGAAATCGTACAGCGGTCCAGGGCGAGTACTCGCAGAGAGAGCGGCGCCTTTGAACAGATTCTTCAGATCATGATTATGGTTGCCATTCAGACCGCGCACGGTGATGCGCTCCCGATTTCGTTGTACCTTCCCTCTCACATAGCGGTACTCGCCGCTGTCGTGCGTCTCGATCGCGAAGCCACTATAAGCCCACAGCTGGCGCTTGGTACGGAAACGGTGAGGTGTCTGTAGTAACGCCACCAGCATGGCCGCACGAATCGGACCGATCGCAGGAATCTGGCGCAGTAATTTCACAGCATAATGTTTGCGGCTCTCTCGCAGCAGGTCGTGTCGCGCTTCCTGGCGCACCGGTTGCAGTAGATCCAGTTGCTGACACAACCGTTCCGCCCGCAGACGAACTCCGGGTTGCGGAATCTTGGCCAGCCACTCGGCGCGATGCCGCGGGGCATAGACGGTGGTTCCGCTGCAGGGAATCGCCCAGCTGCGGTACAGCGCTTTGATCCGACTCATGACTCGCGTGACATCTTTCGTGAGCGTCTGATAGCTGCGACCCAGTTCCTTTAACGTTCGCACCCCGTGCTCGCCGTGGTACACCGGATGGAGCTGGTTGCCGCGCAACAACTCCGCCAGCTTCCGCGCATCAATCCGGTCACTCTTGCTGCCGTCTTTCAGCAGCGCGTTCTTTCGCGGATCGCAGACCACAAGACGGGTGACGCGAGGTTTCAGCAGGTCATGCAACCAGGCGGCGGAAGTTCCTTCTTCAAAGGTCACCGATAGACTTCCGCGTAGCCCATCGAGGAACTCTAGAATCGTGGCTGCTTTCGTCTCCAGGATGCATTCCATGATCAGCTTGCCCGAGCTGTCCATGACGGCAACCGAGATCGTTGCCTGGTGAACGTCCATGCCAATATACTTTTCTTGCTTCATGACGGCGCTCCTTTTGCTAAGTGTGATCCGAACAATCACAACCTACCGCAAAGTGGGCGCCTTTTTATATTGCGTGAAATAGATTCCGTGACAATGTCGGCCCCAACTCCCGCTGGGAGGAAGCGGCGCAGGTGACGGTGGGCAGTCTGCCGGAGTGGCGCAGCAAGTATTTCCAGCTAACGATGCGACGAGGACTACGGTACTACTTACAATGGTGGCGATGCTGGTTGTCACAACTTCGGGTGTGGCGTTGTGTTCGAGGCTGCTCCATAGGGACCTCGCGCGTAATGGTCCGAACCGGTGGCGTAATACCTGGGACATTTTGGCATTAAGGAGAAGAGGGGAATGGGCCGCGAACGGTGTTACCGTGCTTACGCCCGCCCCTTGCAGAGGGCGCAAGGAGGGGGGCACCCAATTGTTTTTTAGTAAGAAAACGCTTCCCTCGTACTGCTCTCTCGCCTAAACTGGGAACAAGCAGGCCGAGGGGCTTCCCAGCCCTCTTCCTCTGTCCCCGGGGGTTCTGTGCGCGTACTGGTTACGGCTGACACGTTCAGCGGAGTTTGGACTTACTCGCGCGAACTGGTTTCGGGTCTGGTGACACACGGGGCGCAGGTCACGCTGGTCAGCTTTGGAGAGATTCCTCTTCCTCATCAGACGGCCTGGATGGACGGGCTGCACGGGCTGGAATATTATCCCACCGCGTTTCGACTCGACTGGATGCAGGAAGGGGAGCCGGACTTTCATGCGGCACAGGACTATTTGTGCGCCATCGTGCGCGACACGCGTCCCGATTTTCTGCATTTGAATCAGCTCAGTTTTGGAGCGCTGCCGGTGGCGACGCCGCGGATTGTGGTGGCGCATGGCGATGTGATTACGTGGTGGCTGAGCATCCACGGACACGAGCCGGCGGCGTCGGATTGGCTGAAGTGGTATCGCGCGACGATTGTCGCCAGCTTGAGGCGGGCCGAGGCGGTGGTTATGCGCTTCGCACTGGATGGAGGAGATGCTGCGCCTCGCCTATGGCGACGATTTCGAGGGCCACGTTGTTCCTCCGGGACGCAATCCGATTTATTTCAATCCGTTTGTGACCAAGGAAGAGTCGGTGCTGGCGATCGGGCGGCTGTGGGATACGGGAAAGCAGGTGGCGTTGCTGACCCAGCATTCGCATCGGATTGCCGGTGTGCATCGTGGGCGCGGATAATCCGATTCCCGCGCCGCCGGTGCCGATCCGCGCCGATGTGCGCGTCTCCACCGACAAGCACGAAATTTCGGTGAAGGGAGCGCAGACGGAATCGCAACTGCGCTCGCTCTACAGCAAGTCGAAGATTTTTGCCGCGACTTCGCAATATGAGCCACGGGACTGGCGTCGATTGAGGCGGCGTTCTCGCGCTGCGCGCTGGTGGCGAACGACACCGACGTGTATCGCGAACTGTGGGGCGACGCGGCGCTTGTACTTTGAGCGCAACAATGCGGAGAGTCTGAGCGAGGTGCTCAGCCAACTGGATGGCGACCGCGAAATGGCGCGTCTCTACGGGACTCGCGCCTACAATCGGGCGCGCGAGCGCTTCACGGCGCGGCGCATGGTGGACGATTATATGCGGCTGTACCGGCGGCTGCGGACTCCGAAAGTGGCGGTGGCGTAGGTTATTTTCCTTCTCGATTCGGCCTTCTGACTCAGGCTTCTCGGTTCAGCCTGAGAATCCTGATTTCATTTTTCCTTAACATTGCAGTAACAGTGCAGAAATAATTCCCGCCTACGTCTTGCAGGCATCTTCTCGCCACGCGGCAGGCCTATGCCTTGCGCCCGGCAATTCGAAGAAATGGAGAACTCAGCATGTTTGAACAGCAGCAACCCTTTGCCAACCTCAGGCGGGTGATGGCGTCGATATTGACGATGACCATCGCCCTGGGACCGACCGTTGTTCCCGCATTCGCCTCGTCCGCTAAACAGGAAACCAGACACGCAGCGAGCGCGCACCGCGACTCCGATTCAGCACCTGGTGGTGATTTTCAACGAGAACATTTCTTTCGATCACTACTTCGGAACCTATCCGAACGCCTCGAATCCAGCCGGGGAGCCGAAGTTCAAAGCGTCCGACAAACACGCCGACGGTCAACGGGCTGTCGAACGCGCTTCTGAACAGCAACCCCAATCTGAATCCCGCGAATGGCACGGGCGCGGCGAATCCGTTCCGGCTGGATCGTTCGCAGGCCTTCACCAACGATCAGGACCATGACTACACGCCGAGCAGCAGGCGTTCGATGCCGGCTTGATGGATCTGTTTCCGCTCTACACCGGAACCGCCGGACCTCCGCCTTCGGGTACGGGAGTAACGTCAAACCAACGGCTTGGTCATGGGTTATTTCGACGGCAACACGGTGACCGCGCTGTGGAACTACGCGCAGAATTTCGCGCTGAACGACAACTCCTATGGCACACTTTCGGCCCATCGACGGTCGGTGTGATCAACCTGGTCTCGGGCCAGACCAACGGAGTGGTCCGCCACACTGAACGGAACTGGGGATGAGGTGAGCGGCGGCAGCGGAGGTTCACTGACGGTGATCGGCGATCCGGATCCGATCGGCGACGTTTGCTCCAACCCGACCCGCAACCAGGCGCCATGGGCGGCAAGACCATCGGCGACCTGCTGACCGCTGCGGGCGTGACTTGGGGACGGTTCATGGGCGGATTCAATCTGTCGACCGTGAATCCGAACGGCACCACCGGTTGCAGCCGCACCACGACTTCGGCTGTCACGGGAGTGACGGAAAGCGATTACATCCCGCACCACTCGTTGTTCGCGTATTGGCCTTCGACTGCCAACCCAACGCACACGCGGCCCGCTTCGCTTGCTGAAATCGGGAATGCCGGTCCCGCCAATCACCAGTACGACATCCAGGATTTCTACGCCGCCGCTGCGGCCGGCAATCTGCCAGCCGTGAGCTTCCTGAAGGCGCCGGGCTATCAGGACGCGTCATGCCGGATACTCCGATCCTCTGGACGAGCAGACATTCGTGGTGAACACGATCAACCTGCTGGAAAGTCTGCCGACCTGGAGCAGCACGGCGGTGGTCATCATGTACGACGACTCCGACGGATGGTACGACCATCAGATCGGGCCGATCGTCAACAGTCTCGACGGGCTCGCAGCGATGCTCTGACCGGACCCGGTGCTTGCGGCACGGCGCGCGACTTCGCTGCCCGGCTTCAATCCGGCAACCCGCATGCTCTTGGCCGTTGCGGTTACGGTCCGAGACTGCCGCTGCTGGTCATCTCTCCGTGGGCGAAGGGCAGAATTCGTCGATCACACGGTGACCGACCAGACTTCGATCATCCATTTCATCGAAGACAACTGG
The DNA here is from genome assembly GCA_963826845.1 of uncultured Acidobacteriaceae bacterium. GTDB lineage: Bacteria > Acidobacteriota > Terriglobia > Terriglobales > Acidobacteriaceae > Acidiflorens. Next base: position 14,754 of record CAWGYS010000005.1, read on the forward strand.
CTGGGCGGACAGCGCATCGGCGGAGGTTCATTCGATGCAATCGCCAACTCGATCAGCCAGATGTTCGACTTCACGGAGATCAGGAACAAAGGAGTTCTCTTCTTGAATCCGAACACGGGGCTAAAGCAGTAGCCATAGAAGTAGTTTCGATCCAGCCGGACGGTCCGATCCGGCCGACGCGGGCATGCGAAGATTTCTTTTGCATGCCCGCTGTTGTGCTGGGGTGAAGTTTTTGCGAGCATGATGTGCTGGACATGAAGTACCGGAGGTCAGTGCGGCTTGGGGATTACACGACGAGGGTTTCTGGCGCGGGGCGGAATCGCTACGATGGCGCTGGCTATGCGCCGGGGCATGAGTCAGCGATGTCGCACGGCGTTTCTCATAAAACGCCTCCCAAGTTTCGCACGCAGCTCAATGCCAGTTCTCTGGCGCAGTTCGTGGACCCGCTGCCGATGCCGGAGATTATCCAGCCGAGCGGGCATCGTCCCAGCCCGGATGATCCCGCCGTCCAAGCTTCCCTACTATCGAGTCGCGATGCGGCAGTTCGAAAGCAAGGTGCACCGCGACTTGAAACCAACTCGCCTTTGGGGATATGCGTCCAGCTTCGCCGGGGCCGACTTTTGAAACGCGCAGCGGTCAGGGAGTGCTGGTGGAGTGGGTCAATGAGTTGCCGGAGAAACATTTTCTGCCTATCGACCACAGCATTCACGGTGCGGAGGCGGACAAGCCCGAAGTGCGCACGGTGGTGCACCTGCATGGCGCCAAGGCCCGCCGGAGAGCGACGGGTATCCGGAGAACTGGTATGTGCCGGGCAAGTCCGCGATTTGCCATTATCCCAATCGGCAGGACGCCACCATGCTGTGGTACCACGACCATGCGTTGGGAATTAACCGGCTCAATGTTTTCGCGGGATTGCTGGGCGCATTTTTCGTGCGCGATGAATTTGAAGATGCGCTGAATCTGCCGCGGGGAAATACGAAATTCCGCTGGTGATCTATGACCGGGTCTTCGATCTGGAGGGGCAGCTTAACTATCCGGTATCAGGCGATGAGAAGTCGGCTTGGGTGCCGGAAGTGTTTGGCGACGCCGTCCTGGTGAACGGCAAGATTCTACCCTTATCTGGAAGTGGAGCCGCGCAAGTATCGTTTCCGCGTGCTCAATGGGGCGAATGGCAGGTTCTTTCATTTGACATTTTCGGCAGAAGGGCCTGGCAGTCTGAAATTCCAGCAGATCGGTAGCGATCAGGGGCTGCTGCCGGCGCCCGTGCCTCTGACTCTCGTTATCGATCGCTCCCGGAGAGCGCGCCGATCTGATCGTTGATTTTGCGGGGCATGGCGGCGAAGCGTCATTCTCAAGAATGACAATTTGAACGTCATGCAGTTTCGCGTGATGCAAAAGGGCGCGCCAGACACGAGCGTGCTTCCTCAAACGTTGAGGCCAGTCCCAAAGATTCCCGAGTCTTCCGCTGTGAAAACTCGCATGTTGACTCTGGTGGAGGTGGACGATCTGGTGCAGCGGCCGGTGAGGATGTTGTTGAATAACGCTCCACTGGAGCATGCCGGTGACGGAGAATCCGGTGCTCGACTCGGTTGAGATCTGGAATCTCATCAATCTGACCGACGACTCGCATCCCATTCATCTGCATCTGGTGCAGGTTTCAGATTCTCGACCGCAGGGCGTTCAACATCGGCACTTACTGGGCGACGGGCGAGATCAAATACACGGGCGCGGCAATGCCTCCGGAGCCGGGCGAGGCGGGCTGGAAAGATACGGTGCGCGCGGATCCTGGAATGGTGACGCGGATCATTGTCCGGTTTGAGGGATACACGGGACGGTACGTGTGGCACTGCCACATCCTCGAGCATGAGGATAACGAGATGATGCGCCCGTTCGATGTGGTGGCGCGGTGATAGGGGCCTGCGGGCGGCCCCATGCTATACTTTTTAAGCATCTTTTTTGTCAGATTCAGCCTGCCAGATTCAACCTGTCAGACCAATAGACGGAGGACGGTATCGACAAACGTTTTATTCGCATGAACGAGCGCATCCGGGCACGTGAAGTGCGCGTGATCGGTGATGAAGGCGAACAGATTGGTGTAATGCCTCCCTTCGAAGCGCTGAAGATGGCCCGCGAAAGAAACCTGGATCTGGTGGAAATTTCCCCGACCGCGCAACCTCCGGTTTGCCGCATCATGGATTATGGGAAGTTTCTGTACCAGAACGAAAAGCGCGAGCGCGAAGCCAAGAAGAAGCAGAAGACCATCACGGTCAAGGAAGTGAAGTTTCGTATCAACGTGGACGATCACGATTACGAAACCAAAAAGAATCACGTGCTGCGCTTCCTTGACGAAGGAGACAAGGTCAAAGCGACAATCTTCTTCCGCGGACGCGAAATGACGCGGCAAAGCCTGGGACGGCAGATTCTGGAGCGTCTGATTAAGGACGTGGACCATAGAGGGTTGGTGGAGTTCCGGCCGCGGCAGGAAGGCAACACGCTGCACCTGATTCTGGCTCCGAAGAAGAAGGAAGGCGGAGCGAAGGAAAAGCCGCCGGCTCCTCCGAAGGTCGCGCCACCACCTCCCGCGTCGCGAGGCGGCGCGCAGACAGCGTAAGAATCAGTCGTCAGTTATCAGTTGTCAGTCATCAGGAAAATCCACGCTGCGGTCAATTCCATCGGTGTGAGTCTGTTGAGGTAACTGAGAACTGACGACTGAGAACTGAGAACTTATTTTTATGCCTAAACTAAAAACACACAAAGGCGCTGCCAAGCGCTTCAAGAAAACTGGTACGGGTAAGATCGTGCGTCACAAGGCGGGGTTGCGTCACATCCTGTCATCCAAGGCGAAGAAGCGCAAGAAACAGCTGGGCAAGGCGACTTTGGTGAGTGACGGTGATTACAAAAAAGCGGCACGAATGATCCCGTACATGTGATGGAGCGACGGGCCTATTGGCAAGCTCAGGAGCCCGTCCGTAACGAGTGTGCAGTAACAAGTCTGCGGAAATGAACCATACCGCAGCGGCGCGTGAAGAGGTCGGGCTTCGGAAATCCCTTTCCTTCGTGGAAATGCGGTAGAAGCCTCCTTACCTCCAGCCGCCAGATGAAATAAAAAAGGAGAACAGCAATGCCTCGTGTAAAACGCGGAACCAAACGCCGCGCCAAGCGCAAAAAGATTCTTGAACGCGCCAGTGGATATTTCCTAACTAAATCAAAACTTTACCGGTCGGCGAAAGAAGCCGTCGATCGCGCGCTGAAGTTTGCCTACTCCGGGCGCAAGCAGAAGAAGCGCCAGTACCGCTCGATCTGGATTGTGCGCATCGGCGCCGCCGCGCGCCTGAATGGACTGAACTACAACCAGTTCATCAGCGGACTGAAGAAGGCCGGCGTGGAACTGGACCGCAAGATTCTGGCGGATCTGGCGGTGAACGATGCGGCGGGATTTGCGCAGTCTGGCGGAGCAGGCGAAGAAGGCGCACGCGGCGGCTGCGTAGGGAAAGCAGTCAGCCGTCAGCACTCAGCATTCAGCTCTAAGACAATTTGTCATCCTGCGCGGCGAAGGAACCCTACTTCACGGCATACATTTTCGTGCGCGTAGGGGTCCCTCGCTTCGCTCGGGATGACAATTTCTTATAGAGTTGTTGAGAGACATGCCTTACACCGTCCCCAAACTACTGATTTCTCGGCGGCTGCGCTCGATGGCGCGGTGCGCGAGCTTTTGTCTGCGCTCGATCAGGAATCGGCGGCGGTTGGTTCCGAGAATGACTGGAAAGTATTTCGCGATCGCTGGATGGCGCGCAAGAACGGCGTGCTCACACAACTCAACGATATGTGGCTGAAGGCCGCGCCGGGGACGAATAAGCGCGATGTTGGTCAGCGGGTCAACGAACTCAAGACCAAAGTCGAGCAGGCGGTGGATGCGACGCTCGCCCGCATTCAGAGCGGGGCTTCGTCGGGCAAACTTGCAGCTGAGCGGCTCGACATTACTCTCCCCGGCATTCGCCGGCCTCTCGGCGCGGAGCATCCCGTCATCAAGACGATGAACGAGATGATTGGCGTGTTTCGCAATCTTGGTTATTCGGTTGAGGAAGGTCCGGAGATTGAGACCGATTATTACAACTTCGAGGCGCTGAATTTTCCTCCGAACCATCCGGCGCGCGACACGCAGGACACGCTGTTCATCGCCGGGCAGGAATCGAAGCCGCTGCGCGACCGGCTGCTGCTGCGTACGCACACTTCGCCGGTGCAGATTCGCACGATGCAGAAGATGAAGCCGCCGGTGCGCGTGGTGTGTCCGGGGAAAGTTCATCGCAACGATGCGCTGGATGCGACGCACTCGCCGATTTTTCATCAGGTCGAGGGGCTGGCGGTCGATACCAACATTACGTTCTGCGATCTGAAGGGCACGCTCGACCACGCCATGAAGGCGATGTTTGGATCGAGCGTGAAGACGCGCTTCTATCCGTCGTTCTTCCCTTTCACCGAGCCGAGCGCCGATGTGCAGATCAGCTGCATTTTCTGCGACGGCAAGGGCGTGCGCGACGGCGCTCCGTGCCGCAACTGCAAGGCCAGCGGATGGATTGAGCTGCTGGGGTGCGGCATGGTTGATCCGAATGTGTATGGGTTTGTCGATTACGATCCGACGAAGGTTTCGGGATTCGCCTTCGGCATGGGCGTGGAGCGAATTGCGATTATGAAGTATGGCGTGGATGATATTCAGTTGTTCTTTCAGGGCGATGTGAGGTTTCTGGAGCAGTTTGGGTAGGGCGGTCGTTGGTCGGTAGTCGTTAGTCGTTCGCTATTCGTTGCGTCTTTCATGAAAATCTCTCCTCAATGGCTGCGCGATTTTGTTGACCTGCCGGTCGACTACGTTCGTCTTGCGGACGAACTTACGCTTGCGGGCATTGCGGTCGAAGGCATCTCCGGCTAGGGCGACGACACCGTTTTCGAGATGGAGATCACGACCAATCGTCCCGATGCGATGAATCATTATGGCGTGGCGCGCGAGGCTTCGGCGCTCTACGATTTGCCGCTCCGGCCGATCGCGCCGAAGCTGCCGGCTGCGCAGGGCAAGTCCGACGTCACGATTGAAATTCAGGAGCCGGAGCTGTGTCCGCGATTCACGGCTCGCGAAATTCGCGGCGCTCACCATCAAGCCTTCGCCCGCGAAGATTGCGCATCGCCTGCAATTGCTCGATCAGCGGCCCATCAGCAACGCGGTGGACGCTACGAATTATGTCCTGTGGGAGAGTGGCAAGCCTACTCACGTGTTCGATCTCGACCTGCTGGAAGGGCGGCGGCTGGTTATTCGCAAGGCTCGGGCGGGCGAAACGTTGAAGACTCTGGATGGCGTGGAGCGCAAGCTTTCCAGTGAAGACCTCGTGGTTGCCGACGCGAAAAAGCCGGTGGGACTGGCCGGCGTGATGGGTGGCTTCGACACCATGATCACGGAGAAGACTAAGAACATCCTGATCGAATCCGCATGGTGGGACCCGGTCACGGTGCGGCGGATGTCGAAGCGGCATGGCATTCACACCGACGCTTCGCATCGATTTGAGCGCGGCGCGGATTTTGAATCGACGGTGCCTTCGACCGACCGGGTCGCCCAACTCATTCTCGAATCCGGCGGCGGCACGCTGGTTGGCGGCGTGATTGGACGTGATCGCTCGCCAGCTGGATCTGGCTCCGGTGGAGCTTGATCTGCGGGAAGTGCGGCGGATTCTCGGCGAACAACTCCGCACAGTTGAAATCAACCGCATTCTTAGTCGCCTCGGCTTCACTGTGCTTCCGGGGGGCGAAGATTCTTACCTCGTCCACATTCCGAGCTGGCGGCTTGATGTTGAGCGCGAGATTGACATCATTGAAGAACTGGCGCGGCTGCACGGCTATGACAAGTTTCCGAATACGCTTCCTGCTTACAGCGGCGAGGTTCGGGACCTGCCGGATGCACACAAAGACGCTGCGGCTGCGGTCATCGCTTCTGGCGCTTGGTTACAACGAAGCGATTTCGCTGACATTTATTTCGAAAGAGGATGCCCGGCGCTTTTCTTCGGCTGCCGAACTCGACCTTGCTAATCCGCTCAGCGATGAGGCTTCGGTGATGCGCACGTCGCTGGTTCCGAGCATGCTGAACATGCTGGCTTATAACTTGAATCGCGGCAGCGACAATGTTCGGCTGTTTGAGGCGGGAAATGTGTTTGAGGCTTCGGGCGACGAAAGCGTTGGAGGCGAAGCGCATCTGCATCGGCGCTACGGGGAACGTGGACGCGGAGGTGGTGCGTGGACTGGCTCCGGGAGCGGCGGCTCGTCCGTTCTCGTTCTTTGATCTGAAGGGCGATGTTGAAGGCCTGCTTGCTCCGTTCAGCCAGTGGACGCTTTACTACGATTCTCAGACGGCTGATTATTATCATCCCGGACGCTCGGCTCGCGCCGTGCTGGATGGCGCTACTGTCGCCCAGTTTGGGCAGATTCATCCGGATGTGGCCGCCGCGCGCAAACTGCGGCAGGACGTTTTTGTCGCCGAGATTTATCTTGACCGGCTCTATCAACATGATCTGCGGCAGGCTGCGTTATGAAGCGCTGGCGCGCTTCCCTGCTGTTGAACGCGACTTTTCGTTTGTGTTTGATGATGGCGGTGGAGTTCGCGAAGATTTATGCGAGCGTTTGCGGATTGGGGATTGCCGAGCTGCGCACGTTCGTTCCGGTGGAGATTTTCCGTGGCGAGTCGACTAGTTTTGTGGCAGAAGGTAAGCTATTCGATTCTGATGCGGGCGAAGTTTCAGTCATGCGAGCGGACGCTGCGGGACGATGAGGTAGCGCAGTGGGCAGGGCAGATTGTGAAGGCGCTGGTATCGCTGGGCGGAACACAGAGGACATAGCCGATCGTTGGTCCCCGCCAAACTATTTTTGCTTTACCTTCCGGCGTAGCAACTCTCGAAATTCGACCAGTTGATCAGTGCTGAACGCACGCTTCGGTGTGACGATGAATATCTTAGGATGGGGGAAGAGGGCGAAGATCCCCTTTTCCTCGATCCAATTTATATAAGCAGACCAGTCAACCTTCGAGTCCGTTTGCCGCGAGCGGAAGTGTAGACCCCCGTCGGCAGCAGCGAGAGATATAGGGGTCTTTGCCGTAGGCGAACCTCGAAATTGGGATCGTGCCGAAAGATACGGCGTTCCAAAAAACCAAAGGATCCACAGCATCAAGAAGATGTATAGGGGTACCAAGTTCTGAAGAGCGGCATTGTGTGGATCAATTGCGAACAGGGTAGCCCCCACTCCAAGAGCTGAGATCACAATTCCCAGACTAAGTCGGTGCGACCAGCGGAAGAAGGCGTTCCTTTTCCGTGAGGCTTTGATCGCCTGTCGAAAGTCATCGGCCGTAAGTTGGTAACTAACTTCCATTATCGACGGATTATAAGGCATGACCGTTTAACGGTTGCCCAAGGTTCGAATCGTTCCCAATCCGAGCAAGCGTTCGTCAGCTGTGACCAGCGTCAGGTCCAAGACCTCGGCGGTGGCGGCTAGGATGCGATCGGCGGGGTCCTGATGCATCTGTAATTGCCTCGCTACTAGAGCGATCTCGTGGGTTAAGGGCGCTTCGCGGGTGCCGGCCGTGGCCCGCGCCAGCCATTCATCCAAGCTCCCGTCAATCTCGAATCTGCCCTTGTGGTGCAAGGTCAGAGCCTCGTAAGTGCTGATCGGCGAAAGCCAAAGTTCGTTGTCGCTGGTCTTTGAGCCGAACCATGACTCCTTTCCCAATCCGCCTGGGCTCGCTCAAACTCCACAACCAGATATGCGTATCGAGCAGGAGTCTCAATCGCGCAAAACCTCCCACTCATCCTCATCGGTTGCCGGAGAGACGATGTCCCCTGTGATCTTCATCGTGCCCTTCATCGATCCGATCCAAGCGGCGCGATCTTCTACCGCCGTTGGCGGAATGACTTCGGCGACGGGCTTGCCAAAGCGGGTGATTCGAATCGGCTTTTTGGTGGCGCGAACCTGTTCCAGCACCGCCAGGCACTTGGCTTTGAATTCCGAGATGGCGATTTCTTGCATAATCTTCCTTGGTGGTCATTCTATCATACTATGGTCACTCTGATTGACCACTGGCCTTAGCTGACTTTGCCAACGGTTTCATCCAGGAGGCGTCAGGCTGCGGTGGTGCAAGTAGGGGTCCTTCGACTTCGGGAATGCTTCGCGTTCGCGAAGCGTTCCCTTCGCTCAGGATGACAAGGTATTGCTGCTGCGCGGCTGTCCTATGTGAGTCTTTCTTGTGCTAGGCTGCTTTGCATGACCACGGTTTCGACGCATCCCAAGCATTTTCTTTCTGACAAGGTTGAGCATTTTACTGAGTCGGTGATTCGGGAGATGACGCGGCAGGCTATGCAGTATGGCGCGGTCAATCTGGCGCAGGGGTTTCCGGATTTTCCGGCGCCGGCTGAGATCAAGCGCGCCGCGCAGGAAGCGATCGCCGGCGACGTGAATCAGTACGCCATTACCTGGGGCGCTAAGAGTCTGCGGAACGCGATTGCGCGGCAGATGCGGGAGCGGCAGGGGATTGAGGTTGATCCGGAAAAAGAGATTGTGGTGTGTTGCGGATCGACCGAGGCGATGATTGCTACCCTGCTGGCGATTTGCAACAAGGGCGATGAGGTTATCGTCTTTGAGCCTTTCTATGAGAACTATGGGCCGGACGCGATTCTTAGCGGGGCTAAGCCGCGCTTTGTCAGTTTGCGGCCTCCGCACAAGCCGGGCGGCGAGTGGACGTTTGATGAGCAGGAATTGCGCGAGGCGTTTCGCCAAGAGCGGCCAACTCAGGCCTATCCGTCTCGAACCAAGGCCATCATCGTTAACACGCCCAACAACCCTACCGGCAAGGTGTTCAGCCGGAAAGAACTGGAACTGATTCGCGACTTTGCGTTGAATACAACGTGCTGGCGATCACCGACGAGATCTACGAGCACATTCTTTACGATGGGTCGGAGCACATTTCTCTGGCGTGGCTGGAGGGCATGCGCGAACGGACGATCACTATCAACGGGCTTTCCAAAAGCTACAGCGTTACGGGATGGCGCGTGGGATGGGCGGTTGCGCCTCCGGCGATAACTAATGCGATTCGCAAGGTGCATGACTTTTTGACGGTGGGCGCGCCGGCTCCTTTGCAGGAAGCGGGGGCGGCGGCGTTGAGCTTGCCTGCCGATACTACCGCGAACTGGCTGACCGGTACCGGACGCGGCGCGATCATCTGATTCCGGCGCTGGAGAAGGCTGGGTTTCGTTGCTACCTTCCGCGGGGCGCTTATTACGTGATGACCGACATCAGCGCGTTTGGATTTGCGAACGACGTGGAGTTCGCGGCTTACCTGGTGAAGGATGTGGGCATTGCTTGCGTGCCGGGATCGAGTTTTTACAAGCATCCTAAGGACGGATCCCAACAGGTACGTTTCGCGTTCTGCAAGAAGCCTGAGACACTGGATGAGGCGGCGCGGCGGCTGGAAAAGCTGATTCGAAAGTAGCGTAAAATCCACAGGAAACTGCGCTATACTTCGCCACAAAGCCGAATAATTTCCCGAAAGCGAGTTGTCCATGTCCGTGAAAGCCGTGGAAGAGGTATCTGCCCAGGTTCCGGCCGAAGATTTTCAGGCGCTGGAAGAGAAAGTTTATCGCACCATTGAGTTGTACAAGGCCGCGAAGGAAGCGCGGGCTACAGCCGAGCGCGACACGAAGCGGCTGCGGGAGCAACTGGAACAGCGCGAGGAAGAGAACGAAGCCATGCGCCGCGAACTGGTGCAACTGCGCAAGGACCGGGAAAATATTCGCGGCCGGGTGGAAAAAATGCTGGGTCAGATGGAAAGTCTGGCGCAGGAGCAGGCGGCCAGCTGAATCTGGCGGGGAGTGACATGGCGACTGCGAGCAAAGAACCTCCGACGACGCGCCGGCGACGCGCACCGACGAACGCGAATCTGAGCGTGCGCGTCGAGATTTTCGACCAGGTGTACAACCTGCGGGGATCGGATGCCGATTACATTCTGAAGCTGGCGGAGTACGTGGACGGCAAGATGCGCGCGGTATCGGAACAAACTGCGACGGTCGATTCCGTGCGGCTGGCGGTGCTGGCGGCGCTGAATATTGCGGATGAATATCATCTGATGCGGCGGAGGCTGGAGGCGAGTTCTCCGGAGGCGCGGCAGCGGGCCAGCAAACTGGCAAGCGCGCTGGACGAGGTTCTGGAAGATACGCGGCGCACGGGTTTAATTTGTCCGAAAGGCACGGCCCCTAAAAGGGGCTTCTCGTTCCCGCGATTTACGGTATCGCTAAAGCGATACCCTGATACGAAGCGCTCGATCCGAAGCGCTCGATACCCGACCTCGATCCGAGGCTTTGATACGGAAGCTGGGGCGAAAGCCCAAGTTATTTCCTGCCGGCGAAATCGATCGTAACCTCGCGTTCATCTCCAAACCGGCTCGGAACGCGACCTCTAGCAAACTTTCTGCCATCTATTTTGCATTTTCCTCTTGCGAATCTCTTCGCGATTTCCTAGCATCCAAGGTGAAAGTCGACCTGCAGGGTTGGTGATGGTGGTAACCGATTTTTGAACCAATGCCGAATGAACGGGGACTCGACTCGCAAAAAGATCCGGTGTGCTACGTTCCGTCATGCGGAAAAGCCTAATGGGTCGCGGCGGGTTCCCACCGTCTGAGACGGGTTCATTCTCGGCCCACCACACGGCGCAGCGGGTCGGCTTTTTTACTTCAGGTCGCAGGTCTTAGGTGTCAGTTCTTAGGAAAAGCTTGACCGCTGGAGCTGCTTGCTGTCGCGCCACCCTTTGAACTTCCTTACGGGCGTTTCGCCGTCGCACGATTTTTGTTTTTCCTAAGACCTGGCAGCTGAGACCTGACAACTTCTTCCCTGCTAGACTCTTCTAGAACTCAGCTGACATTCGGAGCATCTAAATTAACGTGTTCCCTCGACTTTTTCATATTGGCAGTTTCTATCTGCCCACTTATGGCGTGCTCGTCGCTACGGGCGTGCTGATCGGGCTTTGGATCACCGTCCGCAATTCTGAAAAGCAGGGCATCAACGGCGATGATGCCTGGAATCTTGGCATACTCGTGGTGCTTGCCGGGATTATCGGGGCAAAGATTCTTTACATCATCAACGACTGGAGCTATTACGCGGACAACTGGCGCGAGATTTTCAGCCTCAACACGATGCAGGCCGGGGGAGTATTTTCCGGCGGGCTGATTGCCGCGCTGGTCATGGGAGCCTGGTACATGCGGCGTCATCACATGCCGCCGCTGCGCACGCTGGATGCATTCGCTCCCGGGGTGGCCTTTGGGCACGTCCTCGGGCGTTTCGGCTGTTTCGCGGCGGGATGCTGTTACGGCAAGCCAACCGATCATTTCTGGGGTGTCGTCTTCACCAATCCGTTGGCGAATTCCGTCAGTGGGACTCCGCTGGGGGTAAGGATTGAGCCGACGGAGCTGATCGAGGCGGCGGCCGAGTTCTTCAATTTCGTGCTGCTGACGTGGCTGTTCAGGCGCAGGAAGTTCGACGGACAGGTGTTGGCCAGCTTCATCATCCTGTACGGAGTGGAGCGCTTCTTCATCGAGTTCCTGCGCGGCGATCCGGGACGCGGCGAAGTCTTCGGCGGGCTGATGACGGGACGCAGCTGATTTCGATTTGCTGGTGATCGGCGGCGGGGTGATCTGGTGGCTGAAGAGCGGCAAGAGCAGCATTCAGCAGTCAGCACTCAGCACTCAGAAAACCGGCTCTGCGCTTTAGGCTCCGAGACTCTGTTTCGATTCCCCTTGCACTTGCTAGCTTAATGCTGAATGCTGAGTGCTGAATGCCCGATTTCCCCATCACTCTGACCACATCTTCTGAAGACGCTGGCCAGCGCCTGGACCAATATCTTACTGCACAAATTTCTGAGGTCAGCCGCGCGCGGGTGCAGCAACTTATCGCAAGGCGAGGTGCTGGTGAATGGCGCGGCGGCTAAGGCTTCGCTGCGGCTGAAGGGAATGGCGAGGAGAAGATCACGATTACGGGCCGCCGCATGCTCCGCCGCTGCGGGCCATGGCGGAAGAGATTGCGCTCGACATCGTTTATGAGGACGACGATCTGGCGATCGTCAATAAGCCTGCGGGCATGATGGTGCATGCCGGGGCGGGAGCGACTGACGATGTGCGCAACCGCGGGACGCTGGTCAATGCGCTGCTGCATCATTTCGGTACGCTTTCGGCGGTTGGCGGCGAGCTGCGTCCGGGGATTGTGCATCGTCTGGATCGCGCGACCAGCGGGCTGATGGTGGTGGCGAAGAACGATGAGGCGCATCGTCGGCTGGCGAAGCAATTCAGCGGTCGCGAGGTGCATAAGACTTACCTGGCGCTGGTCCACGGATGGCCGAAGTCGGATCGAGGCACGATTCAGAGCGCCATCAGCCGCCATTCGCAGCGGCGCACGCGGATGACTACGAAGGGGTTTGGCGGCCGCGCTGCGGTTACGCATTACGCGGTGCTGCGCAAGATCGATTCTCCTTATGGCAAGTTTGCTCTGGTTGAAGTCAAGATCGAGACTGGGCGGACGCACCAGATCCGGGTGCATATGTCGTCGCTGGGGCATCCGGTGGTGGGCGATGCGCTCTATGGCGCGCCCGGCGAGTTGAGGTCGCAGTCGAACAAACGGCGGTCGGCGGGGATGCCGGCGACGGTGGCCTTGGATCGAAATTTTCTGCATTCGGCGGTGCTGGAGTTGACGCATCCCCGGACTAAGGAGCTGCTCAAGTTCTCGCGGCCGTTACCGATGGAATTGGAGAAGCTGCTGAATAGCCTGGAGAATACGCTTCAGGAAGGTCCGCGGTTGGAACCGGGGCAGTAGGAACCTCCGTTAGCGCACGAACTTCCGTAAGCGCGACGGCGGCTTCCGAGCGCCGGGATGCGGACTATAATGAAGAGGAAATCAATTCTGAGCAAATTTGTCCTGATGAAGTCTCGTATTTTTCTGTTTCTGGTCGTTTTTTATGCACTGGCTGGATTGCTCATCGGCCAGACGGCGACGCCTGCTTCGGTGCCTCCACAGGCTTCGCCCGCGCAGAGTGCACCGGCGCAGAATCCGACTGCACAAAATCCGCCTGTAAAGACGAGCGCTCCGCCCGATGGTAAGACCCCGGCTGGGCAGGCTCCGGCGCCGGCCGACAATTCGGCCAAGTCCGATTCCGATGACAACATCACTATCCGCCACTCGGTGAACGAAGTTCGCGTGGTGTTCACGGTTACCGACCGGCACGGCCACTACATCAAGGACCTGCAGCGCGACGACTTCAAAGTGATTGACGATCAGAAGCCCGCCGGACTTGACCAGCTTCCGAAGCGAGACCGATCTGCCGCTGCAGGTAGGGCTGCTGGTGGACGCGAGTAACTCGGTGCGCGACCGTTTTAAGTTTGAGCAGGAAGCGGCCATCGAGTTTCTGAACGCGATTATTCGTCCGAAATATGACGAGGCTTTTGTGGTCGGCTTCGACGCTACTCCCGAAGTTACGCAGGATTTCACGGATAACACGGAAAATCTTTCGACCGGCGTGCGCATGTTGCGGGCGGGCGGCGGCACGGCGATGTTCGACGCGCTCTACTTTGCCTGCCGCGACAAGCTGCTGAAACACGAGCAGGCTGGGTCAGTGCGCCGCGCCATTATTCTGCTCAGCGACGGCGAGGACAACCTGAGCCACGTCACCCGTGAAGAGGCCATCGAAATGGCGCAGCGGGCGGACGTGATCGTCTACACCATCAGCACCAACATCAGCGGCATGAAGGGCCAGGGTGATAAAGTGCTGGAACGCATTGCGGATGCGACTGGCGGCCGTGCGTTTTTTCCGTTCCAGATGCGCGATGTGTCGGATGCGTTTCTCTCCATTCAGGAGGAGTTGCGCAGCCAGTATGCGGTGGCTTATAAGCCGGCGAACTTTGTTGCGGATGGCCGTTACCGGACGATCCAGATCGTGGCGCAGGAAAGAGGCCTGAAGGTGCGCACCCGCAAGGGATACTACGCTCCGAAGGAGTAGCGGGCAGTTTTCAGTTGTCAGTTGTCAGTTTTCAGTTGTCAGTTCTCGACGCAACCTTCTATGCCCGGTTATTCTGGAACTCCTCTAGCAAAGAAATTGGGCATTAAGGACGACTTTCGCGCTGTTCTTTTGCACGTTCCGGACGAGGTTAAGACCGAACTTCGCTCTGCACTCGCGAAATGCCGGATCCACAAAATCGCCGACCGCGATCTTGATTTCGTTTTCCTTTTCGTTAAATCGCGTGCCGGGCTGGAGTTTGAGCTTCGGCCGGCTGCGAAAGCGCTGGCGCCTGCCGGCATGTTGTGGATCTCGTGGCCGAAGAAGAGTTCCGGCGTCGTCACCGACCTCACCGAAAACATAATTCGGCAGAGCGGGCTTGACGCTGGGCTGGTGGACATCAAAGTCTGTGCCGTCAGTGATGTGTGGTCGGGATTGAAATTCGTGATTCCCGTGAAGAACCGGCCGAAAGCGAATCGGCGGAATCGTCTAGAACCGCCGCGGCTACCTCGGTCGCTGGCAAAAAGCAGGTCCTTCGCTCCGCTCAGGATGACAATTCATTACATATTTCAGCGGGCATCTTCGGCGGGACATCCAAAGGACCGTTCGGGTTGCGGTCACTGCGCAACTTGGGTCGGAAAAACGGGTTTATATGCAGTAGAACGCGTGTCCCGAGCCTCATTATTCGGAGCGGCGTAAGAGGCTTAGGTGAGTTCAACTTTGATACATCCAGTAACAGGTCAGTAACCTTGCGACGTTGGTAACTTGCTGGGGCCGAGCCAGCCGGGTTTGATATGTGGTGGAGAAATAACTATGCGAATCGGTACCCGGCTGGCGGCGGTGGGAATGGCGGGAATCATGCTTTGCTGGGCGGCGTATGGCGAGACAATTGAATTGCGGGCGGAGCGGGACCTATTTGCTTCGGTCAACCAGGCGCGACGGGCGCAGGGACTGTCTCCGCTGCGGTGGGATGAATCACTGGCCGCAGCGGCACGGCGTCACGCCGAAGTGATGGCGCAGCGCGGAACGGCGCAGCATGGATTTGAGGGTGAGCCCAGCCTGTCGGTGCGGGTAAAGCAGGCGGGCGCGCATTTCACCTGGCTATCGGAGAACGTAACACAGGGGCCGACGCCGGACTTCGTGCATACTCAGTTCATAAAATCTCCTCCGCATCGCGCCAACATTCTTGACCGGGACATGGACTCGATTGGGATCGGTGTAGTCGAGCGCGGCGGCCAGCTGTTCGTGGTGGAAGACTTTTCTCAGGCACGATAAATCCTTGACGAAAAAAGCCGGGGGGCGGGCTTGATAATGCCCGCACCTCGGCGTTTAAGTCAGGGGTTGATACCGCTCTTATTTCCTCTTGAAGGGTGACGGTCGAAGCGACTGATGTTGTCCACTCGAGCCCTCACGCGTATTCGAGCGAACCTGGTCCAGGGGCGTGCAAGTGTCACCGGCCAGCGTCGTATTCGTAACGTTCATGAAGGTGTTCGGAGCTAATGGTATTGTTTGAGCCAGTGCCCAAGCAGGATCCCGGCGCAGGCTTCGTTAATGGTATTGCTGGTTACGGTGTTGTGGCTTCCGGTAGAGGGCGTGCACGAGTCATCCAAGTGGATGGCGGATTGGGCGCTGCCGTAGATCGTATTTGATTCTGCCGTATTGTTATCGCTGCAAAGATCGAGAGCATCGTAATTCTGCGTTCCGCCCACATGGTTCGACCTGATGACCGTGCCGTTTGCAAGTTCCGTATGTCGGGTCGGTCGCGGGAACAATGCCAAGCTGCGCGCTCTCAACCGTATTGTTGGTAACGGTGATGCCGGACGAGGCGTAAATCAGAATGCCGGAGGAACCATAACAGAATGGTTCGCTGGGTTGACCGCAATTCGCAGGGTTTATGTAGATGTTGTCAACCACATAGTTGGTCGAGACTGTTCCGGTCGCGCCATAACTTATCTGGATGCCGTTCTGGGCAATCACTGGAGTAGCGCCTAGACCAATTATGGTGTTCGCGCTGACCGTGACGTCTGGACCACCGCCTGTGCCGGGGCCGCTCGCGGTAATTCCGTTTTTGTCGTAGTTACGCACGGAATTATCTGAAATGGTGATTGCCGGAGCGCCGGTGTTGCTTTCCACGTTGATTGCCAAGCCGACTTGGCAGCCTTGGTCCGCAGGATCCATGAGCACGTCTCGGACGGCGCTGTCGGTTATCTTGCCGGAAGCATTCTGGTAGTAGATTCCTATCGGGTCAGGGGCTGGCATCCTGACAGCTGGTTGTTACTGCCATCCACGGTGATGTGGGAAACGGTGACATCTGCGTTTTGAACAAAGATCTGCGCGGCTACGGGGTTGCCGAAGATATCCGAACCATTGGTAGCGAGACCGGCAGCTGGCGCTACTACGACCGCGGCATCACTGGTGCTGCTTGCGGGGAGGATCCCGATCAAGGTCAAGTTCTTGTTGATTATGACCTGCTCGGGGTAAGTCCCGGGACACACGTCAACCGTGGCACCGGATGGAGCCGCTGCAACCGCCGCTCCAATGGTGGTGAAATGCACGCCGGACTTGCAGGTGCCGACGATAACTGTGGAAGAGAATGCTTGACCGCTTAGTGCGACAAGCACGAGCAACGCAAAGCAAGAAAATGCGAAAGTACGACTAGGGTACATTTGGTGTTCTCCTTAGATGAGTTAATTGAGCTTGCGAGTTAATGGCGCCCGACGGCCGGCAATGAAAGGTAAGGGGGAAGTAAGAACCGGGCAGTAACTGTATCTCTGAAGGCGATTCGGTGCAACTCTTGTTTTCCACAGGCCGGTTCCTGGGCACACGGCGTATGCAGAAGGAATACCGTCAGACTTACTTTGGTCGAGCTTTGATCTTCGTACTTTTAATCCTCGCACTCTAATCTTCGTGGTGGGCGGTAGCGTAGTAGCCGCTGCGGGCCTGGACCTTGTAATCTCCCTGCTTGGGCTTGATCTCAACTTTGCGGAAAGAACCGTCGCGGGCGGTATTAGTGGGCACGTAACCAATGTTGTATTGGCTGCGGAGTTCGGCGGAGATCTGGTCGAAGGCCTGGCGAAGTTTATCGATCTTGTTGCCGACTTCGATCACGCGGCCGCCGGTTTCCTGGGTAAGTTTTTTCATCTCGGAAACGCCGTCATAGCTGAGGCCACCGCCACCCATGCCGTAGAAACCGCGATCGGCAATGAGCAGGACGTAGCAGATGACATCTGCCTTCTGGGCGGCCTCGACGGCATCTTTGATTTTGAGGCGGCTGCCTTCGTCCTGTCCGTCGGTCAGCAGGACCATCGCCTTGCGGCCGACTTCGTGGCTGAGTTCGTCGTGCGATGCGAGATAGACGGCGTCATAAAGCGCAGTGCCGCGAGGGCCGGTCGAGGAACACGGAATCGGGCCTTGCGGGCCGATGGGGCCGCCAGAGCAACTGACTCCGCCGGTATTGATCTTGGCCTCGTTGAGCGCGTGCCGGAGCCGGCTGATCGAGTTGGTGAAATCCTGCAGCAGGGTGATATCCACGTCGAAGCTGATGACGAAGGCCTCATCCTTGGAGCGCAGCGTGCTCTCGAGGAAGGAAGCGCCGACTTCCTTTTCCATATCGAGCACGCGCATCTGGCTGCCGCTGGAGTCAATGAGGATCCCGAGGGTCAGCGGAAGGTCGGATTCGGCCTTGAAATACTTGATGGTCTGGGGCTTGCCGTCCTCGAACAGGTCGAAATTCTCCTTGGAGAGATTGGGTATGAGCGCGCCATGCTTGTCTTTGACGTTGAAGAACAGCTGCACGACTTCGACGTTGACCTTGAGGGTCTCGACCGACTGGTCCTGCGACTGGTCAGATTGACTGGGAGTGCGCGGGATATCGGTGTTCGACGTAGGACCGGTCGAGGACGCCGGTGGGGGCGTCGGAGGCGGGCGGAAGCGGGATAGCTTGCGCGGCAGCGGGGAGCGGTAGGGCGGTCACTAAAGCAAGGGTCAGAACGATCAGGGCGGAAGGAGAAAAGAACCGGCGGCCAGGTGCCATTTGTAATGTAGTTTAGGCATGAGCGTTTTATTTTCGAGACTTTGCTAGTCTATCCTGTAATGGGCCTGTAAGGGGCTGTAACGGTTAGATGCGCCGAAGCGGCGGGCTTTGGCATCTGAATCATTTTAAAAGTGTCAAAGAAAGTCAGCGAAGGAAAGACAGAGGATTCGGGGATGGCCACAAAGATGAGCGCGGTATTGAAGCTAAGGCTTTCATTGTTGCTGGCTGGGTTGCTGGTTGGGATGCTGGCTGGATTGCTTGCCGAACCCCTGGCGGCGCAACAGAAGCCTGAGGATATCCCGGACGCTCCGTCGGCGACGCGACCGATACCGCCGCCGCCTCCGCCCAGCGCGAGAGAGGCAGCGGAAGAGGACGCCAAGCCGGATACACCGTCCGAGGCTGCACCCGCCGCGGGGACGAGCTCGACGTCGCGGGATATTCCCCGGAGCGCCACGGAATCGTCTGACCAGACCCCCGCGCCGCCGAGGATGCCTCCGGTTAAGACGGTGCCAGCGGGTAGTGTGCCCAAGGATGTCGACACCGGCGAAGATGTCGGTTTCACTTTGAGGAAGAACGTATAACATGGTGCTGGTTCCGGTTACGGTTAAAGGACAGTGACGGGACGGATTGATCGGCGGCTTGCAGCCCAAGGATTTTTCGGTTCTAGACGGTGGGCAGCCGCAGAAGCTCAAGTTTTTTACCAGCGATCCGTTTGCGCTGTCGGCGGCGGTAATCTTCGATACCGGCATGGCAGACGTAGGTCTGCGGAAGGTACAGGAGACGCTGTCGGCGTTGCAGGGCGCATTCAGCCAGTTCGATGAGGTGGCGATCTACACCTACAGCAGCACGGTGGGCCGAGTCTCGGACTTCACCAGCGCGGGCAACCAGTTGACGGCGGTCCTGAACGAGGTCAAAGGGTATAGCGGAGCCAATAATGGCCCTCCGGTCACGAGCGGGCCGCTCGGCCCGGGGGGACCGATGATCAATGGTCTGCCGGTGGGCGGTCCTGCCGCGACTCCGGTTAATACGCCGCCGAAGGTCGCGCGGGTGTTGAATGACGCCATCCTGCTGGCGGCGCGTGATCTTTCGAAGCGTCCTCGGGAACACCGGAAGATCATCTTCATCATCAGCGACGGGCGAGAAGTGGGTTCAACCGCCAGCTACAAGGACACACTGAAAGTGCTGCTCACCCAGAACATCACCGTGTACGCGATCGGAGTGGAAGGCGCAGCGATCCCGGTCTACGATCGGTTGCAGCGGATCCACATCCCGAAAACGCGGGGTTTGATGGGCTACAGCGACATTCTGCCGAAATATGTGTTCGCCACCGGGGGCGGCACCGTGTATGGCGAATTGGAGGAAGGCGACATCGAGCGGGCATACGCCCAGGCCATTGGAGACGCACGCTATCAGTACACGCTGGGCTACATCAGTAAGCCGGGGATT
The DNA here is from genome assembly GCA_963826845.1 of uncultured Acidobacteriaceae bacterium. Classification (GTDB taxonomy): domain Bacteria; phylum Acidobacteriota; class Terriglobia; order Terriglobales; family Acidobacteriaceae; genus Acidiflorens. Next base: position 34,285 of record CAWGYS010000005.1, read on the forward strand.
GGCGGGTATCGGCAGATTGAAGTGCGGGTACGCGGACGAGGCTCCGAGTTGAAGGTGTACGCCAAGGACGGATATTATCCTCTGCCTACGCCGCGATAGACGAACGTGCGGGCTAAGCGTTTGAGCCCGTGGTGGTTCATGTCTTGGATTGGTAACGTGGGTAACCTGCGCCCGAGCCTTCTGGTGTGATATAAAAACCAGCAGTAACCGATAATGTAGTCAGTGGATTTGTGGCGAGAGGCTCGCGCTTTGAGGGAGTGGTTTGCGAGGGCCGGTTCGCATGTGTTTGTGTCGCAAGAGTTTCTGAGGAAGCCTTTTGAGTTTCATCAACTTCGCAGCGCGCGAGATCAACTGCAAGATCGTCTACTACGGCGCCGGGTTGGGCGGCAAGACGACGAATCTGCAGTTCATTTTCCAGAAAACAGCCGAACAGCAAAAGGGCAAGATGATCTCGCTCGCGACCGAGACCGATCGAACCCTGTTCTTCGACTTTCTGCCGCTGGATCTGGGTTCGGTGCGCGGCTTCAAGACACGAATTCACCTGTACACGGTTCCCGGGCAGGTATTCTATGACGCCAGCCGCAAGCTGATTCTGCGCGGCGTGGACGGCATCGTATTCGTGGCCGATTCCCAGGAAGAGCGCCAGGACGCCAATGTCGAAGCGCTCGACAATTTGATGGATAACCTGAAAGAACACGGCTACGACTTCAATAAGATTCCCTACGTGCTGCAATTGAACAAGCGCGACCTGCCCAATGCGCTCCCCGTGGACACGCTCTCCAAAGAACTGCGCAAGAAGAATGAGTCGGTGATCGAGGCGGTGGCGTTCCAGGGCGTGGGCGTGTTCGAGACGCTGAAAGAAATCGCGCGGCAGGTGCTGCAGGAACTGAAGGCGGGCGGGTAAGGCGGCTTTCAGCTGTCAGCTTCTCAGTTCTCAGTAAAACCCCCAAAGCACACCGGAACATTTCCCAGCGCCCGGGAGTCTATAGGAACATCGGCATCCATTCGTCGATCCCGTTGGAGCTTGCGGAAACGAGGTGATCAGAGTAGCGTTCCAAGATTTTCACTCCTGGCATCTCGCTTTGCTTCTGACAGTGCTTACTTCACGACTCCTGTGGGCACAAGCCGCTGCTCAGGGCGCTCCACAAACGAATGCACCGCCAGAGGTCATCCGCGTCGAGTTGCGGATCGGCGATGGAACCCGCTCTGCTTACCACATCGGCGAGATTGTGGAGGCGAAGCTGAGCTTCACCAGTACCGCGCACACCAAACACTGGATCTCCGCGGAACATTGCGAAGCGGAACAGACCTATCCGGTTCCCACTCCGCCGCTGGTGCTGAATGGACGGGGTGCGCAAGAATCAGCCGCTCACCCGTTTGAGGGGCTGGGGGGCTGCACTAGCCACGGTCTTGGCGGTGAAGTGAATTTATTGGAGCACCCCTACTTCGATTCCCTGACCCTGAATCGCCGCTATCTGCTCGATACGGCGGGCACCTATCCGCTCACGTGGAGCGGTGCAGTTTTCGGGCAGTCGGTGACCTCGAATACGGCAACTCTCACCTTACTTCCGCGTGACCCGGTCTGGGATGCTAGTGAGCTGGCTCGCTCCAGAACGCTGCTGGATGGTCCCGAGGGCCCCGATTCCCACAGATACGAGGGGTGCTTGTTGCTGCGGTATCTGGGCACGGCGGCAGCCGCGCTGGAGATGGCACGGCGCTATGGTGGCTCACAAGGATTATGCGGAAACGATTTTAAGGTTCCGCTGGTAAATGCCAGAAATCGCGCCGCCGTCTTGCGCATCCTCGAAAATAGGTTTCTTTCTCCTGCTTTTTACTATTGCGTGACGCCGGGGTTTCTAGAGACTATGGCGCTGATTTCGGTCTACCAAACGCATCCGGAGTGGTACCGAATGGTGACCGCGGCGCAGCATCCCGACGCGCAATCAGGACCGCCGGTGTTGCGGGCCGTGCAGGAGGCCGAGCTCCGCTACACTCGGCAGATCGAAGCCAGGTTCCCGCATCACTATTGCACCTATTAATTATTACAATCCACGGTGCAGGGATGACCGCCTGCCCATGACTATCGTATTTATGGCAATCGTGGCGGCCATGTTAGCGGAACGCATCCAACTCCCACTGGCGATATCATGGCACGCACCGTCTCCATCTAGTCATACCCATGGTATGATGTTAAGTACCATGATCGGTAATCGGGATATCAAGCGGCGACGCACGTTCACGCTCTCCCCTGAGAGTCTCGCGTTTCTGGAACGGGAAGCACGGCGGCGGAGTGCCGATTCGCAATCGGCGGTTCTGGATGACCTTCTACTGGAAAAGAAGCGCGAGCGGCAAATGGCCGCCCTGGAAGCTAATATCGGTGCCTATTACGATGGCCTCGGCGATGCTGAAGTCGAAGAGGACAAAATCTGGGGCGAGTTTGCCGGAAGCCATCTCGCTCTGAAGGAGGACGAACCCTTCTATGATCAGCCCGCAGCGCGGGGAAATATGGTTCACCAAGCTGCCGACGGACCCTCCGGAAAAAGGAAAGCGCCCGGTCGTCATCGTCTCGGTCAACGCAAGAAACAATCATCCGCGCGCTAGCACCGTGCTGGTGGTGCCGCTGAGCACGTCAGTCAACCGAAGCGAAGCTTCCACTCATATCGTTCTGGAGCCAGGGCAGACAGGCCTGAGAGAACGGTCGGTCGCCAAAGCCGAGGATGTTGCCACGATCAGCAAGGTCCTCCTTGATCAGTCGAGGCAGCGGCTGCGGCCGCTGAGTTCGAATCAGGTATGCGAATTGGCGCGAAAAGTTCAGTTGGCGATGGGATGCCTACCGTAGGTGACCGCGTCCACATGGGACCAGATGATCGCAAGCCGCTACTCGATAAGGGATCCGGTTAGCCTGTAGTCTCGAGCGTCCCCGAAAGCTCTTCCCACTCCTTCATAGAGCTCTGCAATGCATTCTTGCGATCTGCGAGTTCCTGGGTCTGGCGCTGCGTTTCTTCGGCGCTCACGAAGCTCTGGAGTTCGGTTTCACACAGCGCGATCGCGGCTTCGGCGCGGGCAATCTCTTCCTCGATTTCGTGCAGACGATCTTCCATCTGCTGGCGCTTGATCGGATTCAGGCGTTTGCCTTTGGGTTCGGTTGCATCGGCCGCGGGTGCGCCGTCTCCGTTCGCAGGCACGGATGAAGGCACGGGCGCAGATGAAATTATGGATGGCTTTGGCGCTTCCGCGATAGTCGCGGCTCTTCCCTGCTTTCGCCAGAGATAGTCTTCGTAATTTCCGGGATAGATTTCTACTTTGCCGTCTCCGATTTCGAAGACGCGCGTGGCCAGCTTGTCGATGAAATAGCGGTCGTGGGAAACGAAGACTACCGTGCCGGTGTACTTCATCAGGGCTTCGAGCAGGACGTCTTTAGCGCGCAGGTCGAGGTGGTTGGTGGGCTCGTCGAGGAGCAAAAAGTTGGCGGGATGCAGCAGCATTTTCAGCAGCGCGTAGCGATTGCGCTCGCCTCCGGAGAGGACGCCGATGCGCTTGAAGACATCGTCTCCCGAAAAAAGAAAACAGCCTAGCAGACTGCGCAGCTCGGTTTGGGTCGAGGCGCCCGAGAGTTCCCCGAGATCGTCGAGGATGCGCGCTTCGGGATCGAGTTCTTTGTATTGGTCCTGCGCGAAATAGTCGAGATGGACCTCGTGGCCGAGTTTGTATTCGCCGGCACTGAGCTTCTCCTGCTGAGCGAGCAGTTTAATCAGCGTGGACTTCCCTGCTCCGTTGACTCCGACGAGCGCGATGCGTTCGCCGCGCTCGATTATGAAATTTACATTCTGAAAGACTTTATGATCGCCGTAGCTTTTCGCAACGTTGGCAAACTCGGCTACGATGCGTCCGCTCGGCTTCGGCTGGGGGAAGGAGAAGTGGACGGTCTTCTCTTCTTCCGGAATCTGGATGCGCTCCATCTTTTCGAGCTCTTTAATGCGGCTCTGGACCTGCTTCGCCTTGGTCGCCGTGTAGCGGAAACGATTGATGAAGACTTCGAGCTGCTCGATGCGATCGTGCTGCGTCTTGTAGGCGGATTCGAGCTGCTCCTTGCGCGCGGCTTTGCCGGCCAGGTATTGATCGTAGTTGCCGGCGTAGAAGTGCATCTGCTTGTTCCAGATTTCCACGATGCGCTTGACGGTGATATCGAGGAAGTAGCGGTCGTGCGAGATGATGACGTAGGCGTAGGGATAGGTGGTCAGGTACTCCTCAAGCCAGTTGCGGGCTTCGAGGTCGAGATGGTTGGTGGGCTCGTCGAGCAGCAGCAGGTTCGGTTTCTGAAGCAGAAGTTTGGCGAGCGCGATGCGCATTTGCCAGCCGCCGGAAAATTCCTCGGTCTGGCGCGTCCAGTCATCGCGGCGGAAGCCTAGTCCGGTGAGCACCTGGCCGACCTGCGCTTCGAGCGTGTAGCCGTCGCGGGCGACGAATTCGTGCTCCAGCCTCTGATAGCGGTCAGCGACGTTGGAGTATTCAGGACTCTTGTGGTCGAGTTCCGACATGCTGCGGGTGAGCGCTTCCATCTCCTTTTCGAAGGCGTGGAGTTCGGCAAAGACGGACATGCACTCGGCGAAGATCGTCTGGCCGGTAATGGTGAGGCCGTCCTGGGGAAGGTATCCAGTGGAAATGCCTTTGGCGCGCGAGATGGTGCCGTAGTCGAGCGACTCGCTCCCGGCCAGAATTTTCATGACGGTGGATTTGCCGGTACCGTTCGCTCCGACCAGTCCGATGCGGGATTCGGGCGTGATCAGCCAGTCGGCATCCTCGAACAAGAGCTTGTGGCCGTAGCGCTTGCCGGCGCCGGAGAGTTGGATCATGGGTGTCTCTATTCAAATATAGCGGACGGGAGAGCGCGACGAAGGCAACTGGGCCGGCGGGACGCCCGTCCCTACACAAGGGCTAGCGAGCGGCAGCCAAGCGCGCTGCGCCAATATGCTCCAGGGCGCGGTCGATCACTGTCTGGAGTTCGTGGGCGTATTTCACTTCGCGGCCTTTGGCCAGGATCACGCGCGCTTTTTCTGCATCGAACCAGGTGGGATTGCGGTTGTCTTCCTCGGGAGTGCGGGTCTGGCGGACTTCCATCAGGAAAGCTTTGACCACGTATTCCTGCACGCCTCCTGGCTGCCAGAAGACGCCCTTGGAGTGCACGTAGATGTGGAAATGGCGGGGCTCGATGGTGCCGATGGCGCCCGCTTCTTCTTTGGCTTCGCGTTCGGCGGCCTGGCTGTGCGAGAGGCGAGGCTCGGGAGCTCCCTTGGGAAATGTCCATTTGCTGCCGCCGTTGGTGTGGACCAACAGAAACTCGACATGCGAATTCACCCGCCGGTAGCAGACGGCAGCGACCTGCAGCGGCAGCGCAAAGCGAGAGGCGCGAGGCAAGCTCATCGTTAGTTGGCTTCTTCAGGCAGTTTACCGCATAGATATTTCAGGAATGTTAAATGCAGCGAAAATGGTGCATACCTTTGGTACCTATTACTTCAGTTCTCATTTCTCCCGAAGCTGAGTCCGCTAAGGCCGGCCATCCCCTTGGCGTCCACATTCCGGCTGGCAATCAGCACTTGAAAATTCTCTCCCATGCCGACGGGCGTAACTAGATGCTTGAGTTGCAGCGCCACCTTCGCCCGTTCTTGCGGGATGCGGCAGTCTTCGAAGGCATCGGCAAACTGGTTTTTCTCGCCAATGCCCATCAGGAATTGCGATTGGGTGAGGAGCTTCTCTGAGCGCATACCGGCTTGCTCGCAGGCCGCGGCGAGTGCGGTGAAATTGACGTGGGCAGTGAGGTCTTGCTCGCCCGGGGCCTGGTAAGGGTCGGAGCTGGCGGAGTGCTGGCGATACGCCATGAGCGTGCCACGATGACGGCCGGCTAGTTGTTCGGTCGCGCGTGTAACCGTAGTCAATGATCAGCAACAGGCCGCTGGCGGATGGCGTCGCGCGATTTGCTTGATCCATCTCTGCGAGATGCAGCGGCACTTCGATGCGTTCGCCGGGTTCGGGATGGACGCTGTAGCGGTCGAGAAATTCCAGTTCTTCGGCGAGCGGCGGGAGCCAGATTTCATGCAGACGATTATCTTCGAGCGCGACGTGGAGTTTGCCTTGCGTGCTGAGAATCTCGACGGGAAGAGCGTCGAAGAATTCGTTGGCGAAGACAATGAGCGGCACATCGCGGACGAGAGTGCGGCAAATACCCTCGCTTCGCTCGGCTGGACGAACGAATGCGTCCGTCCCTACGTGAGCTTTGCCCGACTCGACATGCTCGCGCAGGGTTTCGTGCAGTTTCGCTCGCAGCGCGGGCGACGATTCTTGCAGAGTGTAAGTGAGCGCTGCGAAAAAGTCGGGGAACTTCTTGTTCGACCAATCGAGCACATCGCGGGCGAAGAGGCCGCGGCCGGGACCGAGTTCTAGGATCTCGATTTGAGGCGGACGATCGAGCGCTTGCCAGATCTCGTCAAACTGCCGAGCCAGCAGGCGTCCGAAGACGGCGTGAACGTCGCTTGAGGTGTAGAAGTCTCCGGCTTTGCCGAATTGCTCGGCGTTGGCGGAATAGTAGCCGTGGGCGGGATCGTAGAGGCAGATCTGCATGTAGCGCGAAAACGGGATGGGCCCGCACTGGCGGATCTCCTGCTCGATTTGTTCGCGGAGGGACAATGCGCTAGCTTCCCGGGTTTCCCTGGTCGGCAGATGCCGGGGTTCGGGGGATGGCGTGATCCTGCGGGGTGCGGGTAAACATCTCGACGAAATAGTCATGCAGGCCGTCATAGAGCTGGCGCTGCAAGTGCCAGGCAAACTGGGGATGATCGAGGTCGCGGGGATGAATCGGGAGCACGTAGGTGTGGACCGGGATGGACGAGTTCGTCAGATCGATCAGCACTTCGATCAGGCCGTTGTTTTCGCGCGCGGAAAAGGCCAGCAGCGGATGATCATAGAGCCGCAGGTGATCGAGGACTTTCCGCAGAGAGTCGGAGTCGGGCACGGATTACATTGTACTCAGTGGGAAGCTCTCAGTTCTCAGTTGTCAGCTCTCAGTGGGAAGTGGTTGCCGAGAACCGGAGCCGGGAACTGAGAACGGTATCTAGGCGGCCATTCTCATGGGATTACCTTCGGCGTGAAACGCACGTTTGATCGGAGGCATGACCAGATAGAAGATGCAGGCCGCGTTAATCGCTCCAAAAATGACTGAGAAAATATTCGCGTGCGCGACGCCGGGGAGAAGCAGCACTAATCCAACCGCGGAAAACAGGAGCGTGAGCAGGCGTCCCCAGTTCTGCATCTGCAAGACGCCATAGCCAGCGACCATGTGCACGACTCCGAACACGATGACTACCAGACCGGCCGCCCGACCGAAGCTTTGGATATATTGTGCGAGGGCGCTGCCTTCTGCGGCCAGCGACGCTAATTTGGCGATCAGTCCGGTGAATAACAGAACGGAGAGCCCGAAAACCACTCCTATTACACCGCGCAGAATCTGATAGAAACCGACTAAAGTGGCACCAAGTGGGCGCATAGAGCCTCCTGAAGTTGATGAGAAATATAGCACATGGGTCAGGTGTCAGGTGTCAGGTCTTAGGTCTTAGGTCTTAGGTCTTAGGAAAACCTCTCACGGCCGGCGGACCGGTTTTTTCTAAGACCTGACACCTAAGACCTGAGACCTCTTCTACTCGTAGCGGAGGGCTTCGTATGGGATCGAGGCGGGAGGCTTTGATGGCGGGGAACATTCCGCTGATGATGCCTACGAATCCTAGGATCACGGTGGACGCGATCAAGCGTGGTCGAATCGATGGTGAGACGGATGTCGCCATCGGTGCCATTTTCTACGAAGGCGCTCCAGAGGGTCATCGATCCTACCGACCAGGAGATGAGATAAGCGAGAATTACGCCGGCGATCCCGCCTAGAATCGTGATGACGAGCGCTTCGGCGAGAAACTGGACCAGGATGTGCCAGCCGCGCGCTCCGAGCGCCTTCTCGACTCCGATCTCGCGAGTGCGCTGAGTGACGGAGACCAGCATGATGTTCATCAGGCCGACGCCTCCGATGCCGAGGGTGAGCAGTCCGATGAAGCCGAGCAGAATCTTGATGCCGGTAGTGATGACGCGCAGGTCGAGCAGATCGGCGAACACATCGAAGATGAAGATGGCGCGCTTATCTTTCGGATCGAATTCGTGATGGAAGGCCATCGAGCGGCGCACAGCGTCGGCGACTTTTTCGTGGTCGCCTTCGTATTCCATGGCGACGGCGTTGAGGTAATAGGTGTTAGTGAGGTCGCTCATGGCGCTGAACGGGATATAGACTTTGCCGTTCATGTTGTCGTCGCCGTTCTGGATGACACGTTTGAGCACGCCGATGACTTCGTAGGAAATGCCGTCGAGGCGCACTTTTTCGCCTAGCGCGTTCTCGCCGGAGAACAATTTCTTCTTGACGTCGGCTCCGAGGATGGCGACGTGGCTGTGCGTGTTTTCATCTAGTTCGGTGAAGAAACTGCCATCCTGTACGTCCATACGCCGCATGTGCTGGTAATACGGATAGACTCCGCTGATTCCGTAACTTCCGCTGCGGGTTCCATAGGCGACGGTGCTTTGCTTGGCAGCTTCGGGTGAGATGCGCTTTAGCAGAGGCACTTCGGCCTGGAGGTAATCGAGATCGTTGACGGTGAGTTTGATTTCGCTGCCGGCTTTGGTGCCGCCCGCTTGCAGCGAGGTGCGTCCGGGGAAAACGAAGACCAGGTTCGTGCCCCAGGAGCGGAATGCGACCCAGAGGCCGCGTTCGAATCCGGCGCCGTAGGCGAGCAAGCAGCACAACCGTGGCAATGCCCCACGCCATGCCCAGCATGGTGAGGATGCTGCGGCGGCGGTTGTACTTGAGCGCGTTGTAGGCCTGGCGGGCGAGTTCGAGAATCATAGTAATTGCAGAGGTCAGAGGTCAGATTGCAGAGGTAAAAACCTGAGCGCCAGCACGGTTCACCTCTGCCATCTGACCTCTAAATCAGACCTTCCAAAGTCGTGCCCTTCACAAAACCGTTTACTCCTGGCGCAGGGCCTCCACCGGTTGTAATAGCGCGGCCTGGCGCGCCGGATAAAGCCCCGCTGCGATGCCGGCAAACGCTAGCGACAAAATCGCAATCGCCGCCGACGATGGAACGATGCGGGGCGTATCGAATCCTTCGGGCGCGGGCAAGGCGGCGAGAAGCGTGACCAATGCGGTTGTGATCGCGAGCCCAATGCCTCCGCTAAGAGCGGTCAGGAACGCGCCTTCCACAAAAAACTGGGTGAGGATGGCGCGATGAGTTGCGCCGAGCGCTTTGCGCAGTCCGATCTCGCGGGTGCGTTCGGTGACGGAGACCAGCATGATGTTGATGATGCCGATCGCCCCGAGGGCAAGCGTAATCACGCCGACTACGCCGAGGAAGTAGTCCATGCCGTCGAAAATTTTGGCGACGCGCTTGTTGTCTTCGATGGTGTCCCAGTCTTCGAAAGATTCGGTCAGCTTGGGATCGAAGCCGTGGCGGCGGGCGAGAATTTCGTGGACTTCCTGTTTCGCCGCCAAATCTCCGCTGGGCGTGAGCGGACGGTAGTTCAGGAACGAGATGGCGTCTTCGCTGTTCTGGTCTTTCAGGCGGAACAGGTTGCGCATGGTTTCGATGGGAATGAAGATGCGCGCGTTGGTGCCGTTATTGCCGTCCTGCCCAACCTTGCTGAGCACTCCGATAATTTCGAAGCGGACGCCATTGAGCAGGATGGCCGAGCCCACGGCGGGGCGTCCGGGGAATATGTTTTTCAGCAGTTCCCAGCCGACGACGGCGACGCGGCGGGTTTCGGTATTGTCCTCATCGTTGAACCAGCGGCCGGGGCCGATGGGGATGGTGCGGATCTGGTTGTACTCGGGCGCGATGCCAAAAACCTGGCCGTTGGTGGAACCGTAATCGCTGACGGCGCGGATATCCTCGCGATTGAGCACCGGGGAGAGATATTTGAGCGAGCGGGCCTCGTTGCGGATGGCGAGGTAATCCTCGTACGTGAAATGGTAAGTGCGGCCGGACTGCGTGCTGCCTTCGACGGCGGGGATGCGTCCGGGGAAGGTAAACATGATGTCCTGGCCGAGATTCTTGAGTTGCCTGGCCTGCCCGCTGCGGAAGCCTTCGCCGAGGCCGACAAGCAGGAGCAGCGATCCGACGCCCCAGGCAATGCCGAACATGGTGAGGAACGAGCGCAGTTTGTGCGCCCAGAGCGTGGCCAGCGACTGGCGAACGATTTCGATTAGCATCCGCATAGAGTGGTCGCGGCGCACCTTTGCCAAGTTTGGGCGAAAGTGTGGCTGCCGTCTGTTATGTGATACGGAAAAAGGAGGGAGCGGGTTCCGTGAAAAGACACACTCTTCCTAGGGAATTAGACGCTGAAAAGGAGGATGGGGTTAGCCCGCGTGGGGGCTACGGGACGGTGCCGCACTTCGCCGGCGATACTTCCCTTGTCTGAGCTATGCCGGCGGTTATGCAAACTTTTGCGAGGCGCCCTGCTCACCGCCGGGAGTACGCCACGTCTAAGATGCCGACCCCGGAGCGGGCTCGTAGTCTGTAGCCCGTTTCAGAAAATCTAGATAGATACAGATCGAAGGAGACATTCCCCATGTTTCGAAAAACGTTGCGAGCAGCTTTGCGAGGGTTCCTATTCTGCCTGCTGGTGGCAGCCATGTCGGGCCTTTTGAGTTGTGCCTGGCGCAATCGTTCGTCCTCGATCTGCCGCTGCAGAGCCAAGCGGCGCAGATTTCACAAACCATCGGGATCACCGACATCACCATCAAGTATCACCGTCCCCTGGTGAATGATCGCAAGGTTTGGGGCGGACTGGTTCCTTACGGGCAAGTATGGCGCGCGGGGGCGAATTTCAACACCACGATCACCTTCAGCGATCCGGTAGCAGATCGAAGGCAAGCCGCTCGACAGGGGGACCTATGGTCTGCACATGATTCCGAACGCCGACGAGTGGACGATTATTTTTTCGAAGAACTCGACTTCGTGGGGCGCGTTCACTTACGACGAAAAAGAAGATGCGCTGCGGGTGACGGTGAAGCCCAAGGCGGCGGACATGCACAACGCTCTGACCTACGACTTCGACCAACTGAAGCCGGATTCGGCGGTGGTGCAGTTGGAGTGGGAGAAAGTCGCGGTGCCATTCAAGGTCTCGGTGGATGTGCACGAGATTGTCGAGGCCAGCCTGAAGAAACAGCTGCGCGATCTGTCGCAGTACACGTGGCTGAGCTGGGACGATGCGGCCAATTATCTGCTGACAGAAAAAATCGACCTCGATCAGGCGCTGACATATGTCAACAAATCCATCGAGAATGAGGATCGCTCCGACAATGAGATGACCAAGTCAAAGGTGCTGGCGGCGCTCAATCGCAAGGACGAGGCCGCTGCGGCACTGAAGAGGGCCCTGGATCTGTCCACCCCGCTGCAGATCCACTTGTATGCTCGTCAGTTGCAGGGTGAAAAGCGCAGCGAGGAAGCGTTTGTTATCTTCCGCGAGAATGCGAAGAAGCATCCCGACCAATGGTTCGTGCATTCAGGGCTGGCGCGGATTTACTGCTCCGAAGGCAAGTTTGACGATGCGGCAAAGGAGATGAAGCTGGCACTGGCCGGGGCTCCTGACAATCAGAAGACTATGTGGATGGGCTGGTGAAGAAGTTGGAGGCTAAGCAGGACATCAACCAGTAGGCTGGATGATCGAGAAATCTCTCGGGCGGAGGGGCGCCGGTGCGAAACGAGATGGCGTCGCCTCCGGCCACTATGACAGGCGAGTGATCCCCGGGAACCCATCGAACCCGGAGTCGAAAGTTAGGATGCGCTCGATTCCATGATGTTCCATGACGGCGAGGTGGACTGCGTCACGCGCGGAAAACTGGCGGTAGCCAAGAACAATCTCTTTCGCTCGTTCCGACGATGCGCTCGGTCAACCGGCAGCACTTCATCGACGATTCTCAGCAAGGCGCTAAACGCGGGTTGAATCGCGTCGCGGCGATTAATCGCGACGAAGCGGTGCAGGATCTCCTGAAGCACTTCGGCATCGGTAACCAGACGCTGGCGGTCGCTGGCCAACTTTTCGAGCCATCGTGGCGCGTCGCTTTTATGCGGATGAGGGCGCACCAACCAGATACATCGGAATATTGGAGTCGACGAGAATCAAGGTTTCGGTTCTTTCGGCAGGTATCCTTTTTCAATTTCGGCCAACATGTCGTCGATGTCGGCGGTGGGAAAGTTGTTTCGCGCGGCGGCACGAATCACCTCAAGCTTCTTGCCGACATCCTCCGAGAGGCTCGCGGCGGCGCGCCACGTTCGAGCGCTTGACGGACCCACTGCGCGATCGACATGTGGCGCGAACGCGCCATGAGCTGAATTTCCCGATAGTCTGGGTCCTGCAGGATCACCTGGAGTCGCTTAGCCATGTGATGAGTATATTTAACTCATCTCAATGAGTCAAAATCGATTTGTAACCGATTAACAATCTACAATATTTGACATCGCTACGTTTGATAAAGTTATTGTGGGTTATCTCGGATTCGTTAGGCGGCTCGATTCCGGATACTCAAATACTCCCCGCCCCGATTTGCGGCCGAGCCTGCCGGCCTTCACGTATTGCACAAGCAACGGGCAGGGACGGAATTTTTCGCCTAGCGATTTATGCAGGTATTCGAGGATGTGGAGGCGAGTGTCGAGGCCGACCAGATCCACCAGCTCAAACGGTCCCATGGGATGATTCAGGCCGAGTTTGAGAGCTTTGTCGATGTCGGCGGCGCTGGCGATGCCTTCCTGGAGCATGTAGAAGGCTTCGTTGCCGATCATGGCATTGATGCGGCTGGTGATGAAGCCGGGAGACTCTTTGATCACGACAACTTCCTTGCGCATGCGCTTGCCGACTTCGACCACCGCGGCAAGCGTTTCGTCATCGGTCTCGAGAGCACGCACGATTTCGAGCAACTTCATTTTATGCACGGGATTGAAGAAGTGCATGCCGACGCATTTTTTGGCGCGATAGGTAACGCTGGCGATCTCGGTGACGCTTAGCGATGAAGTGTTCGACGCGAGAATGGTCGTCGGACGGCAAATCTTGTCGAGCATGGTGAAGATTTCGATCTTCGATTCCATCTCTTCGGGAACTGCTTCGATGACGAGATCGGCGTCGCGAGCGGCTTGATCGACCGAATCGGCGTATTCAAGGCGGGAAAAAGCGGCGTCGGCTTCGGCGGCATCGACTTTGCCAAGTTCGACGGCTTTGTCGAGATTGGCGCGTATTTCGGTTTCGGCCTTGCGTAGAGCGTTGGGAAGCAGGTCTTCGAGAATGGTGCGATAGCCGCCGAGAGCGGCGGCGTGTGCGATGCCGCGTCCCATGATGCCGGCGCCGATCACGGCAACGGTGCGGACTTCAGTCACGAGTCATTCCTCTTACTCTCACCTCTACTCCCCACTACTTGGCCGCCGGCTCTTTCTCTTTCTCTCTGCCCACCGACTCGAGATGCTGAACCACGCTCTCATAGCTCGGTTCGGACTTGCGGATATATTCGCCCAGGCGAGCACACTCGTCCTTGGTCATCGCCGGGATGCTGGCGCTGATGCGGCGGAGAGTGGTGGCGATGTCGTCGATGTAATTCATGAGGCGGATGACTTCTCCAGTTGCGGGCATGAAGGCTCCTTGCGTATTTTCTGGCGGGTCAGCAGTATCGGCCGCTGCGGCCAGCAATACCATTCATTGTTCGTATTCATTGTTTAACATGCGAGCGGATTTAGCAAAGGAGGATAAACGCATCAACGCGCAATTCAGCCGCTCACCAACGTCCCGACTTCTCGTCGAAGCTTGCCATCCTAACGAGAGAAGTATCCGGTCTTGGAGCGGACGGTCAGGGCGGGTTGTTTAGGACGGATCACGATCTTGCGGAAGGTGTCGTCTGGTACCGGGTCGGTGGGATAGTAGGCGAGTTCATACGAGGTGCGGAGCTCTTCTGCGATTTGTTGAAAGTACGTCTTGGGGTCGGTGGTTTCGGCGTCGATTGCTTCGCCGCCAGTTTCTTTCGCAATACGATCCATCACCCGGATGCCGTATTGGTTGCGCGCGGTCAGGTGGCCGTGTTCTTTTTCGGTGTAACGAATCGTGTAAACGAGCACGTTCGCGGCCTGCGCGGCTTCAATGGCGGTCATCATGTCGTGCGAACTGGAGTTGTCCTCTCCGTCGCTGAACACGAGCAATGCGCGCCGTCCACTCTCACCCGTAAGCTTTTCGGTGACCGAGTAATAAATGGAATCATAGAAGGCGGTGCCCGATTCGCGATCTTCCTTCGGGCCGATCTCGGGAAAATGTTTGTTGCTATGCTGATAGCGTTTCAGCTGATCCATGATCTCCGGGCCTGATTGCGAGAAGTCGCTGATGAGCCGGAGGTGATTGCCAAAACCGATCAGAAACACGCGGTCTTTGGGGCCGAGAATATCCTTGAGAAACACTTCCAGATCGTGCTGGTGCTGCTCCGAGAACTGGTCCTGGCTTCCACTGAAATCGACGATCAATCCCAGGGTCAGAGGGACATCGACGCTGTGCGCAAAGAACGATATTTTTTGCGGGACGGCATCTTCGAAAACCTCGACATCGTCTTTGGTGAGACTATTCACCAGCGCGCCGCGAGAATCGCGTGCGGAAAAAGCCACGTTCACCAGCTTGACGTTGACCCGTATGGGTTCCTCACCGAGGCAAAGTCCACTGGTGACGAACAGCAAGACGAGCATCCATTTGCGCATAAAGGACCACCGATCGAGAGACTTGCGATTTGAACGCTTCGGAATTTCCGGGACAACGTCTCCCCATGGTTGAGGTACGTTCGATTCGAGGGAATAGTTCCAGAAGAATTGAAAGGGCGTGTCTAAATAACGATCTGTCGATAAGAGATCGGCGATAATTAGCCATGCTTCGCGATCCGAGTCTGATCCCGCTTTCGCGTCAACACCAGCACGCGCTGGCGCTGTGCGTGCAACTGGAGCGGGCGTTGCGAGCCGGTGCCGTGGATCTGGGTTCATGGCTGCCGGAAGTTCATCAGCAGTATGCCAATGAAGTTCAGTTCCATTTTGTGGCGGAGGAGCAAGTTTTGTTTCCCGCGGCCCGGCGTTTTCCCGAACTCGTCGCGCTGGTTGAGGAGCTCTGCGGCGATCACGACCGATTGCGGGGATATTTTAGTCTCGCTGAGCAGAAAACGATGAACGAAGGCCAACTTCAAGCGTTCGCAAAGTTGCTTTCTGAGCACATCCGCAAAGAAGAACGTCAGCTGTTCGAGGCCCTACAGAAGCGGATGGAACCCGGAGAAATGAAATCGCTGGGAGAGCATTTGGCGCGTGGCCTGGAGGATGCGGTGCAAGTGTGCCGGCTGAAGCCGGGGTCGGCGCGCTAGCCTTCGAGCTTGAAGCGGGTCTCGGCGAGACGGTAGAGTCGCCTCCAGAGCAGGCGGTTGGTGGTGACGACGACCGCGGCCAGAGCGATGGTACTGGCGAGAAGAAGATTGAAATTCTTGGCATCGGTGGCCGCGGAAATCATGGCGCCGATACCCACGGTCGAATAAGTCTGGCCTTTGAAGTGGAAATATTCGGCGACGATGCTGGCGTTCCACGCGCCGCCCGAGGCCGTGATCATCCCGGTAACCAGAAAAGGAAAGATTCCGGGCAGGATCAGTTTGCGCCAGCGCTCCCAGCCGCGGATGCCGAAAACATTGGCCGCTTCTTTCAGGTCGGTGGGGATGGCGATGGCGCCGGCGATCACGTTGAACAGGATGTACCACTGCGTGCCGAGCAGCAGCAGAACGATGGAGCCGACGCCGAGGCCTCCGCCGAGGCGAATGAGGACAACAGCACAACCGGGAAACAGCGCTGTGGCCGGAACCGAGGCGGCAATCTGCGCCAGCGGCTGCGCGATGCGCGCCAGGCGGGGGTTGAATCCGATGGCGACTCCGACCGGGATGGTCCAGAGAGCGCCGAGCACGAGCGTGAGATTCACGCGCAGGAAGGTCGCAGCCAGGCCGATGCCGATTTGCTGGAATTCGAAGCCGTGCAGGCCGGTCAGGATCATGACGACACGAACCACGGCGTAGCCGATCGCGCCGAGAGCCGCGACTCCAACGATTCGCCCGAGCCACAGACGCCGCTGGCTCTCGTCCGGCCGATTCGGTGCGCGAACCTCATTCCGGCGGGCGAAGTAGTGCACCATTTGTTCGCGGAGAGGACGAACGGCACGCTTGCGGAAGAACGCGACTCCGCGCGAACGCCGGAGAAAATCGAGCACCCAGGAAGTGGCGTGCTCGCGCTCTCGACTTGCTCCATTTTGAATTTTTCGGCCCAGGCAATCACGGGGCGCCATACGAACTGGTCGATCAGCACAATCACGGCGATCATGGTGACGATGCCGAGGAGAATCGAGCGCGTGTCGCCGTTGTCGGCGGCGGTCTGAAGATAGGAGCCGAGGCCGGGGAGGCGGAAGTCGGTGAACTGTTCGCAGGCCATGAGGAAAAACCATGCCCCGGCGACCGACATCATGGAATTCCAGACCAGGCCGATCGTGGCGAATGGCAATTCGATCTGAAGGAAGCGCTGCCACCAGTTGAAGCGATAGATCGTGGCCGCTTCGCGCATCTCGCGCGGAATGCTTTTCAGCGAGGCATAGAAGCTGAAGGCCATGTTCCAGACCTGGCCGGTAAAAATGAGCAGGACGGCACCCAGCTCGACGCCGAGCTGGCGTCCGGGAAAAAGCGCGGCCATGGCCAGCATCACGCCGGGCAGAAAACTCAGCACGGGGATCGATTGCAGAACGTCGAGCAGCGGAATCATGAAGCGCTCGGCGCGAGGGCGATAGGCGGCGATGTATCCGTAGGTGATGGCGAAGATCAGGCTGAGCACATAGGCCAGCGCGATGCGCAGCAGAGAGTATCCCGCATAAACGGGGAGTGCGCCCAGGCTGCGGCTGATTTCAACCTGCGGCCGGAACGGGCCGAGCCAGTTGCGGCCGACTTCGCACGACTGCCATAGAAAAGCGCCAGGCCGGCGGCGAACATGATGAGATCGGGCAAGGCGGCTGCGCTGGGGCGCGGCAACACCGACCAGATGCGAACCGGCGTGCGGAAAAGCGATTCGATGCGGGCGCTTCACGGTTGGGCGTTCCAGGGTCAAGGCTGCACCGGCGAAGTGGGCGGATGCGGCTCGGAGACCGGCTCGGCAAGGACGAGGCGGTGAGATTCGCGATCGAAGTCGAAAATCTCGGCATAGCGCCCCCAGTTCATCGCGGTTTCAAATTGGCGTTCGACTTCATCCTGGCTGAAGTGTTCGTCGAGAATGTCGTAGAAAAACTCCTCGCGAAATGGAGTGGTCGGTCTTGGCGTGCAGAATGCTGTCGATCTGCTGCAGGATCATGACGTGAGTGAGCGCCGCCTGGCGGAAAAGAGCATTTTGCGGGTAAGGATGTCGGCTTCCGCGAAACGCGACCCCTCGGGCGCTGATTTCGACGTCGCCTTCTTTGAGACGTGGCGAACCCCAGCAGACCGATGCTTCGATAATGGGAAGCAGATCTTCCGCGTCCATGATGAGGACTTCGGCGAGGCGGTAGAGGTCTTCCCTGCCCGCCGCGATCCTGCAGGAGTTCGAGCAGGCCGGCGATGCCGCCGACGCGAGCATGAGGAAGCATCTGGTACTTCTGGCGCACCGGCTTCTGCGCCGACTGCTTGCGCGCCGGGCACGGCGAGCGCGAGATCGGGCTGGGTCATGATTTTGTAAACGTAATCGACCAACTCGACGAAACGCGCCGACTTGCGATCGCGGGGATGGGGAAGCTCGACCGGAAAATCCGCGCGCACGCGAGCCGGATTTCTGCCCAGAACGATCACGCGGTCGGCGAGCAGCATCGCTTCTTCAATATTGTGCGTGACGATGAAAATCGCGCTGGTCGGCATCTTCTTGCTGATCCAGAGTTCGAGCAGTTCGTTGCGCAGGTTTTCAGCGGTCAACACGTCGAGCGCGGAGAACGGTTCGTCCATGAAGAGCACTTCCGGCTCAACGACAAGAGCGCGGGCGAAACCGACGCGTTGTTTCATGCCTCCCGAAAGCTCTTTGGGATAAGCACTTTCAAATCCATCGAGGCCGACGGTATCGAGAATTCGCAGTGCGCGCTTGTGGCGCTCCATGGCGGGCACGCCGCGAGCCTCGAGCGGAGCCTCTACGTTGTCGATCACGGTAAGCCAAGGAAACAGTGCGAAGCTTTGAAAGACGATGGCCACGCCGGCATTCTGCGAAGTGATCGGCTGACCGTGCCACAACACTTCGCCCGAGGAGGGTTTGCTGAGCCCGGTGAGAATGCGCAGCAAGGTGGATTTTCCGCAGCCGGAGGGACCGAGCAGAGCGATGATTTTGCCGGGCTCAACGTCGAGATCGACGGGCGCAATGACTTCAATGCGTTCGCCGTCAGGCTGGACGTAGAACTTTTCTACAGCCTTCGCGCGAATGATGGGATCGGTCACGGGTTCAGGTCTCAGGTCTTAGGTGCCAGGTCTTAGGTCTCAGGTGCCAGGTCTTGCAAGGGCGACGCCTTTGGCCAAAAACCTCGATTAAACTGCTTTGGCAAGCGAGAATACACTAGAGCGTTTTCACAAATACCTTTCAATCCGAAGGGTGCGCTTTCGCAGGGGCTAAAGCCCAATGAATCCAAGCGATTTAGCGGCCCTGAAGGGCCGCTCCTCCACGGTTGTACCGACGTTCCTGACCTTTTCCGCAACCTCTAAAGCCGTGCCCTACCCAAAACCGATTCGTGAAACATGCTACTCAGGCGGCCCAATCTTCTTGTTTAGACTGCAAGGGCTGTGGAAGCCGGTCAGAGACTTCGGCGAGCAGGGCCAGTTTAGCTGCCAACTCTGGCCGCAGCAACTCGGCGGCTGAAACGCCAGCTGCCAGTTGCCGCGTTGACTGCTGGGGACATTCATGCGCGCTTCGCTGCCCAGACCGAGCACATCCTGCATCGGAACAACACATAGGCTGGCGAGGAATTGAGGCGGCGCGAATCATCGCCCAGTTGACGCCGTCGTCACATCGGCCAAGATACGCCGCGACTTGCTCGACGTTCATGTTCCGTGGTCGCAGCCGATGCCCACCAGCCAAACAACGTATCGTTATCGTGGGTGCCGGTGTAGACGACTTTCTCGGCCGTGAACGTGTGCGGCAGATGAGTGTGCGCGCCGGCGTCTCCGAAACCAAACTGCAAGCACCGCCATGCCGGGAATTTGCAGCCGTTCGCGAAGAGCGTGCACATCGGGCGTGATGTATCCGAGATCCTCGGCAAAAAATGGAAGGCCGCCGAGTATTTCGCGCAGCTTTTTCAAACAGATCATCCTTGGGACCGTCAACCCAGCGGCCATGAATCGCGGTCGGCTCGTCGGCAGGAATCTCCCAGAACTGCGAAAATCCGCGAAAGTGATCGAGGCGAATGTAGTCAAAATTTAGCGTTGACCCAGCGCAGCCGATCGATCCACCAGGCATAGCCGCGCGCTTTCATCACGTCCCAGCGATACAGGGGATTACCCCACCGCTGGCCGTCTTTACTGAAAAAATCGGGCGGCACGCCGGCAACGACTTCAGGATCGAGTTCGGAGTTCAGGCGAAACAGATCGGGATGAGTCCAAACGTCGGCGCTGTCGAAGTTGACGAAAATGGCGATGTCTCCGACGACGCGGATCGAACGCTCGCGCACAATAAGTTCGAAGCGCCTGCCATTGTTCGAAGAAAAAAAACTGCACGGTGCGGCGTACATCGAGATCGTCGTGCATTTCCGCGTTCGCTTTCTCAATCGCCGCCGGATCGCGACGCATCAATTCGCGGGGCCAGCGATTCCAGCTTTCCAGCTTGAAACGCGCCCGCAACGCATCGAAGAGGACGAAGTCGTCGAGCCACCAACTATTCTCGCGGCGGAAGTTTCGTAACGCGAGCGAGCATTGGGAGCGGGCGCGGAGCAACGAAGTTGCGTGCCGCCTCAAAGAGCAAGGGCAGCTTCTGATGGAAGACTGCCGGGTAATCGACCGGTTCGGCATCGAGGGCGGCGTATCAGTTGTGTGCGCGATCAATCCAGCCACGATCGGCAAGCCGTTCCAGGCTGATCAGCAGCGGATTCCCGGCGAATGCCGAAGTGCGAGGAATAAGGGCGAGTTACCGATAGCCGAGCGGGCCGAGAGGAAGCACCTGCCACAGGCCCTGCCGCGCGGAGGCTAGAAAATCAGCGAACGCGTATGCCGCAGGGGCCAAAGTCGCCGATCCCGCCGCGCGAAGGCAAGGAGGTGGGATGAAGCAGGATTCCGCTGGCGCGCGCGAATGACATTCAAAATCAGTTCTCAGTTCTCGGTTCTCAGTTCTCAGTGGGTGATCAGCGGTTCGCAGCATTGACTGAGAGCTGAGAACCGAGGAACTGAGAACTTCATTCCGCTACTCGCCTTCTTGCCCAGCCTGGCGGGTCAGGTTCTTCATTTCGTCCTGATTGACCTTGAGCTGGTGGGAATTTTCCATGTCCTTGCGCAGGTTGGTCACGAACAGCCCGAACAAATCGTTCTGCTTGGCTTCGAGGAGCGATTGGCGGATTTCGTCTTTCTTTTCGGCGAATTCCTGATCCGTCGGCGCCTGCTTATCAAGAAGTTGAGCCACGACGCCATTGCCGCCGGCCGTGATAGGCCCACTGATCTCGCCGGGCTTCATGCGTGAAGATCGCGCTCGCGCTGGCCATTGAACCGATGTCGGGAACCTGACCGTCGGGCGCAACCATGTCGCTCGTCTTGACCGTCGCGCCGAGATCCTTGGCGGCTTTTTTCAAATCGTGCTCGGCCTTGGCGCGGTCGGAGAGTTCCTTCGTCTTCTGCTGCAGCAGCAAGCCGGCGCGCTGATTCTTGAACTGGGTCTCGACCTTCGCGCGAATCTCCTCGAACGTGGGTGTAGCTGGCGGATTGACTGGCGAGAAGTTGGAAAACAACGATAGCCCTGCGGAATCTGCACTACATCGGGCGGGGCTTTCTCTGAATCGTTGAAACACGGCATCCATGAATTGTGGATTCGCGGCCAGACCGGGAAGGTTATCGGTCTGGGTGAAGAATTCGGTCGTGACTGCGGTGTCACCCTTGGCGGCAGCAGCTGCGTCAAAGCCGTCGGTACGAGCATGGCTGAGCGAGAGTTTGCTGCCGTTTCGGTGGTACGCGCCGACTTTCTGCTGCTTCACTTTCTCCTCGATTTCGGTCTTCACTTCGGCGAGCGGCTTGAGATGAGCCTCTTGCTTGTCTTCGACGCGGATGATCTGGAAACCGAAAATACTCTTGACCAGATCGCTGGTCTGTCCTTTTCCAAGGGAGAAGGCGGCTTTGTCAAATTCTGGTACACCGGAACGGCCGCGCTCGATCCAGCCCAGATCGCCTCCGTTCTTGGCGCTATCGGTATCGTCCGAGTATTTCTGGGCGAGCTTGGCAAAATCCCCGCCCGCCTTGAGTTCTTTCAAGACGCCTTCGGCTTTCGTGCGCACCTCGGCGACCGCCTTCTCATCTTCCTTGGCGCCGGCCGCAGGCAGAGGAGTCTTGAACAGGATCTGGCTGACCTTCACTCTCTCAGGGAACCGGTATTCATCGCGGTGTTGATCGTAGTAGGCCTGCAGGTCCTGATCGGTAACCGTCGTCGCCGCTGCTATTTTCGCGCTGTCAACGACAACATACTTAATCTGCCGCTTCTCGGGGATGGAGTTGTTGTAAGTCGCCTTGTTGCGTTCGTAAAAGGCCTTGAGCTCTTCGTCGGTGGGATGCAGTCCCTTTAGAATGTCGGCCTGCGTGATCACCGCATATTCGAACTTTACCTTGGTGTTGCGGCGATCGAATTCGTCGCGAATTTCGGGCTCGCTGACAAAGGCGCTGCTCGAAACCAAAGCGCGCAACTTGCGGACGAGAATGTAATCTTTTTCCAACGCCTCAAATTGAGGCACCGTCAGGTCGTTGCGCTGGGCAAAGTTCTCGTACTCTTCCTGTCCGACGAATTTGCCGTCGGGAAAAAGCATGGTGCCGAGCTGGCCGTGCTGCAGTTCGTCGCGAAGTTCGTCATCGCTGACACGCAATCCCATACGATGCGCTTCGGCAACCAACGCCTTCTCATTGATGAGCTGCTCGGCCGCCTGACTCGAAAAATAAGGCAGCAACATGCTGGCCTGCGGTCCGCCGCGAGGAAACTGCTGCCGGATCATGGCCCGGGCTTCGCGCTGCACTTCGGGTACGGTTACGCTCTGATCGCCGATCGTCGCCAGAACGCCTGCCGGTGGCGCGCCAATGCCAAGGCTGGAGCCGAGACCGCCGGGAATCAGCGTGATCGCCATGGAGGCACAGATGAGGACGAGTAGGCCACCGAGGATGATCTTTACGGTTGGCCCTGCATTTTGAAGAGTACGAATCATATCTTAAATAACTCCGTGTTTAGATAGCTCCGTGTTGCCCGGCTCAGGCGGAATACTCCACGCTGCAAACGAGAATCTCTGATTATAAACTAGGCTTGGCGCAGGGACCGCAGGCTGGGCTTGATTTCGCCGACCGCGGAAGCGCTCCGCACAAAAGTGGCCTATTGAATCGAATTAATAAAGGTGTTATGAACGTAGGGCGTTCTGGCTGACAGTCACCAGCCTTTCGCTTTTAATAAAGAATATTCATGAAAACGCTTCGATTTTTGATTCCGTTCTCGTCAATAGCGATCTTTTCAATCGCGATTTGTGCCGCCCAGACTGGCCTTCAGCCGGCTTCCGCGCCGACGCTTCCTTTGCGCGAGGGATGGACGCTGCAGTCTTCCGCGAAAATAACCGGGACGGGCGAAGCAATTTCCAGCGTGTCGTTTCAGGCCAGCGACTGGCTTAAGGTGGATGTCCCGACCACTGTGGTCGCGGCGCAGTTGAAGAATGGGCTGCTGCCGGATCCTTTCTACGGCATGAATCTGCGCCAGTACCCTGGGCTGAGCTATCCCATCGGCTTCAGTTTTGCCAAGATGGAGATGCCGCCGGACAGTCCGTACGCGGTTTCGTGGTGGTACCGCAAAGAATTCGCGCTGCCTAGCAGCTACAACGGAAAAACCGTGTGGCTGAACTTTCGCGGCATTAACCACCGCGCCAACATCTTTCTTAATGGAAAGCAGATCGCTAATTCTAGCGAGGTCGCGGGCGCCTGGCGGACGTATGAGTTCAACGTCACCTCGGCCGTGAAGCAAGACGGAGGAGCGAACGTGCTGGCGGTGCAGGTGTGGGCGCAGACGCGAGATAGTCTGGGAATCACATTTGTGGACTGGTATCCATCGCCGCCGGACAAGAACATGGGACTGTGGCGGCGCGTGTATCTGACGGCTAGCGGGTCGGTCGCGTTGCGGAATCCGGCAGTGCTGTCGAAAGTAGATTCGCCCGCGAATGACGCCGCCCATCTGACGGTAACGGCGCAGGTGAAAAATGGCAGCGATCATTCGATAAGAGGCACGTTGAAGGGCGGAATCGAGAACATCGAATTTGCGCAGCCGGTGGAACTGAAGGCGGGAGAATCGAAAGATGTGGTGTTCTCGCCGGGCCATTATCCACAGCTCAATCTGAGCCATCCGCGACTGTGGTGGCCGGCGCAGATGGGGACGCCGAACCGTTATGATTTGAAGCTTTCGTTTGAGGTAATCAACGACGCCGGCGGCGAGATTTCTGATGTCTCGCAGACGAAGTTCGGCATTCGCGAAATCACATCTGAAGTCAGCCGCTCTGCCTCGGGTTTCCGAAAACGCCTGTTCAAGGTCAATGGCAAGAACATTCTGATTCGCGGCGGCGGCTGGGGCCCGGACATGTTGCTGCGCGAGGACTCCCAGCGGATGGGCGACGAGTTGCGCTACGTGCGCGACATGGGACTGAACACGATTCGTCTGGAAGGCAAACTTGAAACTGGAGAATTTCTTGAGGCCGCCGATCGCGAAGGCATCCTCATCATGGCGGGATGGTGCTGCTGCGATTTCTGGGAGCACTGGGGGAGTTGGCAGGATGCTGATTTCGAGATCGCAAAATTGTCTCTGCGCGATCAGATGTACCGGCTGCGCGGCCATCCCAGCATGTTGACGTGGCTGAATGGCAGCGATTACCCTCCTCCGCCGGACGTGGATGAAATGTATCTGAAGGTTGAAGCTGAGCTGCTGTGGCCGAATCCGGTGGTGTCTTCGGCGTCGGCGGAGAACGAGAGCGGCGTGAAAATGACCGGGCCCTACGAATACGTGGCGCCTTCGTATTGGGAGGCGGACGAGCATCGTCCGCCGAAATGGCAATGCAAGGAGGGGGAGTGCGGCGGCGCTTACGGCTTTAATACCGAAACCAGCATGGGACCGGCGGTTCCACCGATCGAGAGCGTCGAACGGATGATCCCGAAAGACCATCTTTGGCCAATCGATGAGTATTGGAATTTTCATGCGGGCGGCGGGGCATTCAAAACCATACGGGTGTTCAGCGACGCTCTGAATGCACGGTATGGGGAAGCGCACAGCGCGCCGGAGTTTACTTACAAATCGCAACTCATGACCTACGAAGGCGTGCGCGCGATGTTCGAGGCTTACAGCCGCAACAAGTACGCTTCGACGGGCGTGATCCAGTGGATGCTGAATAACGGCTGGCCTTCCATGATCTGGCATCTCTACGACTACTATTTGCGTCCGGGCGGAGGATATTTTGGCGCGAAGAAAGGGATGCAACCGCTCGACCCGGTTTATGGATACGACGATCACTCGGTGTGGCTGGTGAGCAGCCAATATGTGGATGCCAAGGGATTGAAGCTGACGGCGCGGGTGTTCAATCTGGATGGAACGCAGAAGTTTTCCAAAGAGATTTCGCTTAATGCTCCGGCCGACAGCACTGCCAAGGCGTTTGAGCTGCCGAAGATCGCGGGATTGTCTCCGACGTACTTCCTCGACCTTCGCGTCACGGATGGCGGCGGCAAGCTGGTCGGATCGAACTTCTATTGGCTCTCGACGAAGCCGGAGACGCTCGATTGGGCGAAGTCGAACTGGTATACGACTCCAACCAAGTCGTATGCGGACTACACTTCGCTCGCGCAGTTGCCCAAGGTAAAACTGAATGTTTCGAGCCACACGGAGCAGGTGGCGAACGACGCGATAACTCATGTCACGATCGAAAACCCCAGCAAGTCCGTGGCGTTTTTTGTGCGCTTGAAACTCGACAAGGGGAAAGGCGGCGAGGAAATTCTGCCGGTTGTCTGGCAGGACAATTACGTCTCGCTATTGCCCGGCGAAAAGCGGGAGATCACGCGCAACGCTATCGCGCCAGCGGCGTTGGGAACGGCGACGCCCGAGGTCGAAATCAGCGGTTGGAACGTGGAGTAGGGGAGGTCAGAGGTTAGAGGTCAGATTGCAGAGGTGTAGTCTCCGAGTTTTTACCTTTGCGATCTGACCTCTTACCTCTGACCTTCTATTCTTCTTCCGCTGGAATATCGAAGTTCACCAGGTCTCCGCGGAAGCCGCGTGTCTTCACGGCACCGTAGGCGATTCCCGCGGCCATCCAGATGGAACCGACGATCAGCGCCAGATTCGACAGATGTATCCAAATGAAGAGGCAGATGAGAAAGCCCAGAACCGGCGGGATCAATTGCCCCACGGTTCGGTCGTTCCCCCTAATGTAGTAGTGGGTCAGCGCGGCCAGATTGACTCCCATAAAAGCGATCAGCGCGCCGAAGTTGAGTAACTCCGCACCGTTGTCATAGGTGATGAGGAAAGCCCCAATCAGCGCAATCACGCCCACGAAAACTACGTTGTTGGCGGGAATGTGAGTCCGGGGATGGATCGCCCCAAAAAACCTTTTCGGAATGGCGTCGCTGCGTCCCATGCCGTAAAGCAGCCGCGCCGCGCCGAGTTGCGATCCCATGCCGGAACCGACGGTGGCAATCAGAAGCGTGATACTGATCGCCTTGGTCATCAACGGGCCACCGGCGATGCCGGCGACGTGGCTGAATACGTTCTCATCTCCAAATTGCTGGAAGACACCAAAGTCCCTTCCAAAATGTTGCAAACTCAACAATTGCGCGCCGTATACTTCCGCGGCCGCCAGGAATCCCGTAATCACGCAGACCAGCACCGTCGCTAGAAAAATGTTGCGTTTGGGATTGTCCACTTCTTCCGACAACGTCGAAATGCCGTCAAAGCCAATGTAGGTCAGCACAGCCACCGAGGTGCCATGAAACACGCGGTTCACGGTGAAGGTTTCTGGGTTATAGAACGGGCGCAGGAAGAAGGCTTCCGGAAATTGCGGCAGATGGAAGATGAAGCGGATCGTGTACCAGAAAAACGCCAGGATGACTGCGCCCATAATGGCGCACAGAGTGTTGTTGATGCGCGCCGAGGTCTGGACGCCGCGCAGGTTGAGCGCGGTAAACAAGACGGCGAAGAATAGCGGCCAGATCAGGCCGGGATAAGGGATCTGAAAGGGGGTTCCGCTTAACAGATCAGCCATCGCCTTGGCGCACCAGATGGTGCAGATCAGCGGATTCAGAATGTAGTCCATGGTCATGCTCCATCCCGTGACATAGCCGAGGGATGGATGCAGCTCGCGGCCCACGTAGGTATAGGCCGAGCCCGCGCTCGGATACACGCGCGCCATGCGTCCGTAGCTCATGGCCGTAAAGACCATGGCTACCATCGCGATCAGAATGGAAGTGACCACATGGCCCTGGCCGGCGTCGCTGAAGACTCCGTAGGCGGGCATGGGCGCGGTCGGCTGAATCACGATGATGCCGTACATGATCAGGTCCCACAGCGTGAGCGAGCGTCTGAGGCGGGGAGCGTTGGTCGGCGGGTTGGCGGTCGAGCTCATCTTCTGTTTCTAAAGACATGTTTCTAAAAACAAAACCCCATTATCCTACGGAGATAACGGGGTTCGGGGGAAGGGATGTTCGTGGCTTACGGGATCGCAGGTAGTGCTCTCCTGCCGCAGTTCCACAAAATCCTCTCGAATTCTATACGGAAGGGATATTCTGTCAACGAAAAAACACCTGTATTAAAACGATTATAGAAAAGCTTCAGCGAACTTAACAGTCGGCGAAACTGCACGGAGCGTGAGTCATGGTCATGAAGCGCGGAAGGCGTTTTTGACTCCTATCCCTTTTACCCTCTGTTAGAGAGAAATCGATTCCGGGGCGGGCAAAGCTGCCGTTTCTTTAATTCCCTGCCCTTCCGTAATTGAGAAGATCTTATCCGCGGCTACGTCTTTGAAGCTTTCCGTTTGGCCGGTTGGCCAGCGCACTTCGACCGAGTCGATTTTTGTGGCCGATCCCAGGCCGAAATGAAGGCGCAGATCGTTCTGCGAAAGGTAACTTCCGCCGCTGCGAACTTCGTCGAACTGCGTCATTCCTTCGGCGTGAATGGTAACGCGCGCGCCGATCGCAGCACGGTTGCTTTTTGTTCCAACCAGACGGAAGAGCACACGATGGTTCGTGATTTTGTTGGTGTTGAGCAGCAACGATGGCGGCTCACCTACGTTGAGCACAACGATATCAATGTTGCCATTGTTGGCGATGTCGCCGAAAGCCGCGCCTCGTCTGGATTTCAGCGGCATGTCGGCTAGTCCCGCCGACTTCGAAACTTCTTCAAACGTTCCGTTGCGAAGGTTGCGATGCAACAGCATGGGTTCGGCGTAGGCGGCGCTTCCCTTCACCGCGTCCATTTGGGGATAGACGTGCCCGTTAGCCACGAACAGATCGAGCCAGCCGTCATTGTCCATATCGAAGAACGTTGTGCCCCATCCGACCAGCGGCAAACTTGGCTGGCCGAGACGCGATGACATGGCGGAATCTTCGAATCCCGCAGCGCCCGATTTGCTGGAACCCAGGTTGCGATAAAGCGTGTTGGGCTGATCGGCAAACTCGGTGATGAACATGGAGAGGCGTCCGCTGTGATCGTAGTCGCCCCAGGTCACGCCCATGGAACCTAGCGCCTGCCCTTCACTGTTGAGCGCAATGCCCGCGACCATGGCCTCATCGCTGAACGTTCCATCGTGATTATTGTGATAGAGATGATTGGGAGTGGCATCATCGGCGACGAAAAGATCGGGCCAGCCGTCGTTGTCATAGTCGCCCCAGGTCGCGCCCAGTCCGTAATATTTTTCGGGATCGTCTACTCCGGCTTTCTTCGAGACTTCTTCGAACGTGCCATCGCCGCGGTTGTGGTAAAGAAGATCGGTCTCGCCTTCCATTCCCCACGGTCCGCATTGCACGGGCGCACCTTTGAACTGGCAGAACTTGGTCGAGCCGAAAGCGGGCAGGTCGTTGATATCCACGTGAACGTATCGCGAGACGAACAGATCGACGTTGCCGTCGCGATCGTAGTCGGCCCAGGCCGCGCCGGTGGAGAAGCCGCCACCGCGCACTCCAGCCTTGTCGGTCACGTCTTCAAAATTGCAATTGCCTTTGTTGCGGTAGAGCGCGTTGCCGCCGTAACCGGTGACGAAGAGATCGAGATTGCCATCGTTGTCGAAGTCGGCGACGGCAACGCCCATGCCCCAGCCTTTGCGCGTGAGTCCGGCTTTCTCGGTGATGTCGGTGAACTTCAGGTCCGCATCTTGATGCCAGAGGGTGACGAGAAGATCGCCGCCCTGCTTGTAGCGATCGACGGTCGAGCCATTCACCATCACGATGTCGAGTTTGCCGTCATTGTCGCAATCGAACAGCCCCACGCCGCCGCTCATGGATTCGATGACGTAGTATTTTTCGCGCGACGAAATGTGAGAGGCGGTTCAGGCCGGCCTGGGCTGCGATGTCACGAAAGACTGGGACGGGGGCAGTCGGCGGTAATTTTCTGGCGGATTGAGATGACGAACTTTTGGCGGAGGGCGGCTGGGCTGGGAGCAGGGCGGTGAAGACGAGTAATGACAGTAATAGCGCGCTTCCGCGGGACCGCATGCAGGAGTGATTGTAACGCCGAGCGGGACTGTTTGTGTTTGCGGGGTGCGCAGTGGGCCAGCAGAGTAGTGGAGTAGGGGTCTTTCGACTGCGCAGGCCATTCGCTTCGCGAACGGTCTGCTTCGCTCAAGATGACATTTACTTGGGATAGTCGAAAGAATATCCGCGGGCTTCGTTCCCCGACATAAAGCGCGTGTTGTATTCGAGCAAGTAATTCAGGTGCTCTGGGTCGGATGGAAACGATTGGTCGGGATAGGGATACATCCGCATGTCGCGGAAGGGCAGAGGGTCAACCGTATCGCCGCGGTAGGCGTAGAAGTCCATATCTTTTTCGTATCCGTTGGCGACGAAGAAATAATCGCGCACCCAGCCGCGGGGCAACGCTGGCAGCTTCGCCGGATCGAAATCGAGCGCGACTTCGTCGCCCGACCCGAAGACGACAAACTTATCGTCGATCGAATCGAGTAGCGGGCGCACATCGCCATAGCGCGTGTATGCTCCAGCCGGACGCGTGTAGGGGCCGGTGGCGCTGGCTTTTTCGTAAATATATTTCACGTTGCCCGGTGGCTGGTCTTCGATCTTCAGCGGGAATCCGTGGAAATTCAGTTCGGCGCGCGCCAGCGGAACCGGGGTCAGACGGGCGCTCTGACTCTGGCTATTATCCTGATCGGTTCGGCTGATCAGGATGTTGTCCCAGTAAATTTGCAGATTCGTCGTGATGCGAATGCGCTGCGTGCCCGGCGGAAGTTTGTCCGGTAAGATCGGCGGTCATGGTGCGTGCGCCGCCGGCGGGGAAATCCCATGTCATCTATGACGCGGACCCATTTTTCTTTCGCGTTATTGTCGGTCGAACCAGCGCTTCGACATATGGCGCAACCGGGCGCAGGTGCGCTTGATCGGCAGCGTACATGCTGGTCGCCGAGTAGTATTCGATTTCGCCATGCATCAGCAGCCAGAGTGGACCGCCGCGATACGGCTCGCCTAGATCGAGAACGAGCGAGTGCGGCTCGGTGAATCCCATGAACGGAAGCACTTTGAAATCGCCGAAATAACGATGCGCCAGCAGGTCGGGCAGCACATTGTGGCCGTGCTCGTCCCACGCACCTGCGGGCGGGCGCGCGTCTTTATTGTTGCTGAACACGACCTTGAACGGCGGGTAGGGCGGATTGCTGGCGAAATATTCGTTGGGATAGACGTCGAGATCGGCGGGATGATCGACGGCCAGCAATTTCACTTGATCGAGGTAGACCGATTCTTCCAGCGGCTCCATGAAGCGGAAACTCAGCTTGCCATCTTTTTCGCGCAGCGAGCTGCGGTCGAGTTTGATGGTCTCGGTGGGACGCGGAATATCGCGCTCGATTTTGTTCCCGCTCGCTGCGATCCAGTGCCCAACAACGCCCGCGCCGAGCATGTCGCCGACTAGTTCGTAGTGCATGCCATCCCAGGCAAAAAGCGTGGGACACGAACTGCCGCGGCGGTCGAGCTCGGTAATGTGCTGCAGCTTGTTGGCGGCGACTCCGATTTCATCTTGCAGAACGCCGGTCGGCCACAACATGCGGACAACATCGGCTTCTTTGGCTTGGCCGAGGCCGATGGTCAGGTAGGGCGAGTTCTGTCCGAGGTAGCCGGACGATCCGTAGACTTCGAATTTCTGGCGAATGCCGTCGGAGAAAACTTCAACTTTCGTGCCGATGGCGCTCTTGTTGTCGTTCAGTCCCTTGAGCGCGAGGCGCAGCGAGTTGTTCTTGTTTCCGCCTTCATTGCGAAGCAGAACCGCAGGGCCGTGGTTTTGCGTGATCAGCAGATCGACGGCTCCGTCGTTGTCGTAGTCTCCGGTAATGATGGCGCGCGGCTCTTTGAGCTGAATTTTGTCGAGTCCGGTTTCGACGGTGACATCTTTCCAGCCATCGGGGCCGAGATTGCGGAAGAGGCGGACTTCGCCTTTGCCTTCTTTCGTCTCGCCGACCGCGACGAGATCTACCCAGCCGTCGTTGTCGTAGTCGATGGCGGCGACGCCGTAGGCACGGACCCAACCAGTTTCGGGAAGTTTCACTTGGTCAAAAGATTTGCCGTGGTTGTTGTGCCAGAGTGTAAGAGTGGGTTCGCTCGTGCTTGTGAATGCCAAATCCATCCATCCGTCATGGTCATAGTCGAGTGCCGTGACGCCTTGAACAAATTTGGGAATATTTGAGCCCGCAAGGCATCCCCAGAAATTTACCCTCGCGCGGGTTCAGGTAAATCGAAGGCGTATCGGCGGGACATGTCACAACTAGATCTACAGCGCGGTCATTGTTGAAGTCTGAGCCAAGCGCGTTGCCGCTGCACTTGATTACTCCCTCTCTCGCAAATCCTGTTTCCAGGGTAACCGCAGTGAACGTGCCATTACCGTTGTTGCGCAAGAGAGCAGTGTTTCCTCCGACGAAGAGATCGAGATCCCCGTCATGGTCATAGTCCACAAACGCAAGGCCGATCGCGAAGCCTTGACGCGTGAGGCCCGCTACGTCGGTTACATCTTTGAACGTTCCGTTCCGCTCGTTGTGCCACAGCAAGACTTCTTTTCCATCGCTCGCCACAAGATCGGCGAATCCATCGTTGTCATAATCGCCGGAAGTGCACATGATCGCGTGGGCCTTCGGGTCGAGGCCCGCTTTGGCGGTCACATCCTCGAACTTGCCGTCCCCGAGGTTGTGGAAAAGAGCCGATCCGCCGAGCGCTCCTCCACTTCCGAGGAACAGATCTATTCTGCCGTCATTGTCATAATCAATGAAACAAGCGGCCGAATCTTCCCTTCGTGGGCAGTCCCGCTTCCTCCGTCACATCCACAAACTTCACCGGAATCTGTGGCGGGACTTTCTCCACCGCCATCGGCGATTCTTCCGCTCGCGAATATTTTCCCTGCTCGCCATAGGCCAGGCTGATGGGCGCGCCCAGCTTGTTCTGCGTGATGTACTGGAATTTCTTCATCGCTTCGTGGGCGGGATCGGCTTGGCCGGATTGCTGGTAGGCTCGCGCCAGTCCGAACTGGGCGGAGGCGTGGTGCGGATCGAGCTTCAGTGCGTGCTCGAAGGCAGCAATCGCTTCTGGAAATTGCTTGAGCTGGGCGTAGGTTGATCCGAGGAAGTACCAGGTGTCGGCGTCGTTCGCGATCAATTTCTGTCACGTGGCGGAATGCATCGACGGCAGCGCTCGCGTCGGCGGAGTTCTTGTAATAGAGGCCGAGGTTGTACCAGGCGTGGGCGTCTTTGGGATTGTCTTTGACGGCTTTTTCCAGCAGCGCCTTCGCTTCTTCGAGACGCTGCAGGTTGAGCAGCGCCACTCCGCGATTGACGGTGCTCACTTCTAACGCTGGATCATCGGCCGCCGCTTCTTCGAACGCCTTCAGCGCTTTTTCGAAGAGCTGCTGGTTCATGTAGGCGACGCCAATGTTGTTGAGGCGGGCTGCTTCCTGCGGATTTGAGGAGGGGGCGGTCGCGGCGAGCAGCGCGAAAAGAAAATGAAGACATGAACGAGCGATGCAGTGACCTGGACATTGGTCGTTGCGAGTGATTTTATCGAGTCTAATGGCGGCCGAAACTAGTTACCGAGTCGCGCAGCGATGGATGGGCAATAGAACCAGATTTTGTCGCACTGGGGCGACACAGGTCTTCGGCTTCGCCAGGATGACAAATTTGATTAACGCGACAATTGAATCAAGATGACAATTCGAGGTATAGAAGCTAAGCGTAGTCATTTTGGTTCCATCGTCTGGGCTACCATGACCTGGCGCTTGAAGTTCTCCATCATTCGCTCTTCGAGGCGTACTTCGGTGGGACGCTTGGCTAGCGTCATGGTGTCGATTTTGTCTTGCAGCTTGAGCAGCGCGTAGAACAAATTCTCCGGACGCGGCGGGCAGCCGATCACGTAGACATCCACCGGGACGACTCGATCCACGCCCTGCAACACGGCATAGGTATTGAACGGGCCGCCCACCGAGGAGCACGCGCCCATCGAGATCACCCACTTCGGCTCGGGCATCTGTTCGTAGATTCTCTTCACCACTGGCGCCATCTTCAACGTCACCGTGCCGGAGACGATCATCAGGTCGGACTGCCTGGGGCTAGGGCGAAATACCTCCGACCCGAAGCGCGCGATATCGAAGCGCGCGGTGGAGGACGCGATCATCTCGATGGCGCAGCACGCCAGGCCGAACGTCATCGGCCAGAGCGCCGACTTGCGCGCCCAGTTGAAGACGTAGTCCACCGTCGAGATCATGAAATTCTTTTCGAACTTGTTCTGGAGCCAGCTCATGGGGCCTCGTTCGCTACAGGATAACCCAAGATCATACGCTCGGGGAGCGATTTCCGGTCGCGCTCTGGCTGCGGGCTTCGAGCTGCGAGCGAGCAACACCAAAAGCCATGGCGCGCGCCCGATGTTTTGCTCGATATCGCAGACCGTAGCTTGCGGCTAGTAAATCGTGTACCCCGGCGCTGGATTGCGGAAGTCTGGCTTTGACGCCATCAGCAGCAGCGCACCGACGCGTTTGAAGGCCTTCAGGTCGTCGAGCGAATGGAACGAGGTCGTCTGGTAGTTGTCGGGCGTGGGCGTATCGTCGGGAATCTGCGCATACTCCACATTAGCGAAAGCGTGCTGCTTCAGCAGTTCGACATATTCCGCCGCCGAGCGAACATGCACCGGCACCTTCAGCTTCGGCACCCATTGCAGCGAATACGGATTATCCTTGTAGAGGTTAATTAAAATGAACAGACGTCCATGCGGCGCCATGACGCGGAAAAGTTCGGCCAGCGCGCGGTCCTGGTCGGGATAGTAATAAAACGATTCCACGGAAAGCACCTTGTCAAAAAAGTTCTCTTCCCAGGGAATTTGCGCCGCCGACCCCACCACGAACATCACGTTGTCGAATTCCTTCGAAGCGACGCGCGCGTGGCGGACCATCTCGTCGGAAATATCGACTCCGACCACCTGGCCAAAACCCTGCGGATCTTCGCCTACGAGACGCGCCAGCAAGCGCGTTGCCCAGCCCGATCCGCATCCGAGATCCAAAATGCGCTCGCCGGGACGCAGATCCATGCGGCGCATGGTTTTCTCGGTGATGTCGAGATGATGGCGCTCCATCTTCGCGCCTTCGCCATCGTCGGCCCAGCGATTGAATTCCTGCTGTAGGCGTTCGTCGGGAGATTGGGGCTTGTCAGCGGTCATCGATTCACGCCCTGTTCCAGTTCACTTTCCAGTTCACTATTCGTTCCACGGGTCAACAACATCGACCCCACATTGCTCGAAGCCTTTGACATCGCGAGTTGCGACTCGGGCCCGTTTCGTTTTCGCAATGGCGGCGATTTGCGCGTCCGGATGGCTGATGGGCCTGCCGCTAGTGCGCCGACTTGACGCTATCTCTGGAAAAAGCCCGCGCTGCTATGCTGTCAAAACCATAAACTCGGCCCGAGAAGTCTTCCGTAAACATGGCTTCGGCCGCCGTTGTCAGATGCTCGCGGCGCTTGCCCCTGGGCAACACTTCAATCCCATAGAAAATCTCGGCCTCGGTTATCGAGGTCGTAAAGAGTTCTGTCTCTGGCTGCTTTGCAATCCAAGCGAGCACACTCGCGGACGGTTTGGGCCTCATCAACTCCGAGAGCACGTTCGTATCCAGGATGATCATTTGCCGGATCGATCGTTGCCGGATCGATCCTCGGCTAAAATCGGGAGGTTTACGGATCGGATCGCGTCGTGGCAATTTCAGTTCCACCCCGCCAAACGGCGCAAACCGCTGCCGTATCCTCTCCGCCAAGTTTCCCTTTACAGGGGTCGCAGCGCCGAGAGCCGCTCCGCAAAATCTCCCGGAGCCTCTTCCTCCATCGAACGTCCATGATGGGCAGCTCGGATCCGCAAGCGGCTTTTGGTGTTCTCGTCGAGTTGCCGAATGGTAATGGCTGCCATGCTTTCAATGATATCACTGATGGCAATGCATGCAACAGTTATTTTTGGGTGGCCTGACTGCTGGGGGCTAGCCGGCAGTCACCATGTGTAACTCCTCGAAAAACACAGGGTACGACACTCCCGCCGTGTCCGCGCCACGAATCGTTGTCTCGCCTTCGGCTCGCAACGCTGCCACGGCGAACGCCATGGCAATGCGGTGATCGCCAAACGAAATAAGCTCGGCGCCGTGCAGATGCTGGCCACCGGGAATGCGCATTCCGTCGGGACGTTCTTCGACCTCCGCGCCCATTTTCCGCAGATTGGCGGCGACTGCGGTTATGCGGTCCGACTCCTTCACCCGCAACTCTTTGGCATCGCGAACTTCAAGGCCTCCCTCGGAGTATGGCGCCACCGCCGCCAGCACCGGAATCTCGTCAATCAATGCCGCCGTATCGGCGCCAGCGATTACCGCTCCCTTCCACGCCGCTCCACGCGCTTCAATCGTGCCTATCAGTTCGCCTTGGTGCTCCTCCAGATGCGCGACCGAAACCTTCAAGCCCATCTGCAGCAGGATATCGAGCAGGCGCGCCCGCGTCGGATTCATCAGAATTCCGGGCAATGTGATTTGGGATCCGGGAAATAGCGCCGCCGCACACAAGAAAAACGCGGCACTCGAAAGATCGCCTGGCACATGCGCCTCGATCGCGCGCAGTCGCTGTCCGCCCAAAACCCGCGACGCATTCCCTCTTCGCTCGACTTCCGCTCCAAAAGCCCGGAGCGCAATTTCGCCATGATCGCGCGTGCGGATGGGCTCTTCGACCACTGTCTCGCCGGCGGCAAACAGCCCGGCAAAGAGCACGCACGATTTCACCTGCGCACTGGCCACTTCCGGCTTGTAGTGGATCGCCTTGAGCGGTCCACCGTGAATTTTGAGCGGAGGGCGTCCGCCGTCGGTGGCCTCGATCTTCGCTCCCATCTCGGAAAGAGGCGTCATGATGCGCGCCATCGGCCGCCGCGAGAGCGACTCATCTCCGCACAGTTCGCTCGAGAATGGCTGGCCGGCGAGAATTCCACTCAACATGCGCATGGTCGAGCCGGAGTTCCCGCAATCGAGCGACTTCTGCCGGAGCATGCAGCCGCAGTCCTACGCCTCGCACTTCAACGACCTCGCTCTTGTCGTCTTTCGAGTGCGTCCACTCGCAGCCGAGCTTCTTCACACAATCGAGTGTGCTGGCGCAATCACGCGCCGCTGAAAAATTCTGGAAACGGCTCGTGCCTTCCGCAATCGCTGCCAGCATGGCGTAGCGGTGCGAGATGGACTTGTCGCCGGGAATGCGAACGACTCCCTGCACCGCGCGCGCCGGACGGACGATGACATTCGAGCTGGATACCATCAGTTCTAAATATAGTGGAGACCCGTCAACTTGGTGGGCAAGGCATGAGTGCAGCATCTGAAGAAATGACGCTGGCGGCGCGTGGCTGGCACTCCTAAAGTTCTTTACTTGCACTCCTCTGAAGAAGCGACGCTATGATAGTGCCCGGCGCCGTTGGGTAGTCACCGCGCTCCGCCGGGCGGGAAGCGGTCGAGCGGGGAACATCAGAACCTTGGCGAGACGCTTTGGCTTCTCCAGTTCGTCGCGACAGAGGCTGCAAACCGGTTTTCCATGGAAGTCTTCAATACACTCTCCGCAGAGTAGCGTATAGCATTTCGAGCAGGCGACTGGTATGGCGGTTGATTTGCAGATCTGGCACTCTTCATTGATATTGATCACGATCAAGTTGGCGTTTTTCTCTGCTCGTTTGATTTTGCGGCGCGACTTGCGGCGTTCGTGTCGAGATGGTGCGAGTTGAAATGCCATTGGCGTTCTCTCCTGGTACACCATTGCACTCCAAATAGAAAAAGAAGTCTGTGATTGGTGAACTGTGCTTTTGTGATGATTCTGTCCTTACAAAGGACAAGGGACTCCCCCCGAATAGCCGCGACCTAGCCTACACGCGCGCACGCGCCCGGCGGCTTCCGCGAGGATTTCCTGCGGAACTTCCCGCAGCGTGACATGGAACTCGAACATGGGTGTTTCCGAGCCGCGTCCCCAGCGGCCTACTTGCCAATGGGCGCGGATGAACTTGATCTCGGGATGGGCCGTCAGGTTGAGCAGCAACGGACTTTCCTCGCAATAAAACTTCTGCGGAAAAGCCACGACTGGCTTGGCGTCCCAGGTCGCACCGTCCGCCGATCCGAAAATGCTCACGTCGAGCGACTCCTGCTCGATGATGTTGGTGATGGCGAGCGTGAGGAGAAAAATTCGGCCCTCGGCGCGGCTCACATCGAGTGTGGTGCCGTCTCCCTTGGCGTTGACAACCGTTCTTTCGGGAACGAGGAAGGCTTCCATCATGACGCAGGAATTCTAGCAGAGAGACGACGCTACGGGCGGCGACAAGTTTGCCGGCGTCAGCCGGCGGAGCGCCGACCGCCGGACGCAACGAAACGCCCGTTCTCCAGCGCTGGAGTCGAGACTAGCTTGTTACCGCCTGTTGCGCCGCGCAACCGGCAGCAGGAACGGCTCTTCGGGGATGATGATCCATCCGAGCACATAGGCCACCAGCCCCGGAACGATTCCGCAAGCGAGCGTGATGAAGAACCAGAGGATGCGGACCAGCGATACGTCAAGATCAAGGTAGTGAGCCAGCCCGGAGCAAACGCCTGCGATCTTCCTATCCGAGCGTAAGCGCATCAATTTCTTGGGCGTCGGCGGAATCCCGACCACGTTGCCGCAATAGGAGCAGAAACGGCCGTCCTCAGCGATGGTTTTGCCGCAAGCGTTGCAGTACATGGTTGTCCCCCTGCTTAGGATACGACAATTGCGGGGCAAAAGTTCCAGGATCGGCTGCTGGCCTTTGGCTCTTGGCTCTTAGCTACAGCCTAAGCGCTAATGGCTAAAAGCCTTACTCCCGGTAAGCGTCTTTCATTAGCTTGCGCGCCTTGTCGGCTTCGGCGTTGCCCGAGTTGGCGGCGACCACCGCCTCATATTTCTTCACTGCCAAATCGCGCTTCTGGAGCTGGTCATACATCTCGCCCGCTCCCAGGTTCGCTTTCTGCAGCACTTCCGGATCGGCGCCCGTAACTCCGTTCACCAGCTCGTAGGCCGCGGCGGCGGCCTCATATTTTTTCTCGCTGCGCAACAGGTCGCCCAGCCGACCGCAGCGATTTCATAATGCAAGCTGCCATATTTTCCGTTGCGCCCGTTCTGCCAGACCTGACGATATTGTTGCTCGGCTTCATCGTTCTTGCCGGACGCCCGCAGCAGATTCGCTTCTTCGAGCGGCAGAAGATAATTGCGCGGGAAGCGTGGAGCGATCGCGTCCGCGATCTGCAAAGCCTCGCCGTAGCGGTGTTCGCGGCGCAGAAAAACCATGAGGACGATCCCGGCGTCCACACTGGTTTCGCCGTTGCCGTAGTAGGCATCGTTCAGATACTGGAGTCCCTTTTCTTTGCTTCCGGTCAATCCGACCATAGCGACGGCGATCCTTACCGTCAGCGACAGGTTTCCCATCACGTAGTTGTGTGCTCCCACCACCAGCTTGGCGTCGGTGTAGCCCGGATCTAACTCGAGGACCTCCTGGTGATCCTGGCGCGCCCCCACGGCATTGCGCAGAGCGGAAAACCAGGCGCGCTCAATGAGCGCAGTGTAGAGCGCAAACTGGCCGCGCGTAACGCCGCGGGCATAGAGCGCGTCCACGTCTCCCGGATCGCGCGCGAGTTCGGCCTCTTCCAATTTTTCAGCTTGCTTTACGAGTTGCTTGATGCGTTCTTTCTGTGCTGGATCGGCGGGACGATGCGCGGTGCCGATGAAGTTGTCGTTCGAGTAATCGCCGGTATTCATCGCGCCCATACGATACAACTCGCGCACCTGAACCGCCGAGAGCAGGTGATTCACGGCGAACGGATCGTTGGGATGGCGCGACAGGATCTTCTCGAAATCCTGGATGGCCGCGTCGTAGTCGAGGTTGTAGTAGTGGTCGAAGGCGGACTGGTTCAGCGGGTCGGGTGGACGGTATACGGTCGAAGTCGCGGTCGCGGTGTCTGCCAGACAAACCTCTAGCAGACAAAGCTGGGCGAGAACCAGCAGGAGGATCGCAGTCAGAACGGGGTGACGCCGGGAAAAGAAGAAAAGCACGCTCATTCAGTTTACCTGTTCAGTTTAACTGATTGCGGCTTTCTTCGAAGGAATCGTTAGGACACGGCTATGGTTACGACTACGGTTTACGACTACGGTGACGGCAGGACGACTCCAAATAGCTCGCGCAATTTCGCGCGCCATTCTTTTTCTTGCAAACGCGGGTCTCCGTTAAGCAATCGTTCCTGTCGTGAGCCTTCGCGCGTCTCAATCGACTTATTGTCTGACAAAGTAATTCGGCCCGTAGGAGTGGCCATCGAGCAGATTTGCTGGCGCGTGAAATACGACTCGGGCGAGGTCTGGTGATAGTGGCACATCGCCGCAAAGTCGGAGAGTTCACGCGGCTGCAGGGTGAACGCGTATTCGGTTTTCCACTTGCCCTCGGCCATGACCTGCGAGGGTGAGCGCTGCGGCGGATTCCGTACTGGAAGTCAGGCGATATGCCGCCCGTTTTGCGGCTGATCTGCGCGCGATTCGAGGCGTAATGGTTCCAGGAAGCAATCGCCAAAGCCGACATCGGCCAGCCATGGTTCCCCGAGATCGACACGCAACGCAAGGTGGTCGAACTCCGGACCATAGCTGCCATCCGGGCGAGCGACGCGGGCTGAGAGCAAGGTCAGTTGAAATCCAAGCGCTCGCAGCAGGGCGGCAAAGGCTCCGTTTAGTTCGTAGCAGAAACCGCCACGATGTTCATTCAGGATCTTGTGGAGAATTCGGCTTTCGTCGCAGGTGATTTTCCGTCCGAGGTGGATGTCGAGATTCTCGAAGGGGACGGCGAACAGGTGCGCGCCATGGAGGGCGCGAAGACTTTCAATGCTCGGCTTCAGCGACCCTTGGTAGTTGATCCGCCGCAGATAGGCTTCAACGTCCATGTCTGGCGCCCGAAACGCCGACGCTATACCGGCAGTTGTTCCTGCATCCATCCGCCCGCAGTTTCGGGCTTGGGTTCGCTGGCTAGATCCAGAACCAGCTTTTCCAGAACCAAGCGTTTGCCGGGAGGATTCGAACGCAGCGCCAGATCAGCT
This sequence comes from uncultured Acidobacteriaceae bacterium, assembly GCA_963826845.1. GTDB lineage: Bacteria > Acidobacteriota > Terriglobia > Terriglobales > Acidobacteriaceae > Acidiflorens. Next base: position 74,394 of record CAWGYS010000005.1, read on the forward strand.
TTCGCCACCAGGCGAATCGCGCGTGTCAGTTCGCGTTTCGATTTGTAGCGCCGCGCCTGCCGGATGATATCGTCGGCGGCAAACGGAGGCACGCGGAAGCCCTGCCACAGTGCTGCCCAGAACATGCGCTGGTCGCGCACGTTGCGCTCGAGGATCACGAGCATCTGGCGAAAAGTCTTGGCCAGCATGTAGAGATGTCCAATGGCGGCATCTTCGCCGTCGCCGGTCGATAGCAGGCTGTCGAGGATTTCGAGGGCGCGTGTGCGGTCTTTCGAGGAAATCGCGTCGGTCAGTTCGTATAACGAACGCTGCTTTGCAGCCAGCACCATGGTCTCGACATCGCCGAGCGTGATTTTTTTCTTTTCGCCGACGTAGAGAATCAGCTTCTCCAACTCGTTCGAGACCATCATCATGTCGCCGCCGAGCGCGTCCACCAACTCGCGGGCGCCGTCGGCGTCCATCTTGACGGCGCGGGTGGCGCAATATTCGCCAATCCAGCGGACGGCCTCGCCCTCCTCCACGCGAGATAATTCGACGATGCCGCAGAACGGGCCCAGGTCTTCGCGGATCTTCTGGTAGCGATCTTTGTCGGTCATCTCCATGCGGCGGGCGTCGGCGGGAATGCTGATATGGTCGGCTACGAAAACCACGAGCGCGTCGGGATTGGGATTCTTGCAGTAGGCGGCGATGGCTCCGATTTTTTCGTCGTTCGAGCCGCGGCCGAACAGAGACTTCACTCCGCGGACGAAGAATACTTGAAATGGGGCCATCAGCGAGGGCGTGCGGGCGCGATCCAGAACTTCGTTGAGCGAGGTTTCACCCAGATCGAATTCAAACAGACCGAAGTCGCGCGAGTCGGGCGCCACGAGATATTCAAGAATGGCGTCGCGGCAGCGCTTGCGAAAGAAGGCTTCGTCGCCGACCAGCACGTAGGCAGGTTTGAGCTTGCGCGACTCGAGTTCGGAGAAAAAGCGGTCGGCCTGGCCGAAGGCGCGCATTTTAATAAGCCTCCAGGATATTGGCCACCAGGGTGTGCGCGAAATCCCGCGAGAGGCGATCGACGGCCGGTGAGTCCTCCTCAAAAAAACTGGCGAGATCGCTCGATATTTCGTATTGCTCGTGAAACAGATAAGAAGGATTTTCGAAGAGCACCTTGCCCTGCCGGTCGGTGAGGGTCACTTGTATGCTCACCGTGATCAGGGCGTTGATGGCGCGTCCGGTGGTGGAGTCGTAAACCAGCGGCGTGGCCGTCGCCGATAGAACTGTCGCCTTTAAAACCGCATCCGCATCGCCGTTTGCTTCATGGACTACATGGTACTGCGTGCGAGCATTGAATTCGCGGACGACGGCGTCGGTCAGCAATTGCTCGATGCGAAACGTCTGGCTGTGACTCACGAAGCCGGGAATCGCGATGCTGTGAATATTCTGCGGCAGTTGCACCTGACTTCCCACGGTGTGGTAGCCACAGCCGCTTGCGACGAGGCCCACGCCGAGCGCCACAGCGGTCATCCAGCAAGTAGTCTTGCAGCGAGTCGTTATTTGGCGATTCGTAATTTGGCGAGTCGTTAGACCGAAGATCACTGGATCTGACCTCGCGGCCGCGATGCGGTCATGGACTCGGCGCATTCCACCGCGGTCAAGGCAGCGACGCGCAGATTGTCAGTCGTTGCCCAAAGCCACATACCGCTCTTGTGATTGGCATCACCGGTTAGTGAGACCAGGATGTCTCCCTGCCCAGCGGCGCTCACGTTGGTGGGCGTGTCTTCGGGACTGCCGCTGACGACAACATGTTCCCCGGCCAGAGCCTGCGAGAAATCTGCGAGGGTGACCGGCTTCTCCATTTCGAAGTACACCGAAAAGCCATGCCCGTGGAAAACCGGCGCTTGCAGCACCTGCAACGCAGGCTCGGCTGCGCCGCCGGCGATCTTTCGATAGTGCTTCCGAATTCTTTGCGAAACGGCTTCCAGCGCCAATTCTGATCTTTGCCCATAGCGCGCCAGCATATTGAAGGCCACCTGGATGTCGAACACATTTTTCGGCAAGTCCTGGAAGGAGAGCAGATTCACGGTCTGCTCGTGCAGCTCGTCCATGCCTTTTTGGCCGTTCTCGGATGCCGGCTCGAAGACGGTCGCGATCATGCTTTGAATTTTGCCAGCTTTGGCGCAGCGCAAGGCAAGCAGCGCCAGAACCGTGGCCGCTGGATGGGCCACCACTACCGGTCCGGGTTGCAGCTCCGGAGCCATCGGCTGCCCAGTCTGGCGCTCGATCCAAGGCGAGCGGATGGACGCTCCCACTTCATCTTCCAACGCATACGAGAGATCGACGATGGTATCGCCCAGATCGCGCGCAGCCTTCCAGTTATTGCGCGTGGAGCGCGAGTCGGCGGCGAAGAAAGCAAAGTCCACGCGCTCGAACTGCTCGGGGCGGATGCTCTGAATAAAGTTCATCTCGTCGCCGACGGCTTCCAATCGGCCGAGAGACTCGTCATCGTCGAGCAGCCGGACATCGACCGCAGGAAAATTTCTTTCGCGCAGAATTTCGGCGACCTCTTTCCCCTTGAGCGAGGCCGCTCCGACGATGGCCACGCGATAGAGGTTCGTGCCACGGAGATCGGCCTGCGAGCCGGCGGACTTGGAAGCGGGAGTTTTCGACACAGCACTCATGGAGTCTGAGATGCCTCCCGGTAGGCTGGAGGTGCGGGCGGAGACTTACGGCGGAAGATCCACTGCAAGCGCCACAGCACGCCAGAAGCCATGTATAGAATCGCGATGGTGAAAAGCGCGGGACGGGAAAAGAACCAGATCGACGCGCCGATCACTCCAAAAACCACAATCAGGCGGAAGGGGCGGCGCGAACGAAAATCGATGTCTTTGAAGCTGTAGAAGCGCCAGGTGCTGACCATCAGATAACCGATCACGACGACCATCATCAGCCAACTCATCGCCGTCCACCAGGAAGTCACGGGCACCCCGGAGGAGTAGTGAACGACGGCCGCAATCACTCCCGCGCCGGCTGGAATCGGCATGCCGACGAAGTATTTCTTTCCCGGACGTCCGGGATTCGAAGGCTGCGGGTTCTTCGCAATGTTGAAGCGCGCCAGTCGGCTCGCGCCCGCCATGAGGAAAGCGAAGCATGCCACCGAGCCTAGCTCCGTAATCTTCTGGCGTAGATCAGGAGCGATGGTCAGCGGCAGGAGATGAAATCCCCACATCCACGCCAGCAGCGCCGGGGCAACGCCGAAGGTGATTACATCGGCGAGCGAATCGAGTTCCCTGCCGAAATCGCTGTCGGTGTGGGTCATGCGCGCAATGCGGCCGTCGATACCGTCGAACAGGACGGCAAAGCCGATGGCCATGGCGGCGAAGTCCATGTGCCAGGCTTCGCCGGACTTGCCATTCACCGTCTGCAAAATCGCGTAGAATCCGGCCGCGATGTTCGCGGTGGTGAAGAGCGACGGCAGTATGTACATGCCCTTGCGCAATTTTCCGCTGCGCGAGTCTGATTCACGACGATGCGGCGTCAGCTCTTCCATTCAATCAGCCTCCCGCTCTCCGGCCACGCCGGCAGGAACTGTCTGTGCCTTTACGATTGGCTGGACCACCGGCTGCGTAACCGGCAGCAAGGCAAGTATCGTGGCTCCGCCCTGGACCCGGTCGCCGAGCTTCACCTGAATTGCTGCGTCGCGATCGAACAGCACATCTACGCGCGAGCCAAACTTGATGAGCCCCACTCGTTCGCCACAGGCGATATGGTCTCCTACTTTGAAATTGAAAACGATACGGCGCGCGATCAGGCCGGCGATCTGCTTGAAGATTACGGTACCGCGTTCGCCTTCCACGGTGACGATGTTCTGTTCGTTCTCCTCCGCCGAATGCGAAGACATGGCGTTGAGGAACTTGCCACGCTGATAGCGCACATCACGAATCACGCCCGCGATCGGCGAGCGGTTCACGTGCACATCGAAGACGCTGAGAAAGATGCTGATGCGGTTCCGCGGAGCTCCGGCGGCGGTCACCAGAGAAATATCGGTCACCTTGCCGTCTCCGGGAGAAACCACTGCGCCGGGGAGCGTGGGAATCTGGCGCTCAGGATCACGGAAGAACCACAGAAAGAAGGCTGCCAACAGCAACAACGGGACGGCATAGGGCCACGCCGCCAGCCATGCGATCAAACCTGCAGCTAGCAGACAGCCCACGCCATAGAAGTAGCCGTCACGCACCATGGAGTTGAGATGATTATAGAGCGGGGCCGCGGCAATCTACATAACTGCAATAAAAAAAGGCGCTTAGAGGCGCCGGGTACGGAGGCAGGACTTGCCTGCCTGGACTCTCAATCTATACCGCACAGGCCCGAGCTCGAGTCCGATCGGCCAGACGCGGCGGATCTAGGCCTGCCAGCTTATGCAGAATGCCGATAAACCTGCGATTCCAGACTCTGCATCTGGTCTTTCAGGCGCAGCTTCAGTTTCTTCAGCCGCACTTCCTCTAGTTTTTCGTCGTCGGTGAGGTATCGCTTTTGGGTGAGGGATTCCAGTCTTTGGGAGTACTGTGAGTGCTCCTGAACCAGTCGCTGGAACTCAACATGACCGGTCAGGAGTTGCTCTCTTGGAGTCAGCATTCTTTGCCAGACCTCCTGCTCATTTATTACTGCACGGTTAAAAAGTAGCACAGAAATCGGTAGCGGTTCAATGAGATTTCATAGATGGATTTCCACCGCGGTCAGGAGGCCTGGGGACGCGGAATTGCACCTAAAGTGGTGCAGAATCTTGCGGTTTTCGCGTCAGCCGTCGAAGCGAAGAGCATATAGAATTGCGTCCTCGGGAGGATCACTGTAATAGGCGGGGCGGCGGCCTTCTTCACGGAAACCGTGCTTTTCATACAGGCGGCGAGCCGGTAGGTTCGATTCGCGGACTTCGAGCAGAATCGGCCGAGGCCGAGTCGCTTTGCGCGCGCTGAATCAGCGCTCGTACCAACTCGTCGGCGATACCGCGTCCGTCGCGAACTCCCGGTCCACGACCACGTTTTCAATCTCCCACTCGCCCGCGACTGCGTGCGCGCAGACGAAATCCGCAAAGCTGCTTGCTTCTTCGGCGACCAGAATGAATCCGTTATCGAGCAAATTGTGGTACTGCTTCGTGTCCAGTGGGCTGCGGTTGGCGCCCCTTGCCCGATGGCGAGAAGCGCCGGCATGTCATTCAGAGCGGCCGAGCGGATTGCCACGGGCATGAAGGACCACACCCTCGCTCTCGCTGGCTTCGCGAAAATTTCGGCGTCGGAACGGCGGAGGTAATTGGCTTCCAGTGCCTCGGGACGAACCGTTTCGCCACGCTGGAAATGCTCCCAACCAAGCTGGGCGAGCACGCCGCCGTTCGGGTACTCAATCAGCTCAACCTCGATTCCCGCCGCGCGAATTTTCTCAGCCAGCACGGAGTCGGGCGTAACGATGGCCTTCCCCTTTGCCGCGTTCACAAACTCTTCTCCGCTCAGGAGTCGTTCGCTGTGCATGCGGGCGTGCGTGTGAACATGTGGGCTGACGTCGTAGTCGCCGACATAGACGTCACCGCGACCTGCGTCAAGCGCCGCGAAGACCCGGCCACGCGCTGCGCCACTGCACGCCACCGCTTCCAGCAGCGAAATCGAGACGATTGGCTTCTCCAGTACTTCGGCCAGAACTTTGATGGCAGCCAGTCCTACGCGCAGTCCCGTAAACGAACCGGGGCCGGACACGACCGCGAACGCTCCCAGATCGCGTTTGCTCTGTCCGTGTTTTTGCAGCAGCGCGGCAATCTGCGGCACCAACTGCGCCGAAAATGCGCCGCCGGTGAGCGGCACAACTTCCAGCACGTCAATTTCGCTCTGACCCGGAAGCGCACGAGCCAGCGCGATGCTGCCATTTTTTCCCGAAGTGTCGACGGCGAGGAGGAACATTTGTAATTTGTAATTTGTAATTGGCAATTTCGAAAACCAGCAAGTGTTGAGCTTTTCAAATTGCCAATTACAACTTACCAATCACAAATCATTCGCCGCTCTCCACCAATTCGAGCAACACTCCTCCTGCGCTCTGCGGATGCACGAACACATACCGATGTCCGCCTGCTCCGGTCTTGATCTCATTCGAAACCAGCCGCACGCCTTCATTCTTCAACTTTGCCACTGCCGTCGCCAGATCCGGAACCCGCATACAAACGTGGTGCAGGCCCTCGCCGCGTTTGGCGATGAACTTCGCGATGGTGGAATCGGGCGAAGTCGCCTCCAGCAGTTCCAGCCGGCTTTCCCCCACAGGCACCATGACCACGCGAACTTGCTCGTGCTCGACAGTCTCTTCCGGAGAAACGGCGAGCCCCAGCTTCTCGTAGATAGACTTCGACGCGGTCAGCGACTTTACGGCGACTCCGATGTGATCAATGCTGAATTCCATATTTCCCGCTTATTACAGAACAACTTTGCCGATTAAGCGCTGGGCGTCCCCGCTTTACCGCCGTTCGACGCCGCGCACAATTTCTTCCACCAGACGAGTACGGGTCGCGCTTGTGCTCGGCGATCTCGGAGGCATAACGCTCCAAGCTGCCGCGGTCGAGTTGCGCGCGCGCCTTTTCCAGCATGGCATCGCGCAGCATTTCAACCAGTCGTTCCTGCCAGTTCTCGACGTTTTTCTTGAGGACCAGGTTCTCTTTCTTAAGATATGCCTCGTAGTCCGCAATTGCTTCCGCCAACTCTTGGATGCCGACGCCGTCGGTTGCCACGGTCTTCACGATGGAAGGCGTCCAGCGGTCGTGTCGCGTGGATAGCGATTGCATGGCGCGAATCTCGCGCTCCACACGCTCTGCGCCTTCGCGGTCGCTCTTGTTGATGACGAAGATGTCGGCGATCTCCATGATGCCGGCCTTGATCGTCTGCACGTCGTCGCCCATGCCGGGGACGAGAATCACGATGGTGACGTCGGCCAGTCGCACGATGTCGATCTCGTCCTGTCCGACGCCCACGGTTTCAATCATCACAATGTCGCGGCCCGAGGCATCGAGCACGGTGGCGGCGTCCGCGGTGGCCCGCGCCAGGCCGCCTAGCGATCCTCGGGTTGCCATGCTGCGGATGTAAATCCCGGGATCGCTATGATGGTCCTGCATGCGGATGCGGTCGCCTAGAATTGCTCCGCCGGTGTAGGGACTGGTTGGATCGACCGCGATGATGCCGACTGTCTGATTTTGTTTGCGATAATGCTTGGCGAGCTGATCGACCAGCGTGCTCTTACCGGCGCCAGGCGCGCCAGTTATTCCGAGGACTCGCGCCTTGCCGGTATGCGGAAACAGGGCTTTGAGCAGATCGGACCATCCTGCGGCGCGGTTCTCGACCGCAGAGATGGCCTGGGCCAGAGCGCGGGTGTCGCCGGCGCAGAGACGGGTAATCTGGGATTGGGTATCCTGAGTCAAGGGTTCTGAGTCAACGTTGTCAGCCAAGGGTTCCTAAGTCACGGGTTAAGTGTAAAGCAAGACTAGTTGATGCCAGAAGATTCCCATCACCTCGCAGCTCTGTTTGTTGAGCTGGGACTTGTCATTGTAGGTCTCGCCGTTCTGGCCAGACTGGCCAAGCGCTATGGCGTCTCGGCGATTCCTTTCTATTTGCTCGCTGGCCTTGCGTTTGGAAAAGGCGGTCTGGCGCCGCTGAGCGTGAGCGAAGGTTTCACGCGGGTCGGTTCCGAGATTGGCGTTCTGCTCCTGCTGTTCATACTCGGGCTGGAATACACCGGGGAGGAACTCAGCCGCAACCTGAAGGCAGGATTTGGCTCCGGTGTGATCGACCTGGTCCTGAACTTTACTCCCGGGTTTGCCGCCGGGCTCTTACTGCGATGGGGCGTGTTTGCCGCGGTGCTGCTGGGCGGCGTCACTTACATATCGTCTTCCGGAATCATTGCGAAAGTTCTCGGCGAACTGAAACGGCTGGGCAATCCCGAAACGCCCTCGATGCTTTCCGTGCTGGTGATTGAGGATCTCGTGATGGCGGTTTATCTACCGATCGTGGCGGTGCTGCTCTCGGGAGGAAGCTCGTCACGCGTGGCATGGGCCGTGTCGATCGCGCTGGTGGCGGTGGCTGCGGCTTTGTTTGTGGCCATCCGGTTTGGCGAGAAACTGAGTGCCATGTTCGCCGATGAATCTGATGAGATTGTCCTGCTGACCTGCTTTGGTGCGGTGCTGCTGGTTGCTGGACTCGCGCAACGGCTCAATGTTTCGGCGGCCATCGGAGCCTTTCTGGTCGGCATTGCAATTTCCGGTCCGGTGGCCCATCAGGCGAGTCGTCTGCTCACGCCGCTTCGGGATTTGTTTGCCGCCACTTTTTTCTTTTTCTTTGGCATGGAGGTGGATCCGCGGACTCTGCTCCCGGTGCTCCCTGTCGCTGTGACCCTTGCCGTGATCACTGCGGGAACCAAAATCCTGACGGGATATTGGACCGCCAAGCGGGCGGGATGCGACAACCGCTCCGGCTTGCGGGCGGGATTAACTCTGATCGCGCGCGGCGAGTTCTCTATCGTGATCGCAGGTCTGGGAGTAGCAATTGAGCCGCGACTGGGACCGCTATCCGCCGCTTATGTCCTGCTGCTGGCGATTGCTGGACCGATTCTGGCGAAGATAGCGCGGTAGCTTTTGACTGGAGTGCGGCGCGAGGATTAGTTCCCGTTTGGCGCTGGATCGGGAAGATCGTGCACGCGCTGGCCCGATCGAACTCTCGCGCGGGTGATCGCTTCGGACACGGATGATCCGATAGGCATCGAAGGCGAGAATTACCAGCATCGTGACGACAGCCCATACCAGCGTTTTTGACATCAATGCGTTGATCAAGTTCGTCAGTTCGACGGCCTTCGATACGGCAAGGCCCGGCGCGCCGATTCCAGCCAAAACCTGCGCTTTGAGCAGCCAGCAAAACAGCGCTCCGCCGATGCCGTCGAACAGCAAGCGCAGGCTGGCGCGCGGCCACGTCCAGTAAGGACGGAAAAGATTCACGCCTGCGAGAGCGACATTGGCAACTGCCAGAGCGAGAAAGCTCCAGAAGATGGTTTGCCATACGGGAGCCGGAGTGAACTGGGCTCCGAAGAGATCGAATGCCGGCCGCGGCCAGAATGCGCCGACGAACCACGCGTTGAAGATCACGGTGACCACGATTTCGCCGAGAGGGCCGGAGCGCGCTATGCGGTTTGGGTCGCGCACGGGCCGCAGTTTGCGCGGGTTCCAGGTGTTCAGACCTTCCACCTTGGCGCCGCTTTTTTCAACGATCACAAAAGCCAGCGTCGTGAAGAATGCACAATAAAAAATGGTCATCCACAGGTTTTCCAGGTGCAGATAGCCGCGATGCGCGGGATCGACGATCAGAAAGGCGAGCCAGATCAGGAGCCTTGGGGATCACGCAACCCATGACTGCAACCACCAGGACGAACCGGTAGACAGGAAACAGTGTCGGTCCGATGAGGTAGTTCTGAGGAAGGTAACGCGATGCCACTTCCACGGGCGATCCACAACGCTTTAGGATCGCTTCGACTTCATCGTCGTTCAACTTGCGGCCGAGTTCGGTTTCTTGCTCCTCGATCTGCGAGCGAAGATCTTCCGATAGTTCGGCAATGATGTCCTGCTTCTGGCGCTTGGGCAGCCAGAATTCGATAGCGTGCAAATAACGATCGAGTAGTTCCATGTCCAGCTCCTAGAGGATTTCTTTTAATGATGAATTGATCTTTTGCCACTCCGCGGCCAGCTGTTTGAGCACTTGTTTGCCGTCGGGAGAAAGGCGGTAGAAGCGTTTGTTGCGCTTCTCTTCGTCGCGCCAGACGCTGGTCAGCAGACCCTGGCTTTCCAGCCGCCGAAGCAGCGGATACAGCGTTCCTTCGTCGATTTCCAATCCCTGCTCGGCCAGCGCCTTGCGCAGCGTGTATCCGTAGCGCTCGGTCCGAAGCTGGGAGAGCACGGCCAGACTCAGGCAGCCGCGGCGCAGCTCGAGGCGAAGGTTTTCGAAGACTTCGTGGTTGGCGTTACTTTGCGACATACAGTGTATGACGTACACTGTATGTCATACAGTATTAATTGTCAAGAGAAATTCTTGATTCAGGTGAGACTTTATGGGATGGAGAAGGACTTCGTCAGACGGCGATCGCAGTTGGATGCTTGGGCTGGTAGAGCCCGATCTTCCCGCCACCAGGAAGAAGGATCGTGGTCAGGCTGCCCCAGCGCTCTTCTTTCACCGGGCCGCACGTCACTTTCTTCGCTTTCAGGGAATCCATCGTCGCCTTCAGATCGTCACACATGAAATACAGTTCATGCAGATCGTTCTTCTCGGAGGGATGAAACGCGGCCTCGGCGGGCGGCAGCGCAAAGATGAGCCAGCCGTGGCCGGCGTCCACTGCATGAAAGTTGAGCACATCGCGAAAGAAAATGCGGTCGCTTTCCGGATCCTTGCTGTAAACGATGATGTGGGCGCCGTTGATCATGGCCGCTCCTTTCGTTGATGGAAGGCGAGCAATTTCGGGAGACAGCAGGTCCTTCGCTTCGCTCAGGATGACAACTATGGAAAAATGACAAGCCAAGTTTACGACGCCAACCTGCAGGCCGATGTCCTAGTCCTTCAGCAACTGCCGGGCAATCACCAGTCGCTGAATCTCGCTTGTTCCTTCGCCAATGGTGCACAGTTTTACGTCGCGGTAGAACTTTTCCGCGGGATAGTCTTTGATGAATCCATAACCGCCGTGGATCTGCACGCCTTCATTGGCGCACTTCACGGCCACTTCGCTGGCGTAGAGCTTAGCCATTGACGATTCGAGCGTGGTCTTCATCCCGGCATCCTTCATGGTGGCAGCGCGCAGAGTTAGAAGTTTTGCCGCTTCGATTTCGGTGGCCATGTCGGCCAGCTTCCACTGGATGGCTTGAAATTCCGAGATCGCCTTGCCAAACTGCTTGCGCTCTTTGGAATACTTCAACGCCGCACCATAGGCGCCTTCAGCCATGCCCAGCGAAAGCGCGGCGATCGAGATGCGTCCGCCATCGAGGATGCGCATGGCATCTCTGAATCCGTTGCCTTCGCCACCCAACAGGTTCTCCGCCGGCACGAAACAATCTTCGAAGATTAACTCCGACGTGTCGCTTGCCCGCAAGCCGAGTTTGTTTTCTTTTTTGCCGGCGCGGAAACCCTTCGTACCTTTCTCGACGATGAATCCCGAGAGTCCGTGGGTATGGGCTGCACGATCGGTGACCGCCAGCGCGACCACTACGTCCGCGTAGTGGCCATTGGTGATGAAAGTCTTGGTGCCGTTGAGCACCCATCCGTTCTTGGCTTTGGATGCGGTCATGCGCGCGCTGCCGGCATCTGACCCCGCCGAAGGCTCGGTCAGCCCCCATGCGCCGATAAATTCGCCGCTGGCCAACTTCGGAACATATTTCTTTTTCTGCATTTCGTTCCCGGCCACGTAAATGTGGTTCGAGCAAAGAGAAGTGTGGCCGGCTACGATGATTCCAACTGAACCATCCACGCGAGAGAGTTCCGCGACCGCCGTGACATATTCCACGTAGCCCATCCCGGCGCCGCCGTATTCGGTTGGAAAAATGATGCCGAGCAGTCCGAGCTTGCCTAATTCCTTGATCGTCGCCAGGGGGAATTCCGAGGCTTCGTCCCACTTCATGACGTTCGGCGCAATCTCGCGTTCGGCAAACTCGCGCACCGTTTTTTTCAGGTGCAGTTGTTCTTCGTTTAACTGGAAATCCAAAAAATCCTCCGAGCGCCCAACTTTTCATTTAAGCATGGCCGGCGGCAATCAATGAAATCCCGGTACCGACCGGTTGGCCGGGGCTATATCTCCCCTCGTTGGTATGACACCCTGATATGACACACGAAGTTTGGCTGCCGCGATATATTGCCGAAGTCGTACGCCTCCTGGGAGCCAGAATCGCCGCTGGGAAGCCCATGCGACCGACCGTAGACGGTCAGGGCGCCGTTCGGTGAATAGTCACGCACGTTGTCATAGCTCGCGCATGAAGGCACTCCGCCCCGGAGAAACGCTGGTTTTTCAGGGTTTCCCTTTTCCCCAGAACCATTTCCGGGGTATACTCTGTTTCGTATTGGAGTGCTGGGTTCTCGATTTCCCCTCGACGACCTGAGGCGAACGCTCGCCTTTGTCCTGGGACTGAGGCGTGCGCTCCCTCTCTGGCTCTCCGAACCCGGGCAATCCCAATGGACGACCGCGACCGCGGGGCGAATGATTCCGACAGCCCGACGATGCCGGGCACCCGTTTGCCTGAGGACGTCGTTGGCGCCGCAGCTCTGACCCCTCCACCTCTTTCCAACGCGCCAGTGGGCGATACTCCGACCTTGCCCCACGGGACTGCGATTCCGGGCTTGACGCCGGCGCTCCCTTATATCCGACAAGAGGGGCGTCCGCCCTCAGCGGCTCCGGTCAGCAGCATCTCCGCTTTCCAGGGCCTGCAGCCGGGGGTGCTTTTCGGTGAGCGCTACGAAATCATGGGCGTGCTCGGGCAGGGCGGCATGGGGGCAGTGTACAAGGCCCGCGACCGCGAACTCGACCGCCTGATCGCGCTCAAGGTCATCCGTCCTGAACTGGCGACGGATCCCGCGATTCTGTTGCGTTTTAAGCAGGAGCTCATCCTCTCCCGCAATATCACGCACAAGAATGTGGTCCGCATCTTCGACCTGGGCGAAGCCGAGGGCATTCGCTTCATCAGCATGGAATACGTTGATGGCGAGGACCTGCGCACGATACTGCGCCGTGACGGCAAGTTCGCGCCCAAAGACGCCATCGCGGTGGTGGAGCAAGTCTGCCGCGCCCTCGACTCCGCCCACTCCGAAGGCGTGATCCATCGCGACCTGAAGCCCCAGAACATCATGCGCGACAAACACGGGCGCATCGTGGTGATGGACTTCGGTCTGGCGCGCTCGCTCGGCGAATCCGGCCTGACCCAGACCGGCGCGCTCGTCGGCACGCTCGAATATATGTCACCCGAGCAGGCGATGGGGAGCACGCTCGATCAGCGTTCCGACATCTTCAGCGTCGGCCTGATCTTCTTCGAATTGCTCACCGGCAAAGCTCCCTACCAGGCCGACACCGCCATTGCCAGCCTGATGAAGCGCACGCGCGAGGATGCGCAATCCGTTTCCGACGTCGAGGCGTCCGTTCCCAGATCCCTGAGCGCGATCGTCAGCCGGTGCCTGGAACGCGAACCCGCCAACCGCTATCACTCCGCGGTCGAACTGTTGCAGCAGTTAAACACTTGGGAAGCCAATCCCAACATCAGCGCCGACACGCTCTCGCAGATGATTCCGCATCCGATCGTGCGTCGCTTGCGATTCAGCCTCGATCTCCCGGGAAAGAGCTGGATGTGGATCGCGGGAGTCGTGCTCGTCATTGCGCTGGCAATTCTTGCGGGACGCACGCTGCTGAATCGCGCGGCGACGTCGTCCGGAGAAATGGCGCAAGGCATCCCCTCGCTCAAACAGGGAACGTACGTCGCCATTCTGCCGCTAAAAAAAATCGGTGATGAGAAAACGCTGGGCTATGTGGCCGACGGTATTCAGGAAGCTCTCGCCGCCAAACTGTTTCAGTTGAAAGAAGTCCACGTGGCATCTTCGGATGCGGTGGACAAAGCGGTTGCCAAGGATCTGCCGCTCTCCAAGCTCGCGCGCGAACTGGGAGTCAACATGGTGTTGCAAGGCATGGTGCAGGGCAACAGCGAAAAGCTACGCGTCACCCTGAGTCTTGACGATGCCGCCACCGGCAAACGCCTTTGGAGCCAGGACTTCTCGGGAGCCCCGGGTGACGTGCTCGCGCTCGAAGATCAGATCTATGGCAACGTGGCCACTGCCCTCGCCCTCAAGCCGACCGACGAAGAACAGGCCCGCGTTGGCGCCCATCCGACGGAGAACGTAAAGGCCTACGATCTTTACCTGCAAGGGCGAAACACCCTGCGCAACGGTCATAGCCAGGATGCCTACCGCCAGGCCCTCGGGCTATTCGAACAGGCGATCGACAAAGATCCCAACTTCGCGCTGGCTTACACCGGACTCGCCGACTCCAGCCTCCACATGTTCGGGGAAACAAAGGAGGGCATCTGGGCTCAAAAAGCTACGTTGGCCGCGCAGCAGGCCGAGCGCCTCTCCAACAACCTGCCGGAAGTTCATCTCTCGCTCGGTACCGTCTATTCCAATACTGGCAAGAACACGGAAGCGGTCACCGAGCTGAAAAAGGCATTGGAGTTGGCACCGAATTCTGATGAAGCATATCGCGGTCTGGGTGACGCCTACAGCCGCAGCGGTCAGAGCGAAGAAGCCATCGCCGCCTACCAGAAAGCGGTCGCCGCCAACGCCTATAACTGGTCGAACCACATCGCCCTCGGCAAGGCCTATCTGGAGCTAGGCGACACGGCAAAGGCGCTCCCGGAGTTTCAGAAGGTCACCGAAATCGCTCCCGACAATCCCCTAGGCTATGTGGATATGGGGTCGCTGTATCTGCGCGAAGGCAAGTGGAGCGAGTCGATTCCGCAATTTCAGAAAGCACTCGCGCTCGCTCCAGACGCGGATACCTACTCCAATCTCGGCACGGCGTACTTTTTCCTGAAGAACTACGACCAGGCCACAAAGATGTATGAGAAGGCGGTCGAGATGACACCGAACGACGAAGTCTTGCTCGGCAATCTCGGCGACTCTTACCGTTGGTCGGGACACTCCGACCAAGCCGCTACCGCCTATGGCAAAGCGATCTCGCTGGCTTTCCAGGAACTCCAGGTAAACCCGCGATCAGCCGCCATCATGGGCGACCTCGGGCTGCTCTATGCCAAGAAGGGCGATGCCGCGAACGCGCTGCAGTACACAAATCAAGCGCGCGCCATCAAGCCTGACGATCTGCAATTGATGTATTCGGAGGCCCAAGTGAAGACGCTGATCGGGAAACCGGAGGAAGCGTTGGAGTCGCTGAAACATGCCCTGGAGAAGGGTTACCCGGCGCAGGAGGCCTGGAACGATCCCGAGCTTCAGAAGCTCCAGGCCCTGCCGCAGTTTTCACAACTGGTCAAAGAGTTCTCGAAGAAGAACAACTAAGAGTTCCAGCGGTTCTTCCACATCTTGCGGCGCGAACCCAGCGCACCTAATCCCAGCACCAGCAGCCCAATCGTACCCGGCTCAGGGACCGAGCCGGTCGCCGATGTGCCACCATGACCGTTAAAGGTTAGCCCGCCTGGCCAGCAGTTTCCCTTAACGCAAGAGAAATTAATGGAGAAGCTCTGCCCATTCATGATCCCGTGGTCCGCCCACTGGGCGCCGCCGCCCTTGACGCCCGAAAGTAGAATTTCCACCGAACCGTTCTTCAGCGTCTCGGTTGTGCAACTCGAGAATAGGGACGAACTGCATTTAATGTCGGCCGCCGGCACGCCCTTTTCGATCAGCTTCAGCGAGGTCCAGTTCTTTCCGCTCTCGTTCGTGAAAAACAAGAGCACCGGATCCGCTCTGCGGTACGGTGAAGCTGAAATTCATTCCGACACCGATACATTGCGGGCATGGGCCCTGAACCAAGCTGCCACCACCGGCGCCCTTAATGATGATTTTAGGATCTTGGATTCCGTCGGCGAAGGCCATCGCCGAACTCACTGCGAAAAGCAAAGCAAGCGCACAAATTCGAGAAATTTTCATCGAAGTTTTCCTATTCACCAAAGGAGTTCGGCTGGGCGATCTTTTTCCCAGCTTTCGGGGAGTGCGGCGAGGTTAGCTCGTTAGATAGTGCGGGTCAAGCGGAAAGCATCGTATTCTTTAAGAAATCTTTGGCTGACATGCAAACAATTGCGCACAGCGCTTGAACTGTGCAAGCCTATGCACTTCCAGCGCGGCCGGAGCGCATCGCATTGCACACCGCAAAAAAAAGCCGGAGCCCGAAGGCTCCGGCTGTCCAGTTGGTTGTGTGCCCGGATAAAATTGACTGCGGTGCCGTGCTCGTTACGCGCTGCGTCGCGGACGCACCGTCAAGTCCCGCACCTGCGCCAGGATGCTCGACATCTGCATCCCGTTCAGCTGTGACAGATACGGCAAAACCTCGGCGACGAACTGATCTTCCATCAACTCGCGCACTTCCTCCTGCCGGTTCCGTTCTCCACCGGAGAGCAGATCCGGCACACTTACCTCGAGCGCCCTCGCTAGTCGCTCCAGGGAAGACAGTGTCGGCGTCGCCTTCTCGTTTTCGATTTTTGACACGTAGGTCCGAGGCACTGACATGCGAAGCGCCAGCTGCCGCTGACTCAAGCCATTGCGGAGCCGCAGCGATCGGATCGACTGCGCCAGTTTGAGATGCCCGCGTCCATGGGAATCCACGTTTACCGGCAGCACTTCTGGCACTGCGGTCATAGCGGCAATCTCCGCCTCGTCCTCATCCAATGACAGATGGCAACGGCGGCAAAGACTATTTGATGTGCGGAATTGCACCAAGAAACAACGGTCGCATCGTACAACTTCCCGTGAGTCCACGGGGGTTAGTGTTGTGGCCATTCAGGGTTTGCGAGTGCCAGAGCGGGCTACTCTCAAAACCAAACTAGTGCGTAATCTGCTGGATTGGACCTGTGGATGTCAAGACAAAAGTGCGAGCAAACAAAGTGCTTTGCCGAAACGATGGCATAATTAGGAAGCGGAAACCGCCGAAAAAGCAGGTACAAAACCATGAATCAGCGCGATGCAGCATGGTGTTTACTAACTGAGTTCACCCAATCGGAAAGTCTGCGGAAACATGCACTCGCAGTCGAGGCTTGCATGCGCGCCTACGCTCGCAAAGCCGGAGCCGACGAAGAATTGTGGGGCATGGTCGGTCTTCTCCATGACTTCGACTACGAGAAATATCCGAGCGCTGACGATCATCCGTACAAAGGCTCCGAGATTCTGAAAGAACGCGGCTATTCCGAAGAAGTGCGCCGCGCCATCATGTCGCACGCCCAATACAGCGGAGTCGCGCGCCTCTCCGCCATGGAAAAAACGCTCTTTGCCTGCGACGAACTCGCGGGATTCATCACCGCCTGCGCTCTAGTCAAGCCCGGAAAATCGCTCGCCGAAGTCGAAGCTCCATCCGTCCGCAAGAAAATGAAAGACAAAGCCTTCGCCCGCAGCGTTCACCGCGAAGACATCATCGAAGGCGCCGCCGATCTCGGCTTGGACCTCGAACCGCACATCGCATTCTGCATCGCGGCCATGAAAGCGATCGCGCCCGAACTGGGGTTGGATGGGTCCGCGGCCAAGTCGGCATGAAGCTAAGCTTGGCACGAGCGCACCTAAGCCGATGCTCGAGCTGGTGCAGAAAAAGACTCCGCCACCGAGCAACATGGCGGAGGCCGACTCTCTGCGATTTGAACCTCTGGTTCACTCACTTCTTCGGTGACTTCTTCGCCGAATTCCCGCCGAGCAGCCCAAATATCCTGCAGCTGCTTGTTGCTGGCCACGAAGACCTGGCCATTTGCCACTACCGGAACCAGGTTCGAATTGCCGCCCAGGTTCGGCCACATACCCGCGGTCGTGGTAAACAGATGCTTCATCGATTGCGTTTTGCCGGCGTCCGGATTAAACGCGACCAGATGAAGCGGTCCCGTCCCTGAGTTCTGCGGACGCGACACCGCCCAAATGATTGGATTGGCATTACCGTTCGACGAAATTGTGGTGAAGAATCCCGGATCCTGCTGACCGCCGAGATAGGCAGACGACGAAACCTTCGTTAACGCTACCTTGGGCGAGGTCTGCACCTTCCAGAGTTCTATTGTCGAGCCGCCGCTGCTCACTACCCGTCCCACTCCGTCCGTCGGATCCACATAGTAAGACTCGCCACACCAGCAACCACCCACCGAGTAGGTGCCCAGCACATTATTCGTCGTTGGGCGAGTAACCACCGAGATTGTCTTCGTTCATGAAATACATGTTGCCGTCTTTGCCCGCCGCCACCGCCAGATGCGGCGTCGATCCCGGCTGATCGGGCAGCACCAGCACTCCGCCCGAGCCGAAATCCACATCCCCGTCATCCAGGCTCACCTGGTCATCCGGAGTAAACAGGCTCTGCAACGTCGTGAGAGTTGACGACATCTTGACCACGCTCTCCTGAATATTGGTGATGCCGTCGTAGGTGTTCGGGTCCGAGTTCCCGGTCACGAACAGGATGTTGCCCGAATCATCGGTCGCCAGTCCGTAGCCTGACATCCAGATGGATGACAAAAAGAAGCTGTCCGGGTCCGTTGCCTGCAGGTCGTTGAGCTGGTTCGACGGAAATGGCGCCAGCGATCCCGCCGTCCATCCCAGCAGCCAGCCCCGCGAAAGATTCGCACGACAAATCGCAGAAGCTGCCAAACCCCGCATAAATACTGCCGTTCGCCAGCAACAACGCCGGCCGCTGCCGCTGGTACTTCGCGTTGAAGTTGAATGTCGTTCCATTGTTCAGCGTATGCGACGCGGTCACTAGCTGCGGGGTCACCTTGTCGGTCAAGCTCCCCAGATCGAGCGCGTGCAGGGTGTAGGCCGGCACACCCTTAGTCAGCGTGTAGACCATCACGTACAGCGTGTTGCTGCTCGGATCGATCACGGGCGTCGAGTTGATCCCCACATTGGGCCCGTTGTTGCTGCATCCCAGCGGATACGACACCGGCGTTCCGAAATTCGGATTCAATAGCACTGTCCCGGTGTGCACGTCGATGGCATACACCGTGTTGTGTTCCGTCGCCACATAAACCACATCGTGCGTGCCCTGATAATTCCGGCGGTGATCTGCACGCCGGGCACGACCAGCGGCTGCGCGTCCACCTGGTCGTCGAGCTTCACGGTCTGCAGCCGGCCGAACACCTTGGCCTTAACATTGGCGGGCGTCAGCACCGACTCATTCTGATTCCAGCCGGTGCGGTAGTTGTCGTAGTGATAGGTCGTGACCGCCGTCTGGCCTGCCGCCAGCAACGCGCTCGCGCCGACAAGCAAAATGAGGGCAAATACAGTTGCAACGTGGCTGCGGCAGTTGCGCCCGAACAATGTTCTGGGCATGTTTTGATCCTCAAATTGTCCTTATTTTTTCTTGTTTCCTTGACGCCGCTTCCGTGGCTTTCGATCCGACAGCGGCTGCGATTCCGCATGGGCATTCGAAACGTCACGCGATGAAGTCGACAGGATTCTCGCGTCGTGGTGGGCGCGAAACCTGCTGAGTTTAATGCATCCTGCAACAGGCTGTAAACAACGATTCCTTTTCTTTGGCGAAGTGCAGAACGTATGCACTCGATGCGCAAACATTCGCGCACGCCGCTCCCACAGCGGCAACTCATCTCGGTGGTTTTCCAAAGCAAAAAAACTCAAGGGCTGAGGCCGACCCTTGAGTTGTCGATCCAATCAATTTGGTGTGCGACTACGGCTTTACGGTCGCCTTAAACCCTACGTTTGTGCTGCCGCCCGACGGAGTATAGCGACCCACCATTTCCTGCGAATCGTTCATACCATCCGCGCGCGTACCATCGACACCCTTTGGATCGTCGAACTGGGTGAAAGTGCCGGTGCTGGCCTGATACAGAACGCCGTGGCGATTTTCGCTGGAATCAAAGACGGTGTAACAGAGGTCGCCGTTGTTGTCGATGCCGTGAAGCGCGTTCTGAGTGTAACCAGGCACGTCCACCACCGTTAGCTTCTTTCCGGTCAGGAGGTACCCATCCACCGGATAGCCGGAAGAGTCTGTGGTATATACCGTGATGACATTGCTGTTGTTAATGGCCCACGCCGTGGTCGTCGTCGCGCCTTTAACGGTGATGGCGTGGTATTTCGCGGTGTCCCAATAGAAGCCGTGCTGCAGACCGCTCTTGTCGAGGTAGGTACCGACAATCCAGCCGTTGTCGTTGATGCCGTTGGCTTCGGTCGAGGTGCCCTTGGGATAGGCAATCGGCGTCATCGTTCTCACTCCAAGTTCTTGCACACGACTCGATCTTGGGCGCTAATGGAGAGTACTATAGGCGCCACGACCAACTCTTTCATCGCACGAACTCGGCCAACTTTCCGCTGGCGATCAACTGCGCAATGCGCGCGAAATCCTGATACATCACGCGGTCCTTGTCCATGGTCGCGCACACCGTTCTTATTGACGCATGCGCCTGCTGCAACGGTTTCGAAGTCTTCAGCGGCGCGAGGAAGTCAATCGCCTGCGCCGCCGCCATGGCCTCGATGGCCAGCGTGTTGCGCGTGTTCTCCACTACT
Source organism: uncultured Acidobacteriaceae bacterium (assembly GCA_963826845.1). Taxonomy (GTDB): domain Bacteria; phylum Acidobacteriota; class Terriglobia; order Terriglobales; family Acidobacteriaceae; genus Acidiflorens. The sequence goes on from CAWGYS010000005.1 coordinate 94,604, forward strand.
TTCTTCAGCTTGTTCGCCGCGGTCATACCCATGGAAACGAAGTCCTCCTTGTTACCCGAGGTAGTAATCGAATCGACCGACGCGGGATGAGCCAGCACTTTGTTCTCGCTCACCAAAGCGGCCGCAGTCACTTGCGGCATCATGAAGCCCGAGTTCATGCCTGCACCGGGAGCGAGAAATGGCGGCAAGCCCTCACTCAGCGCGGGGTTCACCATGCGCTCCAAGTCGCCGTTCGCTGATGCCGGCCAGCGCGCTCAAAGCGATCGCGAGAAAGTCGAGCGCGAACGCCAGCGGCTCGCCGTGAAAGTTTCCGCCGGAGATCACGTCGCCCTCGCCGTCCATCGCCCGCGGATTCTTCACGAATACCAGCGGATTATCGACCGCCGAGTTCGTCTCCGTTTCAAAAACTGCGCGGCAATGGGCGAGCGTGTCGCGCACCGCGCCATGCACCTGAGGAATGCAGCGCAAAGAATAAGCGTCCTGCACACGGCCACAATCGCGATGCGACTCACGGATCTCGCTGTGTTCGAGAAGACGACGCAAGTTCGCTGCGGTCTTGATTTGTCCGGCATGAGGGCGCGCCTTTTGAATGCGCTCATCGAAAGCGGCATCGGTTCCCTTGAGCGCGTCGCAAGCCATCGCACCGATGACGTCGGCGGTGTCAACCAGCGTTTCCGCGGCCAGTAGCATCAGCGCTCCGATGGCGAGCATCGCTTGTGTGCCATTGATGAGCGACACCGCTTCTTTCGCTTCGAGCACCAGCGGTTTGATCTGGGCGCGCTTCAAGGCTTCGCCACTCGCAATGCGCGCGCCTTTTTCGTCAAAGCATTCGCCTTCGCCGATCAAGGCCAGCGCCAGGTGCGCCAGCGGCGCAAGATCGCCGCTCGCTCCTACGCTTCCCTGCGATGGGACCATCGGAGTCACTCTGCGATTCAGCATCTCGCAGATGGTGTCGATGGTAATGGCACGCACGCCCGAGTTGCCTTTCGACAGCGAATTGGCGCGCAGAAGCATCATGGCGCGCGTGTCCGGGATCGCAAGCGGTTCGCCTACGCCGACCGCGTGCGAGCGCACGAGATTGATTTGCAACTCGCGAACCTGATTGCCGACGATGTGCACATCGCTCAGCTTGCCGACGCCGGTCGTGATGGCGTAAGAAATTTTGTTGCCGGCGACCAGCGCGTCGACAACCGCGCGCGCGCGATTGACGGCCTCACGCGCGTCAGGATCGAGCAACACCGGCCGTTTCTCGGCAGCAACTTCACGCACCGCCTCGAGCGTCAGATCGTTTCCGTTGATGTGCAGAGCTTGCAAGACAGTTCTCGATTCTCAGTTCTCAGTGTTTCGAAAAGGCATCGCTTCAGCGATGCCGGGAGCGCTCAACATCCGACTCCACTTCAAGGCTGCCCACCGCTGCGCGAAACGCTTTCATATACTTTTCCGGCAGCGCGCGGGGCTTCATCTTTGAATCCGCGACGAGATGCGTGGTCTCGCCTTCTGCCAGCAACTCGCCGCTTTCCGCGTTTCGCAGTTCATATCCGAAGCGAATGACTTTCTCCCGAACATGCTTCAAATACGTGCGCACGATAACCTCGTCATCATAGTGCACGGGAGCCTTGTAGCGGCAGTGGGCGTCGACAACCGCGATGAAGCAGTCGTCTTCGCGCTCCATATCTTTATAGCTGAAGCCAAACTGGCGCATGAGTTCCACTCGTCCCACTTCAAACCAGATGAAATGATTGGCGTGATACACGACGCCCATCTGATCGGTTTCGGCGTAGCGGACGCGGATGCGAGTTTCATTCACTGTCGCTGTTGATTTTCGATTAGCAGGCCGGCTCATCGGCCCGTCCACTTCGGTTTGCGCTTTTCGAGGAAGGACGCGATCCCCTCGCGGAAATCGGCACTCTCGCGAATGCCGGCGTTTTCGCGGATCGCGGCTTCAATCTGCGAATCGAGTTCGGCGCGCGCGTAATCGGCGAGCAGGCGCTTGGTATTAGAAAGCGAAAGTGGACTGTTCTCCGCCAATTGCGCGGCCAGTTCGCGGGCGCGGTCGAGCAACTTTTCCGGCGGAACGATTTCGTTGATCAGGCCGATTTTCAGCGCCTCCGCCGCGTCGAAGATCCGGCCCGTGAGCAGCAAGTCGCGGGCAATTTTCTCTCCGACCTGGCGCAATAGAAAAGCCGAGACGATGGCCGGCACAGAATCCGATGCGAACCTCGGTGTAGCCGAACTTGGCTTCCGGCGCCGCCAGCGTGAAATCGCAAAGCAGAGCAAGTCCGGCGCCGCCGGCGATGGCCGCGCCGTTGACTGCGGCAATTGTCGGCTTAGGAAACTCATAGAGCGAGCGGAACAGGCTCGCCATGGTTCGCGAATCTTCAAGATTTTGCTCAGGAGTGCGGCCGATCAGCGCTTTCAGGTTATCGAGGTCCATGCCCGAGCAGAAGGCCTTCCCTGCTCCGGTCAGGATCAGGACTTGAGCGGCTGAGTTTCTCACTTCCTCCAGAGCGCGGATCAGGTCGTCAATCAGTTCGTAGCTGATGGCGTTGCGCTTGTCGGGACGGTTGAGCGTGACGGTCGCGACGGCGGAGTCGTAGGCGAGTTGGAGGGTTTTGAAGTTCATTCGCAAGCCTGGAACTGGCGTATGGGCATCGCTCTTCAGCTGTTCGTCCTGTCCAAAGAATTTGTCATCCTGAGCGAAGCGAAGGACCTGCTTTCCGTCGAACCACGACGCACCCAGGTCTTCCCAAGTCGGGTTCTCAGCTTCAATCAGCGCAATCTTCTTTCGCCGCAGCCATCCTTTAATCGCCTTTTCTCGGGCAATGGCAATGTTCACATACTTGAATGCCTCATAGTAAACGAGACGATGAACTCTGTAATCCCGAGTGAAGCCGGGATTGACATCATTCTTATGCTCCCATGTGCGGCGGTAGAGGTTGTCGGTGATGCCAGTGTAAAGCACTCGCGATTTGCTGGACAGAATGTAGACGTAGAAATGGCGCATAAGAAAACAGGTGCTTCGCTTCGCTCAGCATGACAAAATTGAGGAGGGATTGGCTGTGCAACGGATCACAGCCAATTTGTGCGGTTTTCGGACGGTGCAGTCCGGATCGCGCCCGGAGTCGGTGGAAGGGGCGAAAAGCAGGTCCTTCGCTTCGCTCAGGATGACAAATCCTTTGTAGTGCCGGCGTATCTCGCGCCGATTTCGGCGCTCGCTCGCACAAGCGCATCCAGCGATTTCAGCGGCGGCAATTGCGCGCCGCGTCCGCGCAGAGCTTCGATTACTGTTTCGGTCGCAATATTCCCCACCAAGTCATCCTGCGCAAAGGGACACCCGCCCAGACCTCCGATGGCGGAATCGAATCGGCGACAACCAGCCTCATAGGCTGCAACGATTTTGGCGGCGGCTTGGTCGGGACGACTGTGCAGGTGGACTCCGATTTCGAGGTACCCATATCTGGCCATCACAGCGGAAACGACTTCGTTAATTTTCTCGGGTGGCGCCACGCCCACGGTATCGGCAAGGGAGATGGTACGAATCTCCTGTATCTCGAGTAAGCCTACGGCTTCGACGACCTCTTCTACAGTCCAGGGATCGCCGTACGGATTGCCGAAGGCCATCGAGATATAGACGACGGTGTCGAGCCCGGCTTCGTCGGCCTTCTTCTCGATTTTCTCCAGTTCTTCGATGGCATCTTCCAGCGTCTGCCGTTGATTGTTCTGCAAAAAAGTTGGCGAGATCGAATACGGAAAGCCCAAGTGTCCGCACGGCCTCGGTCGCAATCGCCCGCTGCGCGCCTTTTTCGTTGACCACTATTCCAATGATCTCCACGTCGTCGGGCGGGTCGAGTTCTTTCAGAACTTCTTCGGAGTCGGCCATCTGCGGGACAGCGTTGGCAGAGACGAAGCTGACGGCATCAATGTGCTTGAAGCCGGCGGAGATCAGAGCCTGGAGATAGTTGGTCTTCAGATCGGCAGGGATCTGGCCCTTGAGGCCTTGCCAGGCATCGCGCGGGACATTCGATCGAGTTTGACGAGATCAGCAGTCGGCATTTAGCAGTTAGCACTTAGCATTTAGCACCCGTGAACAAAATCATGTCTGCAGCACTCCGACCTTAAACTCGGGCACTTCGGGGTTCAGCGATGCGGCTTCCAGCGCCTGCGTGATGGCTTGCCGTGTTTCCATGGGATCGATGATCTTGTCGATCCAGAGGCGCGCAGCGCCGTAGCGCGGGTCGGTCTGCTCGTCGTATGTTTTTTTCGTCGAATCGAAGAGTTCTTTTCTTTCTTCTTCGCTCAACTTCTTGCCGCTGCGTTCCAGTTGCTTCACTTTGATTTCCACCAGCGTGCCGGCGGCGGCATCTCCGCTCATGACCGCGTATTTCGCGGTGGGCCAGGCGAAGACAAAGCGCGGATCATAAGCTTTGCCGCACATGGCGTAGTGTCCAGCGCCGAAAGAGCCGCCGACGATCACGGTGATTTTGGGCACGACCGAGTTCGACACTGCGTTCACCATTTTCGCGCCCGCCTTGATGATGCCGCTCCACTCCGCATCGCGTCCCACCATGAATCCGTTGACATCATGGAAAAATACCAGCGGGATCAGGCTCTGGTTGCAGTCCATGATGAAGCGGGCGGCCTTTTCGGCGGACTCGGTGTAGATGACGCCGCCGAACTCGACCCGCTTGTGGCCTTCGTGGTCGGTCTGCTGCACGGGCAGTTTCTGGTTGGCGACGATGCCGACGGCGAAGCCTCCGATGCGTGCGTAGCCGCAGATCAGCGTTTTGCCGTACTCGGGCTTGTATTCGTCGAAGCGGCTCTCATCCACGATGCGCGCCAGAATTTCTTTCATATCGTAGGGACGCGCCGGCGAGGCATCATAGGCGCCATAGATTTCTTCCGCCGGCATTGCCGGGTCGATGGGCTTTTTGCGATCCCACAAGGACTGACGACGGTATCCCCATTTTTCGATGATCGACTGAATGCGGGCGAGGCAGGCTTCATCGCTGGACTCGCGAAAATCAACAGTGCCGCTGATGGCGGAGTGCATGGCGGCGCCGCCTAATTCTTCGGCGGAAATCTTCTGCCCGATGGCGGCTTGCACCAGCGCCGGGCCAGCAAGAAACAGGCCACTGCCGTCGGTCATGAGAACGTGGTCGCACATCACTGGAAGATATCCGCCACCGGCCACGCACATGCCCATAATCGCCGCAATCTGCGGAATTCCGATCGCCGACATGACCGCATTGTTGCGGAAGACGCGCCCAAAATCGTCGGTGTCAGGGAAAACATCTTCCTGCAGCGGGAGAAAGACTCCGGCGGAATCGACGAGATAGATGGTCGGGATGCGATTTTCGATGGCGATGTTTTGCGCGCGGATAACCTTTTTCGTGGTCATGGGAAAGAACGCGCCGGCCTTGACGGTAGCATCATTCACAATGAGCATGACCATGCGGGTGTGGATGCGGGCCAGTCCAGTGACGACCCCGGCGGAGGGCGCGCCTCCCCACTCTTCGTACATTTTGTGGGCGGCATAGAGGCCGAGTTCAAAGAAGGAACCGGGATCCACTAGAAGGTTAATGCGCTCGCGGGCAGTGAGACGCGATTTGGCGTGCTGGCTTTCGATGCCTTTGGCGCCTCCGCCCTCGCGGATTTTTTCTTCTTCGTTGCGTATCTGGGCGACGAGTTCGGCCAGCGCCCGCATGTTGGATTCAAAACGCAAAGAGCTGGGGTCAACTTTCGTAGGCAGAACGTTGTTGATAAATATAGCGGTGGAATCGGAGCGTTCGCGCATGAGGACAGGACTCGGAACTACTTACTATATCAGTGTGTGACTTGGCGGCTAGGCAGTTTGAAGACGAGCGCATTGATCTCCACACGAATGAGGTAACGGTAGATTGGGCTGCTGCGTGTTGTGATGGACGAATAATTTCTTTCGGCTCGGTCGTCCGCACACCGCACTGTGGAGAGAGTTGGTAGAATCTCGACGAGCCGATGTCAGGTACCTTTGAACTTAACCCGACCTTTTCCTTCACTCTGCTCGGCACCTTCGCGATCTACGCGTGGATGCGGCCATCGCGGTCGTCCTGGTTAGCGGTTCTGATCATCACGCTTGGATTGCGATTGGCGCGCATCCGATTGATAGGTGGCCTGGGCACTTACTTCGGAGTGTGGTGGATTGGGTGGGGAGCATTTCTCGGTGTGGCCAGCCTGATCGTTCTGGCAGTTCAGGTCGGGAGACCTGGCGACCGAGTGTCCGACTCCGAGCGGAAACTCCGTCGCGGGACCTTTTATGCCGCAGCCGTCTTTCCTGTCTGTAGCTTGCTGAACAATTGCACGGTTCCTCTGTCAAATTGGGTTCGCCCGAGGGCCTACGCGCATTTCTGCTGGCGTTTGACGGGAGTCTCGGGTTTCAACCGAGTTTTGTGGCGGGACGGTTACTGCCATGGGGTTCCAACACGTGGGGCTTTACCACCATTGTTTATTACGCTATGCCGTTGGCAGCCAGTATTCTGTATGCATCGTACCTTAGAGGCATCCGTGCCGGGAAACGACAACCCGTCGAGATTCTGGCGCTGCTTCTTTCCCTGATGGCTGCGTGCGTTGTCCTATATGTAATCTATCCCGCGGTCGGTCCGAAGCATGCGTTTGGCGAGTTATATCCGCAGAATCCTCCCCGGGTTGCGCAAATCGCGCTCCAACCCATGGCGGTTCCCGATGTCCCACGTAATTGCATGCCGTCGCTTCACTTGGCAGGGACATTGGCGATCTTCTGGAACGCTTACCTATGGCCGCGATGGGGACGATTGCTGGCGGGCGTGTTCCTGTGGGCAACAGTTTTCGCAACATTGGCTCTCGGGGAACACTATCTAGTGGACCTGGTGGTCGCGGTTCCATTCACGCTGATTTTCCAAGCAGCTTGGACCGGGTCGGTCCCGTTAACGCACTCGGTACGGCGAAAGGCGTTGGTTGCCGGAATGATGCTCACATTGGCCTGGTTGGTGCTGCTGCGCTATGGCTTGCGACTGTTCCTGATTTCGCCGCTAATTCCGTGGAGTTCGATCATTCTTAGTGTGGTTTGGTGCCTGGTGCTGCAAAATAAACTAAGGACGGCTTCCCGTTTTCGCGCATCGTGATGCTGGCGTCATTCTTAAAGCCCATGTTTACCGGCTGCGGTCGCTGAAGACTGAGCGCATGGCCTCGACGACGGCATCGTCCGCGATGGTATCCACTAACCCGATTTCCCGCGCTTGCGCGGCCGAGATTTTTTCCGCGGCGACAAAGAGTTCCAGCGCTCTTCCCTTCCCGATCAGGCGCGGCAAACGTTGCGTGCCTCCCCATCCAGTGACGAGACCGAGCGCAGCGCCGCGATGCCCGAAAACGGCGTTGGGGCGCGGCGATTCGGCGGTGACAAGCCAGCGCAAGATCGAGGCCTCCACCCATGCAGTGGCCTTCGACTGCCGCGATGACAGGAGCGGGATAGCTGGCAATTGCGTTCATGAGCGACTTGTCCCATGGCGGAGAATTCGTAGGCTTCCGAGCCGGATAGCGCGGCGATTTCGTTCAAGTCAGCTCCAACCGAGAAAAATTGGCGATTGCCGGTGATGATCAGCGGGTGAGTCTGTTTCGTTCAATTCGGCGACGGCGGCGGTCAACTCGAGCACGCAGGCGCGGGTGAGGCGGTTGGTGCCGTCAGGCGAAGTGAGACGCAGGATGCGCGCCGGGCCGTCCGATCTCGATTCGAAAGAAGTGAGAAGACACGGAACCATCTTATGCGAAGCTCGCGTAGGGAGAGAGCTAGACAGCCGGCACGCCGTGCGGCTTTACGTGTTCGCGGATGAACTTGACGATGTCGTCCATGGGCGTGCCGGGTTGGAAGATGCCGGCGACACCGATTTTCTTGAGGCCTTCGATATCCTGATCGGGAATGATCCCGCCGACCAGCACCAGCACGTCGTCCATTTTATTTTGCTTCAGTAGGTCCATCACGCGGGGAACAATGGCGTTGTGCGCGCCCGACAGAATCGAGAGGCCGATGACCTGCACGTCTTCCTGGAGCGAGGCGTTGACCACCATCTCCGGCGTCTGGCGCAGGCCGGTGTAGATGACCTCCATACCGGCATCGCGGAGGGCGCGGGCAATAACTTTGGCGCCGCGGTCGTGGCCGTCGAGGCCGGGCTTTGCGACTAGGACGCGGATTTTAGGGGCGCTTGCCACAAAGAGCATTTAACCACAGAGTACACGGGGGAACACAGGGGAAACCGGACGCGCGGGACTCTGCTCACCAAACGTCCGTCTCTGGACTGTTAAGGTTTGACCCCCAACTGCCAGAACAGAAACGAATACATGTCCGTGCTCTCTTCGATCTGCTTGGTGACCGGCTTGCCTTGCCCGTGTCCAGCCTTGGTTTCGATGCGCAGCAGAATCGGCCTGTCTTTGCTGGCGCCATTCTTGGCCTCCGCCTGCATGAGCGCGGCCATTTTCTTGGCATGCATGGGATCGACGCGGGTATCCGTATCGCCCGTCATAAAGAGGATGGCGGGATACTCCACACCAGCCTTCACATGATGATAGGGCGAGTAAGCGTAGAGCCAGTCGAACTGTTTAGCATCGTCGGCTGAGCCGTACTCCGGGATCCAAAGCTTCGCGATCTGAAAGTTCTGATAGCGCAGCATATCGAGCAGCGGGACAGCGCATACCACGGCACGGAAAATATCAGGCCGCTGCGTGATCATCGCGCCCATTAGCAGTCCGCCGTTTGAGCCGCCGTAGATGGCGAGGTGATCGCGGTCAGTGTACTTCTGTGAGATCAGAAACTCACCGGCAGCGATGAAGTCGTCAAAGACGTTCTGCTTTTTCTCCAACATGCCGGCGCGATGCCAGTCTTCGCCAAACTCGGAGCCGCCGCGCAGATTGGCGACCGCGTAAATGCCGCCGTGCTCCATCCAGAGATACATGCTGCGGTTGAAAGTCGGCTTCAGCGAGATGTTGAAACCACCGTAGCCATAGAGCAGGGTCGGGTTCTTGCCGTTCCTTTCAATTCCCTTTTTGCTGACCAAGAACATCGGAACTTTCGTGCCATCTTTCGAGGAATACCAAACCTGCTGCACGTCATAGGCGGAAGGATCGATAGAGGGCGCGTCAACTTTGGCCCAGAGCGCGCTTCTTACGCCCGGCAAGTCAACGCGGTAGATCGACGGCGGCACGGTGAAGGACTGGAATCCGAAAAAGATCTCGTCGCGGTCGTAGCGGCCGGAGACGCTGAAAACATCTCCAATCGCCGGCAGCGGGATATCAGCAAGCTTCTTGCCGTCGAGTGCGAACAGTTTCAGCTCGGAAGTCGCATTGTGTTCGTACTGCGCCAGCAGTTTGCCGCCGGTCACGCTTGCGTTCTGCAGCACGGCGTCCGACTGCGGAACCAGCTCTTTCCAGTTTTCTCGCTTGGGATTGGCGGTATCGGCAACAAACACACGATAGCGCGGCGCATCTTCATTAGTGGTGATGTAGAGCTTGCCCTGAAAAAAATCGGCGCCGTACACGAACTCCTTGCCGGCGGTAATTTCGACGGGAGGATTCTTTGAAGCGAGGTCCTGCAGGAACATTTCAGTTTTCGTCCAGCCGTATCCCTCGTTGATCAGCAGCCAGCGCCCATCTTCCGAAAGATTGACGTTCGGCCAAGCCTCAGGGTCACGACCGTCGCCGAAAATCAGCGCGTCCTGTGCCGGATCGGTGCCGAGCGCGTGGTAAAACACGTGCCGGTGGTACACCTCCTGCCCTTCGGGAACGTCTCCCTTTTTTGGATAACGCGTGTAGAAAAATCCGGAATTGTCGGGCTTCCAGGCAAGGCTGGCAGCGCGAGCGCGGTCAATCGAATCGGGCAGCAGCTTGCCGCTGGCGGTCTCGATCACGCGCAGCGTGCTGATCTCGGAGCCGCTCGGCGACATCCCATAGGCAACGTACTTCCCGTCGTCCGACGCATACCACCAGTCGAGAGCAACTGTCCCATCGTCCGCAAGTTGGTTGACGTCGAGCAAAACGCGATCTTCTCCGTTGAAAGCGCCATTCAGCCCCTCGCGCACGTAGAGCACAGGCTGGTTCTGCTTGCCGTCGCGGCGAGTATGAAAGTAATACTTGCCACCTATCTGGGGAGCGCCGACCGTGCCAATCTCCAGCAATTGCGAGAGACGCGCATTCATCTTGTCGCGTCCCGGGAGAGGATCGAGAATAGCGCGGGTGTAGCCGAGTTCCTGCTCGACGTAAAGCTTGGTATCGGGATCGGTCGGGTTTTCCAAATAGCGATAGCGATCGACAATTTTGTGGCCCTGAACCGTGTCCTCGACCGGCGCAACTTTCGCCTTCGGGGGACCAGATATAGAAGAACTGGCCGGGCTCGAAGGAGCGGTGGAACCCTCGGCTCGGGAATCGTCGGCACGGACGAGGGCAACTCCGATGAGAAGAATCAGGGAAACAGTCAACAACCGCGAACCCCCCAGCATGAACACCTCACACCAATTGTGGACGAGACGCCGAGGCTTAGGTTAGCAGAACGGAGATTGTTCCAGCAGCAGCGCAGCCACGCGTGCGAAATTTCCAATCCGATGCAGCCTCTGATATGATTTCTGTGAGAATTCAAGCAAGCACGCGCGTACGCGTGCTCCCACTCCTCAGTAGCTCAATGGCAGAGCATCCGGCTGTTAACCGGAGGGTTGTAGGTTCGAGTCCTACCTGAGGAGCCATTTCTTTCAATGGCTTACCTCTCGCTGCGCTCTGCTTGCGCTCCGTTTAGTGCAAAAGCAAGCCGGGCTACCTGGCTGCCAGCGGTAGTCATCTCATCCTGCGCCCCCTCAATGGCCATCCCTGCAACCTGCCAGACGAGCATAACGAACCTAAGCAGAAATCGGCGGCGCTTAGCCACGACTGCGAGTCGCGGCGTGAACCCGGCTTTCCCTGAGGTCTTACAATTCCATTTACCGCGTGAGCTCCGTGATTTGCACGCCATAAGGTTCTAACGAGCTGCCGGTAGCGTAATTCAGCGCTGCCACCGCCAGCTGATAGCTGATTTCGGCTTGCAAGCGACCTTGCTCCGCCGTCGCTAGCTCGGTTTGTGCTTCCAGCACAAGGAAGATCTGCCCAGTTCCCAGTTCGTACTTGCGCTGTTCCGCAGCCATCGTCTTCCGTGCCAGATCAACCGCTTCCTCGCTGGCTGCCATGCCGATCTTCGCCTGCTCCAGTTGATGGACCGCGTTGCTGACGTCGTATGTGATCTGCTCGCGAATCTGTCTTTCGCTATACAGGTCGTGGCGACGCGATACCAAAGCACTGCCAAGAGCGGCTTGGGCGCTCCGGTTCTTGATCGGGAGGGTCAAGGTCAGCGCGACCCCGTATGAGGGATAGCCAAAGCCGAACATCTGATCCAGTGAGTCGCCGAATCCTCCGGTAGCAATCAACTGCGGTGGAGTGACGGCAAGATTGTATTCATTGCCTCCCAATCCGTTGCCGGAGTAATTTCCACTCAAGCGCAAATCCGGCAGCAGATTATTGTGAGCGAGCTGGATACTGGTGTCATCGTTGGCCAATGACTGACGCGCTACTTCAAGTTCCTGGCGTTTCACCAGGGCCTGCTGCAGCGCCGTGCCCGCATCGATGTTCTGTAACTCTACCGCCGGTTCTGCCGGTTCCGTCAGATCGAGATCGAGTGCCCGAAAATAAGGATCGATGTCGGCGCCTACAATCTGGCGAAAAACATCCTCGGTTTGCGTCAGAGAGTACTCGCTCTGGATCACCTGCACCCGGCGGCCGGCCACTTGCGATTCCGAGCGATAAATATCCAGCGGCGGCAGTGCGCCCAGTTCCAGGGACCGTTTGTCGTGCTTGTAGGTGGCCTCGGCGGCGTCCAGTGACTTTCGCGCCACTTCCAGGTTGCCGCGCGCCTGCACTACGTTCCAATACTGGTTGATGACGATCTGAATCGTGTTGCTGACCTGCACTTCGAACATCGCGCGGGACCCTCGCAGGTTGCGGCGCGCGATCAAAAGTGGCGCTCGATTCGCAAACAACCAGCGGTTGCGCAAGAGCGGCTGGGTGAACTGAAAGCTAAGGAAAGAAGAGAAGGAGGGATTGTAGAAGTTGAAAGTGCTGTTAGACGAGAGCTTGGTCACGTTGAAATTGGCTTGAAAGTTAGTTCCGGTCTCCAACGTCTGGCTGTAATTGACCTGCGTGAACTGGTTCAAGGTGCTCAGCGGTGTTCCCAAAGTCGGAGCTCCGGAGAGCGTTGAAAATACCTGCGAAATCGTGCGTTGTGCGTTGAAGCTGCCTTGCACCAGAGGATCGAAGGGAGAATGCGCACCCAGCAGCGCATACTTGGCACTTTCGATATTCAATTCCTGGAGCCTGACGTTGCTGTTGTTGGTCAGCGTCAGAATCACGGCATCCTGCAGCGTCAGGCGCAGTTTTCCATCAACCACGTGCTCCTGCATATACTTCGGGCCGGGCAGCGTGTCGGAGATGGTTTGCGGGCTGGTCAGCCTACGGTATGTTTCGCGTTGGTTCGCGGTTTGAGCCGGCAACATCCTTGCAGCAAGGCAGAGCAGAACAGGGCACAGCACGACGCGGAGTTTCATTTCTTCCTCCTCCAGAATTGCCAAAAGACCTACCCAGCGCGTGCTTGGGCGCCGGAGTTTGCTCATTCGTAACGAATGGCTTCCACCGGATCCAGACGCGCCGCCTTTGCCGCCGGATAAATCCCAAACACCAGACCCACGGTGATGGAAACTACAAACGCCAGAAGGATGGAACTCGCGGTCACGATAGTGGACCATCCGGCGAGCCATGCGATCAGGCGAGACATCACAAAGCCGAACACGATGCCGAGGCTTCCGCCGACGAACGAAATCATCATCGCTTCGATCACGAACTGGCGAACTATGTCAGACTGCCGGGCCCCCACGGCGCGGCGCAGACCTATCTCGCGTGTCCGTTCCAGAATGCTGGCCAGCATGATGTTCATGATTCCGATGCCACCTACCAGCAAAGAAATGGAGGCGATTGCAACCATAACGATATTGAACAGCCGTTCCGTGCGCTGCTGTTCGGCCAGCAGTTCCGCGGGCACAATCACGCTGAAATCGCCCGCCGCGTGGTGGGATGAATCCAGAATTGCCCTCACCACCTGCGCTACGGCGGGCATATCCGCGTTCTCCCGCAAGTGAAGATAGATTCCGTCAATTTCGTCGCGGACGTCGCTGTAGCTGTCTTCCAGCCGAAAGATCGCCGCCGTGAGCGGGACATAAATAATGTTATTGAGATCCTGTGCCGGAACTCCTGCTACTTCGGTTTGCGAGCTGAGTTGCGGGCTCGCCACTCCGATCACGCGAAACCACTGTTCGTTGACCTTGACGTACTGGTCGATGGGATTCGAAGCTCCAAACAGAGTCGACCGGGCGGCGGCTCCCAGCACGCAGACCGGCGCACCCCGGCTCTCTTCATCCTCATCAAAAAACCGGCCGTCCAGCAAATGAAGACCCGCGATGTTGGTGTAACTCGGGTTGACCCCGTAAACCGCCGGAGTGTCCTCCTGACTTTTCGGAATCGTCTTCGAAGGCGTCATCCGTTTGCGGGGCGTCGAGGCAACGATTTCGCTCACATCGTCGCGAATTACGCGGTAATCCTGGAAGGTAAGGCCGGGGGAGATCCTGCGGATCTTCTGGTGAGCTTGCCATTCCGTGGTTTCCTTCGCTTCCACAATAAGGTTGCGGACCCCCATCTGCTCGATTAGTGCCATCACTTTCTGCCGGGCTCCAGCGCCGATCGAAAGCATCGAAACCACTGCGGCCACTCCGAAAATCATGCCTAACATCGTTAGCAGCGAACGGAGTCGATGGGCCAGAAGATTCTGCAGTCCCAGACGAACATCGGGCAGCCACTGTTCGTGGCCGCGAAATACCTTTCCAGGATCGCTTGGGGCAACGGCGGGCATTTAAGGTGTCCCTCCGCCGATGGCGGGGGAAGAGGCGGCCGAGCTGCCTGCCTTTCGCGGCGCGGTTGGATCGATCAGAGCTACTTCGGTTCCCGCGTCCAGTCCTTCGATGGCAGCGCGGCTCTCGCCTTCACTTTGAATCTTGACCTCGCGTTGTTCGAAGGCGTTGCCTTTCTTCACGTAGACAACGCGCTTGCCGTCTTTCAGGAACAGGGCTTGGCGGGGAACGTAAAGCACGTCCTTTTTCTTATCTGCTTGAACCACGACTTGAGCCGTGAGACCGGGGCGCAGCCTGGAGTCGGCATCGGAAAGTTGAATAGTGACGTCGAACTTGCCACCTAGATCCTCTTGCCAGAATTGCCGCTTCGACATCCCGCCTACGTTCTTGACGGTTCCGTGGAAAATGTGGCCAGGTAACGCGTCGAATTCAATCTCTGCCGACTGCCCGGTCTTGATATTGTTGCGCTCGTGTTCGTTGATCTTGGAGCTGATTTCCATCTCCCTGGAATCGACCACCTCAGCAATGCTCCTCCCCGCCTGGACCTGGTCGCCTTCGCGGTACTCAGGCAGAGTCATACCCCCGAAGAAGAATCCGCCGTTCGCGTCACGGTTCTTCTCGATTGAGACCAAGCCATCCATGGTCGCGGGAACCCGCATCTTGTCGATGTTCTGCTGCGCCTGATCCATCGCCAGCTGGGCTTTGTTTCGTTTTTCCTGGGCGAGGTAAATCGTGGCTGCGCCGGACGCGGTGTGCGACTGCATGTCCTGTTCCAGTTCAGCCAGGACTCGCCGCGCCTGTTCGAGGGCAAGCTCGTTCTTCTTGCCGTCAATCGCGCTCACCAATTCATTTTTCTGGACTTCCAGCTCGGCTCGCCTCACGTCGAAGCGATCTTTAAGCAGCGCTACCTTGTCCTGCGCCGCGAGGACCGCGGCGTCGGCCTTGGCCTTGGTAATTTCCTGTTCCGCCTGCAGCAATTCCGAGCGGTTCTGCTCCAGCTTGTAGTGCTGCTCGCTGGGATCGAACTCGATGACGATGTCACCTTTCTTCACCGTGACTCCGGTATGAGAGAGGCGAGTGATTTGCAGCGCGCCTCCGCCTACCGGAGGCGCAGTGAGCGTGATGCTATGGGTCGCGCGCAGTTCGCCGGTGGACACAACTTTCAGGTCCAGATCTCCGCGTTTTACCTGACCAACAGGAATCCCGTCATCGGTCGCAGAAAGCTGGGTTCGACGTGCAGTCGCGACTACTCCAATGCCGCCGGCAAGAATAACCGCGAGTACTCCCAACGCGATGGCCCGGCGGCGTTTCATTGTTGCTGCATCACTCCTTTTCTGGTATCGACGGGTCTTTTAGCGCCACGCGGTCGCCTGGGCGCAGGCCGTTCGCCACTAGAATGCGGTCGCGGTTTCTCCGCCCTATTTCAATCACACGCTCCTGGAATTTCGATCCCTCCCACACGTAGGCCACAGTCTGACCCGACTTCTGAAACGAAGCCTGCACCGGGATGGTGAGCGCATCCGGGACCCGGTCCACTACCACCGTCAACTGCGCTGTCATACCGGGCTTCAAGCGCGCATCCGCCTGATCGAGTGCGATCTCCAGATCGAAATTCCTGGGGAACGGCCAGCCGGCGGAAAAATCCATTGTGGCGATGGTGCTGATCTGCTCGATTCGGCCGGTGAACTCCCGGTCGGGGATCGCGTCTAACTGCGCATTTACCGTTTCCTTCAATGCCAGACGACCACGTTCGGTTTCATCCGCTCGCGCCGAGACTCGCAACGAGGAAGCATCGGGCAACTCGGCTATCGGTGCGCCCGGCCAGGCCCGGTCCCCAGGTTTAAACGGGGACTCGCCGCCGGGATGCCACAGCGGCACCAGGCTGATCGTTCCGCTCGACGGCGCCAGCAGCGTCATTTCGGCGAGCGCGCGCTCCGTACGCTGCACGTCATAAGCTGCTTTCTCGCTAGCCTGGGTCTTGCTCTCGACGGTTGCTTTGTCCACCGCACGATCGGCTTTCAGCTTCTCTTCCACCTGGTGAAGCATCTGCTCGGCATCGGCTACTTTCAACTTGGCCTCGGCGCCGTCGATTTGCGAAACAATTTCCTGTTTGCTGGCATCTAGCTTTGCGGATTCGAAGTCGAATCGCGCTTTCATCACAGCAGTCACGTCCTCTTCTTCTGTCAGACGCGCCTGGGCCCGGGCCTGCTCGATTTCTGCCTGCGCGGATTTCAAAGCCGATCGGTTTTGCGCCAGATCTTGCTCAGTTTTTGTCTTGTCAAACTCGACAATCACATCGCCTTGCTTCACTTGCGTGCCGTCAGCGACGATCTTGACAACCTGAAGGTCGCCTGCCTCGGCGGGAGCCGAAATCGTTACCGACTTCATCGCCTTTACTTCACCGCGGAATTGAACCGAGTCGATGAACTCACCGCGCTTCACCTCGAAAGTGGGAATTGCGGGTGGCCGATTGGAGTATCGGACAGCACCGAGCACTCCCCCCGCACCCACCAATATAAGAACGACCACCACCATCGCCTTGCGCCGAATCCAGAGCTCCTTCATTCGGGCGAGCGCGTTAGCGATTACTGGGTTAGCGATCACTGGGAACCGCCGGCAGCGCTGGGCTGCGCTGCGAGATCCACGTCAACTGCGGCAGAGAGATCGGGCATCAGTTTGGGATCGCTGCCCGAAATTGAGAAGACTACTCCGAAGATCCGAAGCTTGGGAGAGAAGTCACCGTTCCTGCCAATGGGAGCCATCTCCTCCAACTTGCCCGAAAACGCAAGCTGAGGGTAAGCATCGAGGTGCACTCTTGCTGTCTGGCCGACTTGCAACCTGAGAAAATCCTCCTGATTGACGGGCGCCCGCACTTCCATCCTGGAGGGATCGACCACCTGCATGAAAGGGACACCTGGCCGAATCTGATCACCCTCCTGGACTTCTCCCATCTTTCCTTGCTTCCAGATCGTGTTCAGAACGACGACGCCATCAATCGGAGAGTGAATCTGCATGAGCTCGGAATTCGCGCGCGCGTGCCGCATAGTTTCATCGGTGCGATCCCGCTGAATCTCCAGAATGCGGATCGCTGCCTGAGCCGCCTTGCGTTTCAGGTCGAAAGTCTCGCGAAGTTGGTGCAGCGTCGCCGTTGCTTCGTCCAAGTCTTCTTGGGCTTTCTCGGCATCGATGCGCGACAGGATCTCGACCTTCTGCATCTCGAGCTGAGCTTTGCTTAGACTGTCTTCCGCCTGCTTGATTTCCGTTTCATCCTTGGCGCGAGCCGCATCTTCTTTGGCCTGCTCCTCTAGTACCTGGTCGACCAGCTTGCTGTGGTCGGCTTGCTTGTCAATCAAATCGCGCAGCTGCGCCTGGCGGTCGAACTCCACTAGAAGGTCTCCACGTTTCACTCGGATTCCGCCCAGCGCCAACTTGGTGATCGTGAGTGTGCCGACTTGCTCACCCGCCAGAAGCGGCGCGAGGATGGCACGAGTTTCCACCGCCTCGGTGGTGCCGTTGAGACGCAAGGCCCGACTGGAGTCGCCATGGGCGCTCAAAACTTCCGCGCCACCCCCGCTCGGCCGCGGTTTGCTCTTCATACGAGCCAGCAAAAGCGTACCCACAACCAGAGCAACCACGGCTACCGCCAGCATGCCTCGCAGCCGTCCCTTGAACCACGAGCTCCGGCCCAGGGGATCTTCCGGCGCCCTCTTCTCTTGCTCTGGCGGAGGGGCAGGTTCAGTAGTTGCGTTGGCAGGAGATGAACTCATGCTCGATTGTTTCGCGACAGCTTTCTCTGGGTTGGGGCCAATATATGAGTTCTGGCGAACCCAATCATCATTATCCAACAGAAGACCCGTCTGGAAGCTGGAAATCCTCCGAGACACGCTCTTATCAGGATCGCGATTGGCACCCGAACTTGCGCCTATTCTTGGCCTTTCCCCCGGGGCCGCCTGTTGATCTTAAGTACGGGAGGCAAGACATCGCCTGTTCCTGTCGAAATGTCCGCGACAGCCTACCATTGAGGACTTTAGAAGTCTTGCTCCGAGAGTTACTCGATCCGCAGGTATCATTCAGCACCGGCTCCGGTCGGATCACGGGCAACCGGCAGTTATCGGTTCGTCCGTCGGATTAATACTAATAAACGCGCTTGCGTCCACAAAGGGTTGCCGTGAATATTGCGATCCGCGAAACGAAGAGAGGCTGGTCCGTTTTGAGGGGGGAAAGGGCACCCGGAGCGTTGATGCCAGTATGCGTTCGAGCCACCACTGTTTATGAAAAGCAGTGGCATATCGGACACAGACACCACATACCAGTGGTCTGCGCTTCTTGCGGTAGCCGGGTAACCGAGTGCCGGGCCGCCTTCCGATGTTGCGCGGGCAATCGAACCATGAGGCAACTTGCGGGAGCCGAGGGAGTATCATCCGGATGAAAGAAAGAGCTAATGAAAACGGAGCGGAGCAATGCCCGAGTCTATTGACTGGCCCCCGCCGCACGCGCCGCGGCGTCGCCGCAATTTCCTTCTGGTTCTCGTCGTCCTAGCTGGAATCTTCTTCGGCGCTCGGACCGCGCTGTCCTACTACGTGGACGCGCTTTGGTTCGGGTCGCTCGGGTACGTGGACGTGTTCTGGAAAACGCTGAGACTTGAGTGGGGAATCTTCGCGGCTTTTATGGCAGCCACATTTCTCATCCTTTATGGGTCGTTCGTGGCTCTGAAGCGAGCGCATCTCCCGGATTTGCCGAGCGGCCATACGATTCTTATCGGCGGACAGCCGTTGAAGCTGCCGGTCGAGTCCGTGCTGCGCCTCATCGCACTCGGCGTTTCGCTCGTCATTGCCGCAGCCACCGGCGCCAGCATGATGGTGGAGTGGCCGACGATCGCGCTCTTTTGGTACGCGACGCGCACCAGCGGCGGCGTCTTTGATCCGATTTTTAGCAAGCCGCTGAACTTTTTTCTGTTTGCCCTGCCCGCGTGGCAGCTCACAACCGGTTGGCTGCTCACGCTGGCCGTGATTACCTGTTTACTCGCTGCTTTCTTCGTCCTCATCACGGGCGGATCGCGGGCGCTCGCGGGGCGTCTCAGCCGCTCCGTCACATTACCTTGGCGGGGACTTTCCATCACGTTTGCGGTTTTGCTTCTAATCCTCGCCATGCGTGCGTATATCGGCCGCTTCGAGTTGTTGATCGAGGACCACACGATCTTCGGGGGCGTGACCTATACCGACGCCCACGTCACCCTCACCGGGATGCTCATCGTCTGCGCGGCGCTTGTTCTCGGCGCGGTAATCGCCGCCGTCAACGCCCTGCGGGTGCCACGCGGGCGCTGGCTGGTCGCGGCAATTCTTCCGGCCGCGGTCTGTTATGTCGCCGTTCAGGGAGTCGCCTGGTACGTGAGCAGCTTTATCGTCAAACCGAACGAACTGGTCCGCGAGAAGCCCTACATCGTCTACAACACAGACTTGACCCGTCAGGCCTATGGATTGAACCGAATGTCGCAGCGTGAGTTCCCCGCCGAGACGACTGTCGAGGCAGCTGATCCGGCGAACAATCAGGTCACGCTTCAGAACATTCGGTTGTGGGACTGGCGCGCACTCCAGGACACGCTGCGTCAGATTCAGGAAATCCGCACCTATTACGATTTCCCCGACATCGACATTGATCGCTATGACATTGATGGGACGACTCGCCAGGTGATGCTGGCTGCGCGCGAACTGAACGTCGATAAGCTCCCGGAGAGCAGCCGCAACTGGATTAACGACAAACTTATCTACACCCACGGCTATGGCATCACCATGAACCCAGTCAATGGGTTCACTCCAGAAGGCCTGCCTACCCTGCTTCTGAGCAACATGCCGGTCCAGAGCACGGTCCATAGTTTGAGCGTGACGCGCCCAGAGATTTATTTCGGCGAGATGACCAATACCGACGTCTACGTGAAGACAGGTCAGAAGGAGTTCAACTACCCGCAAGGCGCGAGCAACAGCTTGACGTCCTACGACGGCAACGGAGGCATTGTCATCGGCAGCTTCCTGCGTCGCATCGCTATCGCGTTCGATCGTGACGACCTGGCGAAGCTGCCCTTCAGCGATGACGTAAATAAGGATAGCCGGCTGCTGATGCGTCGCACGCTGCGCGAGCGCGTGTCAACCTTAGCGCCGTTCCTCACCTACGATCCCGATCCCTACATCGTGCTCGGTGACGATGGTCGGCTCTCGTGGATCATGGATGCGTTCACGCTTTCGGATAGCTATCCGTACTCGACCCATTACCGTCTCGGCGACGATCTCATCAATTACATGCGGAACAGCGTGAAGGTCGTTATCGACGCCTACGACGGCACGACAACGTTTTACGTGTTTGATAGGGACGATCCGATCATCGCAGCCTACCAGCGCATCTTTCCCGGTCTGTTCAAGGATGCGTCCATGATGCCAGCCGGCCTGCGCAAACACGTGCGCTATCCGGAGTTGTTGCTGAAACTGCAGGCGGAAGTGTACGGCTTGTATCACATGACGGATCCGGAAGCGTTCTATAACCGTGAGGATCTGTGGACGGTAGCAACCGAAGTGGGTATGGGCGAGGGTGGAGCGCAAACAACCCAGGCGATGCAGCCGAACTTCGTACTCATGAAGCTGCCAGGCGAAACCGGAGAAGAGTTCGTCGAGATTCTGCCCTTCACACCGGCCAACCGGAATAATCTGATTGGCTGGATTGCTGGGCGCAGCGATGGCGCACAATACGGCACGTCGGTGGTCTACAACTTTCCCAAAACGAAGCTGGTCGACGGACCGCTGCAAATTGAGGCGCGGATTGATCAGAACGCCGAGCTTTCCGGACAATTGACACTGTGGAATCAGCAAGGCTCGCACGTTCGGCGCGGGGCATTGTTAGTGATTCCAATCGGGCGCGCGCTTTTGTACGCGGAACCGATCTACCTGCAGGCGGAGCGAAGTCCGATGCCGGAGTTGCGTCTGGTCGTGCTCGCGCTGCAGGATCGCCTAGCGTACGGACCGACCTTCGAGTCAGCGATGGCTGCCCTTTTCGGCGGGGCGGCCTCGTCCCTGACGGCGCGTTCAACAAGCGCCGCGGCAGTTCCCGCGGAGGCGGCGCGGAAGACACCGACGTCCGCCCCATCGCCCGAACCAGCATTGGATCGCAGCGCGCTCATCGCGGAAGCCGCCAAAGACCTTGCCGACTACCAGCGCCTGACAGCGGAAGGGAAGCTCGGTGAGGCAGGGCAGAAGCTTGAACAGTTGAAGCGCGCACTCGACCAATTGAACACGCGTCAAAGATAGCCTCGCCATCACGCCGTCATGAACCCAAACTGACCTCGCGGTCCACTTGCACATGAACAGAGGACACATCTCGGACATGGAGCAGGGTAAGCGCGAAGCGGGGATCATCGCCTTGCAAGTGATTGCCCGAGGTCTGGACACGACGATGGCTAAGCTGCTCAAGGACCTGTAAAACCGCCCAGTATAGTCGGCTCCAGACTGGCGGGTCCAAGTCCAAAACCCGGCTAGACAATTTTGGGTAAGGCAGCGAAGGCCCGCTGAGCCGTACCCCTGCTCACCCCCAGCTCAACCTGGATTTGCGACCACGAGCTCCCGTGAGCGCGTAGAGTGGCCACCTGACAATGACGCGCGGCCGACCAAGGCGTTTGCCCGGAAATCCTTCGGTCCGCCAGATTTAGAATCCGAATCTCGCCGCGGGTCGGCTTGGGCGTTTCTGGAGTGTTTCTCCTGACCGCAAAATTTGGGCCTTCCCGAAGGCGTCATACTGTGGTCGAGACTCGTCGTCGCTTGATCGTGCTCGATTCGCAGATCACAGAATGGATATGGCGTTTCCAGTGTCAATTGCGGACAGTGCCGATCAATTCTTCGAGGCCTGCCGCTGGGCGGTGACCATGATCTCGATGTGAGCACTGGGCACAGCCAGCGCGGTCACGCCAACCGTCACGCGCGCCGGCCGCGGCATCTTGAAAACTGAAGCGTAGACTGCATTCATGCGTTTGAACTGGGTCATGTCGGTGAGAAACACTTGCGCGGAAACGACGTCCGGATAGTCCATCCCGGCCGCTTTTAGAATGATTCCAATATTGTCGAGGCAGGCTTTGACCTCGGCATCGAAGTCTTTTGGAATCTCTCCGCTGTGCAAGTCGAAACCGATCTCGCCAGAAACATACAATGTATCTCCGACTAGAACTCCCGGGCTGAATGGAATGGCGTCCTTGCCCTGACTGCTAAACTCCGGCGGCGAGATCACCTTGCGCTGCTGAGCAGATGCGATCCCGACAGCCGTAACCAGCAAGAACATGATCGTGCGTATCGTTTGTAGTCGCAGTCGTTGTGTCATGGCGCACCTTTCTATGTCAGATTCCAGCGTCAATTGAGGCCCAGAGCAATCGCCTCACGCCAGCGCCTCCAGCAATTTATCAATGTCCTTCATGTCATTAAATACGGACGGAGACACCCGGATGTAGCGCTGCGAAACGCGCGCATTGACACTCGCTTTCTGAAGCCGCTGTTGCACGGATTTGTAGTCCTTCACGGCGAAGCTGACGAGCGCCGAGGTGGACTCCGGAGGGGTTAGCGGCTCGAAGCCGAGCCGTGGCATTTCCCGCTGAAGACGCTTCAGCATCGGCTGGCGGTGGGCGTGGATATTCTCTACTCCCAGCCGGCGGATGTAAGGCAGAGATTGTGCCAGGACATGAGCGGCTCCGATCGCAGGTGTGCCGACTTCAAAATATCCTGATGCGTTGTTCTCGAGCGCGAATGTGTAAGCGGCATGGTCGGGCGGATCGCCGGGAAGAAAATGCGATTCCATGCTACTGGCTTCGTAGTAGCCGTATTGCGTGCGCTTCACGACGCGGTCGAGCAGATCTTCCTTTATGAAAAGAAAGCCCAGACCAAAATCCGCCATGAGCCATTTGAAACTGGAGCAGGCGCAGAAATCGACACCGCTCGCGCGAACGTCGATCGGAGTGTTCCCCGCGGCCTGAACGATGTCCGCGTAAACATAGGCGCCATGCGCGTGCGCCAGATCGCAGACAGCCTTCAAATCATGCTGAAAGCCGTTGTGCATTGCGACCAGGGAGACTTCGACAAGTTTCGTTTTGTTATCGACAACGCGCTCGAGATCTTTCAGGTCGATCCGCCAATCGCGCGGCATTACGACGCGAACATCGAGGCCGAATCGTTGCTGCAGCGCCTGCAGGTGCAGCAACGCACCTTCAAAATGCAACGCGTCGGTAACGACATTGTTGGACTTATAGTCGATATCCAACCCGTTGACGATCAGGTTCTCGCCGGTGCTGGTGTTCGGGATGTAGCTGATTTCCGATTCCTTGGAATTGATCAGCGCCGCGAATTCGGCCTTTATGTTGATCAGCTTCTTGGGCTGCGACACGGCTTGCGGATGAGCGCGAAATTCTGCCCATTCGCGTAATGCCGAGGCCGCTGCCAACGGCATCGGATGGGTATAAGCGGAGTTGATGTAAGTGACGTCTGCGGGAATGCCAAAATCACTTTTCGTCGGAAGAGCAACATCCGCAGGCGCAGTCGGAGCGCCTTGCAATGCCGGGTAGGAGGCCAGGACAGGCGTAAACCCGATCGCGGCCATGCCGCCGAGGCCTGCTAAAAGGTTACGTCGACTCATTGTCACAGTCATAGCCGGTTCTCCTCGACAGGTGGATTTCGCCTGGACTCGTCGTCTATTGGGTGCTTCGGATCAAAGCACGGATGTCGTCGGTAAACTTCCGGGCGCTGCGCTCGACGGTGTAGGCCATGTGACCACCCTCGTAATAGGAGAGCGTTGCTCGTCCGTCAGGCCATCGCGCCTGCCGGACAGCATACTCCGCCGCACCCACAGTCGTTTGCGTGTCGTGATAGCCGTTACCGATCAGCACATGGAAACGAGGGTTGGCTTTCATTACTTTCAGCAGGCGGTCGCTGTAGGGCCAGTCGGCAAACGGGCCAGCGCCTCCCCACTTCCAGTCATCGAGGTTGTCGCCGGTCGCCAATGGGATATATCGGTCTGTCCAATCCACCTTGAGATCGTTGCTGACATATTCCCCGAAGAGCCGTTGAAACGGCGCCGTGATTACGCCCGATGGATCGTCGGCCAGAGCTTTCTTCGTCATCGGAGCCACGTACCTGCCATCGTTGCGACCGAGCAGCAATCCGCGGTCTTTAAGCAGTTCGCCGCGATACTGCTCCTTGCTGATGCGAAGCTCGTGCTCGCGGTAGTAAGCGGCTGGGATGCCGCTGAACTCTTCGAGGCGCTTGGCGATCCGGTCGCGTTCGGCGGGACTAAGCGAGCTTCCCTGGAAGAGCGCAGTCAGATAGTCGGTCTCGGCAAACTTCCAGGCTTCGTTCACGAATTGCTCGAGAGTTTCGCCCTTGCGGTCAATCTTCTGGTGATACCAGGCGAGAGCCGCGAGCGTCGGCAGTGAGACGGCGAAGCTGACAATGTTTTGCGGCCGCTGGCGATATTCGATGATGTTGATTGCCTGCCCCATCAGCACGACGCCCTGCAGCAGAATCGGCTGCGGCAACTCGGCTAGCTGGGCTGCCACTTCAGCCGCGCGAATCGTGCCGTAACTTTCACCGAGCAGGTAAGCAGGCGACGAAAGCCGCCCTTGCTTCGTCAGCCACGCGGCGATAAATGCCGTAACTTGCTGTGCGTCGGCAGCGACAGAGAAATAGCTTTCCGGCGAGGTCCCCGGCAGCACGCGGCTATAACCGGTGGAAGCCGGATCGATAAACACAAGATCGGTTACATCCAATGGCGAATAGACGTTGTCCACCAACTGATACGTGCTCGGATCGGCCGTCAAATCTTCGGGGACGGCGACGCGCTTCGGTCCCATCACTCCAACATGCAGCCACAACGACGCTGTAATCGGTCCGCCATTGAAGACAAACATCACAGGTCTGGGAGCAGAGTCGCGAATGTCGCCGGCGGTGTATGCAAAGCTCACCAGCCGCGCTGCCGGGCTTCCCTTGGTGTCGGGAACGTCGATGGCTTCGACCGTCGCCGTGTAGCGGATCTGCTTGCCGTTGAACGTTCCGACGTGGTGAGTAATTGCTGGCGGATGCGAAACTGCCTGCGCAGACGTGGCCTGGGGTGCGACGGTTTGCCCGGCGGCAGCCAGGCTCACGAGGGAAGACAATACCAATGCCACCGCTAACGCCGTCGCCAAGCCCGTTGTCGTTCTCTTCATTCCAGCCTTCTATGGCTCAGTCGCAGGTCACGACAAAGACCGCGACGGCGGCTGACTCAGAAATTAAGCTTCAGTGCCAGTTGGCCGATACGTGGCGCCACTGAGGTACTCGTTATCTGGCCGAATGCGGGCGCCCCGTCGCTGAACGTCGTGTCGGGGTTTCCGAACTGTGTACTGTTGAAGGCGTTAAAGAATTCAGCGCGGAACTCAAGCCCCATCCGCTCCGTAAGCCGAGTGGTCTTGCTGAGAGAGAGGTCAACGTTATGTTGCGCGGGCCCCGCATCAGTCCCGGCTTCGTATTCCCAAAACCCGTTCCCCCGTCCGGACTGATCATTGGCGGCTCGGTGAAGCAATTGGTGTTGAAATACTCGTTCAGGCGACTCCTGACCGAACCTCCGACGCTGATGACTTCCGTTGCAACCGGCGTTGCTAGTATCCAGATACGCGAAGTCGCTCGATCGTGCCGAAGAGATTGTTCGAATTCGTATTAAAGAATGCCAGCGGCGGTTCCTGACTGGAGAGTCACTACCGTCGATAGAGCCCAGCCACTCGAAATCTTTCCCGCGAAGCCAGCCCCATGGACGAAACTGGGCAGTTCGATAGATGGAGCTCAAGACTAAGCGACTCGGCCGGCTGAAATTGGCTTCGCCATAACCGGCATAGAGATTGTTCTGATCTCCGATTGCTCCCCCGCCGAAAGTGCTCCCCACAACGTTGGCCGCTCCCGTTGACGAGGGTCTTCGACCAGGTGTACGCCGCAAGAAACTGTAACCCGTGGCTGAGATTCTTCTTCAGCGTTACTTCCATTGCATTGAAGTTCGACCGCCCTTCCGAGCCCTGTTCTAAGAAGTTGGCGGGATCCCATCCTTCGTACGGAACGCGCTGCGCCAATATTCGACAAAGTGCTGCGTGGTTTGTCCGCGGATTGGATTCGTCGGAGTGGCCAACCCGGCCTGGTTGATTGAGTGGGAGTAGATGAGGTGATTGACAGTCGATCCGACATAGCCCACCTGCAGTGACATGGTTGGAGTGATTTCAGTTTGTACGTTGAGGGTATATTGCTGCGTCATCGCCGGGCGCACCGTCCACTGCGTGGCGATCGGTGCTGAGATCGGTGTCCGGCGTAGTAGGCCTGGAAGAATGGAAACTGGCTGAGCGGCGGAATTGGTTCCTGGAAGGGCTGCGCCCAGGAGGCAGCGCCGTTGTTGGGTGGTGTGAATAGGGCTGATCTGGGCCCATGGCAGTCCGGGTATGGACTGGAACTGGCTGTTGCCGGTCACTGCGGAGTAGTAGATTCCATATCCGCCGCGCAGCACGACGTGGTCGTTCTGAGGCAAGACGCTGTAGGCGAAGCCGAGTCGCGGTCCCCACGTATTGTTTCGCGCTGCCGGGCACGAACCCGTTAATCCCGGATTTCACGACGCCCGGAGGAACCGGCAACGGTCCAATTCGCCGGCACCACATACCCGGTCAAAGAGCCCGCATCGGGGGGATTGGGATTGATTAACGCCGGGTTGATGTTGGTTGCCCGCCCCGCGAGATTCGTAAAGGGTGGCAACCATTCCCAGCGCACTCCGAGATTTAGCGTCAGCTTTGAATTGACTCGATAATCATCCTGACGCATAAGCAGAAATCTCCCACGTCCGCGCGTGTCCTGCCAGCACGCCGAGTAGTTCGAGTGAGTACAACACATTGCTGAAACCGTTCGGAGGAAAGTACGGGGGTCCGGCGGTTCCGTTCTGGGCTCCGTTCATTCCCAGGAGAAAATCGGGCCACGCCGGGAAGTTGACCTGGCCGTAATATTCTTCTCCGCTGTTCACCAGATAACTCCTCGTTACGCCACCGCCGAAGCGAAAACTATGGCGGCCCCGTACCCAGGCCAGGTTGTCCTCCAAGCTGAAAAGGTCCTGTGCGTTAGGGGAGTAGATGCCGGCATTAAAGTTATCGGAGCCGGCGATCGTAACCGATGGCTTGTCGTCGTTCTGGGCTGAACTGTCTACGCCAATTCCAGAAAAAGTAAATGGCGAGTGGGGCGTCGTGGTCGAGCGCTGATCCGATCGTAGCCCAATCCTAACCTGGTTGAAGAGGTTTGGTGTGAATATGTAATTGTCGGTCAGCGAGGCCACCAGATAGTTCAGGTTGTTCGTCGAAGGAGTGCCCGGCAGATTTCCGCCGTACCAAGCCGAAGGGATTCGTCGTGTTGCTGAGCGCCGTGAAGAAGCGGCCCTGAACCGTGTTCTTCTGCGACTGTATGTAGTCGAAGTTTCCCATGTACTGGTTCTCATTGAAATCCGCCGGTTCACTCAGCGAGACCAGTCCGGTCGCCGGGTTCGCGGTCGGAAACAGGAATTGTCCGTTAGGCAATTTCATCTGCAGAAGAGTCAGCGCCACCTGGTTGATATTGGATCCATCGGCGGCGATCGGCGGTCCGAACCCGGGAGGGCCGAAGATGTATTGCAGACCTTGTTGTCCTGCAAAAAGGGCTCCAAGCGAAGCGGCAGAACGATCATTCGTCGTGAGCGGGGAAGTGGAAAGTCTGGCGGCCAGATACTCCGTTGATCTGCCGCGTGCCCTGATAGGAGCCGAAAAACAACAGCTTATTTTTCACCATCGGCCCGCCCAGCGTTCCCCCGAACTGGTTTTGCTTGAGTTCCGGACGCGGCACACCATTCTCATTCAGGAAAAAGTCGTTGGCATTGAGCACGTCGTTCCGCCAAAACTCGAAAACATTGCCGTGGAAGGCGTTCGAGCCCGTTTTCGTGACCAGGTTCACATTAGCGCCGGCGTCGCGGCCGTACTCCGCGTCATACATTGCGGTTTGAACTTTGAACTCCTGGATGGTATCGGGATTAGGGATCGGCACTCCGAACCCGGAAGCGTCGTAATCATTGACGTCGACCCCATCCATGCGAAAATTGATGTCGCTGGCGCGGGCGCCGTTGACATTTTCTCCCGCCAGCTCGGTGGTGGGAATCTGTCCTCCACTGCCGCGGCCGAGTTCATCCGCTTGCGTCACGCCTGCAACCACTCCGGCCGAGAGCGTCATGATCTGCGTGAAATTCCGATTCACCAGAGGAAGCGACTCGACTTGCTCGCCGGTCACCACATCGCCCAGCGCGTTCGTGCTCGTCTCCACGATCGCAGCCGCAGCCTTCACTTCGACCGTCGTGGAAGCGCTTCCAACCTTAAGGGGCACATTCAAAACGGTTGTCTCGGTTACGGTTATGACCACACCGGACATCGTTGGCCGCGCAAATCCGCTGGCCTCGATATCGACCTGATAGGATCCTGGTGGAAGCAGCGGTAATGACGTAAGCGCCATCCCCGCCCGCCTTTACGGCTCGCTCTTCGTGGGTTCCCTGATTTGTCACGCGAACGTCGCAGTCGACACGACCCTGCCTGATGGATCGGTGACAGCTCCCTTCAGAAGCGCCAGTCGTGGAAGTTTGGGCCAAGGCCATCGCGGTGAGGCACAGAACAGACCACCTGCCAAGAGCATCGATCGCAACAAATTTCCGTGCCATAGCGAGAATCCAATTCTCGTGGGCGACATCCGTTCCATGGCATTCCTCCAAAGGCGTGCACCACTAAAGCTGAAATTGACTTTTTGTAATCTCTCGCGATCCTCAATTCAAAGACAGTTCGTCGGATGAAATCGCTTACTAACGCACTTAGAATCAGGCGACGCCCGAGGATCGGGAAGCGAGTCTATTCAACAAATAATCCAATGTCAAGACAGTAAATTTAAAATATTATTTGACTGCCCAGCGCGGGCCGCAGTATGGTCTAGCGTGCCGCAGCAGAGGTCTTAGTTCTCCAAATTGAAGGAGTTGTTCGTGTCTTTTCGAATGTTCGAGAAGTCGGCGATTCGCGCGTTCGCTCTGTTGCTGTTTTCCTTGATCGCGTTGGCAGGTCAGGGCGTCGCCGCGTCGGTGGAAAACTTCTCTATGGTTCAAGGAGCGACCACGGTCGGCACAATTTCGGTGACCACCGACTCGATCGCGACCGAAGGCTCACTGATCAACGTCGACTATGCCGTAAACGAAAATGGCCGCGGCCCGAAGCATCACGAAACCATCCGCCTCGGCCCGAATTTCATTCCAGTCGAGTGGACGGTTATCGGCACTTCGCTGATGGGCGGCCCGGTCTCGGAGAAATATTCCTGGCAGTCCGGCCACGCAACTTGGACCAGCCAGGCTGATCACGGCGATGTCCCCGCCGCGAAACCTCCTCTTTATGTCGTCAACGATGACAGCCCATGGGCACTTTTCGTCTATGCGCGCGCACTTCTCGAAACATCCAGCCATACGCTGGATGTGCTGCCCAGCGGCACCCTGAGACTTAGCGAGGTGCGCGACCTGACGGTGGGCGCAAGGACGCGGTTCCGGTGACCATCTATCGCATCGACGGCGCAAAATTGGAGCCCGATTACGTAATGCTGGATCGTTCCCAGCGCTTGTTTGCGTGCGTTTGGGGAAGGCGCGGTCACGTGCTGCGCCAGGGCCGCGAAAACGATGCGGATTTCGATCTCTAAAATTTCCCATGATCTCGGCTTTGAACTTAGCCCGTGAGGAGCAGCGCAAACTCCGGCATCAATTTGACGCGCCGGTGCGGATTCGGAACGTCCGCATCTTCGATCCCAGGACCGGCCAGTTGAGTGCACCATCAACCGTGGTAGTGGCGCGCGGCCGCATTGCCGAAATACTGCCGCTTGGCCGATGCCGCGTCCGAACCACCAGACGAGGTGCTGGTGGATGGGGAGGGCGGAACGCTCGTTCCCGGCCTGCACGACATGCATTCTCATTCGACGCTGCAATCAGGTTTGTTTTACCTGGCGGCCGGGCGTCACGTCGACGCGCGACATGGGAAACGACAACGAGTTTTTTGCTGCGCCTTATCGCGCAAATCAACTCGGGCGAGATCGCCGGGCCGCGCATCACTCCCAATGGGTTTCTCGAAGGCAAGAGTCAATACTCGGCGCGCACCGGCTTCGTTGCCGGAGACACTCCCAGACGCTTTGCGCGACGTGCATTGGTACGCTGATCGCGGCTACTTTCAGATAAAAATCTACAACTCGATGAACCCCGACTGGGTCAAGCCTATTGCGGATGAGGCGCACCAATTGGGAATGACGGTAACCGGCCACATTCCTGCCTTTGATACTCCCGACCGGGCAATTCGTGATGGCTACAACGAAATCACACACTACCAATCAACTAATGCTCGGCTGGCTGCTCAAGCCTGGAGAAGACACTCGCACTCCTTTGCGCCTTACGGCGATGGCTCGCGCCGCGACTTTGGATCTTTCTTCGTCGCCGGTGCAGACCACGCTGTCGCTGATGAAGACGAATCACATCGCGCACGATCCAACCGCAGTAATTCTCGAACGATTGATGTTGAGCCGGGCCGGTACCGTCCAACCCGGCGACGTCGATTATCTTGATCACATGCCGATCGCGTACCAGCGCTATCGCCGGCGTACTTTTGTTCCGATCAATACGCCAGCCGAGGACGAGGCTTATCGAGCGGCGTTCGCAAAAGTGATCGATACCCTGAGAATGCTGCACGAAAATGGGATCCGTTTGTTGCCCGGTACGGACGACACTACCGGTTTCACGCTCCACCGCGAGCTCGAGCTTTACGCCAAGGCGGGAATGACCCCGGCCGAGGCATTACGCGCCGGAACATTGTTGCCGGAAGAATATTTCGGTCATGCAGATGAACTGGGTACGATCGAGCGGGGTAAGATCGCAGACTTCTTTTTGATTGCCGGCGACCCCACAAAAGACATTCGAGCGATCAAAATGGCACGAATGGTGCTTAAGGGGGAGTCATTTATTTCCCCAGCGAGATTTATCAGGAGTTGAGCATCAAGCCATTTGCCTCTCCGCCGAGCATTCGGCCCGCCACAGCTCACGAAAAAAATGCCGATCGAAAGCCATGCGATGACCAGGACTGGTAAGACTGCAGAATGAGAAATGCCGCATACCAGGAATTGGGTAGCATCTGCCAGGTTTGTCATTCTGCAGTTGTGCGTCGTGGCCGGGTTTGCGGCGGCACAAACTGGCGCACCTGCATCTGCGCCGGCGAATTCGCCCGCGTCGTTCTCGCCTCGCGAATTCGTGACTCATCACGAAGGTGTTTTTGGCGGCAAGCCGATTCGCTACACTGCGATCGCGGCTGATACCGTTCTTAGCAACGACGCCGGAAGCCCCGCTGCGACGATTTTTTCTTTTTCGTATATTCGCGATGACGTCAAGGACCGCTCGACTAGGCCGGTTTTTTTCGTGTTCAATGGCGGCCCGGGCTCATCCTCTGTTTGGCTGCATTTGGGATTTTTTGGTCCCCGCCGGGTCGCTTTCGCCGATGCCGTCAATCCCCCGCCCACTCCTCCGTTTTCGCTGCAAGATAATCCGTATACCATTCTCGATCTCGCTGACGTAGTCCTCATTGACCCAGTGGGTACCGGCTTCAGTCACCTGCTCCCAGCGGGAAATGCCAAGCAATTTTACGGAGTCGAGCAAGACGGCGGCGCGACAGTCGAGTTCATCGAAGCGTGGCTGACCAAGCAGGGTCGCATGAACTCGCCCAAGTTCGTTGTGGGTGAGAGTTACGGCGTTACTCGGGCCATCGTCGTTGCGCGCATGCTGATGGGTGGGCCGTTCAGTGAGACTGGCCGTTTGACAGCGATTCCCTTGGACGGCGTGGTCATCATGGGAGGTTCGCCCACGGAGAATTTTGTGGGCAAAGAAGCCGGAGACATTAACATATGCCAATGCGTTGCCCACGATGGCTGCTACTGCCTGGTATCACAAGAAGGCAGGGCGTGCGGGGAGCACGCTGGAAAGCGTGATCGCCGAGGCGCAGAGTTTTGCAGGCAACGAATATCTGAGAGCTCTCTATGCCGGCGACCGATTGGACACGCCATCGCAGAAGCAGGTTGCGGAGCACCTCGCAGCTCTGACAGGGCTGCCGGCTGATTTCATTCTTCAAAAGAAATTGCGCGTGAGCATGGAAGATTTTCGCACGGAGCTATTGTTGGAAAAAGGCCTTGTCGTTGGAGCTTACGACAGCCGCTTCACTTTGCCCGCGCTTGATGAAGGACCGATGGACCCGGTGGCCGACGATCCCGCCATGGGAAAATTCAGCGCCGCTTTCATCGGCGCAATGGATATGTATCTGCGTGATGAGCTCAAGATAAAAGTTGAGTCGCCATATGAGGCCATAGCTTTTAAGTCTGTCAACGGCGCATGGGACTATGGCCCCGGATCAAAGCCGGGCGGCCCCAGCACGCGGGCACAAGATCTTGCGGCAGTGATGCGGCGAAACTCGCGCATGCAACTTCTGTCGGCCAATGGTGCTTACGATTGCGTGTCTACTGTGGGAGGTGTGACGTATGGGATAGCGCACAGTGGCCTCCCGCTCGAACGGGTAAGCGTCCGAACTTATGCCGCGGGCCATATGGTCTATCTCGGAGACGAGGGTTCGGCTGCTTTGGCCGCGGACTTGCGAAAGTTGGTGGCTTCAGCGCTCAATCATTGAGAGACATGCGGGGAGAAATGCGATATCAACAAAATGTAAGTTGCGAGCAAACCGCTTACAAAAACATTTGACTAGGTGAGGTGTCCTGCGTATCGTTACCCAGAAGTTCAGGGGATGGCGCTCAAGACCCAGGCCTCGCCTGATCATGGTGAGAATTTCGATGGCGGTACGTTTCAACACGCCAGAATTTCAGGAGAACCGCAGTGAAGTCAACTGAGAAAGAATATCTTCTCGATTTCGTTTCCAGGCTCGTCAACGTTTTAGGTCAGACGTTCGGCAAGCATTGCGAAATCGTTGTTCACGATTTTAATTCTCCCGAGAGTTCCATTATCGCGATTGCCAATGGCAGTCTCACCGGCCGTGAGGTTGGCGACACGCTCGATTCTCTCGGATTCCAACTGCTGAAGACGCACCCTGCTTCCGATCTCCTCAATTACCGTACCAAGACCAAGGACGGTAAAGAATTGAGGTCTTCGAGTGTCTTCCTGCGCGACGAAAAGGGGCAAATCTTCGGAGCCCTGTGCGTCAATGTTGATGTCTCCGCTTTGTTGAAGGCCCAGGAGTGGGTCCAGGAGGCTTTGGGTTCGGCAAGCACGACCATCGACGAGAGATTCGAACGCTCGGTCGACGAAGTTCTGGAAACCTTGATCCAGAATGCCATTTCCAGCGTCGGAAAGAATACGGCCGATATGACGCGGGAAGAAAAAGTCGCGATCGTCGCTTACCTGGAAACCAAAGGAGCTTTTCTCATCCGCTACTCGGTCGAGCGCGTGGCGGAATTGCTGGGCATGACCAAGTACACCATCTACAACTACCTTGATGAGATCCGGAATAAACCTGAAGTCGGCGAGACTGTAACGGCCAAGACGTCTTGAATATTTTGGTCTATATCAAGTCAAGGTAGTGATTACCGCGGTGTCGTCGCATTCGTTCCCGCGATAAAATCGTGCAACTCCTTCGAGACCTGTTGGCGAGCGTCATCATCGTAAACCGTATGCCCCGCCCCATAGGCAATCATGCGCGTTCGATCGAGCGGCACACCGCCATGCGTCAGCGCATAACGCTGGTATAAAACCGGCGTCGCCAGATCGTAGTAGCCGCTCAGCAGAAGCAGGCGCGATGCCGGCTTGTCTTTCATAAGCTTTGCCAGATTGGGCGTAGCGTTCAAGTTCCGCAGGTTGTCCTCAATCTTTTGCGACCCGGAGTTCCAGTTCCAGGCGAAGTTGACGTCGAGCGTCAGGGAGATATAGTCGAGGTCGGTTTTCACGCCGATCTCATTGCGCAGGTAGTCTCGCACCCGTCCGTTCTTGATCACATTTGAAGCACCCATGTGGAGCGCCGGGTCATCCGCAGCCTTCGACCGTCCGGCAACGAGAGGCGCGTCGGGCTTGGGCGCCGCGACCCGTGTGTCGATACGCCCCACCACTTTTCCGGGCACGAGTTGCTCCAGAAAATCCTGCGTGTCGATCCGCAGGTTGGCGGCTGCGATAGCCGATGCCGACAGGCCAATCAGCTTCGCCATCCGTTCCGCCAATCGATCGCGATCTCCGGCTGGGAGTGCGGATCCCTGCTGCAAAGCCACGACATAGTCAGTCTGGGCGAAGGCGCGTGCTTCTTCGAAAACCTGCTCCACGCTGCGACCCGCGGCCTGACTTTTCTCATGCGCGTAGGCAGCGGCCGCCATTGACGGCAGACTGAACACAAATCGCTGGTCGCGGGCGGCTCCCGCCTCACCGGAAAGATCGGTTCCCGGCGAAACCAGAACCAGTCCCGCAATATTCAGGTCGCCGATGTCCTTCGCCATCTCGGCCAGCCGGAACCCGCCATAGCTCTCACCAACGATGTACACGGGAGAAGTAGTGCGGCCATGATCCCGCAGCCATTCGCGGATGACGACCTGCGCCGCTTTCGAATCTCCCTCAGGGCTCCAGTAGGCATGGCCGCCGCCCGCGCGCAGTTCGCGACTGAAGCCGGTGCCAACCGGGTCGATGAGCACCAGATCGGCGGCATCGAGCAGAGTCTCAGGGTTATCAATAAAGGTAGATCCACCCTTCGCGTCTGACGGTCCGAATCGACGCGGGCCGAGGATTCCAAAGTGCAACGGCGAGCTCGATGCGCCAGGGCCGCCGTTAAATGCGAACATCACAGGCCGCCGTGCACCGTCGCGAACGTCTTCGCGCAAATAGCTGGTCGTCGAGATCGTCGCTTGCGGGACGCCGGCCGCATCTTTCAGCGACGTCGACGACCAGGTCGCGACATATGGAATCGTGACATCGCCCAGATGAATCGTGTGATGCGACGAAACGGGAAGGATTGGCTCAGCGGAAACCACCGAAGAATCGCCGGGAAGATTCCCGCTGCTCGCTGCCGCACGCCCAGCAACCGGAGTTGTTTGCTGCGCGTCCAGCATTGGCGCCCCTGCAAGCACCGCCATGACGATTACCGCGCCGGCTGTCGAAAACACGGACAATCTCATACTCATATGTCGTTTCCGCGTCGGCCTATCTGCTCGCCGCGATCATCGCCTTCACGTCGCCGCTGAATTCAGTGCGTGTCGATGCATCTTTATACATCGCGTGTCCTCCCACATAGCACTTGAAGGTGATCGCCGAACGCAGGTTGGAGGGTAAATCGCGATCAAGTTCAGCGCCGCTGGCGCAGGGCAGGAAAGAATCGTACATCCCCGCGGCAACCAGCACTTTCATCCGCGGATTGAGCGCCAGAGCATCCTCAGTTCCCGGCAACGGTGGACCGAGACGCGGAGGCCCATCGCCACGCTTGCTTGCTTCCTCCATCGCGGCCTTCAGTTCTTCGGGAGTGATCTTGGCAGTCGCATAATTCCAACGCTCGTTCACTGGCTCCGGATAAACCCCGCTGGGCGCGAAGCCTTCTTCTATTTCTTCCAACCCGATGTAAGGCGAACTGGTGTGATAACCGAGGTCGTGGCGGAAATATTGCAGGATTGCGGCTGCGTCGTCGTTCCCCGGCGGGGTAGTCCGCCGCATGTCGAAGATGTACGGCTCTTTGTTTTGGTCCTTCAACAGGCCGGCTCGAAACTGTCGCGGAGTGATCATCAGCGTCTTGCGGTTGATGAGTTCTTGCGGAAGGCCCGTAAAGCGCGTCAATTGCGCCACGATTTCGGTTCGCTCCGCGTCGGTAAGACTTTCGATTCGGCCCAAAGCAGGAGCGTAAGTTTCGCGCACCCAGTTCTCTGCCGCTTTCCGCACCGCCTCCACATTCTTGCCGAGGTCGGGCGCCGTCTTGCCGTAGTACAGCGCAGTGGTGGCCATATCAACCACGAATAATGCGGAACGTAGTTCGGGAGAGCCGTAGTCCTTTTCCTTGCTTAGCCCCCACCCGCCCGAGATCAGCACCAGTCCATTGACGGTAATGCCGCGCTTCTCGAGCGCATAACCGACGTGGGCCGCGCGCCCCGCTCCCCAACTCTCGCCTGCGAGAAAAACAGGAGCATCGTCGGCGCCATGGACTAAACGCCAGGCGCGTACAAACTCGGTGACCGAGGCGACGTCGCCAACCGTGCCGTAGAATTCCGCGGCGTATTCCGCTTTCACCGGCCGGCTAAAGCCCGTGCCGATCGGATCGACCAGCACCAGGTCGGTTGCCGGAAGCCAACTATCGGAATTGTCAACCAGATGCGCACCCTGCGCCAGCTTCGGACCAACCACGGAAAAATGCAGCAATGCCGAGTCAGCGCCGGGACCGCCATTCCATACGAACGTTACCGGACGAGGCGCGCCCGCCGACGGAATCTGATATGCGGTGTAAAACATATAGCCATGCGGCTCGCCCGTCTCCACGTCGCAGATCGCGATCCGGCCAACTTCTGCGGTGTATTTCACCAACTTGCCGCCCAGCTGAGCTTGGTGTTGCGTCACCACCGGCACTTCCTCGGCACACGCGCCGACGGACAGAAAGAGAACAGTGAGAACGGTCGCGGAGGCCAGGGCGATAACACTTTGGCCGAAGCGTTTTCTCCGGTTCGCGAACTTCATCGATCCATCTTCTCCTAAGGCTGAAGAGTGACGCTGCATGTATTGCCAGTGTTCCGTCCTCAGCGCCTACGCGGGCTGACCATATCGAAAAGAATGTTGCGCAGTCAACTAATTTTTAAAAACATCGTGCCTTGTGTTAAGTTTTTGTTGATTTTACGCTCCGAGGGAGTTTCAACCTGAGAACAACCATGCTCAAGCTCTCCATGAAGACCAGAACGCTGGCCGCGGTGTTGTCACTTCTTATCCTTTGCTCGATTCTTTGCTCCTTTGGATGGGCCGCCGACTCCGCTACCGCGCCTCTTACGATCAGATTGCGCCCCGCCGCCGCGAACTCTCAGCAACGCGTGCCATATGTGGACATCACTCTGACATGCACGATTCCGCCGGTGGCCGCCGGTGGGCCGCTCCTGAAAATTGCGCTAGTCACTTCCAATGTAGAAACTGTCGCTAAGACGATCGAAGCGTTTTCCGTCAGCGACGCGAACGGCCCGCTTGCCACCACCGTCAAGGACGATCCCGAGAGTGGCGACGTCACTTATCGCCACTGGGTTGCGTCCCGCGCCACCAAAGGCATGCTGACTGTTCACTACCGCGCGCCCATCTCAAATAATGCTGCCCCACGAGGCGCCGCGCCACCCTTGGAACTTCGTTCTGACAGCGGCGCGTTTTCGGGGGCCGGCGAAACCTTCCTCGTCTTGCCGGACGTAGATTCATCGCAGCCAATGTTCCAGCCAATCGAGATCCGCTGGGACCTCGCCGACATGGCACCGGGAGCGGAGGGGATCTCCAGCCTTGGAAACGGCGACGTCACCACGCATCGGTCTAAAGATCTGCGTTCGTTGCAATCCAGTTTTTTTATGGGAGGCAAGGTTGGTCTCTATCCGCAGCCTCCTCCCAAAACCGGATTCTTCTCCGCCTGGCATGGAACTGCGCCGTTTGACCTGCGTGACCTGATGATCTCTGAAGAGAAGCTCTATGCCTTCTACACTAATTTCTTCAAACAGCCGGCGACCGCTCCCTACGGCGTATTCCTGCGTGAGAATCCCGTAAATGCCGGCGGAGGTGTCGAACTCTCAGGTTCCTTCGTCGCCACCTTTGGGGCGAAGACAAAGGTCGATGACCTGAAAATCACACTAGCGCACGAAATGTTACACACGTTTGTCGGTGCCATTGAGAAGCCCGGGGGATTGGTGAGTTCCTGGTTCTCTGAAGGAATGGCCGTCTACTATGCCCGACTGCTGGCGTTGCGCGCCGGCCAGATCAACCCCGCCCAGTTTTTGGACGATCTGAACACGACGGCAGCCCGCTATTACACCGACGCTCTCATCGCGACCCCGAATGCTGAAATTCCGGCGCGCTTCTGGGCCGACACACGAGTTCGGGTGTTGCCCTACGACCGAGGTTCGATGTATTTCGCAGTCGTCGATGGCGAAGTCCGCGCCGCCTCCGGTGGAAAACGCACGCTCGACGATTTGCTGTTCGCCATGCTCGAGCGCAGGCGGGAAAAACCGCCGCTCGATGAATCCGACTGGGTTGATGTCGTAACCAAAGAGCTGGGAGAGAACGGAAGAACGCAATTCCAGGCGATGCTGTCGGGCGCGACCATGCTGCCCGAGCCGGGCGGATTTGGCCGGTGCTTTACCCGCACGACGAAGATGCTTCGTCGTTATCAGCTTGGGTTCGAACCGAAGGTGCTAACCGAACCCAAGCGGATCGTGCGAGGTCTGATTGCGGGGTCAGCGGCGGAGCGCGCCGGCGTGCGCGAGGGAGATGAAATCACTCAACCAGTTCCGCAGGATCGCATCCAGGGTGACCAGCAGGCAGTCCTGACCCTCAAATTGTTGCGCGATGGCAAGCCGCTCGAGATCAGTTACGTCCCCCGTGGGGAGGCGGTCGAAGCCTACCAGTGGATCAGAATCGGAAACCTGCCGGACAGCGCCTGCAGATTCTAACTGAGCTGCTTCTGCCCGCCCCACCGACCGGGAAAAAAGGGAGATAAAGGGTTTTAGGGTGTGACACCTCAAAATTGACACGGTAGAGGTCTGGGCTCGGATCCATGGCTTTGCCCGCGAAATTGTTGTTCAGGTTATCTGGACTAGGGCACCAGGATTTCAGTCAAGCGATGGGTGAGGACCAGCGTTGGACCGTAGTTGCTGCCAATACAGACGATTGCAGTTAGAAGAACAAGAAGAGTCCAAGGCCAGGTGCGCCGCAGCCTCCGGCCAGTCATGCGCCACTGGAGCAGTCGCTCGACTCGCAGGCCAATCGAAGATGAGCCATTGAGCAACTCGCTTGCTAACACAGGCGCGAACCACTGCTTCGAGGATCTCGAAAGTTTGATCAACGCTGCGGCCAGATCCAGTGCATCCCGACGACTGGCCACCGCGGCATCGTCCGCTGCCACTTCGGCCGCTTCCCGCCATGCATTCTCGAGCGCGCTCATCCCGGGGAAAGGAGTCGCACTGATTAGAACCTTCTTCAGGTTGTCCCAGGAATGCTGATGCGCCAGTTCGTGCCGGACAGCTACCTGCAGCTCACGCTCGCTGAGCACAATTGCGGCCATGTCTGAAACCATCACTTTCGGTTTTCGAATACCGACCAGGATCAGTGCTGGCGCGCCATTCGAAGCGCTCAACGGCGGGGTGTCAGTCCCGCTCCCGATGCTCCTCCCTCCCAGCTTGCTCGTCCCCAGCGACCACATTTTCACGGCGCACTTCGTTCTCGCCCGAGCCTGAAGCACACGAAACAAGCCAGCACCCAGGATCAATATCGAACACGCGGCCAGAGCGAAGGTTCCGGCGTCTTCGTCGAGCGACGCCCTCTCCATCAACCAGAATGACGGGAAGGTGAAAAAAACGGCGACCCCAGCAGAAACCGTAAAGGAAAGGATCCGCAGCCCGAATAGGAAATTGGCGGACTTCACGGTGGGCTTTCGGCCGATGCGGTTCAGGCGCAGTCCTGCAAACGCCACCAGCAAGGACAGCGGGCAGTACATCACGGCGAAAAACGCCAGCGAGACGAGGATGCCCCGCGCAACGAATATCACTTTTGCTCCCCCTTCTTGAGCTGCAGCTCTGCGCGCTGACGCTCTACCAGTGTCTGCAACTCATCGAGCAGTTTCTCGTCGCGCGCGCTGATCGCCTCCACAAAATAGGAAAGGTGAAGCGAAACATACTCGGACCCGAGAAGCTGCCGGAGGCCATTCATAGCAGCGACGCGCTCCATTTCTTCAGGGCTACACCGCGCCGAGTAGCGAAACGCCTTTCCTTCGAGAACGCGCTCGAGAAGTCCTTTTCGAAATAGACGATCCATCGTCGTCATGATGGTGCTATAGGTTTGCCAGATAGTACCGTCTTCCAGCACTTCTCGAACGGTGGCAGTTCCTCGCATCCAGACCGCGCGGTGGATTCGCCGCTCCAGCGGCCCAAGCCGGGCTGCGGGGGAGCTCTCTGAGAAGGATTGGAGTGGATTCATTTTCACTGGCAAAGCGGATCTGGCGGATCCAAAAAGACGACTCTAAAGGCGGAGAGTTCGGTAAGTCAATGAGCGGGCACAAAAATTCATCGTGCCTCAACAATCGCCTCACACAGTAGCGGGCAACCTATTATCGCCGATAGGAGGCTTTTCTTCGCGGGTTAACACATGTGTGACGTACTATTAACAACCCGCGACTACTGTCGCTAGTCTAACCACGAAGCAAATTAAGGTAATGAGGCCAGGTGAATGCCATCCCACTTCGCTTCCCGCACGCGCTTTGGAGCCATCCTTCGACTAAGCGAGAGAAGGCTCTCCGTGGCCAGTTCTCTGGCGCTAACCAGTGCTCTGGCCGTGCTCGCGAGTTGCACATTGCTGACCGCACAGAATGTGGTATTGACTGGCGCTCTCAGCGGGCGGATCACCGACCCCAGCGGAGCGGTGGTTTCGGGCGCCTCAGTTGTCGTGCGTAGCCTCGCGACCGGCGTTGAACAATCTGCTCAGACCAACCGCGCCGGGCTCTACCGCTTTCCGGCCGTCATGCCGGGAACCTATTCCATCGCGGCGGGCTTCAAAGGGTTTCGCGATGTCGAAGCCTTGGTGCAAGTGCGGGTAGGAAGCACCACGTTGCAGAACGTCAAACTGGAGGTAGGAGCTAGCACGGACACGGTTAAAGTGACCGGGATTTCGCCGCTGCTGCGTCCGGAAGAATCCTCTGCCAGCACGGTGATCGAGCGCTCGTTCATGGAGGAATTGCCTCTCAACGGACGAAAATACACGGACTTTACTACCCTGACCCCGAATACCAGCTACGATGGCGACACCGGCCTCGTGAGCATTGCCGGACAACAGGGCGGTGAGGACTCGGGTTATGCCAATGGCAACGGTTCCAACGCTTTCACGGTCGATGGAGCGAATGCCACCAACAACTACTTCGCCGACATCATTGGCCGTTACCGCATCCCCTACCTTTATGGCGAGGACTCTGTCCAGGAGTTTCAAGTGTCAGTGAGCCCCTATTCGTCGGTTTACGGAGGTGGGGCGGGCTTCGTGAATACCGTGACTCGGTCGGGAAGCAACGCGTTCCACGGCAGTGCGTTCTATTACAACCGCAACTCGGCGACCGGAGCCAACGACGCTCTAGATAAGGCCGCTGGCTATCCTAAGCCTGAGGACACTCTGCAGCAATTCGGCGCCGGAGTTGGCGGGCCGGTCGTGCGAAACCGTTTGTGGTTTTTCGCGGATTACGAGCAGCAACTGCGGAACTTTCCGATTTCCGTCATCAACTCCGATCTGGCGACAACGCCGGCGAACCTGGCGGCTTTCTTAAGTACTAATTTTGGTATTCCGGCCGGAACCGTGCTCCCTTCGCCAAACGGGCCCTTGCCGGTGCCGGGCAGCGATGCCGCGCCTGATCCGACTAATCCGGTTTATCTCCAGCAAGTATCGAACGCGGTGAACGCGCTCAACTCCAATCTCGGGACCAAAGCAAGAACCGGCAACGATTGGGTGATCACACCTCGGCTGGATTATCAGGCAAGTTCCCGCGATGGCTTGTTCCTCGGCATCAATGTCAACCACTTCAACTCGCCCGGAGGCGTGATCACCGACCCGACCGTCGGGAATTACGGAACGCAGACCCTGGCCAACGCAGAAGTTCATACCTTCCAAGCCACCGTGGGCTGGACGCACACCTTCTCTTCCAACCTGCTAAACGAGTTTCACGCCGCTACTTCGCAAGACAACGAGATCTCGACACCGACTGGGTTGGCTCCAAACACCCCCACGATAATTCTGGACAGCCCGGCCGCTTTCGTTCTGGGCAACGCTCCTTTCTCGATTGGGAGGGTTTTCGAAAGACAGTATTCGTTGTCTGACCGCATCGACTATGTAATAGGCAAGCACACGCTGCAATTCGGCTTCGATATGAACCGCTCCTGGGATGCGGACAACAATGATGGCGGTGCGGACCCGAACGAGGCGGTCGAGTTTGGGTCGTTCCTCGGCAGTTATGAATTTTCCAACCTTGAAGATTTTGCGCTGGGCGAATACAACAACTTCAGTCAGACTGCCGGAAACCCGACTTTTTCTTTTCACGTGCCGTACTACGGATTCTACGTGCAAGACACTTTCCGCGCCTTGCCGAAGTTAACTCTCGAAATGGGTTTGCGCGAAGACTTCCAAGTTTACCCGCAGCCGGCGCAGAATCCGGAGTTCCCACTAACCGGGCAGTATCCCAACCAGTTTCGGCGCGTGGCGCCTCGCTTCGGATTTGCCTGGCAGCCCGAGTCAAAGACGGTACTGCGCGGTGGATTCGGACTGTTCTACACCAACATGAACGGCCTCAACTACCGCAATGCAGTAGCCTCCAACGGCCTCGCATCCCAGCAGACTTCCGCCAGTACTATGTACTCCTCGGGTCCTCCGAACGAAGCGGTTCCTGCATTTCCGGAAATACTCCCTTCGAATTCTCCTTTATTCTCCGCAGCTGAAGACATTTCCCTGGTTTCTCCGCAATTCAGGGTGCCCTACATAATGCAGGCTAGTTTGCAGATTGAGCGCGAGATTTTCGAGAACACAACCCTAACCGTTGGCACCATGTGGAATCACGGCGTGCACCTACTTTCGGGCAGCGCCTACGACGCGAACCTGCAACCGTTGCAAGGCACGACGGCTTACACCGTCTG
Source organism: uncultured Acidobacteriaceae bacterium (assembly GCA_963826845.1). Classification (GTDB taxonomy): domain Bacteria; phylum Acidobacteriota; class Terriglobia; order Terriglobales; family Acidobacteriaceae; genus Acidiflorens. The sequence continues at coordinate 137,514 of CAWGYS010000005.1, forward strand.
TCCTCCCGGCACAACTGCGGCGCCCTGCACCGGACCGGTAGTCACCCTGCCGAACCTGGACAACGGTCTGCTCTCGGAAGGCTTCATCAATCCGAACCTCGGCCAGATCAATGAACTGATCAGCCCCGCGCAGAACAATTACAACTCTTTGTTCGTGCAGGTGCAGCACCGCATGTCACAAGGATTTTCGCTGCAGTTTTCCTACACATACGCCAAGAGCATCATGCTCGATGGCATGGATTTCAACAATCAGTTCGACTTCAGCAATACCCATGCTCCTTCGCTGCTGGACCAGCGGCACCGGCTTACTTTTGCGGCCGTCTACAGGCCCCGGCTCGAACAACTGACCAGTTCGGACACCGGTCGCAAGGCCCTGTCGGGCTGGATTCTAAGCAGCGTGCTGGAGTTCTCTTCCGGTCGTCCCTACGCGGCCCTGTTGAGTCCTGCGTGCACCAGTTCGACCTTGTCACTCCAAAGTTGTGACGGCGCCAATGACAATCTGAACGACAGCGCCTTTAACCAGGACACGGCGAACACCGCCGGGGGCATCAATGGCGCGGGCCCGACGCCGGGGATCGGCTTGAATTCCTTCTACGGCCCGTGGCTGGAGAGGATCGACGTTGGGATAGCGCGCAGTTTTGAGGTCCGCGAAGGAAAGGAGCTTCAATTTCAGGCGCAAGCTTTCAATTTGTTCAATCACGCAAATTACTACGTGCAGAATGGCAACGGGATCAACCAATTGCAGTACAACCCCATCGGAACCAATTGCGGTGACGGCCTATCGTCGAACCAGCAATGCTATCTGTTGCCGAATTCGGGCCCGGGCAATTTCGGAACCTATGGGGAAATTAGCCCCAACGGCCTTCCCCGCGTCTTCCAGTTTTCCGCAAGATTCACATTCTAGATTTCTGGTCGGGCTTGCCCATTCGATCGCGTGCAGAATGGACTATCGCAAAATTCTTCTGGTTGGGAGATCATTTTTGACAGATCATGGCTAGGTGAAAATTGCGCGGGCGATTCCGATGGTTACGCTATCGTTTCCAGGTTAGGTTCGCGCCATGTCCAAGTCTCCAAATCCAACCGCGCCGCAGGTAGCGCCTCTGCTTGCGTTGGCCGCTCAGTTACTCAAGGCCGGACGACCAAACGATGCGATCGGGCCATTGCGCGATGCCGCGCTGTTGCAGCCGTCCAATCCCATGATCCAGCACGATCTCGGCCTGGCCTGCCTTGAGGTCGGCCGCATACCGGACGCCATCGCCGCATTGCAGCGCGCCGTCGCCAGCGACCCGCGCTATGCCGACGCATATTTCCGACTGGGAATCGCCTGTGAAAAACTCGGCGACATTTACGGGGCGCTCGCTGCGTACGATCGCGCTACGAAGCTGCTTCCATCCCTGGCTGAGGCGTGGTTCCGCGCCGGCTCTCTGGCCTATACGCTGGGCCATCGCAACCAGGCGATCCGCTGTTTCCGCCGTGCGGCAGCGACTGCGGCTCAGACCAGCTACGGCCGCCTTGCCAACGCGCGGGCGCTGCTGATCGAGGATCGCAATAAGGAAGCTGAACAAGTATTGCGAGAGGCGCTGGTGGCCGATCCGACGAATGCCATGGCGTATGATTTGCTGGGAAATCTGCTCTCTGAGCTCGGCCGTTTCGGCGAAGCCCGCGCATGCTTCGAAAGAGCGATCGCGATCGCTCCGCTTTTGGCGGGCAGCTACTACGATCTGGTCCGGTGCCGCCCGGTTACGAGCAAGGATAATGACGACGGTCTGCTTCAAGCGATGCAAGCCGCCCTGGCGACGCCGGGACTGGAAGCAGGGCAGCGCTTGCGGCTTCACCTCGCGATTGGCAAAGCGGCGGAAGATCTCGGCGACTACGGCTTGGCCATGCAGCATTTCGACGCCGCTGACGCCGTGCGCCGGGACTCGGCGCCGTTTGACTCGGCCGCGTTCTCCATCGAGATTGACCGCCTGATTGCCCGGTGTACGCCCGAATTGATGGCGCGGGCACGCGAACTCGGCAGCGGCGATACAACTCCGGTGCTGATCATCGGCATGCCGCGGTCCGGCACAACTCTCGTCGAACAGATCGTCTCCATGCATCCCGAGGTTGGGGCTGGGAGCGAGTTGCATTTCTGGAACCAGCGCGGGGCCGAGTGGCACCGCTCCTTTGTTGATAATGGCGCGGACGGGAACGTGGGGCAGGTCGTTTCCACGGGGCATCAGGCCTCGGAGGGCGTCACCACGGAGTTTCTGGCCAAGGCGGCGGCTGACTATCTTGGCGTGCTGCGCGCGATCGCGCCGAAGGCGGCGCGAGTGACCGACAAGATGCCGTTCAACTTCCTCTGGGCCGGGCCGATCCACCTGGCATTCCCGCGGGCCACCATCATCCATTGCCGCCGCGCTGCCATCGACACGGCGCTGTCGATCCATCAAACTCATTTCCGTCCGGGTCTTGCGTTTCCGACCGGAGGCGCCGAACTCGTGGCGTATTTCCGCGACTACCAACGGCTCATCGACCATTGGCGGAACGTGCTGCCGGAGGATCGCTTCATCGAGGTCGATTACGAGGACCTGACGCGCGCGGCGGAGCCAGTCATCCGGCGGATGATCGCGGCATGCGGCCTGGCGTGGGACGACGCATGCCTCCACCCCGAATCGAACCCGCGGGCGGTGAACACTCCCAGCAAGTGGCAGGCCCGGCAGCCGATCTATCGCACCTCCGTGGCGCGTTGGCGACGCTACGAACCCTGGCTGGGGCCGCTGCGCGCACTTGTCGAAGTTAATCAGAATCCATGACGGGTCGGAACTGGACTCAGGACCGCCTGATCGTGATTGGTCTGAGCAGGGCACCTCGGCCGAAGGCATCGAAGGCATGAAGACAAGTCCACAAAACGGGCACCGCTTAACCCACTCCGCTTAAGGCCGAACTGCACGCGTCACAATCCCGAAGAAAGCTCAGCCCCTGTGACAAAAGTTTCACGTGATCTTAATAGAACCTTCACATCCGGGGGCTAAGGTTCGGACCTATGATCGCCGATCGTAGGTCCATCCCGATGTCACGGCCGATCCCGGTTGCGCGATGAAAAAGGTCTAAGAAGGAGAACGGCACATGTCTGGAAAGGCGTCTCGAAATAAGCCTCAAAGGAAGTCTCGAAATAAGTCTCGACTCAACCGTCTTCGTCCGCTCACCGGCGTGCTGGCGGCGGGGCTGAGCGTGTCGACGCTAGCCGTTGCTCAGTCCAAGGAGTACCCGAAATACTTCACCGGCCCGCAGGCGAACGGCTCGTGGGTCGTCAGCAGTGGCCAGGTAATCAACCCGGCCGGCACCCAGGTTGACCTCGGCATCCGCGTCCGCGCGAAGGCCATCGCGCTGAATCCCAATGCCAAGAGTCACACCGCCGCCGTCCTCACCCTGGGCGCGACGCAGGCGGTCGAGATTTTCGACACCGACAGCGGCAATGTCCTGCAAAACTACGCCACGTTCGGATCGGATTCGAGCGGCAGCTATAGCGGCATAGCCTATTCGGCGAACGGCAAGTACCTGGTGTTCAGCCAGGACAGCAGCAATGTCACTATCGCCAAAGTCACTGCGGCGGGCTTGCTGGAAGACGACGCCCAAGTCTATGTGGCGCCGAACAATTCCTTCATCAACTGCTTTCCGAACAGCCCTCCGGCCGCTTATGACAACCCCTGCGGCTCGTTCTATAGTCCGTGGACATCTTATCCCGGCGGCGTCGCGCTTTCGAAGGATGGCAGGAGCGCCTACGCCCTGCTGAACCAGAACGATACGCTCACCCAGATCGACCTGGCGGCGGACCCGCCGACGCAAGGTACGCAGATCCGCGTTGGCAATGCGCCGCACAGCATCGTGATCAGCAGCAACGGTACGACCGCTTACGTCAGCAACGAGGGAGGCCGAGCGGCTACGGAGGCGGACTTCCAGATCAACTCCGCTGGCACTGAAATTGTCGCCGATCCGGTGGTTGGCGCCGCGATCACCGGTACCGTTTCTGTGGTTGATCTGCCCACGATGACGGTCACAACTAACGTCTCGACCGGTCTGCACCCGACCGGGATGGCGTTCTACGGAAAGTACCTGCTGGTCGCCAATACCTATAGCGACACCATCTCGGTGATCGACACCTCCACCAACGTGGTGGCGTGGACGATCAACCTTGGGCTGCCGATCGGAGTGCCCGGTCAAGGATCGGCCTATGGCGCCGTGCCGAACTCGATCGCCGTTGACAGCAAGAACGGCATTGCGTACGTCGCGCTTTACAATGCCAACGCGATCGGGGTGATCAACATCACCAAGGGCGCGACGAGTCCCGTTCTGGGTATGATCCCGGTGGCCTATGCGCCGAGCTCGGTCGTGCTGGACGCGTCCAATAACACGCTCCTCGTTGCCAACGACAAGGGCATCGGCACGCGTCTTTCGTACGAGTGCGACTACGGCGTCTGCGACTACAACACCCACCAGGACAACGGCACCGTCAGCATCGTCCCCGTACCGCTTAGCGGGACCTTGCAGGGGATGACGCAGCAGGTTGTCTACAACAACCACTGGGATCTGTCGCAAAATATCGCGTCTGCCAGCGGTGGCAATCCGAAAACCAAGCCTGTCGCAATTCCGAAGAAGATCGGCGATCCGTCGCTGATCAAGCACGTGTTCATGATCATCCGTGAAAATCGCACCTATGATCAGGTCCTGGGCGACGTAGCCGCTGGCAATGGCGACGCCTCGTTGGCAGTTTTCGGCGACGGCTCCGCAGCCGGTGGCACGCCGGTCACGCCGAACGTGCACACGCTGGTGACACGATTCCCGCTGCTGGATAACTTCTACGACCCGAGCCGCCAGTCGGCGGACGGTCACCAGTGGATCACCGAGGCCATGGCGCCTTACGCCGATGACATCCAGTCGCCGGACTGGGTCCGCAGCTATCCCGGCGGGAACGCCGGAGATGCGTTGGCCTATCAGAACAAGGGCTTCCTGTTCTCGGAAGCGGCAGCCGCCGGGCTATCGGTAAAGCTCTACGGCGAATACGTCGAGAACGACACGTTCCTACAGCCGAACGGGTCCACCCAGGAGCCGAGCTGGAGCCAATTTTACGCCGACTCGCAGTGCTTCGAGGGTGGGCCTAATTGCGGACCGCCTGGGACCCCGGGCGAGACGACGCTCTACTATCAGAACACGGTCCAGGCAGAATCCTCTGTCCCGGCCGTCTATAACCACCTGATTAAGAACTTCCCACAGTTCGATCTGGGCATCCCCGACCAGTTCCGCGTCGATCTGTGGGTGCAGGACTTCAACAATGACGTCGCGAACGGTACGGTACCGGCGTTGAGCATCCTGTGGATCATGTGCGACCACACCGGCGGTCCGCCGGTTGTGCAAGCCGAAGAGGCCGATAATGACTTGGCGGTTGGCCGCATTATCGACTACATCAGCCACAGCGGCGTGTGGTCTTCATCGGCGATATTCATCGAGGAAGACGACGCGCAGAACGGTGTCGACCACGTCGACGGTCATCGCAGCCCAGGCTATATCGTCAGCCCATACGCCGTGCAGGGCGGATCCGCTGACAGCACCTATTACACGCAGGTCAACATGACGCGGACGATCGAGCAAATCCTCGGTCTGACGCCCATGAACCAGTTCGACCTCGTGGCCTCGCCGATGGGGACGGATTTCGTCAAGGGCACGCCGCCGCCGTCGAACTTCCAACCCTGGACGCACGTGGCGAACCAGGTCCCGCTGAACGAGGGCGTTGGACAGAACGAAGACCACTCGAAAGAAAGCCGCAAGGTTCAGGAGCTGAGGGCGGCTTGGATGAAGAAGAAGACGCAGATCTTCGCCGGCAAACTGACCAAGCCCGACTCCGAAGACCCGGACACCGTGAACCATTTGAACTGGTACCTGTCGACCGGGTTCACGCGCCCCTATCCTGGTGAGAAAACGGTTCGCCCGCCAAGCGAATTCAACAAACCGGCACCCGCCGGCGAAGACTCGGACGACTAAAACACGTTCTGGCTGTAACCGCCCTCTTCCCGACGACCGGGGAGAGGGTTTTTTATTCACGTTTTACCGGAGCGAATCCTAATTAGTACTTCCACATCCTGATTTCACTTCCACTATTCTCGAAATGCACTTCATCCATCAGTTGGCGGATCAAGTAAACGCCACGTCCGTGATCAACATGTAGGTTCTCACGCTGCTTGGGATCGGGCAGGAGATTCTGACCGAACCCCGGGCCGGGATCACTCACGATAATTACGATTCGCCCATGTGGATCGGACTGCAGGCGGCACCGGACCTGTTTTGATGGGTCGTTAGCACATCCGTGCACAACGGCATTGGCGAGCGCCTCCTGAACCGCCAACGCAATCTCAAAGCGCTTTTGTTCCGGGACTTGCAATTGCGACAGCGTTTCCGAGATGCTGTCCACGACATTAGCGATTGCCTCGGCGGTCGCAGGCATGCTGATGTCAGACAAATCAGATAATGCTCGGTTCTCTGAGCCATCGCCGAACTCAGCTGGCATAAATGCTCACTTCGTTCTCGAAGCGACGATCAGGGACGAGCCGTTCACTTGAAGGAGTCCGCGGCCGCGTCGTCGTCGTCGAAAATTTCGAACAGGTTGAGAACGCCCACCAGACGCAAGGTCTGCACGGCGAATTTGTTGGGTTGTACGAGCTTGATATTTCCGCCACGCTGCTTGGTCGAAGCCAGAAATCGCACCAGCAAACCGATTCCGCTGGAATCGATCATGACGACTTCGGCGAGATTGAGGACGAAGTAAATATCCCCGTTGGCGATTGACTCCTCAAAGGTTTGACGCAACCCGTCTACGGCGGCTCCCATGCGAAGGGGCCCGCGAAGCTGAACTACTTGTACTTGGGAACGCTTCCGGACATTGATGTCCAAACTATCCTCCGCCGAGCCCCGACGCGGTGCGGGGACAAGGAAAGTGGCGATGCAAAGTGCGACCAAGCTACTGGAAGAGGCCGTATTTTGCAAGCGTAAGGGCATATTCCAGAGATGGCATCGCGGAAAATCCGTCGGTTGAACGGAGATAAATATTTCATCCCAAGGGGTCGAAAACTTTGACATAATCGGTTGCCACTGGCGAAGAGGACGGAGGGAGCATGCGCAAGGCGAGTTTCCGGAATGAACCTGCCCGTTTCTCTGTAGTCATCGTCACCACGGACGAGCGGGTGCGCCCCGAAGCCGAGACCTATCTCTCCGGCGACCACGATCTGTTGGTGCTTCAGACCTGGGATGAACTGATTGCATTGATCAACAAGCAGCCTATCGACTGCATACTGCTCGACCTCGATACGGTGGGCGAACACAGCAAGGATGGAATCACCGCCTTGGGCGAGCTGCGTGACCTGCGACCTGAGTCGGTGCTGGTGGGGCTGACTCGCTCGAATAGCCGCAACTTGCGTCTGCAAGCGGTCGCGGCCGCGGTCGATGAGTATTTTGTTGCGCCAATCAACTTCGAGGAAGTACGGGACGTGCTATGGCGGGCACTGGAGAAGCGGGCATTGGAGGTCGAGTGCCAGCAACGGCAAAGCGAGCAAACCCAGCAGGAGTCATTCTGCGAACTGATCGGCGGCAGCGAGCTCATGCGCCGCGTCTACGACGCAATCACGCGGGTCGCCGAGAGCACGAGCACGGTCCTGATTCGGGGAGAGAGCGGAACCGGTAAGGAGCTGGTGGCGCGGGCCATTGTTGAGCTGGGGCCGCGAGCGCAAAAGCCTTTTGTCAGCATCAATTGCGCGGCTTTACCGGAGAACCTGATCGAGACCGAACTCTTCGGACACGAGAAGGGCGCTTTTACTGACGCACGGGCGGCCAAGCCCGGCCATATCGAACTGGCGCACAGCGGCACGCTGCTGCTCGACGAAATTGCGACCCTGGGTTTGACGCTGCAATCCAAGCTGCTGCGGGTGTTGGAAGACCGGGCCGTGACCCGCATCGGCGGACAGAGTGCGCGGAAGATCGACTTCCGCCTCATCGCCGCCACCCATGAAGACCTGGAAGGGATGGTACGAGCCGGTCGTTTCCGCGAAGATCTTTATTACCGCATCAACGTCGTACCCATCGTGCTGCCTGCTCTGCGCGACCGGCCAGGGGACGTTCCTCTATTACTGGATCATTTTCTGCGCTTCTACTGCGCCTCCAATAATGTCGCTTTGAAGCGATTGGACCCGGAAGTCATCCAGATCCTGGAGGAAGATTCCTGGCCTGGCAACGTACGCGAACTGGAAAACCTGGTGCAGCGGCTGGTGCTGATGGTGGATGGACCGGTGGTCAAGGTCCAACATCTGCCGCAGCGGCTTCTCTATAACAGTGCGACCAGCCAGGAGTCTTTGCTGATTCCTGAAGGCGGGGTCAGCTTTGCCGAGGAAATCGCGAAAATCGAGGTCGCCTACCTGACGGCCGCGCTCCGGCGCTCCGGAGGCAGTAAGATCGGAGCGGCGCGGCTGCTTCAGGTGGACAAGCAGAAAATGCACTACCTTTGCCGCAAATATGGCATCGGAAAAGACTGAGATTTCGCCTCGGGGCCTCCGAATGTATTAACAATTAATCTGCCATCGATTGATTTTTAATGCATATCCGGATTTTACTTCCCCATCCAATTGACGGCCATGTCGCCTGGCAGCCGCTAACTGCCTGACGGGATTAGAGATCTGGCATGTCCACGGAAGCCGCCTCGGTTTGGTATCGCAACTGCTCTATACACAAGTGAGCAGGACAACACGATAAAACAGGAGAGAGTGAAAAATGGCGATCCAGAAGAAATCTTTGATCAGCAACCGGGCGGCAGCGAAGAAGGCCGTGCTTGCGAAATCGACCGTCGAGCCCAACCTGGGCACAACCAAGAGCGGCTTCGGCGCTTCCAACAAGTCTGGCATGGGTGCTTCCAGCAAGTCTGGCTTTGGCGCTTCCAGCAAGTCCGGCTTCGGCGCTTCCAGCAAGTCCGGCTTCGGCGCTTCCAGCAAGTCCGGCTTCGGCGCTTCCAGCAAGTCCGGCTTCGGCGCTTCCAGCAAATGCGGGCTTCGGCGCTTCCAGCAAATCCGGCTTCGGCGCGTCCAGCAAGTCCGGCTTCGGCGCGTCCAGCAAATCTGGCTTCGGCGCAACCAGCAAGTCCACGATAAAGTAACGTTCTACAAAGGGTAGTTCGAACGGGGCTGAGTTCATTCTCGGCCCCTTTCGTTTTTCACCAGAACTTGCGATCCAGAGCATCGCGGAAGAAGCGCCACCCGCAAGCGGCCAAATTACGTCGCTTCACAAAAATCTTTGCCGTCCCCGACATGCCCACCCGCAGAGAACCGTCTCCTTCTAACGGAACTGTAGCCACGTAGTACTGCGGCTGGCGAAAGCCCGTGTACGATTTGTCCTGTTCAATCAGGCCGTCTGGAAGCGCTCCGGGAGCCGGCGCGATCGTAGCTACCGAGCCTGAGATCAATCCAAAAGAAGAATCCAGTCGTAGCTGCGCACGTGCCCCCGGCTGCAGATCGCGCAACCCAACCTCGGGCACATAGATTCGCGCCCGCATCGTCGCCAGGCTGTCCACTTCCGCGATTTCCGCGCCCGCCTTCAGTTCTGCGCCGAGCAAGTCCTGCAAATGCGGAGTAGCGACAACTCCCGGGAGTGGACTGACGGCCTGGAGCTTGGCAACTTGATCGTCGAGCGACTGGCTGTGTTCGGCAAGACGCTGGCGGTCGCGCTCCGCGGTTCCAAACGCCGCGTAACTCAATTGCGCCTGAGTCGCGCGATCCGTCGCCATCCTTAGGTCAGCGTGACTTCGGTCAGCCTCCGACTCCAGATTGAGGTTGCGCATCCGCAGCAGCGGGCTTCCGGCGGAAACCGTCTCGCCCTCTTTGGCCAATACCTCGCTGACCCGCCCCGGTACTTCCGCGCGAATGACGGCCCGCTGGCCCGGTTCGATGACAAACCTTCCCTCAATGGATTCGGGCCACACCGGAACCAGCAGAACGGCCAAAATTCCCGCGCATACCAACGCCACCCGTCCCGGCGTTAGCCAGGCCTTCAAACGTTCTTTCTTGTCCAGGTAAATCACTTTGAGGAACCTCCCAAAGACTTGAATGCGTGACCGGAAGATTTTGTAGGTCAGCCACAATGCCAATACCAAAGCCCAGTCGGCCGAGTATTTCGCGGTGATGCGGTAAACCATCTGTACTACGGCGAACAGAAGCAGATAGCTGTACGCTCCTGAAAGCAGAGCGTAGGTGACGAACAGCAGCCGGCGCATCGCAGGGACGTATTCGACTTCCACCGGCAGCCGAAACAGGTACTTCTTCGACAGGCTCGAAACGTAGAGAGTAGAACGTTCCTTCAAGTCCCCGATACCGATCAGCTCGGTGAAGATGAAATAGCCGTCCAGTTTCACCAGCGGGTTTATATTGAGGATGACCACGCCGATTCCGGTGATGAGAATGAGCTTGTAGGCGATGTCATGGATCCACATGCCCGGCGTCGTGGCCCACCACACAACCGTTACCAGCGAACAGAAAATCAACTCAATCCAGATGCCCGCGATCGCGGTGGCGATCGCTCCCAACGGCCTCCGTAAACCCACATTTCGCCGCTGTCGTTGAAGAAGCAAGGCAGAAAATACATCAGGAGAAAGCCCTGGCTGTGCACGCTGGCGCCAAAGTGTTTGCACGTCATGCCGTGCGCGCTCTCGTGGAAGAATGCGGCCACGGTGAACAGGATCCATACTTCCATGAAAATCCACGAAGTTCTTGTCGGCGAGGTTGTAGTACTCGAACGTATCGTTCCAGATCTCGCCCCAATGGCTGATGAAGATGGCCATCATGAAGGTAATCATCCCCATCGCCAGCAGGTTGAACCAGGTGGAGTAGAAAAATTTGGCGTAGGGATAAGTCTTGTTCAGGAACTCGTTAGGATCGTAAGAGAGTAGGGTGACCTCGGCCAGATCTCCCCACTTGCGCTTACGGCGTTGTTGCCCGCTGCTTCTTAAGTTCCTCCGACAGGGTCACATTGGTGTCGAGCCTGGTGCGCTCAACCAGGTTGGTGTCGGCAACCGATTTGGCAAATGTTCGGATGTCCTCCTCGGAGCAGGTCATCCCGCTCTGCTCTTGGAACAATTCCGCGATTTCCTGATAAGAGCGCTGACCATTGAACAGCTTCAGCACCATCCACTCGTCGGGCGTGAGCCGGTAGTAGGAGTCCGACTTCGGCTTCATCACGATGACGGTGGGTGTCCCGGCCTCGATGTGCTCGCGGGCAATCAGCGAGCGCTCCATCTTGGGCAGAAGTTGCAGCTTCCTCTGGGCGTGCAACTCAGGAAGAGCAACATCGAGGGCGCGGACAATATTCATTGGACAATGTTCATCGGAGAACGTTCATCGAATAATGTTCATCGCGGTTTTACAATGCGGACGTTCGCCGTCATGCCGGGCCGCAACTCGGCGGCAGGTCCCGTGATCTCGGCCAGCACTTCAATGGTTCCACTCGAGGGATCAATCACCGGACTCATCTGAATGACTTTCGCGGCATGTTTTATATTCGGAGCGTCAATCGAAGTGACCTCGATGCCTTCACCATTCCGGATGGAGCTTGCATAGCGTTCCGGCAGAGTGAACTTTACTCGCAGCGGAGCCGTTGCTGTGACCCAGAAGAGACGGTCTCCGGAGGCTACTCTTTGGCCCAGCCGGACGTAGCGGCGTGCGACCACTCCGTCGAACGGCGCTGTAATGCGAGTCTTTTCGAGTTCGAGTTCGAGGGAGCGTATAATGTCCTGCTGATGGGCGTAGTTTTGCCGCTCCCGCTCCAGTTCAAAACGATCGGCCACCACTTTGAACTCGGCATGATCCAACTGTTCTTTGGTGATGACTTGCGCCTCCCACATCTTCCGAGCGCGGCTCAGGTCCGTTTCCAGAATATTGACGTCGGCTTCCCAATTTTTTACGCCTGCCTCGAGCGCTCGCAAATTGGCCTGGGCGGCTTCGTCGTCGGCCGTTTGTTGGCGGTCATCCAGTTTGGCGAGAAGCTCTCCCTTGCGCACGACTTTTCCCGTGTCGGCAAGAATCTGGGCGATCACTCCATCGCGCAAAGCGGCGACGTCCACCTGGTTTTCGACCACGATCGGCCCCGACGAGGTGATCGCATTCCCCGCAGGATCGTCACTCGAATCGGCGGCGGGCGTGGGAAGAGGCGCGGCACTCGCGGCGGGCGCGGCCGCCCTGGCACTATCGACAGGTCCCGAACTGCTGCACCCGCTGGCTGCGACGCAAGCAGCTAAGGCGACGACCATCCACATGCGACTCATGCTGAGACTCCTCACCATCCGATCACCATCCAAACCATGACCATAGCTTCGACCAGATCCACATCGCTGGCCGGCGCAGCAGCACGAATCCAGCCGGCCGCCAGCCTGACCACACCTTTCCTCGCCCCTGCATTCCCGAACGAATCAGGCCCTGCGGATTCACAACATTGACTCGGGCGAAGAAAACCCGGCCGTCCCCCTGGGGCTGGCTCGTCGGACTGACGACGCTCACCGTTCCTTTAAACGTGCGCGTCGGATAGCTATCCAACTTAATGGAAGCGGTTTCCCCGGCTCGCAACAGGACGACTTCCTCCTGGTCGACGGCAACGTCCACCAGCGCGGCGGAAGTGTTGACGATTTGCGCCAAAGTGTCGCCCTTGGACAACTGCCGGCCGACGTAGGCTTCCAGGTGCGGTGTGGCCACGATCCCGTCGATCGGAGAGCGCAACCGTGTCGCCTCCAGTCGCTGCCGCGCGCGCTCCACTTCCGCCGCCCAGTACTCTGACTGGACCCGTTGCACACCGGCTTCACTGCCGTCGTTTGCTGCCAGGGCACGATTCATCTCGGCTGACGCCGCACTGTATTTGGCTTCTGCTGCGGCCAGCGAAGAGCGGTAATCCCAGTCCTGCATGTCCGCCAGCACCGTGCCCTTTTTAACTGGATCACCTTCTTTCACATAAACCGCCCGCACCACGCCTTCAACCTCCGGCTGCACGAGAGCGGTGCTCTGCGCCGCCACGGTTGCGTCTCCTTCCACGCGTAGCGGCAAAGGGAACACAGCGAGAAACACGGCCACGGCGACCGCAGCCATAACAAAGAGTGCCCGGCGCCGCTTTTCCAAAGCTAAGAATTTCTTCTTCTGCTGCAGGATCGGCGCCAGTACGCCGATGAAGGGCACCTCGCGATAAAGTTCCGCGTTGCGAACTGCGACAGTGACCTGTGCCGCCAGTATGCGGATCATCTCCAGATGGGCTTCGGTCAGGAAGTCGGGGTCCTGACTTTCGAACGACAGCATCCCCACCCGCCCCTGATCGTCAATCAGCGGCACTGAGTAAAACGCGTGCATGCCAGTGATGCTGAAGTACTCCGCGAATTTGGCTTGCGTTTCCTCGCGCTCGGTGTCGATGATGTCGTCGTGCTGAGTAATATGAATTTCGTCGTCGGACACTGCCGCCCATTCCAGCAAGTCCCTCAGCCGCGCCACTTCGACGTCGCCGGGCCGGATCTCCGCCACTCCCGAGACTGCCCGCACCTGCAGTTTGCCCCGCTGCTCCAGCGCAATGGCGGCGCGATCATAGGGAACAACCGCTTTGGTGCCGTTGACCACGGTTTGCAGCACGCTCCCCAGGTTCAAGGTTGACGTGATTTCCTTGCTCACCGTGACCAGCGTTTCCAGAATCTCTACTTTGCGTTCGGCCTGCAGCAGGCTGGCATTGTGCAGAGCATTGCTCGCGGTCTCGCAGATGTTGCTCAGAAGGAACTGGTCGTCCTCGTCGAATGGCGCACCGTCCATGCGATTAACGGCCTCGACCACGCCCACCAGGTTCTCGTGCTCCATGAGCGGGCCCGCAACGATGGAGAATATCGCCCCATCCTCATGTCCGACGTTGCGTTTCTGCAGACGCTCGTCGTCGGAATCGTCGATCAGCACCAACTCTCCGTTGTCGGAGATATCTCCCGCAATGCCTTCTCCGGCCTTCTGCAACTGACCCACCTCTACGGTCGGATCGAATCCCGCACTGCTCACCAGTTGGAGAGCGTCGTTGTTGACCATCCACAGGTTGACGCCTTGAACCCCCATCACCTCCTGGAATTTCTTGGCGATGATCCCCAGCAAATCATCCATCTCGAGGGTGGAGTTGAAGACCTTTTCGAGGTCATACATCTGGGTCACGCGGCTGATCGAATGCAGACTGGCATTGCGTTCGCTCTCGTAGAACCGGGCGGCGACGAGGGCCGGCGAAGCAAGCTCGGTGACCTGGCTCACGGCCTCCAACATCGCCTCGGGAAATGACTCTTCATAGCTGACCAGTTCAATGGCGCCGAAAAGAACCTCGTCCACGAGCAGAGGCACATAGGCGAGCGCAGTCACGGTGCGGCGGATATCAAGGTGAGCGTAGTCCTCTCGCTGCAGGTCGGCTCCCTCGAACACCATGAGGGTTTTATTTTCCGCCAACGCGCCCAGCGTACCGGCACCAAACTCCAACGTGCCGCCGACCTCGACCTCGCCGGCAATCGCCTTGCGGGTCCATGAAGGATTGTCCAGGATCCTCGATGATGTACACCACGACCGCCGTGCCCGGCAGCAGTTGCGCAATCTGCTCAGCCGTCACTTGCGCACGCGGACTCACCTCCGGCCGCGCCAGCAAAGCTGCGGCAAATTCCGCCACCGGAATGGTGAATTCAGATCTTTGAGTCGCCATGAACGGCGCTCCTGATTGTGCAGATTCGTCGCGGCGCAAAACGCCCGCGCTGGGGGAGATTGCCCGGTAATCGCAAGTGCTTCGGCATCTTAAGCTGCTCGCTCAAACAGGTCAACCCTTCATTTGCGTCCAGTTCATTTCGGCTATATCGTAGCGACTCCACCTTAACGGCTATCAATAGGACAGTAGATGGCAAGCCTCTAAGGGCCCGCCGTTCTGGCGCTTCTCCCTCAAACAAGCGTTGCGGTTCTCGGTGTAATTCCGCTTGCCGCCAGTTGGAAGAGCATAACCAGAGCTGGCTGGCCGCTGTGCTGCCCGTCTTACCTCGGAGCTTTCTGGCACGGCTTTTCCCGGGCCGAAGTGAAGGCTGGTGCGATCAACTTGGTCGGCGCCGAGAAAAGGCGCGTTCCATAAAATTACCAGCAGCTCTTGGCCGGTTGGACGGATGGAGATTCGCGCGATCTCACAAGCTTGGTTGGGCGGAAAGCAAATTCGTAGATGCCGAAGAGCGCAAACACAGGATTGTCGGTATTAGCCGGTAGGACTACCGTTGGGCAAGCATCCTGCCATGTTCGCCGTCCCAACCTTGCAGGTGGATTCGCGAACCACCAGTTCGGGCTCGACCGTAATCTGCTTGGGATGTTCCGCGCCGTCGCGAGCGATGCGCCGCAGAACCGTCTCAGCGGCGATCTTTCCCATCTTCCGCAGCGGTTGCCGCACGGTGGTCAGGCCGGGGTTTTGGAACGCAGCGCTCTGGATGTCGTCGAACCCGACCACGGAGACATCTTCCGGCACCCGCAGTCCCTTCTCTCGAAGGGCGCGGATCGCCCCAATTGCGGAAATGTCATTGAACGCAAACATCGCCGAGAAGCGCTCGTGCTTTGCCAACAGGCGGCGAGTAACTTGGTACCCCAGATCAGGAGAAGGTACGTCTCCCTGTAGCTGGGTTGTAAGTTTCGCATCAATCGTGAGGCCAAGCCGGGTTGCGGCCTGAATAATCCCGTCCCAGCGTGCTTCAGTATCCGAACTGAACTCTTGACCTTTAATGAAGGCGACCCGCCGGTGTCCGAGCTTGAACAGGTGTTCCAGAGCCAGACCGGCGGCTTGGGGATGGTCAAGCACGATGTTGGTCACTTTATTCACGGCGTTGTGTCCCGACACGGTGACCACCGGAATTGCCAGATCGTGGTGCCACGGGGTATCCA
>CAWGYS010000006.1:0-233521 GCA_963826845.1 uncultured Acidobacteriaceae bacterium
ACGGCGATCAATCCCTCGACCGATCGCGCCAGCAGCAGCTTAGGATACTCATCGATCAGATCGGGCCGATGGTGGTGGCTGGCCACGAAATAAAAATAACCTTCCCGCAGCAGATGCTCTTCGATACCGCTCATCACCAGTGTTGCGTAGCCCTCGCTCACTTCCGGTACGATCACGCCAATGGTAAAGGTGCGCTGCGTGCGCAAGGAGCGGGCCAGAAAATTGGGACGATAATTAAACTTCTCCGCCGCGGCAAAAATCTGGTCTTGCGTCGCCTTGGGAATAGAGTCGGCCACCGCCGAGCGATTCATCACCAGCGACAGTGTGGCCGGAGAGAGCCCGAGGTGATCGGCAAGAAACTTCAAACTGACTTTCTGCTGTGGGTGCCGTGTGCCGGGCGTTCCGGGTTTTTTCGGCTTGGACTTTTTCGTCTTGCTTCCCTTCGGCTCGGTCATTTGGGCTTGCTCATTTTGGCTCGGTCACGGCGCTGTGCAGTCTCCCACAAGGGCGGGCGCGAGGCAACCCCATAGGTTAGGGACCGGTTGCATTCGGAGGAAACTTGACTTGTCGCTCGGCACCATGCTATACCGCTCTGGACGACTAAAGCGATTTAGTTTCGATTTAGCAGCACTTTTGGTCCTCGCGGCGAGTGGTTGACGGGGACCGGGTTGAGACTTCGCTTGGGTCGGATTCAAAAACCCGCGACTTCCGTGCCTTGGAGGCAAGTTATGTCCCCGTCGACTCTTGTCCGCACTCTGCTGATTTCCACCGCTATCTTCTTTATGTCCTCAGCCGCTTTGGCCCAATTCGGGGCGAGCATACAGGGTACAGTGACCGACAAGAGCGGTGCCGTCGTTTCGGGTGCCAACATTACCGTCACCGAGCAGGCAAGCGGGGTCAGCCACAGCACCGTCAGTGACGCGTCTGGATTTTACAGGATTAACGAACTACCTCCAGGCAAGTACCGGGTCGACGTGCAAGGTGGCAACTTCAAGAAGAGCTCCCAGTCAGATGTGGAGGTCAGCGCCGAACGCCCGACGCCCGTCAACGTCACATTGGACACCGGCTCCGCCAGTGAAACTGTAACCGTGACCGGCACGCAAGATACCCTCCAAACCGAAGACGCCAATATTCAGGGAACGATGACAGCCACGGAAGTCGAGAGTCTGCCGGAAATCGACCGCGATCCCTACGAACTGCTGCGCCTGGCTCCCGGAGTTTTCGGGGATGGCGCGCGCTTTGGCGACGGGCGCTCGGCCGGATTTCCTAACGGCGCCGGCGCCGTCAGCGGATCTGCTGGCCCTGGCGGATCCAACACGGCAATCTTCCAGATCGAAAACCAGCAACCGATCAGCGCCATGGGACAGCGCGTCACCTCGAACGATTATCTGGTGGATGGCGTTAGCGTGAATAGTCTGGAATGGGGTGGCGCGGCGGTCGTTACTCCTAGCATTGAAACGGTGCAGGAACTCACCGTCCTCGCCAACGACTATGATGCATCGGACGGACGCAGCTCGGGCGCCCACATCAAAACCGTCACCAAGAGTGGAAGCAACGCACTCCACGGCGGAGGGTTGTTCCTGTACCACGACCCGAATTTCAACGCTTACAACAAGTTCGGTGGCTACGGCAACGGAGACTTCCAATCGCCGCAGCGCGACGAGGACAATCTACGCCAATTCGCCGGGACTCTCGGCGGCCCGATCATCAAGAACAAGCTCTTCTTTTTCTTCAACTACGAGGGCGCCCGGGCTAATAACACCACCATCTCCCAACCCCAGTACGTGGAAACGCCCCAATACGATGCCGCCTTGCTTTCGCTTCGGCCGGGCACGCCAGTGGCGACGATTCTTGGGCAAAGCGGCCTCGCGCCGCGCATCAGCCAATTGCTGGCTCCGAATTGCACTAGCTTTGCCGCTGGCACCTGCAACGTGGTCGGTACAGGGATGGATGTCGGCTCTCCCATCGGTCCATACAATACATACGATCCTACGAGCCAGTTTTCGAACGGCGTTGGAGGGGGTCTCGACGGCATCCCAGACATTGAGAACGCGACCGTTTATCTGCCGGCCACCACCGAGGGCAATCAGTACAACGCTCGAGTAGATTACAACGCTGGCAAGAATTTATTTTCCGCCAACATGTACCTAACCTATCTGACCACCCTCGCGGCCGACGAATCGGCACAGGGACGACCCAACGCGGACTATGGCACTAAGAACTTCAGCCCAAGCGGCTTCCTTTCCTGGGTACGAACGATCAACTCTACCACGCTCAACGAAGCCCGCTTCAATTTCACCCGCTACGGTTTTAACGGTATCACCGCTAACCCACAAGTCAACTGGGCCATTCCGCGCATTGAAATTCAAGGTTTTCCGAATGGCGAGCGTGTGCGGTATGGAGCACAGCAGGGTGACAATACTCCCGAAATCGCAGCACAAAATACATTCGCCTTTCGCGATGTGCTCTCCAAGGTGATGGGTAACCAGGCTTGGAAGTTTGGCTTCGAGTATAGCCATGAGCAAGACAACGACGAACTGATCGGTGGCGCTCGGCCTGATCAGGTCTTCCAAGGTCCGTGGAATTTCGCCAACGGAACACCCATTTTCGAGCAGATTGAAGTGAATCCAATCACGGGTGACGCGCCCCTCCAGAAGCCCCGCTACTTCAGGTCGTCTATTTACAGTGCATTCGCCCAAAATGACTGGAAACTTCGTCCCAACTTGACCGTGAACCTTGGTTTGCGCTGGGAGTATTACGCTCCACCAACCGAGGCAGACGGACATCTTACGAACTTCGTTCCCGGAGGCAGCGGCAAATACGGGCTGGACAATGGACCCGACGCATTGACGAACGCAGTAGAAACCAATCCTAGCCAACAGTGGCCATCTAGTCACCGTAACTTCGGTCCACGCCTGGGTTTTGCATGGAGCCCGACAAAGTACAACAACAACCTCGTTTTTCGCGGTGGCTTCGGTATCGCTTTCGATCGCTTCGACAACAACACCTTTGACAACACCCGCAACAATCCACCGTTCGTGGCGAACTATGGAATCTGTTGTGGCACGTCCGGCAGCCCCTTCGTGGGCGGCCAGATCCTTTTCAATACAGCCACCAGCAACAACCCTTTGAGTTATCCGGGCAATCCGGTTTTGGCAACCGGGCTCGGACCGAATGGCCTGCCTATAGTTGTCCCGGGCGGGGTATACTCCCCGCCCAACATTTATGCCACCTCTGCAAATATGCCGACGCCCTATGTCTACCTTTACTCTATGCAGATGCAGTACAGTCTGCCGAAGGATTGGGTAATGACCGCAGGATACCAGGGTAGCGCTGGCCACCATTTCACGCGTATCGTGAATCTGGCCTACTTTTACCCAGTCTTAAATCCCAGTGTCGGACAGATATTCAATTTCACTCCGGATACAAATACTAGTTTCAACGCGCTCACCGCGCAGCTTGAACATCGCTTCCACCATGGAGTCTCGGCGAACGTCCTATACACCTACAGCAAGTCTCTCGACCAGGTTTCGGCGGAAGGCCCCGGTTTCGTTACCAACCAGACCTACCCAGTTGACGACCACACCGAGCGTGGCCCTTCGGACTACGATGCCACCCACAATTTCAGGGCGTATGCTGTTTGGGATCTGCCGATTTATCGAGGCCGCAACGATTTAATGGGCAGGCTTCTTGGAGGCTGGGAGCTGAACGGAATTTACCAGTTCCACTCCGGGTTCCCTTGGACGCCCGTAGCCAGCAATCTTTGCCCCGTGATCGGCGCCTCGGGTCTTTGCCCCCTCAGGCCGACTGCGTACAACGGCGGCGCTGGAAATGACCACGAAACATCGGCATTCCTTCCTCCCACGTCCTCGAATTTTCCAGCTCTCGCCAGCGTTCCTGCTGCCAACCCTTACTTCACGGTGCAGACCACAGGCACCACTCCGGACCCCCCGGGAATCGGACGTAACACCTTCCGCGGCCCGCGGTATCAGGACATTGATCTCAGCATCTTGAAGAATTTCAGGTTGCCACCAATGAAGTTTATCGGGGAAGGCGCCAACATCCAATTGCGCATGACGGCGTATAACGCTTTTAACAAGCTCAATCTAGCGCCGTTTAGCTTCGGCAGTACATCGACAACCATCACCTCCTGTTGTGGAAGTACGCCGAATTACAATCCGCAATTCGGTACCGCGACAGCGGGGTTGGAGGGCCGCGTGTTGGAACTCCAGGGTCGCTTCAGCTTCTAAGGTCACTCTTGGCATTTCTGGACGGTGGATATGCAATCCACCGTCCACCCCTCCCTAACCTCAAGGACCGTTCCAATGGGAATCACGAAGCGATTAGGCTGTCTCACCGTTTTATCTTTAGCCTTAGCCTTGCTAGCGCGTCGGGCTCCGGCTCAGGTCGCGAGCGACGCGCCGGATTCTCGCGTAGTGGTCATCGATGCCTCCGCCCCGGCTCATCCTTTTCCCCATTTCTGGGAGAAGATGTTCGGCTCCGGCCGCGCCATCCTGACTTTGCGCGAGAGTTATCGCAACGATCTCCGCAACGTAAAACAGATCACCGGTTTCGAGTACGTGCGCTTCCATGCCATCTTCCATGATGAAGTCGGAGTTTATGACGAGGACGCCCAAGGGCATCCTGTGTACAACTTCTCCTACGTTGATCAGATCTACGATGGCCTGCTGGCCAACGGTGTGCGCCCGTTTGTCGAGCTGAGTTTTATGCCAAAGAAGTTGGCGGCGAACAAAGACGCCCTGCATCCATTTTGGTACAAGCAGAATGTCTCCCCACCCAAAGACTGGGACAAGTGGAACGATCTCATCACCCAGTTCGCAAAGCATTTGGTGGATCGGTACGGCATCGACGAGGTTTCGCAGTGGTATTTTGAAGTCTGGAACGAGCCGAATATTGATTTCTGGGCGGGCGATCCGAAACAGGCGACCTACTGGCAGCTTTACGATCACACTGCGCTTGCTCTTAAGCAGGTAAGCCCGCGCCTGCGCGTAGGAGGGCCCTCGACTGCGCAGGCGGCATGGGCGGATGCCTTCATTCGACACTGCGCCGAAAATAAAGTTCCCGTGGATTTCGTCTCCTCCCACGTGTACGGCAACGACACCTCAAAAGACGTCTTTGGCACGGACGAGAACAATTCCGCGCGACCAGATGGTGTGCCGGGCGGTGAAGAAAGTGCACGATCAGATCAGCTCGTCTACTATGCCCAACCTGCCCTTGATCTGGACAGAGTACAACGCCAGCTATTTCAACGAACCCGCCGTCACCGACTCGATCTACATGGGGCCGTGGATGGCCGACACCATCCGGCAATGCGACGGTTTGACCGAAATGATGTCTTACTGGACGTTTTCCGATGTCTTCGAAGAACAGGGTGTGGTGAAACAGCCGTTCTACGGGGGCTTTGGGCTGATCGCGGCCGGCAGCATTCCTAAACCGTCTTACAACGCGTTCAAAGCGCTGCACCAGCTCGGCGACGAACGGATAGCTGTGGATTCCAACTCGGTGCTGGTGACGCGCAGGACCGATGGTTCGCTGGTGGTCGCGGCGTGGAACCTCATCCCGCCGGATCAGACCGGCGCTTCAAGAGACAATTCATCTGCGCTTTGAACATCTCACGGGACGTCGCTCGGCCTATATTTCCCGCGTCGATCGCGACCACGGCGACGTGCATCCGGCATACGAGAAGATGGGACAGCCGCGCTATCCGACCAGGGAACAGCTCAAGGCATTGCAGCAAGCCGCGCAATTGCCTGTGGCTGAAATCCGCGAGTTGACCAACGGCGAATTGACTCTTGATCTCGCTCCCGATGCTCTGGCAGTCATTGAGGTCAAGTGACCACTTTGTAACCGCGGCTGTGAAGCTATAATCACGATGTCCTGGCGCTTCAGGAACCTTGTTCATGACTTGCCGTACCCCAACCACACCCCTAAGCCGACGGCAGTTGCTTGCGCGGCTGAGTAAGACGATTCTGGCCTATCCCCTGCTGAACCTGTCGATGAGCGGCATGTCATGGGGAGGTTCTGGTACCAGCAATCCTGGGCCACCTCCTTTGTCCGACGACCAGTTTCTGGATGAAATCCAGCGTGCCATTTTTCTCTTCTTCTGGGAGCAGGCCGGTTCAACTAGCGGACAAGTCAAGGATCGCGCGTTCGCCGCTGGAAACGACACTCGTACGGTCGCAAGCATTGCAGCCACCGGCTTCGGTCTATCCTCTCTTTGCATTGCGGATCAGCGCGGCTACATGGCCAGCGCAAGCCTTGCGGCGCGTGTCCAAGCCACATTAACTTTCCTTCTCAACCATGTGGAGAGCCACAACGGTTTCTTCTACCACTTCGTGGATATGAATACCGGGCAAAGGGCATACAGGTCCGAAGTGTCTTCGATTGATACCGCAATCCTGATGTGCGGCATTCTCACCTGCCGGCAACATTTTAAGGACCAGCAGATCGTGAGCCTGGCGACGCAGCTCTACCAACGGGTCAACTGGCAGTGGATGCTCAACGGCGGGACTGCACTCTCCATGGGTTGGACGCCGGAAAAGGGATTCATAACTGCGCGCTGGAACGCTTATTGTGAGCTGATGATGCTATATCTGCTGGCGATTGGCGCGACAGTGAACCCGATCCCGGCAAGCGCATGGCAAGGGTTTACTCGTCCGACGCTGACTTATCAGGGCTTAACTTACATTACAGACCTTCACGCCCCCTTGTTCATCCACCAGTACTCGCACGCGTGGTTCGACTTTCGCAACAAGCAGGACGCCTACGCCAACTACTTCGACAATTCGATCACGGCGACGAAGGCCCACAAACTGTTCTGTTTGTCGCTCGCCAGCCAGTTCTCCGATTATTCGAACGACCTGTGGGGAATCACGGCGTCGGACTCGGTGAAAGGCTACGAGGTATGGGGGGGGCCGCCGCCGATAGGGCATATTGACGGATCCGTCGTTCCCTGCGCCGCCGGCGGCTCCATTCCGTTTCTATCGTCCGACAGCATCGCAGTGTTGCGCAACATTCGGAGCGCCTTCCCAAAGGCGTGGCAGAGATATAGCTTCGTGGACGCCTTCAATCCGCTCACTGGCTGGTATGACAAGGATGTGATCGGGAATGATCTGGGCATCATGATGCTGATGGCCGAAAACCATCGTAGCGGCTTCGTCTGGAGCACATTCATGAAGAACCCGGAAGCCGTGGCCGCCATGAAGGCTGTCGGTTTCCACTAGAGACGTTTTCGGAGAACAGGTTCATGTCGAGTCGATCGTCTTTCGCGCCGCCGCGGCTCTTGCGGTTGCTGCCAATGCTGTTATGTTCCTTTTTCGCTATCGCTCAAACTAAGCCGGTTGATGCCGCAGGCCATCAGTGGTGGCAGCACGCGGTGTTTTATGAGATCTATCCCCGCAGTTTTGCGGACAGCAACGACGACGGCGTCGGCGACCTGAACGGCATCAGCTCCAAAATGAGTTACCTGCACGAACTGGGTGTCGATGCTATCTGGATCACTCCCTGCTATCCCTCGCCTCAAGTCGATTTCGGCTACGACGTTTCCGACTACCTGAACATCGATCCCATGTACGGAAATCTCGCCGACTTCGATCGCATGGTTGCCGACGGCAAGAAACGTCATGTTCGCATCATTATGGATTTCGTGCCCAACCACACCTCCGACCAGCATCCCTGGTTTCTCGATTCGAAGTCCTCCCGACCGCCGCGCATCGCGACTGGTATATCTGGCGTGACGGCAAAGCGCTCGGCCAGCCTCCTAATAACTGGATCTCTATCTTCGGCGGCTCGGCATGGACGCTCGATCCGAGCACTAACCAGTTTTATTATCACTTCTTCTATGCGCAACAACCGGACCTGAACTGGCGCAATCCCGCGGTGGAAGCAGCAATGCTCGACACCACCCGCTGGTGGTACAAGCGCGGCGTCTCTGGCTTTCGGCTCGACGCCGTCGACACGCTATTTGAAGATCCCGAATTGCAAGACAATCCCGTGCTGCCCGGTGTCAACAAGCAGGGCGATCCCAACATGAAGTTTCAGTACAACACCAACCTTCCCGAGGTTCACCAGGAGTTACAGAAGCTGCGAAAAGTGGCCGACGAATCCGACGCCGTGCTCATTGGCGAAACCTGGACCTCCAACCTCGCCGAGCTCGACCAGTACTACGGCCAGGGTGGCAATGAGTTGCAGATGCCGATCGATTTCA
Source organism: uncultured Acidobacteriaceae bacterium (assembly GCA_963826845.1). GTDB lineage: Bacteria > Acidobacteriota > Terriglobia > Terriglobales > Acidobacteriaceae > Acidiflorens. The sequence continues at coordinate 8,228 of CAWGYS010000006.1, forward strand.
TGTTCACGACGGTCAACAAACTTTCTCCTGCTGAATTTCGACGGCAGATCGCGGCCGTCGATAGCGCGCACGGCTGGCCTGTATTCGTCATCGGCAATCACGACCTCGTCCGCTCCTACAACCGCTACGGAGACGGCAAGAACAACGACGCCATCGCCAAACTCATGGCCGCTTTCTACCTCACTCTCCGCGGTACGCCGATCATGTATTACGGCGAAGAAATTGGAATGGAGAATAACGATCCCACCCGTAAGGAAGACGTGAAAGATCCGATCGGCCGCACCGGATGGCCGGCAGAAAAAGGCCGCGACGGCGAACGCACGCCCATGCAGTGGAACACCGCGCCTAACGCCGGATTCAGCAAGAAGGATCCGTGGCTTCCAGTGCCGCCGAGCTACAAGACGCACAACGTCGCGACGGAGTCGGAGGATCCTAACTCGATTCTGAACCTCTACAAGAAAGTTCTTGCATTGCGCCACACCAACGAAGCGCTACTCGAAGGCAGCTATACCGCGCTCAACGAAGACGACCCCAACCTGATGTCCTACTTGCGCAGCTACAAAGGGAAAGCTGTGCTGGTAGCGTTGAACATGTCGGCGATTCCACAAAAAGCTACCTTCAATCTTTCACAACAGGGATTTGCTCGCGCCACTCTGAAACCACTGATCGCCTCGCCGGAGGCATCGGCAAAAGGTAGTGAAGTCGTGCTCGAGCCCTTCGGGCTGCTGATCGCCGAAGTTCAGAAATGAAGTTAGGTAATGAAGTTAAGCAATAAGTGAGTCACAACGACGAAGCGGCTCAACGGCCCTTGGCCGAACGCGCCACCACTCCGCGACGCGCCAGCAGCAGCATCGCCGCACCAAATATCAACATGGCAATTCCCCACCATAAGTTGACATTGATACCCAGCGAATGACGCGTGTACATCTCGCTTCCTTGCGTCGCCAGTCCATATCCGCCGACAAGCACTCCGAACACACTGAACATCATGCCGATCGGCAGTCGAATATCGAATCCCATACTTCCTCTTTCTCTCTGCGGATTTTTCTGATTACCAGAAAATGATTACCAGAAAATCCAATTGAGTAGCAGCAATACCGTTAGCACCACCACTGCCAACACCGCTGGCTTCTGGTACCAGGCCAGCCCAACGTCTTTCGGTCTGTCCGTTAGCGCATACACCAATCCCTTGAGCTCCGCGTCCGGACGCGGCGTCGTCAACAGAGAAACAGCGATGGTGACGGCAAAGCAAGTCGTCCAGGCGAAGATGGCAGTCCAGAAATTCTGCGCCATCTCGCTCGGATAGCGATGGAGCACCACACCCAGGAACGCGCCTTTGACGCCGGGCACTGAGCCCTCCGGAAGCGTCAGGCCGTGATGCAGTGCCGCCGCTGCGGTGCCGCTGAGGAGGCCGCAAAACGCGCCATGGCCGGTAGCGCGCTTCCAGAACATGCCCAGCAGAAAGGTCGCAAACAGCGGCGCGTTCACAAACGCAAAAACCAACTGCAGCACGTCCATGATGTTATTGAACTGGCCTGCAACATAGGCTGCGGCAACCGCAATCGCCAAACCGAAAACCGTGGACGCTCGCCCCATCCACAGGTAATGCTGGTCAGAGGCTCCTTTGTTGATGTAGCTCTGGTAAATATCGTAGGTCCAAACCGAATTGAACGCGGTCGTGTTGCCGGCCATTCCCGACATGAACGAGGCCATCAGCGCGCACAATCCCAGCCCCAGCAATCCCGAAGGAAAATAACGAACCAGCATCATGGGCGTCGCCAGATCGTAATCGAGCACGGCTCTGCCGTCCTTGATGACAGGGTTACCACGTTCGTCGAGTTTCGGCGGAATGATCCCTTTTCCGCCCTGCAGGCTGATCCCGCCGCCAGCGGCGCGCTGGGAGACCATCGCCGATCCCGCTGCGTCGCTCGAAACCTCGCTCCCAACGGTGTTGGCCGCGACCACGCCGGCAATCATCCCGGGAAGAATCACCAGGAAGGGAAACAGCATCTTCGGAAAAGCCGCAATCAGTGGCGTGCGCCGCGCCGAAGTCATCGAGTCCGCAGCCATGGCGCGCTGCACCACCAGAAAATCGGTGCACCAGTAGCCGAATGACAACACGAACCCCAATCCCATCACCATGCCGAACCATTCCACGCCCATGGGATTCGAGCTCGGGCTGCCGAGATACTTCCAGGAATGCACCATGGCGTCGTTTCCGATCCGCGCCTTCAGGCCATCCCATCCGCCGACATCCTTCAGCCCCAGATATGTCAGCGGAATGAAGCCGATCACGATCAGAAAGAACTGCAGCACCTCGTTATAAATCGCGGAAGTCAGGCCGCCCAGAAACGTGTAAGCCAGCACGATGAGCGCGGAGACGAGAACGGCCGCATTGAAGTTCCAGCCCAGCAGCAATTGCAGCAGCTTTCCCATGGCGTACATCGATACGCCGGACGAAAAGACCGTCATCACCGCAAACGAGATCGCGTTAAGGCCTCGGGTCTTTTCGTCGAACCGCAGCTTCAGATACTCCGGGACCGACCGCGCCCGCGATCCGTAGTAGAACGGCATCATGAAAAGGCCGACGAACACCATCGCCGGAATCGCGCCCACCCAATAGAAATGGGAGGTCATAATCCCATACTTGGCGCCGCTCGCGCCCATACCGATCACTTCCTGAGCTCCGAGATTCGCGGAAAGAAAAGCTAGTCCCGTGATCCACGCGGGAATCGACCGCCCCGACAGAAAAAAATCGGTGCTGGTCTTCATGTACTTTTTCAGTACAACGCCGATGCCCAGAACAAACGCGAAGTAAATGCCGATGACCGAATAATCAATCCATTGCGGATGTGGGCGCATGTCGCCGTCGCCTCCCAGGAATGCGGAATTAAGGATTATACGCTGCTGCGTCTTGCAATCCGGCACACACAATGAAGGACCATGAATTAGTCGACCGTCAGGGGCTGGCCCCAAGCACGAGGTGCGATGAACTCCTGGTCTCTGGTACCCTCCATACACTATGCGTCTTCACCAAAGCCTGTTTCTCATAGTCGCTGTAGCGGGTTATGTTTTCAGCCAGAGGGTCGACACAGTTGCCGATCGCCTCGCCGCCCAGAACGCCCTTTTCGAAGAGCAGTACGAATCGGATCTCCGCAACTTTCCTGAACGTGCTACCGCCTACGGCGACTACCGCTACAACGACAAGCTTGCCGAGTATTCACTCGACGCAATCGCCCGGCGCCACAAGACCGACGTGGACTTCCTTGCCCGGATCGAAGCCATCCCGAGTGCTGGCTTCTCCGCACAGGACCAACTCTCGCACGATCTCCTCGTTCGTGTCCTCCAGCAGCGCATCGCTGACTTCAACCTCAAAGAGTACGAGATGCCAATCAACCAGCAGAATGGCATCCACACCAGCCTCGCCGATCTACCGCTGTCGGTCCCGCTCGATTCCGTCAAGCACTACGAGGATTACATCGCTCGTCTTCACCAGATCCCGCGTGCCCTCAACCAGACGACCGAAGTTCTTCGCGCTGGCATGAAAGACAAGCTCATGCCCGTCCGATTCCTGCTTGAGAAACTTCCTGTCCAGTGTCAGGGCATCATCGACGCCGACCCTTTTCTCATCCCGACAAAGAAGTATCCGGCAAGCATTTCTCCCGAGGACCAGAAGCGCTTGACCCAGCAGATCACCGACACGATCGCCGTCGATGTCATCCCCGCTTACAAGACCTTTGCCGATTTCCTCCGCACTGTCTACGCCCCCGAAGGCCGCACCACCCTGTCGATCACGTCTCTGCCGGATGGTCAGAAGCGCTACGAAAACGACATCTACGCCCGGACCACGACGCGGATGACACCGAACGAGATCCACCAACTCGGCCTTCGGGAGATCGATCGGATTCAGGCCGAGATGACCGTGATCGCCAAGAAAGAAGGGTTTGCCGACCTTGCCTCATTCCGGGCATCGCTCAAAACGAACCCCAAATACATTCCGACTTCTTCGGAGCAAATCCTCGACGATTTCCGCCACTACATCGCCCAGATGGAGCCAAAGCTTCCACAGCTTTTCACCCTGCTTCCGAAATCGCCGGTCACCGTCGAAGCCATACCCGCCTTTCAGTCGGCTGCGGCAACCCACTATGTCACCGGCACTCCGGACGGCAAGCGCCCCGGCCGCGTCGTTGTGGCCACCTCCGACTTCGCGAAGCGCTCGCTGATTGACGACGAGGCGATCGCCTACCACGAAGGGATTCCAGGACATCACATGCAGCTATCCGTGCAGCAGCAACTGACCGGGCTGCCCAAGTTCCGTCTCCATGGTCTCGGCTTCAATGCATACATCGAGGGCTGGGCTCTCTACGCAGAGCAACTCGGCAAGGAGGTTGGTTTCTACAAAGACCCCGTTTCGGACTACGGCCGTCTTTCTTCCGAGCTTTTCCGCGCCGTACGTCTGGTCGTCGATACCGGAATTCACTCGCAAGGATGGACCCGCGATCAGGTCGTGGAGTTCTTTCGCAAGTCGGGAGCTGTTGACGAGCCCACCATCCAATCCGAAACCGACCGCTACATCGCGTGGCCTGCGCAGGCCCTCAGTTATAAGCTCGGCCAGTTAAAGATCCGTGAACTCCGGGATCGCGCCCACAGAGAACTCGGCACCAAGTTCGATATCCGGACGTTTCATGACGAGATGCTCGACGGTGGAACTCTCCCCCTCGATCTCCTCGAAGCCCGGACCGACAAGTGGATCGCGCAACAGAAATCAAAGTAACCTGGCAGTGGTTCTGAAGGGTTGGATCCTGGCGATTCTAACCCCGGCGCCGCCCTCTACGAGCCTTGCAGGGCTCTGCCGATGCTCGGAGTTCCGGGACCAGGACCTTTTCGATTTCTTCCCGCAGCCAGCGGTTTGCCGGATCATTCTCCACGCTCTCATGCCAGTACAAGTGCGCTTCAAGACGTGGCACCGGCAGTGGGAAGGGATAGACGCGATTCATCAGGCCCGGGCTCGTGAACCCGGCGTTCATCAGTTGTGCTTGCCGTTCCGGCAGAGTCAGCAGCATATCCGTATTACTCACCACCATGCAGGCGGTCAGGTTGTGCTGGTTGCGCAAAAACACCTGCCGACGCAGCCCTCGCCTGCCCAGTTCGATATCAATCTGGCTGGGCCCGTGACGCCGCGAAGAAACCTGAATATGGCGCTGCGCCAGATATGTATCCAAGTCAAGTTTGTCCTTGATTGCCGGATGACCCTGCCGCGCGATGACCACGAAGGGTTCATTCACCAGTGACTCATGCCGGATGCGATCGCTCATCGTCATCGGAATGTCCACCGCCAGATCGACCGATCCGCTCGCCAGTTCTGTCTCCAGATCTCGGCGTTTCACGCGCGACGTCGTGATCGACATTCCCGGAGCGTCATGCATCAGGCGCCGCAGCAAGAGCGGAAGAATCAGCGCTTCGGCATACTCCCATAACGAAATGTGAAAGTTCCGCCGCGTATATTCCGGGACGAAATTGCGGCTCTCGCTGAGGTTCACTTCCAGAATCTGCAGCGCCTGCCGCACTTGCTCAATCATGTTGCGCGTGAACGGCGTCGGTACCATGTGCGGCCCCTGGCGCACGAACAGCGGATCTTGTAGAAGATCGCGCAGTCTTTTCAACGCATGGCTGATTGCGGGTTGGGTAAGGTTCAGTTGCTGGCCGGCGCGAGTCAGGTTGCCCTCGCGATAGATGGCTTCCAGCACCACGAACAGGTTCAGGTCGACCTGACTTAAATGCACGCCGCATATATTACAGGATTCACAGGATTCATTAGGAGAATTCTGCTGAAGTCGCTAGGCTGTAGTGCCTGCGGGCGAGCGCTTAGGCTCTAGCTCCGATATCCATTATCCATGAACTTTTCTCTATCGCCGAAAGCCCAAAGCTACGTCGAGCGACTCAAGGCGTTCATGGAGGAGCACGTCGTTCCGGCGGAGCATGAATATTGCGCTCTGGTGCAGAACATTCCCGACTGGCGCGCCTGGAAACAGCCTCCGGTTATGGAGGTTCTAAAGGCCAAGGCCCGCGCGGCTGGCCTCTGGAACCTGTTTCTTCCCGCCCATGAATACGGCGCCGGCCTCACCAACGTGGAATATGCCCCTCTCGCGGAAATCACTGGCCGCTGCTCGATTGCTCCCGAGGTTTTCAACTGCAATGCGCCCGATACCGGCAACATGGAAGTACTAGTGAAGTATGGTTCGGATGCGCAAAAGTTGCGTTGGCTCAAGCCGCTGCTCGCAGGCGAGATTCGCTCGGCGTTTTGCATGACGGAGCCAGACGTAGCCTCATCCGACGCGACCAACATGCAAGCAACGGCCCTGATCGACGGAGACCACGTCATCCTCAACGGCCGCAAATGGTGGAGTTCCGGGGTCGGGCATCCTCATTGCCGCTTGCTCATCTTCATGGGCCTGACCCACCGCTCGGCCGCAAAGCACGAGCGTCATTCCATGGTACTGGTGCCGCTCGAAACGCCGGGCGTCAAAGTCGAACGCGTGCTTCCCGTGTTTGGATCGTATGACGCGCCCTTCGGTCACGGCGAGGTCAGCTTCACCAATGTGCGGCTGCCGCTCGACCACATTATCGCCGGACCGGGCCGCGGTTTCGAAATCGCGCAAGGCCGGCTCGGCCCCGGCCGCATCCATCACTGCATGCGGACGTTGGGAGCGGCCGAACGCGCGCTCGAGTTGTTGTGCCGCCGCTCGCTCCAGCGCGTGGCCTTCGGCAAGCCGCTTGCCGAACTCGGCGCTAATGCCGATATCATTGCCAACGCCCGCATCATGCTGGAACAAGCACGTCTGCTCACCCTCAAGGCTGCCTGGATGCTCGACGAACTCGGCACCCAGGGTGCGCGTAGCGAGATCTCCCAAATCAAAGTCGTCGTGCCCAACATCGCCCTCGAGATTATCGACCAGGCAATCCAGATGCACGGAGCCGCCGGCGTTTCCGAGGATTTGCCTCTCGCCGAACTGTTTACCTCCGTCCGCACCCTGCGCATCGCGGATGGCCCCGACGAAGTGCATCGCGCCTTGATCGCGAGGCTGGAGTTGCAGAAATACAAGACCAGGAAACAGACTTCGGCCTGACTGTGTGAAAGGTGGATTTGATGACGGCTTCACCATTGCTGGGCGAGTTCATGGGAACTCTGGTCTTGATTGTGCTGGGAAACGGTTGCGTCGCCAACGTCGTGCTCAAGCATTCCAAAGCACAAGGGTCGGGATGGATGGTCATCACCACTGGCTGGGCCTTTGCCGTGATGTCCGCCATCTTTATCGCCATCGCGTGCGGCAGCCGAGAGGCTAACATCAACCCCGCCGTCACCCTCGGATTCGCGGTCGCCAGCGGCAGCTATGCCAAAGTTGTGCCCTACTCGCTGGCGCAGATGTTGGGAGCGTTCGTGGGATCGATCGTGGTGTGGGCTCACTTCGGTCCACACTGGAAGGCTACCGAAGATCCCGAACTGAAACGCGTGTGTTTTTGCGGAGTGCCCGCGATTCGCAACTTTTTCTTCAACATGCTCAGCGAAATCATCTGCACTTTTATTCTTGTCTTTGTCGGTGCAGCGATTTTCTTGCGGGCGCTGGGGTCCTCCGGCTTCTCGGGAGTCGCCGGACCCTACCTGATCGGGTGCCTGGTGTGGGGCATCGGACTTTCCCTAGGTGGCACCACTGGATACGGAATGAATCCCGCGCGCGATCTTCCCACGCGCCTCGCCCACAGCATCCTTCCAATTGCTGGCAAGGGGACTTCGGACTGGAGCTATGCGGCCGTTCCTTTTCTTGGTCCGCTGATCGGAGCTTCTCTGGCTGGCTTGATGATTCGCTCTCTACACTGGCTAGGTTGAACTGGCAAGCTTGATTACCATTAGCGCGCCGCGTCAGCGTCCGTTGAACTTGGGGGCGCGTTTCTCCAGAAAGTGCGCCACTCCTTCTTTAAAGTCCTCGCTCCGGAGGCTGGCGACCAATTCCGCAACCGAGAGATCGAACGACTCGGCCAGACTCTGGAACATTCCCGCATACACCTGCCGCTTGATAATGCCCAGTGAGCGGGGACTGACGCTGGAGGCTAACTGCGCGGCCTGCTCGTGAACGGTTGTGGCAAAGCCTTCCTGCGGATAGACGCGGTTCACCAGGCGAATGGCCAGCGCTTCCGATGCGGTGATTGTCCGGGCGGAGAAGAGTAGGTCGATGGCATCGGGCAAGCCCACAATGCGGGGGAGCATCCAGGCCATGCCGTACTCGGCAATTAACCCGCGCTGCGCGAAGGTGGTGCTGAAGCGCGCATTCTCTGCCGCCCATCGCAGGTCGCAGTAGAGCGGAATCACCAGGCCTAGGCCCACCGCCGGCCCGTTAATGGCGGCTATCACGGGTTTCGCCACGCCGAGAAAATAGGAATATTTCTTCTGAAAATCCGGCAGTGATCCTTCCTGCCAGACGCCGCCGGATTGAATCCGCCGGGCGGTATCTTCATCCACTCCCTGAGTCGCGGCTGCGGACAGCAGCGACATATCCGCGCCAGCGCAAAATCCCCGGCCCGCTCCCGTCAGCACGATCACGCGAACGTTCGTGTCCCGCTCGGCCTCCTCTACCGCAGAGCGTACTTCGCGTTCCATGGCGGCGGTCCAGGCATTGAGTTTTTCTGGACGATTCAGCGTGATGGTTGCGACTCCATCCGCGATGTCGTAGATGGTTTCCTGCGCTGGCGTTGTGGTTGACGTTGTCATTGTCATCTACCCAGGCATTTACCCAGACTCGCCGCTGGCAAAGCATTCGCCGCTTCGAGCGTCCGCGGTTGTCCCGGGCTTTCCGGGAAACGGCAGCTTCGACGCGCGCAAGCACCTGCCTCGAGTCTCAGAACGATAAGCGCAATCCGAGTTGGATCTGGCGCATCGGGAATGCGGAAGTGAACGCCAGCGGCGTGCTCGGCGTAGCCGTTCCGCCACCGGCAAGAGCAGAGCCCGGCTTCATTCCGCGCACGTTGAACGTCGTGAAACCCGAATTGGGGACATCCGGGATACCCGTGTTAAATCCAAACAGCGGGCTGACTTCGTTGTTTACGCTGGCATAGTTCGTCCGGTTCGTGATGTTGAATCCTTCCGCCATAAACTGCAGGTTCGTCTTCTCGGTCAGTTTGTGCGTCCAGCTTAAACGCGCGTCTAAGTTGATGTAGTCGGGGCCCAGACCGGTGTCGCGCGGGGCTCCGATAGGACGCTCATTGGTGGTGTGATTGTCGCCGTTAACTTCACCGCCCGCGAGCAGGTTGAAAGGATGTCCGCTGTGGACGGTGAGAATCGGAGAGAACTGGAAACCTGACAGGATGCTTTGCTTCCAGGGGCTGTCGAGCACGCCCGCAACCACCAGTTTGTGCCGCTGATCAAACTCGGAGAGACCGCGATCCAAGCCGATGTTCGTCGGATCCTGCGGCCCGTAGTCGGAGTTGAAATCGGTGGACGTGTCATAGCCTTTGGCAAAGGTGTAATTCCCGAATACCGTGTAATGGTTACCGAAGCGCTTTTTGACTTCCACGATGCCGCCCTCGTAAAGAGCGGACGCCGTGGCGGTATATTGGTTGTTCTGTACCACCAGCGGATTCACAAAGCATTGCGGTGACCAGAACAATTGGGTCGTCACAAGGCAGGCCCTCAATGCCGCCCAGCGGGTCGGCGCCCGCAGCCGTTGTATTCCAATTGCGATAGGAAACCTTCTGGCCATTCGCGAGAGTTACCGTGGTGAACGGCGCTTGCAGCAGATTGGTATCGATCGCCACCGGGAGTCTCTGCGTATGCGTGTAGATACCGCTGAGCGAAATCGAGAAGCCAGTTCCGATCTCACGTTCGATTCCAAACGAAGCTTGTTGCGCTATCGGCGGCCGATAGCCCGGCTGGTTTACGAATGCGACTTGCAGCGGAGCGATGGGACCGGTATTCGTAACATTGATACCGAACTGAGCCAGAGCAGCTGGCGTAATGCAAGCGGCGTTCCCTGGGGCTGGCGTTGTGCACCCGATCGCATTGCCCGGCGCTCCGTTCTGCAAAGAGTGTCTGGAAAACGGTTGGTGCGCCTGCTAAGCCTAGAGCCGGAATGCCACCCAGTGGATCCACATAAATGGAAATTTCGCGGTTGCAAGTAGCGCCGGGGATGCCGTAGTAAGGGGGGATCGGGGTCCCGAACTGGGCGATTCCGCAGATCGCGCCCAGGTTGTTGACCTGCCCCGCTCCTGTGCTGTTCTCGACCGCTTTCTTACTGCCGTTCAGAACCCCCAGGCTCAAATCCACGTCGGGGATCTGCGCGTCGATGGGTCCATAGAAGATTCCGTACCCGCCCCGAACCACCGTCTTGTGATCCTTGCCGGATCCCACGCGAAGGAAACGCGCGGGGCAAAATCCTTGTAATAGGTCGTCAAAGGGTTGAATTGGGAGTCGATTTCGTAGCGGAGACCGTAGTTCACGGTGAAGTTGGGCTTTACCTTCCAGGAGTCCTGCGCGTAGAGCCCGGTCAGCGGCCGGTTGTAATTCCCATAGTCCGGATTTCCGAAGCCCTGCTGGTAAACCTGCGGCACTCCCAACGATGACGATTGCAACGAGCTCAGGCTGGCGCCCGGCGTAGTGATTCCGCAGGGATTCTCAGCGGTGGGCGCTAAGCAAGGGCTCAGCACAAGCCCGGCGGGAAGCGACCCGAACACAAAACGGCCCGGGAAAAAAGTGTGTGACTCGGTGTGATTGCCGCGGAGCACCTCTGCAGCGCCGAACTTAAAAGTGTGATGGCCGCGGATCAAGGTGAAATTGTCGGCAAACTCGTAGCGCCGCAGGATAGTCAGGTTGGGTATGAAAATGTTTGTTCCCAGGTTGTTAATGAAACCGGGAATCTGCAGGCCCACCTGTCCCGGTTCGTTAGGAATCACGTTAAAGCTTTCATAGTTCCACTGCGCCCGCAGTTCGTTCTGAGCGGCTGCATTGAACTGGTGATACCAGGCAACCTGCAGATTGTTGTCGTAGGTGTGGGTCGAACTTCCGGCCGAATAAGCGGTCAGAGACTGCACATCCGGCGATTCCTCCTCATCATGCCCATATCTGTAGGTTGCAGAGAGCTCGTTGTTCGCATCGAAACGGTGATCTAAACGGAACGACGTCAGGTATTCCCGCGTGTTGTAGGGAAAAACTCCACCTTCGTTTTCAAACTGGTTTACGAGGAAGCCATTCAACGCGTTCTGGGTCGGCGATACGAACGGGGCACCATAGCCAGGAGTTGGATTCACCGTCAAAATGCTTTGGAGAGCGAAGGCGCAAACAGGCGCGGGCAGGGTTACGCTGGGAAAACACATCACGTTCGCTGAGGAAGTGGCAAGAGCGGAGACAACCTGCTGTTGCACATACCTCGGATCCGTCGGTGCAAACGGGTTCGTGGTTGCGGTGGCGGAGGGTCCGGCGAAGATCGAACTTTCCGTCAGAAGCGGAACCGCATTCTGTGCGTCCTGATGCAGTCCTTCGAAAGAAGCAAACAGAAAAGTTTTGTCTTTCTGGATGGGCATGCCAATGCTGGCTCCGTACTGCTGGCGGGTGAGCGAATTCTTGATCGGATCACCGGTAGAAGTGGTGTTGAAATTATCGTAGGTTGGGTCCGGCGCCAGGGCTGAATTGAAGGCGAATGGATCGCGGGTGTCCAGCGCCTGGTCACGGAAAAAACCATAGGCCGAGCCATGCATATTGTTGGTGCCGGACTTGGTGACGATATTGATCGAGGCGCCAGTCGCCGACCCCAGATCCGCGGCATAATTGCTGCGATTGATCTGGAATTCCTGTACCGCGTCCTGGCTCACCGTCAGGCGCTCGCCGCCGCTGTCGCCTGAGGTCTCGCCACCGTCCACGGTTACGCTGTTTCCTCTGCCATTGCTGCCGTAGAACGACAGTCCACTTTGCGGTGTTTGCTTGACTCTGAAATCCTGGTCTCCCGCCAGCCGCGTGGAATCGGAGACCCCAGGCGCGAGCAAGGTAAACGTAAGGTAATCGCGCCGGTCAATCGGCAGGTCCATGATGTACTGTTGCGTGATTGTGTCCGCCTGGCTGCCCCGTTCAGTTTCCACAACCGGCGGCTGGCCAGTCACTTCAACCACGGTTGACACCGCTGATGGTTTCAGCTGGAAATCGGAAACCACCGTCTGCCCGACGCCGACCGTAACTCCTTTTCGGATCCCGGTCGCAAAACCCGACATTTCCGCACTGACGTCGTAGGTGGCCGGCGACAATCCTGCCACCCGGAACTGACCCGAACTATTCGCCGTCGCCGTGCGCTTCAGACCAGTCTGGGCGTCCGTCACGGTGACCGTCGCCTTGACCAAAACACCGCCGGCTGAGTCGGTCACGGTCCCAGCGATATCTCCCGACGTGCCCGTGCCCTGGGCGAGAGCCATAGAGGTTCCGAGCAGGAAGCACACTAGAACAACGGTGAGCGGCCTCAGAGTGGAATCGAAAAATCCCTGTTTCCGGGAACAGGCCCGGGATCGGGCAATCACACGACTATCCAAACCGCACTGTTCGAAAACCATATTCCCCCCAGCCTTCGATTTATCCCAATCACGAACGACCCGGTCGCCTGTTGAATGAAAGCGAACAACTCCCTGCGCTCTTGTCGACTCAGAACGTTGCATCTTTAATAACGGGCGCGAGCGTATCTGCCTTCGCCAAATTCATCAAATGAATTGTTTTGATGATCATGTATGCCTGCCGGGAATGCCGACTTGGCCCTCCAAGCCCGGTTTACTGTCCGCCTGCAATGAGAGAAATTCAAGTATCTCTTTGTGTGCCGGTTCGGTCTGGTCGGTGAGAAACAAATGGCTTGCATGATCGAGTAGGACGAGTTTTGCCCCAGGAATCCGCCCTGCGATCAGTTCCCCGTTGCCCGGCGGAACCAGAGCATCCGATTTCCCGTGGATCACCAAGGCCGGTGCAGTGATCTGCGCGATGCGGCTGTAGCTCTCCCAAGCGAGGATCGCCTGCAGTTGTGCCATGTAGCCTGCCGGAGTAGGTAGCCAGCGCTGGCGCACGCTCGTATCCTCTTCGACTTTCTCTCGCGGAGTAGCTGCATCGTAGATGTAGGGAAGAATCGCTTCCCGCGCTTGTTCCGGTGTCATGCCTCGTCCCAACAGCACGTCGACTACTTTGCTTTCGGCGCGTACCGCCGAAGGTCCGCCGGCCGCGGTGCATCCCAGAATCAGGGAGAGGGTCCGCGCTGGATATTGCAGCGCGAATTCCTGCGCAATCATGCCGCCCATCGAAACTCCGAAGACATGGGCGCTGGCAATTCCTGCAGCATCCAGAACTGCGGCCGCATCTGCTGCCATGGTCGCAATGGAATAAGGTCCGGGAGGGACGTCGCTCAATCCCACGCCCCGATTGTCGAACGCAATCGTGCGGTAGCGCTGCGCCAGCACCGGGCGCGTGCGATGCCACATGGCTGACGCATAACCGAGGCCCATGATCAGCAGCACCGGCGCTCCCTGCGTCCGCCCCTGTTCGTCCCAGTAAATCTTTGTGCCTTGATTCTCGACAAATGACATCAATTCCTCTGCCTAGCTCACTTTCAGCATGAGCTTCCCAATGTTTTCACCCTTGAAAAGCTTGAGCAGAGTTTCGGGGAAGGTCGCGAGTCCTTCCACAATATCCTCGCGCGACTTGAGTTTGCCCGCAGCCATCCATCCCGCCATTTCCGCTCCCGCTTGCGCGTAGCGATCAGCGTAATCGAACACTAACATGCCCTTCATGGTGGCGCGATTCACTAACAGAGACATATAGTTGCTGGGCCCCGCGATCGGCCCCGTGTTGCAGTATTGCGAGATCGCCCCGCAGATCACGATCCGTGCGCCCCGCGCCAGATTCGCCAGCGCAGCCTCCAGAATCGTGCCTCCCACGTTGTCAAAGTAAACGTTGATGCCATCCGGGCAATGCGTCCGCAGCGACTTCTTCACGTCTTCGGATTTGTAGTCAATGGCCGCGTCGAAGCCCAACTCCTCGACGATGTAGCGGCACTTCGCCGCTCCTCCTGCAATGCCCACCACGCGGCATTCCTTGATCTTCGCGATCTGCCCCACGACCGCGCCCACGGCTCCTGCGGCGGCCGAGACCACCACCGTCTCTCCTGCCTTCGGTTGGCCCGTGTCGAGAAGCCCGAAATACGCGGTCATGCCCGTCATGCCCAGCACGCTGAGATACTTTGGCAGCGGAACAACCTTCGCGTCGACCTTCGTCACTCCCCGCCCGTCAGTCACCGCATACTCCTGCACGCCGAACACTCCGGAAACGTGATCGCCAACCGCAAAGCGCGGATTGCGCGACACCGTCACGATCCCCAGTCCTAGCGCCCGCATCACCTCTCCGATACCGACCGGCGGCGCATAGGAGCGCACCTCATTGACCCAGCCACGCATCGCAGGATCGAGCGAGATGTACAACAAGCGCACCAGCAATTCGCCTTCCTTTCGGTTCCGCAACCGGTGCTTCCACGTAGGTCCAGTCGCTCGCTTTCGGCATTCCTACCGGACGCGCCGCCAGCAGAAATTTGTGATTGGTCAGTGCCATGCTGTCTCCTTGCTTGCCGATCTCCGGTTGCAGATCTCATTCCGCAGGCAAAAGCGGTAAAAGTCAGACCGTATACCGTTCGCTCGACAACAGTCTCCCCGCAATCTGCCGCCGTAGCGCGATCGTATTGACCGGATCGTGATCGGCATACTCGCGCAGACGAGAAAGATTCCGCCGCAGTTCCTCGCCCTCGCCGCAGGCGCTCAGCACCGTCCTCGACGACGAGTTCGATCCTGCCCATGGCGTCGCGCAAATACACGGCCGATGCATCCACCGCATTGACTCCGCGACCGGCCGCTGCCAGTTTGCGGCTGCGCAGCAAAGCCGACTCCATGGCAAACACTTCCATGATGATGTCGGAGATGTTCATGATGATCTCCTGCTGTTGCTCGAGCTTCGCGCCGTACTTTTCGTGCGCCACTCCCAGCGTCAGCAGCGCGATCTTCTTTGCGTTGCGGACGAGATTCATTTCCGCATCCGCTCCCGCCTTCGCAGGCAGTGCGCCTGGCGTGGTCTCTTGCAGGATGGCGCGAGCCGCCTCGAGCAGAGGCAGTTGTCCTCGGGCCGCGCGCTTCAACGGCATGCCCGTGATCACAAACCGGTTGATCTCGCTGGTCCCTTCGAACAAGCGATTGATTCGTGAGTCGCGATAGGCGCGTTCCACGGCATAGTCCTGGTGGTATCCATAGCCACCGTGGATCTGCACTCCCTCATCGACCACGTAGTCGAGCATCTCGCTGACGTAGACCTTGATCATCGAGCACTCCGCGGCAAACTCCTCAATCGCCTTCAGCTCTTGAGAAGCGCCCACGGTGGCCTTGTCCGACTCCGCAGACGCACCGTGCATCTGATTCTCAATCAGTCCGACTACGCGCCAGGCCATCGACTCGGCCACAAACATCCGGATCGCCATTTCCGCCAGCTTGTGTTGAATCGCGCCGAATTCCGAAATCGTCGAGCCGAACGCCTTGCGCTGCTTGGCGTACTTGATGGAAATCGCAAGCACGTTCTTCGCCGCTCCAACACCCGCCGGTCCCAGCTTCAACCGCCCGATGTTCAGGATGTTGAACGCGATCACATGCCCGCGCCCGATTTCTCCCAAAACGTTTTCCACCGGCACCGGAACATTGTCCAGATACACGGCCGTGGTGGAGCTGCCGGTGATGCCCATTTTGTGTTCTTCCGCGCCGCTGCTGACGCCCGGAAAACTTCGCTCCACCAGAAACGCAGTGAACTTCTCTCCTCCAACTTTGGCAAACACCGTAAACAGATCGGCGGCGCCGCCGTTGGTGATCCACATTTTCTGGCCATTCAAAATGTAGTGCTTCCCATCCGGAGAGAGATCCGCACGCGTCCGCGCCGCCAAAGCATCCGACCCCGCCAATGGCTCGGTGAGCGCATAGGCAGCCAGCAACTCAACTTTCGCCAGCTTCGGCAGATACTTCCGCTTCTGCTGCTCGTTGCCAAAATAGACAACTGGCAGCGTGCCGATTCCGGTGTGCGCGGAGTGCCAGCCTCCGTACGAACCGTCGCGCCCCATGCGCTCCGCCATCACCATCAGCGACGGCAGATCCATGGCCATGCCGCCATACTCCTCCGGAATCGCCATCGCGGTCAGGCCCAGTTCCACCGATTTCCGCAGCACCCCCAGCGCGACGCCCGGCGTCTTCGCGCGAATCGCCGGCAGATTCGGCTCCACTTCGTTGGCCCAGAATTCGTCCACCATGTGGCCGATGGCAAGATGTTCCTCAGTCAAATCTTCGGGCGTAAAAATGTCCTGGGGTGCCGAGTCTTCGAGCAGAAACGCGGTTCCCTTTGTGGTCTTGCGCGGAATGTCTGTTATCGTCGTCATGAAATACTCCTATGCCACCTTTTGAGATTGAGGATCTGAAATCTTTGAAACAGTACGAAGGACGCGAATTCCCCGCGACCGACTGGTTCGTCATCACGCAGGATCGTATCCAGAAATTTGCCGACGCCACCGAAGACCATCAGTGGATTCATCTCGACCCGGACCGCGCCCGGCGCGAATCGCCCTTCGGCGGAACCATCGCCCACGGTTTTCTGACTCTGTCGTTGCTGAGCTACTGGATGAAACAGGCGATCCACCTTCGCTCCGGGATCGCGATGGCCGTCAACTACGGTCTGAACAAAGTTCGTTTTACCTCGGCCGTTCGCGCCGGATCGAAGGTTCGCGCGCGCGTCACTCTGGTTGCAGTGAAAGAGTCCCCCGCGTTCGTGGACGCCACGTTCCTCATTCACGTCGAAAGTCAGGACGTTGAGGGTCGGGTCTCTGAAAAGCCCTGCTGCGTCGCCGAGTGGCTGGTTCGCTATTATCTCGCAATGAGCTGCGCCGCGACTGCCCGTCAATTCATATCGTCCCGCTTTCGGCGCAATACCATGACGCACGCAGCAACGTATGGATCTTCGTCGGCATCTCCGCAAAGCGCGCGTCTCGCGTCAATCCCTGTGCATACCGGTAATAGATCTGCTGAACGATGACCGCAATTTTGAAACGCGCAAAAGTCAGATAGAAAACCATGTCGCGGGTGTCGAGGCCATGATCGCGCCCGGTCGCGCCTGCGTAGCGCTCCACCAACTGCGCCCGCGTCAGTGTCCCCGGCAAAGTGGTCGGCGCGCTGCTGATTTCCTGGAACTCCTCCGGATCATTCGGATCAGTCCAGTACGCTAGCGCGGTCGCTAGGTCGGTCAGCGGATCGCCCAGCGTGCACATCTCCCAGTCCAAAACGCCCACGATCTTCGTCAAGTCGCTCGGGTCGAGCACCACGTTGTCGTACTTATAGTCGTTGTGGATCAGCGCCGCATCGCGGCTCACCGGCATTCGCGTGGTAAGCCACGCGGAAATGCGTTCGACTTCCGGCAGGTCGTGCGTTTTCGAATTGTGGTAGCGCTCGATCCAACCCTTGACCTGCCGTTCGAGATAGCCTTCCGGTTTGCCCAAATCAGCCAGGCCGACTGCTGCATAGTCGAGTTGGTGGAGGCGCGCGAGATTATCCACAAACGCTTCGCTCAATCGCCGCGCCGTCTCCGGCGGAAAAGGCACGCCCGGCGGCGGATTCCGCCGCAAGATCATTCCCCGAATCGGCTCCATCAGGTAGAAGGGTGCATTGAGAATCGAAAGATCGTCACAATAGAGGACCGCTTTCGGCGCGACGGGATAGGCAACGTGCAGTTTCGACAGCACGCGATACTCACGCGCCATATCGTGCGCGGACCGCACCTTGCTGCCAAAGGGCGGACGTCGCAGCACAAGCTCTCGATCCCCCCGCTCCGGGTCACCCAGTCGTACCAGGTAGGTCAGATTAGAGTGGCCGCTCGGAAATTGTTCGACGGAAACCGTGCCATCGTGGCCAAAGTGCTCCAGCAGAAACGGCAGCAACTGGACAATGTCGAGTTCTTCGCCTGCCCTCACCGTTCCCGCCTGATCGCAAAGTGTGGCCATATTCGCAATCCCTGTTAATCGAGCACCGTGAGCAAGCTATCGGTACGTCAGCAATCCATCGCCGTCAAGATGCGGATGCGCATTGAACGTGCTCAGCGTGAAGCGATCGCCCGACGCCAGAAATTCGCTGAACGAAGCGTTGTGCGACATCCAGGTCAACTGCAGCGCGTCTTCGGCGGACAAATGCAGCGCCCGGCGCATCGCGGCGCCAATCGGTCCCGCCGATGTGAAGACCACCGCGCTCGCCGCCGGAGGAGTATCATGCACTACTTGCGCTAACCCTCGCCGCACCCGCAAGAAAAAGTCCTCCCAGGATTCAATGCCCGCCGCAGTAACTTCTCCCGCCACCCACTTGCTGATCACCGCTTCAAATAATCTCTGAAATGTTTTGCGCCGACCGCCAGATGATGGATGAGCTGATTCGCCAGAATCAGATTCGCTGGAATTTTCATACGCGCGACGCAATTCTCGGATCTCGGCATTCTCCCGTAGCAATTGCGGAAGGCATTCCCGCAGTACCGCCTCCGCTTGATATTCGTCGAATTCGTTCATGATCACCGTCTCGGGAAAATCAGCACCAGCGCTGCGATACGCCTCGGCCACGATACGCGCCGTCTCCTGTTGCCGGACACGCGGCCCCGAGTAGACGCCGCTAAAATTCACGCGCCGTCGCGACCAATACTCCCCCAGCAACTTGGCCTGCGTCTCGCCGTTCGCGCAGAGCTTGTCATAATCGCTCCCCAGAAACGACGCTTGCCCATGGCGCGCGAGGATGATGTGGCTCATGCGGCTCTCTTAACCCGCGCGCTCGAACAGTCCGGCCGCACCCTGCCCGCCGCCAACGCACATGGTGACGACTCCGTACCGGGCCTTGCGCCGCGCCATTTCGTTGGCCAAGGTTCCCACCATCCGCGAGCCGGTCATGCCGAACGGATGCCCAATCGCAATCGAACCGCCGTTCACATTCATTTTTTCGGGATCGATTTCCAGACGATCGCGGCAGTAGATCACCTGCACCGCAAACGCTTCGTTGAGTTCCCAAAGATCGATGTCGCCGATTTTCACGCCCGTGCGCCGCAATAGCTTCGGCACCGCAAAGACTGGTCCAATGCCCATTTCGTCGGGATCGCAGCCCGCCACTTGAAAGCCGCGAAAAATCAGCTTGTAAGGAATGCCAAGCTGGTCGGCCCGCTCCCGCGACATCACCAGAGTGGCCGAAGCACCGTCGGAAAGCTGCGAAGAATTTCCTGCGGTGACCGTACCCTGGCCGCTGGTCGTGTCAAAGTGCGGTTTCAGCGCCAGCAATCCTTCGAGCGTCGTATCCGGACGATTGCATTCATCCTTATCGGCACAAACTTCTTCTTTCGAAATTACTTCGTTGGTCTTCTTGTCGTGAATGGCGCGCACCACTCGCATCGGAGCAATCTCTTCCTGGAAAAAACCTTCCCGTTGCGCGCGAGCCGTGCGCTGCTGGCTCAGAAGCGAATATTCGTCCTGTGCTCTGCGGCCGATTTTGTAGCGCTTGGCCACAACTTCGGCGGTGTCCCCCATCACCATGTACACGCCCGGCAACTGCTCAAGCAGCCGTGGATTGGGGTCGTTATTGCGCGGTGTCATCGAGATACTCTCCACCCCGCCGCCAATCGCCGCATCGGCGCCGCCGTTCACGATCTGATACGCGGCCGACGCAATCGCCTGCAATCCCGAAGAGCAAAAGCGGTTGAGGGTGACGCCGCCGACCGAAGTGGGCAAACCAGCGAGCAGCGCGGAAACTCTCGCGATGTTGTGTCCCTGCGGCCCGTGGGGTTGCCCACAACCGAGGATGACGTCTTCCACTTCGGTCGGATCAAGCTGCGGCGTCTTGCGCAGCACATCCTTAATACAGTGCGCCGCCAAATCGTCCGGACGCGTCAAGTTGAACGATCCACGAAATGACTTGGCTAGCGCGGTGCGCGAACTGGCGACAATGACTGCCTCTCTCATGAAATCCCCAAAGTATCTGCGCTACGCGGCCGCAACCTGCTCTCTGTCGAACTCGGCGAACGTCTTGCCTTCTTCCGCCAGACGCTTCAGCAAAGGAGCCGGCTCCCACAGTTCTCCGTGCTGCCGGTGAAAGTCGCAAATGCGCTCGTAGACTTTCTTCAATCCCACCGTGTCGGCATGCCACATCGGGCCGCCGCGGTGCGCGGGAAATCCGTAGCCGTTGATATAGATGATGTCAATGTCCACCGCCCGCAGCGCGTATCCCTCTTCAAGAATCCGCGCTCCCTCGTTCACCAGCGCATAGATGCAGCGATCGACGATCTCCCCGGCGGAAATCTGCCGCTGCGGAATTCCCGCCTCGGCGCTCCACTTCCGCACCAGCGCCGTCACCTCGGGATCATCGCTCGGGCGCCGGTTCTCGTCGTAGCGATACCATCCTTTCGACGTTTTCTGACCGTACCGCCCCATTTCACAAAGACGGTCTTCGGCGAACGGCTGCCGGATTCCGGGTTTCTCCAGAGTGCTGATATTCCTTGCGGATGCGCCAACCCACATCTAGACCCGCCAGATCACCCACCGCCATCGGGCCCATGGCATTGCCGAATTCGACCAGCGCCTGGTCCACTGCGGCCACCTCCGCTCCTTCTTCTATAAGGAACTGCGCCTCCCGCCGATACGGCCCAAACATGCGATTGCCCACGAAGCCACGGCAGTTCCCTACCAGCACTCCGATCTTGCCCAGCTTTTTCGAAAGCTGCATGCAGGTGGCAATCACTTCTTTGCTCGACTTTTTTCCGCGCACAACTTCCAGCAGTCGCATGACATTGGCCGGACTGAAAAAATGTGTACCGATCACCGCTTCCGGACGCGACGTGACTCCGGCGATTTCATCAATATTGAGCGTCGACGTGTTGGTCGCGAGAATCGCTCCCGGACGGCAGGTGCGATCCAAGTCCGCGAACACGGTTTTCTTCAGCGCCATGCCCTCGAAAACCGCCTCGATCACCATGTCCACACCGCCGAATTTTTCGTAGTCGAGCACCGGCGTGATCAATTGCATGCGCTCATCCATGAACGCCTGAGTAATCCGCCCGCGCTGTACCGAGGTGGCGTAATTCTTGCGGATTTTTCCCATGCCCAGATTGAGTGTCGCTTCATCCACATCTTTCAGCAGTACCGGAATGCCCGCGTTCGCAAACACCATCGCAATCCCGCCCCCCATCGTGCCGGAGCCAACGACCGCAGCGCGATTCACCGGCAGCACGGGAGTTTCCTTGGGAACGTCCGGAATCTTCGCCACTTCGCGCTCGCCAAAGAAAACATGGATGAGCGCCTTCGACTGATCGGAAAAAAGGCATTCCATGAAAATTTTCGCTTCCGTCTGGCAGCCTTCATCGAAGGACGATCCCATGCCCGCCTCGATCGCATCAATTGCCGCCAGCGGAGCCTTCAGCCCGCGTTGCTTCTTTCGCGCCACGTCGCGCGCTGCCGCAAAAATCGCCGCGTTCTCCGCCGCCGTCCCCAGCTTCGCCGCTCGCTCCCGCGTTTTCGGCGCGGGCTTGCCCGCAACTTCGCGCGCAAAAGCCACGGCCCCTGCGAGTAGGTCCCCTCGATCAGTCGGTCGATCAGTCCCAGGTGCGGCCGCCTCACGCGCGGAGAACCGGGTTGCCCCCGGCGCACATCTCGACGGCTTTGGCGACGCCCACCAGACGCGGCAGACGCTGCGTTCCTGCGGCCCCGGGAATAATTCCGAGCTTCACTTCTGGCTGCCCCACCTGCGCCGTGGGCGATGCGACCCGGTAATGGCCGGCCATGGCCAGTTCCAGTCCGCCGCCGAACGCCTGGCCATGGATCGCCATCACCACCGGCTTGGCGCTGTCTTCGATATGAAGCAGCAGCGGGAGCAGACTTCCGCGTCGGTTTCCGCTCGACGTCATCTTGATAAATTCCTTGATGTCCGCACCCGCAACAAACGTGCGTCCACCGCCGATTACAACTGCTGCCTTCACCGACGGATCGACATTGACCTCATTGATCGCCGCCAGAATCCCCTCCGGCACGCCTGGACTTAGAGCGTTCACCGGCGGATTGTCGATGGTGATGATCGCGACATCATTGTCTTTGCTGACTTTCACGAGGTTGTTCATGCCGCTCCCCCTTGATACTGCTTGCGCAAATCTCTTTTCAAAACTTTCCCCGTAGCGGTCTTGGGCAGGGCTTCACAAAACTCAATCGATTGCGGACACTTGTAGTGGGCCAGCCGGGCGCGGCAAAACTCAATCAATTCCACTTCGCCGATCTTCGATCCCGGTTTCACCACTACTACCGCCTTCGGCACCTCGCCCCATTTTCGATCGGCTACTGGAATGACTGCCGCTTCCAAAACGCCGGGATGCGCCAGCAGCACTTTTTCCACGTCGAGCGACGAAATGTTTTCTCCGCCGCTCACAATAATGTCCTTCTTGCGATCCACAATCAGGATGTACCCGTTCTCACGCCATCACCGCCATATCGCCGGTGTGGAACCATCCGCCTCGCATCGCTTCCGCCGTGGCTTCCGGCTGTTGCCAGTAACCCGCCATCACACCGTCACTGCGTGCAATGATTTCTCCCATGGTCACGCCGTCATGCGGCACGTCCTTGTCGTCGGCATCAACCACGCGAAGCTCACATCCCGGATAGGCATAGCCCGTCATCGCCTGCAATACAGTCCGCTCCTCGTCAGTGCACTGCATGTCCGGTTTCATTTCGGCAGTCGAGAGCGAGGGCGAGCACTCGGTCAGTCCGTATCCTGAAAAGCATTTGAATCCCAAGCGTCTGTTCGACCTCCCGAATCAAGGTTGGAGAAGATGCCGCGCCGCCGATCACCGACCACTCCACGCTGCTGAGGTCGTATTTGGAGCGTGCCGGCGAATTCACCAGCACCGGTGGCCATGATCGGAACCAGGCTCAACGCGCGCACCCGCTCCCGCTCCACCAGGCGGAATACTTCCTCCGGCAAAAAGCGCGGAAGCATGACATGCGTTCCTCCCACGGACGTAATCGTATGCGCCGCTCCCCAGCCGTTGGCGTGAAACAACGGGATCGTGTGCATCAGCACGTCTTCAAACTTGGTGCGATGGTACAAACCGATGGTCATCGCATGCAGGTACACGTTGCGATGCGTAAGCATTACGCCTTTTGGGCTGGCGCTGGTTCCGCTGGTGTAGAAAATTTCCGCGACCGCGTTTTCGTCAAACGCCATCACATCTTCGCGATAAGGCGTCGCCGAGGCCAGCATCTGCTCGTAGTTTTGCCGGGAGAGCCACTCCGCCTGCGGCGTCCCATCCAGCTGATGAAACGAGCGCACCGTGCGCAGATCTCGCCGGAACGAATCCACCAGGCCGACGAACTCCTGTTCCAGAAACAGCACCGTCGCTCCTGAATCATTCAGGATGTAAGTAAGCTCCGGCGCGGCCAGACGAATATTGAGCGGCAGCAGAACGGCATCCGCCTCCAGAACCCCGTAGTAGGCTTCCAGCAGCCGATGGCAGTTCAGGCTGAGGAATGCCACGCGATCGCCCGCCTTCACTCCGGCAGCGCGCAACGCACCCGACAGACGCCCCACTCGATCGCCAAACTCGGCATAGGTGAATCGCAGGTCCTGACACACCACCGCCGTCTTGCGGGGAAACTGTTGTTGTGAATAACGAAGGAAGCGAACCGGAGTCAGGGGAATATTCATAGAAATTTCTTTACCAGGCCGACTGGCCTCCATCTACCACCAGCACGTGCCCGGTCACGTACGCCGAAGCATCCGATGCCAGAAACACTGCCGCGCCTTTCAGATCGTGATCGGCGCCAAAGCGTCTCAGCGGGATTTTTTCCAGCAGAGAATCTTTGCGATGCTCGATGATCCATCCCGACATGTGCGTCGGAAACCATCCCGGCGCGATGGCATTGACCTGAATGTTGTGCTGAGCCCACTTGCACGCCAGATCTTTGGTGAACGCGATCACTCCGCCTTTGCTCGCATGGTATCCGATCGCCTGTAGTTCCGCCGACGCTCCGCCCAATCCCGCGACCGATGCAATGTTGATGATCTTGCCCGCCGCCTGCGCCGCCATGGCCTTGCCCACCGCCTGACAAAAAAGAAACGTGCCGGTCAAGTTGGTGGAGAGAACTTTGTCCCACTGCTCCAGCGTCATTTCCTCCACTGAGAGCTCCCCACGATACGCCGGCATTGTTGATCAGAATGTCGATGCGGCCGAACTTTGCCAGCGTCTCCTCCACGACTTGCTGGATTGCTGCCTTGTCTTTGACGTCGCACGCCAAAGCCAGCGCCTGCACGCCGCGTCTGCGCAACGTTTCCGCCGCTTCTTCGCAGCGATCTTTCTTGCGGGCGCAGAGCACCAAGTTCGCGCCCATTTCCGCCAGGCCCTCGGCCATCTGGAGACCCAGGCCCATCGAGCCCCCGGAAACAATGGCCACGCGGCCAGTCAGATCAAAAAGCTTTTTGACGTCCACGACGAGAAGGCCCTTTCCGAGGGATAGCAGCACGCAAAAGTGCGCACAAAAGTGATAGTTAATATCATATTAAAGTTGCTAACGTCAATAAACTCACTCGCACCGCGCTACGGCCGCATGCGCAGCACCGCTCGCCCCGAAACTTCGCCGCGGCTCAACTCTCCAAGAACCACCTGCACCTCCGCCAGCGGACGCGTTGTCACCTGGCAATGGACCTTCCCCGCCGCGCCCATCGCCAAGACCTCGCGCAGATCTTCGCGCGTACCCACCGCCGAAGCCTTGATCTGGATTTCGCCCGCCGCCATCATAATCGCCGGAAACGAAATATCTTTTGCGGGCAAGCCCACCACCAGCATCGTGCCCGTCGGTCGCACGCAATAGAACGCCATATCGTAAGCGGACTTGGCTCCCGAGGTGACAAGCGCCACATGCACTCCGCCCGAGGCGCGTATTTCTTTCGCCACATTGCTGGTCGCCGCGTTCAGCGTTCGCACGGCGCCCAACGACTTCGCCAGCGCCAGTTTTTCGTTGGAAATGTCAACCGCGGTCACTTCCGCTCCCGCCGCCCGCCCAATCTGGATCGCAATGTGGCCCAGTCCGCCCACGCCAAAAACCGCGAGGCGTTGCCCGGCCTTAACCTTCGCCTGCGTTAGCGCGCGATGGACCGTAACTCCCGCACAAAGCAGCGGCGCCGCCTGCTCCGACGCCAGCCCGTCGGGAATCTTGACGATGTGGCTGGCGGGAGCTTTGGCAAATTCCGCATATCCGCCATCAACCATGACGCCCGTGATGCGCTGCTTGACGCACAGATTCTCGTTGCCTTCGCGGCAAAACTCACATTGCCCGCATGTCCACTGCACCCACGGCACCCCGACCCGGTCGCCAATCTCGACGCTTTCGACCCCCGCGCCGCGATCGACAACTCGGCCGACAATCTCATGTCCCAGAATCAGCGGCTTTTTTACAATGCCGGCAAATTGCGTCCAGTCGCCATCGGCCACGTGCAGATCGGAATGACACACGCCGCAAACTTCAACCTCAATCAAGACCTCGTCGCGGCCAACTTCTGGCCGAGCCACATCTTCCAGCGATAACGGAGTCTTGAATTCGTGCAGGACGGCGGCCTTCATTACGTGATCTTTCTCTGACGATCTTCGCTCAAACGATCCCCGAAATCTTATGCCTCAACGCCGCGCAAGAAAAACTCCACCGCGCTTCGCACCCGGTCTGTCAGTTTGTGCGGACCGGTCAAATCGACTGCCCATTGTCGCACCACGGTGCCGTAAAGGCCTTCCATGAACTCCGCCAGGTGCACTACTGGAAACGCGCGCGTCACCTCGCCTCGTTTCTGTCCCTGCGTCGAGAATTTCCCGCAGCAAGCCAGCGGCAGCCTCTTCGTGCCCGCGCAGTTCGGCCGAGCGCACCGGATCCATCGCCCCCGACAGCACCACCGCCTGCCACAATTGCCGGTCGCCTTCCACTTCGCGCGCCATGGTCACGTACAACCGCCGCAGACGTTCGCTCGTCCCGGCTTTCATCGAAAGCTCGGAACTCAGCCGCTCGCAGATGCAGGCATACCCGCGCTCCCCGACTTCGCGGAGAACTGCATCTTTACTGGGAAAATAGCGGAAGAACGTCGGCTGGCTGATTTCGAGAATCTGCACGATGTCGTCGATGCGGGTGTTCTCGTATCCGTGTTTGCGAAACAGCTTGATGGAGGTATCGATAATCTGCTGCCGTAACCGCGCCTTCTTGCGCTCCCGGAGTCCGACCTCGGGCGGCACTCGAAGTATCTCAGCGGCTGCACTCCGGTCACTTCGCGTCGCAAGCACGCCCGACATGGCCTCTTCCTCCAGCAGCGCGACGACCGGCACGTCCCAACCGGAACGCTGCAAAATGTGAGAGTAACTATAACAAAAGAGCGACTAACGTCAAACTAGAGGTGCTCCTACCCAGCGTCGGAAGGCCATTGGCGGGGAAGGCCATTGATGGAAGCCGATTGACCGATAGCCCGCAAGGGAGCACAATCGCGGGGTGCCGGGTTGCTCCGAACTCCCCCCTGATGGCAACCCAGCCGGGCCTGTTTTTACCAGCGCCCCATTGCAGTTGGAAAGACCCTATGAGGCGCGCTAGCTTCGTCTGCCTGACCCTATGTTCGGCGACGACATTCCTGCTTTCCCAATCAAGCCCTGTTCCCGGTGTCGATCAAAGCCTGAACGTCACTCCTGCGAGCGCTCTGTCTTTGAGCGACGCCTACGGCAAACTCCCACTGAGCTTCGAGGCCAATCACGGACAGACCGACGCGCATGTGAAGTTTCTGGCGCGCACCAGCGCCTACACGCTTTTTCTGACCGGAGACGAAGCGGTGCTGACGATGCGCGGCAAGCAGGGCGCCGTGCGAATGAAGCTCCACAACGCCAATCCCACGGCCAAAGTCACCGGTGTGGATGAACTGGCGGGGAGATCCAATTACTTCATCGGCGACGATCCGGCGAAGTGGCACACCAATGTTCCGACCTACGGAAGAGTCAAATACGCAGGGATCTATTCCGGCATAGACCTGGTTTACTACGGCAACCCGCGCCAACTGGAATACGACTTCATCGTAGCACCTGGAGCGGACCCGCACCGTATCGTATTCGACATTCGCGGCGCCAAGCAGATTCTGCGGAAGGCGAATGGCGACTTGGTGCTCAAGCTAGACAAAGAGGAAATTCGCTGGCACCAGCCGGTGGTGTATCAGACGAAAGATGGCGCAAGGCAAGAGATCGCAGCGCAATACGCCATCATGGATAAGAATCGCGTGGGGTTCGAGTTGGCGAAATATGATACCAGCCGGCCGTTGTACATCGATCCCCTGATTTACTCGACGTATCTGGGCGGCAGTTCGCTGGATGGTGGCAACAGCATCGCGGTAGATAGTGCTGGCAGCGCTTACGTCACCGGTACAACCTATTCCACCAATTTTCCGACCACGGCTGGCGCCCTTGAAACAACCTGCAAGAGCTGCGGTGCGAATAATGGGGACGTTTTCATAACCAAGTTCAGTTCCTCGGGATCAGCCTTGGTTTACTCCACCTATCTCGGTGGCAATAATAACGACTATGGCATCGGCATCACGGTGGACAAGTCGGGCAACGCTTACGTCATCGGTCAAACTGCTTCAGCTAATTTTCCGACGAAGAATCCGTTGCAGCGGACCTATGGCGGAGGTTCCTACGACGCCTTCGTGGCCAAGATCAACCCTTCAGGATCGGCCCTGGTTTACTCCACCTACCTGGGTGGCAATACGGAGGATCTGGGCCAGGCCATAGCCGTGGACAGCGCAGGCAACGCGTACGTCACCGGCCAAACCGACTCTACTAACTTTCCGACGATGCATCCCTTGCAGGCAGCGAATGCCGGCGGCGGCGACGCCTTCGTGGCCGAGATCAACTCCAAGGGATCGCAACTGGTTTACTCCACATATTTGGGCGGCAGCAATCTCGATTACGGCGATGGCATCGCCGTGGACGCCGCCGGCAGCGCTTACGTCACCGGCTCAACCTATTCCACCGACTTCCCCACAAAGAACTCTGTTCAGGCCGCCCTCGCCGGCGACTGGGACGCATTCGTGACCAAGATCAGCCCATCGGGATCGGCTTTGGCGTACGCCACTTATCTCGGCGGCAGCGGCGGTGACGGCGTGGGAGGGTCAGGCTACGGCATCGCCGTCGATAGCACGGGCAGCGCCTACGTCACCGGCTACACCGCCTCCGGCACTTTTCCGACCACGCCCGGCGCCTTCCAGACGACCTACGCTGGCGATTGGGACGCCGTCGTGTCTAAGATTGATCCGACCGGCTCGACGTTGGTTTACTCCACCTATCTCGGCGGCAGCGCCGGCGATGTTGCCTGGAGCATCGCAGTGGATAGCCAGGGCGACGCCTACGTCAGCGGCAGCACCGGTTCAAAAGACTTTCCCACCGTGAATCCCTTTCAGAAGCATCGCAAGGGCGGCGGTGATGCATTCGTGTCGAAGCTCAACCCAGCGGGGTCGGCATTGCTTTATTCCACCTACCTGGGCGGCAATGGAGCGGAGGACGGCTTTGGTATCGCCGTGGATAGCATCGGCCACGCTTACGTCACCGGTGACACTTCATCGACGAACTTTCCGACGATGAATCCCATACAGCCGGGCCTGGGCGGCGGCACATACGACGCTTTCGTAACCGAAATTGATGTGAGGACGCCGACTATGACGACCGTCACGTCGTCGCCGAACCCATCCATTCTTGGCCAGCCCGTCACCTTCACCGCAACCGTAACTTCCGACGCTGGCGCGCCGCCTGACGGAGAAACCGTCACCTTCATGAGGCACACGACGGTGCTGGGAACCGGAACCCTCAGCGGCGGCTCGGCCAGCTTTACCACCTCGATGCTAACGGTAGGTACGAAATCGATCAGGACGGAGTACGCCGGCGACTCGAGCTTCGTCGGCGGCAAGTCAGGGCCGCTGAAGCAAGTCGTGGAAAAAGTTGAGAACTGACATTACGAGGGCAGCGCCTGCCCGCGAGTCTCCGCACCAAACGGAGTAAGCAACAGCCCAATGGCAAAGGCAATGCCCGTCAGCGCCACGGGAGTTCCGATAGAACCGTAGTGGCGCACGCCTGCTCCCACCAGAAACGTGATGCCCGCTCCCGCGAAGCGCGCGAACGAAGTGGAAAAGGCAAATGCGCTGGCGCGGCATTCGGTGGGATATTGCTCCGGCAGCCAAAGCGTATAGACGGAAAAATTGGCCCCGCCCAATCCCAAGAAAAACAGGCAAACAAAAAACCACGGCAGACCGTTTCCGCCCAGATAGTAAACCTTGCCGAAAGTCAGCGTGATGAACACCATCATCAGCGCGAAGAAAAATGCCAAAGCCCCGCGGCGCCCGAAGCGTTCGGCTAGCGCAGGCATGGCCAGACATCCAAGAATCGTGGCGACCGCGACCAGCATGGTTGCATAGGAGGCTATCTGCGCCGCCAGTGGCCCGCTTCGTCCGCTGGCTTCAGCCAGAGTTGTGACCGCCGCGGGAACGTAAACCGTCCCCGCCCAAAGTCCGCAAATCGAAACCAGCATGAACAACGAATTCAGAATCGTGCGCCGCCGCCACGTTGGACTAAAAAGCGTGGCCAGCGGACGCCACCAGCTCCAGTTATGCACCGCTTTCTGTTTCTGCGTCCAGCGCACCGGCTCGGTTACGCCATACCGGATCCACGCCAACAGAACGGCGGGCACTCCTCCGAAGGCAAACATGGCGCGCCATCCGTAGTGGCTGCCGATGGAATAATTCGCGAACGCTGCCAGCAGAAAGCCGAAGTAGTATCCGGTGTGCATGTATCCCGCGCCGGCGATGCGGCGATTCTCCGGCCACTCTTCCGCCACAAACGTGCCGCCCATGGCCCACTCGCCGCCAATACCAATGCCCGCAAGCAAGCGCAGAATGGCAAGCTGCCACACATTGACCGCGAAGGCGCTCAGCAGAGTAAACACGGAGTAACACAAGATCGTCAGCATCAGCGTGCGCACGCGGCCAAACTTGTCTCCAATCGGTCCCCAGAGAAACGCCAGTCCCCAGCCGATCAGAAAAAGAGCGAACAGCAGTCCTCCGTAATAGCCGATGTTTCCTTTGGTCGCCGCAATTCCGGAGCGGGGCAGCAGTTCGCGCAGCGACGGCACCAGCACCAGCGCGTAGATGACGGAATCCATGCCGTCGAGCGTCCAACCTCCCCACGACGCCCAGAAGCCTCGTATCTGATTGCGCGTTAAGCCTGGCATTTTATTTCTGGTTGGTTCTGGTCATTTCCGGCCAAGGCAGAATACTCCGGTCGGCCGAACGAAGCCAAGTGTTTTCGATCTGGATGGCGGGCGAATTGCGCCTAAGTCAATCGAGATTTGGAGGAAGGACGAATTGTTTTTCCCGCGCCGACGCGGGCGGCCGAGGTGGCCAGACGATTCGCCTCAATATTGTTCTCTCGCCGCACGTGCGAGATGGAGAAGTCGAGCGACCTCGCCAGTTTTCGGCAAATCCAATTCAGGGAATAGAGGCGCGGGCTGCGGCAGTTGTACGCGCCGCTCATCTGGCGGACCACCACTTCGGAATCCGAAAACACATGCAGCGCTCGAGCTTTAAGCTCCACAGCGCAGTGCAGGGCTTCGAGCAGAGCGATGTACTCGGCGACGTTATTGTCCTGGCGGCCGATCCAGCGGGAGATTCTGACGGTGCCGTCCGAGGAACCGCCGGAGCGATCGCCAGCACTAACGATGACGACTCCAATACCTGACGAGCCAGGATTCCCGAGCGAGCCGCCGTCAACGTAAGCCACCAGATCAGACATTCAATAAGCTACTGCTACAAACTACCATGCGCGACTAATTTTCTTACGTCAAGATGCTTAGGTGGTTCGACTTTTGTGCGCGAGCGTCCGTTGCGCCTGCGAGCGGCTGTGGATGTTATTGTGCAAAAATGGTAATAAAATTAATCTGTCATTCATTAAGCATTCACGATTCAATGAGTTGCGCTTTTGAATTTTGATCGATCGCGAATGGTCAATTGCACCGAAAAAGGGCGTTGACAATTTTGCAGCAAATCTTTACTTTGACTTCCGTCGACGGCTGAAAGGGTTGGCTTAAATAAAACTTTGCCGATCCGAAGTAGGCTGAGTGATCAGCTCAGCGGGGCAACCTGAGGAGCAGCCAGACCGGCAAAAAACTGACGGCCCTGCGAGGGGCAGTTAGGGTTTGGGACCGCGAAAGCGGTGATTACATCAAGGGCTGTGACGGTGCATGCGTCCACGCAGTCAGCTCCCTCGCAGGAGCGGGCAGCTAGAGCATAACCAATGTCACAGCCTTTACCTTTTCCCCCGCGTTTTATTCCTTGAACAATTTCCGGAAGCTACGCCCGCGCGAATTTAGATCGGCACTCTCCCGAGTGGAACGATGAACTGGATGCCGTCAACATGCTTGCCCTGGAGTCGCTCGTCATTGGTCACGAAAAGATCCACATTCGCGCTGGCTGCGCAGGCCAACTGAATTGCGTCGGGCCCCTTGACCCACCTCTCCGACCGCAAGGCGGCATATACCTTTGCCGCTTTCACATCGAAGGCAATCATAGTTGCCGCGGTTGAAATTGCGCGTTCATACTTTCTCGAAAGTTCGGAATCATTCCACTCGGTGGGCTTCACCAGGACCTCACCTAGCGTGAGGGTGGAAGTCAGCAGTTGATCGCCCCGGTCAAGCATCTTGGAACGAAGCTGCGCCACGGCCTTGGAGAGCACGCCATAGTCTTCGAACAGATAAATGAACAGGTTGGTGTCCCAAAAAATGCGACTCATTCCCAGCCCTCACGCAGGCGGCGTACATAATCGTCCGCGTGCTCATCAGCCCAAAGGCGCTTGCCTGAGCCCCGCAATGAAAGCAACGGATCTTCCTTCGAGGAATTGTTAGTAGCGGCCAAGGACAAAGACCAATCGCGGTACCAGCCCAGCAAGCCGCTGTAGCCATACGGGATGTCTTCGCTCTCCGGCGTGATCTTCGCGCCCTCGCGGCCAGGATGGTAGGAATCACCCTTGCGGAAAAGCCGGCGGCGCCCCGGCGCGGTCTCGACCAGCATCCTATAGCGACCCGGATTAGGAGCCCGATTCGCGACGCAGTGCTGAATGACGTGAACATACACCCCGCGCCGAAGAGGCTTGTGCAGCCCTTCCCGTTCCGCACGTTGCACAATCTCCTCCACCGCGAAGTCTGACGCTTCGAGATGATCGCGATGCAGCAGAGCAGCGGCGATCCAAACTTCGTCTGCCACTTTGAGTGCGGTTGCGGCTGCTGTGGTCACGGTGCAAATCCCCCCTGATTTTTAACTAATTGTACAATGTAATACTGTAATACATACTAATTATACAATCAATGAATAAACAATTGAGTCAAGGAAGTGCCTCTAACTCCATGATTCCACTAGGCAGGGAGGGGGCGTGCTCTCGGGCAAACGGACACCCCTAGAACCCGAACTCAATTCCCTTCTTCTCCCGCCCCAGCGCCACCACTACCACCGCCAGCGTGAACACCGTGACTGCGGTCAGGGCCATGGCGTTGGCGTAGCTGGTGTGTTCGGCGAGTACGGCTTCGATGTAGGCGACCGAGCCGGCCAGGAGGACTCCACACTGGTAGGCGAAGCCGGGGAGGAATCCGCGCACCGAGTCGGGCGATAATTCTGAAAGATGCGCTGGAATGACGCCCCACGCCCCCTGCACCATGAACTGGAGCAGGAACGCTCCCAGCACCAACAAGGCCACGGACGGGGCATACGCCCACAGCGGAACCACCAGGATGGCGCAGACCAGCGAGGTGATCATGGCGCGGCGGCGCCCGAAGCGGTCGGAGAAGAGGCCGAACAGCACGCCGCCGAGGATCGCTCCTACCATCGAGATTGCCGTGATGGTCGCGCGCTGCGTTGGGCCCATGCCGAACTGGCGCTGCAGGAAAGTTGGGAACATATCCTGCGTGCCGTGCGAGCAAAAGTTCATCATCATCATCAGGAGGGTCAGGTAGAGAAATAATTTCCAGTGCGAGACGATTTCGCGGCCCAAATTGCTCCAGCTCGATTGCCGAGTCTTCTTCCACACTTCCGATTCCTTCACTTTGAAGCGGACGAAAAGGCCGAGCAGCGCGGGAAGTCCTCCGATGAAGAACATCGGCCGCCATCCCCAGCGCGGGAAGACAAAAAAGAAACAGCCCGCTGCCAGCAGATAGCCGAGAGCGTATCCCTCCTGCAGCAAGCCGGAAAGAACGCCGCGCAGTTTGGGCGGAACTTTTTCCATGGCGAGCGACGCGCCCACGCCCCACTCTCCGCCCATGCCGATGCCGAACAGCGCGCGCAGCACCAAGAAAGGTGGTGAAGCTATGCGCGAAGCCGGTGGCCACTTCGACGACGGAGTAGAAGACGAGGTCGATCATCAGCGGAATGCGGCGCCCGTAGCGGTCGGCCATCAGTCCAAAGATGAACGCGCCCACGGGACGGAACGCCAGCGTGAGCGTGATGGAGAGAGCAATCTCTTTGTCGGAGCGGTGAAACTCTTTGGCGATCGCGGTCAGGCAGAGGACGACCAGGAAGAAGTCGAAGGCGTCGAGCGTCCAGCCGAGGAAGCCGGCGAAGACTGCCGGGCCATGACCGTCTGTGGACGGCTGAACGGTTGCCGGAACAGTAGTTGCCGGAACAGTTGAATCCAGAGGAGCGCTCACGGTTTCTCCTTTTTCGACGGCGACTACTATAAATGAATTCGGCGACGGCGCAAGCCGGCATCAGAGACCTTAACGGAATTTGCGCTGCGGTTGATTCAGACTCGTCAAGTGCACGCGGGCAGAATTACGCCTTGGCAAGTGCCCAGTCCGATGCGGCGGAAGCCGTCGCGTTCGCAGAATCCGCGGAGGATGACTTCGTCGCCATCTTCCAGAAATTTGCGCTGCTCGCCCGTGGGCAGCGTGACCGGATCTTTGCCGCGCGCGGTTAGTTCGAGCAGGCATCCGCGGGCGGACTTGTCGGCGCCGGAGACGGTTCCGCTGGCCAGCAAATCGCCGGGACGCAGATTGCAGCCATTGCTGGCGTGATGGGTGAGCATCTGCGCCATGGTCCAGTACATATCGCGAAAATTGCTGCGGCCCAGAACCACCGGAGCGATGCCGGCCTCGCGCATGCGCGGCGAGAGCAGAGAAACTTCCAGCCACAGGTCGAGGCCGCCGTGTTGCTGATCGCTCGGGTCGAAAAGGTAAGGCAATGGCGCGGGATCGCCCTCTGCGCGCGCAAAGGCAGGCCGTACGAAACGGAGCCAGCGCTTCCATGGTCACGACCCACGGCGAAAGTGAAGTCGCAAAACTCTTGGCCAGAAAGGGGCCGAGCGGCTGATATTCCCATGACTTGAATGTCGCGCGCCGACCAGTCGTTGACCAGGCAGATTCCGAAAATATGTTCTTCGGCTTTGGCGATGGGAATGGTTTCGCCCAACTTATTTCCAGCGCTCACGAAGAAGCCCACTTCCAGTTCGTAATCGAGCGCCTTGGTCGGTCCGAATATCGGAGCAGCGTCACCATCGCGCGTCTGGCCGCAGGGCCGCCGGATCGGCGTTCCTGTCGGCACCAGCGACGACGCGCGCCCGTGATAGCCAATCGGAATGTATTTGTAATTCGGCAGCAGCGGATTGTCGGGACGAAACAGCTTGCCAACGTTGGTGGCGTGGAAGATGGATGCGTAGAAATCGGTATAGTCGCCGATGACCGCGGGCAGAAGCATGTCGACATCGGACTGCGCGACGAGATGGCGCGAAGCGGCCTGCCGATCGGAGGCAGGCGCATCCTGACGCAGAACAGGCATGAAGACGCCGGCGCAAAGCGCGCCGAGGACCGGCTCCAAGCGCCATGAGTGCATTCAGCGAAGCTCGGATGCGCACGCATTAGCGCCCAGCCGCACATCCTCATCGTCGTTCTCATGCCGAGCGTGCCCGATCCGAATTCCGGCGAGGTCGAGAATGCGATCGCCGATCGCGACTCCCATTATCGCCTGGTCGTCCGCCATCGCGCTGCCGAAAAACTCCGAAGGGCAAATTTTGAATGGGAAAATCCGAGTCCGCAACGTTGGCTGACTCAACCCAGCTTTGCGCTTTGGGATCGTGGGTCTCGTCGAGGACGGGTTTCATAGCAGATGTAGAGACCGCAAATCGTCGATGGGCTCCGTGAATGAGCACGATCCGAACGAAATTGCGAAACTCTGGCGTGCCGCCGCGATTTCTTCTCGGCTGAGCCGATGCTGGCGCCAGCCGACGCTATCCGAATCAAAATGAAATGCGCTCGCAGATTGTTCCTCGAGCAACTGAACCGCGAGCTGCGGGTTCCATTCCCGATCGCAAGAACGCCGCTGCCAGAAAAACATTTATAAAGCCGTGCATGATTCCCGACGGGCTGTCGGGTTGATAGGTAAGCCGGTGGACCGAGCGCAGGGGATGATGCAGTCCCGCCGTCGCCTTGAACGCGCACATTGGCACGCCGCACAGCGCCGAATGAATTCGACTACGCTCGCGGAAGCGGGAAACTTGTCGGCCGTCTCGCCTCCTGTGCGGAATCTTGGCTCTGCGGCCCGCATCGGCGACCGCCGCGATGCACTCGGCGCAACCGGACAAGTGGAATTTCGAAATAGGTCACGAGTTCCGCCGGAATGATTCGCCGACAAGCGCGCGATCTGTTCGGCGCTTGCGGCTTTCACTTCAACCGAGTCGACGACGGCAGCTCTGCCGGAACGCGAACTCGCCAGTCGATCATTGAATTCGCGAATGCGAGCGACATCGGCAGCCGGATCGGGGCCGAGAAGCACTGACAGTCGCCAGATCGTGAAGCAGGTTCCCGTTGTTGCTGCGGCCAACCTGTTAATCGGCAATCCGGCGAACGCTTCTTCGAACTCCCCGAGCCGCGCGACCGGGACAATAAAACGCCCGAGAATCCAGTTCCACTCCGAGCGCAGGTATTCGTCATAGTTCGCCACGGCGGGCGCCATGGCCAACGATGCCGGAGGAAATAGTCCCGCATAGTCGATCAGGTCGCGCAGCAGGACGGCGAGGGCGTTCACCCCTTCGGCGGAATTTCGCACGGTCTGAAATGTTTGCAGCTTCATAGCCCTTCTTGAATTGTCATCCCGAGCGGAGCGACGGATCTGCATTTTGCGGCGAGCCGCAGATCCCTCGCTTCGCTCGGGATGACGAAGTTACGGTTAACTAAACTTCTTCCGCAATCCCTGCCAGCATTCGAAGTATTGATCGATCGAGCTGCGAACTCTCCAGCGCAAACTTCGTCGGCTGGCACACGAAGCGAGTCTCGAACATGAACGCCAGAGTATCCTTTATATAGACCGGCTTCAGTTCGGCGTTGCTCGCCTTCTCGAACGTCTCCGTGTCGGGCCCGTGACCGGCCATGCAATTGTGCAGGCTGGAGCCGCCGGGTACGAATCCTTCGGCCTTGGCGTCGTACTCGCCGTAAATCAGGCCCATGAACTCGTTCATGAAATTGCGATGAAACCACGGTGGACGAAATGTGTGCTCGGAGACCATCCAGCGCGGCGGAAAGATCGCAAAGTCAACGTTGGCCGTTCCAGGAATTTCCGATGGCGAGGTCAGCACCGTGTAAATCGAAGGGTCGGGATGGTCGAAACTCACGGTGTTGATGCAATTGAAATTCGCCAGATCATATTTGTAAGGCACGTAGTTTCCGTGCCAGGCGACCACGTTCAGCGGCGAGTGATCGATCGCCGCCTGCCAGAGCCTGCCCTGAAACTTGGTGACAATCCGGTAATCGCCTTCGCGATCTTCAAACGCCGCCACGGGAGCCAGAAAATGGCGCGGATTCGCCAGCCCGTTCGCGCCGATCGGTCCGAGATCGGGCAGGCGAAAGAGCGCGCCGTAGTTCTCGCAGATGTATCCGCGCGCTTGCTTGTCGAGAAGTTCGACGCGAAAACGAATTCCCCGCTGGATCACCGCAATCTCGCCGGGAGCGGCTTCGAGAATACCCATCTCGGTGCGCAGCAGCAGGCGTCCTTGTTGCGGCACGATCAACATTTCGCCGTCGGCGTTGTAGAAAAACCGATCGGTCATCGAGGCGTTGGCCACGTAGATGTGAATGCCGACGCCCGAATGAGTAGTGCGTATTGCCGTTGCCGGCCATGGTGATCAGGCCGTCGACGAAGTCGGTGCGCTCGGAAGCAGGTGGGATCGGAATCGGCATCCAGCGCAACTGGTTCGGCGGCGTCGGCACTTCGTCGAACGGCGCGCTGCGCAGCCTTCCCTGCTTGATCGGCTCGAAGGGCTTGTGCGCCACCGAAGGACGAATCCGGTAAAGCCACGTGCGCCGATTGACGCCGCGCGGGGCGGTGAATGCAGTGCCGCTCAGTTGTTCGGTGTACAGGCCATGCGCCACTTTTTGCGGAGAATTCTGTCCGCGCGGCAATACGCCTTCCACTGCCTCGCTGGCGAATTCGTTGCCGAATCCCGACTGGTAGCGCAACGTTGGTCTTCGCCGTGCGTTTTCGCTTTTGTTTGAGTCGCTTTTGCGTTCGGCATGCTTACAGATTCCCTCGTCGCGCCTGCTCCATCTCGATCGATTCAAACAGCGCCTTGAAATTGCCTTTGCCAAATCCCCGGCTGCCCTTGCGCTGGATGACTTCGAAAAACACCGTCGGACGATCCTCCACCGGCTTTGAAAAAATCTGCAGCAGGTAGCCTTCCTCGTCGCGGTCCACAAGTATGCCGAGCGAGCGCAACTCGTGGAGCGATTCCTCCACCGGGCCGACCCGCGACGGCAGCACATCATAATAAGTGTCGGGAACGCGCAGAAAATCTACCCCGTTGCGTTGCAATTTTCCTACCGTGTGCATGACGTCCTTGCACTGCAGCGCGATATGCTGCGCGCCCGCTCCTCCGTAGGCTTCAATGTATTCCTGAATCTGGCTTTTGTTGCGCGCCGGGGCCGGTTCGTTGATGGGAAATTTTACGGAGTGCGAATCGTCCGACATCACAATGCTCATCAGCGCGCTGTACTCGGTGGAAATATCTTTGTCGTCGAAGGTGATGTAACGGTGGAAACCGAAGACGCGGGTGTAGTAATCGGCCCAGTAGTTGCATTTTGCCGAGTTCGACATTGCCCACGATGTGGTCAACGCGCAGAATGCCGCAGTCATCGCCCGCGACCGGAGCGGCCATGAACCCCGGTAGAAATGGTCCTTTGTAATCCTTATATGAGATCAGCGAGTGGATGGTGTCGCCGTAGGTGCGCACCGCGGCGCGGCGAATCGAACCGTGTTCATCCTTGATCTCGTGCGGTTCCTCGGCCGGAAGCGCCCCTCGGCGGACGGCTTCCTCAAACGCATCATCCGCGTCGTCCACTTCGAGCGCGATGTCGCGTACGCCGTCGCCATGCTTGCGGATATGCTCGGCGGCAGCGATCGTCCGGCGTGAGGGGAGTGGTCAAGACGAAATTCGCCTTGCCCTGGCTCATTGCGTAAGAAGTTCGCCGACGGTCGCCGGTTTCCAGTCCGCTGTAGGCAACCTGCGAAAAGCCAAATCCCTTGCGATAGAAGTAGGCCGCCTGGCGCGCGTTGCCAACCCAGAATTCGACGTGGTGAATGCGCTTGAGCTTGAGTGGGTTCTCCATCCGATTGCTCTCCGGATTCCATCTTCGCATATTTTGCGCCCGGCGGACGCCGCTCTGCCCTCACTCAGCACTTCTCTTTCTTATCGTGCTCTTCGATTGTTCTACAATCCACAGGTGCGCGTGTTGACTTTCATTCTGCTTGCGCTTGCTTTACTCAGACTCCGCTCGCTGGTGGGAAGTCCAGACCAGCGGCCTCGACACCAACTTGCGCGGCGTCAGCGTCAGCGATGCATCCGACGAAAAGCACGGATATGTGGTCTGGGCTTCCGGCTCCAATGGAGTCATTTTGCGGTCAACCGATGACGGAGGCACTTGGAAGCAACTCAGCGTTGCGGGCGGCGGCGATCTGGATTTTCGCGATATTGAGGCCTTCGACGAGGATACGGCTTACGTGATGTCGAGCGGCGATGGCGACAAGTCTCGGATTTACAAGGCCACCGACGGCGGCAAGACATGGAAGCTGCAGTATTCGGACAAGCGCGCGGGCTTCTTTCTCGATGCGCTGGCTTGCGAATCGAAGACGCATTGCGTTGCACTGAGCGATCCGGTTGAGGGGAAATTTCTGGTCTTGAGCACGGATGACGGAGAGCACTGGAAAGAGCTGCCACGGGAAAAGATGCCCGCCGCGCTTCCCAACGAAGGAGCGTTCGCGGCGAGCGGCTCCGCCATCGCGCTCTGCGATCGAGGCAACGTTTACTTTGGCACCGGAGGCGCGGCCGCCGCGCGAGTCTTTCACTCTGCCGATGCTGGACGCTCATGGGCCGCGGTCGCGACGCCGATTGCCGCCGGCAACGCTTCCAGCGGGATTTTCAGCTTGGCTTGCAATGGCAGCGTGATTGTAGCGGTTGGCGGCAACTACAAAGAGCCGGCGAACGCGAAGCGGGTGGCCGCTTACTCCAATGATGCTGGCGCGACCTGGCGTCTGGCGGAAGAGCAACCGGGCGGCTATCGTTCGGCAGTTGGTAGTTTTGGGTACGGAGATTTCGCGACCGTCGGTCCGAATGGAACCGACATCAGCCACTACGAGGGCGGCGAGGTCATGCGCTGGTCGCACACGGACTACCTGAATCTAAATGCCGTGAGCTTCTACGGCACCAATGGCTGGGCGGTTGGGGCGAAGGGTACCATTGCTCGCTTCAAGAATCACTTTTTCTATCGGATCAAGAACAACGAGATCAAGAACAACGATCGGAAGAGCGTGGAATCTTACCGAACTTCAATCGACACCAGTTCTCCCTGGTTTTTTCCGATGGCCCGATAGTTCACCGACACCAGCCGATTCTTCCAGTCGCAGGAGAACTGGTCTTCTCCAATCACCAGCAACGATTTGTAATCTGGAGAATGCAACTTGTAAGTTGTCATGCCGCTGAGGACAGTGACGATTGCCTCGGGAGGCTTAGAGCAGTCGCTGCTGACGATCTTGCCTTTGAGAAACTGCACTGGCCCGGTTGACCCTGGCTTGACTGGCGGTGGTTTCGGGGCGGCATCGGCGTCGTCATCTTGATCTTGATTCTGCGCTGGTTTTGCGGCCAGCGCTGCGCTCGTTCCTGAGCCGCCCCGGACGAAGCCCCCGCCGCTGGCGTGCTCGCTGCGCCTGCGGGCGCTGCGGTCTCGCCCGCTCGCTGCGGACGCACTCCATATTTCTGCAGCGTCTCCAAATCTTCCAGTTGCAGCTTGGCCGCCGCGGCTGCCGTGCCGATCTGGTCCCGCCTTCAGGCGCGTGAACACTTCCTTCGCCAGATCCCACTTCTTGGCCGCCACATAAATCTGTCCCAGGTTGAATTGGTACTCCGCATTCCGCGGCGACAAGGCAATCGCCTGCCGTTGCGCCTCCAGCGCCGAGTTGATTCCGCCGCCTTCCACGCGCGCCATCCCCAGCATGTTGTAGGCGTCGGCCAGTTCCGGATACCAATCCGCGACCGCGCGCAGATCCTGCATCATGTTGGCCAGCCCCTGCATTTCCTGCTTCGTATCCTGCGCTTTGCGATATTTCAGCACTGAGCGGTAATACCAAATCCACGGATCGCGCGGATTCAGTTCCGTCGCCTTCTCCAGTTGATCGGCGGCCGCGTCGAATTTCTTTTGGCGAATGTCGTCCCAGGCCAGCGCTCGACGTGCGCGGCTCATTATCTTTTGGATCGGCGGTCAATGCCTGCAAATCGTGCAGCGCCTGATTGCGATGCTCGGGAAGGCGCGCCATCACATCGCCGATGATCGCGTTGCGCGTCTTCTTCCTTCACCGGATCGACGGTTATTCCGATCTCGTCCGCTTTAAACGGCAGGCGCGAAATGATCAGGCTGCTGAATGTCCACCGGATCAATCACCGGCTTCTTCGCCTGATCGAGGGCAATGCCCAGCAGGCTCACTGAATTGAAATAAGCCTTCACCGCGGCTTCCATCTGATCGGGCGTCATGTCAAACGCCTGCACCATCGCCTTATCCACCGGCACTTTCTGATTCTGCACCAGGTCGAAGTAAGTCCCCGCCTCGGGCATCTTGTTCTTGTTCAGCAGATAGTGAACCACCATCCAGGCCTGCGCATAAAACAGCGTGTTGTGTGTTCCCTCGCGCGTCCCGGAGCCGTCGTGCTTCATGGTGAACAGGTCCACCATCGACAGC
Source organism: uncultured Acidobacteriaceae bacterium (assembly GCA_963826845.1). Classification (GTDB taxonomy): domain Bacteria; phylum Acidobacteriota; class Terriglobia; order Terriglobales; family Acidobacteriaceae; genus Acidiflorens. The sequence continues at coordinate 49,616 of CAWGYS010000006.1, forward strand.
CACACCGGAGAACTCACCAGTTGGGTCAAGCGACTGAGGCGCACTTCGCGTCGCGCTGCAGGGGATCCATGTCATCGAAGGCGTTTTCATGCCATTCCGACATGCAGCTCCGGATCGGCCCCAATCTCGACTTCTTTCCCGATATAGATCGAGCCAAAATATTCCGCCAGCCCTTCGTCGAACCAGCCCTGGGTCGGAGGATAGTTGTAATTCAAAAAATAATGCGCCAGCGGATGCGCCACCGCGTGCCACGGATCGGCTTCAAAAAGATTCAGGACGATATAAACCCGATCCGGCCCGGGCACATAAAACCCGCCCGCCATGTTCTGTTTCGCCGGAGAAACCAGGTCATACTGCTTGTCGCTCTTGAGCGCGATGACGGTGATGGGCACCGACATCTGCAGCTTGTTTTTCAGGATGAGCTGTCCAAAAACCGCGCGCATCTGCTCGAACCGCACCGCGACTTCGCGCCCGCGCTTTTCGCCGCCATCCGTAATCACGGAAAAATGCGTGGAATGGACTTCGATCCACTTGGGCTCATCTTTGGCGAACGCCGGCCGCGAGAGGCCACATGCGATCATCAGGCTTAACAAAACGGCACTGATAGCGATCCTGCGGTTCACGGTGGAGTCCTTCCTCAAAAATGCTAGCACGGCAGGCAATCGGCGGCTAAGCGGCGGAGAGACGGAGTCGTGGGTCAGCTTTCACGATGCAGTCCAAGAAACCATTAACCACTGAGACCACGAAGGTACACGAGGGAAATGAATCTCGCGCGCTGTGTTTCGCCTTGGCCCGATCGCGGCTCGCACGTTACACTCTCGTCCGTGACCACGGCCCCTGCTTCGCGTCTTGCCTGGATTGATTGGATGCGCGGCCTTGCCTGTGTTTTGATGTTCCAGACACATTGTTATGATGCGTGGCTGGGCGATCGCAACAGCAGCTTTCTAAAGGGGTCGCAAGTCCTCGGCACCCTGCCGGCGCCACTCTTCCTTTTTCTGGCGGGAGTTTCTTTCGCGCTGGTCACCGGCAAACTCATGCGCAAGAACTTGAGTCCGGCCGAAATCACCCGGACCATGGCCCGCCGCGGCGCCGAGATCTTCGCTTTCGGACTGCTTTTCCGCCTCCAGGAATTCCTGATCGCGTGGGGATGGGCTCCGTCGTCCGACTTGCTCCGCGTGGACATACTGAACATGATTGGCCTGTCCATGATACTGATGGCGCTGGTTTGCGGGGTCACGCTGGCGGTCTGCGGAAAAACAGGTGGTTCGTATCAGGGTGCGCCTTTAGGGATGCCGCAAGGCGATGAAGATAAGTCAGGCTCTGGCCGCGGCGGTTCAGCCATTGCTATCGCGTCTGTGGCCATTGTCACTTTGATCGCCCTGCTGACTCCACTCCTTTACACCACCTGGCGGCCAACCTGGCTGCCCTGGCCGATCGAGTCCTACATTGACGGCTGCCACAACCTCGGGGCGCCGCAGCCTTGGCTTTTCCCTTTGTTCCCGTGGGCCGCCTTCGCGTTTGCCGGACTGGCAGCCGGATTCATAATCTTCAGCGACCGGGGCCGCGACCACGTCGTCCAAACGCTGGCCCTCTTCGCCGCCATCGGAACCATCGCTATCATCGCCGCGCGGCAATTTGATCACTCTTCCTTCCAGCTCTACTCGGCGTACGACTACTGGCACACCAGCCCGAATTTCCTGATGATGCGCGTAGGTATGTTGTTAGTGATCTGCTTCGTGAGCTATGCCTGGTGCCGTTGGGGCCTCGGGACATGGGGCTTCAGCCCACTCATTCAACTTGGGCAGACTTCTCTACTCGTTTATTGGGTCCACATCGAATTCGTCTATGGACGCTTTTCGCTGCTCCCCAAACGAGCCGAATCCATCCCTACCGCTTCTCGAGGATTGCTGGAAATTTGCCTGTTCATGCTGATCCTGTCTCTGCTTCGCACCAGAATCGACTGGAAGAATATTGACTGGAAGAAGATGATCAACTGGAAAAAGGCAGGCGGAAAAGTTCAACCGGCATAGGGGCCAGGGGTCATTTAGCTACTGCAGATTCAGGTTTATCTCGCCGTGTTTGTCAAAAGTAATCCGCAGTAAGTTCTCTTGTCCGCTGGCAAACGCGCCCGTCACCGTAGCGGACTGGTCGTAGTTGGCTTCGTCGGACGTAACCTGCACTCGGAGACTATGTTTCCCTGGGGGCATCTCCACGGCGTGCAATTCATGGCCCTGGACATGATGGAACAGAACCAGATGCTTCTTGTCTGTACCTTCCATCGCATGAGCATACGTCAAACGGCCATCGACCCAGATCGACAGTTTGGCCTCTGCAAATTTGTGGTCGACCTCGATTTCTAACATCGCCGGAGAAGTTGCTTTTGAAGCTGCGCTGGCGGCTTTCGCTGAGACCCGCTTCGGCGGTTCTTTTGCTGGAAGCGCTGTCACAACCGGCGCGGCGGCAACTGGCACCGCCGGGGTCACCGTTGTTGTAATCGGGGCAACTTCGCGAGGCAACGGCCCAGCTTCTCTAATTTCCCGTTGCGGGCCAAACGAAATGACCCGAAGGCCGATTCCAAGTGCAAGAATGAGAAGTCCGGCCAAAGCCGCGGTTCTGGTAAAAGACCTCGTCCGCACCTTCTCGATCAGGTCTCCCACGGTGCCGCGCCCGGCGGACAGAGAGCGCGCGCTTAAGAGTAGTTTGGCGGCAATCCCCGGTTGACCCAGAGACGATCTGAGTTGTTCATTCGACATTGACGAACCGGGCAGCTTTGCCTTGCTCCAAGGCTCTCGTCCTTTCCGTAGTTCCTGGATGTCCAACACCATTTCCATGCCGCGCTGATAACGTTCGGCGGGATCTTTCGCCATAGCACGCGCAATAATGTAGTCGAGGCCCGGCGGCAACTCGGTATCGAGAAGGCTTGCCGGTATCGGGTCGCGGTTGACGACCTTGAATGAGACGGTGACGGCGCTATTGCCTTGAAACGGCCGGTAACCGGTAAGTGCTGTGTACAGGACCACTCCCAGAGAAAACAAGTCGGAGCGCCCATCCACCGCTTCGCCGTTTAATTGTTCGGGAGACATGTAAGCGGGCGTGCCTAGCGCGCGTCCTCCCAGGGTCTGGTTGGCAAGGTTCAGTTTCGCTACTCCGAAGTCGGCGATTTTGGCATGCCCGTCCTTGGTCAGCAATATATTCGCGGGCTTCAGGTCGCGGTGAACGACGCCTTGACCGTGGGCACAATCCAGCGCTTCCGCTAATTCGAGCGCTAACCGCAATGCTGTCTCCACCGGCAGCTTATGGTCGTCTCGTGCCAACAGGCTGTCGAGGGTTTGCCCCCCGACGAATTCCATGACGATGTAAGGAGCACGCGTCTCCTGTTCCTCGCCTACATCGAAGATGGTGACGATTCCAGGATGGGAGAGACGGCCTGCGGCTTCGGCTTCGCGAAAGAAACGCTCGCGATATTCGAGTTCTTCTTCCGGCGATTGGCCCGCCAGCGAAACGGTTTTTACGGCGACCACGCGGTTGATCTTGGGATCACGCGCCTTGTAGACAACCCCCATGGCGCCGCGTCCGAGCTCGGTCAGGATCTCGTATCGCCCAAAACGTTCGCCCCTGCGGTCGTCCATAGGTGGTGGCTTGGTTGTTAACTGTGGTTTCTGGTTTCGGCTGTGAAAGCGTCAGCCTGACGCCGCTTCCGTCTTGTGGTCGGTGCTGACTTCGGACGCGGTCGTGACCCGCACGCCGATTACATTCTCGTTCAATACATCGAGGAATCTCTTAGCCTGGGCGGGAGTAGTTCCGTTCAGCAGTTCGAAGGCAACCCGGATCCCCCTCAGCGAGGAAATCGTGTCATGGTGGAGGCGAACCTCGACTACGCTCGGTCCGGCCTGCCGGCTAATTGCGAAACCAACACCTGCTCTTTCGGTCTTTTCAGCGGTCTTTTCTGCGATCTTCTCTGCGGCCATGAATTACACCTGTTGTGGAGGCTTTCACGCACCGCCTCTCTGCTGCTCGAGAGAAAGAGGGGTTGCGGCGTCTGTGGATATTGTCTGATGGCGGGTTAGATCGTTCCAAGTTACCGACGTGTTCACCGACAAAGATGATTTCGTGGGAATGTAGGGCAGCCTACAAACAGAACGCCATCACCCTGTCCCACCCGCCGAGAGCTGTAAGATCGCATTTCCCATCAGCTTCAGGCCCACACCCCAATTCAGACGGGCACCGGCATCGTCGTTTGCGTAGCCGCTGACATACAGGGTGAAATAAAACCCCTTGCGGGCGCCGCCATCCTCGCCGAAGTAGCACCGCCGCACGCACACCTCCGCCGCTGAGGGAGTCTCTGGCGCCCGCCGCAACAACTCCACCAGCTTCCGCGCAAACCGTTCGTGCGTGGTTAAGGATAGACGCGCATCGAGGTTGGAAAAAACCACATCCACATAGCTCGCGAATTTGTGCGATCCGCCGTATATTTCTTCCTCGGCGTTTAATTCGTCGGTTGCCCACGCATCGCATTTCGCCGTCTCCACGAGGCTTCGCGCCGAGTTCGCCATGCGAAGGAATTCGGCCAGTTCGGAAGAGTTCTGAGCCTCCGCGATCCGCACCAACAACTCCGGACGCCGCTTCAGGTCGACATAGGCAAGCGCGCCTGCCGGGTCACTCCATGGAAAATCCAGCACGGGATCTTCCTGTCCGAGTTCGATCGAGAAATCGGCATCCATCTGGAGCCTCAATTATCAAAAGCGGCGCAGGAAGTTCACGATCTCGTGCTCCGCCCAATAACCGTCATCATAACGGGCATCGTAACTGTTGCCCACTCTGGCGGACGACCCTGAAGGTTGCCCGATGAACGCGCAGTGGCCGCCATCGGCTGTTTCGACGAACGTGATGTTCGGGTTCGAAGAAATCTTCTGCCGCGTCTCCGGCGTGATGCGGATGAAGGGATCGTTCGCCGCGTACAGGACCAGCGCCGGCACCGCAATCCGTTCGATCACGTGCGCGGCCGAAGCGCGGTCATAGTAATCGTCAACGCCGGTGAAGCCGCAGTAGAAAGCCGTGATCCGATCATCGAACTCACGCAGGCTCCGGATGCCACGCAGGCGACTCTTGTCGAAATGGGCTGGGAAACAGCCGCGCCTTATGCCGACATCCGCCGGCGCAAAGCCCACAAAAAATAGGTTTCGTAAATGCGGTTTGAGCGATGGTGCAGCATGTCCGCGGACACGGCCAGATCAATCGCCGGACAACACGCCGCGACCGCGCTGAACTGCGGCGGCGCTTCGGATCCCCACTCCCCGGCCAACTTCAGCACTATGTTGCCGCCCATGGAGAAGCCGACCAGCGCCAGGCGCGAAACGCCATCGCGCTCGATGATCTGCCGCGCTACCTCTGCCACGTCATTCGACAGCCCGGAGTGGTAGAGCACCGGCGCGAGCGCGTCTGTGCCTCCACAGTTGCGCTGGTTGTAGCGAATTACATTCATCCCCGCGGCCAGCGCCTTCTCGGTGATGCCGAGCATGTATTGAGACTCGCTCGAGCCTTCGAGTCCGTGGACGATGATGATGGTGAGGGCGTGCGCTCGATCCGGCTGCCAGTGGCAATGGCAGAGCACCTGGACGCCGGGGGCAACTTCGATCAAGCGCTCTTCTGGAGCAGGCACGTGAATGTGCCGCTGAATCAGAAAACTCGCGACGGTTTGCAGGTGGCCGCCGTGCAGCCCGCGACGCGGCGTGAAAGGACGCGTCTCGCCGAGTATCTGTTTGGGTGTTTGCGAAGTGGCCACCCTTTGATTTTAAATAGAAGACAGCAATTTTCTTCGCGGAGTTTTCTTCATGCCCATCTTCGAGTACGTCTGCAAGGATTGCCGGCACCAGTTCGAAGCTCTGGTTTTCGGCAAGCAAAAAGCCGAATGCCCGAAATGCCAGAGCCGGAAACTGGAGCCGCAGCTCTCCGTATTCGCGGTGTCTTCGAAGGGCGGAACGGCTTCCCAGCCGTCTTTCTCGGGCGGATCGGTCTCGGCGGGGCCGGCGGGAGCCTGCGGCTCTTGCGGCGACCCTCGAGGCGCGGGCGCCTGCTCGCTGCCGGACCTCGACTAAGTCCCTTTTCCCGCTATTTCTGCGTTATTTACAACGTAACTTCCGGAACTCCTGCGCGGGTAACCGATGTGATGTTTCGCTTTGGAGCATTCGTGGTTATGATCCGCTTGAGTTTGGGAGTGGAATGGATCGGCGAAGAGAGCGCAGACTGAACCTGGAGTTGCCGGTGCGCATCTGGGGAGTGGACAAGATGGCGCATCCCTTCGCGGAGATTGTTCGAGTGCGGAACGTCAGCAACGGCGGGGCGGTTCTGATTGGCATGCGCTCGAAGGTCCAGACCGGAGAAGTGCTGGACGTGCAACTGGGCGCGTCGCGGGCCCAGTTTCGCGTGGTGTGGATGAGTCTTTCGGGAGAGGCCGGCATACAGGCTCTGGCGTTTGAGCAGCCAATCTTCGATGCGGGATTCGGCATCGGCCTTCCCAAAGTTTTTGAGATGGTGGGGACCGGATAAAAGACCAACGCCGAACGGCACTTATCGGTCAACTAACGTGGATTCACGTTACCGGTTCCCACTTTTGTTTCTTCAGCTTCTTCAACTAGAAATCTGCCAAAAACTTCATTGCATAAGAGGCGGCCGCGCGCGGTCAGGCGCAGGTTTGTACCTTGCTGCTCGAGCAGGCCTTCCTGGACGCTTTGGTGGATGGCGGATTCCCACAGAGAAGGCGACGAAGGATCTTCGGCTGTTGCCGATTGCCGACGAACAGCAGGTCCTTCGCTTCGCTCAGGATGACAATTCATAAAGCTCTTCAGCAAGCCGTCAAAATCAATGCCGCGGTTGAGGCGCAGACCGAGGAAGAAGCTCTCTTCGATTGCAGCTTGCGCGGAGACCGGCGTCACTGTGTGCGGCGCGCGACTCATGTAGGCGTCGAGCGAATCGGGGGTGGCGAAGCGGACGGCCTGGCAGGGATCTTTTTTCTGCCAATCTTTTTTCTGAAGATCAACAACTAGCATGGAGTGCGCATCTACGCCGAAACCCAAGTAGGGTTGGCGGGTCCAGTATTTCAGGTTATGGCGCGACTGGTAGCTCAGTGGTGGGCCCGCCCAAGCGGAGCTTGGACGGGGCACCCTCGTTTCACTACGGGCGAAGTTGGAGATCTCGTACTGCTCGATGCCGGCGGCGGCCAGCGTCTCACACGCCTGCTGGTAGAAGTCCGCGGTCGCATCGTCGTCGGGGACAAAGTGGGCGTGGTAGCGAGCGCCTCCGGCGATCAGTTCCCTTCCCAGACGCGAATCTTCGTCCACTTCGAGCATGTACACGCTCGCGTGCGGAACCTCCGTCGCAATCGTCTCCGTGATGGAGAAGGCCCAGCTCTCCGGCGTCTGGTGCGGCAATCCGGCAATCAGGTCGATGCTGATGTTATCGAGACCGGCCTCGCGCAAGTGGGCAATGTCTTCGAGAACGATTGCGCGGTTGTGCAGCCGCCCGACGGATTGCGCTTCCTGATCGACGAACGACTGCACGCCGATGCTGACTCGGTTCACTCCGCATTGCAGCAGGGTTTCGATGAGCGCGGGCGTCAGCGTGCCGGGAGCGCATTCGACCGTGACCTCGGCTTCGGGCGTCACTGCGAATTGATTGCGCAGGGCGGCGAAAATACGGAGTAGCTGCGCCGCTTCGAGGATCGATGGAGTGCCTCCTCCCAGATAGATGGAGTCGGCGGATTCTTCGATTACGCATCCCAGTTCCGAGGCAAGCCGGCGCGAGCTGGCGATATCTTCGACCAAGCGCGCAACGTAGTTTTCGTAAGCCGACTTCGAGAACACATCGGAGGCGAAGTTGCAGTAGCTGCACTTTGTCCGGCAGAAGGGGACGGAAATGTAGAGGCCGAGGGGCACGCAATTGTTATTCTATGGGACGCGCGCGGCTTGGCGGTGGCTTAGAATAGAGATTCGATGGCTCGCCGCAAGCGGGCTCAACGAAACCAGAGGTGAACATTCGGAGGTGGATCATGACTATCCCAAATGTCGGCGATGACTCGATTGAAGCTTTGTGCAACCTCTGCGGTAAAGCGTTTTCCGTCTTTCTGCATCAGATGGCCGATCAGAATGCCAAGGTGGTCTGCCCCGATTGCCTTGCGGGCATTGACTGCGAGCTGGTGAAGGATGCCAAGTCGGCTGTGCGTGCGCGGTCGGTCAAGAAAATCCATTAGGTCGTCGCAAGTTTCCCGCAACTTTTCCATCCTCGGCGGCGGTTCGGCCATCTACTTGGAGTAATCGTTTTGGGGTAATCTTTACTGGGGAGATCTCCTCGTTCGCGGATCTCTCGCGCCACCGATGGCCTCCAATCAGGAAGAAGAAGTATTAGGCAAAGCGTACGACGGCCGGCTGATGCGGCGGCTGCTTACCTATCTGCGTCCTTACAAATGGCACGTGGTGGTGGCGCTGGCGGCGATCATCCTGAAGTCCGGACTGGACGTGCTGGGGCCGTACCTCACCAAAGTCGCCATCGATAAATATCTGGCGAAGTCTGCAAATTCACATTCCTGGATTGGCGACCGGCTGAGCAGCGCTCCGCTGACCGGCATTGCGCAGATCGGCGGACTCTACGTCGGCATTCTCATTTTCACTTTTGCGCTGGAGTTCATCCAGACCTACCTGATGCAGTGGACCGGGCAGAAAGTGATGTTCGATCTGCGGCGGCAGATTTTTCGCCACCTGCAATTCATGCACGTCGGGTTTTTCGACAAGAACCCGGTGGGACGGCTGGTGACGCGCGTGACCACCGACGTGGACGCGCTGAATGAAATGTTCACGGCGGGCGTGGTTTCGATTTTTGAGGATGTGTTCGTGCTGGCCGGCATTATCGCCATCATGATGAAGATGAACTGGAAGCTGGCGCTGATTACGTTTGCCGTGCTTCCGCTGATCATTTACTCGACCCTGATTTTCCGCGATAAAGTGCGCGATTCCTACCGGCGAATTCGCACGGCGATTGCGCGGATCAATTCTTACTTGCAGGAAGCGGTCTCGGGGATGCTGGTGTTGCAGCTTTTCAATCGTGAGAAGCGCGCCTTCAATAAATTTTCCGACATCAACGCCTCGCACATGGAAGCGTTCAAAGACGCCATCATGGCGTACTCGGTGTACTACCCGGTCGTCGAAATTCTTTCAGCGCTGGCCATCGCCAGCATCATCTGGTGGGGCGGGAATGACGTGATCCGCGGCGTGGCCACGATCGGCGTGCTGGTTGCGTTCATGCAGTACGCGCAGCGGTTTTTCCGTCCGATTCAGGATTTGAGCGAGAAGTACAACATATTGCAATCGGCGATGGCGGCGGGCGAGCGCGTATTCAAGCTGCTGGATACGAAGATTGAAGTGACCTCGCCGGCGGTTACGAAACAGCCGCAGGGGCCGGGACGAATCGAATTTGACCATGTGTGGTTCGCGTACAACGTTGCGGGACAGGCTGGTGGGGCAACGGAGCCTGACTGGGTTTTGCGCGACGTTAGCTTTGTGCTGGAGCCGGGCGAGACCGTCGCCGTCGTCGGCCACACCGGAGCGGGCAAGACCACGCTGATCTCGCTGCTGATGCGCTTCTACGACGTGCAGCGGGGAGCGATTCGCATCGATGGCGTGGATATCAAGGAAATGAATCTCGACGACTTGCGCAACCGCTTCGGCGTCGTCCTGCAGGACCCGTTTCTATTCAGCGGAACGGTCGGAGGCAATATCCGGCTGGGAACGGCGCGCATTCAGGATGCGGACGTGGAGCAGGCGGCGGAGGACGTGAACCTCGGCGAGTTCATCCGAACCTTGCCGGGAGGATTCAAGGAAGAAGTGCGCGAGCGCGGCTCGACGCTTTCCACTGGACAGAAGCAGTTGATCAGTTTCGCGCGGGCGCTGGCGCACAATCCGAAGATTCTGATTCTCGACGAGGCCACTTCGAGCGTGGATACGGAGACCGAGTTCCGGGTGCGCGACGCGCTCAACCGCATGGTGGAAGGGCGGACGGCGCTGATCATCGCGCATCGGCTGTCGACTATTCAGCGCGCCGACAAGATCATCGTGATGCACAAAGGCCAGGTCCGCGAAATGGGGATCGCACCAGCAACTGCTGGCCGCAGCGCGGGATTTATTACAAGCTGTATCAGCTGCAGTATAAGGATCAGGAGATGCCGTGCCGGGGCTCCCACCAGTCACGGCGAACGCGGACGACTAGCACGCGCTTCATATCCCGTTACAATGCAGCTGTGCAAATCCTGATCTCCGCCGGCGAAGCTTCGGGCGAAATGTATGGCGCGCAGCTGATTGAAGCGCTTGCGGCGGCGCGATCCGTCTCTCACCTTCTTCGGCGCGGGCGGGGAGCGCATGCGCGCCGCGGGATGCGACATCATCGTCGATGCAAAGGACCTCGCCGTCGTCGGCATCACTGAGATTCTTAGCCATCTGCCGAAGATTCTCGGCCTTTATCGGAAATTAATTCGCGCGGCCGATGAGAAGCGTCCGGCGCTCGCCATCGTCATCGACTCGCCCGCTTTCAACTGGCGCGTGGCGCGGCAGATGCGCAAGCGCGGCATTCCCGTCGTTTACTACGTCTGCCCGCAGTTCTGGGCATGGCGGCAGGGACGCGTCAAATTGCTGCGCAAGTATGTCAACAAGGCGCTGGTAATTTTTCCTTTCGAAGAAAAGTTCTATCGCGATCGCGGAGTGGACGCTACGTTCGTCGGCCATCCGCTGGCCGATTTGCCGATGCCCGCGATTACTCGCGAAGACTATGCGGCAGCAGCAACCGGCTCGATCGCCGCCAAGCCCTGGATCACGCTCATGCCCGGCAGCCGCCGAAAAGAAGTGCGCATGAACCTGCCGACAATTCTCGAGGCGGCGGATCGGCTTGGCGGCGGTTATGAATTTCTGCTGCCGGTCGCGCGCACGCTCGACGCATCGTTTCTCGCGGAGTTGATCGCCGCCGTCTCTACAGAAAGCCGAACATTCACCTGGTCCCCGAAGCGCTGCCTGCTCTTTACCATTCGCGCGCCGCCATTGTGGCCAGCGGCACGGCTACGGTCGAAGCCGCACTCATGGGCACTCCATTTGTCATGGTGTACCGCGTATCTCCGCTGACCTATGCGCTCGGCAAGCCGCGGGTGAAGGTTCCTTACTTCGCCATGGTCAACTTGATTGCGGGCGAGGAGATTGTTCCGGAGCTGGTGCAGCACAAGTTCACCGCGCAAAACATCGTCGCGGAGATGAACAAGATCATCCCGGACGGCGAGGCGCGGACGCGCATGATCGAGCGACTGGCGGCGGTGAAGACGCGACTGATGCCCGCGAGCGGCGACCCGCATCCTGCGGACGCGGCGGCGGAGATCATCCTCGGAATGATCGCGTAGGCCGCGGCCCAGCCCCTAAAGGGGCATCACAGTTCCGGGAGAGTTGTGGTATCGCTAAAGCGATACCCTGATACGAAATCGCGATACTCCGACACAGATTTATTGCGCTGCACATTCTTCCACTGGGCATGACGGAGCCTGGGTTTGAATGCTGCGAACGCCGTTCTTGGTGTGGATGACCGTCATGGCCGCGGGAAATGCCCACCAGAATTTCCGGATGACTTTGTCTCCTGGAAGCCAGGAGTGCGGCTTCTTGATTTCGTAAGCCACGAGCAATTCGGCGGCATAGATGGCCGCGTACTTGGCGACCAGGTGCTGGTTCTCGGGGACGCTCGTGACCCAGGGAGCTCCGGCGGCGAACTCGTGATCGAGCACCAACTGGTGCGTGGTGAAACGCAGCGTTTCGGCACCGGCGAGCGCTCCCATGACGACGATGAATTTTTGTCGATGACTTTAGCTTTGACTTTGACCTGCGGCGCGGGCGCGTCTGGAAGCTGAGCGGCAGGGGCGACGGCGGATTCATAGTTTGACGAGATGTTGGCCGAGATATTTGCCGAGGTGATGTCGGCATCCATTGCGCCGGAGAATTCGCTGAGCGTCTGGCTTTCGGCCACGGTGGAGCCGCGGCGATGCCAAAAACGATCACCAGGCCGATGACCACTGAGCGTTGGAACGAGCCACAGAACATTTTGCAAGCAAACCCTCCTGGTGGTTCTTTTGCGAAGCTGGTTTGCCGGGAACTTGGGGGAACCGCTTGTTGGCTGGGCTGTTCGAGCTGTGCGCGAGACGGTTAAGTGCAACCCTCGCGCCACCCTTCTGCCAGTTTTGGGAAGGTTGTTTTGAACGAGCTAGCGATGGCTCTCCCGGATTGGGACGAATTGTGGCGAGCGCTGTGCGCAGGAAACTTGACGGTTGGACGGTTAGTTTTCCCTCGCGGGCGGGTTGAGAGCTGAAATAATATCCGGGGTCTGTAGACTTGTAAGGCGTGCTCCGTACCGCGCTGGCAGCGGTCGCCGAGACATCTGCGCGGCAAATCGGAGACAAAGATTTGACCAAACAAATTTCGCTAAGCCTTGTCCTCACAGCATCTTTTGCGGGAAAATCAACATCTTAGGATTTGTAGCCCTGCCAGGAGACCCTACTTGAAGCTTTGCCACTCTAGACCAGCGCGCCGGGCGCTCGGTCTGACCGTTGTCTGTTCCCTGAGTCTGGTCTTGATTTTTTTGGCCCTGGTGGCGGACCGGCCGGTGCTGGCTGCGGAGAAATCGCGCCTCCACGTGGACGACTACCAGATCGACGTCGAGCTCCTGCCGCAGACTCACAAGCTCACCGCCCGCGCCGTGGTCAAGGTTACCGCGCTCGATAACCTCAACGTGGTTACATTTCAGCTGAACAATTCGCTCCGCATCACGAAGCTGATGGACGCCAACAACAAGCCCCTCACTCCGGAACGCAACACGCAGGATTCGACGGTCCGCTTCGCGCTCAACACCGACCTCGCGAAAAATACGAGCACCACCTTCACGTTCGAATACGAGGGCACGCTCGAAAGCGCCGACGACAGCCCGGTCCAGGGGTTGAGGCTGGCCTACGTCGGCCCCGATACCAGCTACCTGCTTTACTCCGGCTGGTGGTTTCCGGTCGCGGGATACAACGTCAACCGCTTCACGGCGACCATCAGCGTCACCGTCCCGGCGCACATGGTGGTGATTGGCAGCGGTAAGGAACCGTCTGCCGCGGCGGCTCCAAGAAAGCCAGCAGCTGAGCTCGCGAACTCCAAGACCTTCACCTTCGCGTGGGACAAGCCAAGTTTTCCGGGCACGATCATTGCCGGTAGCTTCCAGGAATTCAAGAGCGACGAAGCCGGCATGGACCTGCACGTGTTCCTCAAGCCCAACAAGAAGGACCTGGGCGCGGAGTACGCATCAACGGCGGTCAAGGCGTTCACCTACTTCGTCACGCAGTACGGCAACGCGCCCTCGACGCGGCTGGAACTCGTGGAGATCCCGGATGACACGGTGCACTCGGCATGGGCTCCGGAAATCGCGGCGATGTCGAGCCGCGACATCACCGAGAAGGTCAACTACCGGCTGGTGGCCGATGTCATCGCCCATCAGTGGTGGGGAGTTTCGGTGAGTCCGGCATCGAAAAACGATTGGTGGATCAGCGACGGCTTCTCGCGGTATTCCGAAGCCCGCTACGTAGAGAGCGCGGCCGGCGAAGCGGGCCTTGAGGAAATGGTGAAGGACATGTCGGTGGGCGCGCTTGCCTATGACACGGTGCCGCTTTCGAGCGCCGACAAGCTGGATTATTTTTCTCCCGAATTTCAATCGCTGGTCACCGACAAAGGAGCGATGATCCTGCACATGCTGCGGTGGGTGATTGGCGAAAAGAATTACTTGACGCTCATGCGCGATTTTGCCACCAAGTATGCGGGCAAATCCGCCAGCACCAACAATTTCATCGAGCTCAGCGAGAAAGTGTATGGCGAACAACTCACGTGGTTCTACTCCCAGTGGATGGATTCCACCAGCGCTCCCGAGTTCAAGGCCAAATACACGGTCTACCGGCTGGGCAACAACAAAGGTTTCCGCATTGTGGGCGCCATCGCCCAGGATCTTGATCTATTTCGCATGCCGGTAGATATGAAAGTCGATACCGACGGACGAACGGAAGACAAGCGCATTGAAGTGGTGGGCACCGATTCCCCGTTCTCGGTCGAGACCTTCGGACGCCCGCGGCGCATCTCGATCGATCCCGAGAACCGCGTGCTGACCAACTCCAAGGACATCAAGCTGCGCTCTTCCATCGTGCGCGGACAGGGGCTGATCCAGCAGGGCGATCTGGCGGGAGCGCTCAGCGAATTCAACAAGGCGCTCGAAGTCAACAAGAACAGTTCGCTCGCCCACTACCGCATCGCCGAAGTGTTCTACATGCAGAGGAATTATCAGGCGTCGGCGAACGCCTACCGCGAATCACTGAATGGCGACGGCGAGCCGCGCTGGACCGAAGTTTGGAGCCACCTGCAACTGGGCAAGATTTTCGACGTGACCGGCCAGCGCGAACGCGCCATCAATGAATACCGCCAGGCCATCCAGACCAACGACAACACCCAGGGCGCGCTCGAAGAAGCCCGCCGATACATGCAAAAACCCTACGAGCGGGAAAAAGAAAAAGAAGGAAACTAAGCCGAAAAAAGTGGGCCCGCATCGCCAGGCGAATGGCGGTACGGGCCAGGAGGGAACGATTCACAGCATAGAGCAATCCCCGGATAATGTCAAGTAAGTCTATGGACTTTATTTTAGGTCTGGCTGGCAGGGACATCTGCCGCAGCATGTCGCCCGGATCTTATTGAAAACGGCCATTTTATTGTGTTCCCGCGAACCTTCGCGTCTTGACCCGCACTCCACCGGCGCGTACAGTTTTTGTGGCAGGCAAGTTCCCCATGTCCAAAAAAACGTCCGATGAAACAAAGTCAAGTGAAGTCGGCAAGATTCTGAAATTTGGTTCGGTGACCGTGCTGATTCTGCTCTCGCTCGGGCTATCTGGCCTACACCGGCGTCCAGGACAGCAAGAGCTACTACGTCACTATCAAAGAACTGAACGGCATGGGAAACGAGGCTTACTCCAAGCGTCTGCGCGTCGCGGGAAACGTTATGCCGGGCTCGATCAAGCGCTCCGGAACCCGCGTGGACTTCGTGCTGAAAGAAAATGACCTCACGCTGCCCGTTTCATACACCGGGACCGAAGCTCCTCCTGACACTTTTAAGGACGACTCGCAAGCCCTGGCCGATGGCAATTTCGGACGCGATGGCGTTTTCCACGCCAAGCAACTGCAGGCCAAGTGCGCTTCGAAATATGCGCCGCAACCCGGCGCCGCTCCGGCCGCGCAGCCGGGCAAGAGTATGTCGCAGAATCAGGGGTCGGGGTCGAGCGGGATGGCGAATTAACCTCAAGCGGCCATGTGTTAGAGTTGGCGAGAAGCAGCGCCTGAAGGCGGATTCTTTCTAACGCGTTTCGGCACGCCTGAAGGCGTGCCCTGATACGAATCTCAGTTGCGTCACAGGCTCTATTCCTTTGACGGAAACCGCCCGCCGTCATCACCGTCACGAACCTGATCAAGCAGTTTGGCCGTTTTGCCGCCTTGCGAGGCGTTACTGCAGAATTCTCCGGCGGAAAACTGTACGCCATTCTCGGCGACAACGGTGCCGGCAAGACCACGCTGCTGCGCACTCTGGCGGGACTCAGCCAGCCGTCGAGCGGCGAAGTCTCGATCCTCGGGGCTGGAAAATTTCGCGACATCTGCCAGCAGGTGGGCTACATGGCGCATCCTTCTCTGCTCTATGACGAAATGAGCGGGATGGAAAACCTGGAATACTTTGCCCGGCTTTACGGAATCTCCGAACACATCACCAGCAAGGCGCGCTGCGCTGAGGTCATTCGCGCTGTCGGTCTGGATCCCGATCTGGTGCGCCCCGTCGGCCAGTATTCACAAGGCATGAGACAGCGAATGTCTCTGGCGCGGGCATTATTAAATGACCCCAAAATCCTTTTGCTCGACGAACCCTTCTCGAATGTAGATGTTCGTTCCGCGATCGAAATGGTGCGTCTGCTGGCCCGTACCCGGGATCAGGGCAAGACAATATTCGTCGTCACTCACCAGGCGTCGCTGCTCGAGGGCGCCGCCGACGAGTTCGTATGGATGGAATTCGGCAAAATTGTCGGGCGCACGCGGGACTGAGCTGGAGCAGAAACCACAATGAGCTGCGCCCACCGGAATCACCCGCGCCACGCTGCTCAAAGACCTTCGCCTGGAGTGGCGATCGAAAGACGCCATCAACTCCATGCTGTTTTTTTCGTTGCTGGTGGTGGTGGTATTCAGTTTTTCGTTCGATCCGACTGCCGAAGAATCGCGCCAGATCGCCGGCGGACTGATCTGGGTGGCGTTTCTGTTCGCGGCGGTCGTGGCGCTCAACCAGACCTGGGCGCGAGAGATTCGCAACCAGGTGCTCGACGCCTACCGCGTCTCGCCTGCTCCCGCGAACTCGCTGTTCATGGCGAAGACGCTGGGCAACTTTATTTTCGTCA
This sequence comes from uncultured Acidobacteriaceae bacterium, assembly GCA_963826845.1. Classification (GTDB taxonomy): domain Bacteria; phylum Acidobacteriota; class Terriglobia; order Terriglobales; family Acidobacteriaceae; genus Acidiflorens. The sequence continues at coordinate 66,129 of CAWGYS010000006.1, forward strand.
GCGTGCTGGAAGCGCTCATGACTCCGCTGTTCATCATGTTTTATCGGCTGCGGCCGCTCGGTCCGGCATGGCAACTGCTGCTGGTTGCGGTGCTCGGGACATGGGCGCTGGTTGTCAACGGGACTTTCTTTGCCGCGATGTCCCTGCGGACACGCAGCCGCGAAATCATGCTGCCGCTGCTGCTGTTCCCGATATCGATTCCGGCTCTGCTCGCCATGGTGCAAGCCACCACGTCCATATTGAACGGCGAAGGCGCGCGCTTCTGGATCGTGTTGCTTGCGACGTATGATGTGGTGTTTACTACGGTGTGCCTGCTCTTGTTTGAAACCGTGTTGAACGCGGAATGAAAAAACTCTTCCCCATCCTCGCTGTCCTGACCGCTGCTCTGCTGATCTACGCCCTCTATCAGGCGCTTTGTGGTCGCGCCCACCGAGCAGACCATGGGAGACGTGCAGCGGATTTTCTATTACCACGTGCCTTCGGCGTGGACGGCTTTCATTCTCTTCTTCGTTAATTTTGGGGCCTCGATTGTCTATCTGATCAAGCGCCGGCCGGCTGCGGATATGGTCGCGCTGGTCAGCGCCGAGGTCGGCGTTGTTTTCCTGCTGGTGAACCTGGTGACGGGGCCGATCTGGGCGCGTCCGGTGTGGGGCATCTGGTGGACCTGGGACTGGCGCCTGACCTCGACGCTGGTTACCTGGCTCATCTACGTCAGCTACCTCATGCTGCGACGCTTCTCTTCCGGTGGACAGACGCCCACACTCGCCGCCGCGCTGGCGGTGCTCGGCGCGCTCTGTATTCCGTTTGTTTACTTTTCGATCTGGTTCTTCCGCACCCAGCATCCGCAGCCAGTCATCGGCGGAGACGGATCCATCGATCCGCGGATGATGCACGTGCTGCTCATTAACTGGCTGGCCTTTGCCTGTTTTGCCTTTATGGTTTGCTGGTCGCGGTATCGCCTGGAAAAACTGCAGCGTGAGGTGAATCAGGCGTACGCCATGGCATCGTTGCTGGCTCCTCATGGGAGCACGAGAAGATGAGAACTGAGGCGATCAAAAGATGACAAACGGATACCTTTTTGCCGCTTACGCCGCTACCTGGATCATCCACATCGCTTATCTGGGAACGATCGTGTCGCGCTATTCGCGTCTGAAGCGGGAAATCGAAGAACTGAACAAACCAGGTGCCAGGTCTTAGGTGCCGGGTCTTAGGCCTGACGACTCGAGCAGAAGTTTTCATCCCCAGCATTTTTCCTGATACCTAACACCTGAGACCTAAGACCTGTTCCTGTGCAACCATTTGGCCTCGTTTTGGCTTCTCACTAGGCGGCCCATGCTGTCTGCCCGCTTGACAGCGTATCTGTTGGATGTAAAAGTATTTGTTTGGTTCAATCCCAGTATTCTGGTGACAGGTACGCATCCGCTTCCCAGGGGCGTTGAGGGGCGGCGATAGTTGTGTGCCATTCTTGTTCTCACCCCGCGAAATTGGGAAATCGGAGGAGCTTCGTGAATCGGAATTACCCCGTGTCGGTTGGAGGATCGGTGAGAAGAGGTTCGGTGAGAAATGGCATGAAAGCAGTATTGCTGGCAGCGGGCGTAATTGCCGCCGCAGGCGTCATGTTTTATTTTGGTACGGCAGTCCGCGAGCGCCAAGAGCCGGCGGGGCAGAATCCGCCCAGATATCTGCAAGCGCCGCTCCGCTAGCCTCCAGGCGCTTTCGTCGCACCCCCTCTCGCTGTCGCTGCCGATGTTCTTCGAGCCGAATCAGGGGCAGACCGATCCTCAGGTCAAGTTCATGGCGCGCGGCGCCGGTTACGGCCTGTTTCTGACCGCCGACGAAGCGGTTCTCGAACTGCAGCAGCCAGTTCCCAGTCCTCGGACGGCCACTGCTATCCCGGCCCCCAAACCGAACTCGTGGATTCGGATGAAGCTGGCGGGAGCGAACGCTTCGGCTCGCGTTTCCGGCACTTCGCCTCTGCCTGGGAAAAGCAACTACTTCATCGGCGACGATCGCTCCCAGTGGCGTTCCGGCATTCCGCAGTTTGCCCGGGTGCAATATCAGGCAGTTTATCCCGGCGTCGATCTGGTTTACTACGGCAATCAGGGACAGCTGGAATACGACTTCCGGGTCGCGCCCGGCGCCGATCCCAATCAGATCGCGCTGAACTTTACGGGCGCGTCTGCCCACATTATGCCGGCGAATTCGGCAGATGCCGGCGACCTCGTCCTCTCTACCGCTAACGGAGACATTCGCTTCCACGCGCCTCACGTTTATCAGCCCGCGGCGCCTGGGAAGCGGCTACTGCCGAAAAAACAGTTGCCGGAGGTTTTCGCCAGCTCGCGGACAATAAAATCAGCTTCGCCATCGGAGACTACGATCACAGCCGCGAACTCGTCATCGACCCGGTCCTGACTTATTCGACCTACCTCGGGGCCGGCGGCGAGAGCCTGGTGAAAATCGCCATCGATGCGTCCGACAATATCTATCTCGCGGGTTCGACCACATCGGCGTACTTTTTTCCGCCTCCGACCGAAGGCGCCAGCCCGCCGTTGCAGAACACCCTCAACGGCGCATCAGAACCTGTTTATTGCCGTGATCAATCCGACGCCGCAGGCGGGTTTTCCGGAGCTCTTGTACGCCACCTACCTGGGCGGCAATGGAACTGACAGTCTGGCGGGAATCGCGGTTGATTCGAGCCGCGATATCTACGTTACCGGTACGACGACGTCTACCAACTTTCCCAATACCGCGAATGCGTTTCAGACCGCGGCAGTCGTAAATGCGAACGGCGGATTTCCCGGCACTCACGGATTCCTCAGCGCGATCTCGCTCGGTCTCAACTCGGTTTACAGTCTCACCTATTCCACTTACCTCGCTGGAAACGGCGTAGATACCGTCACCGGACTGGCCATCGACAACTCGTGTATCAGCAACAACGCCACGGCTTCCTGCAACGCCTACATCACTGGCGTTACTACTTCGCAAAACGGGCCCAACAACGGCTTCCCAGCGAACCCCAACGCCTTTCAGTTCCTGTCGAACTCTCCCGGCAACGCGCAGTTCTTTGCCAGCAAGCTCTACACCGCGGCAGCGGGTTCCAGAGCATGCTCTACTCCACTTATTTCGGTGGCGGGAATTTTGGGGCGACGGATATTGCGATCGGCGGCGGCATTGCCGTGGACCCAACCACGACCAATCCCAACATGTATTTCACCGGCACCACCAATCAGCTGGGCGTACAAAGTGGCGGCTTACTCGCGTTTCCACTCTTCAATGCGCAGCAGTCCTGCCTCAATGAGGCCAGCCAGACAAATTGCAATTCGAACAGCCCGACCGACACTACGGACGCTTTCGTAGCCAAGATCAACCCCAACCAGCCCGCCTCCGTTCCCGATTTACTCCACCTATCTAGGCGGTAGTGGTAATGACTATGGCTACGGCGTCGCGGTGGACACCACCAGCAGCGCTTACATTATCGGCGCTACCAGTTCTGACGATTGGGCCTGTTTGGGTTGTCCAGCCGGTTTTCAGACCGCTTATGCGGGAACTGCTGGCACGGGCAACAGCAACGGGTTCATCGCCAAGATCGGCAACATCGTCGGCTCGCAGTATCCGCTGAACTACTTTACCTGGTTGGGCGGTTCCGGCCCCGACAGCATTCAGGATATTAAAGTCGATTCGACCGGGTCGGCCCATGTGGCGGGCACAACTTTCTCCTCGAACTTCCCGATCGTCAACGGCCTGCTGCCAGGCCCGACCAGCCCCTACAACGGAAGTGTGTACAGCGGTGAGGGAGACGCCTTCGTCGCCCTGATTTCAACCACCCTGGCGGGCACGTTTCCGACCGCTCCCGCCGGCGATTACTCTTCTTATCTGGGCGGCAGCGGGGCCGATCAGGGTACTGGCGTTGCGCTCGATGTCTTCGGCGCCGCTTACGTGGCCGGTGCGACCCGATCCACGGACTTTCCCACGACCGCTGCCACTGCTTACCAGCCGACCTTGGTCGGGACACAGAATGCTTTCGTGAGCAAGATCGGCGCCAGCAGCATACTGAGCCTGACCGTCCCCAACAACAGTCCAACTCCCAACCCGGTCGCAGCTGGAAATCAGATCTCGTTTACTTTCAATATCACCAACACCGGGACCGACAATGCCAACCTCGTCGTTTTTGACGCCTTGGGATTGCCGACCACCGGACTGACGGGAGTTCCTTTCGCCCAAATCACCAGCGGAGCAGGAAGGTGCGACTCGGTGGTGGGCTCGACTATTTCTTGCAGTATTCCCACCCTGGCCGTGAATGCCGTCGCCGCCGTGCAGGTAAATATGACGCCGTCCATCCCGGTTATCAATTCGACCATCACCATCTCCGGGATCGCCAGCGCGAATGGCGGTCCGCTGTCAGGAGCCGTTGCGCAGCCGTTAGCGAACGTCGTCGACTTCCAAGTCACCGCCACTGCCTTGACGCCCACCGTAAATGCGGGCGACACAGCCACTATTCTTGTCAATTTTTGTCCGATCAGCCAGTTTGGCTATAACGCCACTATCACCCCCAGTCAAACCTCGAATCCTTCGATGGTGACGGCAACGCTCCCAGCTTTAACCCGACCACCGTCACCATTGCGGGAACTGCTTGTGCCACCACGACCTTGAGCATCGCCACCGTCGCCCGCCCCGTGAACGGAGGCAGCCTGTTTCGTCGCGGCCCGATCTATGCCGCGTTGCTCCCCTGTCGGAGGCCTGAGCCTGCTTGGAGTGGGCATCGGTGCCGCCGGTCGCAAGCGCCGCCGTTGGTTGATCGGGGTTTTTCTGTGCGTGATCGCGGCGTTCTCTCTTGAGCCCGGCTGCGGATCGGCCAGCAGCGCCACTCCCACCAGCACCGGTACTTGGCCGGGACCTACACCATCACTATCACCGGCTCCGCGGGAGGCGCAGCCTCGCACAACACTCTGGTGTTCTTAACTGTGCACTAGACCGGCAGGGCCGGTTCCCGCCTCCGCTGCGGCGGAGGCTTTTTTCTTGGGCTGTCTGATTGCGCAACATCTGCCGATCCGTAAGCGCTTGCAAACAGGGCCAATCCAGTTCTTGACAATATTCCATATTGCGATATTATTATCGCGATCTGGCATATATGACACTGGGCGAGAAAATTCGTTATTTGCGCGAGGTCGAAGGTTCGCTGCGCGGCTTGAAGCGTCCGCTTACGCAGCAGGAATTGATGAAGGGCATTCAGGCCGAGACCGGCAAGAAGATCAGCCAGTCGTATCTTTCGCAGATCGAGCGCGGCAAGCGTCCGCATATGACGCAGTCGTCACGCACGCTGCTGGCGCGCTTTTTCAAGGTGCACCCCGGCTTTCTGGTCGACGACCCCGAGGGCTATCACACGGAATTGGTCAGCGATCTGCGCACCACCGAAGGGCAGCTCGACGTCTGGCTGCTGCAAGGCTCGGAGCGCTTCGCCAGCGACCCCGAGGTCAGCGAAGTCCTGATCAAGGTGGCGCGTGATAAGGACACGCGGCGCTGTCTGCTGCTGCTGGGCGAAATCCTGAACACGCCGGGGCTTGCCGACCGTCTGTTTGAAGCGTTGCGGCCCGAACTGGCGCACGCCCCCGCCGCCGCGCAGAGGAGGCGGAACTTATGACTGTGATGACGACCGCGAATATGGCCGTGATGACGACTGCAAATATGACTTGGGCCGATTTTTACCTGATCTGTTTCGCCGTTGGTTTTCTGCTGAGCGCGATTTCGTTTATCGCCGGCGGATTGCGCTGGCATCTGCATCTGCCGCACTTCCCGCATGGCGGCGGGCACGTCGGCGCGGGACACGCGCCAGTGGCACATGGGAACGCGAGCAGCGGCGCAACTGCGCACACGGGCGATCATTCGCCAGTCTCGCCGCTCAACTTCGTTACCTTGACGGCGTTTCTCGCCTGGTTCGGAGGCACGGGCTTTCTGATCACGCGCTTTTCCAGCATCTGGTTCGCGCTCGGTCTACTGATCGCGCTGGGAGCCGGACTCTTCGGCGCCGCGGTTGTGTTTCTGTTCCTCACGCGCGTACTGATCTCGCGCGAGGAAAACATGGACTCCGCCGACTACGAAATGGTCGGCGTGCTAGGGCGAATCTCGATGCCTATCCGCGAAAACGGCACCGGAGAAATCATTTACTCGCAGGCCGGAACTAGGCGCACCTGCGGCGCACGCAGCGAAAACGGCAGCGCGCTGGAAAAAGGTGCGGAGATCGTGGTCACGCGCTACCACAAAGGCCTTGCGTATGTGCGTCTGTGGGATGAAATAAGTAACGACGAACTGACGGCCAAGAGCTGATGGCTAAGAGCCAAGAGCTGAATTATGAACGATGCATTCCAGAACGATGTCTTGGCGGAAGAGACGCATAACGGACGCGCCTGGAGTCTGCTGATCCTGCTGGTCATGGTTGGGCCGGTAATCGCATTGTCGGTGGCCGGGACGGCGGCGGTCCTCTGGGTAGTGATCCTGGTTGGCGTCATCGCTGTCGGCGCCTGCGCCATGGCCTGGAGCGGCTTCCAGTACCGCTTCCTGCGCGACGGAGTTGAGATCCGCATGTTCGGATTCCGGCTACGCTCGATTCCGAAACAGTCGATCGTGGGTTATTCGATCGAGCCCTGGGCCTTTATTCGCGGCTACGGCATTCGCGGCATCGGCAGCACCCGGGCTTATGTGTGGTGCAACAAGGTGGTGCATATCCGCACTACGAACGGCGACATTTTTCTCGGGCACAACGACCCGGAACGCATCGTGCGGGATCTGGATATGGTGACGGGCGTTCTGACGCGCGGTTAGAGGCGGGAAATGGTGAGGCTGAGGCATCAGGGTATCGCTTTAGCGATACCGAAGAGTTTCGAAAACAGAGCCCCTTTAGGGGCTGAGCACGAGTTTTGAGGAGGCAATATGTTCGGCATAGCAATTGAAATCTGGGTCATCGCGGGGCTGGTCGTATTGGCGACCTTGTTCCTGATGAGCATGCTGGCCCGCTTATACCGTAAAGCGGGACCCCATGAAGCGCTGATCGTTTACGGTTTTCGCGGAACCCGCGTGGTCCAGGGACACGGCACGGTCATCTTTCCGATGGTCGAAAGCTGCAAAGACCTCTCACTCGAACTGATGTCGTTCGACGTGGCTCCGCAGCAGGATCTCTACACCAAGCAGGGCGTAGCCGTCACGGTCGAGGCCGTCGCGCAGATCAAGGTGAAGTCCGACAAAGAGTCGATTCTCACCGCGGCCGAGCAGTTCCTCACCAAGAGCGATCAGGAGCGGGAAAGCCTGATCCGCCTGGTGATGGAAGGCCATCTGCGCGGCATCATCGGACAGCTCACGGTGGAAGAAATCGTCAAGCAGCCCGAGATGGTTGGCGATCGCATGCGCGGCACCTGCGCCGATGACATGAACAAGATGGGCCTCGAAGTAATTTCTTTCACCATTAAAGAGGTCCGCGACAAGAACGAATACATCACCAACATGGGCAAGCCCGACGTCGCCCGCATCAAGCGCGACGCCGACGTAGCCACCGCCGAAGCCGAACGCGACACCGCCATCAAGCGCGCCATGGCGACGCGAGAAGCCGCGGTTGCGAAGGCGCAGGCCGACCAGGAGCGCGTGCTCGCCGAGACGCTCTCCCAGGCCAAGCAAGCGGAATCGCAGCGCGATCTCGAGGTCAAGAAAGCGCAGTATCTCGAAGTCACCAAGAAGCAGCAGGCGCAGGCCGATAAGTCGTATGACATTCAAACCGCGGTCATGCAGCAGCAAGTCACGACCGAAAGCGTGCGGGTGCAGCAGGTAGAAAAAGAAGGACAGGTCAAAGTCCAGGACGCCGAAATCAATCGCCGCGAGAAAGAACTGATCGCGACGGTGTTGAAAGGGGCCGAGATCGAACGCCAGCGGATCGAAACCATAGCCGCCGCCGAAAAGCAGCGCTTGATCGCGGAAGCTGAAGGCCACGCGTCGGCGATCCGCGCTCAGGGAGAAGCCGAGGCCGAAATCATTTTCAAGAAAGGCGAAGCCGAAGCCAAAGCCATGAACGTAAAAGCCGCAGCGTATCAGGAGTACAACCAGGCGGCAGTAGTCGACAAACTGATCACCAGCTTGCCTGAAATCGTAAAAGCCCTGGCCGCGCCGCTCGCCAACGTGGACAAGATCACCATCGTTTCCACCGGCAACGGCGACACCGCCGGCATGAGCAAGATCACGGGCGACATCACAAAAATGGCGGCGCAAGTGCCGGCGCTATTCGAAACTCTAAGCGGCATGCCGCTGGGAGAATTGCTGGGCAAAGTCCGTCAGATCGGCGACAAGGCACCGAAGCCGGAGGAACAGCAGTAAGGCAGGTCGTAAGTCGCTCGGCGTTGGCGAGCATCGGCGGCATCGGCCGGTGGGACCGCAAACAGCGAACGACGAATTGCGAACGACTAACGACCATCGACCAACGACAGACTTGATTTGAGGAGGTATCCGTGCAAGAAGAACTTCATCACGCCAGATCGCTTGGCCTTTCTGTCGCCCTTGGAGCCGCCATGGGCGCGGCCATCGGCGCCGCTACCGGCCACATGGGCGTCTGGGTAGCCGCCGGAATCGCAGCCTACATTGCAATTTCGCTGGTAGGCGGAGCCTGGAGCAAGAAACGGAACGACTAACCATCAGCGATTAACGATAACAATTAACAACGAACGACCAACGACTACGCATCAACGACAGAAGTAAAGGAGTTTCTTATGGCATTACTCGAACGCGTTTCCACCCTGGTCCGGGCCAACCTCAACGACCTGATCGACAAAGCTGAGGAGCCGGAGAAGATGATCAAGCAAGTCATCCTCGACATGCACAACCAGCTTTTGCAAGTCAAAACTCAAGTCGCCATCGCCATCGCCGATCAGCATCTGCTGGAAAAGAAGAAGCTGGAGAACGACGACAAAATCAAGGAATGGATGCGCAAGGCCGAACTCGCCGTCGACAAAAAACATGACGACCTCGCCCGCGCCGCTCTGCTCCGCGTGGAAAGCTATCGCGACCTGAGCTCGAACTTCGCGCAGCAGCTCGAAGATCAGAAAGCCCAGGTTGAGAACCTGAAATCGGCTCTGCGCAATCTCGATCAGAAGATGGCCGAAGCCAACGCCAAGGCCGATCTGCTGATCGCGCAACACCGCCGCGCCCGCGCCGCCACGCGAGCCACCGACGCGCAGTCTGGCCTGAGCGCTAACAGCAAGTCCGCCACGTTCGATCGCATGAAGAGAAGAGTGGCCCGCGAAGAAGCCATCGGCGGCGCCAAAGCCCAACTCCTGGCCGACGACGTGGAAGACCGCCTCGCCGCCCTGGAAAAAGAAGATCGAATCGAGCAGCTATTAACCGAATTAAAAACCAAGCGCGGAGCGTAACCAGACCTATGTCGGAAAAAGCGAACAAGGCCCGTTTGATTGGTATGATCATCGGCATCGTGGCGGTGATCGCGGCTTTGCTACTAAGGCGCCTTCGATAGCACGGCTCGCGGTGGCACGGATCACGCGGCGATAGCTGGCTGGTCCGCGTGGCCCCTGCTGATATAACGATCATATATAACGGCCTTACAGATCTGATTACGAAGAGGAACTCGCATGATCGGGAAAGTCTGGCAAATTGAATCCAAACTCCTGTCGCGCTTTTTGGCGTTCGCGTTGTTGCTGAGTATTTGCTCGGCCGCGAAAGCGCAGCAGAAGCCCGAGCAACTCGCACAGCAGTCCGCTGAGGCGTGGCTCGCACTGGTCGACTCGGGAAAATATGGCGACAGCTGGCAGCAGGCGGCGCAGTATTTCAAGTCTGCTGTCACCAGCGAACAGTGGCAAAAGGCGCTCCAGGTAAGCCGCGCTCCGCTTGGCAAGCTGCTGTCGCGCAAGCTCAAACGTGCTACTTACACCCGAAACGTGCCGGGCGCGCCGGATGGCGAGTACGTGGTGCTGAAGTACGACAGCAGCTTTGAACACAAGCAATCAGCCGTCGAAACCGTGACTCCGATGCTCGACAAAGATGGAGTGTGGAGAGTCGACGGCTACTACATCAAGTAGAGAAATTCGAAGAAACGATCGATCGAAGCTGAAATTGAAAGAGTAGCTCATGCGCAAGGTCTTCCATTTCGACTCGCCCGCTGCCCCTTACGTGGCCGACGCCGCCGTCCTGTGCTGTTTCGACCACCGCATTGGGACGGCTGTGCGTAAATTTCTGAAGAAGCAAGGCATCGAACGCGCCGACATGATCGTCGTCGCCGGAGGCGCCAAGACGCTTGCTTCCCCACGCAATGACTTTGAACGGGACTTCATCCTGGAGCAGGTCCGCATGTCCATCCTGCTGCACCAGACGAAACGCGTCCTGGTCATGAGCCACTCCGATTGCGCCACCTATGGCGGCCTGGCCCACTTCAAAGGCGACCAGCAAGCCGAAGCCACGCATCACCGCGGCGAACTTCTCCGCGCTGGGGAACTACTGACCACAAATTTCCCCAACATCTCGGTCGAGCCTTACTTTGTGAAATTCGACGGGGTCTGGGAGGTAAAGGGTGCGGACCACTTGAAATCGGCATCACCCCAGACACCATCAGTTACCGTCCCCGAGACCGCGTAGATTGCAGGCCCTCTGGCAAGAATGATTTACGCGCTGGCCTTATCAAGCAGGGGCAGCGGCTTTTCGACTGACGCCGACGTCTCCAACTCCAACTGCTCCTGTCCGCTGAGCGCGGACACTTTTCCGCGATAGCTTTTCAGGTGTCGCTGCGCGGTCTCGAAGGCTTGTTGCGCCTTCTCAAGATTCTTGCCGACGTTTTCAAACTGGTTCTGGAAAAAGTCGAATGACTTCTGTGCCTTGGCCAGTTCGGCGCGGCTTTTCTCGAAGCCCTTGGCGACTTCGTACCATTTGTGGACCAGCGAAATCGTATGCAGCGTCATCAGCAACGTATTGGGCGAGACGGGAAAAACATGCTGGTCGTTCATCCAGTCGCCCAGTTCACGGTTGCGAATGACCTCCATATATAAAGTTTCGCTCGGCAGATACATGAGCGCGATATCAGTGGTGCCGTTCTCCGGCTGGATGTACTGCTGAATACGCTTGGCTTCGGCCTTCATCACTCGCACCAGGGCCACGCGGGCCGCGTCGATCTCGGCCTTGTCGTTGCTTTCAAACAGAGCAATCACCTGCTCGCGCGGAAACTTGGCGTCGATCGGCAAGGTGCGGTCGGGAAAATAAATGACCGCGTCGGCGCGCCCCGGGCCCTCGCCTGGCGATGCTTGCAGCGCGAACATATGCGCGGGCAGGAAGTCTCCGAGCAAGCGCTCCAGGCTGGCTTCACCGAACTGGCCGCGCAGATGCGGAAGCTTGAGAAGATTGTTCAGATCGTTGATCGAGTCGCCGAGCGCGCCGACTTCGCGAAGCTGTTCTTCGGCGTTTTTCAAATGCTGCTGAACTTTTTCGAACTGCGCGAATCCCTCTTTGATGTTCTGATCGAGCTTCTGCTGCACCTGCTCGGTGATGGCCATCAGCTTCGAATCCACGCGATCACGGATTGAGTCGAGGCTTTGGGCGGTCTGCTGATTCAGGCTCTGAAATTCGACTTTGAGTTGCTGCGTGGTGAGCAGAAGAGAACTGGTCATCTCGCTGCGGCCATCGCTCAGACTCCGGTTCTGCTCTTCCCTGCCCGCGGCAAATTGTTGCTCGACCGAGTTGCGAATCTCTGAAAACCCTTGCTGGATGCGGTCTGTCACCTGCTGCCGCAGGTCCCCTTTAGTCTGCTCCAGTCGACTGGCCATGTCGGCAGTGCTGACACTGATCTTCTGGCCAAGGTTGGTATTGAACCTTTCGAGCTGGCCTGCAACTTCTGCTTTTACATCCACTTGCGAGGCGGCCGAAACTCGGCGGAGCAGTACGGCTGAGAACCCAAGCAGGACAAGGGTTCCGACGAGCACGGTAACCAGCAGGATGGTCTCCATAGTAAGTGGCTGACCTGAATTCTAGAAGCTAGCGTCAGAGATGGAAAGCGGAACTTTACCGGCCGTCCCCCGCGCCGCAACGCCAACCCCAAATTATGCGCAGGATGTGGCTAGCTTCATTGGCGATGTTGGCGGTTAGTCTTGGACCATGCGCCGCACAAACGACGCCCCGAGCTCTCGATAACAATAGCGACGTTAGCAACAAGCAGCCCAACCCCCGCTCGAACTCGGCGGCCGGAGCGTCCTCTGGATTAACCTACAGCGAGGACGCCGCCGCCGAGAACGAACTCCTGGCTGCCGCCAACAAGAGCCGTGAACTGGCTGGAGCGCCGCCGTTGCGGATGGAGGACAGTTTGCGCGAAGCGGCGCGGGCCCACGCGCGGCGCATGGTGGAGAACGATCGCCTGGAGCATCAGTTGTCCGGCGAGCCCTCCCTGATGCAAAGAATTGGTTTGGTCAGTTCGCCGAGCGGCGGACTGAAAATTGACCGCGCCGGCGAGAACATCGCTTACGCGAGCGACGCCGTGGTTGCAAATGACGCGCTGATGCGTTCGCCTCCGCATCGCGAGAACCTGCTCGATCGCGGATTCAATGTCGCCGGCGTCGCCGCCATCTGGAGCAAAGGCAGGCTGTACGTGGTGCAGGATTTCGCGCACGAGGTTCCGTCGTACTCGGCACAGCAGAGCGGCAAGTTAGTCAGCCGCGCCATCGGTGAGATCCGGCAACAGGCGGGGCTTTCGGAGCTTGTCCAACTCACCCGGCCGGACCTTGACGAGGCTGCCTGCTCGCTGTCACGCGAGAATCGCCCGAATGCTCACCTGCTCGATACGTCCTACGACAATAAGAATACCTATCGAAAAATTATCACCTACACCCAGAGCCATCCGGAAGTGCTGCCGCAAGCCGCGATGGGCCTGCTGCGCGATCCTGGCTTGCGCCAGTTTGCGGTCGGCGCTTGCTACGCGCGCAATGTGGCTTATCCGGCGGGGATTTACTGGGTCGCGATTCTGCTCTACTAAATCTTTCATCGTTTCTGAGGATTCTCATATGCTCGCAGCACGCGGACAGGAGTGTCCGCGCCACACATGCGGTGCCTAAGCCTCTGTGCTAACCTGCCAGCATCTGGCCCGCCCGTATGGAACCTGCTCCGCGAATCCGCATCGGGACTGCCGGCTGGTCGTACAAAGACTGGGACGGGATTCTCTATCCGCCGGAAGTTACACGCAAGAAAATTCATCCCGTAGAATTTCTGGCGCGATTCTTTGATGTCATCGAAATCAATACTTCTTTTTACGGACACATTCGTCCGGAGCTGGGGCGCCTATGGTCGCGGAAGGCGGCAGCGGTCAATCCCAATTTTCTTTTCACCGCGAAGCTGCACCGGTCGTTCACTCATTCTCCGCTGGCGGTGATGGAGCCGACTTCGGCGGCCAGCATTCGTCCGAATGAACAGGACGAACGCCTCGCCCGCGAGGGCCTCGACTCGCTGGCTGCGGAAGGCAAACTGGGCGCGCTGCTCATCCAATTTCCGGTTTCGTTCAAGAACACCGGCCTGAATCGCGAATACCTGGAGCAGTTGCTGCGGCAATTCATCGAGTATCCGCGGGTGGTCGAAGTGCGGCACGAGAGTTGGAACAATCCGGAGACGCTCGCCGAATTCATGCGCCACAACATCGGCTTCTGCAATATCGACCAACCACTGCTGGGGCGATCTCTGGCTCCCACCGAGCATGTAACGTCGGGGGTCGGATACGTCCGGCTACATGGCCGCAACTACGAAAATTGGTTCGACGGGGGGTCCGATGGCGACAAGGGCAGTCGCGACGACCGCTACAACTACCTCTATAAGCCCGCCGAACTGGAGAAGTGGAAAGAAAAAATCGAGAGCATCGCGCAGCGGGCCGAGTCAACCTACGTGATCGCTAATAATCACTTTCAGGCAAAAGCCGCGGTGAATGCGCTGGAGCTAAGGCACTTGCTGGACGGGAGGAAAGTCCGCGCCCCGGAAACGCTGGTCAAGCACTACCCCGAACTTAAGGGAATCGCAGAAATCGAAGACACTAATGGAGATCGCTTGCCCTTCGGTAACTCCTCCGATCCGCACCTCGGAGTATAATGGCCATACGACGATGATATCTGGCCGCGTTGGACGCGAACTGGCTATGGTGGCGGTCTTCTGCGTCCTGACAATCCTTCTCTTTCCATCCGTGCAGGGTCCGTATTCTGTCGTAAATGGACCGGTTACCGCACTCCAGGCATCGCGGGCAGCGGTTCATTTGCGGATCGCCATTATGCAGGCCGCATTTCGGTCCTGTGGCCAATTTTCTCGTTGCTGCCGCACTTTTCTTCTGGTTGGCGGTGCCGCAGGCAGAATCATGCTTGGACACCTCGCCACAATGCAGCGCGATTCTTCGCTGCTGATACTCCTCATCATCTTGTTTTTCTAGCACCGCTCAATCTCCTTCCGCCGCAGGTGTCAGCATCGCTTTCGCGGCTGGGCGAGAGATTGCTTCCAGGCATAGTTCATTGTCATTTGTCATTGCCTGAGGAACTGTTGCTTCGAGCAGAACACATGAGGAGAACTAAAATGACGTCAGAAAAGAATCAAGACATTTGCTGTATTCGCAGTGCTCGCAATCGTGTTGTCGCTAGCAGGATGCGCCAAGAAGGCAGCTAAAGTGACGCCGCCCCCTGCGCCCGCGCCAGCATCTCCCGCTCCGACCGCCACTCTGGCCGCCAATCCCAGCGTAGTCCAACAGGGACAGGCGTCCACATTGACGTGGCAAACCAGCAACGCCAACGACGTTACCATCGCTGGTCTAGGCACTCTGCCGCCGTCTGGCTCCCGCTCGATCACGCCGGGCGCGTCCACGACTTACACCTTGCTTGCCAAAGGCCCGGGAGGAACTAACCAAGCTTCCGCCCGCATCACTGTAAACGCTGCAACCGCCGCGGCCACACCTTCGCCCACGGATGAAGAACTCTTCAGCAAGAACGTCAAAGACGTGTTCTTCGACTACGACAAATACGTCATCCGTCCCGACGAGGCGCCAACGGTGCAAAACAACGAGGCCTTCCTTTCGCAGCATCCGAGCATCAAGGTTCTCGTGGAAGGGCATTGTGACGATCGCGGATCCGAGGAATACAACATCGCACTCGGAGCCAGCCGCGCGGAAACGGTGAAGCGAACACTGATTCAGGAGGGGGTTCCCGCCGATCGCATCAAGACCGTCAGCTACGGCAAGGAAAAACCCTTCTGCACTGAGGACAACGAACAATGCTGGCAGCAGAATCGGGTTGACCACTTTGCATTCGACCGCTAAGTGGTCGTAACGCGTGGAGGCGGCTCAGTTGCGGGCCGCCTTCCGCCCCCACAAAAACCGAGAGCGAATCGACTGCGATATGCTTTCAGGAAGCGACTTGAGAACCGTGACGGAAAGCAACACGAATGAAAGCATAATGACTGATAGCATGACGCCTGAAGGCGTCCAGACGACGAGTCGGCGTCGATTTAGACCCTGGCTTTCAGCTCGCGTCGCCAAACTGCTGCAACGTGAAGACCAGGTCTTTCTGGCGTTGGCTCTGGTGATCGGAGCATTGACCGGCCTGGCGGTTGTCGCCTTCATTCTGCTGACCGAACGAATGGGAATGCGGCTCTACCCAGCGGGTGGAGCTCCCTGGCGGCGGTTGCTCTTCCCGGTTGTGGGCTCGCTCGGCATCGGATACCTGCTCTATCGCTACTTTCCCAATGCCCGCGGCAGCGGCGTTCCACAGACGAAGGCTGCTCTGTTCGCGCGCGGAGGCCGCATCACTCTGAGCACCGTGCTCGGCAAGTTCTTCTGCACTTCGGCAACCCTGGCCAGCGGGATCCCGCTCGGACGCGAAGGGCCTTCGGTGCAAGTCGGCGCCGGCATCGGTTCCGTGCTCGGACGCATGCTCGGGCTCCGCACTGAACAAGTCAAGAATCTCATCCCGGTGGGAGCGGCGGCGGCCATTGCAGCCGCGTTTAATACGCCTCTGGCGGCGGTGGTGTTTTCGCTCGAGGAGATCATGGGCGACCTCAACGCCCCCGTCATGGGCGCCGTTGTGCTCGCCTCGGCCACGGCCTGGATGGTCTTGCGCGTGTTCCTCGGCAATCATCCACTCTTCAATGTTCCGCAATATCAACTGGTTCATCCGGCGGAATTTGCGATCTATGCGGTGCTCGGCGTTGCCGGCGGCGTAACTTCAGCGGCCTTCGCGAAGCTTCTGCTGGGCATGCGGGCTCGCTTCCTGCGCTTTCCACAAAGTACGGTCTGGTTCCAACCCGTCGCGGGAGGCTTGCTGGTCGGGCTGATCGGCTGGTTCGTGCCGCAAGTGATGAGCGTGGGCTACGGATATGTCGGCGAGGCGCTGAACGGTAGAATGGCGTTCCAGTTGATGGCGTTGCTGGTGGTTTTGAAACTTCTCGCCGTTACCACCAGTTATGCCTCGGGCAACGCCGGCGGCATCTTCGGCCCGGCGCTATTCATCGGCGCGATGCTGGGAGGAACGGTCGGAACCGTGGCGCATCATTGGTTCCCCGCCTACACCGCGACGCCGGGAGCCTATGCACTGGTCGGCATGGGCGCGGTCTTCGCCGGCATTGTGCGCGCTCCGATGACGTCGGTGTTGATGATTTTCGAGATGACGCAGGACTACGCGGTAATCGTTCCGCTGATGATTGCCAATATGGTGAGTCTCTTCATCGCCTCGCGGTTGCAGCACGAGCCCATCTACGAAGCGTTGGCGGTGCAGGACGGCGTACATCTGCCGACCGCGGAAACTCGACAGCGCTATGGGCAGCGGCAGGTGATGACGGTCATGCAGCCTGCCAGTGGGAACGAATCGCTGCCTGCCGAGATCACGGTTCAGGAAGCGGCGGAACGAGCTCGATCGAGTGCCATCCAAACCTGGCTGGTCACGGATCGACGAGGCGTAATTGGAGTGATCAACCAGTCGTGGCTGGAGCACGAACTGGTGGAAGCTCCGGACAAGAAACTGGAAGAACGGGTCGATGCACTGGACTTTTCGCATGTCCACTCTGACCATGGGCTGGACTTGGCGCTGGAGCGCATGGGGACGCATCAGCTGGATTTCTTGCCGGTGGTGAGCCGCGCTAACGTCCACCAACTGGAAGGCATCGTAAGGCTGCCGGATGTGCTCGTCGCGTACGGGGTGAACCGGGCGTGAGCGCAGAATCCAATCTGCATCGACGTTCATCTATCCAGCATGGACCTCGATAGTTTTTACGTGGAACCGCGCTCTTCGCATTCCCTCTCTTCAAGTCAGCCGCTGGGCGGAAACTTGCTGGACAATGCAGTCACACAGCGCGACCGCCGAATCGAGCGACGCCGGCTTGCTCGACTCCTACTCGCGCGCGGTGACGGCCGCGGTTGAAAGAGTCAGTCCGTCAGTCGTGAACGTTGAAGTGCACCATGCGTCGCCCCAAACCGCCAGGACGAACTCGTTCGGGAGAGCCGCGCGAGCGCCGCGGAGGCGGCTCGGGCTTCGTATTCGCGCCCGATGGATTGATCCTCACCAACAGCCACGTCGTGCACGACGCGACCCGCATCGAAGTGACTCTTGCCGATGGGCGACGCGCTCCGGCGCACACCATCGGCGATGATCCGGCGACCGACTTGGCTGTCATTCGCATCGATGCCTCCGGATTGCAGGCCGTTCCCCTGGGAGACTCGCAACAACTGCGGCCGGGGCAGATGGCAATTGCGATCGGCAATCCATATGGATTTCAGTCCACGGTGACGGCGGGCGTGATCAGTGCGCTGGGGCGATCGCTGCGGTCATACTCCGGGCGGTTGATCGAAGATGTCATCCAAACCGACGCCGCCTTGAACCCTGGGAATTCCGGCGGTCCGCTGGTCAACTCGCGCGGCCAGGTGATCGGAGTGAACACGGCAACGATTCTGCCGGCCCAGGGAATCTGTTTCGCCATCGGAATCAATACCGCAAAATTCGTGGCCAGCCGCTTGCTGCGCGATGGACGGATCCGGCGCAGCTACATCGGCGTTTCGGCGCAGACGGTTCCGATCCATCGCCGCGTGGTGCGCTTTTATTCACTTGCAGCGAGAAACAGGCGTGGTCGTGGTTGGCATTGAAGACCGCAGCCCGGCGCGCACGGCGGGCTTGCGCGAGGGCGACGTAATCGTGGCGCTGGACGGAAAACCGGTGGCCGGCGTGGATGACCTGCATCGTCTGCTGACCGACGCTCAAGTCGGGGCGCGGTGCGCGTTGACGGTGATCCGCCACACCGAGCGGCTCATACTGCCGATTTTTCCCGAAGAAGCTGTAAGCGGAGTAGGCGCTGCAGCCGCTCGTACCTTTGGAAGCTCCTATCGCATTGCACGCACAGGATTTCGTGTGTTAGCTTCGACTCGGAGAGTTCCGCTTGCGACACACGGTTCCGGCTGGAATGGACCGCAAGGAAACGGACGTTTACCTGCGGCTCGATCCGGCGCGTCTTCCTCAGCATATCGCCATCATCATGGACGGAAACGGCCGCTGGGCGCGGCGCCGCCACATGCCGCGTGTCGCGGGACACCGCGCCGGCGTTGCCGCGGTGCGTTCGACGGTTGAAACCGCGGCGCGCATCGGAATTCCGGCACTGACCCTCTACGCCTTCTCCGAGGAAAACTGGAAGAAGCGTCCGAAGACGGAAGTCGATTTCCTGATGCGCCTTTTGTGCCGCTATCTTCAGGCGGAAATCAAGACCCTCAATGAAAATAATATTCGTCTGCACTATATCGGACGCCTGACTGAGTTGCCCGAGTCGGTGCAGCGCGAAATGGCGGACGCCAGCGAAGCAACCGTCGAAAAATACCGGCATGCTGCTGACGCTGGCGCTGAATTACAGCGCCCGCAGCGAGATCGTTGACGCCTTCCGCTCGATGGCCGAAGCTGCGTCGCGCAATGGCGGTCTCGAACACATGGCGGTGGATGAGCAGCTGATCAGTGAGCATCTCTACACGCGAGGCTTGCCCGATCCCGACTTAGTAATTCGCACCAGCGGCGAGATGCGGCTGAGTAACTTCCTGCTCTGGCAACTGGCTTACGCGGAGATTTATGTGACGCAGACTTTGTGGCCCGATTTCCGCGGCGTGCAATTGCTCGAGGGCATCGAAGAATATCAGAAGCGCGACCGCCGCTACGGCGGGTTGGGAAAAGACGGTCATGCTTCGCAACCCGCAAACCAGCGAGCCCACGCCGAGGCCAAGCATTGATCAGGCCGGGTCGAACAACTTCGGCGGCGAACAGCATGTCAGTTGTTAAGCGAAGAATAACTCCCTCCCCATGATCACAGCGCATAGCGACCGCCGTAGTTCTGATCCCGATTGTTCTGCTGCTGGTGCTGAAGGCACCGCTCTATGTGCTGGCCATCGTGGCTGGAGCGGTAGCTGTGCTGGCCATCGCCGAATTCTTGAAACTGGTAACGCCCTATGGGGTCCAGCCGCTGGGGCTGGCGACCTTCGCCTTCGTCGCTCTCTTCTTTGTATTCGTAATTCTAGCTTCCGCCAATCGCACGCCTTTGGCTGAGACCGCGGCCATGCTCTACGGAATCGCGATGGCGGCGGCGCTCGCTCCTTTTGTCTTTCTGACGGTAGCTATGCGGAGGGCCAACTTAGCGAGCGGCTATCCGGCGGCGGCAGCTTCGACATTTGCTTTCGCATACATCGCGATCCCGATGGCGCTGCTGGTAGCGATCCGGCAGCAGCCCGCAGGAGCGATCTGGACCATCTACACGCTGCTCGCCGTGTGGGCCGGAGACATCTTCGCGTACTTCGTGGGCAAGTCGATGGGGCGTCACCGCATGTCTCCCGAGATCAGCCCGAAAAAAACCTGGGAAGGCGCCGTGGCCTCGATCGTGGCCAGCGTAGTTGTCGGCGCGCTCTGGATGCAGCATGCGCCCGCCATCAGTTCCGCGCTGCTGCGAGTTGGGTTGATTGACCTTCCTGGTGGCATGTTCGGCCTGGAGCAACCGCAACTGTGGCCCATCATTCTATTGTCTGCGGCAGTCAACATCGCGGCGCAGTTAGGCGATCTGGTCGAGTCGTTGATCAAGCGCGGCGCTGGTGTGAAAGATTCCGGCACCATCCTCCCCGGCCACGGAGGCATGCTCGATCGCATCGACGCTATGCTGTTCGCGGTGCCGGTGGTGTGGGCTTATGGCGCGTGGCGGCTGATGCAATGAAACCGGTTGCGAGTCCGCTTCATGTGTCGATTCAAGCGCTGAGTTCGTCCATGTCATGATCGGCCCGGGTATCGATTGCGAGTCGCGGGATACGGGCAAGGATTCGCGTCCCACGAGACGGTCCGGACTCAATGGAAAGCTGTCCCCCGACCAGCCGCAGCCGCTCTCGCATGCTGATTAAGCCCAGCCCTGCCACTCCCTTGACCGACTCTACGTCGAACCCGTGACCGGAGTCGGAAACGCAAAGTTCAATCCCATCGGCGTTCCCTGAAAGTTCAACCTCGGCCTCGGTGGATCCGCTGTGTTTCACGACGTTCCGCAATGCCTCCTGCACAATCCGAAAGAGGCAAAGAGTCACATCTTTCGGGACGAAGGCCGGAATGTCGCTGTAGAGGAACTCAACCGGCAGCTTGTGCTGCACCGAGAATTCTCCACAGAAACCTTTCAAAGAACTTACCAGGCCCAAAGTGTCAAGTTTGGATGGGTGAAGCTGGTGGGACAGGCCATGGATATCGGACGACACATCGGTCGCTATTCCCGCGATGTCTTGCAATTGTTGTCGAGCCTCGGACGAAAGGCCGGGCAGGTCCTGCTGGAACTGATCAAGGCCGATTTGGAGCAGCGCCATCCGTTGACTCAAATCGTCGTGCAACTCGCGGGCAATTCGGGTTCGCTCTTCTTCATGCGCGGTGATCAGACGCCCGCTCATGGCGAACAGCGTCTCTTCTGACAACTTCCGTTCCGTGATGTCCTGAGTGGTCCCGCGAAGGTAGATGGGACGACCACTGGCGTCAGCCACGGTTTCACCTCGGCTGGTAACCCAAACCCTGGTCCCGTCAGCGCGTATACCTTCCAAGTCCAACTCGTAGGGCGCTCCTGTCCGCAGCGCCCGCTCCACGCTTTGCTTCAATCGAGCCCAGCTCTCCGGAGCGTAGAATCGTTCTTGATCTTTAAAGCAGGGAGGTGGCAGCCTGGGATCGTATCTGACGATGCGATAAAGCTCTGCCGACCAGGTCACCGCGTCAGAGACTGGATCCCACTGCCAATTGCCGGTCTGAGCTAAGCGCTGCGCTTCATTCAACTCGCTGTCTCTCTGCTGCAAGGTCAGGCCCGCGTCCCTGATCTCTTCTACTACCGCTGCGAGAGCCATAAAAGGCGCAGCCGTGAAAAACAGGAACAGCTGTAGCGACAACACGTCGACGAACGGCCCCGGTCCAGTGAACGGACCGCGTCCGTGGACTGCGCCCCAAATCGAGACAAAGGCAACCGCAACCATCGAAGTACTGACCCCGGTCGATCCGAAACGCAAAGTGGACCACAGCAGCAGCGGCACAAGAGAATAAAGCAATGCTGGATGGCTGCTATCCCCGGGAGCGGCTAGAGCGAGACGTCCAAAAATAACCAGGGCACCCAACAGTACGGTTGCTTCCAGGTAATGAGCCCGCGGTTTGCTTGCCCAAGTTGGAATTTCTCTGGCCCAACCCAGAATGGCGGGCATAAGAGTGAGGAATCCTATCGCCTCTGAAAAGTACGCCACCTTCCAACTCGCCCAATAGTGGCCGCTGGTGGCGAACGCGCCGAAGAATGCTCCCACGCAAGGAGCCAGAAACACCGCGTAGAATGCGTACTTGGCCAGGGCTTTCACGCTATTCAGCCGGGGCACGCCGTCGAATGCGCGGCTAAGACACAAAACGGCGGTGAGGACTTCTGCCGTAGTAGACAGAATGAACGAAACCAGGGAACGAATGGGCTCGCCCGCCTGCAGGTCGTAGAGGAAAAATCCCGCAACGCCTGCCGGGCAGAAGAACTGGCCAGAACCTTCGAGGGACCAGCAACAGCACCGACGCCAGCAGCACGTTTCCCAGCCAAAGTGGCGAGACCATTTGCGGCCGTACTATCAGAGCTCCGCCGAGTCTGGCGACAAGGTAAGACACGGCAACCAGGAGACACGCCGCACATCACGATGCGCTGTGGAGATTCCTGATTCTCCATGCTCCGCGACAAATGACTAGGTTTGGCTTCGATGGCTTAACTCCGATGCAGCAGGCCGGTTGGCGGTTTAGTTCGTTCGCGAACCAGCAGCGGTTCCTGGGTCAGCGCAGACGATGCTGCTATGTTACACGCTGACGTTGAGTTTGCTAGAACCGTTCTCGTTGGGATCTGACTGCCCACATCCCGTACAATAGAACCTACTGCGCTGACTTCCGCATGAAACGCATCGCCATCCTGGGTTCGACCGGCTCGATCGGCCGCAGCACTTTGAGTGTGGTCGAGAGCTATCCCGACCGCTTTCAGGTCTCGACGCTGGCGGCCGGCAACAACGCCGAACTCGCCTTGGAGCAAGCCCTGCGCTGGAAGCCGCGAGTCGTCTCGCTGGCGGACGAAGTCCGCCGCACAGACGCTTCGCGCCAAACTCCGCGGTGCAGGCCTCTCCGAGATCGAGGTCGTCCATGGCTCCGCGGGCACGGTTCGGGTGGCGACCCATCCCGAGGTGGATTTCGTGGTCAGTGCCATCGTCGGTGTCTCCGGCCTGGAGGCGACCTACGAAGCGGTCCGCGCCGGCAAAACCGTTGGCCTGGCCAACAAGGAATGCCTGGTGGTGGCGGGCGAGTTGATCACCGCCGAGGCCCGCAAGCAGGGCAAGCCGCTACTGCCGATTGACAGCGAACATAACGCCATCCACCAGTGCCTGCGCGGCGGCCGAATGGATGACAAGGTCAACGAGGTCGAGCGCATCTGGCTGACCGCATCCGGCGGTCCGTTTCTGACCACTCCCAAGTCGGAATTTGCATCAATTACGGTGCGAACAGGCGCTCAATCATCCCACCTGGAAAATGGGAAAAAGGATCACCATCGACTCGGCAACATTGATGAATAAGGGGTTCGAGGTGATCGAGGCCTGCCGCTTGTTCCACGTTCCGCCTGAGCGGGTGAAGGTCATGGTGCATCCGCAGTCCACAATCCATTCCATGGTCGAATTCGTGGATGGCAGCATCCTCGCCCAAATCTCTGTCACCGACATGCGTCTGCCCATTTTGTATGCGCTGACCTACCCGGAGCGTATCCCCTCCGACTTGCGATTCTCGATAAGTGACTTACGGCATCTGGATTTCTCCCCCCCGGATGTGAGTAAATTCCCTTGTCTTCGTTTAGCTTACGAAGCAGCGGCTGCCGGGAGGCACCAAGACCATCGCCCTGAACGCCGCCGATGAGGTCGCGGTGGCGGCGTTTCTGGAGGAGCAGATCGGGTTCGAAGACATCCCGCGGATCATTGAGGAAGTGATGGCTGCAACGCCAGCCGCCCATTTGGAATCTATACATAAAGTGCTTGCGCTGGATACCGAGGCCCGCCTTTTGGCAAGAGAAAAGGTGAAGCAGTACAGCCAAAAGGGATCGCCCATCAGGGCCATTTCCTAACCGGAGATTTGGAGTAGTCTGAGATAATATGCCGCAAATTTTGTCCATCCTTCATACCATTTTTGACATGGGGATCGTTCTCGGATTCCTCATCCTGATTCATGAGTTCGGCCACTATCGCGGCCGCCAAGTTTTTTGGGGTTCGCGTTGAAGTCTTTTCCATCGGCTTCGGCAAGCGTCTGCTGGGCTTTACCAAGAACGGAACCGACTATCGCATCAGCGCTCTTCCGCTCGGCGGTTACGTCAAGATGTCCGGCGAAAACCCCATGGACGATCGCACCGGCGATCCGGGGGAGTTTCTTGTCCCACCCGCGCTGGCAGCGCTTCATCATCGCCATAGCCGGGCCGACCATGAACATCGTTCTCGCTATCGGACTGCTCACCGGCGTCTACATGGTGCACTACGAATACCCCGCCGTGCTCGATGAACCGACGGTCGTGGGATGGGTGAATCCCGACACTCCCGCGCAAAAAGCCGGCATTCAGATCGGCGACAAGATTGTTCAGCGTCGATGGCATCGAGAATCCCAATTGGGAGCAAGTGGACGTCAAAGGCGATGCTCAGTCCGCAATCAGCCTTTGAAATTTGGCATTGAGCGCGACGGCAAAGTCATCGACGAAAGTGCTGACCCCAGAGCCCATGGGCTCGAATCAATACGGCGACATCGGTTGGGTGCCGAAAGAATCCGAGCACCACCCTGACGCTGGTCGAGCCCGGGATGCCCGCCGACAACGCCGGAATCAAGGTAGGGGACCAGATTCTCACCGCCAACGGCCAGGACATTCCCATCGTGCGGAGCGCTGATCCAGATGCTGAACCACACCAAGGATCAGCCGCTGGTGCTGGGCGTTTTCCGCAATGGCCAGAAAGAGACCTTCACGGTGAAGCCGGTGCTCGACCCTCTCGGACAATCCGGGCAGGAATCTGCGTATCGCATCGGCGTCGCCAGCGTTCCGACCAAAGTTGTGAAGCTTAATTTTGCGGAAGCGATGAAGCAATCCCTGTCGGAAAACAAGAAGAATTCGTTCCTGATTCTGGAGTTGCTGCAAAAGATGGTGCAGCACAAAGTTTCCATGCGTCAGGTTGACGGCCCCATCGGCATCGGCCGCGACGTCGGCGAGGCGGCCCGCGAAAAGGGCTGGGCGTCCGCTGCTGCGAATCACAGCCGCCATCAGCTTGAACCTGGGCATCATGAACCTGCTGCCCATTCCCATCCTCGACGGCGGCGTGATTCTGCTGCTGTTCATCGAGAGCCTGATGCAGAAAGAAATCAGCCTGCCTATCAAAGAACGCATTTATCAGGCCGCGTTCGTATTTTCTGGTGCTCTTCGCCGTGATGGTGATCTACAACGACCTGGTCAAAACACTGCCCGGGCTTACCCGGATGCCGTAGGACTGCACCGTGTGGCGCGTGAAACACTTTGCAGGTATTTTCGTACGTACATATTTGTTGTGCATATCCATAAATCAAACAAAACACAACGACTTAGACGAAGTACGAAATCGCCGGGACAGGAGGAGCGCGGAGACTGTCCCTGGATCCGTCCGCCCAGCGTCCAGAAGAACGGTCTCGAACCCTTGGAAAGTCAGAGCAGGCTCCAGGGCCCCGGGTATCGTTGACTGATTACTCCTGCATGAGTTACAATGTATCTCAGAGATGAAAATGGCCACAACAGAGATGGTTCACGTTCGCATTGACAAGCGGACCAAAGCAAGGGCCGCCAAGGCATTGGCAGCCATGGGTCTTTCCGTGTCGGATGCGGTTCGCGTACTGCTGACACGCGTGGCGGCTGAAAAATCGCTGCCCTTCGAAGTAAAAACTCCCAACGCCGCAACCGCTGCCGCGATGCACGAAGCGCGCCATGGCGGAACTGTCTTCGTTCCGCAACGTTGCCGACTTGATGGCCGATTTGAATGCGGAGGATTGAACGAACCAACGCTTTCCGCCGAGATTTTAAGCGCGAAATTGAGAAGGCACCATGGCCGCGAACTGGAAGTGGTGTTGGTATCCGCAGTATCCCTTGCTCGCCGAAGACAAGCCTCTGCCTGAAAGAAATCGCGACCATGCTCTGACAGGAGACTGGCGCGACTATCGGAGTGTCACCTCAAGCCCGACCTGCTGCTGATCTACCGCAAGCCGGATGCGGACGCGCTCCAACTCGTGCGTCTCGGTTCGCACAGCGAGCTTTTCGATTGACGCCGATCAGCCCCATTCTCGCGCTTTTCCCATCCCTGGTTTAAAATAGACCTTACAACATGGCTGAAATTAAGCGTCGAAAAACCTTCACCGCCCGCGATTGGCGGTGTTCGCGTGGGCAGCAATGCACCAGTTATGGTGCAGTCCATGACCAACACCGACACTGCCGACATCCCCGGCACCATAAAACAAGTGGCTGCCCTGGCAAGGGCTGGCAGCGAAGTAGTTCGCGTAACCGTCAACAACGACGATGCCGCTAAAGCCATCCCCCACATAGTCGAGGGCCTCGAAAAGCAAGGCGTACGGGTGCCCATCGTCGGCGACTTTCATTACAACGGACACCTCCTGCTAACCAAGTATCCCGGCTGCGCCGAGGGCCTGGCCAAGTACCGCATTAATCCGGGCAATTCCAGCATTGGACGCAAGGACGACGACAATTTCCGCACCATGATCGAGGTTGCCGTGAAGTACCAGAAACCGGTGCGCATCGGCGTGAACTGGGGTTCGCTCGATCAGGCATTGCTGACCAAAATGATGGACGAGAACTCGCTTCTGCCCGAGCCAAAAGACGCGCGCGAAGTGACCATGGAAGCGATCGTAGTCAGCGCGCTAAGTTCGGCCAAACTGGCCGAGCAGCACGGCCTCCGCCCCGACCAGATCATCCTCAGCGCCAAAGTCAGCGGCGTGCAGGATCTGATCGACGTTTACCGCATCCTGGCCGCGCGCTGCGAGTATCCACTGCATCTGGGATTAACCGAAGCCGGCATGGGAGCCAAAGGCATCGTCGCTTCCAGCGCGGCGATGGCCGTGTTGCTGCAGGAAGGCATCGGCGACACCATCCGCGTTTCGCTTACGCCCGGCGCCCGGAGGCGATCGCACCGAAGAAGTTCGCGTGGCGCAGCAGATTCTGCAATCGCTCGGTATTCGCAGCTTCACGCCGCAAGTCACCGCCTGCCCCGGATGCGGACGCACCACCAGCACTTTCTTCCAGGAAATGGCGGAGCAGATCCAAACTTATCTGCGCGAGCAGATGCCGATCTGGAAGGGCCGTTACACTGGCGTGGAAGAAATGAAAGTCGCCGTGATGGGCTGCGTGGTCAACGGCCCCGGAGAATCGAAGCACGCCAGCCTGGGAATTTCTCTGCCCGGAACCTTCGAAGAACCGAAAGCCCCCGTCTACGTGGATGGCCGCCTGTTCACCACCCTCAAAGGCGACAAGATCGTCGCCGAATTCATCAAGATTCTCGACGACTACGTCGAGTCCCACTACGCGGCCAGAGAAAAAGACAAGGAAAAAGAAGAGGTCGGCGCGCGCAGCTGACCATGTGCTGCCCCGATGACGTTGCGCTGACTTGAGTCTTTTCTCTTTGTTGTTGTTGTCTTGCCGGACACCGTCTTCGCCCTGAAGAATCCGCGTCTTCAAATCGATCTTCGGACGTGCGACACAATTCCTCCCCGCATGTGCATTCCCTTGCACACTGTGCTGACCCGTAAGCCGCGCCGCTGGCGCGTTTCGGCCGGCACGGCGTGCGATTCCACTACGAGCGGCAGCAGTAGGTTTTGCACATCGCGGCGAAAATTTTGGTTGTCTTCCGCCAGCGTCAGGTATAAACTCACGGCGATAGAAATCCCTCACCACTTCCCCGGGCGAGGGATCCCGGGTTCAATCAGGCATGCTGACCAGGAATAGAAGTGTGGGCTCTGGTGCCATGCTGCGGACCGAAGGATCTTCCAGGAAATTGGCACCAAACTACATCCAAGGAGAAATTATGATTCAAAGACTCAGCATATTCCTGCTCACGCTCGCCGCGATGGTGTCGGTCGTGAATGTCGTTTGCCAAGCAGCGCCGCAGCCAACGATGACCCGTCACACGCGTGATGCGGTTGCCAGTGGAGAGGCAAAGTCCGTCGGACGGCTTCCCGCAACCCAGACCATGCGCTTCAACATTATGCTGGCATTGCGCCATCAGCCTGAGTTGGAAAACTTCCTGCAGGAACTTTATGATCCCTCCAGCTCTTCCTACCGGCATTTCCTCACGGTGGAAGAGTTCACAGCGAGATTTGGTCCCAGCCAGGAAGATTACGACGCCCTGATCGCTTTCGCGAAGTCGAGCGGCTTCACGGTTAAGGAAACCTCCAGCAATCGCATGCTCGTGGATGTGACGGGGTCGGTGGCCAGCATCGAGAAAGCCTTCCACGTGACCATGGGCATTTACCAGCATCCCACCGAGAAGCGCACATTCTACGCTATGGACCGGGAGCCCACTACGGACACGTCGTTCCAAGCTGTGGCACGTCTCCGGTCTGGACAACTTTTCGATTCCGCGTCCCCTCTTCCGGCGCTCGAATGGCAACGCCAAGTCCAACGCCACGGTTGGCTCCGGCCCCGGTGCGTCTTTTCTCGGCAGCGACATGCGTGCGGCCTACTACGGCGGAACGGCGCTCACCGGTGCCGGCCAGTCGGTTGGCTTGTTCGAGTACCTCGGTACCGATTTGGCCGACCTGACTACTTATTACAAGAACGTTAAGCAAACGAACAATGTCCCCATCACTCTGGTGTCGGTGGACGGAACTTCGGTTAACTGCACCGAGCCGACTTGTGACGATACCGAACAAACCCTGGACATGACGCAGGCACTCGGCATGGCCCCAGGCCTGTCCAGCCTGGTGATGTATGTAGGGTCCACCGATTCCAAGATTTTTAACGCCATGGCTACCGCGAACCCGCTTAACGCACAGTTGAGCAGTTCGTGGTACTGGAGCCCGGCCGACCCCAAGACACTCGATCCGATCTTCCAGGAGTTCGCGGCGCAGGGTCAGAACTTGTTTGACGCGGCGGGCGACAGCGGGAAGTGGGGCCCGGCACGGTGGCCGGCAGATGACGCGTATCTAACGTCGGTTGGCGGGACGGACTTAGAGACCAAAAGTGCTGCTGGTCCCTGGAGTTCGGAAACCGCCTGGTCTGACGGCGGCGGTGGCATTTCACCGAACCATATTCCGATTCCTTCGTGGCAGACAGCCACGGCGGCCGGCTGCTCGAACTGTTCCCAAACCTACCGCAACGCCCCAGACGTTTCGGCAAACTCAAATTTCACTTTTTACGTCTGCGCCGACCAGTCCGGTTGCACGGCCAACGAATATGGTGGAACCAGCTTTGCGGCGCCGATGTGGGCCGGATATCTGGCTCTGGTCAATCAACAGGCGGTTGCCAACGGCCACCCCACGCTCGGCTTCATCAACCCGGCCATTTATACGATCGGTTTGAGTTCGAGCTATGACGCGGACTTCCACGACATCACCAGCGGCAGCAACGGCTATCCGGCAGTAACCGGCTATGATTTGGCAACCGGTTGGGGCAGTCCGAACGGAAGCGCGCTGATCAACGCGCTGGCCGGGTCGGGAGGCGGCGGTGGTCCAGCCGTCACGCTGACGCCGACCTCGCTGAAGTGGGGCAAGGTGCTCGTTGGCGTCACCAACGGAAAGAAGAAAGTCATTCTCACCAACTCCGGAACCGCGACGCTGAACATCAGCACGATCGCCGCCAGCGGCGACTTCGCACTGGTAACGGTCAAAGCAACGAAGAAGATAACTCCGTGCGTCAACGGCACCGCATTGGCTCCGAGCGCAACTTGCGAGTTTAAAGTCAGCTTCACGCCGACCCAAACTGGAGTGCGCAACGGAGACGTCACGATTACCGACAACGCGCCTGACAGTCCGCAGCAGGTATCGCTGACCGGCACTGGCAAGTAACTGAACAGAAAACTGAACATACAGGCGGGACTCCGGTCCCGCCTTTTTTTCTTTCTGCAATCGCACCATTATTTCTCTAACCCGGTCTCGCAGAAACTCATCTCCTCAAGAAATCTCCATTTGTGCAACACAATTTATCCCACATGTGCATTCTCTTGCATACCGTACAAGCCGCAAGCCAAGCTGCCGGCACGTTTTACGCGCATCCGGCGTGGAATTCAACTTGCGCTCGGGAGCAATAGGTTTAATACGTGTGCGGCGCGAATTTTGATTGTTTTCCACTAACGTCTAGGTATAAACTCAGCCGCGATAGAAGTACCCTCACCACCCCCGGGCGAGGGTCCCGGGTTCAATCAGGCATGCTGACCAGGTGTAGAAGTGTGGGCTCTGGTGCCATGCTACGGACACAAAGAATCTTCCAAGAAATTGGCACCAAACTACACCAAGGAGAAACCATGATTCGAAGACTCAGCGTATTCCTGCTCACGCTCGCCGCGATGGTGTCGGGCGCGAATATCATTTGCCAGGCAGCGCCGTTGCCTTTGATGACACGTCACACGCGTGACGCCGTCATCAACGGGCAGGCACCGTCCCTCGGAAGGCTACCAGCGACACAATCCATGCACTTCGACGTTGTTCTGGCGCTGCGCCATCAGCCCGAATTGGAAGACTTTCTGAAAGAACTCTACGATCCTTCCAGTTCCTCTTACCGGCAATTCATAACCGTGCAGGAGTTTACCGAACGGTTTGGTCCCAGCGAGGAAGACTATAACGCTGTCATTGCTTTCGCAAAGGCCAGCGGCTTCACTGTGGTTGGCGGCTCTCGTGATGCTTTCGACGTACAGCTCAAGGGCACGGTCGGCGCAATCGAGAAAGCCTTCCATGTGACCATGGGTGTCTACCAGCATCCCACCGAAGACCGCACCTTCTACGCTCCCGACCGCGAGCCCACAGTAGATCTGCCGTTCTCACTCTGGCACATCTCGGGTTTGGACAACTATTCGATTCCCGCGTCCGCGCTCGTGCACAGAGAATTCAAGGCGAAGTCCAACGCCACGACTGGCTCCTGACCTGGAGCGTCTTTCTGCGGCAGCGACATGCGCGCAGCCTACTACGGTGGAACCGCTCTCACCGGCTCAGGCCAGAACATCGGTTTGCTGGAGTACGCAGGATTTGATATCGCCGACGTGAACACCTACTACAAGAATGCCGGACAAACCAGAAACTTCGCTGTCACGGGCATTTCCACGGACGGAACCAGCATCAATTGCACCGAGCCGAGCTGTGACGATACGGAACAGACCCTTGACATTACCCAAGCAGGCGGCATGGCCCCGAACGTAACCACGGTGTACGTGTACGTTGGGAACAGCGACACCGCCATATTGGGCGGCATGTCTACCAGCTTTCCATTGCCTTCGAACTTGAGCTCTTCGTGGACCTGGAGCCCGCCGGACCCCATCACGGACGATCCCTACTTCGAGAAGATGGCGTCGCAGGGCCAGAGCTACTTTCAGGCGACAGGCGATAGTGGCCGACTATGAAGGAAGGCTCCCTGGCCGGCGAATTCTCAATACATCATCGCGGTCGGCGGCACGGACTTAGTGACCCAAAGCGCAGGCGGCCCCTGGAAATCGGAAACTGCATGGATTGACGGCGGCGGCGGCTGGGGAACCAACGTCGCGATTCCCACCTGGCAGCAACTGGCGGGCGTGATCACTACACAAAACGAGGGATCCACCAAATATAGGGACGTTCCAGACGTCTCGGCCAACGCGAATTTCACCTTTTACGTCTGCGCCGACCAAACTACTTGCACGTGAAAACGAATATGGTGGGACCAGCTTTGCCGCGCCCATGTGGGCCGGCTACCTGGCTCTTGCCAATCAACAGGCGGCTGCCAACGGCGTTGCGGCGTCCCGGCTTCATCGATCCCACGATTTATCCGCTGAATCTGGGGAACAGTGACGCCGATTTCCACGACATCGTCAGCGGCAGCAACGGCCTTCCCACAGAAACCGGCTACGATCTGGCGACGGGCTGGGGCAGTCCGAACGGGTCCGGCCTGATCAACGCACTGGCTGCAGCCGGCGGGCCGAATTTCACGCTCTCCGCCAATCCGACCAGCGTGACTATCACGCAGGGCAGCAACGGCACGAGCACCATCACCATCACTCCGGTGGGCGGATTCAGTGGCAGTGTCACTCTTGCTGCCTCAGGCCTCCCCAGCGGTGTTACGGCAGGGTTCAGCCCGAATCCCGCCACGACAACCAGCACGCTGACCTTGACCGCCAGTGCTACGGCAGCGACGGGAACGGTGACGGTGACCATCACCGGCACCTCGGGTAGTTTGACCAACACCACGACGCTCAGCCTCACCGTGAACTCCAGCGGCGGCGGAGCAGCCGTGACTCTGAATCCCACCTCCCTGAAATGGGGCAAGATCGCCGTGGGCACGACCAGCGGAGCGAAGCCGGTCATTCTCACCAACTCCGGAACTGCGACGCTGAACATCAGCACAATCGCGGTTAGCGGCGACTTCGCCTTGAAAGTAGTCAAAGCTACCAAGACGGTAACTCCGTGCGTGAACGGCACCGCGCTGGCTCCCAGCGCCACGTGCGAGTTCAAAGTCACCTTCACTCCGACTCAAACCGGAGTGCGCACTGGAGCCGTTTCGATTACCGACAACGCTCCGGGCAGCCCGCAACAGGTATCGCTGACCGGAACTGGCAAGTAACTCTAGCGAGCAACCACGAACAAAGTTGGCGGGACTTCGGTCCCGCCTTTTTTCTTGGGGTTTACTGCAGGCAGCCGTTTTTCCGGAAAATGCCGAGCGGAAACATTGGGGTGGGAGACGGGAATTGAACCCGCAACCGTCGGAGCCACAGTCCGATGCTCTACCGATTGAGCTACTCCCACCGCAGATAGAGCATTATAAACCAACCCATTCACGAGAAAGCCAGTTAGGCAAAACAGCAAAGCGAAGGGACTGCGCATAAGCTGTTTGGGCTTGCGGTCGCTCGCAAACTTCCGAGAAGCCCGTTTCGGGACCGCGAGGGGAAAGCCCCGTGAGATTCCTAGATTACTTCCGGATTGCTGACTACATCACTACATCGAGTGTTCGAACGTGCGCAGCCCGGGAGGCGGATATGGGATCGGCAATCTCTTCGCTGATTGTCGCAGCCGAACGAGGGGACAGGCCCGCCGCGGAAGCGTTATTTGCTGCTCTTTATTCCGAGTTGCATCGGCTGGCCAAGCGTGAACTCGGTCGACATGGCTTAAAGGTGAGCCTGAGCGCCACAACCCTCCTCCACGAAGCGTACCTGGACCTGGCTGCGCGCGACGGCCCATCGTTTCCCGACCAGGCACGATTCATGGGATATGCGGCTCGGGTGATGCGAGGACTGATCATCGACCATGCCCGAGAACGGCACGCCCAGAAGCGCGGCGGCCTGTTCGAGATTACTTCGCTGGGCACCACAGCGATGGCGAACGCGGTGGATCACCGAGAGCTTGCCGGAATCAGCGAAACGTTAGACGAGCTTGGCAAAGTGGAACCTGCCCTCGCCGAGATCGTCGACTTGAAGTTCTTTTGCGGCTTCTCGTTCGCGGAAATCGCGGCCATGCGGGACGTGTCAGAACGTACGGTGCAACGGAACTGGGAGAAAGCGCGAATTTATCTTCATAGAAAAATTCGGGCGGATTTGTCGCTCTGAGGAATCGCGATGTCCGCACTCAGCCCGATCAGTGGCAGGCTCTAAGTCCATATTTGGATCAGGCGCTCGCTATAACCGACGATGCGCGTGCCGCGTGGCTGTCATCGCTCGGCGAGCAAGATCCCGCACTGGCTGCGCAGTTGGGAGCACTTCTCGATGAACACCGGGCGCTGGCGCAGGAAGGTTTTCTGGAGAATGGGCGATTCGCATTACCGAACTCCAAAGGACTCGCGGGCCAGGCACTTGGTCCGTACACTTTGATCGCGCAGATTGGCCAGGGCGGAATGGGAAGCGTCTGGCTCGCCCGTCGCAGTGACGGCAGGTTCGAGCGGGAAGCCGCAGTGAAGTTCGTGAACATCGCGCTCGCCGGACACGGGACGGAAGAACGATTCAAGCGCGAAGGCAGCATCCTTGGTCGGCTTACTCATCCTCAAATCGCCAACCTCCGGGTGCCTTCAAATGAGGAATTTACTTACTCCGTGACCGTAGATCCTTTTGGCAAGTTCATCTACGTGGCGAGTTCGGGGGATATCGAAAAGCACATGCCGGGGGACAATCGCTGGCACTGGTCGAGCTTGGCCTACACCTGTGACCGGGCCGGTAATCAGCCAAAAGCAGAGACGCACTGAAGATTGCCGGATTTCAACCAGCGACAACTCGTGGATCCGATGGCTCGGGAATGCCGCCGAACAGCTGTTGCAGCCGACGCCCGGAGAACGCTAGCTGCCTCGTAAACATGGCGTCAAGGGGAAGCTCGTTCAGGCGAGCGGCGATTCCTCCTACGGGAAGGTCTCTTCTGTATTCCCGCTTGGATGAACTCGTGCCCAAAGACGTTCGAGGTGATCTTAAGGTGGGCACTTTCGTCCAAAATCGAACGGCCGCCTACAGTGGCGGCACGTTCGATCTTAGGGCTCTTGCTATGGTTTAACGGTCGCGCTCTTTGGAAGGCTTCGACTTGTTGTTGTTGTGCTTCTCATTATTGATCTGCTTGCTATTCTTGTTTTCTTCATGGTTGGCCTGTTGCTTCTGTTGCTCGGTCAACGCGCCGCCGTTGGCCGTGCGTTCATTGTGAACCTGCTGGGCAACTTGAGCCTGGTTCTGGTTGGTGCGGGCCGCTTCGCCGGAAGTCATCTGGCCGCTGCGCAGTCCATTGGCGGTGCGCTGCTGCTGGTTGGCTTCCCGGTCGTCGACTTCGTTCGGTTTCACGGTATTCGCGTTGTGCTTTTCGTCGTAGATCTGACGGCTGGCGGCATTTTGCTCGCCGTTGATCTGTTGACGCTCCTGACCCGTAAGCTTGCCACCGTTTGCCTCACGATCGTTGTGCACCTGCTGGTCAATGTTGGACTGCGTGCGCTCGGCGCGGGCCGCCTCGCCTGAAGTCATCTGGCCGCTGCGCAGGCCGTTGGCGATGCGTTGGTCCTGATTGGCCTCACGAGTATTGGGATTGTAGTTGCGCCCCACCGAGCGATCGGCGGACGAGATGGGCTGCGACTGCGCGTGCTGCTGCGCCACCGCGTGATATGCGTTTACATTCGAACTCGCCATGGTCGCTGGACGTCCTTGATTCACGGAAGCCAGCTGCGCGCGGTCCTGCGCGGCAAAGCTTTCGTGTTGCACCTGATTGGGAGTTGGGTCGAAGTGGCGCTCGTTGGCGGCCTGCATCTCCACCGCCGTCGCATGCACCTGAATGCCCTCGCCCCCATTGAAGCTCATGTGGTTGGCGTTCACGATCGTGTTTTCCGTCACGATGGTGCGGTTCTCATAGACATTGGTCACATGTACGCTTCCAAAGTTCGCCACTGCACTGTTATAGGCGAATGCTCCGCCCCGCCACTCGCCGCCAGCGAAGCCGACACCGCCGTAGCCGAAGCCGTAATTAACGCCGCCGTAGAACCCAACATGCGGACCCCAATAGCCGCCGTGCCACCCATACACTCCGCCCGTATAGCCCCAGTAGCCAGGCGTCCAGAGAAGACCGGCACTGGGAGGTTGCGCCCAGACTCCCGGAACCCAGAAGTAGCCCGCATCCCCGTAGGACCAGTAACCGGGAGTCCAAAGGTAACCCGCCGCGGGCAGCGCGGGCTGCTCATACACCGGCAACGCCGGAGGAGCAACGTGGATAGAGAGAGCGATGCCGATTTGTGCCTGCGCGACAGGCAGAGTAAGCACCGGCGCTACGATCAAAGAAGCTGCGAGCAAGTTGCGAAGTTTTGAACGAAGAGACATAGTTATTTCTCCTTGTATCGGGGCCCGAAAACGAGCAATATCTCCCCGTCTGCCCGGACTCTGTTGGGCGTAATTATTAAAACCCAGGATGGCGATCTTTGTTGCAAACCAAAGTCCAGGGCCCAAGGGATAATGAGTTTCTCTGACTCCATAGCAAGGTCGGGATTTATCGCTAATTGAAGGACTTCCGAGCGGCACCGTTCGAGAAGTATCGTCCTGCGTTGATTACGTTTGACATACTCCAACTCCAAAAAATGCCGATGAGTCACCTTTTTACCCGCTGGCGACGACTTTCTCCCCACCCTGCTACGGTCGCCCCACGCCCATGTACTGGAACCCCATGGCGCGCAGGCGCGACGAGTCGAGCAAATTCTTGGTGTCGATGATGATCGGTTGTTTCACCAGGTGGCGGATCTTCACGAAATCTAGCGCGCGGAACTCCGGCCAGCCCGTGGCCACGATCAGGGCATCCACGCCTTCGGCGACGCCGTACGCTGATTCGCAGTACTTGACCATGCCATTGAGTTGCAACCGCGCGTCGGGCATCGCCACTGGATCGTAAGCTCGCACCCGCGCTCCTCCGGCCAGCAGGCTCTGCGCCAGTTGCAGCGAAGCCGATCCTGCCACGGAGTTGGTGTTTGGCTTGAAAGACAGGCCCAGAATGCCGACGTCCTTGTTCTGCACACTATCGATCGCGGCCGCTACTTTCTGCATAAGCCGGCTCGCCAGACTGGTGTTCACCTCGCGGGCGGCGTTCAGCACTTTCAAGTCGACCCGATTCTCTCGCGCCAGTCCGGTGATCGATTCCATATCACTCTCGGCAAAAATTCCACCCATGCCGGCGCCCGGTTGCAGGCAGCGCGGCGCGATTTTCTTGTCGAGCCCCAGGGCGAGGGACAGGCTGACGGCATCGGCGTTTACGTGTTCGCACAGGCTCGCAATCTCATTGATGAACGAAATCTTGGTAGCAACAAACGCCGTCGTCGCTTCCCGCGCCAGTTCCGCCGTTTCATAATTCGTAACCAGCACGGGAACTCCGCGCATCACCAGCGGATGAAAGATCTGTTTCAGCGAAGAGACGGCTTCGCTTGACGGCGTTCCGAGAATGATGCGGTCGGGCCAGTTGAAGTCTTCCACTGCGCATCCGTTGGTGAAGAACATCGGCTGGCA
Source organism: uncultured Acidobacteriaceae bacterium (assembly GCA_963826845.1). GTDB lineage: Bacteria > Acidobacteriota > Terriglobia > Terriglobales > Acidobacteriaceae > Acidiflorens. The sequence continues at coordinate 102,808 of CAWGYS010000006.1, forward strand.
CACCAGCAGGCTCTTCAGCCCTTTTTCCCGCAGGATTTTTTCAATCTTTGTGGTCGAACCCACGCGGCCCGGTGTCACGATCGACAGCACCTGGAAGCGCCCCGCCGCAGCCGCCAGACGGAGCGCGACTGCTTCCAGTCCCTGCGCGGAATCCTCCGCCAGAAAAATCACCTGCGCTCGCCGCGCCAGGTCTTCCGGATCCGCCGAATAAATCAGCCTTCCCGAACGCACGTTCCGCCGAATCACTTCCTGAAGATTTTTTTCGAAAAAAGGGATGTTGCCTTTGGCCACGTCCATGATGCGCGTGCCGTCGGCGTGGCAACAGCAAACGGGAGTGCCGAAATCGGCGAGACAGGCGGAAATAACGGTGGCGAGGTAGCCGGATCCATAGACCCCAATTTGCATATTCTCTCTTCCGAAAGCACCTTCAGCCTGGGAGCCGGCGCTGGCGTGCAGCCCGTTAAATCTATGGTAATCCGGCTAATGGGCTTGGCAACGGCCAGAAAGTACATGTCCTGCCGATCCGTGAAACTGCCCGCTAGTTGCTGGGTTTTCAGGGGTTTTTGTGGGTCGGGTGAGGACGCTGTTGTTAACCTTGCGCGCATCAGGCGCGGGCCTAACCAGTTTTGCTGTGGACTATGACTTGGATGACAACTGGCCGCGTCCGAGCGGCACCGGCGCGACATCCCGCCAGCGGCCACCGTCCTCGCGGACGAACATGAGCTCTTCCACGCGAACCTCGCGCTTGCCCGGAAACTGCGCCCAGCGCTGTCGCGCCAGCGTCAACGCCGTTCGCGCCTGCTCATCCGTTTCCGTCTTCATGATCGTGAGGTGCGGAATATAGGGCCAATCTCTCTTCGCAGCGCAGTTCCACGCAACCGAGTTGATCGTGCAGCTCCCGCATCCGATAAGCCGCCCGCTTCAACTCAATAAAAACCGTCGGCGTCGTCGGCAGAAATGTTTCCACGTCTCCCAGTTCGACACTGAACGGAACCACGCGGCCGCAAGCTTCTTCCAGGAATTCCAGCGCCGATGCTTCGTTTCCCACCAGTTCTCGCGGAGGAAGAATGGTGAGATGGGCCGCCATGTGAGCGATCGTCGGGTGGAGTTCCCGGCGCAGTTGTTCGACGAACTCGCCAACCGGATTACGGACGTAGGTTACCAATGCGTAGCGTGGACTGAACATGACTTCCGAGGCAAAATTATAGTCCGATCGCGGCCCGCGTGGGCATTCCACCTCTGGGGAGTGTCACGAAGGTCACACCCCATCATTTATAATCGAATCACGTTTGAAACAGTCGGGGCGTAGCGCAGCCTGGTAGCGCACCTGCCTTGGGCGCAGGGGGTCCGCGGTTCAAATCCGCGCGCCCCGACCAATTGACTCCTCCACTCCGCACCGAGCAGCTCCTTCGCGCCGCTCGATTAAGAAAAAGTGGGGAGTGTCGCTGTTAGGCTGCTACAGTTTTGGACGCTGTCGGAGCTTGGACGGGGCACCCTCCTGATCCCGGATGATTGCTCTAGGCTGAGCCAATCGCCAGCTTCTGACTTGCCAGTAAACGACGCACGATAGTAGACCGGTCAAACAGAGTAAGAATACAAAGTACATTCTGTTTGTTGTTCTCGGAAGCCAGGGGTATACTCCTCTCCACCAGAAGTTCCCTCACCGCCCCGGTGAGGGTTCCAGGTTTTCAATCCGGCATGCTGACCAGACTTGGTGTGGGAATCTGCCTTCATGCTACGCCCATAAGGATTTTCTAGAAAACAATCTCTAAGGAGAAATCGTGATTCGAAAATTAAGCGTGTCCCTGTTCACGCTCGTCGTAGCAGTTTCGGCGATGAGCATTGTTTCCCAGGCGCAGTCCCAGACCCTGTTGACCCGTCATATGCGTGATGCGGTTCTCAACGGGGAGGCAAAGTCCGTGGGGCATCTCCCCGCAAACCAGTCCATGCGGTTTGACGTGGTTCTTGCGTTGCGCCACCAGCCCGAGTTGGAAGATTTCCTGAAAGAACTCTACGATCCTTCGAGTTCCTCCTACCGGCAGTTCGTGACCGTGCAACAATTTACCGAGCGCTTTGGTCCCAGCCAGGAAGATTATGACGCCGTCATTGCTTTCGCAAAAGCCAGCGGCTTCACCGTGGTTGGCGGCTCCCGCGATGCTTTCGACGTGCAGCTTAGCGGCACGGTCGCGAATATCAACAAAGCTTTCCACGTCACCATGGGTCTCTACCAGCACCCCACAGAGAACCGCACCTTCTACGCCCCGGATCGCGAACCCGCGGTGGACTTGTCAGTCCGCCTCTGGCACATCTCTGGCCTGGACAACTTTTCGATCCCGCGCCCGGCGCTCGTGCACGAAAATATCAAACCGAAGTCCAATGCCACGACCGGCTCCTGCCCTGACGCCTCTTTCTGCGGCAGTGACATGCGCGCGGCCTACTACGGCGGGACCGCTCTCACCGGCTCCGGCCAGAACCTGGGTTTGCTGGAATACGCCGGATTCGATATCGCCGATGTGAAGACCTATTACAAGAACGCTGGGCAAACACTCACTGCCGCCGTAAAAGGCATTTCCACCGATGGAACCTCTATCAAATGCATCGCTGCGCAGGGCTGTGACGATACCGAACAAACCCTGGACATCACTCAGGCGGCCGGCATGGCACCGGGCTTGAACACTATTTATCTCTACGTGGGGTCCACCGACACCGCCCTTTTAGGTGCTATGTCTACGGACACTCCGCTTCCCGCACAGCTCAGCGCTTCATGGATCTGGGACCCGTCCGACCCCTCTACTGACGATCCCTACTTCGAGAAGATGGCGGCGCAGGGACAGAACTATTTCCAGGCGTCTGGCGACGACGGCGAGTTCAACTCGAACTATCCAACTTGGCCGTGCGACTCTGCATACGTCACTAGCGTCGGAGGCACGGACTTAGAGACCAAAAGCGCAGGTGGCGCCTGGAGTTCGGAAGCTGCGTGGTCCGACGGTGGCGGCGGTTTCTGGGCGTCTGACGACATACTGATTCCGGCGTGGCAACAGTTGTCGGGTGTGATTAACTCGAAAAACAAAGGGTCCACGACCTATCGCAACGCTCCCGACGTCTCGGCCAACGCGAATTTTACTTTCTACGTCTGCGCCGACCAGGACGGGTGCACGGCCAACGAATACGGCGGGACCAGCTTTGCCGCACCGATGTGGGCCGGCTATATGGCTCTGATCAATCAACAGGCGCTGGCCAACGGCAATCCGCTGCTCGGCTTCATCAACCCCGCCGTGTACAACATCGGTGTCTCGGCTAGCTATAACACCGATTTCCACGACATCACGAGTGGCAGCAACGGGTACACGGCAGTGACCGGATTCGATTTGGCAACCGGTTGGGGCAGTCCTAATGGCAGCGCCCTGATCACGGCACTCGCCGGCTCGGGCGGCGGTGGTAGTCCAGCCGTCACTCTAAATCCAACCTCGCTGAAGTGGGGCAAGGTGCTGGTTGGCGTCACCAACGGGAAGAAGAAAGTCGTTCTCACCAACTCCGGAACCGGGACGCTGAACATCAGCACGATCGCCGCCAGCGGAGACTTTGCGCTGGTAACGGTCAAGGCAACCAAGAAAATAACCCCGTGCGTCAACGGCACCGCATTGGCTCCTAACGCAACCTGCGAGTTCAAGGTCAGCTTCACGCCGACCCAGACCGGAGTGCGCAACGGAGACATTACGATTACCGATAACGCTTCCGGCAGTCCGCAGCAGGAACCGCTGACCGGAACCGGCAAGTAACGATCGCGAGAAAACTCAACATGCGGGCGGGACCTCGGTCCCGCCTTTTTTTTGCAATCCTCGTCCGCATCCACCAACGACAAACCCCGCCCGGGCAGAGCCTGGACGGGGTATTGCTGACGTCGCAGCATGGCTGGGACACCGACCCTGCGTGACTACTCCGCAACTACTGTAATGACGCCAGCAGAGTCTCGTCCGTGGCGGACACGTTCTGCGCGCGCAGCTCGGCCTCGGCCTTACTCTCGGGCAGACGATATTCCATCTTGCTGCCCTCGAGCTTGATTCCCGACAGGAAGTAACGGTCCCCGTATTGCTTGAACACCAGAGCATAGTGAACCGCATTTTCCCGGCTATCTGCCCGAGACGATGAAGAGAACAGCTTCACTTTCGAACCGGCGTTGCTGATCGCCAGAGTTTTGCCGTCCATAGTGGCAACCGACACGATGCATTGGCCGGCGGGAACGATTTTATTTGCCACCACGAACTCAAACGGCACCTGGGCCACGATTTTGGCACCGCTGTTCAATTGCGCAGCCGCCATGCCCGTCAGTGCCACCAAAATCACCGCTACTAACCACTTTGCCTGCTTCATAAATTTCCTCCTAAAGCGACTTAGCTCAGTGGGGAAGTGATTGCAATCTTGCCCCAGGTTCGCGAAAACGTCCATGGAGACAGTCTGAAGCGGTCTGAATTGATGTGTAGGGATTTTGTCTCTGCGCACGCAGGGGCAAAATCTCCGCCGCTCCGCTTTCGACTAGGCTTTTCTAACGCGCCGACGCGGCTCGCGATCTTTTCGCCGGAGTATTGCGGGCGGCACGATTGATCAGATGAGTCAACATCTGGTCAAACGATCCGTCACCATCGCACTTCTCTGCTGGGTCATTTCTCTGCCACATCCCATACTCGGCCAGTCGTCATACTCGAGCCCTTCGACCGCGGACCATGCCGTGGTCCCAATGGGACGCGGCTGCACGCAATTGGGATCGATCACCACCCGCGTCGGTTCCGGCTCAAACGATGTGCGTTTCAGGTTGCACGAAGCCGTCTGCAGCGCATACAGCAGCGTTCCAGCCGTTCCGCGATCGATCTGTTGCGTCACAAGCAAGCGCATCACCTGGACCAATCCCATCTGGATGGAATTTGCGTCTTCGAGCATGGGAAGGGTGATTTTCCATCGTTCCCGCTGAATATTGGCGTTAATTTGCAGCTGTTTTTGACGATATTGTTTGTGAAAGTGACAAAACTCTCGACGCCGGAGGGCCGGCGATGCGCATTGGGTTCCGTTAACTTTGATGTGCTGACAACGCGCGATAGTCTCTGGATATAAGGGCATATTCGAAACTCCTTCGGTATGAAGTGTATGAATTTCTGCTTGTTACTCGGACTATGTTAACCATTTAGTATATGGGGACCCCCACCCCTGTCGCGAGTGGAATCATCGAGTTACATCGTGTTCAGACTCCAAAATATTGATTCGCGGGGAGTTATATGTAAAATATTAGCGAATAAGGACTTACGGTTGTCAAAGAGCTGGTGACTGGGGCGGATTCCGAGGCGTCCGTCTTGTGACGGGACGCCTCTGCAGAATCTCTCTGCAGTGTCTCTCCGACTATCAATCCCCGGTCGATTTCGATTGTCCGCTCCGGTGGGATCTCTGTCTGTGACGGTGGACACGGGCTTTTTGTGATGAAAAGGGGGCGTGGCCGGACGCAGTTTCGGCATCCGGCCCCTAAAGGGGCATCTGATTTCGAACAACTTATGGTGTCGCTAAAGCGATACCCTGATACGAAACCGGAGTTTTGCCGCGACCGAGGGCTGCGTGCCGGATGCTGAGTGCCGAGTGATGATCTCTACAGCTCGTACTTTTTCATCGAGTTACGAAACGCGCGATGGGAATGCCAAGCACGTCGGCGGCCCTGACTTGCACTTTCTTCTCTTCGGCAAGTCTTCGTTGGTAGGTCTTCGTTTGCTGCTACTTGCTGGCTCCAGCCGGCTTCAGAACTGCCGTATTCCGCTCGTCGGAAGCGATCATGCGATAGAATTTCTTCAGTTCGTCCATCTTGTTGACGGGAACGCTCAGTTCCTTGATCTCCATGCTGCGCGTGTAGTGCAACATCTGCCCGCTCGCTTCGGTCTTGCTGTGATAGCTGCCGAAGCTGTAGTCCACGTCCATGGGCGGCGGTAACTCGTCCACTTCATAGCCCGGCGGCAGCGCGATTTCGAAACTGTCGGTGTCTCGCACCGGCCCGTCGAATTCGAGTGGAAATTTGCGCGGCTCCTTCGTCTCCAGTACTCCCGAGGACTTGCTTCCCAGCACCCGCGGCCGCACCAGCAGCAGGTTCCCGGCATTCTTCGCGTAGTTCTCAGACTCGAAGGTGTAGTTGAAACCAAAAGGCTGGTCGGTCTGTTGAGGTTGACGACACTCGCGTGCACAATTTGAAAATTGGAAAGCGAACCCGCCAGCAGGTTTTCGATCGGTTTGATGCGATCGGTATCTTTCGTTACCGCACGCAAACTCCCCGTTCCGACCAGGCTCGATCTCCCAGCCGTACCTCAGTGACATCGCCCTTCAACGTCCCATTGGCATCAAGCGTCAATTTGCCCACGCGCTCGATGCTGTTCATCGCCGACGGCTGTTGCGGCAACTCCACCAGTTCACCGCCGTCCGGCGTCACCAGCAAGCCGTAATTCGCTTGCAGATATCCTCCGATTTGCCCAAAGGGAGTCAACTCGTCGCGTCGGATCGAAGAACAGGATCCTTCCAAGCTTGGGATCCTGCGTAACTGCGACCAGCGACGGATCGTTCATGCCGTCCGGCAACTTGATGGCAAGAATCACGTGGTTAAACCCATTGTGAGCCGGCATCTCACGCGTGATCGCACCCCGCTCGGCGTTGATGACTACCTGATAGGAATCCACGCCAATCTCGCGCAGCATGGCGCGCATCAACGTCGCTTTGTCTTTGCAATCTCCGTAGCGGTGCGAGAAAACATCGGGAGCGGCGTGCGGTTGCCAGCCGCCGATGCCCAATTCGATCGCGACATAGCGAATATCGTGCTGCACGAACCCGGCGATGGCTTGCATCTTCTGCAGTGGCGTGGCTTTCCCGGCGGTTAGAGCGATTACTTCTTGTTTGATCGGTTCGGACGCGTCCATCCGTCCGCTGATCAGATTTTGATACCAACTCCCCATGCTTTGCCCAGTTTGCCAGTTCGTTTTTCCGCGACGTTCCTTCCGCCGGGAAAAACGACACGATCATCTGGCTGGCCACGCCCTTCCAGGGTGGCATTTCTGGCTCATACCTGATCCCTTTTACGTCGTTGACCACCCATTGCGCCGGATTGCCGCTTGCTTCGGCCGGCTTCACCTCTCGATAGGAAAGCCACGACGCCTTGTACTCCCATCCCGGAGGCAAGTTGCAGCGAATAATGGCTCTCCCGCACCGGATCAGTTCCCTGGAAGTACCAAATATCCTGCAAAAAAAAGGGCTGCTCCTCCACCTCATATTCGTAGCCAACGATGTTCCCGGGATCGGGCGCCGGAATGTTCAGCACTCTGCGCCTTAGGTCCGAAACCAGTTCGCCGCCTTCAATCGGCGCAGCAAAATCGAGCGCGTCCTTGTCCTTGACCTCGTAGTCCTTGCCTTGGGCCGGGATACACCAGCCATGCAAGTCTTTGATTTTTCGGCTGGGATTGAAATAAACTTCCACCGTGCCGTGTTCCCGCCCTTCGGGCCGGAGAATCTTGTAGGCTCGGCGCACGCGCGTCCTGATTTTATCCGCCGACAGAACGGTCACGTTCGTCTCGGAATACAGCACCACCGCGTCGGTCTTCTCGTCATAGGCAGGCAGCGTAACTCCGACCAGTGCGTGCATCCACTGCGGAGCGTCCCCAGCCGCAGCTTGCGGCACAACCGCGAACACCCACAGCGCAGTCCAAAGCGAAAATAGCAGCACGCGCCGTTCAATTGCTGGCATGGATTTCCCCTGGCTGCAGCACAATCTGCTCCCCATCGCCGGTCCTGATCGTCTGGAAAAAATTGCGCAAGGCGCCGTAGTATTTCTGGTCGCACCAGCACAACATCGAAAGTCAACTTCCTCGTCAGCTGCAGTGTTCCGGGGCCTTGTTCAACTTTCAGGTTGTAAACGATGACTTTTCCATCCTCGTCCTGCGCTCTCGGCAGACTGCTTATCTGCCATCCCGGCGGAAGCTCGACGGTCACGTCGTCAGCTTTCTCGATACGGATACTCAAAGTAGATAGGATGCACCCGGTTGGCGTGTTCAAAAACCCCTTTCTCACCGGCGGTAAAGATCGCGGCGGGCAGAAGTACGCGCTTGCCGGCACTCGACGCCCAACCCGGAATCTTCAGCGTAAATTCCGCAACCAGCGGTGTTTCCGAACTGGTCCAGTCGGGTTTGTTCGTCAGCTCTGCTTCCGCAGCCGCGGGAATTTGTTCCGTCACCGACTCTTCCAGAAACTTCTTGCGCGCCACTTCGTCCGCGTTTCGCTCCTCCACCCGGTGGTACATCGCTTCCAGCCCAATGTAGGTGACGGTTAATTTTCCTTCGAGATCTCCCGTTTCGGAGAGATTCAGCTTTCCCACGCGTTCGATCCGCGACTCCGACGGTTGCGGAAGCGTGGTCTGGATCCAGCTTCCACCGTCCTTATCCAGGCGCAATCCCTTGACGCCCGTTTCCGACCAGGTCAGCAGGCCAAACGGGGTGAAGGCGGCTCCCGGATCGAGGTAGAGGTCTTTCCCATTCAGTTTAACGAGCACAACGTTAGCGTTGAGTTTTGCGCTTTGCATCGTGACCGGATTGAAGAAATATTCCTGGCGATCCGAAACCCAGCATCCATACGCTTCAAAACCCGCCGCCCGCACCAGGCCAAGGAACAGCCATGTCAACTGAATACCGGTGCCATAGCCCCGCTTCCAAACGTCCTCGACGTTTTCTTGCCACTTCTCTTTTTCGCGCTTTGCCTGCTGCTCGGTTTTTTGCTCCTCGTACGACGTGTTCCGGATCTGTTGCACCCGGTCATAGATCTTTCGCAGTTTCACTTCCGGCGAATCATTCGGCGAGACGATCTGCGCGACTGCCTGCTCCATCTCCTTCCGCTTTCCGACGAAGCTTTCCAGGTACCCATTCCAATCCTTCCCGACGTGCTTCCAGTAACTGTCCTGGTCTTTGTCCGCGTAGCCCTGCTCATAGATAAAATCCACCCTCGACTTCAATTCATTGGGAGGAGGCATGTAGTCTTCCAGCTGGAACGCCGGTATATTGTTCGCTTCCATCCGTACGATGTGGTCCGGCCCTTGCTTGGGAACGGACGCCGTCGGGCAGGCCCTAGCCAACTCCAGCGCAGCGAAAGCGGATTGGTCGGTGCCAGGTAGGGTTTCAGCGAGAACTGCGCTTTCTTTGTGAACAGCTCATCGCTCAGAATCCAATGGGAATCGAAGAGCATATATTCGCCCAGATCGATCGTGTAAGAGTATTCGATGATGCTCCCCACCTGCACATCCGGCAGGGTAAAGGTCTTCGCCAGATACTTCACTCCCTTTCCCTTCACCAGATATCTTTTCGAAGACTTGTCCGCCAAAGTCTGCGATCGAGCCATCGGGTCTGATGGTCCGGGCCTTCACCTTCACAACATCCTCGTCTTCCCTTCAAGAACGGAATCTCGACGTTGGCATACTTTCGTCCCTCTTCGGTCAGGATCTTGATCCGAAAATAATCGTCCTCGTGGGAAGTGCGGCCATTGTCGTCCCGGTCCACTTGCCGGTACAGAATGATCGCAGCGGCTCCCGGCGCCAGCGGTTCGCTGGTCATCTTCAGTTCATCGGAGCGAAACTGGCTGGAATCCAATCGCCGCCTTTGCTTCCTGCGCTGCCAGCATACAGACCGCAAATCCGACCACCACCCACTTGCCTGAACCGGAACATAGTCATCTCTCCCAACTGAATAGCTTTCGATAAGTTCAGGTTCAACAGAGTATCGGGGAAACAGGGGATTTTGGTGCAGGCGGGAACCGCGAACTCGAGGGGACGAGCAGCTTTCTCCGCGGCGACACCAATTCCGCCTCCTCCGAATTCCGGCCCCCTCAAGCCAGAATTCGGCAACCGAAGTAAACGCTGGAGTATTTCCGGAAGTGAATCTCCGTCAAGGAAGAAATCTAAGTGCATGAAAGCCTTGACCGTTGCCGCGCCCCTCAAGGTCACTTATCGCGCTTGGGAGCGGTTTTGCCGCAAGCCGTTCAGTCGCGTCACTTAAAGTCAGGGAAATGCTGGCTTACTGGAAGAGATGACAACTTGAAGAGGGTGACAGGACTGAGGACTTAACGCTGAGTGCTGAATGCTCTCTACAGCTCGTACTTCTTCATCAGGTGACGAAACGAGCGGTAGGAGATGCCGAGCACGTCGGCGGCCCTGACCTGCACTCCGTTAGTTTGCGAGAGGGCGGATTGCAGGAGAGCGCGCTCGATTTGCTCAACGTAGTTTTCCATGTTCACGCCTTCGGGAAGAACCGCGCCTGGGGCGACGGTCATGCCTGCGGCGATTTCTGCGCCGGCGGCCACGGCGCGGGCTTTGGGACGCTCCGCCGGTAACTCGACTCGGAGTTCGCTCGTGGTTTCTAGCGCCACGGCGCGTTCGATGGTGTTCTCCAGTTGGCGGACGTTGCCCGGCCAGTCGTATCCGGTCAGAGCTTCGAGCGATCTCGCTTCGACGCCGTGAAGGCTCTTGCCGGCTCCGGGTGCATATTTTTTCAGGAAGTGATTCGCCAGTAGCGGTACGTCTTCGCGGCGCTCGCGCAATCCGGGCACACGAATGGGAATGACGTTCAGGCGATAGTAAAGGTCCTCGCGGAACGTGCCCTCGGTGACCTGGCGATCGAGATCGCGGTTGGTGGCGGCTATGACGCGGACGTCGACTGGAATTTCGGTGGTAGCTCCTACCGGACGTACGGTGCGCTCCTGCAAGACGCGCAGCAGTTTGACCTGCATGGGCATGGTCATCTCGCCGATTTCGTCGAGAAAAATTGTGCCCTGGTCGGCGACTTCGAAGAGGCCGCGCCGGTTCTGGTTGGCTCCAGTGAAGGCACCTTTGACGTAGCCGAAGAGTTCGCTCTCGAGCAGCGTCTCGGGAAACGCGCCGCAGTTGACCGAGACAAAGGCTTCGGCGGCCCGCGGCGAGCAGGTATGGACGGCGCGGGCTACGAGTTCTTTGCCGGTTCCGCTTTCGCCGTAGACGAGAATCGTGCTGCTGGTGGTGGCGACAGTTCGGATGGTTTGCTTCAGTTTTTCGAGCGCGGGACTGACGCCGACGATGTTGTCGAGCGAGTTGCGCGTGCCCGCGTCGCGGCGCAGGGCAAAGTTCTGGCGGCTGAGCGAGACTTTCGAGAGCGAGCGGGCGATGGCCAGTTTGACTTCGTCTACGAGGCCGGGACTCTTGCGGATGTAATCGGTCGCGCCTCCGGCTTTGACGGCTTGCACCGCGGCTTCGTAATCATCGACCGCAGTCATCAGGATGACGGCGGATTCGGGCGAGATCTGGTGGGCGTGGCGCAGAACTTCGACGCCGTCGACTCCGGGCATTTTGATGTCGGTAACGATCACGTCGAAGAGCGCGCTGTCGATTTTGCGCTTGGCGGCTTCGCCCGAGGTGACGGTTTCAACTTTGTGGCCGTCGCGGCGCAGGGTAATGTCGAGCAGTTCGCAGATGGAGCGTTCGTCGTCGCAGACGAGAATGTTACCCACGCGGGCCTCCTGCTGCTGTCAAGCGGTTAGCGCGGATTCGGACGCGGAGGAATTCCGATCCGTGACCGGCGCATCCGCATCCTCCATGCGCCGCAAGCGCAGGACGAAGCTGGTGCCTTTGCCGACTTCCGAACGCGCCCACACCTTGCCCTCATGCGCCTGCACGATCTGGTAGACGATGGCCAGGCCGAGGCCGGTTCCACCTTCGAAGTTCGACTGGAAGGGCTCGAAGATTTTTTCCGTCTGCTGCGGGTTGATGCCGGGGCCGGTGTCGGCGAAACTCATCTCCCATTCCCGCCCGCGCTCGGTCAGGGACACGGTCAGGGTTCCGGCTTGCTTCGTCATTTTTATGGCGCGGACGGCGTTTTCGCAGAAATTCCAGAACACTTGTTTGAGCTTGTCGCCATCGGCCAGCACCCAGGCTCCGGATTTCGGAAAGCTGCGCTCGAGCTTGATGCCCGCGTTTTCGGCGGTCAGGCGGTGTTCGAGCAAGGTCAGCGTGTCCTGGAGCAGCGGAATCAGATCCACGCGCTCGAAGCGATATTGCTTGCCTCGGGAGTACGCCAGAAAGTCGGTGATGATGTTGTTGAGGCGATCGGACTCGCGGATGACAATTTGCAGCAGGTGGTGCTCCTCGGAACTCAAGGCGGGCGAATCGGACAACATGCTGACCGAGCCCGCGATCGAGGTCAGGGGATTGCGGATTTCGTGGGCGATGGCAGCGGCCAGGCGGCCTACGGCAGCGAGGCGATCTTGCATGCGCACTTCGCGTTCAAGGCGGCGGATTTCGGTGAGATCGTCAAAGGAGTAGACAAAGCCGAGATCGCTTCGGTGGTCGGCTTGGGCGTGCCTGGATCGAGCGTGCCTGGATCGAGCGGGCTGGGATCGAGCGCGCTGGGATTGAGATTGAGCGTCGAAACCCTCACCCGAAAAGTCTTGCGAAAGCCGTTAACGGCCACGTAGCGGACTTCGGCATCGCCGCGGCCTCCGCCGAAATGGGGCAACGGGTCCTGAAAGAGATCGGCCATGGAGCGGCCGCGCAACTCGGATTCGGAATTTCGAGCAGTTGTTGCGCCGCTCGATTGACCAGCGTGATGCGTCCATCGAGCCCGGTAGTGATGACGCCGCCGCTCATGGACTGCACGATATTTTCATGCAGCGCCTGCAGATTTTCGAGCGCGCCGCTGGCATGCTTCAGTTGAAAATCCACCTGGCGCAGCTTGCTCATGAGCAGGCCGGCCAGATAGGCGATGGCGAAGTAGGCAAACAGGTTGACGAAGATTACTACCTGCAGCGCTTTGAGCTTGGGATGCGTGGTCGAATAGGAAGGGATGACCAGATAGTAATCGAGTTCGAGGATGGTCCCGAAAAGGATGAAGGCCAGGGCGGCGCTGAGGTATCCCCAGACCCGGGGCAGCAGCATGCAGGCGACCACGATGACCAGCGGGTAGAGAAAATTCAGCGAGCTGTCGATGCCGCCGGTGACATGGACGACGAGCGTGACCATGGCCAGATCGGCAAGCACCTGGAGGATGGCCTGCAGGCGGTGTTCGGTCCAGACGGAAACCAGAAAAAGGAAAAACAGCGAGAGCACGAACCACAGCACCATGCCGGTAAGAAAGGGCATGATGGGCAGCGGGCTGGGAGTGAGGCGGATGACGGCGAGCTCGATGGCGAGCAGGACCATCAGGATCAGGATGCGAACCTTCACCAGCCAGGTCAGCCAGTTCCGCTCATCGGGGATGGAGTGCATGAATTCGTCGTTGGTCGTTGGTCGTTGGTCGTTCGTCGCTGGTCGTTCGCGATGCGTCGCTAGTCCGCGAGATTCGGAGTTAGCCGCTTGACGGGACGTTGGGCCCAACGACCAGCGACTACGACAGCGACCGGTTTTCTATCCTGCCAATTTTCCGATCATCGCGAACAACGGCATGTACAGAGAAATAATGATGCCGCCGATGCTGACGCCGAGAAGGCCAATAATGGCCGGTTCCATCATGGCCAGCATGTCTTTGGTGGCGGAGTCGACTTCGTCTTCATAGAAGTCCGCGATCTTCTGCAACATGTTGTCCATGGCGCCGGTGGCTTCGCCGACGCCGATCATCTGGGTCACCATGTTGGGAAAGAGGCCGCATTCGCGCAATGGATCGACGATGGTGCGGCCTTCTTCGATCGCCTTGCGCACTTTCATCAGCGCTTCTTCGAGCACTTTGTTGCCCGACGTGCGGGCGGTGATGGCTCAAGCCTTCGAGAATAGGAACGCCCGAGGTAATGAGCGTGCCCAGGGTTCGGGTGAAACGGGCGATCGCGATCTTTTTCAGCAGTATGCCGAGGATGGGCAGCTTGAGCAGCATGGCGTCGAAGTAATAGCCGCCCCGCGGGTGCTTGCGAACCTGCTTGATGCCGTAAACGAGGCCGCCGGCGCCCACAGAAAGAACCACCAGAAATGGCCGACAAAGTCGCTGAGACCGATGGCGATGCGGGTCGGCAGCGGAAGGGCAACTCCCAAGCCGACAAAGAGGTTGGCGAAGATCGGCACCACCCACTTGAGCAGCGCACCCACGATCAGCACGGCGAGGGAGACGACGGCCACCGGGTAGATCAACGCCGACTTGACGGCGGCACGCATCTTGACCGCCTTTTCGACGTAGATGGCCAGGCGCTGCAGAATGATGTCGAGAATACCGCCGGTCTCGCCGGCCTCGATCATGTTGGTGGTCAGGTCGTCGAATATGATCGGATACTGGCGCATGGCATTGGCCAGCGTGGCGCCGCCTTCGACCGTGGTCCGGACGCCGAGCAGAGTTTTTTGAAAGGCGGGATTCTCCTGGTTGGCGCCGAGAATCTCCAGAGCACTGCACCAAGGGAAGGCCGGCGTCAATCATGACGGAGAACTGGCGGAAAAACACCGCCACGTCCTTGACCTTGACTTTGGTGTTGCCGAAGGTGGGCATGGAAAATTCCTTGCCCTTTTCGCGGATGGAGCCGGGCGTGATGCGTTCTTTCCGGAGCTGCGCCGCCAGTCCGTCTTTGTTGGCGGCTACGCGCTCTCCCTGAATTTTTTCGCCCGAAGCGGTCTTTCCCGAAAATGTGAAAACCGGCATGGTGACTATCTCCTTGTGGATCAGGTGTCAGGTCTCAGGTCTCAGGAAAACCCTGATACCAAGAACCAGAAGACCTGACGCCTAAATGCCTGACATCTGAAACCTAAGACCTAAGACCTGAAACCTAAGACCTGACTTATCAGCGTTTGGTCGGCACCGCGCCTTTGCCATCGGAGCCGGAGTACCCCGGTTCGAAAGCGTGGCGCCGCGCGCGATCATTTCCTGCAATTCGTCCTGATTGCTGGAACGCGTCATCGCCATTTCCAGCGTGATCTGCTTCTGGAAATAGGCGGTGGCGAGCGATTGGTTGAAAGTCTGCATGCCGTACTTTTCCTGTCCCGATTGCATGGACGAATAAATCTGGTGGATCTTGTCTTCGCGGATCAGGTTGCGCACGGCCGCGTTGGGCACCAGGATTTCCATGCACATGGCGCGTCCCTTGCCGTCGCCGCGCGGCAGCAGGCTTTGGCACATGATGCCTTCGAGCACCAGCGAGAGCTGGGCGCGAATCTGCGATTGCTGGTGCGCCGGGAACACGTCGATGATGCGGTTGATGGTGGACGATGCCGAGTTGGTGTGCAGCGTGCCAAAGGTGAGGTGGCCGGTTTCCGCGATACGCAGCGCCGATTCAATGGTTTCGAGGTCGCGCATTTCGCCGATCAGCACCACGTCCGGGTCTTCACGAAGCGCGGCGCGCAGGGCGTCGGTAAAGCTCTTGGTGTCGGAGTGCAATTCGCGCTGGTTGACCAGGCAGTTCTTGTTCATGTGCACAAATTCGATCGGGTCCTCGATGGTGAGGATGTGTTCGTGGCGCTCGGTGTTGATCTTGTCGATCATGGCCGCGAGCGTCGTCGATTTGCCCGATCCGGTCGGCCCCGTCACCAGCACCAGCCCGCGCGGCTTGTCGCACAACTTGCTGACCACGGCCGGCAGACCGAGTTGGTTGAAGGATTTAATCTCAAACGGAATCAGACGGAAGACGCAAGCCGAAGCGCCGCGCTGGTTGAAGACGTTGGCGCGGAAGCGAGCCAGGCCCTTCAGTCCGAAGGAGAAGTCGAGTTCGAGGGTTTCCTCGAAGCGGTGCTTCTGCGAATCGGTCATCACGCTATAGGCCAATTGCTTGGTCTCGGCGGGCGTCAACTGGGGCAGGTCGAGCGGCACCAGGTGTCCGTGCACGCGGATTTGTGGCGGAGAGTTGGTGGTGATGTGGAGGTCGCTTCCCCCCATCTCCAGCATGCGGCGGAGCAGATCGCTTAGTGAGAGAGCCATAGTTTTTTCTTTCGTCGTGCGTAAATCGTCGTTGATCGTTGGTCGTTAGCCGTTCGCTGTTCGTCGTTCTTAATGGATCGTTTCTCTGGCCACTTCTTCGAGCGTGGTCCAGCCTTGCGCGACCTTGATCAACCCGCTGCGACGCAGGGTGATCATGCCGCGTTCAATCGCTTTTTTCTTGAGTTCGACCGCGGAGGCGCCGACCAGAACCAGTTCCCTGATCTCGTCATCCACTTCCATGACTTCGTACAGACCGGTGCGGCCTTTGTAGCCGGTTTTGTTGCAGGTGGCGCAGCCTTTGCCCTTCATGATCTGCACCGTCTTGGCCTCTTCCGGGCTGTAGCCTTCGTCGATCAGGGCCTGTACCGGGCACTTCGACGGGCTCGGCACAGTCCTTGCAAATGCGGCGAATCAGACGCTGAGCGCAGATCAGATGGACCGAGGTTGCCACCAGAAAAGGCTCGATGCCCATGTTCATGAGACGGGTGATGGTTTCGGGCGCGCCGTTGGTATGCAATGTGGATAAGACCAGGTGGCCGGTGAGCGCGGCCTTGATGGCGATTTCCGCGGTTTCAAAGTCGCGAATTTCGCCGACCAGAATGATGTTGGGATCCTGCCGCAGGAAGGCGCGGAGAGCGGTGGCAAAGTTCAGGCCGATCTGCTCCTTCATCTGCACCTGGTTCACGCCACCCAGCTGGAACTCAACCGGGTCTTCGGCGGTCATGATGTTGGTATCGGGCTGGTTGAGTTGCGAGATCGAGGAATACAGAGTGTTGGTTTTGCCCGATCCCGTCGGCCCGGTGACCAGCACCATGCCGTAGGGCTTCAGAATTGCCTTCTGGAACTTGGTCAGCGACTCCTGCTCGAAACCGAGCTTGGTCATGTCGAGGCGCAGATTTTCCTTGTCGAGCAAGCGGAGCACGATCTTCTCGCCCCAGAGCGTGGGCAGAGTGGAGACGCGGAAATCGAGCTGCTTTTTCTTGCCGCCGATCTGCATCTTCAGCATGATGCGGCCGTCCTGCGGCAGGCGCTTTTCGCTGATGTCGAGCTTGGCCATGATCTTGAGGCGCGAGGTGATGGCGTCCTTCAGCTTCAGCGGCGGATTCATGATCAGCTGCAGCACGCCGTCAATACGGAAGCGGACGCGAAATTCTTTTTCGTACGGCTCCATGTGAATGTCGCTGGCGCCGCGCTTTACGGCGTCGGTGAGCACCAGGTTCACGAGCTTGACGATGGGAGCTTCGTCGGCCGCTTTCTCCAGCTCTTTGAGTTCTAGTTCCTGCTCTTCCGATTGCACCTCGACATCGGCGGCGTCGCCCAGATCGTTCATGGACTGCATGACGCTCTCGAGCTCTTCTTCTTTGGAAGTGCCGTAGGCCTTGTCGATGCCCTCGACGATGGAGCTTTCGGAAGCCACCACCGGCTCGATGTTGAAGCCGGTCATGAACTTGATATCGTCCATGGCAAAGACGTTGGTGGGGTCAACCATGGCGATGGTGAGCGAAGCGCCGACGCGGCTGAGCGGCAGGATCTGGTAGCGCTTCGCGGTTTCGTAGGGAATCAGCTTGACGACGGCGGGATCGATTTCAAAATAAGAAAGATTGATGGCGGGCACGCCGTACTGGCGCGAGAGAAAGTTGGTGACATCCTCGTCAGAGAGGAAGCCCAACTTCACCAGCGCCGAGGCGAGCCGGGTGTGCGACTCCTTCTGGAGCTTGGTCGCTTCCGCCAACTGCTCTGGGGTAATGACCTTTTCTTTGACGAGCAGGTCACCCAGCCGCTGAGACATATCTCTCCTGTATTCCCGCGAACTCCGGGGGCGATGCTAATGCGAAACTGCTGATTTCCGGGGGGATCAGCGAGCAGGCTTTCGCACTGACACAAATTGTCAACCCAATGGGAATTCCGAAAAAGTAACTTAGGTACCTGTACTTCGCGGGAGATACGGTTTGCGTTGGCTATGGGCGGACTTTCCGCCTAGAAACTCATCGAATTGGACGGGGATCGGCACGCGGCAGACCATGTTCTTCGGTGCGGGGAGGGTGGTTTTTGAGGAGTGAGGGCGCGATCACGGTGGCCGATCTGGCTTGTCGATGGTCGATGGTCGTTCGTCGTTCGCGGTTTGGCCATCGCTGCCAAGGCAGATTTGCCCGCTAACGACTAACGACCATCGCTCGCCCACGATAAAGTCACAATCGCGGTGTGAGCAGTGTCCTTTGCAGAAGTGCCTTTCTGAGTCAATGTAAGCATTCATGACGGCGATGCTGGACTTGACGCAATGAGATGGCGAGCGCTTGTTTCTATTTTGGTGGCTGGTGCTTTCTGCCTTGGATTCGGTGCTGGCGCGCAAAACTGGTCGTCATCTTTATCTTTATCTCTGCGCGAGGCGGCGCAGAGTTCTGGAATGCTTATCGGGACCGCGGTTCGTCCGGCGCAACTTTCCGAGGCGGCTTATGCGTCCACGCTGGCGCGCGAGTTCAACATGGCGGAGCCGGAAGATGCCCTCAAGTGGGAGGTGGTGCATCCGCGAGCCGCAGCGCTTCGATTTTTCTCGAGGCCGACCAAGTCGTGGATTTCGCGACTCGTCACGGCATGAAAGTGCGTGGCCATACGCTGGTCTGGCACCGGCAGAATCCAAAATGGTTGGCGGAAGGAAATTACACTTCCGGCGAGCTGGCCGAGATTCTTGAAAAGCACATCAAGACTGTCGTCGGACATTATCGCGGCCGGATCTTCGCGTGGGACGTGGTCAATGAGGCCTTCGACGAGTTGCACCCGGGCCAACTGCGCAGCACGATCTGGCGCGATCAGCCCGGAATGAATTGCGGCTTCGAGCTCGAGCGACCCCGCCCAGACTAACGCAGAGCAAGGCTACTCCTACATTGAACAGTGTTTTCGTTGGGCCCATGAGGCCGATCCGCAGGCTTTGCTGTTTTACAACGAGGCCGAGGCGGAGATCACTGAATCCCAAATCGGACGCGATCTATGCCATGGTTCGCGATTTCCGTGAGCGCGGCGTTCCCATCGATGGCGTTGGATTCCAGATGCACATTGTCGAATTTGCACGCCGATGTCGCCTCTATTTCCGCCAATATCAAGCGCTTCACCGCTCTCGGAGTGCAGGTCCACATCACCGAAATGGACGTCGCCTTGCCGGTGGACGCGAGCGGCAATGCTCGTCCCGAGGATCTGCAACGGCAGGCGGACATCTATCGCGAGATTGCCGACGCTTGTCTGTCGCATCCCGGATGCACGGCGATCCAGACGTGGGGTTTCACGGACAAATATTCGTGGATCGGATCGCACTCAAAGCAGACGCAAGGCGCGGCGCTGCTGTTTGACCGCAATTATCGAGCCAAGCCGGCGTACGCGGCGCTGCGCGATGCGCTGGAGAAATCGGGGCGCCGCTAGTCGTTGTTGGTTCGTCGTTGGTCGTTAGTCGTTAGTCGTTGGCGGGCCGACGCCACACCTTTGGCGAGTGCGGCGAACCGCGAACGACCAGCGACTAACGACCAACGACTCTCTATAATGGGGCAATCCCGCCGCCGGTTGTGTGTTTCGGCGGGACACTTCGCCTTGGCCGCACCGAATCCAATTCGCGACGAAACCAAGACCTCCGGCCGCCGGAAGGCCGTAATCACGCTGGCGGTCGGCGCTTTTCTGCTGCTTGCCGTTCTGGTGGCGCAGGCATCGTTCAATCTGAAGTTCATCAGCCCCGACAGCAATCAGGAGCTCCTGTTTTTCTTCGGGCTTACGGGCCTGATCTTTTCTGCCTTCGTGGCGCTGACCATCGTCCTCGGGCGCAATCTGCTGAAGCTCTACGCCGAACGGCGGCAGGGCGTGGCTGGTTCGAAGTTCCGCACGCGCCTGGTGGTGGTCAGCCTGCTGCTGTCATTTTTGCCCGTGATCGCGATGTTCTGGTTCTCCTACGGGCTGATGAACCGATCGATCGACAAGTGGTTTTCGCAACCGGTCGAGGAGGTGCGCGCGGACACGGCCGCCATGTCCGCCCTGCTCTATGACTACGCCGGCCAGAATGCGACTTCGGAAGCGCAATCCATCGCCCAGACGGAGGAATTTCAAGGCGGGCTGGCCAGCGGGAACATCTCCGCCGTGAATGAAGAACTGCGCGAACACATTCCGACGCTGCAGGGCGGATTCGTTCTGGCGCTGGCGAACGGCAACGCGCGGCCAGCCTGAACCCGCCGGCGCCCTGGGCGGAGATGAAGAATCGTTTGCCCGTGGCGGCGGCGCTGCGCGGAGAGCATCCGCAATTTCAGTGGGGCCAGACCGACTACATTGTCGCCGCGGCCCCGGCTGCCGCACGGGGCGGTGCTGGTCGCCATGCCGCTCCCGCAAAAATTTGCGGAGACCGCGCGGCAGATTCAGGAGAGCCAGCAGCGCTACATCGAACTGGCCGCGAAAAAGAAAACTGTTTCGCCGGACTTACATCGGATATCCTGCTGCTGCTGACGGTGGTGGTGCTGTTCGCCTCGACCTGGCTTGCGCTGCTGCTTTCGAAGCTGGTCAACCGTCCGGTGGCGGCGCTGGCGGCGGGCACTGAGGCCATATCCAAGGGGCAACTGGACTACCGCGTCGATATCCGCGCCACCGATGAGCTGGCCGAACTGGTGCAATCGTTCAACAGCATGGCGGAGCAGCTGGAATCCAGCCGGCACCAGATCGAAACTTCGAGTCGCGATGTGGGCGCGGCCAACGAGGCGCTCGAAAGCAGACGCCGGTACATCGAAACCGTTCTCGAGAGTCTTCCGACGGGAGTGATTTCGATTGACGCGGAGCGCCGCGTGACGCTGGCGAATGCCGCTTTTTCCCGCATGTTTTATCTCGAGCGCAGCGAGTACGTCAGCCCGGCTTCGCTGGTCAACCTGCCCCTGCGCGAGGTGGTGCCTGCCGAAGTGCTCGCCGACCTGGAACCGCTGCTCCGCCGCGCCGATCGCATGGGCATCACCGCCGCTACCATGGAACTTGCCCTGCCTCGGGCACAGTTGAATGTCGCGGTAACTGTCTCCGCGCTGAGCCACGCGGCCGAGGGGCTGGGATATGTGCTGGTGTTCGAAGACCTGTCGGACCTGTTGCGCGCGCAGAAGCAAGCGGCGTGGCGCGAGGTGGCGCGGCGCGTGGCCCACGAGATCAAGAACCCGCTGACGCCGATTGCGCTCTCCGCCGAGCGCATTCATCGCCATTTGGCTCGGGGCACGGCGCCCGATGCCGCTTCAGTCGAGGTGATCCGCAGCTGCGCGGAAACCATCGGCAATGCCGTCGAAACCGTGCGCGCGCTGGTGGACGAATTTTCGGTGCTGGCGCGTTTCCCTGCCTCGCGCCCGCAACCCGCCAGCTTGAATGGTCTGGTGGAAAGCGCGCTCATCATGTTCAACGGGCGGTTGGAAGGCATTCGCGTGCGGACGGAACTGGCGCACGATCTGCCGTCAGTGATGGCCGACCCGGAAGCGATCAAGCGCGCGGTCGCGAACCTGGTGGATAACGCGGCCGAGGCTATGCAGGACGCGCTGCTGAAAGAGATCACGATTTCGACTTCGCTCGTGGCCAGCCGCGATGCCGTCGAACTGGCTGTCTCCGACACCGGTCAGGGAGTTTCGCGCGACGTGAAGGAGCGGCTGTTTCTGCCGTATTTTTCGACCAAGCAACGCGGCACCGGGCTGGGTCTGGCCATCGTGAGCAGAATTGTGGAAGACCATCGCGGTTCGATCCGCGTGGAAGAAAACAAGCCGGTCGGCAGCCGCTTCGTGATCGAGCTGCCGGTGGCGGTGGAGGCGATCGGCGCTCCGGCGGCAAGTTAGTCTGTCGAGTCTCAGGTTCAACAGCGGAGAGAGAGCGTTGGATGCAGGGACACTACTGACTGACACCTAGCTAAGCACATGGCACACATCCTCATCGTCGATGACGAATCCAGCATCCGCGAATCCTTGCGCGGCATTCTCGAAGAGGAGGGCTACAAGACCAGCGTCAGCCCGAGCGGCGAAGACTGCCTGGAGGTGCTGCGCAAGCGCAGCTTCGACCTGGTTCTGCTCGATGTGTGGCTGACTGGGATCGACGGTCTCGAAGTGCTGGAAAAAATCCGCGAGATGGAGGATCCTCCCGAGGTCATCATGATCTCGGGCCACGGGACGATCGAAACCGCGGTGCGCGCCACCAAGCTCGGCGCCTACGATTTTGCCGAGAAGCCGCTATCGCTCGAAAAGACGCTCATCCTGGTAAAGAACGCGATCGAAGCGCGGCGGCTGCGCCATGAGAATCTCGACCTGCGAAAGCAACTGCAATCGAAGAGCGTGATCGTCGGCGACAGCGTTCCCATGAAAGCGCTGCGCCAGCAGATTGCGTTGATGGCGCCGACCAACGGACGCGTGCTGATCTATGGCGAATCGGGCACCGGCAAAGAGCTGGTGGCGCATGCCATCCACATGCAGAGCCTGCGCAAGGATGAAATGTTTGTCGAGATGAACTGCGCCGCGATTCCCGAAGACCTGATCGACAGCGAACTGTTCGGACATCGCAAATCGTCGTTTCCGGGAGCTACGGCCGACAAGGAAGGCAAGTTTCAGAAGGCTGATCGCGGGACTTTGTTCCTCGATGAAGTCGGCGACATGAGCCTGAAGACGCAGTCGAAAGTCTTGCGCACGCTGGAACAGCAGCGCTTCGTTCCCGTGGGCAGCGACGATCCCGTTACGGTGGACGTGCGCGTGATTGCTTCCACCAATAAAGATCTGGAGGAAGAAATCGCCAAGGGCAACTTCCGCGAGGATCTTTTTTACCGTCTGAACGTGGTTCCGTTCGTGGTGCCGCCGCTGCGCGAGCGCAAGGAAGACATTCCGTTGTTGGCGCGACATTTTCTCAAGGAGTTTGCCTCGGCCTACGGCCGCCGCCCGCGAGAAATCACCGACGATGCCATTGACGCGCTGATGCGCTATTCATGGCCGGGGAACGTCCGCGAGCTGCGCAATGTGATCGAGCGCATCGTGATCATGAATCCCACCACTTCGCGCTTTGAACGCAAGCATCTTCCGCCGCTGGTGCATCGCGATGGCAGCAAGCGCGTGGCGGGGACGCGAAGGTTCCACGCTGCACCAGGCGCGCGCGGCCTATGAGCGCGACTACATCCTCAAGAAGCTGGACGAGAATCACGGCAACGTCAGCCGCACGGCGGAAGTGCTGGGCCTGGAGCGCAGCCACCTGTATCGCAAGATGAAGAGTTTGGGGATTGCGGCGAAAGAGTGAGGACGCGTCAGGTCTTAGGTCTTAGGTGTTAGGTCTTAGGAAAACCAATGACCAGAATCGGACTACGCTTTTCCGAAGACCTAAGACCTGACCACCTGAGACCTATCTTTATGAGACCTATCTTTTGAGCATATGGATCTCCGTCCCGTTCTTGTGAAACTGGACTTCGTCCATCAGCTGATTGATCAGGTAAATGCCGCGGCCGTGATTGGCGTAAATGTTGTCGCCATGGCAGGGGTTGGGAATGTTGCCGGGATCGAAACCGGAGCCGGGATCGCGTACCATGATCAGGATGCCGCGCCGCTCGTCGCAGGCGACGTCGCATTCGATAATCTTGGTGGGATCGTTTTTCGCTCCATGCACTACGGCATTGGCCAGGGCCTCGGTCAGCGCCAGCTCGATCTGGTCTTCGCTGCCCGGAGCGCATTTCATTTCCCGCACCACTTCCATCACGCTGCGGACCACCGGATCGACCGCGTCGCGGTCACCGGCCAGGGTCACACTCAGCTTCACGGTCGAGCTTTTCCGCGTCGAAAGTCACAGGCTTGCGGTTTGGGAGAGGGCTCCGAGGGTGGCGACGAATCGGGCATAAGGGGCGGTGGGCTTTGGTTCTGCTCTCCCCTAACTAGATTCAGGAGAGGTGCTGACAGATTCTAGGGATTTGAGGCTTAAGATGCAAACCTTATTTAGGACACGGCCAATCGTGACCGCAGGTGACAGCGTAACGAACTGAAAGCTATGGGCCGGCGTTGGTATAGCGTCACGATTCCGGATCCGGCATGCCTCCGATCTGCTGCAGTTGACGGCGCCAATCCAGCTCCTCCACAAAATTTCGCGAATCGCGCCAGCCGGCTTTGATCTTGACGAAGAGCTCGAGAAAAACTCTTGTCCCGACCATCTTTTCGATGTCGAGGCGGGCCGCTGTTCCAATCTTCTTGAGCATCTGGCCGCCTTTGCCCAGCAGGATGGCCTTCTGGCCTTCGCGTTCGCAGAAAATTACGGCCGCAATTCGCGTCATTCTCGGACTCTCTTCAAACTGCTCGATCAGCACCGAGACCGCGTGCGGCACTTCTTCATGCGTCTGCATAAGAACGTGCTCGCGGATCAACTCCGCCGCCATGAAACGCACCGGCTGATCGGTGATTTGATCCTCGGGAAAATAGCGCGGGCCGTTCGGCAGAGCCTTCAGCACGCAGGACAGCAATTCGTCGAGACCTTTTCTCTTGAGCGCGGAAATGGGAACGATCTCCTTGAAATCGTGCAGCGATTGGAACTGCGCGATCAGCGGGAGCAGGTTGCTTTTGTCGGCGAGCAGATCAATTTTGTTGAGCAGCAGGAATACCGGCGTGCCTGATTTTTTCGCCAGGTCGAGGACGACGTCGTCGTCGGCATCCCACTTCTTTTTGGCATCGACAATCATCAGAATCAGTTCGCAGCCTTCGAGCGCCTCGCGCACCTCGGACATCATCTTGCGTCCGAGCGAGGAGCCGGAACGATGAACTCCGGGAGTATCGATGAGCACGATTTGTCCGGCCTCTCGTCCTTTTTGACCGGCCTTTTGTTTCGCGACGTTGATGATGCCGAGAATGCGGTTGCGCGTGGTCTGGGGCTTAGGCGAAATGATGGCCAGCTTCTCGCCGACCAGCGCATTCAGCAGCGTGCTCTTGCCGGCGTTGGGGCGGCCGAGAATGCAGACGAATCCGGAGTGGAAGGACATGGGAATAGGGTACTAGAGAAAGGCAGGTCTCAGGTTTCAGGTTTCAGGTTTCAGGTCTTAGGTCTTAGGACGCCGGGTTCCGTGGTCTATTTTATTTCGGAGGTTCGGCTTTCCAGTTCGCGATCACGAACAGGGGAGCGGTGGCTGCGCCGACTGGCTCATTCACCAGAAAGCGTTGGCCATTCACCACATCGTATTCTGCTCCTTCTGGAAGCTGGAACAAGGTTACCGGCTTGCCAAAGCGACGCTGCTTGAGGTCGAGCACTGGGACGGCAACAATGTGCCAGTCGTTGCTGCGATAAAAAAGTTCCTTGCCGTCGCGGCTCCATCGCGGATCGTGGCCGCCGCCGAACGAAACCTGTGTACCTCCCGTGGCACCTGGGGCAAAGGGCTTCACCACAATTTCGACGTTGCCGAACTCCCTCGACGGCATCGCCACCCAGCCGCCGTCCGGCGACAACCTCGGTAACTCGTCGCCTGGAGCGGGGCCAATCAAGAAAGGCGTCCCGTCAGGCAGTGTTTGTCCGTAGTCGGCCGTCTCCGTTCCGGCTTTCGTCTGGCGCCGGTACAAGATGGAATTGCCGTCAGGCGACGCATCACTGATGATCTTCGTGCCGTCGAGCCCCGTCCGGATCATCTGCCCATTATCACCATTGGCATTAGTGCTGCCAGCGTTCTTGATGAACATTTCCGCATTAGTGTCCAGAAGCACCGAGTACACGATGCGCTGGTCGTGCTGCGTCCATAACGGCCAGCCGCCTCCCGGTCGATCCTGAAAGCTTTCACGCCTTCTCGTGCCCTGTTCCAAATCGAGCGACCATACGTCGCCGGCGTGCGTTCTCGGATCCACGATGAAGACTAGAGCGCGGGTTTCCTGGGCGCTAAGGCGAGGCGCCTCGGCGTACTCCGGCTCCCCTAGTGTTTTCAGCACCCGTCCCGACCGGTCGTACCAGCGCAACAAGCTTGCGGGCGCACTCTGTTCTTTGGCAGAGATGGTCCCGTTCCTGGATGCATCAAACGCCGCCCACCCAAACGCTGCGTAAAAGTTCAACTGATTGGGGTATGCCAGGAACGGTTCCCCGCTGGTAGTTTTCGATTTGGCGTCAAATCTCTGCGCCATCAGGTACCCGTCCCGGCTGAAAAGGATGTACCCGGCGGTGAGGTATTTTGGATCGCTGCCATTTCGAACCAGCACTTGCGTCTTCGAGCTGTCCAATGAGCCGAGCAGCACTTCATGGTGTTTGTCTTTGCGGATGGCGGCAAAAAGGAAGTGATTGCCGTCGGGCAGAAAATGAGGGTAGCCGTACACGACATCCGATCCTGGAACGTCGGAGGGCGACTTGTCACGGAGAGTGCAATCGTCCGGCGACACACTGAAGATCTTGGTCGGCGGCCCAGTCCACGCGAGGATGGTGCTGTCACGGTTGATTGTGTTTGGATAAGCTTCAAATTTCTCGCACAGCACCTCGTTCGCGCCGCCTGTCGTCGAAAGCCGCACCAGCTTTCCGTTCACTACCGCAATTACGGCGTTGCCATCTGTAGTCCATGCGAACGAGTAGTAATCCTCAGCGCTCTCGCTGCCCTCCAATCGCTGCGGCGACAGTGAGTCCAGGGCACGCACCCATAATGAATTTTTGCCCTTGGCATCGACGACCGCGAAGGCGACCTGGGCGCCGTCTGGCGACAGTGCCGTTGTTCCATCTGGACTCGGCTTATCTCCTGGCGGAAGGTCAAGGGTGAATATGATCTTTGGCGGCGGCTGCGAAGACGGTTGAACGAAGCGCATCACAAACATTGCCGCGACAGCCAGCAGCAGAAATGCCGCGCTCGCCCAGGCTATGCCCTCGCGAGTAATCCGGCGCCGGACTATCACTCGCGGGACTCCCGCCTGCGAACCGGCGTCCCTGATCCACTCCAGTTGCAGACGGACATCATGGGCGGTCTGCCAGCGTTCGTCGGGATCTTTCGCCAGACAGGTTTGAACGACGCGGTCGAGCGCCAGCGGAGCCAGAGGCTGTAGCTCGCTGATCGGCGCCGGCTGGGAGTTCATGATGGCGGCGATCATGCTTGCTCGCGACGCGCCGCTGAAGGCGCTGCGTCCGGTGCACATTTCGTAAAGCAGAGCGCCCAGGGCGAAAATGTCGGTCCGACCATCAGTGTCTTTGCCTTCCAGTTGCTCGGGGGCCATGTATTGGACGGTGCCGACGATGACTCCTTCTTCAGTCAGCGATTTCGATCGCGTGGGCGCGTCGTCTGACGCTCGCGACGGCAATGCTGCGCTGGGTTTCGCTAATCCAAAGTCCAGCAGCTTGGCGCCGGTCTTGGTCAGCATCACGTTCGCCGGTTTCAGGTCGCGATGAACAATGCCATGGCGGTGAGCGGCTTCGAGCGCGGAAGCGATCTCCGAACCAATTTTCAATACTTCTGAAACTGGCAGCGGATCTTTCGCGATGCGGTTCGCAAGGGTTGTGCCTTCGAGATACTCGAGTACGACGTAGTGGATGCCATGCTGGTCGCCAAGGTCGAAGAGGGCGCAGATGTTTGGGTGCGAGAGGCCAGAAATCGTGCGGGCTTCGCGTTCAAATCGGGCGCGGCGTCCGGGATCAGACGACATCTGCTCGGGCAGGATTTTAATGGCTACGGTGCGGTCTAGTCGTGTGTCGCGCGCCCGATATACCTCGCCCATGCCCCCGGCACCTAATTCTCCCAGGACTTCGTAGGGGCCGAGCTTTGTTCCCGCAGTCAGGGGCATAGATGCTGAGGATTATAAGCCCGACCAATGTCTTCTTACTTCGGCTTATCGGGCGCTATCTGAACCTTGACGGCGGGAACGTTGTCCGACTTTGTCGTGTCCACCGTGACGACTCCGAAGCTGTCGTAGCTGCCATTCGCGTTGCGCGCTCGGACGGTCCGCGTGGACTGCGCTCCGGAGGGATCGGTGCGCGCCGTGTCCATGTTTATGACTGTCACCTGTAGGCCTGCGTCCGGATCGCCGGGGTTCGACTGTTCCACTTTCTGTTCGCTGACTTGCTGGCCCGTCGAACTGGTGTGCTGGGTGGTGGTTGCGCGCCCTACTAAGTGCAGGCTGCCATCTGGGGTCGCTCCGTTGACATTGACGGAATAAGTTTCCACCGTGTCGCGCTTTTCTCCGGAGCCAAGCTCCGTTTCCTTGGTCACGGTACGCGACACTTCCACCAGCTTGCCTTCAGAGTCGGGTGTGGAGACACGCTCCTCGATGGTGCGGCTTGGGCTGCGGTTGTCACCATCGTGCTTCGTGGTCGTGTTCCGTATTTCGCTGACTTGCCAATTTCCGTCGCCATCGGGAAGTTGCGTGACTTTGTGAGTTTCAAGGGTGTCATTGGCGCCCCGTTCGCGGCGCTCCTGCACCTTCACACCGGGGACCAGGCTTCCGTCGGCACTCTGTAGGAACACTGTGGTCTTCGTCTCCTCCACATTCGCGCCGGTTTTTGTCGTCTCCTCAATCTGGCGCTGAACCAGTTGCAGATTACCGTTGATATCGGGATCCGAAGTGCTACGGACTATGTTGCTCACTATGCTCGACCCGCCGGAAGACGTGCGCTTTTGTTCTTGTACTACCTGGACAAGCTTTCGCGCGCCATCGGCATCGCGATCGAAGGTGCGGGTGACGGTTCGTACGGTGGAGGCATCCACTTGCACGGTTTCTTTTTCGATGTCCTGATAAGTTGCGAAAGATCCGTCGGCAGCGCGACGCTGGAGCGATTGCATATCCACCGTCCGATTGCCGTCTTGGGCGTGGCTTTCGATGGTGCGTATGGGATCGGTATCGCTGCTGCGCGACTCGCTGGTGGCGGTCCAGGATTTGTTCGCGTCGCTGCTCTGCGAGTCGCTGGTTTGCGAATCGGATTGCGCCCGAAGCGCGAT
Source organism: uncultured Acidobacteriaceae bacterium (assembly GCA_963826845.1). GTDB lineage: Bacteria > Acidobacteriota > Terriglobia > Terriglobales > Acidobacteriaceae > Acidiflorens. Next base: position 131,584 of record CAWGYS010000006.1, read on the forward strand.
GCTGGAACAAAAATATGCGGCGATCGCCAGCAGCATGAACTGGACTGAACGCAGTGCGCGGGACGGGCGACGATGCCCAGGTTCATATCGCGCGAAAGTGCTCGTCGTCGGCACGTCCATATTCTCTCCCTGCCGACGTTCGGTGTCCAGCGACAGCTGCCCAGCCCTGCGGACCAGCGTGTATTTCGCGCAAGAGAACGACGCGGCATAGAATGCGGACTTCACCGGCACGTGGAGATCGCCGCAAGGCTAAAGATCGACGGGCAATGCGGCGCTCGAAACAGGGAGAGCATCTTGGCCGCAAAAATTCTAATGGTTCTTAGTGCGAGCATTATCCTTACGCTCGGAGTCGTCCACCTGGTCTATACGTTTTGGGGGACAAAGCTCACGCCCCGCGACCCGGCGCTCGAAATCAGCATGAGCCAGACTTCACCTGTCATTACTAAGGAAACGACCATGTGGCGGGCTTGGATCGGCTTTAATGCAACCCACAGCATGGGGCTTATTTTGTTCGGCTTGTTCTTTGGTTATCTCGCCGTGGCTCACAGCAAAGTTCTATTTCAGTCGCCGTTCCTGCTTGTTGTGGGGCTGGCCATGCTTGGTGGTTTGGTGGTGCTCTGCAAACTTTATTTTTTCAGAGTGCCTCTCGCGGGTGTCAGCATTTCCTTGGCCTGCTACCTCGCCAGCATCGTGCTTTCGCGGGCCTGACCATACATCCGGGAATTACTCGCCAGCCCGCTTCAGATAAGCCCCTTGCCGACTCTGCGTAGGAAATCCTCGGCATCGGCACGCGCTTTCTCCATCATCCTCGAACCGGTGCCTTGTTCGAATTCCATTTCGTGAAGTACGAGATCTACCGCGACCTTCGGTTTGTATCCCTGTTTGATGAGCGCCCGGGCACGCTCCGCGAAGGCCGCGTCGGCTTCTGGTGCGGATTCAGGTTTCGGCGCAGCCGGCCTCGCCGCAGCAGAGACAGTCTCGCCCTCGCACTTGTGCTCGCGAAACTTCGCACCGGCCAGGCGGTCGTAAGCACTCTTAGCGTCGTCTTCGCTAAGTAATGTGGGAACCGGGAACCTCCATCGACAATTGGAGCAAGCCCAGCCTTTTGCGCCGTCCTCCGCCCAGATTAAGAAGCGCACCATATCTGCACCGCCAACATACTACCGCGATAACATCGACCTGAGATAGTTGACGCAATTGTTGGTCGTGGTGCGTTTGAGGGTTCACGTCCCGCGGCGGCTAAGGGGAATGCTGAAACACCCGGTTTTCGGCGCCCAGCCCCTAAAAGGGCGTCTGATTTCGAATGGCTTACGGTATCGCTGGAGCGATACCCTGATACGAAACGAGTGCCTATTGATGCTTCCCGCAGGAGGATAGGATCGCTTCTATGAGCCAGTGGACTGCCCTTCTGGCCAGTTACACGCCCAGCAACAGGACCTTGCCCGGGCCGCATCCACTGCGCTTGCTTTTGGGCTATGATACTTGGCACAAGCAGACAATTTGTTCTGGCACGGTTCCTTTTCCTTGCACGGCGGGAGGTACCAGGCGATGGGCAGGCGACGCGAGCCTCGCAAAACGATCGAAGTGCCCGTGCGCATCTTCGGCACCAGCAGCAGTGGCCAGGTCTTCTCCGAAAAAGCGGTTACGGTCAACGTCAGCCATCAGGGAGCCGAGTTGAGCGGCGTACAAGCCCGGATCAACCTCGACGAGACCATCGGTTTGTCGTATGGCGCAAACCGCGCGCACTTTCGCGTCAAGTGGATCGGCGAACCCGGTACACCGAAAGCCGGTCATGTGGGGTTGCTCAATACTTCTTTGGAAAAACCGTTGTGGGATTTTCCCCTACCCCCTGCTACACCCGACAATCACCAGCCAAAAGTCGCTGAGCAGCGCAAGCATCCCCGCTTCAAGTGCCATAATTCGGTGGAACTTCGTGCCCAGGATGGAGCCTCTTTCTGGGCAACGATTGCCGATCTCAGCGTGGGCGGATGTTACGTTGAAATGGCGATCCCATTGCCGGCCGGAACCAAGCTGAAAGTGAGTATCTGGATCGGGGACACCAAGTGCACGGCCGATTGCGAGGTCGCCTACAGCACGGGGGGAATTGGAACCGGCGTGAGGTTCAAACGGATTTCTGACGCGGATCTCGAACGCATACGGCAGTTCCTCGGAACCCTTGCGCCCTTCTCGAAGAAACCGAGTTACGACCAAGGGACTTCGGACGAGTAGGCTGGCCTAGTTATGGCCGACGCGCTCTTCGATTCTGGATACAAATTTCGGGGAGTGGCTTTTCATCACTTGTTGAATGCCGGGACCGAATTCATGCCACAGGTTCATCCCCGCATCGTTGCCAACAGTCGAACCAAAATCGCCAAAGGGCTGTCCGACTGAGCGCTTGTAATAGGGGCGCGACGCCGTGCTCGCGGCCACCATAGTCAGCGTCCGCAGAAAATACGGAGTGTTGGGCCTGAGCTTGCCGGAGTCATCACGCGTCACAACAATGCGGGAAGCGGCATACGTGGCGCGGCCCATCAAGCTTTCATTGCTCGAATCGTGATCGCTGCCCGGCTGCTGTTTCAGATCCGATGGATACAGGTACTTATCAAATAAAGCTTTCGACTGGTTTTGGCTAAATATCGACTTATCGGAAGGAGCAAACTCGCCTTCGCGCGTCGCATCTACGTGGCCGCCCATCGCACCGATAGTCACCGGGGAGCGTGTTGCCTCGACGAACACATTGACGTTCTGATGCTGCTTTGCCGCCCGGATCGCCGCCGAAGGAGCATCTGGAAGGGATTGACCAAAAGACGGACCAACGTTCTGGCACACCGCCCAGCACCCAGCCAAAACAACGAAAGAAAGGACGCCAAAGGGTGCAATCCGCTTCATAACCCACCAGTCCTGAACTGCCGGACTCCTGCCCAGCCTGAGGACCCGCCCGCAGGCCTACCCTGACGCTAGCACTCCAAATGCCAATATTCTGAGCAAGAACGCTCAGTTTGCGCCACATACTGCGTCACATAGAGTTAGTTGAAAGAGAGGGCGATCAGGTTGCCATGCAAAGCGATGCAGATTAGTTACTGGGAGGGAAAAATCTTCCTGCATTCCGTTTACCGGTGTAAGGCTCTGGAGGGTGCCCCGTCCAAGCTCTGCTTGGGCGGGCGTGTACCCCGGCACCGGCTAAGCCTTTCACCGGGGTTGCTGCTCGTTCTCAGATCAGCTTCAACTGCTTCGGAGCGGTCGTGATGCGCACGCGCTCCACCCGGCGGTCGGTCGAGTCCAGAACTTCGAATTTCAGGCCTTCGTCTTCGACCACTTCGCCTTTCTTCGGAATCCGTCCCGCGAGTTCGCTGACCAGGCCGGCTATGGTGGACGACTCGCGGCCTTCCGGCCTCATGCCGAAAAGTTCATCGAGACGGTCTACGTCCATATTGCCGGGGACGATGTAGGAATGATCGTTTTCCTGCACCACCTGCGCCTTCTCGTGCTCATCGCCGATCTCGCCGACAATTTCTTCGACCAGATCTTCGATGGTCACCAGACCCGCGACGCCTCCGTATTCATCGACTACGATCGCCATGCGGATGTTACTGCGCTGCATCTCGCGCAGCAGATCACTTACTAACTTGCTTTCCGGAACGAAGTAAACGTCCTTGCGCATCAGGCTCGCCACCGTGCGCGTGTGCGCTTCGGAGTCGGGAACTTGCAGCACGTCCTGCGTGTGAAGAATGCCTTTGATGTGGTGAATCGAACCTTCGTACACGGGGATGCGCGAGAACGGCTTGACCCGCAGCAGTTCAACGATCTGTTCGACGGTGTAATCGGAGGGGACGGCGACCATCTCAGGCCTGGGCTTCATGGCCTCGCGCACCGTTTTGCCGCTGAACTCGACCACCGACTGGATCAGGTCGCGATCGCCTTCCTGAATGATGCCTTCTTCCTGTCCCGCTTCAATCAGGGCGTCCACGGCTTCGGAGGAGGTTTCGGGCTGCGCGTCGGCGTGCTCGCGAGTGAGCGCGGCGACGGACTGGCAGAATCCGAGCACCAGGGTCACTGGGAGGACGAGATAAATCAGCACACGCAGCAGCAGGACCCAGTGTTCGAGCCAGCGTCCGCGGGAGCGCGAGAAAAAGACGAAGGGGAGCAGTCGGTTGAAGACGATGATGATCAGCACCAGGCTGAGGGTGGCTTCGAGCACTTCGTAGATGCTCCAGGCACGGTCGCGGAAGACGGTGAATCCGACGATCATGGCGATGGCCGCCGTCACCAGTTGCGTGAGAATGGCCATGGAGAGCGAGGCGCGTTCGCGGGTGACTCCGAGGCGAGGCTCGACGATTTGCTCGAAGGCGTCGATGTTGTCCTGAAATTCGCGGGAGAGAAATTTGCCGATTTCCTGGTAGAGACGGTCAACGTAGGAAACCAGCGTCAGCAGGCCGAACAGGAGCGCGAGAGCTATGCTGGCGCCGATCATAATTTATTTATTTCCCCAGCTTTCGCTTCTTCTCCGCGCGTTCGATCAGTCCGAGCGGCAGGTGGAGTTTTGCGCGCAGCTGCTTTTCGCGCCTGGCCATTTGTCCATTGTCGCACTCGTGATCGTAACCGCGCAGATGCAGGATGCCATGCAACACCAGAATTCTAACTTCCTCGGCCGGAGGGTGTCCCAGGGCGCGCGCATTTTGCGATGCCATCTCGGCGGAAATCGCGATTTCGCCGGCGGGTTTTTTTTGGGCGACGGGTTCGGCGGGAAAAGAAAGCACGTCGGTCGGCTTGTCTTTCCCGCGGAAACGGCGGTTCAGGGACTTCATCTCGGCGCTCGAAGTGATTAGCACGTTGACCAGGCCTTTTAATCCAGCGGCGCGGCGGGCGCGCGTCAGGAAGCGATTGAGCGCCAGCTCGGTCAGGTCGGGGACGCGCTTTTGAAAGATGACCAACGTCTTCTCTCCCACGGCCAGCCCCTGAAGGGGCTTCTAATCCGGAAAATTGGCGGCATCGCTAAAGCGATGCCCTGATACGAAGCCGCAATTCCAGAAACAAAAAGGAGGGTAGCGGCGAGGCTCCCCTCCGGTGTGGCTGTCCCTAATTGCGCAGGCGCGGTTCTTCGGGCGAAGCCGGAGGCGCTACCGGTTTCGGCTCCAGCGTTTTTAGCTCCAACAATGACAACTGCTGCTCCGCCAGCTTGGTTTTGTGCTCGTCGTAGGCGCGGATGATTCTCTGCACCAGGTGGTGACGCACCACGTCGCTCTCGTCGAAGTGCACGAAGGCCAGTCCGTTTACTCCTTGCAGAATATCCACGGCTTCAATCAGGCCGCTGCGGCGCGCGCTGGGCAAGTCGATCTGCGTCACGTCGCCGGTGATCACTGCCTTGGAGTTAAAACCCAGGCGGGTGACGAACATCTTCATCTGCTCTGAAGTTGTGTTCTGGGCTTCGTCGAGAATCACGAAGGAATCGTTCAGCGTGCGTCCGCGCATGAAGGCGATGGGCGCGATCTCGATGATATTTTTTTCGAGATAACGTTCGACGCGCTCGGGATCGAGCATATCGAAAAGCGCGTCATACAACGGGCGCAGATAAGGATCGATTTTCTCCTGCAAGGTTCCGGGGAGAAATCCGAGACGCTCTCCGGCCTCGACGGCGGGACGCGCCAGAATGATGCGGTTGACCTGCTTGTTCAGCAGCGCGGAGATCGCCATGGCGACGGCTAGATAGGTCTTGCCGGTGCCGGCAGGGCCGACGCCAAATACCATGTCGTGCTGCTCGATGGCTTCGAGGTAGCGGCGCTGATTGGGGCTTTTGGGCTGGACGGTTCGGCGGCCAAACGAGCGCTGGCGTCCGGCTTCGGCCAGTCCGCGCAGCGTGGCGTTGGCGTCGCCGACCACTACGCGCAACATGCTGCTCAGGTCGCCGTTGACGAACTGGTGACCGGATTTCCGCAAGTGCTCGTAATCGGCAAAGAGTTGCTCGGCGCGGGCCACGTCGCGGGGCGCGCCTTCCAGTTCAATGCGATCGGAGCGCAGATCAATGTTGACATTCAGGCCATCTTCAAGCACGTGGAGATTTTCGTCGCGCGTGCCGAACAGGGTGTCGATGCTGGGAGTGAGTGCAATGCTTTTTTTCATGCTTTTAGGATGGGGCTTGGGTTGCTGCCTCCTGCAGCTTGGACAGGGCTCACTGTTCGATGTTGTTTTCCGGGATGGGTTGCACCGCGATTTTTTGCACGCAAAGAGCTACGGGAAAAGTAGAGCAAACCGGATTGCGCACCCCGACTACGGGGCGGTTACGAACCATTTGAGATCAGCGTAGCGCGGGCGGGCGGGGGAGTCAAATGGGAGGACAACTGAGAAACGTGCGACGGCATCTGTCGTCGGGCGAGCGTAGTAATCGTCGCCATGGCAGTCGTCGCATGGCAGTCCTCGACATTGCAATCAGCGCCTTCCAAAGAGCTGGCTGTCGACGCTCTTGCCCATGGTGCCTTAAGTGATTACAATGTAATTACAGAGGTACTTTCGACATGAAGACCGAACTTGTCCGTATCGGCAACTCTCGTGGCATTCGCATTCCCAAGCCCCTGATCGAGCAATGCGGTTTGGGCGAAACCGTCGAGCTGAGGGTTACAAACGAAGGCCTGATCATCTCTCCTGGACGCCAGCCTCGTCGGGAATGGAACGACGCGTTTCGTGCCGCGAGCAGTGCGGCGAACGACGAACTCATACTGGAAGTCACGGAGCCCAACGAGTTCGACCGCAAGGAATGGCGGTGGTAAGCGGGCCGCTGCGGGATGAAGTCTGGCTGGTGGCCCTCGATCCTACCGCGGGAGCCGAGATGCAGAAGACCCGGCCTTGTCTGGTCATCTCCCCGGATGAAATGAATCAGCATCTGCGGACCGTCGTCATCGCTCCAATGACAACCGTCACACGCCCCTACCCAACGCGGACAGCCGTGCGATTTCAGGGCAAACGAGGACAGGTGGCCCTCGATCAGCTCCGGGCCGTAGATCGGCAGCGATTGGTGCGGATGCTTGGAGCGGTGTCGGCCAAGACCGCGCAGGAGGTTTCGGCTACGCTTCTGGAAATGTTCGCACGAACATGAAGCTTTTCGGAGGCCGAGCATCGGCATCAGCATTGCCGCGCGATCCTGATCGCGTGAGATTACTTTGGGTCTTCGGGCTTGGGACGCGCGATTTTCTGGACGATCCGCAACTTCTCGTCTTTTCCGTAGTCATCCAGAAGATGAGCGTCGTTGCCGTCGATGGCTAGTTTCGTCGATCCGTGCAGGGTCACGTTCAACAACTGGCTCCGGGTGAGAACCGGGCCAAGAACGTAGATCGTTTCGTTGGTTTGTATCCAATAGTAGGTCTTGGTGGTCGGCCCTCCGGTAAGGGCTACGAGGGGAACAACGACTGGCCCGCGGCTTTCGGTGGTGATGTCGACGACCTTCGCGTCTTTCCATTCATAATCTTTGGGATGGGCTGCGGCCAGTGCTACTGAGGAGGATAGAAGGAGCAACGCTGCTGCCAAATGCATTCGCATATGCATCTCAGCTTCCTTATTTACATCAGAGCTGGGGGGTCGGGAAGATTCCGAAAGGCGCTTGTCTTATGGGTTGGGGCGGTGGGTAAAGTTGGCGGCCGCTGGGATGGGAAGGCCGGTCTCCGACGGAATGCAACTACGCGTTTTAGCCCTTGGCCTCTGGGAAACTGGCCCAGACTGCCCGGTCCTTTGCCCAAGCGCGAAGCTCTGCGATCTCCTCAGCCCGTGTGATGGACAGCGGCACCGTGGACGAGAGCGCGGTGAGCAGGTCGTCGTTGCTCAGTTCTTGTTTACGGGCGAAGGCGGCGTAGAGGGCAGTCTGAACCGCCGATTCGATTTCCGCGCCAGAGAAGCCTTTGGCCGCTTCCGCTACTTGATCCAGATCGTAGTCGGCGGGATTGCGTTTGCGCTTGGTCAGCTGAATGGCGAATACCTGTTTGCGCTCGGCTACGCTGGGCAGGTCCACGAAGAAAAGTTCGTCGAAACGGCCTTTGCGAATCAGTTCTGGCGGCAGCACGGTCACGTTGTTGCAGGTGGCGGCTACGAAGACGGCGGCCTTGCGGTCCTGCATCCAGGAAAGAAACGATGCCAGCAGGCGCGACGAAACGCCGGCGTCGGCGGAGGCCGAATCGGGGCCGCTACCGGCAAAAACTTTTTCCAGCTCGTCGATCCACAGGACGCAGGGCGCCAGGCCCTCGGCTACTCTGAATACTTTCTGAATGCGTTTTTCTGTCTCGCCGATGAATTTGTCGTACACGGCGGCGGTGTCGAATTTGACCAGCGGCAGTTTCCATTCTCCGGCAACGGCGCGGGCGCAGAGACTCTTGCCGCAGCCTTGCACGCCTAGAATGATTACTCCCTTGGGCGGTTCGAGGCCGAATTTGAGGGCGCCGTCGTCCCAGGCGCCTCGACGCTGCTCGAGCCAGTGCTTCAGGTTATCGAGACCGCCTACGCTGGACATGGTGTCGGTTGAGTCGACGAACTCCAGCATCTCGGAGCGCTTCAGAAGGGCTTTCTTGGCTTCGAGAACGTCGGTGATGCAGTCGGGCGAAAGCGCGAGGCGTCCGACTATGGCCTGCGAGATGGCGCGTTCGGCGGCTTCTTCGGTCAGGCCGCGCAGATTGCCGGCCATGGCGTCGACGCCGTTCGAATCGAGCTGGAGTTTCAGGGTGTGAGTGGCGGCCATGCGGGTGTAGGTTTCGCGGATAATCTCGCGCAGGCGGTCGCGGTCGGGAAGCGGCAGGTCGAGATATTCCACCAGTCCAGCCAGTTCGGGCGGCATTTCGATGGCGGGCGCAGTCAGCACCAGCGTCCTTCTGTTTGCGGAGAATTTCTGGCCCACGTCTCGCAGACGGCGCACCACGACTGGGTTATCCATGTGGCGGTGAAAGTCTTTGAGGACGAACACGGCCTCAAGCGTTGTGGTCTCGAGGTTCGCGAGCGCCTGGACGGGATCGGCAGTGTTGTACATCGCCGTCCTTGGAGCTCCGGCGGCATCGGCTGCGCCCGACGGGATCGCTCGCGTCACCGGATGCTGAACGGCAACGCCGCCGCCCGATGAGACCGAGCATCTCGGACCAGGCCGTCAGCAATCGTCCATTCGAAGAGCGCCAAGTCGAGGTCCGAACAAGCCGCGCGCACTAGGGTCAGTGCGTGCACTTCCTCGACAGTCTCCATGACCACGATCGGGGTCGAGGAGTTGAACAGGACCTTCAAGCGGTCGAGTGGCGTTTGCGGCGTGGTGGGCGAATTCATAGCTATTTGACTCGACTCTATTTGACCCGAGCGCAACTTGCTCCCGTAGAATACAGTTTCGGTTCTAACCGGAATATCTCCCTGGGGCAATCCAACTTAGGACGACCAGACAACGAAGGTAATCAAGCTACATGGCAAATCATTTTTCGGCGATGAAACGCGCCCGTCAGACCACGAAACGAACCGCCCGCAACCGGGCCAATGCTTCGCAACTGCGAACCTCGCTGCGGAACCTGCGCGAGAGCCTGGAAAAAGGTGACAAGGCTGCCGCTGGCCAGACCTACCGCGAGACCGTGTCGGCGCTCGACAAGGCCATCCAGAAGGGCGTTTTGCACGAGAACACGGCTTCGCGTTATAAGTCGCGGCTGTCGGCGCGGCTGAATGCGCTGAAGTAGGGGTTGCGGCCCCTAAAGGGGCTCTGATCGGGGTGGCTTTCGGTAAAGTTAAAGCGATACCCTGATACGAAGCTCTTTCCCCGTCGCAATGCTTATTTCCGCCAGGGCCCATATTCCCCGATTCAAAGCCCGGTTCCTCCGCAGAAGCCATATTTCTCCTGTCGAAAGCGGTGCCGGGAAGGTTATCTGGCGGGCTCTAAATACTTCTTGACCTGTTCTAGCGGTTTGTTATACTTAGGCGTTCTCAGGACATAAAAGCAGCTTCTGCCGGTCCTGACGAAACTCCGCCCGCGGTGTGCATCTCCTTTAAGAATTGAGCAACTTTCGGGTCGGGCGGGGCATCTATTTGGGTAATTCTGGCAAATCCCTTTGAACCTGATTCCTGTGAATCTGGCCCGAATTGCAGCTTGGCTCGCCGCAGGCGACCGTTTTCTGACGAGAACGATGGGATTAGCGGCCTAAATTATTCATTTTGAAGGAGAACGACCGACCATGCGCTCCGATCGTGTATTTGACGCTCTACATACTTTGCGGAACCGGTATATGCTTTGCCAGCTGGCCTCCAAGGCAACGCGCAAATTTCATAAACCGAATACCCGCATTCAGGAAACCATGAATCAGGTGTTTGACAAAATCGCCGATGCGGAACGTCATGACATCCTGAGCGAACCCGAAAACTTTGCCGAAGCACAACGGCGAGCTGCTTAAAGCGGCTCCGCCGTGTGCCCGCACGGCGGCAAAGCAATCCATCCCCGCGAGAGAAAAAGACAATCCCTCCCGAAGAAAATAATCCACGCAGGTACATATGACCATCGCAGAACTGAAAGAAAAGAATATTACCGAGCTGACCAAGATCGCCCGATCGTTGGAGCTGCCGGGCGCCAGCGGACTCCGCAAACAGGACCTCATCTTCAAGATCCTGCAGGCGCAAAGTGAAAAAGAAGGACACATCTTCGCTGAAGGTGTGCTGGAGATCCTCCCTGACGGCTACGGCTTTTTGCGCTCGCCCGATTACAACTACCTGCCCGGGCCGGACGACATTTACGTGTCGCCTTCGCAAATCCGCAAGTTTGACTTGAAAACCGGTGACACCATCAGCGGACAGGTGCGGCCTCCGCATGAGGGCGAGAAGTATTTTGCGCTGGTCAAGATCGAGGCGGTCAACTTTGAATCGCCCGACGAAGCGCGCAACAAGATTCTGTTCGACAATTTGACCCCGCTGTATCCGCAGGAGCGGTTGAAGCTTGAGACCGTCCGCGAGAACCTCAGCGCGCGGGTCATGGATTTGCTCACGCCGCTCGGCAAAGGACAGCGCGGGCTGATTGTTTCACCTCCGCGTGCCGGCAAAACCATGCTGCTGCAGAATGTGGCGAACTCTATTACGGCAAATCATCCTGAAGTCGTGCTGATGGTGCTGCTGATTGATGAGCGTCCCGAAGAAGTCACCGACATGCAGCGTTCGGTTAAGGGCGAGGTCATCTCGTCTACGTTTGACGAGCCTGCCGCGCGGCACGTGCAAGTTGCGGAGATGGTGATCGAAAAAGCCAAGAGACTGGTCGAGCACAAACGCGATGTCGTGATTCTGCTGGATTCGATCACGCGTCTGGCTCGAGCTTATAACACCATCGTTCCGCCTTCGGGCAAAGTGCTTTCGGGCGGCGTTGACTCGAATGCTTTGCAGCGTCCGAAGCGGTTTTTTGGGTCGGCTCGCAACATTGAAGAAGGCGGATCTTTGACGATTATCGCTACGGCTTTGATCGACACCGGGTCGCGCATGGACGACGTGATCTTTGAAGAATTCAAGGGCACCGGCAATTCCGAAATTATTCTCGACCGCAAGCTGGTCGATAAGCGGACTTTCCCGGCGATTGATATTCAGCGCTCGGGCACGCGTAAGGAAGAGCTGCTGATTCCGAAGGAAGACTTGCAGCGCATCTGGGTGCTGCGCAAGGTGCTGAACCCGCTGTCTCCGGTGGAAGCTATGGAATTGCTGATTGAGCGGCTGGCTAAGGCGGCTTCTAACAGCGAGTTTCTGGCTAAGATGAGTCAGTTGTAACCCTCTGCTCAGGAGTACTAAGAATGCCCGGGATTCGAGAGGATCTCGGGCATTTTTGCGTGCGAAATTGTCGGGCCTGCCGCAGGAAATCTGACGATCTAGTCGGCGGCGGAATTTCGGATATTGAAGGTCGCGACGTGGGGCGTCCGACGATTATGCTCAGAAAGCGCTCGATGAGTGAGATGGCAATTTCTCAACAGTTGGGCCACTGAGTCGGCTCACAACCGACTATTTTCGCACCAAGAAACCGCAGCGTAGAATTGCTTTTCGCAAAAGGAGCCTCTTTTGGTATACATCCCAGATCTAGACGCCTGCCGGTATTTCTTGGGGCCTTTTGATCGTGCCAATTGGTCGGTACCGCTAGGAGCGGTCGGCTGGCTGGAGCACCCACATCCATTTACCAGCGGCACTGTGGCAAGGACTGTGATCTCCAAACTGGAGGCGATGGTGGAGCAAGCGCGGTCGGCTTATTCGTTTAGCTCTTTTATGGGGGTAATGTCTTGCTCCATCTGTCTTTTTGCGGGCCTTCCATCTCCTGGCCCGGTCTGGTCACAGGAAAACATCTTTGTACCTGGCAGGGGCATTGTCTACGTTGCACCAGGCGGCATCGTACATTACATCCAAGCGCACTCGTATCTTCCGCCCTCGGAATTTGTTGAGGCAGTTTTACAGTGCCCTGATTTAGGCACCAACGAGTATCGTGAGGCTCTTCGCTTGGCAAATCACGGCATTGAACCTCCTCTAAATTTGCGCGCCTAAAGAAGAAACGAACGATGCCATGACCATCTGGACGCTACTGCTGGCTGCTGCGACCTATCCTCTGCTTGCCCACGTCGATGTTGCGCGGGGGCAGCACGTGGGCGAGGTCGTTACGGAGATACAGATCGATCGCACGGTATACATCTCGCCGGACTGGTGTGCTGACGCCAAGATCGGCGTGGAGTATCCGGCGCGCATTGACAAGGACCACACCACCGTAAGAGTTCAGGTCGGGGGCGCGGAGTGCAAGTACCATGTCACTTCTACTCGTCCCTTTCTGAGGCGAGGCGCTCCGCAGTGAGAGAATGGTGAAAGGTTTCGTCTATGGCTATCGTCAGATTAAAGATCGACGTTTCGGGCACGGTGGGCGATGAAGCGTGGCGCGAACTGAAGCAGTTCGACCAGATCCAGAGTGCTGATTTCGGTCCTCAGTTTGGCAGTGGGGGGCGTTGCAATCATCCGGTCGACGGGCCCCACGACAAAGGAGAATGGATCGGCGCTGAGGTCCGGCTACAGACGCCACTTCTGGCGCAATACGCCGTCTCTCACTACCTGGAGCAGGACCGCGTGCTGGATGCAGATGTGGTGGAGTGACGCCGGGAAAGAATATAAACCCGACCGTCATCTTTTTTGTTGCCATTTTCGATTGGAAAACAAAACTGCTATCCTGAACGGGACTACAGCTTGACTACTCGTCGCCCGGGATGGGCGTTATACGGACTTTGGCTGTATAATTATTAATTATGACCTTCCTGCGCCGCCTCATAATGCTCTCCGGCAGCCGCAAGTTTGGCCGGTATCCAGAGGCCAGGCGGGCGAACTTCTTCTTTTCGGCGATTCAAACGTCCATTGCTTTGCTGGTTCTGTTGCTAACGCTGGTGCATCCGTCGCGGGCCTTCGCGGCGAATCCTGACCTGGAGAGTGTGCTGACGGGCACGCGCCAGCGTATTGAAAAATTGGACTACCGCGTGACCGGGCACCTCACACGGGTGGAAGGCGACGGCAAACGCACGAGCTACAAGTTTGTCGGCAAAGCTCACTGGTTTCCCGATGGTCTGCGTGTGCTGTGCGAGATCTCAGGGCCTGGCTCAGAGAAGACGAGCCTTCTTCTGCATATGAGCGCGAATGGGCACGTCACTATCGAGGCGAAACTCCCTGGCGAGAAAGCCGCCAGCGTGTTGCCATTCGAACGTTGGAACGACTCACTAGTGGGAACAGACTTCTCCTATGAAGACATGGTAGAGAGCTGGTTCTTCTGGAAGCATCAGGAACTGCTGGCACAGGAGAAATACGGCGCGCGGGATTGCTTTGTCCTTAAAAGCACGTCCGGCTCTGAGGACCGGACTTACTATGATTCGGCAACATCGTGCATCGATCGCACCATTTTGTTCCCGGTGCATGTGGTGAAGACGCCTCGCGGGACGGGAGTGCAGAAGGAATTCATTTACTTTGGGCTGCGGCAGATTGACGGCGTCTGGTGCGCGATGAACGTGGAGGCAAAGCAGCAGGGCAAGCCCGGCTCCTCAACTATGGTAATCGAACGGGGCTCGGGAAAGGCGAAGCTGGGATGAAGGATTTTGATCTCAGCCAGGCCAGTGCTGCCAGCGATCAGGGAGAGACAGCGAAGTAAATGGGAACTATGTATATATAAATCCCTTGCAGTTTTGGCCTAGCGATAATGGAGCAGGCTCTTCCCAATGGCACTTCGCGCGGGCTAGCCACTAACAAGTCGTTTCAGCTTTCGTCTAAATGCGGTCGCGCCCCCATTGGCGGGATGGCGCACATACTCCGCGGGAACGCCCATTGATTTGAGCGATTTCTCCGCCTTTCTGCCTACGGCAACAACTTTCGCTAAGGGGAACTCTTTAACGAGTTTCTCCAAGGCAGGTTTGCCCTTCTCAATCTCGGCAGAGGTTGGTGGTCGATTCGACTGTTTGTTTCCTGGCTTGTGAGGATGCATTGGAAACGCGTTCCACAGAATCGTGCGCTTCTCAATGCTCAACGCATAAAGAGCGTTCCAGACTATCGTGGCAGATGGTTCTGAGTACGGAAGTGCCCTTGTGGTGAGTCTATGACTCACGGGAGATATGCGATGAATCTTCCCCTCCCGCAGGAGACGCTCGCTAGTAAACGCGATCCCGCTGTGTCTAGCAACCTTGATAACCCGCTGCTTCTCCACAAAGAATAAACTTCGGATTGCAGGCGAGATGAGCTGCCAGCCGGTCCAGCTTTGCGTCTGGACCATTGCATGGCAAGTCGTCGGTGCAATGGTCGCGCCATGGGTTGAACAGCTTCGGCGATGAGGGCGGCAGTGTATCGATCAGAAGTTTGGCCAGCTTGTGATTGGACATCGATGCCCCCAGTATCGCTTTTCTGCGGATTATCGAAAGTGAGAGCTAAATATATAGTTCCAAGATAAATCGCGTCGCGTTATGGCACAAGCTCCTTTTCAGACGTCGCCGTGGCGCCATATAAGCCAAAGGGCCACCAATTCCAGTCGCCGGCAAGTTGCAATAGTGCCGGCCCGACAACCATCCGCACCACGGTCGCGTCAATGAACACCGCCACCGCGAGGGTAAAGCCGAGCATCTGGACGACCAGAAAGCTTCCGACGGTGAATGCGGCGAAGACGGCAATCATAATTGCCGCGGCGCTGGTGATGAGCCCGGCGGTCCGCGCCAGGCCCTCGATCACCGCCGCTCTATCGAGTAGACCGCGCCGCCGTTCCTCGAGGACTCGGGCGACGAGGAAGACTTCATAGTCCATGCTCAATCCGAAGACGATAGCGAACGACAGAATCGGTACGATCGGGTAGACGTTACCGGTGGGTCCGTGGAGCCCAAAGAGTTTGCTACCGTAGCCTTCCTGAAAAACGAGAACTAACGCACCGAATGAAGCACCCACCGAGAGCAGATTGAGCAGAATCGCTTTGACCGCCGCAAATAGAGAACGTAGCCCGATCAGGAGAGCGAGCAAGCTTCCCAATATGACGCCAAGGACTACCTTCGGCAACCGCGCTTTCACTACCGAGTCATAATCTGCTTCGAGTGCGGGAACTCCGCCGACGCGCAGCACAGCGCCGGACATGCCGGTTATCGCCGCGACATCGGTGGAACGCACATCTCGTACCCATCGCACCTGTGCGTTGGGCGAAAGAGTGGATGTGGGCAGCAACTCAATCAAGGTCGCTTGGCCATCGTTGCGAAGAAAACTCTTGCGGATCGGCTCGGGTACATCGCCGATAGCATCGGCGCTGTCGGCCATTCCCGTGAGGGTCGGAAGCGATAAGACCTCTTGCGCTCGAGGATCGCTCTGGAAGCTCTGCGTCAAGCGACTGAGGGCAAGCCAGCCAGCCGGCGAGAGCGGCGGAGACTGCGGCGGCAACTCCAGCACCACTCGCAGGGACTGCACAATACCAGACCGTCCCATGTCTTGAAGGGTGTGTAGCGCTTGCACCGACTCGGCGGAGGCCGGGAGTGAGTCATGGTCAGGAATCCCGGGAGCGATTCTCCGTGCCTGGAGTGCAAGGATCAGAAGCGGAGTCCCAGCGACCAGTAGAGCTATCCATGGCCGGGCGGTTATAATGCAGCCCCACCGCACCCACCGTTCACTCGCTGCACATAGGCTCTCCCGCGTTGTGAATCGTTTGGCTGGACGCACTCTGGCGGCATTGATGCGATGCCCTATCAGACCCAGCACCCAGGGCACAATGAATGTACACAGCATGACGCTTAAAGCGGTTACCAGCAGGCCGGCGATCCCGATGGAGCGCAGTTCGCTGATGGGCACAGTCAGCAGTGCTGAAAATCCGATGGCAACTGTAGTGGCCGAAATAAGCAGCGTCCGCCCTGCTTGCCCGGCGGCAACGTCGGCCGCGCAGCCGGGATCGCATCCTTCGTTCAATGCTTCGCGAAAGCGGCTCACCATCAGCAAGGCGTAGTCGATGCCCAAGCCCAGGCCGAGCATGGTCGCAAGATTCTGCACTAGAATCGACAGCTGCAGATAATGCGCTAGCAGCGCAGCCGCACCCAGTGCCATCGAGATGGAGAGTAGTCCAACTCCGAGCGGCAATAGCGCGGCCACCAGACTGCCAAAGGCCAACAACAGCAGCACGAGCGTGACCGGCATCGCTCGTTCCTCGGCATGGCGGACGTCGTCCGCACTGACCTTGCGAAGGTCGAAGTTTATTGGCGTCTCACCCGTAATCTGCAGTTTGATATTGGGGTATTTCGACTTGAGCTGACCTTCCAGCAAGTCTGCTTTTGCCCTCAGTCTGGGGACCAGCGCTTCGACGGTTTCATCGTGCGGGTCTAATCCAACGATGATCAAGGCTCCGCCGTTGTTCCCGGTGAAGAGCGGATCGGGCCAATCCAGACTGGAGACGGCACCCGACACTCCTGGCACAGTACGCAATGAAGTGGTTAAGAGGCCCAATACATCTGCGCCTTCGGCTGAATCGGGATCGGGAACGCCGCTGATCACCAGAACCAGGCGGTGGGCGTATGGAGACTGGAAACGCTGCGCCAGTTCCAGGTCAACCTTTTCAGATTCTGCGCCCTTAATGTGAACAACTGTCTCGAGGCGGCGTTCGACCTGGTAGGAAAAGGGCACCAGCACAAGCGCCAGGGCAAACCCCAACATCGCCAACCAGAATCGGCGGCGAGCACAACCAGGGCCAGTCTTCACGCTTGACATTACCATGTTGGCATCACTATGGAAGATCCACGTCGTTTTCTGGTTCGCCGTTTCCTGGTTCTTCGTTTTCTGGTTCTTCAGAGAGCAATGAAACGACTCCGGTGATCGGGCACATCCATGATATAGGGTCTAGCTGGATATTCATTGGGGTTCGGCTTTGAGCTCAGTTAACGATATTAGTTCACGATAAACGATAGATGTGGGTACTGCCGGTGCGACCCTTGTCAATCTTGGGACGTGCGGTCCGCTAATCGCGGGGGGGAAATCAGAGGTAGAAAATCGTGGGGACGACTTGAAATGGTAGGCCCGAATGGACTCGAACCATCGACCTCTTCCGTGTCAAGGAAGCGCTCTAACCAGACTGAGCTACGGGCCTACACGCGAACGGTTCTGGTTGTAATTCTACGGGCGGCGGGCAATTCCGGCAATGTTTGGACACGTGGCGGCACACCTCATGGGTGGTCCGGCGCGTCTTGGCGGATGGTTGGCGCTCCCACTGCGGCTGTCGCTGTGGCGCGAAACGTGGTAAAACCAAGCCATTGGGGACCGCCGGATCGCGCTCAATAGTTATAGTGAATGATCGCGTTTTCCGCCGGCTTGGGAACTGAATTGCGAGCGGAGACAGGAAGGGCCATGACCACCCAAACAAATACGCTGACAGCCGAGGAAGTTGCTGCAAACAACAGGAAGACGACAGCGCCACGAATTCTCGCGAACTACGTCGGAGGACGCTGGCTGCGAGCGCAGGGGTCCGGTTTGCTTGACGTTACCAACCCGGCCAGTGGCGAGGTGTTGGCACGCGTTCCACTGTCGGGTGTCGTCGAGGTTGAAGCGGCGGTCGCCGCCGCCAGCGCTGCGCTGCCGGAGTGGCGTTCGCGAGCGGTGGGTGAGCGTACGGAGTTTATCTTCGCTCTGCGGGAGAAGTTCCGGGAACGGATTGACGAGCTCGCGGCGTCGGTCACTCGCGAAGGCGGCAAAGTGTTTTCCGATGCGCGGGCGGAGATTTCCCGGAGCATTGAAGTACTTGAAGTGGCTTGCGCCGCTCCTATGACCATGCAGGGGCGCATTCTGGAAGGAGTGTCGCGCGGCATTAATACGGAAACCATCCGCCAGCCGGTCGGGGTGTGCGCGGCGATCACGCCTTTCAATTTTCCGGCCATGGTTCCGATGTGGTTTCTGCCTTTCGCAATCGTTTGCGGAAACACGTTCGTGTTGAAGCCTTCGGAGCAGGTTCCGCTGACGGCGGAATTGATATTTCATATTTTCGAGGAGATCGGGTTGCCGCGCGGGGTGGTCAACATGGTGCATGGCGCGCATGATGCGGTCAACGCGATTCTGGACAGTCCGGAGATTCGCGCGGTTTCGTTTGTTGGCTCGGTCAATACGGCCAAGTACATTTACCGGCGTGCGGCGGAAAAAGGGAAACGCGTGCAGGCGCTCGGCGGGGCGAAGAATTACATGATCGTGATGCCGGATGCGGTGGTTGATAAGACGGTGTCGAACGTTCTGGGTAGTGCGTTCGGCAATGCGGGTCAGCGTTGCATGGCTGGATCGGTGCTGGTGACGGTAGGGTCGGCTGAAGCGGCGATCATGGGGCCGCTGAAAGCGGGCGCGGAGAAACTGATTGCAGGCGATGGCATGGATGCGAGAGCTAGCCTGGGGCCGGTGATTTCTAGCGCTGCCTGCGAGCGCATTCATGAGGCGATCGAAGGCGGAGTGAAAGAGGGTGCGGAGCTGCTAGTGGATGGGCGGCGTCCGGCGGGAGTTCCGGCGGGCGGGAACTTTGTCGGTCCTACGATTTTGAATAATGTAAAACCGGAAATGCGGGCGGCCCGTGAGGAGATTTTTGGGCCGGTGCTTTCTGTGATGCACGTGGATACGCTCGATGAGGCGATTGCACTGGTGAATGCCGATCCACGGGGCAATGGCACTTCAATTTTTACGGAAAACGGCGCGGCGGTGCGCGAATACAGCCGGCGCATCGAAGTCGGCATGGTGGGCGTGAATATCGGCGTGGCGGCGTCGCCCGCTTATTTTCCTTTTTCCGGGTGGAAGGATTCGTTCTTTGGCGATCTGCACGTCCATGGCTGGGATGCGGTCGAGTTCTTTACCCGGAAAAAGACGGTGACCTCGCGTTATTTCTCGGCTGGGGAAACCGGGAAGTTTTTTGTCGAGCAGGGCGACAAGCACTGACACTCAATGACCTCGGTGCGCATGGACAAGTGGCTCTGGGCCGCGAGATTCTTCAAGACGCGATCAATGGCGGCGCGAGCCTGTGAGTTGGGCAGGATTCAATCCAACGGGCAAGACGCCAAGGCTGCGCGCGATGTGCGGATTGGAGACATGTTGCGCGTGACCAACGAGGGTGGCGACTTTCAGGTGGAAGTCCTGCTGCTTAGCGAGACGCGCGGTCCGGCTTCGGGTGCGCAAACGCTTTACCGCGAGACCGAGGCTAGCCGGGAAATGCGCCTGAAAGTTGCTGCGGAGCATAAAGCGTTGCGGCAGTTTGAAGAGTTGCCTGCGGGCAGACCATCCAAACGCGATCGGCGGCACATTATTGAGTTTCGCGGGAGAGGTTGAGCGCCGCAGATTCTAGTCTTTTCTGCTTTAAAGATATTTGAGCCACCAGTCGTTTCTCTTCGCCTTAACCTCGGCAAACCATCGGCACGGAAAGTAAAGCAGCACGATTGCTATTCCCCATATCAGGTAAAGCAGGGGAAGGCTCCAGACATATCCTGGCGGCGGTTCCGGATTGCCCATGGGATGATTGGTGAAGAGCCAGGGGCTGACGAAGCCTAGCCGGATCTTCGATACCACGAGCGCCAAGGCGTGGATCAAGGGGATGTGCAGCATGTAGTAGAAGAACGGCACTCGGCCGTAGATGGTGATTTGGCGTGCAAGCGTTCCGCGCAGGCCTTCGAGCAACGGGATCAGCGCGATGATGGGGCCGAGCGTCATCAACAAAAAGGATAGCGACGCCGGGTACTTGGTGGTGTTCAGGAACGAAAGCCATGCCGGCATCGGGGGCATGCCGTTTCGTCCCTGGGTAGAGGCGTGCCAGGGGCGCGGATCTCCGTATAGGTTGAAACCTCGGAGGACGAGAAAGAGTGCTATGGCTGCGAGTCCGATTGCCAGGCAGAGACGATTTCTTTGCGCCGGCTCTAGAATCAAAATCTTGCCGAAGGCGTAGCCAGCAGCCATGACGCCGATCCACGGAATGATGGAGTAGAGCACGATTAGGTTTGGTCCGTCGGGGCCGAACTGGATGGGACCGGCGAAGAATCCTACGTAGAAGATTTTCCAGAGGCCGGAGAATTTGTTCGCGTCGAGGCCGTCGAGCAGGTTGCCCATGTGCGAATCCATCAGGTTATGGGCGGCGATGATCACTACTCCTATCGTCCCGACGGCGGGCAGCGGCAGTTTCACCAGTCCGGCCATCAGGATCATGCAACAACCAATTACCCAGATCACGCCTGCCATCTCGTAATGCCGGAAATCGAAATTGAAGGTCCAGGCTACGCGGAGGAAGGTAAGTTCGAGGAAGATGAGCCAGACTCCGCGGGTCAGCAGATACTTTGATACGTCAGCATGCTTACGCGCGTAGAAAAAAATGCTCGTCCCGGCCAAGAAGATAAATGCGGGCGCGCAGAAGTGCGTGATCCAGCGGGTGAAGAAGACTGCTGGCGTCGGACCGCCGGCTGGAACTCCCGAAAAAACTCGCACGTGATCGATGGCCATCAGGATCATGACTGCGCCGCGGATGAGATCGATGGACTCGATGCGGGACTTCGGGGCGGTGCTGATCCTGGCGGAGAGACGCGGCGGCGCTTGCACTCATAATCTTGCTCCAACTAGAAATCGCTAGGGCTGGGAGTAGAGGGCCCGCTTCAGAAATTCTCCCGCGCCCGCGCGTCCCAGGAACTTATCTGCTTCTACAACAACATGGCCGCGCGACAGCACTACATCGGGCATGCCTGTAACTTCAATTCCCTCGAACATCGAATAATCTACGCGCATATGGTGCGTTTTTGCGCTGATGGTGTGCTTGCGATTGGGATCGAAGATCACCAGATCCGCATCGCTGCCCACGGCGATCGTGCCCTTGCGAGGGTAGAGGCCAAAGAGCTTTGCGGGAGTGGTCGCGACCAGTTCTACGAAGCGGTTCACGCTGAAGCGTCCTTTGGCCACGCCGCCGGAATAGATCAGGCTCATGCGGTGCTCGATTCCGGGGCCGCCGTTGGGGATTTTGGTGAAGTCATCGCGGCCCAGTTCTTTCTGTTCCTTGAAACAGAAGGGGCAATGATCGGTCGAGACTACTTGCAGATGGTCGGTCTTCAGTCCGTTCCACAATTTTTCCTGATGCCATTTTTCGCGCAGGGGCGGCGTGAAGACATATTTGGCTCCTTCGAATCCGGGCGCGTCGAAGTTTTCGAGTGAGAGATAGAGATATTGCGGGCAGGTCTCGGCGTAGACGGGAAGGCCACGGTCGCGGGCTTCACGCACTTTTTCCAGCGCCTCGTTGCAACTCAGGTGGACTATGTAAACTGGCGCTCCGGCCATTTCGGCCAGGGCTATCGCTCGCGAGACGGCTTCGGCTTCGGCTGTCGTGGGACGAGTGAGTGCGTGGTACTTCGGCGCTTTTTTCCCTTCGGCCAGCGCCTGCTGCACGATTACGTCGATCGCTCCGCCATTCTCGGCGTGCATGCAGACTAGTCCTCCGTTCTTGGAGGTGGCGCGGAAGGCTTTGAAAATGCTGGCGTCATCGAGCATGAACACGCCCGGATAGGCCATGAACAGCTTGAAGCTGGTGACGCCTTCGCGCACTAGCGCGTTCATCTCGTCGAGCTGGGCATCGGCCAGATCGGTGATGATGCAATGAAAGGCGTAGTCGCAGACTGCTTTGCCGCTGGCTTTCTGCATCCAGGTATCGAAGGCGGTGCGCAGGGTCTGACCTTTGTACTGGATGGCGAAATCGATCAGCGTGGTGGTGCCGCCGAAGGCTGCGGCGCGAGTGCCGGTTTCGAAATCGTCGGCGCTGGTGGTGCCTCCGAAGGGCATATCGAGGTGAGTGTGGACGTCGATTCCTCCGGGAAAAACGTACTTGCCCTGGGCATCGATTATTCTTGCTGCGTTCTCGCGTGGCAGGCTTTGGCCTACGGCAGAAATCTTGCCCTGATTGATTGCTACGTCGCCGGCGTAGGTGTCGGTGGCGGTGACTACGCGACCGTTTACGATGATGGTGTCGAAGCCCATGGCTGTCTGCTCCTGTGGCGGCGAAGTAGAGATTTTATGCTAGACTCGCGAAATTATGTAGACGCGGCTGGCGAAGGCAATTACCGCAGAGGACGCGGAGTTCGCAGAGAGATTCTTTTTCTTGTTCGGATGCGAGATCTGATGTTTATTTCGCCGAGAAGCGCTTTCGGAGACCTGGTTCCGTTTTTAGCTCTCGCGTTTCTCTGCGATCTCGGCGATCTCTGCGGTTAAAAATTTCGCCGACGAATGTGAGAATTGGAGAAATATGCACTTCGGCATCACCATCAAGCCTGACATGACGGTGGAGCGGATCGTCGCACTCACGCGGCAGGCGGAAGCGTCGGGATTTGAGTATGGCTGGATTTTTGATTCGCATGTGCTTTGGTTGGAGCCTTATCCCATGCTCACGCTGATGGCGAGAAGCACTCAGAAGATGCGGCTGGGCACTTGCGTTACGAATCCGGCTACTCGCGACATTACGGTCACGTCGAGCTTGTTTGCTACTTTGAATTTGATTTCTGGCGGACGTATGCAGTTGGGCATCGGGCGCGGTGACAGTTCGCGACGGGTGCTCGGCAAGAAGCCGGTCACGGTTGCGCAACTGGAAGAGGCTATCAAAGACTTTCGCAATCTCACTGGCACCACCGAGATCGACTATGAAGGCGGAAAGGCGCGTCTGACTTGGGCTTCGGGCGGCGTTCCTCCGGTATGGGTTGCGGGATATGGGCCGAAGGTGCTTGAACTTGCGGGGCGCGTTGGCGATGGCGTCATTTTGCAATTTGCCGATCCGGATTTGATTGCCTGGTGCGTCGGGTTCGTTAAGAAGGGCGCTGAGGCTGCTGGTCGAGATCCGCGGAAGATTGAAATCATGGCCGCTGCTCCGGTGTGGGTTTCTGACGACGTCAAGGTGGGGCGGGAACGGGTGCGGTGGTTCCCTGCTCTGGTTTCGAACCATGTGGTTGATCTGGTTTCGCGGTATAAGCCTGAGGAACTTCCTCCGGCGCTGACCTCTTATGTACGCGATCGCGGGCAGTACGATTACCTTCATCATTGCGAAGTTGACAGCAGCAATCGGAATTTTGTGTCGGATGAAGTGACGGATCGCTTTTGCCTGCTTGGTCCGGCTGAGGCGCATATTGAAAAACTTCGCGCGCTCAGTCGCGTCGGAGTTACTCAGTTCAACATTTATCTTATGTGCGGGGATGAGGAGGACACGCTTGAGGCTTATAAGAAGGACGTACTGCCGGCGTTTCGTGCGAGCGCGTAGACAATCCGAACTAGATTTGTAGGATCTCCCATGGAACCAATCATCATCAAAGGCGCGATTCCTATTCTGCCTGCCGCCGACGCTGCGGAGTCTTTGAAGTGGTGGACCGAGGTCTGCGGCTTCACGGAAACTTTTCGCGAC
The DNA here is from genome assembly GCA_963826845.1 of uncultured Acidobacteriaceae bacterium. GTDB lineage: Bacteria > Acidobacteriota > Terriglobia > Terriglobales > Acidobacteriaceae > Acidiflorens. Next base: position 155,432 of record CAWGYS010000006.1, read on the forward strand.
GCTACTCCTCCGAATTATGCGGGGATCAACCGCGGTGACGCTTACCTGCACATCGCTCAGATGAGCGACAAAATTCTGGCCCGGAAGGTCGGCGACCAGACTATGGTGCGGCTGGCGGTGGAGGGGGTTGAGGCGCTGTATGCGGAATTCCAGGAGCGGGGCGGCAAGGTGCATCCGAATGGTCCGTTGCAAACCAAGCCTTGGGGGACCAAGGAGTTTGGGGCGATTGATCCTAATGGGGTTTGCGTTACGTTTCAGGAGTGAGGGGGGACCGGCCTGCCTTGACCGGGGCAATGGGGACGCGGTACGGTGGGGCGGGAAGCATTTTTGCGGGGAGAATAGAAGAATGACTGGAATTCAGTTCGTAACTGATGAAAAGGGCCGCAGGACGGCGGTGCTGATCGACCTCAGGAAGCACCGTGCCATTTGGGAGGACTTCTGGGATGGCCTGGTTTCCGAATCGCGGCGCAAGCAGAAGGGCATCCCCTACGAAGATTACCGGGCCAAGCGCCTGAAGCACAATGGCCGGCGTGGCTAAGTACTCGCTCGAAATCAAACCTTCTGCCGCGAAGGAACTCGACGTGCTGGACAATGCGCTGTTTACCCGGATCGACCGAGAAAGTCTCGCGCTTGCCGAAAATCACGCCCTGGATGCAAGAAGCTCAGAGGGTACAAAGATCAATGACGCTCCGCGGCGTAACGCAGTCCAACATAAACAACAGGGTCAGTTCACAACCTGACTGACCGATCCATGACTTGAGGCTGACCAGACATCCCCGCCATAGGTCGCTGTAATCGTCTGGGTACCCGTTGCGAGAGAGGACGTGGTCAGGGATGCCACGCCAGAACTGAGCGTTGCGTGCCCCAGCGTTGTTCCGGTCGTGGAATCCTTGAACGTGACTTTGCCAGTGGGGGCACCCGATCGTCCAAACGAAGCAATGGTTGCGGTGAATGTGACAGGATCGCCCTGCTCGGAAGGGTTCGGACTAGATGTCAGGGTAGTAGTACTGGCGAAATCAGTTGGGTATTTGTGGCCGGATGCCGAAGTAATAGTGGCACCCTTGACCGGATTGCCGTTAGAGTCCACGACCTTGATTACAAGGATTTTCGCCCCACCCGGCGTCTTGTCATCGGCGCTGAAACTGGCAGAACCACCCTCGCCGGTTGCGAAGCTGGCGGTGCCATCCAGGTAGACGGACAAGGTAACAGAGTCGTTAACAGGGGCGAGTACGAGTTGAGTTGAACAACTGTTCTGACCGGATACCTCAATCAAGCACTCGCCAAGGTTTAAACCATCGTTAATTTCCACCTGCTCATAAATGGTCGAGGTGCCCCCGCCGTTTCCGCCGAAGGCGGCCCCCAGTGAGTTAGCAATAAACAAATTAGAGCCATCGGGATAGTTTCCGACCGAAAGGAAATCGGTCAAAAATGCATTAGCCTCAACCGCCATTGATGCCTCACCGTCGTCGTTGTTTAGCGCCACGTCGCCCGCCACGCCCAAGGAGGAATAGCTGGCTGCAGCTTGGCTGGTTCCGGCCCCGGAATAACCGTCACCAGAAATCGTCCCGCCGCATTTCGCACTTGTAGGCCCGCTCTTGGCCGGCGGGTCGTGGTAACACAAATTGCTTCCGCTCCCGAACGCTCCGACTCCCGCGACAGACTGTGTTGATTGTCCATGAGCGAGAATAAAGCTCGTGAAAACGAGAGCTAAACTGAAGGCTGCGAAGCAAGATGGGCGCATTGTCGATCTCTCCTCAACGAACCAGCGAGGAAGCGTATACCTTGACAGCCAGGAAGTCCACTTGCTTTCAATGCCAAGATCCCGCGTGTGCGGTACTGAAAACCCTCTAATGATATTGATCTGTAATAGCTCAATTGGTTAGTTGGCGATTACGGATTTTCACTCATAATACTGCCCGGCGCGGGCATCCCATGCTACCTGTGGCTTCATCAGCCCATAATACGCAACGAACGCCACCGCAAATCCGACGAACCACGAATAGCTATATAAGATTCGCAGCGAGGGGACGACCAATCCTACTAGGGCCGTGCCCGCTCCCAAGGCTAGCGCCAGCACGGCCAGCCAGTTGAAGCCGCGCGAATATTCGTAGATGCCCGGCCTTCCCTCAGCGCCTAAAGGCGCGTTTGTTGTATCGGCTTTCGGCACGCCTGAAGGCGTGCCCTGATACGAAGCGTCGCCATACGAACCGTTGCTATATGGGGCGTCGCTTTGGCTACGTTGTTGCTGTCGCTTGCTGGGGTACAGATAGAGGTCTTCAACCACAGCACACGCCGGCGAATCACGAAGTAGTCGCAGATCATGATGCCTGCTACCGGGCCTAGGAATGCGGCGTAACCGCCTAGCCATCCGAAGATGAAGGTGCTGTAACTGGAGAGCAGTTTCCAGGGCATCAGCGCGATTCCCATGAAGCAGGTGATTATGCCTCCGGTGCGGAAGCTGATTTTTCTCGGCCACAGGTTGGAGAAATCGTTGGCGGGAGAGACTACGTTGGCTCCGATATTTACGTTCAGCGTGGCCAGCAGAATTGCCAGCAGCGAAATTACCACGGCTACCGGGGAATGAAAGCGGCTTAGCAGTTGCACCGGATCCCAGATGGCGGTGCCGTAGATTACTACCGTTGCTGAGGTCACCAGGATTCCGATCAGCGAATAGAGCGTCATGGTTGTGGGCAGGGCTAGGGCTTGTCCGATTACCTGTTGGCGCTGGCTTTTCGCGAAGCGGGTGAAGTCGGGGATGTTCAGCGAGACGGTGGCCCAGAATCCAACTGTGCCGTTCAGCGCGGGGATCAGAAATTTCAGGAAGTCGGAGAAGCTTATGAAGCGGGACTGGGCGGACAGCATAGGGCCGAATCCTCCGGCTGATTTGTAGGCCCACGCTAACAGCAGAAGACCTACGGCCAGAAGAATTGGCGCGCTGATTCCTTGCAGGAATCTTATGTATTCGATGCCTTTGAGAATGACCAGCAAATTGATTAGCCAGAAGGCCATGAAGCAGATGGCGGTGCTGTGCGCGACTTGTCCCCAGGCGGGGGCTAGCGTGGTGATGAGGGTGTTGATGGCTTCGCCGCCGATCCAGGTTTGGATGCCGAACCATCCGCAAGCTACTAGCGCGCGCAATACTGCGGCGAAGTTTGCGCCCAGGACTCCGAAACTTGCTCGGGCCAGGACGGGGAACGGGATGCCGTAGCGCGCTCCGGGATGGGAGTTCAGGAGCATCGGGATGAGGACGATCGTGTTGCCGATGAATACTGTGGCTACGGCTTGCTTCCAGTTCATTCCTCCCTGGATCAGGCTCGCGGCCAGCATGTAGGTCAGGATGTTGACCGACATCGATACCCAGAGGGCGGCGAAGCTGTAGGTGCCCCAGGTGCGGCGGGCGGGGGTGGTCGGGCGCTAGGTCTTCGTTGTAGAGCGGGCTGGATTCGATGGATGAGGGCATATTTATGTGCGGAGGACATGTTCGAATCAGTTCTCAGTTATCAGTTTAGTCAGATTACACGCGATGGTGCATCGAGAGAATTGTCCTGCGCTATTGCCAACGGACTTCTGCATCGTGACGTCCTGCGACTACGCAAATCGATTGCGTCGCTAATCGATCTGCTCCGCTCAGGATGACAACCTTTAGGAGCGGTTCACTGCGTCGGCGGCTTCTGTCCCGTTTGCGTCGTCAGCGCTCCGTATGTCTCCGGACGCCGGTCGCGATAAAACTGCCAGACTTTTCTTACTTCCTGAATCATATCCAGATCGAGATCGGCTACCAGCACTTCGTCTTTGTCGCGGCTGGCTTGGGCTATGATTTTGCCGCGCGGATTGCAGAAATAACTCTTGCCGTAGAACTCGCCGATGTTCCAGGGCTTCTCCCGGCCTACGCGATTGATCGCGCCTACAAAGTATCCGTTGGCGGCGGCGTGGGCGGGCTGCTCCAGCTCCCAGAGATATTCTGAGAGTCCGGCGACCGTCGCCGAGGGATTGAAAACAATTTCTGCGCCGTTCAAGTCCTAGCACTCGTGCGCCTTCGGGAAAATGGCGGTCGTAGCAGATGTAGACTCCTACGCGCGCAAATTTCGTTTCGAAGACGGGATAGCCGAGGTCTCCGGGAGTGAAATAGAATTTTTCCCAGAATCCGGGATGCACGTGGGGGATGTGGTGCTTGCGATATTTGCCCAGATACTTGCCGTCGGCATCAATGACTGCGGCGGTGTTGAAGTAGAGGCCGGGCATCTGCTCCTCGTAAACCGGGACCACGATCGCCATGCCGTGCTTGGCTGCGAGCTTCTGCATTAGCTTGGTGGTCGGGCCGTCGGGAACGCGCTCGGTCAGGTCGTACCAGCGGATGTCCTGCTCGGCGCAGAAATAGGGGCCGTAGAAAAGTTCCTGCAGGCAGAGGATCTTTACTTTCTTTTTCGCCGCCTGCTCGATCAGCTTCAGGTGCTTGGCGATCATCGCCTTCTTGATTTGCGGCAACGTTGATGACCGGCTGTTGAGCGCGTTGCTCGCCTGAATCAGACCGCAGCGCACGATTCGAGACATGGACGCACCTCCGAGAGAGGCCAATATACCAGACGACATGGACACAACAAGAGTCGTGACCGGCGCCCGCGCAGGTGGAGGAGCCCGGACAATTTCTCGCGTGATTATAGGTCTAGTGCGTGAAAGAGATATTCAGACCGGTCGCAAACTGAATGTCGTTCCTCTCAATTTTAGGCACGGCTGCTGGAGGGTTGGTGTCAAAAACGTCCCCAAACGAGTTCTGCCAGCCCAGCCATTTATTCATTTTGGTGACCGATCCCAGAGCGATTGTGCCGCGGAATTGGCCGGTGTTGCTGAGGTCGGGGTAGAGCAGGAAACTCTGCGTAATCGTCGTGCTCTTCCCGAACTTGTGGGTGAAGGAATCACCCAGCGTCAAGGCCGCCAGGCTCTCGGAATACGAGTAGGTGGGCGGTGGTGGGAGCGGGCTGGGGACGCCTCCGAAGCTCTCATGCGTGTAGTTCGCTCCAGCCAGCAGATCGAGGGTGGTGGCAGCGTTCTTGATCACGTGCAAGCCAACGCCGCCTCCCAGAATCGAGCGCAGATTCAGGTCTTGCAGCGAGTTCGAAAAGAAGTCACCACTCACAAATGCGAATATGCGCGGAGACAAATCATGGTCGTAACGCGCTCCGCCGCCAATCGAGTTGGCGGTGGTTACGGATGTGGGTTGGGTTGCCGTGATCTTGTCGTTAACGGCATAGATCGAGTTGGTGTAAAGGATCAGCTTGTCATGGAGTCCGGTGCGCACGGCGTTAAAGGCGATGTTCAGACTCTTGGTTTCGCTGTTACCGGCGGTCACGGCAAAGCCCAGATTCAGGCCGCCATTCCAGCCTTCGAGGAGTCCAGGGTGCAGGCTCTTCTCGAATGCGGCCTGTTCGGCGGGGCTGCGCAGCATGGTGACGGTGGACTTCGGCGCTTCTACCGGGCCGGCGGTTTTGGTCGCTACCACCACATCGTCGCCGCTGGTGGTCACTGTGCCTACGACTGTTTTGCCGCCGAGGCTTACGTTCAGGTCTCCTGCGGAAGTTATGCTTTGGATGGCGTCAAACTTCACGGTTACGTCGCCGGCGTAGTCGGTCTTGATCACGAGAGACTTGCCGTCGGACTTAGAGATCGAGCCGGTCAGGCGATCGCCATTCTTCAGGACGACCTGGTCGGCAAACGCTGGGATCGTCATTAATAGAACCAACAACGAGAAGAGACCTGCCACTAGTTTCTTATGCACAAAAACCTCCTGGGTCAATCAAGAATGGGTCATCCCACAATGGAGTGGAATTCTGAGGCAAGGTTGCGGAAACAACGGTATCCCACGGTCGGGACGTGAGTAACAGAACTTTCCTACTGCCACAGTTTATTTATCCGGGATGCTTGGATTATATCGAACCAGCGGCGGTTCGGCACGCGGACGACGAGGGGGTTAGCCGCGACTCAGACTTTATTTTCGGGCGGAGGCGCGGGCTTGTTTTCAGGTGCGGCTGGAGGTGTGGCGGGTTTGGCTTCCGCCTTGGTATCGTGGTCCTTCATGCCCTCTTTCAGGGCGCGAATGCCCTCGCCCAGACCTTTGCCCAACTCCGGCAATTTGCGGGGACCAAACACCAGCAGGGCTATGAAGAAGATGATCAGCAGGTGCATGGGTTGAAATAAACCTTCAAACATAGGGCCTCCGAAGCGTGCGCGTACCGGCAACAGGACACGCCAATCCATAGTGTACCGCTAATGAATCCCGGCAGTCTTGCCGATTAGGCTACGAGCTCAAACGTTCCGGCTTGGCCGGCCATGTCCCTCAAAATTACTTCGGTGACCTATCGGCGATGGCGCCGCCGGACTATTTTGGCGCACAGGGGCGATTCTCGCTCGCGCCAAAACCGCTGGAGGGCTTTGTGAAACGCTGTGTCCTGAGATCGCTATTGCTGCTGCTGGCGGTTGGTTCCTTGCGAGCTGAACAAGTTCCGGCGGTGACGGCTTCTGACGCGATTTTCCTGTGGCTGGCGGGGGGTATTTCGAACGCGCGGATTGAGCGCCTGATGCAAATGCGAGCAGAGACCCGGACGCTTTCAGTTCCGTCCACGCCGCAATGCACCCGCGCCCTGCAAAAGGCCGGGGCTGACTCGGGACTGATTCAGAGCCTGGTGCGTCCAAATTCTGAAAGAAGTTCGGACGCGCAAAGCAGGCACCAGCGTCGCCTGCACCTCGTCTGATGCTGCCGCTCAGATCGCCGCGCTGGTCCACGAAAAGAAGTTCGACGAGGCTGAGGACAAGATACGCACGCTGCTTCGCGATGGTGCCGGCGATGCTGCTGCTAATCAGGCTCTGCTGCATTTTGTCCTAGGAACTATCTCTGCGGCGGCAGGAGCGGTTCGATGAAGCGCTTGACGAATTTACGGAATCGTCGCGGCTGATGCCCGGGTTTTCCGGAGACGCACAGCCAGCTTTCTTATCTGTTTTATCGCACCGACGACGCCCAGAATGCTCTGGCTGAGGCGCGGACGGCGCTTAGCATGGATCCAGCTAACGCCGAGGGCTATCGCTACCTGGGGCTCGCCCTTTACGCCGATGGGCACTATGATGCAGCTTTGCACGCTTTCGACGAAGCTTTGGCGCATGAGCCGGCCGGTTCCCTTGCTAACGCCGACGTTTATTTCGACATGGGTATCACGCACCGCGATCAGGGAGATCTGCGCCGCGCCGCCATCGCTTATCGCCATGCCCTCAGTCTGCGCCCCGACTACTGGGAGGCACACAGCAATCTGGGCGTCGTGCTGCACGATCAGGGCAAGTGGGATGAGGCGATCGTGGAATACCGCTCGGCCAAGCGGCTCAACCCGGACGAAGCCAGTGTTCGCAATAATCTCGGAAATACGCTTTGCGACAAGGAAGAGTTCGATGGCGCCATCGCCGAATTCAAGGACCTCTACCGCCAGAGTCCGGAGTGGGAAGGCGGGCACAATTGCCTGGCCCGCGCCTATATGTCAAAGCGGGACTACCCCTCGGCGATCCGTGAGTTGAGGCTTGCGATCGCCACCAATCCGGCGGGTGCGGCCGAACACCGGGTTTTGGGACAGGCGCTGTTGCTTTCCGGAAAAGACCAGGAGGCGGTAGACGTGTTGCGTGAGGCGGTTACGCTTAATCCAGAATCGGGTCTGGGCCACCACTATCTGGGTATGGCACTGGTGAATACCCAACAACTGGCGGAGGCGGAAAAAGAATTTCGGGAGGCTCTCCGGCTCGAGCCCAGCGCACAGAATCATTATTCGCTGGCCGCATGCCTGATGGCTCTTGACCAATACGAAGAGGCTCTGGGTGAACTCGAAATCGCTGCTCGCATGGACCCTAGCCAGAACCTTTATAGGGCCCGCATGCAGGAAGTGGTCCGGCTGATGAACACGCCCAAATAGGGCGCCAGACCGTAGAACGGCAGAAGAGCGGCAAACCGTAAAGCGCCAAACTGGGTCTCCCACCCGTTACCTTCGGCATGCACTGTCGTGCATCGCCTCCTGTCCACAACAAACCTAGAATGTGGGAAGTGATTGCGGCGCCTAGAGCGCCGCCCGGGGCCGTCCATGGCAATGGCAACCAGCGCTACCCAGCACGCTAAGGAAAAACCGGTCAATCCGGCGGCATTGTCCTCCCCGGAACGGAATCTGACATACGGATCTGCTTCGGAGAAGAAATTCGCCGGCTACGGGCTGCCTTGTTCGCACTGCCACGCGTACTATCCCGTTGACCTGAAGGCCTGCCCGATCTGCCGGTGTCCGGATCGTGTATCGCCCACCGAACCAGTGGTGCATTCGATGGTCGCGGTTGCGCCGCAATCTACAACCGGCGCAGTAATCGACGATCAACGGGAACGGCTGCTGAAAGAGCTTAAATCGCAGGCTTTCGCTTCCCACACTCAGATCAATACTGCCGCCACGTTCCGGTGCGTTCTCGAACACCAGCACACCGGGGCGACTGAACCGGCGGCGGTGTGCCATAGCTGCTACGGCGACGTCCGCCAACAGGCTGACCGCATGGAAGCCGCTCTGCACATGGACGCAAAAGAAGCGGCAAAGGTCGTCTATGAAGCGGTCTGGGCGGACACGTCGGATCCGAACGTCACCTATTTGAATGCCGCCAACGCGTTGCTGTCGGAGTTGCGCAAACGGGCCGGGATCGGGCTGCTGTTGGGGTCGCATCAGCCTTTGGCGGACTAGGCATCTCAGTTTTCGGCGCTCAGCCCCTAAAGGGGCAGGTGAAGTGAAGATAGTTACGGCATCGCTAAAGCGATGCCCTGATACGAACCCCTTCCTGCTCTCAGCCCACCAGCCGCGGTTGCAACTTTCGCGGCTTTTCTTCATCTTATTGATGGAGGCCCTATATGAGCGAAAAAGTCAGCGACACGACCACAGAAAAGATCAGCAAGACCGACGCCGAGTGGAAGCAGCAGCTTACTCCGGAGCAGTACCAGGTGGCGCGCGGCAGCGGCACCGAGCGGGCTTTCACGGGGAAATACTGGAACCAGCACGACGACGGGACGTACCATTGCGTCTGCTGTGGCGCACTGTTATTTGGCTCGGATACGAAGTTCGATTCGGGGACCGGATGGCCTAGCTTCTTTGCCGCTGCCGACCGCCAGAACATTGCGGAGCACACAGACACCAGCTACGGCGTGGCCCGCACGGAGGCGCGCTGCGCGCGTTGCGACGCGCATCTGGGCCACGTGTTTCCGGATGGGCCGGGGCCGACCGGGCTGCGCTACTGCATGAACTCGGCATCGCTCGACTTCAAGCCGAAGAAATAAGAAATTCCGCAAAATAGAAAACGATGGAGCTCCGGGCGAACTTGCTGCTACCCGGCGCTCCATCGTCGTTTCTGAATTCCGACTTCGAATTCCAACTTCGTAAAGTCTAGCTTCTTGAAGTCTAGTTTCTTGAAATCTAGGCGTTGCCCGCGGTTGCGGCCATCGCTTTGGGCGCTTCCTGCTTGTTCTGAGTCTGCTGCTGTGCCTGATTCTTCTGCTCTTTCTTTTCGGGGTTGCGCACTTCGACTCCGCCCTTGAGGATGGCGCCTTCTTCGACGCTGATGCGATGCGTGATCACGTCGCCGGAGAGCAGGCCTTCGCTGCGGATATCCAGCCGGTCGGCACATTCGACGTTGCCCTGCACCTTGCCCATGATGACGACTTCTTTGGCGGTGATGTTTGCCGCGACGTTTCCGTTACGGCCGATGGTGACGCGGTTGTCGGGAAAGTTGATGGAGCCTTCGACGCGTCCGTCAATGAACAGCGATTCGGCACCCGTCAATTCACCCTTGATGACGACCGAGCGTCCAATGTTGGCTTGATCCATGGGTGAGGTGGCCGGCTTGACCGGAGTGTAACTGTTGGTGGGCGCCGCGGCTGGAGAGAACTTCGGTTCCGGAGACTGCAACATGAATAACCTCACTTGAGATCCGCGACCGCAGCGTGAGTTGGTCGTGCGGTCGCGGTCGATGGGCTTCTGTCGCTGGGCTTCTAACGACGAGAAGAGAATCGCACGAAAGGACGTATTACGACAGGTTACCGAAGGTTGTGGCCGTTAGCTCAACCCCAGATTTTGGATTGGCTTAATTTGGAAAACCGTTTACCGCCGGGGGCACCAAGGATCACGGAGGAAATCATTGCGAAAAACACCGCTATCTTTAGCTGAGTTCGGAGGGCGTATCCCAGCCTTCATCTTTCATTTTCCGGTTCGTCCAGTGCTGTAGTTGCTCGAACAGAGCTGGTTCGATGACGATGAATCGCAGACCGGCTCGGCCTCCGGCTTCAGCCCACACCAGGCGGCCTTTCGCCTGTATCTCGATCTCGCTATCGGGCAACAGAAAACTGACGTCGAGTAATCCGGCAAAACCGGCGGGATCGGCCACCACATCGAGGCCCATGCCTCCGGTGCTGAGGTTGACCGCCTGTACCTGCAATTCCTTGCCGTGCGCATTCTTGAGGGCGACGGAAATATTGACTTTGGCGCGGAAGAACTTCTGCTGATCTTCGCTGATGATGCCGAGTTTGGCTGAGCTCTCGCCCGACGACTCGTCAATCTGATACTCGCGCAGTTTACGGCTGAGGGTACGGCGCGAAATTCCCAGGCGCTCGGCGGCCTGGGCGCGATGTCCGCCGGTTTGCGCCAAGGCGCGAATGATCATCTGCTCTTCCATGTTTTCGAGGCTGCCGAGGGGGACGGCGCCGCTGCCGCGGATCGCGGCCGCGGGTACGCCAGACAATTTTTCGTCGTACAACTCGGCGACAACCTCGGTGCCGGTGATCTGGCGATCCTCGGTGGCCATGGCGAGTTTTGCGACCAGGTTCCTTAACTCGCGGATGTTACCCGGCCAGGGATGGGCCTGGAGGGCGACGAGTGCGTCACGCGTGAAAACCTTTGCTTTATCCGGCGCCTTCAGCGACAGGAAGTGACGGGCTAGTGCGGCGATATCTTCGGGACGCTCGCGCAAGGGCGGCACGCGCAACTGGAATTGACCGAGACGGTGGAAAAGATCTTTGCGAAAACGGCCTTCTTTCACCGCCAGCTCAAGATCCTGATTGGTCGCGGCAACTACGCGGACGTCAACGGTGATTTTACGATTTCCGCCCAGACGGTAATAGGGCTGGCCGTCGAGGACGCGCAGTAGTTTCACCTGGATTTGCGATTGCAGTTCTCCAATTTCGTCGAGGAAAATCGTGCTCCTGTCGGCCAGCTCGAATAAACCGGGCTTCGAAGAATCGGCGCCGCTGAAGGCTCCCTTCTCGTAGCCGAACAGTTCGCTTTCCACCAGATGTTCGGGCAGGGCAGCGCAGTTGATATCCACGAGTGCGTTTTTGTGGCGATAGGAGGAGCCGTGTATGGTGCGCGCCACTAACTCTTTGCCGGTGCCGGTTTCGCCGGTTACGAGCACGGTCTCGGTGTGTCCGGCGACGCGGTCTACCATGCCCATGAATTTGTGCATCAACGGGCTGGCAATCAGAAATTGGGTGCCGTCGATCTCCCGTCGCGCCAGTGGAACCGGACCGGATGCGCTTGCGGCTTGTGCGGACGAGGCTGGGTTGCTGCCGGTGCTTTCGAACGCGAATCCCAAAATGCCGGCGGGAGTTGCGTTCTTGTCGCGCAGCAGGGTCAAACACAAATAGACATCGATATCATTATCATTGCCGGGACCGGGCTTGGTGCGGCAGCGGAGTGCTCCCTCAAATCGTCCTTTCTCGAGGACTGAGGTCAACGCGCGGGAGGAGGCAGCGGCCGGCTGTGCTGGGTCGGAAAAGTCGGCTATGTTTCTGCCGATCAGATCCTTGGGTGTAAATCCGAGTCGGTCGTCTTCTCGGTCTCCGGCTCGGTCTTGGTCGTGGCTGCAAGCGGTGATGACGCCGTGAAGGTCAGCGGTAAAGACAGAGATCGCGTCCTGCAACTGGTCCAGAATGCCGAGTGGGGATTGAAGACCGGCTTCACTCGCGCTGGTAGAGCTATGACAGGTGGGATTCGCGGTTGCGGGTTTCCCGTTCGCAGGTTTCTGGGCGTTCTCGGTTGACGGAGTCTTCGATGTTGATGGGATTGGCATTTCTATGTTGTTCGCCACAGGGGAGTGTCACTTCGTGCTGCGACAGCAGGGCCCACTAGCTTGAGTATCGGCTTCAGGCAATTGCAAATACACGCCTTTCTTGATGCTGCCACAACCGCGAGCACTTCGCGGAAGAGATCGGCACCAATGCTCACACCGAAGTAACTATGCAAAATTCTAAGTTTGCGGGCCCGTTTGGTTTAGTCTTCTGCCCGGCACTGGATTCCGGCTGTTCCACGGCGGCAGTTACCTCAGTAAGTACATGATTCTCCGGCACTGAAATACCATCCGATACAACGGGAGAACCACAACTTCAGGCGCGTCCAGAAGTCCGGCGCGGATGGGTAGTTGTGAGATTTGAGCAGCAGGTGCGGGTCGGCCTATGTCCATTCGGGCAAGACTATTTATCGGAGCCACGGCAGCGCTCGGCATGTTCGCGCTGGTGTATTCCCTGTGGCACTGGCAGAGCGTCGACCTGGCCCGATTTGTCTGTTACCTGCTGGTTGCGGTTCTTGCTTCCACTCTTAAGATTCAACTGCCCGGCCTCGACGGCACGATGTCGGTCAACTTCCTGTTTATTTTGCTGAGCGTGCTCGAGCTGAACCTTCCTGAGACGCTGGTGCTGGGCTGCACTGCGACCCTGGCACAATGCCTGTTCGGGACGCGGCAGAAGCTGGTTCCGATCAAGATCATTTTCAATGTCTTCGGCATGATGGCGAATGCGATCGTGCTGTCGTACTTCGCCTATCACGATTTGCAGCGCGTGCTGGGTGCGGGCACGCTGCCGCTACTGGTCATCACATCGCTGATTTTCTTCGTGGCGAATACGGTCCCGGTCGCAGTGATCATCTCGGTGACCGAAGGCAAGTCAGCGCACAAGGTCTGGGCGGAATGCCATTTCTGGTCGTTCCCTTTCTACATGGTAGGTGCGGCGGTCGTGTTTTCAGTGGGCTTTGTGAGCAAACAGGTGGGATGGCAGACCTCGCTTCTTATTCTTCCGCTGGTGTACTGGGTCTATCGTTCGTATCACCTCTATCTTGCCAAGCTGGCGACGGAAAAACGACAGGTGGAAATCGAAAAACAACATGCCGAAGAAGTGGCGGCACTGCACTTGCGGACCATCGAGAGCCTGGCGCTGGCCATCGAAGCCAAAGACCACACATCGCACCAACACCTGCAGCGGGTGCGGGTTTTCGCGGTTACGGTGGCAAAGGAGCTGGGTTTCTCCGAAGACGAAATCGAAGCGCTGCGCGCGGCCGCGTTGCTTCACGACATTGGCAAGCTGGCGATTCCGGAGCACATTATCAACAAGCCCGGCCGACTGACGCCGGAAGAATTCGAGAAAATGAAGATCCACACGGTGGTGGGCTCCGAAATCCTGCAGCGGGTGGCATTTCCTTATCCCGTTGCGCCTATCGTCCGCTCGCACCATGAACACTGGGATGGATCCGGGTATCCCGACGGACTGAAAGGTGAGCAGATTCCGCAGGGCGCACGGGTGCTCGCGGCCGTCGATTGCCTCGATGCACTGGCGTCGCATCGTCAGTATCGCGGTGCCATTTCACTCGATGCCGCCATGGAGAAAGTCGCCTCTATGTCGGGTTCGGCTTTTGAGCCGCGGGTGGTCGAGCTTTTGAAACGTCGCTATCGCGAACTGGAAATCATGGTGCAGTCCGATTCGCAGGTTGACCCGGCGGCCGTGGCCGTCGCAACCCCATCGAACGAGGATCACGTTGCGGACGGCATCGAGCCGATGGCTGGAAGCGAGCGTCAGCGCCGCTTGCGGGCGCGGCAAACGAGACCGATTTTCTTTCTTCGATTGCCTCGGCTCGGCAGGAGGCGCAGACCATGTTCGAGCTGAGTCAGGACCTCGGCAACTCGCTGAGCCTGGGCGAAACGCTCTCGGTGCTTTCTGTGCGGCTGCGAAAAATGGTTCCTTACGATTCGATGGCCGTGTTTCTTCTGAAGGAGGGCAGGCTTATCCCGGAACTGATCAGCGGCGACAACTTCCGGCTGCTGTCTTCATTGAATATCGGGTTGGGAGAAGGATTGTGCGGCTGGGTCGCGGAGAAACGAAAGCCGATCGTCAATGGCAATCCTGAGGCTGAAGCTGGATATGTGAGCGATCCCACGAAATTCACCACGCTGCGCTCGACTCTGGCTGTGCCGCTCGAAGGACTTAACGGCGTGGTTGGAGTGCTGGCTATGTATCGTGCGGAACGTGATGCCTTTCAGGCTGACCATCTGCGCATCCTGCTCGCGGTGAGCTCGAAGATCGCGCTCTCGGTCGAAAACGCGCTCAAGTTTCAGCAGGCTGAGGACTCGGCCACCACGGACTACCTGACCGGACTGCCCAACGCGCGGTCGTTGTTCGTTCATTTGTCGCGCGAACTGGCGCGTTGCCGCCGCACTGGCACATCGCTCGCGGTGATGGTCTGCGACCTCGACAATTTCAAACAGATTAACGATCTCTACGGCCACCTTGAAGGCGACAATTTACTGAAGGATTTTGCCGTCCAAATGAAGGACGTGTGCCGCGGCTACGATTATGTTGCTCGCATGGGCGGCGACGAATTCGTGGTGGTCGCTCCCGGACTCAATGCCGAAGCTGCCAGTGAAAAGAGCAGCCGTCTGAATCAGCTGGCGATTGAAGCGGGCAAGAAAGTGGCCGGCCGCGAGCTGGTTGCGCTGAGCGTGGGCACGGCGTTCTGTCCAGCGGATGGTTTCGACGTCGAGCGCTTGCTCGCGGAAGCCGACCGGCGCATGTACTCGATGAAAGAAGTTCATCATTCCGAACCGTCAACCGACCGCGACGCAACCCCTAAGGGCCGCTCGCGCGGCGCGACCGTAAACTAGGACGCCTCATGCTGGGGAAAACGCTCCTGCAGAAAAAACTGCTCTGGAAAATCGCACGGCACCTCGGCGCTATCGCCGCGCTCGTTCTGCTGGGCGGACTGCTTTCGGCGACGCTGGTGCGCCTGGCTCCGGGCTTCGATGCGGATGAGCGTGAACTTGATCCCAGCCTCAACGCCGAAAGCGTGCGCGCCTTGCGCGAGTCGCGTGCCGGGGAGCACAACGTTCTCAGTTTCTATGCCAGGTACTTGCGGGGCGCGATGCATGGCGATCTTGGGACTTCTCATGCGCTCGGACAACCTGTGCAGAGTCTTTTGCGCGAACGATGGCCGGTTACCGTGCGCGTGGCTGGGGTTGGGCTTTTACTGGCTTGGCTGTTGGGCTCGGCGCTCGCCTTCACGGCTTGCCTTTGGCGTCGGCCGGGTTATGAAATTCTTGGCACCACAGTCAGCGGTGCTTTTCTCTGCATTCCGGCGGCGGTATTGGCTTTGCTTTCCGTAATTGTCAATGCTCCCGGATATCTCGCGATTGCGCTGATCGTGTTCCCCAAGATCTACCGCTATTCGCGCAACCTGCTCGCCAAGGCTTACGCTCTGCCGCACATTACTGCTGCCCGCGCTCGCGGACTCGGCGAAGTTCGCATACTGGCTTGGCATGTGCTGCCGGTTGCCGGTCCGCAGATGATCGCGCTGGCCGGCATCACGGTCAGCATCGCTCTGGGTGCCGCCATCCCGGTCGAAGCTTTATGCGGACTGCCGGGCATTGGCCAACTCGCGTGGCAAGCGGCGCTTTCGCGGGACCTTCCTTTGCTGGTGAACCTGACCGTACTGGTTACGCTGGTAACCTTGCTGGCCAACTCAGGGGCCGATGTAATGATTTACATGTTGAGGCCCAGAGAAACATGAACGCTGGCATAAACGCTGCATGAATGCTGGCCGCAAGGTGGCGTGCGTGGTGGTGGTCGGCGTGTGCGCGGTGTCGTTCGCGGCAAATTGGGTCGCGCCCTCTGGATACGCCAAACAGTTTCGCGAAGCTCCGAGTGCTCCTCCTTCGCGCCAGCACTGGCTCGGAACCGATGACGTGGGCCGCGATCGTTTCGCGCGCATTCTTTATGGGACCCGCATCTCGCTGCTGCTCGCTCCAGCGGCGGCTTTGGTTTCGACTGTATTGGCCGCGCTGGTGGGCGGGCTGGCTGGATACCTGGGCGGTATCTGGCTGCGCCTGGCTAGAGGATTTACCGACCTATTTCTTTCGCTGCCCTGGCTGTTTCTGCTGATCACGGTTCGGGCGCTAATGCCGCTGAACGTTTCTCCTCTGGTGTCGGTTCTGATTACGTTTATGATCCTCGGGCTGCTGGGCTGGGCGGCTTCGGCGCGCGTGCTTTCGACTTCGGCTGATGCTTTGCGCAACTCCGACTTTGTTTTGCAGGCACGAGCTTCGGGATTGCATGGCTCGCGGCTTTTCCTGGTGCATGTTCTGCCTAACCTGAAGCCGGTGCTGTACGCACAATTCTGGATTTCGATTCCGGTTTTTATTCTGGCTGAGGCCAATCTTGGCATCCTCGGACTGGGGGTTGCTGAGCCGCTGCCTTCGTGGGGAAGTCTTCTGCGCGAACTGGAAGGATTGATTTCGTTTCGCGAAGAACCGTGGCGACTGGTGCCGTTGGTGCTGCTGATCGTGGTGATGACGTCGTTTCAAACGCTCTTATCGAACGAGGAGGTGACCGCATGAATATGACCGGCCGTCGTGGATTTCCAGGAATTCGTCTTTCCTTTGCAATTCTTTCTTTCACCGTTCTGTGCCTCGCGTTTCTGTCGGGCTCGGCGTTTTCGCAAAATGGCGGCGAGTTGCATTTTTGTCTGCGCTCCGAACCGAAGACTTTCGATCCGCTGCTGGTTGATGACGACGCTTCGCTTTCGATCCGTTATCTGACTGGCGGGGTGCTGGTGCGGGTGAACCGTCACACGCAGGAACTCGAACCTGAGCTGGCGGAATCGTGGAAGGTGTCGAACGACGGGAAGGTCATCACTTTTAAACTGCGGCACGGCATTACGTTTTCCGACGGCAGTTCGTTTTCCTCCGAGGACGTTGCGTTTACCATGAAGCGGCTCATGGATCCGGCGATGCATTCTTCGACCGGAGACGTGTTCCGCTCCGGGAGTGGTACTGTCAGCACTAAGATTATTGCTCCGGACCAGATTGCCATCATCTTCCCTGCGCCAATTGCCGGACTTGATCGGCTGTTCGATCAGGTTGCGATCATGTCGGCGCATTCTCCGAAAAAGGAAGGGGCAGTGCTTGGGCCCTTTATGGTTGCGGAATATAAAGCGGGGTCGAGCGTGCTGCTGCAACGCAACCCGAACTACTGGAAAAAAGATCCGCAGGGACGGCGCCTGCCTTATCTCGATTCGATCCGCCTCGACATTCAAGCGAACCGCGACGTCGAGATGCTGCGCTTCAAGCGCGGCGAGCTTGATCTGATTAATGTTCTTGACAGCGACTACTTCGACCGACTGGCTGCCAGTTCTCCGGGACTGGCGCACGATGCCGGGGCTTCGCTCGATTCCGATTTCATGTGGTTCAACCAGGTGGCTACGGCACCGATTCCTGAATACAAGCGGGCATGGTTTCGCTCTACGAATTTCCGGCGCGCGGTTTCTCAGGCCATCAATCGCGAGGATTTGAGCCGGGTGGTTTTTAACGGTCACGCGCAGCCAGCTATCGGGCCGGTTTCTCCGGCCAATAAATTCTGGTTTAACAGCGAGCTTAAGGCCGAGCCGTATCGTCCTGACGCGGCTCTGCAGCGGCTGCAAGCGGACGGCTTCCACCTGCAAAATGGAGCGCTATTCGACAAGGCGGGCAATGCCGTCGAGTTTTCTATTGTCACTAACGCCGGCAGCAAGCCGAGAGAACGCATGGCCGTCATGGTGCAGGAAGACCTCGGGAAACTCGGCATGAAGGTCAACGTGGTGACGCTCGATTTTCCGTCGCTGATCGAGCGCATTCAGCAGAAGTTCAATTACGAAGCCGCGATGCTTGGCTTCCGCAATGTTGATCTCGATCCGAACGGTCAAATGAATATCTGGCTGAGTTCGGCGGAGCAGCACGCTTGGAATCCGCAGCAGAAGGCTCCGGAAACCGCGTGGGAGGCTGAGATTGACGGGCTGATGCGGGCACAGGCGTCGAGCGCCGATTCGAAGAAGCGCAAAGAAAGTTTCGATCGCTTGCAGGAAATCGTGTTCGAACAAGCGCCAATTATTTATCTGGTCAATCAGAATGCGCTGTCTGCTGTGTCGGCCTCGGTCGAGGGCGCCAGCCCGGGCTTCCTTTCTCCGCAGACGTTCTGGAACGCCGAGCGGCTGACCCTGAGCGCGACTACGCGGGCGAGCCGCTGAACATGACCGCCTCGCCGGACATATCGCCATGCTTGCTTTCCGCGCAGGTGACGGTTCGCTATCCGGGGAAAGCTCCAGTGCTGCGCGGAATCTCGCTTGAAATCGCACGCGGCGAAGTGGTTGGACTCGTCGGCCAAAGCGGCTCGGGCAAGAGCACGCTGGCCATGGCCATCCTCGGATTACTTGGACGCCAGCGCGCTGCCGTTGAAGGCAAGATTATTTTCCAAGGCATTGATTTGCTTGGGCTGCGCGAGCGCGAGTTGCGGAATCTTCGCGGACGTTCGCTGAGCCTGGTGCTTCAGAGTCCGCTGGCCTCGCTGAATCCGGCGCTGCAAATCCGCACGCAGTTGAGAGAGGCGTGGCGTGCACATAGCGAAAGCAGCGCAACTGGGGAAGACTGTGATCGGGCAATCCAGTCGGCTTTGAAAAGTGTCAGCCTGCCTTGCGGCGATAACGATAGGGATTTCTTAAACAAACACTCTTCTCAACTCAGCGTTGGCCAGGCGCAGCGCGTGCTCATTGCCATGGCGATTATGCACCGTCCTGCGCTCTTAATCGCTGATGAAGCGACCAGCGCGCTGGACGTGATTACACAGTCCGAAATACTGGAATTGTTTGCGCGGCTGAATCGCGAGATCGGAATGTCGATTCTCTACATCTCACACGATTTGCCTTCGGTGGCTGGAATCTGCCAGCGCATTGCCATTCTGCATGAGGGCGAGATTGTCGAGTGCGGGGCGACGGGGCAGATTTTCACCGCGCCTGTGCATGCGTACACGCAGCAGCTTATGGCGGCTTTGCCGCAGGTTCCGGTACGGCGCGAAGTACTTCTCGCTAGAGCGCACGCCGCCACCCTGGAGTAGGGCGGACTCTTCAAGCCTTGGCGAGTTGTTCCGCGACTTCGGGAAGACCAGCATCGTGCCACGCGTCGAAACCTCCTGCCACG
This sequence comes from uncultured Acidobacteriaceae bacterium, assembly GCA_963826845.1. Classification (GTDB taxonomy): domain Bacteria; phylum Acidobacteriota; class Terriglobia; order Terriglobales; family Acidobacteriaceae; genus Acidiflorens. The sequence continues at coordinate 174,737 of CAWGYS010000006.1, forward strand.
TTGATGACGTTGCGATGGCCGGCGCGTTCGAGCAAACTGCAGGCGATCATGCTGCGGTATCCACTTTTGCAGTGGACGGCGATCGGGCGCTCTTTATCGTTACTATTATTTACTGCTGGTAGTGCCTGCGCGAACGTGTCGAGCGGACGACATTGCACGCGCTCGATGTGACCCGCCTGCCATTCGCCTTCACGACGGACATCGAGGACATCGACCGGGCTCAAGCTTCCGTCGCGCAGTTTCTGGTTCAGTTCCTGGGGAGGAATTTGCGGCGTCTTCGCTACCGGCAGCCGAGCTTTTTGCCATGCCGCTACTCCACCGGCAAGATAACCACGCAAATCTTCGATGCCGACTCGAGCCAGGCGCAATCGGGCTTCCTCAATCTGCTCGTTGGTGTCGCCTACCAGAACGGGCTTGGAGTGGATGCCTAGAATGCCTCCCGCCCATGACGCGAATTGTCCGGAGAGGGCGATGTTGATGGAACCGGGAACGTGCCCGGCTGCGAACGCGTCGCCGGGACGAACGTCAAGCAGGTTGGCATTTTGCCGCAGCAGTGACTGCACCTCGGCTGGAGAAAGTGCGGGGAGCGGGGGCAATTCCGTCAGCGTAGACGCGCCCGAGCGATTGATCTCGGCGTCTTCGAGAAAATAGTCGGGACGAGTGGGAAGATTGGTTGTCAACTGTGCGATGAATTCTTCGCGGGTCTTTATCTGCAGGGCGTAGTTGGTGAGGCGCTCGGTGCCAATGGTGGAGGAGCGCTCGGCGCGCATGGCGCGTCCGCAAAGCGAGCCGGCGCCGTGCGCGGGATACACCATTACTGCATCGGGCAGCGACAGCAACTTTTTGTGCAGACTGTCGTAGAGCAATCCTGCGAGCTGCTTCGGGGTGTGCGTCTTGGCTAGATCGGGGCGCCCGACGTCGCCGATAAACAGGGTGTCGCCGGTAAGAACCGCGCTCGGCTGGGACGATTTTTCTTCATCGATGATCTCATCGGTAATCACCAGGCAAATGCTCTCGGGGGTGTGGCCGGGCGTTTCCAGGGCGCGAACTCGCACTGCTCCTATCTTCACTTCGGAGCCATCGGTCAACGGGACATGCGGGAATCCGGCGTTGGCTTGCTCTCCGATGTAGATCTTCGCGCCGGTGCGGGCCGCTAGTTCTTTGTGCCCGGAAACGAAGTCGGCGTGGAGATGGGTTTCGAAAATGTGCCGGATTTTGAGCTTCTGCTCCGCGGCTGCCTGGAGATAAATGTCCACATCACGCTGTGGATCGACCACTGCGGCTTCGCCCTCGGAGCCGATCATGTAGGAGGCGTGGGAGAGACAGGTCAGATAAAACTGTTCAAAATACATATTGAGGCTCCGGGCGGGGAGGGTTCGGCTGCAATTCTCAGATTGTCGTTTTCAGGTTATCACTATCACGCGCAGGCCGCCGATATGGTGATGGCATTCGAGAGTACAGGATCGGATGTAGTTCAGAAGTTCTTGCACGGAGACGATGAAACCATGAAAAAAGTATCCTGAGAGCGTTTATTAACCTGTTGAGGGGCCTATGGTTAAGCGATGCACCGGTTGCGTACTCCTTTTGTAACTTGGACTTGCAGCGGTCCGGGCCTACAGTCAATGGAATCCGGTTTCGCGGTTTTCGGCCCCCGGCGTGCATCGAAGTATTTGAAGGGTCTGAGATCTAGGCAATGGCAAAGCGCAACCAATCCGGGATGGCAGCAGGATTCGCACTCTTCTTGTTCGCGATTGCTGCGGTTCCGAGTGTGTCCGTATTCGGAAGCGCCCAAAACAGTGCCTATGTCATGGCTGCTTCTAACAGCGCCACGGCTCTTCCGGCGACAGCCGCTACCGGCGACGATGCCGACGAACCTATTCTCACCATCAAGAAGCGTGTTGACGAAGTCAACGTGCTGTTTATCGCTACGGATCGTCGCGGCAAGTTTGTGCGCAATTTGAACCAGAGCGATTTCTCTATTTTTGATGATCACAAGCCGGTGCAGTCGATTCTCAACTTCCGGCGCGAGACGGATCTGCCCATCGAGATGGGCCTGCTGATGGACGTGAGCGGCTCGGTGCAGGGACGCTTTGCATTTGAAAAAGATGCCGCCACCGGATTTCTGCAACACATCGTTCGTCCCGGCTATGACCGCGCCTTTGTGGTGGGGTTCAACCGAGACAGCCATCTGACCCAAGATTTCACCGACCAGGTGCCACTGCTCGCGGCGGGAGTGCAGCGACTGAGTAATGGCGGCGGCACCGCTCTGTATGACGCCATTTATAAGGCGTGCAAGGAAAAGCTACTGCGCGAGAATTCCGAACATCCGATTCGCAAAGCCATCGTCATTCTCAGCGACGGCGAAGACAATCAGAGCGAAACCACGCGCGCGCAGGCGATTGAAATGGCGCAGCGCGCCGAAGTGCTGATCTATGCCATCTCGACCGACGACAGCGGCCTGATTCTGCGCGGTGACAAGGTCCTCGAAGACCTGGCATCGGCGACCGGGGGACGCGCTTTTTTTCCATACAAGATGAAGGACATCACACACTCGTTCGCCGCCATTGAAGACGAACTGCGCAGCCAGTACGCCGTTTCCTACAAGCCCTCCGACTTCGATGCCGACGGGCGCTACCACTCGATCGAGATCACGTCCCTGAAGAAAGATCTGCAAGTCCGCGCCCGGCGCGGATACTACGCTCCACGGCAGTAGAGCAATAGCCCATCCGTTGACCCGCCCAGAGGCCCAATTCAGATCCTCCGCTGACGACTGGCATTAATGTCAGTAGGCATGGAAGAGCCTACGGCGTAGATTGGCTGTCATTGAGTGTCATGTGAGTGCCGGGGTTTGGCCGAACCGACAACCGAGGAGTGGGCGATGAGAATGGACAACACAAACGCGGCCTACGGAATGTATAGCGAGGATGTGCAGGTCAACGACGTAGTGCACATACTCAATAACGCGGGTTTTGATAATGAAGACATCTGCCTGATGCTCGCCCGCACGCACCCTATTTCCAATATCGTGCGTGACGCCGCCTTTCGGAGCTTGGATCGAGAGGCCTCGGCGGTGGCTGCGGCTTTGATTGAGTGGCTCTCCGAATTCGGCGCTGTCGTGATTCGGAGGTTTGGTTTCTTTATTCGGTCGCAGCCGTTTCGGCGCGTGCTGGTGACTACCAGAGAGGCTCCCGCACTTTGCGGGAATTTTGAAACGCTGATGGACCTGGGATTCCTCAAGAACGATGCTGAGCGGTTGGAAGGCCAGTTGTGCGAGGCTGGGGCTCTGGTCTATGTCGCGTGTTTCGAGAGTGCGCAGGCGCGGTGCGCGAGCGAGATGCTGCGGCGGATCGGAGCACAGGAAGCGGCTGAGTTGAACCTGGGCCAGGAGTCTGAAACGGCGGCCTGAGGTCTAGTGGCTTTGCTCCAGAGCGCCCTTGATGGCGGTCAGGGAACTCTGGAGAGATGAGACTGTTTTCCCCACCGCTACCCTTCGGACGATGGATCCTTTCATGCCTGTCAGACCGGCCTGTTCGGATGCTTCTACTTTGATCAGATAAAAACCATTCTTCTGCGAATCGTTTTCTTGCGAATCCTCGGTGCCGCGGATACAGAACGTGAGGTCGAGCGCGGTCTCGAAATAGTGGCTCGAATAGAGCTGTTTCTCAGCAACTACGTAGGCGGGTTGCTCGGGGCCAGTTCCGTGCAGGGTCACAACATGGACGATGCGCAGGGTGGGCTTCAGACCAAACTTAACCTTGTCCCAATAGAATGAGTTTTCCACGTTCGCCGGCTTGGCATCGGGATAGGCGAGGAGATAGTCGTAGAAATCCGGCAGGCCCTTGGCCAAAGCGCTGCTGTGGCTGAGCATGTACTTGAATTGGTCGGCGACGTTTGTTTGCTCACGCTTGTCGTTGTAGACCAACCCCAGGATCCGGTTGCCGTTTTTCTGATAGTTGAGCAAGCGTTGCAAGGCCATCTTCTGAAGGAACTGGTTCACCTGGTCATCGGCGTCGGGGACAGACCAATTGATGGATTTATGCAGTTCTTCCATGGTGCTGGCAGGCAACTGAATCTGGCAGTCGCCGGACTTGCAATTCTTCAAGGCTTTTATGTCATCACCATCGAGCGCGAAACCCTTCAGGTCGGAGAGTTGCGGCGGATTGCTGAATGGTTCGATGGCCAGATATTCAGGAATTTTGCGGAGGCGATCGAAATCGTCGGCGAACTTGACGTAGCTCTCTGGCGGCGCGTTGACGTAGATAACACCGAGCACAAAAATCTCCGCGGGAGTTCGGGAGGTCAGGGTCTTGGCCACGGCCTCACCGCGGTGGATGGCGGCGATCTGGTCTGGGCTCAGTCCGCCGGCTTCTTTGAAATAACTTTGCAGTTCGGCAGCGGTCTGGGCGCTGCTGAACGCGGCAGAGACGATGAGCAATGTAAACAGCACGGCAACTCGCAAAACATTACGCATGACAGCACCTCGATAAGAAGTTTGATCTCTTCGACACGGTTCCAGCCACCTCGCTAGTGGCCTAGTCTGAAAGAAGCATTCTTCCAGCTGCTAAACAGTTTGCTGAAAAACTCGATTTCCGAAGTCCAGCCCCTAAAGGGGCGTCTGACTTTCAACGAATTACGGTATCGCTAAAGCGATACCCTGATACGAAGCAAAGCGATAGCCTGATACGAATCGCGAGTTTTTCAGCAATCTGTGAAGGCGCTACTGATTATGCGGCAATTACGGCACCCTTCGGCTTCGCTCAGGGCAGGCTCTGAAGTTGTGCCCTCTCAAAACAGATTGATACTGAGCCAGTACCAGCACCCCCGACTTATGTCTCCGCCAGAGCGCTGTTTTCGACTTCGACTTCGCTGTCGCTCGAAAATCGCTCGATAAACTTTTTCAACGTGAGGGTCAACGGAACGGCGAGAATAGCGCCTGCCGGGCCGAGAAGGAAACCCCAAAACATGAGCGACACCATCATTTCGAGGAATGAGATTTCGACGCCCTTCTTCATGAGGATCGGCGTGAGTCCGTAGTCCGTCAGCATTTGGGTCAGGATTAAACAGCCGGCCACCAGGAGAGCTTTTTTCCAACCCAGCATGAGCAGCGCCAAGAGGGTCGGCGGCACGAGGGCGAGGATGAAACCTACATTCGGGATGAAGTGGAGGAAAAAATACAATACACACCAGAGGACCGGGGAATCCACGCGGAAAGCGACCAGCACCACGAGGTTGGCGAGAGCGGTGACGATGCCCAATTCGGCTGAAATAGCTATGTAGCGCTGCACCCCGGCGCCATAGTAGGCGAGCTTCTCGGCCAGGGGTTTGCGCTTGGCCCCGGCCTCCTCCACCATCTCGACGAGGAATATAAACGCCAGTATCAAGATCAGCGTGCCGTCGCCCACAAAGCCACCCGCCTCCTTGAGAGCCACGCGGGCGAATTCCAGGAAGCGGTCGGAGGTGGACAATTGGGCGGCGGAGCTGTTGCCAAGATTTACGCCGTGTGTGGCCGCGAAGCCCACTAGTTGTTCATAGAAGACCATGAAGCGCTCGTGATAGGTGGGCAGTCTCTCCCGCATTCGCGCGATGCTGTCGTAGAGGAGAGTCACGGTGACCGCAGTCAGGGTTCCCAACAAGGCCACAGTTAGCAGCACGGTTGCGGTTTTTCCGAGGCGGAAACGCCGCATGAGCCAGTGGGGCAAGGGAGCAAAAGCGTATGCGAGCGTGAGGGCCATCAGAAGGAGCACGAGCAGGTGAGAGGCGGTCCTGACGAACCACATGATGATGACGACGCACGCGGCGGCTTGCAGGGTCCGGAGCATGGCTGGCGATAAACGGGCGCTCATATTGGCTTATTCCCCAGCAGCAGCATTTGGCGCGCATTCTCGATGGGGTTGGAGGCGGGGTTGGATCGCATGGCTAGGATTGGTGCGCCTTGTCCAGACGCTCGCGAAAGCTCTTGGCCCACGCACGAAATGCGGCGTCAATATCTCCCCATTTTTCGTAGGCTTTAAGACCACTGAACATCCTGCGCCCGCTCTTGCTGGTCATGAAGGCTACCATGACGTCTCCGGAAACTGAATCGACTAATTCCCCTTCAATCGAAACCTTGCCGACGCTGAGCCTGGGCACTAACAGGGCCACGCCAGGGGCTACGGCATGGGTGGCGGCGACTTCGGCTCCCTTCACGGCCGCATTCTCTCCGCCGCCATTGGGGTCCACGTTGGTGATTGCTACGCGCAACACCATGACGCCGGGGCCGGGCTCGGTGACGAGTTTGTAGTGTCCGGACTTGAGTTCGCTGCTAATTGCTTTAGTGAAGTATTGAGTCAGCTTGGCCAGTTGCTCGGGGTCTATGCCGCGCTGCTGAGCCTGGGGAATCAGATAAACGATTACCGGATCGAGGATGAACTTGTTGGAATCTTTCAAGACGTCTGAATTCTTCCAGTAGGTGAGCAAATCGCTGTTCTGAGGATCGGGCTGGAGTTTGGGATAGAGGTCACCCAAAAAGCCGGACTGCTGGCTCAACAGTTGATCGTCCTGCTTCGACATGTCCTGGGCTTGAGTAGTGAGGCCAATCAGCAGCGAAGTGGCCACGAGGCTCAGCGTGACGATCCGCGACATTCTCCAGATGTTGTTGCTCTTGCGGATTCTGCTCGAAAGATGTTGGTTGTGCATATTAGCCTCCGTGCAACTCCCGACCGCGCGGCACAGTCCTCAGGGAACGGCCGTTGCCCTTGGCGTGCCGAACGGTACACGGAACGAAACGAGGGGGTAACTGGTAAATCTGACAGCCGATGGAATGTGACTCTCGGTCGCTGATTGCTCAGGACATCAGGTTCGGCGAGACAAAGATCTTGTTGGAAAGCACGGCGTTGATAGCGAGCAGCAGGTCCTGGCTCAACCGTGATTTCACCACATAGGCCGAGGCCCCAGCGCCCATACCGGCGTTCACATAGTCGGAGTCTTCGTGCACGGTGAGGAAGATGATTTTGGCTTGGCATCCCGAATCTCGAAGATCCCGGGCGACGTCGATTCCGCTCACGTCCGCCATGGAAATATCGAGGAGGATGATGTCGGGTTTGAGGCGGAGGTACTCATGGACGACAGCTCCCCCGTCGGATACGGCGCCGACCACGTGGTAGCTCTTCTCTTTTTCTAGCATCCTGGCGACATGGTCGAGAACAACCAGATTATCGTCGCAAAGGAGTATGGTTGTCGTTCGCACAATCGCTTCTTCGAGAGGATCGGACGGCAGAATCGTCCCCTCATATTTTGCGGTGTTACCGCTGTCGAGATGTGAATCCAAAGCCAAGTTTCACGGCGATAATAGTCGGCACTGACGGCCTCGGCTACTGTCAGAATTGACGGGGGGGTAAGGGCTGGCTTTGGGGCGTCTTATCGGAGGCAGGTCCCTCAGCGCGGCGAGGTTTCAGGATAGCCGGGACATAGCCTTCCACCCTGGTGCCCTGGGAAGGCCCTGACGAGATCGAGAACTCGCCGCCTACAGACCGCAGGCGCTCCCGCATGCTGACGAGCCCCAGACCGCGGTTATTCTCAACATCGTCCGTATCAAACCCAGCACCATCGTCGGTTACGGACAGCAGAATCATGCCTAAACGGCGGGTCAACTCCACCTTCACCTGATGGGCATGACTGTGTTTACCCACATTGCGCAGCGATTCCTGCAAGGTGCGGAAGAGGCTGAGCGAAGTACCCTCATCGAGGTCTTCCGGCAAATCTCTCACCACACATTCGATTTCAATTTTCAGCTGCCGGGCGGCTTCATGGCAGAGATCGCGGACGGCGGCCGCGAGGCCGAGGTAGTGCAGCTTGGAAGGATGCAACTGGCGAGACATGTGTTCGATATCGGTCGCGATTTCATTGGTCAGCTGCCACAGGTCCCGCAATTCCTTCTTCTGCGTGGCATCTTCATTCGACGATATGGCCTGACCGACTTCCTGGAGACCGTTGGCCAGCAGCGCCATCCTCTGGTTGATGTCGTCGTGTAGTTCGCGGGCAATGCGCCTTCGTTCTTCCTCCTGGGCTTCGATCAGCTTGCGACCCACGTTAAAGAGAACCTCTCCGGCAACCTTTTGATCGGTGATATCGATACAGGAGCCGATGTAGCCGGCGAACGAATCGTCCAGGTTGAATCTCGGGACGGCAACATCGAGGATCCAGCGGTATTGGCCGTCATGGCGCCGCAGCCGGTACTGCATCTGGAAAGGCTGGTGCGCATTGAACGCATTTGAAAAGGTACTCATGCACGCTGCTAAGTCTTGCGGGTGAACTCCTTCCAACCAGCCGGTTCCCAGTTCCGCCGCCAGAGGCCGACCGGTAAACTCGATCCAGCGCTGATTGACGTAGTCGCACAACTCGTCGAGACCGGATGTCCAGATCATCACTGGAGCGGTGTTGGCCATCAGCCGGAACCGGCGCTCGCTCTCGAGCAGAGCCTGCTCGGCCCGCTTGCGATCAGTAATGTCCGCGACTACGGCGAGGAAACAGGGTTCACCGCCGCTCTCGATCAATTCTACGGACACCAATGCAATCAACGTCCGGCCGTCTTTGGTACGCCATTCACATTCCGCTTCTCGCAGCGAGCCTTCGGACTGCAACTTGTATGTGAGCCTGGCCCTTTGGGCGGGATTTACCCAAAGTCCAATCTCAAGAGCGCTTTTCCCGACCGCATCGGCGCGCGCGTATCCCCACATTCGTTCAAAGGCTTTGTTGATATCGAGATAACGATTGGTATTGGCGCTCGCCAGCGAAAGGGCCATCGGGCTTTGCCGAAAAGCCTTGGAGAACCTCTCCTCGGACTTCTTTAATTCTTCTTCGGCTCGTCTCTGGTTCGTAATATCGCGTGCGATCTTGGAAGCGCCCACAATCGTCCCCGCGGCGTCTCTCATGGGCGAAATGGTCAATGAGACGTTGATCTGCTTGCCTTGTTTGGTGATTCTGACGGTTTCGTAGTGCTCTACCTTCTCGCCCGCTCGTGTCTTTTGGAGAATCGCTTCCTCTTCGCCCCTGAGCTCGGATGGAATAATCAAGGTAATGGGCTGGCCGATGGCTTCCGCCTCAGTGAATCCAAAGACATGTTCAGCGCCCCGGTTCCAACTCACGATGATCCCGTCGAGGTTCCTGGAAATGATCGCATCGTCGGAGGATTGCACAATCGACGCTAGCCTGAAGCGGGCCTCATCCGCCTGCCTCCGGTCGGTGATGTCCTGAACCGTGCCGCGAAGATACGTCACACGACCGGTGGCGTCGCGCACGGCTTCACCACCGGCAGCGACCCACCTAGTGCTGCCGTCTGGGCGAACGACTTCCAAGTCAAGAGCCTGAATGAAACCCGTCTGCAAAGCCCTCTTGATGGTGATGCTGAGTCGCTCCCAGCTCTCGGGAGTGAAGAAGTGTGCGAATTCCTTGTACGACGGAAGGGGCGATTTGGGATCAAGCCCATGGATGCGATACAGCTCTTCTGACCAGGTGACCGCTTCATTCTTCATGTCCCACAGCCAGCTACCCACACGCGCGAGACGCTGCGCTTCGGCGAGGTCCTCGTCTTTTCGCCGCAATGTTTCCTGGGCCCGCTTGCGGTTGGCGATATTGCGGAGCAATAAAACGATGAGCACCGTTTCGATCAGCAGAAGGGCAAAAATACCGAGGATTCTCCAGCGGTAGAGTTCCCATGGGGAATACTCAGCGTAGCGGACATCGCTTCCCTTGGGAAGCTGGCTCTCGGGAAATCCCCAGCGATGGAGCTGGCGCCAATCGACCATGTAGTGTTGAAAATCACCGGTGGTAACTGCGATGCTCTCCGGCTTGTCTCCCTTCAAGATACGTACCCCATCATCGCCCAGTACTCTCCCCACTTCGCCGAGGTCAGCTACGCTGCCGCCCACCACTCCGCCGCCTACGACGGAGGAGAAGGTTCCGTAGATTGGGCGGTCTGCGGCTTTGGAGATGGCCGGGAGAATGCGTGCGGGGATAAATTGCTCGCCGTGGGAGTCAGTTATGAAATCGAGGAAGAGGATGATGCCGTCGGGGGGTACGTGCTGCAGCCGGGGTCCGAGTTCCGAAAACTGCAGATTGCTCAGGTATTGAAACTCCAGATTTGACTCATACACGCGAAACTGCTCGCTGGCCAACTTGGCGTCGAGTTTCTCGGCGTCCGAAGAGCCGGAAACGACGACTACATGGGCGGTCCCTGGATTTTGCAGCAACGCCAACTGCAGCGTTGGCAGGTAATTCACCTCGCGGATCACGCCCGTCCTGCCCGGCTTCTGGCTGAGCCAACTGGAGGGGTCTTTCGGATTGACCACGAAGAACAAGAGGGCCGCATCGGGGGACAGTTTCGCTCGCATCTGTTCCGCAAGAGCGACGGTTTCTTCGTTGATCGCGATCACCAGGTCGAAGGTTTGTCCCCGGTACTTCTCGAGAAAATACGCGGCGGTTGCCTTTTGGCGAGACGGGTCCCCGAAAGATGACGTGGACTCGAGGTACTCAAAGCTAAAATGAACGGGCTGGTCGGAGCCGCTGAGAATGCGAGTCTCGGCCTGCTCGATCATGGCGTCTACGTCGGGCAAGTCGGGATCCAGGGAGGAAAGGAGAAGCACTTCGACTTGCTGCCGCGTCGGGGCTGGAGGCGGCGCAGCGATGCTCGTTGGAACTACGCCGAGAGATATGGAGAGAAAAAGACCGCAGAGGAGCGCGAGCCGGAATTTGCCGGTTCCGGCACCAAGACATCGCTGATTTCGCGTTGTGGACGTACCCAATACGCTTTCGTTTTGATCAAGATCGCAAACCCACGGATACGGCGCACTTGAAAAGCCTGGGGCTTGTTTCAACTGCGTCGTGATCCTTCATCGGCCTTGTTTATGATGGTGCGGTGGAGCGCCATGACGCTACTGTCAGTGTTGACAGTTAGCACACAAGGCCGGTGTCTGAAGGTTGCGTCCTGGGCTTATAAGACTCTTTCACTCTGCATTTTGGTGACGATGAGCTTGACCAACCCGTTGACTGCTTTGTGGACGTCAGACGGATTCATGGTGTCCGTGATGCCGGTCCAGATGAGCTGCCCATCGGGTGCGGATGTGATATAGAGATTGGTTTCAATGCGCACCTTTTTATCTTTCTGCACGTAGCCGGGCGAGTAGACCACGGGATATAGCGTTCCGTAGTAGCCATAGAAGGTGTTGTAGTAGGGATAGGGCACGACATACGGGACGCCGGGGATGTAAGTGGTGGTGTTTTCCACCTTGAGCAGGCGGGAGACGACCACGGCTTCGATGTGGTTGGCCTGGATCTGCTCTCGCAAGTAGTTCAGGTCGAGCGTGGTTCCTTGAGGGCGGAGCAAAATGGAGTTTCCAGGAACGGCGTCGTAACCTGCGTTCGCGAGCTGCGAGGCCAGTGCGTCCTCGAAATCGACACGAACCGTCGTCCTGTCGCTGAGGCCCAGGGCCAGCACGCGATGAAATTTCTGCTCGGAAGAGTAGGCGGGACTCCTCCAGCTCATGACCAGCTTGCTGGATCTGGCGAAAACCAGGGCTGCTGCGGCTACAACCAGTACAACGGCAATAAACTTAAGCTTCATGCTTGAACCTTCGTCTTTCTTGCTCTCGCAAAACCCCTTGACCTAGTGGCGCGTTAAGAGACCGGGAGAGGCTCAACAAATTTTGCGGCTGCACGCGGATAACGCCTCCACGCGCGACTATCAATATCGGCGATGAGAAAGAACGAGACCGACACCGCCAGTGGCAAAACTATAAGCAGGATGCTGGTTCGATGTGCGCCATAGCCGATCAAGAGGTTGCAGCCAATGCCAATCACCGCCAACAAGGCCCAGGCCTCGAATGGAATTCGGTTCCACCAAGCGGCCTGAGTGTAGCCCTGCGAGTTCAAGACATCGTTCATACCCGAGGCTACAAGGGAGGACACGGGCGTCGGTTGGGCCGCCGCGCGGGCTTGAACAATGGACCACAGTTCGCTCTGGAACCGAGCGGTGTCGCTATCGATCTGCCGGAGCTGCTGCTTGTCACGGGTGATATAGAACAGCACTCGCTGATCGAGATAGCCCTTCAGCAGCTCCTGCACTTTCGTCGCCTCCTCGGCAGACAGCAAACCGGCGCGGACGTACTCGGTGCCGATCGCGTTAGCCTCCGCCTCTTCGTAGTTCTTGCGTTGGTCGTAGCGGTTGATGGCCATCGAAAAAGAAAATCCGATAAGGAGGCTCAGCAGCGTGACGGCAGCGCCCTGGACAACCACGAGGTCTCCGCGTCCGCCTGCGTCCAGCGGCCGCCCTTTGCGGAGAAGACCGCCGGCGAGCGACGAGAGCCAAAAAGCGACGAAAGACAGTGCGAAGAGTAGAGCCGGGTAGTCGACAATAGCACTCATAATGGCATAGCCGTGTGGCATAGCCGTCGACGGCCTCAGCCAGAAAATCGGCGGCGGGACGATTGTTTCACAATTCGTGTGGCCGCGGATAACACTTCAGGCGAGGTCGCCGGATCCCGACCCGCTCGCTGCAGAACGTGGTGCCGCTCTCCGCGTTCCTGGTTGCTACTGGACCACGCTCCAAGTGGAATCGGGATCGAACTCAGTCATCGCGGCTGCGGTTTCTGCGGTCGTCTTCCCCAGGTCTTTCTGGAGCAGCACGCCATCCTGGTTGATGATGAAGGTCATGATTCCCGAGTTGCCGTATTCCGCCGGATAGGCGACGAAGGCGAATCCGCCGGTCATCTTGCCGTCGACCACGTAGTCCTTTGCGCCGCCGGGCGTGTGACTGCCTTGCCGCTTCAGCATATGGAAGTAGTAGCCATGGAATGGCGTGTGCGCGTCGGGTTTTACGGTATATCCTTCGTCGGTCGCGAAGGCGGCCAGCGGTCCGAGCGGGCTTTCGGGTTGACCTTCCGGCGACTTCCAGTACAAGCCGTTCTGCTTGCCGGCGTCGCTGATGAACTTCACGGCGAATTGTTTGGGGCTTCCGCCGTCGTGAGGCTGGGCGAAGTACTCGGCCTGAGCGTCGGCCAGAGCTCCGCAAACGTCGATGACGGCCAGTTCGTTGCGGCCGACACGGCGCGCCAGAATTTCATCTCTTCCTGCGGCGGTGTCGAAGAACCACTGGCCGTCGGCGTTCTTTTTGAGCGGGATGGGGAAGGCAAAATTGTCGGCTCCGACCAGCAGGATTTGGGAGCCGTCGGGCATCTTGCGCCAGCGATGCATGACTCCGTAGTCCGCGACGAATGCGTCGACAGTGGTTTTGTCCTGCACGGGATCGCCAGAGAAGATGATGTCCTTCGAATCCGGGCCGAAGATGGCCAAGAACTGCGTTTTGATCTCCGGACTTTGCCGCTGCCAGCAGCGCATTGCCCGCGTCGTCGGGCGAAGCAAACACTTTGGTCTCAGGCTTCTCGGACTTGTTGCAGGCGGCAAGGACAATGATCAGCGCCAGAAGCATGAACCGAGTCGTAATCGCGATAATCTGCGGGTTGTGCGCGACATATCTATCCTCCAAAACTTCTGCTATAGATATTCACCAACAGGCCAAACTTGACTTCGTGAGCAGCTGCAGCCTTGGACTCACTGCGAAGCCACCGCCTCCGCCGCTCACTGCGTCCGCCCCAGCCACCGCCGCCGCCACCGCTTGACCAGCCACGAGAACTCGCCGACCTGGCTCCCCAGCCGCCGCCACTGCTTCCGCCGAAGGCGGAGAGCCGCTGCTCTTTTCTCTGATCCCCAGCCGGATGCGCTGGATTCTGAGCACTGTTCGATGCGCCCGAGTAACTTGAGCTGCTAGATTTCTGGACGCTGTTCGAGTAGCTTGAGCTGCTGGATTTGTTGGTATTGTTCGAGTTTCCGCTCCAGCCGCTGCCGGTGTTCTTGTAGGTGTTGCCGTTCGCGGTGGCGTATTTGTTGCCATTCGCGGTCTGACCTACGGCGGCGCTGTTGCCGTACTTACCCGACGCGCCATACAGCCGAGCCACCGCTCGAAGCTGTGCATCTGACGCGGTTGTTCCGTTTGCGTTTGTTTGATGCTGGCTGTACGCGGTGTTGCCGTTTTTTGAGGCCGTGGAGGCTCCATAGCTGCCATAGGCGTTGGAACCTTGCACGGTCGGGGCAGAGGCGCCGGTCCTTGGGTTGTAGGCCTGACCGGCACTGCGCTGCCGTAGCCGTTGGAGGCGGTGCCGCCACGGGCGTAGGTTCCGGTAGAGGGGTTATAGCCAGTGCTGGCGTGCGCGGTGCCGTAGGGTCCGTAGGCGGACGCACTGGAACCGTAGTAGCCGCCGTGCCAGGCGCGTTTCCGTAGTATGCGCCGCCGTGATAGACCACTGTGGTGCTGTGCCAGCCACAGTTCCAACTGCTGTATCCCCAGCCCACAACTGCTGCTCATCATCGCGCCAACCGCAATGCCGACTCCGAACGCAAGCACAGCGGTCGTGGCAACGGCGGCGCGTACGTAGCCGGGCGTGACGTAGGGATAGCCGTAGACGACCGCGGGGTTATACACGGGAACGTAGACCACCTGCGGATTCGCGGGCTGAATGACGATGGTATGCGGCGATTGTTGGACACAACGTAATCTGTGAGCCTGATTTCAGGTTGCCGGCAGCCTGCGCTTTGGCACGCAAGAACTGGATGGCCGTCATCACATCGGCGGCCTGGGTGTGATAGGCCTCGCCGAGCGAGGAAGTCCAACTGAGATTCTTCGCCATGTTGTCGAGCACCGAGGGAAATTGTGTGAGCGCCTTCACGCTGGGATCCCAGGGCTGCGCATCAACGGCCTGCATCAGGTTGTGCCGGTGAGACTCCTGTTCTGCTGAAGCCACTCGGCGGCAGCAGCAATCTGGTCGGGGAAGGTCGCGGCGCCAAGAATCTGGGCGACCAGGGAGTCGGGGTAGAGCGCGATGGGCGCGACTAGTGGCTGCAACTCGTCGGCGGTCAAGGGCACACCTTGCCCTGAATAGGGCGTGGTCGCTGTGTCCTGAGCTCCAGCCGATGGCATGGTCGCAATTACCAACAGGAAGGAAAGTGTTATTGCCAGAAGCTGTTTCGTGAAAGTCCTGATCATTTTTCTCTCCCCACGTTTTTCTCCATGCAAAAAGGCACGTCGTTCTGCGCGTTGGCTCTATGGTCGGCGCAGGGCTCGCATTTGGCTACTGTCAATTTTGACAGACCAGCCAGTTCTCAAAATGTCCATCCCAGGCCAGAAGTAGAGCCATAATCGCTCTTGGGAAGGTTTTGTGGCGGGCGGCTGTCAAAGTTGAGGTAAAAACCAGAGGTCCAGTATAGATCTTTGGCCAGCTTTAGTTTCATCGATGTGTTGAGGTCAAAGCGTACGCGTCCGAGATCGGTCAGGCTGGGATAGACACGGGCATCGGCGAGGATATTGGTGGTTTTGAAGCGAAAAAAGTTAACCTGGGTTCCAAGGACTGCTTCGGCGCTGTTTCCGTTACGGTCCACGGTAGCCTCGGAGGAATAGCGCTCGCGGTTCCAATCCGCACCGCCGAATACGGCGATGAAGCTGTTGTTGGTGTAACTGAACATGTGGCCGACGGCACCTCCGAGAGTGGTGCGCAAATCGAGTTGCTGCTCGTTGCTTTGCAGAAAATCG
Source organism: uncultured Acidobacteriaceae bacterium (assembly GCA_963826845.1). Classification (GTDB taxonomy): domain Bacteria; phylum Acidobacteriota; class Terriglobia; order Terriglobales; family Acidobacteriaceae; genus Acidiflorens. The sequence continues at coordinate 190,350 of CAWGYS010000006.1, forward strand.
GCAATTCCCATATAGAAGTTGCGCGGCGACAGCAATTGTCTGGCCACGTTCAGTCGCAGGTCGTTACGAAGATCGGAGATGTCGCCGCCGCCACTGAAACTGGACTCATAATCCGCCGCAGCCCTCCACTTTGTCCGTTCGAAGGCTGCATTGGACTGAAAGTTGTATTGCGTGCGGCTTTGCTGTTTGGCGTAATTGAGGCCCACATTCATTCCGCCATGCAGGTTCTGCCAGAAAGTGGTATCGGTGCGGTGGATCTCAACAACTTCGTTCGCGGGGATAACCTGGCTGGTGGAAGGTCCGACTACCTGCACCTGCACTTCTGCAAGTTGTTCCGGGGTCTTTCCCTCGACCACACTTTGAAGGCTGCCGGTGTAGCGCTCTCCGGCTTTATCGGCAACTACAAAAGTCTGCGAGGTTTCGACGCGGGAAATCTTGGACCAGTCCATTCCAACCGTGCCATCCGCGTACTCGAGCTTGACGTATAGATAACCCTTCTCGAGCCTAATGATTTCGCAGGTTATGCGATCGCCGTTGTTGAACTGGATGACGTCTTTTTTCTCGCGGGCTGAACAGACTCCGGCCAGGGCCACCAGCAGGAGCAACATCCGGGCGGAACGCCAGACGGAACAGCGGATAAGCGGATTGTGATATGGACAATTGCGGGTTGAATTTTCCACCGGCATAGTTGCCTTTCTGGGCTAGGCGTGCCCGATTCACAGAGTCGGGCAGCCCGAAACACACTTTCTCGTTCAGTTCTAGTCGTTTAATTTCAACTTCCGGCTGCCCGGATGCGAACTCCGGAGGATCAGACGTTTCATGGCTCGGTGGACGTCCCGTTGCAAACCAGTTAGCAAGCTACGAGACGTCCTTCCCGCGGCACACCTGTCAGAACTAACGGTTGCAGACTACCGACCGGCCGCTAAACTCGGATGCCGAGAACAAAAAAGCATGAAAGAACATGTGCGGACAGTTTTCTGGCCAAAAATTGCACTTTCGATCGGTTTCATTCTTTGCTCGCGCCTGTCCATGCAGGCAGACACGGTTCAGTTCCTGCCGGAAGTCGATACCTACCTCAAGGTCACCCAGATATTTCGGGTTTACTACCAAAACAAAGACGACCGGGACGGCGGTGACTCAACCCAGTTTACGACTGGGCCAAGTCTTGAGCTGTATATGAAGCCCATCCTCAAGCTGAAGAGAATCACCAGCTTCGATCCGGACGATTCGAAAAAAAGAGCCCTGGTGCTCGAAGGGGGATACGATATATAGTTGCTCCGGATAAGCCTACCGACAACCGATTCGTGACTGCTGTAACGTTCCACTTGCCGGTGACGGGAAAACTTCTGATCACTGACAGAAGCCGCGCGGACCTGGACTGGAAGCCGCAGTTCGAATGGAGGTATCGCAACAAACTGACAGTTGAAAGAACCTTCTCGATCCATTCCTATCACTTAATACCCTACATTGCCTTCGAGCCGTACTACGAGAGTCAGTATGACAAATGGAGCACTACGACTGAGTTTGCGGGCTGCCTGCTTCCGGTAGGAAAGCATGTGGAGTTCAATCCCTACTATGAGCATGAGAACGACACCGGCGGCAAGAAGAACAAAAACGAGAACTATATCGGTCTAGCGGTTTACTTTTTCTTTTCCGTGGAGAAGAAACCACCGGCAGGTCAATGACGCGGTTTACGCCTCCGGTGCCTCCGGTCGAGGCTCCAGGTCGAGGTACTTGATGAGTACCACCTCGTTGCCCTGTTCGTTATATACGAGCTGGTCGACCAAGCGCTGGGCGAGGAGAACGCCAAAGCCGCCGGGGCGCATGCCGGCTGCCTCGCGGTACTCAACGTGACGAACTGATCATCTTCTGGGTTGGCGATGGCTGCGTGAGGAATTTCGTCCAGGGTAAAGCCTTCGCCGGGATCGCTAATGCGGCACTTCACCATATGGCGGGCGCGCAAATAGGAAATTTCAACTTGCTGGTTGGGATCGAGGCCTCCGCCGTGCTCGATGGCATTGATCAGCATCTCGCGCGAAAGCCATAGCCACCGCAGTTCTTTCAGGGTCAGGCAGTTCGGCGATCTCATCAAGAAATTGGAGCACCCGATCCGCGGTCTTCAGGTCACAGCGAACGAGGAGGCAGAACCCACTCCGGCGTGGCCGAGATGACATCAATGCCGTCATCCCAGCAAGGTTCCTCGATAGCGTGCCGGACCATAACCGCCAGCGCATCGAGTGAGAATGGCCGGGAAAAATAGCTGAATGCGTGCTCGCGCATGGAAGTGACTACGTCGGCAGGCGTGCTTTCGTCGGCCAAAATGATCACGCGCGTGTGGGGACGTATGCGCCGGATTTTGCGAAGCAGTTCGACGTCCTCTCTGCCCGAGGTCTTCTCGCTGGTCAGGATCAGATCGAAGCCCTTCCTCTGAGCGGTCTGCAGGGCGGTGGCGTTGTCGGCTGTGCGCTGGATCGCCCAGGGGTCGGGTTCGAGGATCTCGCGCAGGCGTTCTTCGATCTGGGGATCTCCGCCCACCACTAGTGCGGCGCGAACCGGGAAGGGGCGCATTTCGATATTTGAAAGGGCATTCATTTGGAACCGCTCCGAATCTCGCGTTACTCCAAGCTTTAGACGCTGGGCGAGCGTGGCAAACTGGCAGAAGTTACAGTTTGCCTAAACCGCTGTCTCACTGTATCCGTTAATGATGTCTGAGGATGTTCGCGTCTCACGCGATAGACCCTGCCGATCGATGTGATCGCCAGTCCATTTGTGCGCTTTGCCAAACTGGAGGCGGCCGGCGGTATCTTGTTGGCGGCTGGCACGGTGGCGGCCCTGTTCTGGGCCAACTCACTCTGGGAAGCGAGCTATCACGCTTTGTGGGATACCCAGCTAGTCGATTGGCTTTGGCCGCGTGTTCCTTTCTGAAAGCAGGCATGAGTGGATCAACGACGGACTCATGTCTATTTTTTTCTTCCTGGTGGGGCTGGAGATCAAGCGCGAGGTTTTGATCGGGGAACTGTCTTCACTCCGGCAAGCTGCCTTCCCATTCATCGCGGCTCTGGGCGGGACGATTGTTCCAGCGCTTGTGTATGCCCTGGTTGCTCACGGCACGGACGCTGAAAAAGGCTGGGGGATTCCGATGGCGACCGATATTGCGTTCTCTCTGGGAGTGCTTGCTTGCTCGGGAATCGCGTCCCGGTGTCGCTTAAGATCTTCGTTACCGCGCTTGCCATCGTGGACGACATTATTGCGGTGCTTGTGATCGCGGTTTTCTATACCGCGCATATTCACCTCGTCAGCCTCGCGGCTGGGCTCATTTTGGTGGCTCGTCTCTTTCGGGGTGAATCTGCTGGGAGTTCGTAAGCCGGCCGTATACGCTGTGATTGGCGTCTGCGTCTGGTTCGCGATGCTGAAATCGGGCGTTCATGCCACCGTGGCAGGGGTTCTGCTAGCGTTTACGATTCCGGCGCGAACCTACCTTGATCGAGACCACTTCCTGAGCCGATGCCGAGGGCTGTTGGACAGGTTCGAAGCGGCTCCCTGCAATTCGCACGAAGCTCATGCGGCTATTCACACGCTGGTTGCGCAATGCGAACTGGTCGAATCGCCGTTGCACCGTATCGAGCACGCCCTGCAACCATGGGTAAGCTTTCTGGTCATGCCGCTGTTTGCGTTCGCTAATGCGGGGGTCAGGATCTGGGGGAACGTGCTGGCCGCGGTCACACATCCGGTGAGTATTGGCGTGGCTCTTGGGTTGTTCGTGGGGAAGCCGATTGGAATATGGCTTTTCGCCCGCTTGTCGGTCATAACCCGCATGGCCACGGCTCCGGCACAAGTGTCATGGGGAAAGATCTTTGGGGCGAGTTGGCTTTGCGGGATTGGCTTCACCATGTCACTATTCATCGCGACTTTAGCGTTTGGTGACGGAGATCTGCTAACCATGTCGAAGATCGGCACTTTGGCCGCCTCGTTAGGAGCGGGAATCTGCGGCAGCATCTTTTTGCTTCGCCGGGGAAAAACGGCCACGGAAACAAGCGGCGCTGAAACGGTTTAAGATGATTCACTCTAAGCTTCAGATGAATGGCATTCCTGCCTCCGGTCGCGCTATGCCATCGCCAAGTTGGTTCGGAGTACTGCGGTCGATTGGAATCACAGGCGTGTGGTTCGCAATCGTGCTGCTCACTCTGTGGGCCGTGGCCGCTCTTTATGTCGATTTTCGATTGAGGCGTTACGCATTCCTGTGGCGGTGGTCTACGTTGTTGGAATTGTTGCGATCTTATTCGTGGTCCAGCGAAAACCTTTGGCTGGTGCATTGTGTTTCGTGGGCTTCTGTGTCGTGCTCGGGTGGTGGCTGAGCCTAAAGCCCTCGAACGATGGAGATTGGCAACCCGATGTTAGTCGAACCGCCTGGGCTGAAATGGACGGGGATCGGGTCACGATCCACAATCTACGCAACTGCGAGTACCGAAGCGAAACCGACTACTCGAATTGCTGGGGCGACCGGACAGTCTATCTTTCGCAGATCCGTGGCGTAGACTTTTTCCTGACCAACTGGGGAATACCGTTTGCGAGCCATCCGATTGTCAGCTTTCAGTTTGGAGACAACGAGCATGTCGCATTCTCCATTGAGGCGCGCTATAAGGCTGATCAGACCTATTCGACAATTCTTGGATTCTTTCGCCAGTACGGACTGATTTTTGTTGTGGCGGATGAGCGCGACGTGATTCGATTGCGCACTAATTACCGTAAAGATGAGGAAGTCTACATGTACCGCGTCCAGGTACAACCGGAAGCAGCGCGGGCTATGTTCCTCACCTATGTCGCCTACCTGAACAAATTGAAGGGTCATCCCGAGTGGTATAACGAGCTGACAAGAAACTGCACGACTACACTCGACCAGCCGCTTGCTGCCGACGTCGGCAGCCCACATCCGTGGAACTACCAACTCCTATTGAATGGCACGCTGGATAAGTTGCTATACGACCGGGGACGGCTGGTCACTGGCGCCCTTCCCTTCCCAGAGTTGAAGCAGCGCGAGCACATCAACGCAGTAGCCCACACAGCGAACCAGTCTCCCGATTTCTCCGCGCTGATTCGAGCGGGGCGAATCGGATTCTGAGTGGTAATACGAAATTGAAAAAACCGGAGGTCGCCATGAATCGCATTGGTCCGTTTGGCAGCAGTCGCTGGAGTTCTTATTTCTTTGATTCTTCCTGGTTGAGGCTGGGGATCGTTCTGCTCGCAGTGATCTTGTCTTCGCTCAGCGCGGTTGCGCAGAGCGGAGCACAGCCTCCCAAGAGGCTGACCATTGGAGTGGCGCTCGAAGGCGGCGGTGCGCTTGGCCTGGCGCACATCGGAGTGCTCAGGTGGTTTGAGCAACACCACATTCCCATCGACTACATCTCAGGGAACAGCATGGGCGGCCTGGTGGCGGGCATGTACGCGACCGGTAAGAGCCCGGACGAGCTCCAAACGCTGGTCAAGGGCATGGACTGGCCGCTGGTTATTGGAGGTTCAACCCCCTATCAGGACCTCTCCTACCGCCGCAAGGAAGATGCGCGCGCGATTCCAAACAGCCTCGTTGTTGGTTTCAAACATGGAGTGTCGCTCCCGTCCGGGTTGAGTTCGGGACATCAAATCGGCCTCGTCATCGACCATGAAACACTTGCATATTCTGCCGTCAAGTCGTTTGACGACCTGCCCATCCCCTTCCGCTGCGTTTCCACCGAGCTGATTTCGAAGAAGGCGCATGTATTCTCCAGCGGTCCGATTGGTCAGGCTATGCGGTCCTCGATGTCGCTGCCGGCCATCTTCGCTCCCGTCCGCGACGGAGACAACGTGTACGTGGATGGCGCGCTGGTCGACAATCTGCCTACTGATCTGGTGCGCGATATGGGGCCTGATGTGGTGATCGCAATTCATCTTCAGGTCGCTCCGACGACCGCGAATGAAATCCAATCTCTGTTCAGTGTTCTCGGCCAGTCAATTACCGTCGGAACTTCGGAGACGGAGCTCCGCGGGATGGAGCTCGCGGACATCGTGGTCAAGGTGGACGTGCAGAAATTCACCAGCCTGGAGTTCAATAAGGCGGATGAGCTGATCCAGAAGGGAACGGAAGCGGCCGAGGAGAAAGCCAAAATCTTGCAGGCTTATGAACTCGATCAAGCCTCGTGGGACGAGTATATCGCCCATCGCAACGCGCGCAAGCAAGCAGCTGTTGGTGTTCCACAGTTCGTAAGAGTTGAAGGGACCAATCCCGACTGGGACCAAAAAATCCAGAAATTTCTTCAGCCTCTGGTGGGCAAGCCGATCGACACCAAGTCGCTGGATACCTATCTGACCCGCCTGACCGGAGTGGGCAGATTCGAAAGCGCTTCCTATGGTTTGATCCAGAACGACGGCGGACTTGGCCTGCTGGTTACCGTCCGCGAAAAGAGTTATGCGCCGCCGGTTCTGCAGCCTGCGCTGGTGGTGGATGGCGAGCAGACCGATAACGTCACCTTCACGCTGGGAGGGCGATTGACGTTCCTTGATATCGCCGGATTTGGCTCGGAATTGCGCACGGATTTCCAGTTAGGAGACGCCTATGGGATTTCCACTGAGCTCTACAAGAGATTCAGCCAGACCTCGAGGTGGTTTATCGCGCCACGCGTGAGTGCGAGCAACTCTGCGCAGTGGTTCTACTCCTATGGCGATCCACAAGCCGACTACCGCATCGGCAGGGTAACAGGCGCAGTCGACATCGGCTATGCAATCAGCCGGTTCAGCGAGGTCCGTGCGGGCTACGAAATCGGCTACCTGGACGCTAATCTGAAGCTGGGTACTGCGGAATTCCCCTCGGTAAAGGGAGAGGTTGCCGCTTCGCGATTTCGCTACACTACCGACCACACGGATGATCCAGTCATTCCGCGGCAGGGTTATTTGGGAGAGTTGACTTTCCACTGGACGGATGTGAGCCCGGGAGCGGCTACCGCGTTTCCAAATCTAGAAATGAGAACCGAGTTCTTTAAACGCATCTCCGAGCCGGCTTCTGTCTTCTTGTACGCTCAAGGCGGCTCGACTCTCGGTTACGATCGCACCGGTATTCCTCAGTACTACCTTGGAGGAACGGCGGGGTTGTTTGCTTATGGCGAGAACGAGGTGCGCGGAGATCAGTTTTACCTGTTCCGCGCGGGATACCTGCATAATCTGTTCAACCTGCCGCCGTTTCTCGGCACCAGCCTTTACGGAGTCGCGTTCTATGAGGTGGGGAAAATGTACGACGCTCCGGACGTGAGCAAGCTTCCTAATGACGTCGCGGCTGGGTTCATCGCACGGACGGCTCTGGGGCCTGTGTTCATTGGCGGAAGCGTCGGAGACACAGGGCACGCCAAGTGGTTCTTCTCGCTTGGCCGGGTGTTCTAGCGGACTGGTTGGCTGCGGGTTAGATTAAAAAGTATCGTTTACGATTTTGGCGACCTTCTTGGAGAAATCGTAGGTGACGCGAAGATTTTCTCCAAAGAAGCGAACCTTGCCCTGAACGTCACGATCCACGACCGTCTTTCCGGCATGGTCGGTGATGTGGACCTTCAGAGTGATCTGGGAAGATCCGGCGACGGTGGTCACTTCACGCTTCTTCTGGCTGCCCTTATTGAAAGATTGCGTAACCATGGTGAGGGTGACGAGGTCGGGGGCGCTGGCTGCGTCCTTGTCACCGCTACGGTACACGTGCTGGAACTTTCCTGTCTTCTGAATCTGCGTGATCAGGTTTTCGTACACGGCCACGCGGAAATCCGGAGGGATGGGGACGTCGCCGGGATCTATGGGCTGGATTTGAATGGCAGAAGCAGAGAGCTTCTGGGTGCTCTTGGCATCGTCCGAGCCGGGAACCGCGGGAGAGCCGGCGGCCAGAGAGAAGGAACAGGCGAGGACGATAGTTAGAACGACTGAAAGTGTCGTGCGGGTGTGAGATTTCAAGATTTTTGCCACCTATTTATTTTCCGGTTCTGGCGCTAGTGGAACGCTGGCTTTGGCCCCCATCGCGACGAGCTGCTTTTTGAAGGGCGCGGCCATCTTCTGTGGAAGCACAAAGATCGCGCCGTGATAGCCGCCATTGGCGTCCGTGAATTCCACGGTGAAAACGTCAACCCCGTGAGAAAACAGGCTCAGGACTCGACTGCCGCCGTAGGGGATTGCCATGGTCGCGACTTTGGCGGCACCGGTAATATCCTGCCTGCTGTCTTCATTGGTGGACATGTCGAGGATGGACGCCGCCTGCACCTCCATCGTCGCCTTGCCGGTTGTGAACTGGAGCACGCTGCCCACTACTGAAAGCGTCCCCATGGTGTTGTTCTTGACGGTGTCGCCGCCGATCACGACTTTGACGTTGGGCAGGGTCACGGTTGCTGCCGTCTGGGGCGTACCGGACGCCTGGCTGCGCGCAGGGGCTGCAAGAAATAGAAAGGGCGCGCTGGCCAGTAGAAGGAAGAGTCCGCGCGCCCAGAAACCCGGCTTAGTTGCTTGGTTTTGAATGCTCATCGTGTTTATTGTTCCTCACGCGCGAACGGGCGAGCCCGCAAAATTCCAGAGCCGCACGTCAGTGTAGAGACGCGCGGCCGTCGTGCTTTAACGAATGACCCTGGATATTACTGCGATGGCCGGAAGTGGGATTTCCTTCTCAACCCCGAAGCCCGCTGATTATACACCTGCCGACGACCTTGGCCCGCCTTTTGAAGACGAGGCCAAGGTCAGCAGCAAAAGCTAATTGGCGGAGCCGCCCCAATTGATGACGATTCCACTCTTGAGCCGGAAGCTGTTCTGGTTGTTATTGAAGGTGCAGACGACCGCGTTGCAGTCATTGCCGAAACGGGTGTAGAGGTATTCGGCCTGGACGGGTCGCAGGGAGAGTTTCTTGCTCAGCTTGATGTCAAATCCCCCACCCACGGTCATCGCGAAAGCGGTCTTGGAGTAGCTGCCAGTACCGAAATCGTCTGTGCAGTCACTCGGGTTGTTCTTGCAGGAGAGACTGATGCGCATTCCGCCGAAGTTGAGCTCGGCAAATGGCTGAAAGGGGCTCTTGCTTCGGAAAGTAAGCCGCGGCCCGAACAAGAAAGTAAATCCACTCCCGTTGACTTTGGTGCTAATCGAGCGGGATCGTTTGACCAAAATACTTGCAGCCACCCAAGTCAGCCGCGATGCCGATTAAGCTTGTTACGTTATAGGCGAGCGTACCGCCGCCACCAGCGCAGTTAAAGCTCTGGCTCACGTTCTGGTCCGTCGCTGGGACTGAAGTTGAAAGAGAAGGGGTACGGATGTACATGAAGGCGGGCGATGTTTCAACCTTCGGGAAATCCTGAGCCAAGGCCAGACCGGCCGTCAGCAGAAGCAAGCCCACCAGAACAAAATATTTACGCATTGTTTCTCTCCTCTTTAGATTGAGATTGATCTGAAATCAACAAAACGTCCTCAATTAGTCCCGGGGCTTCGCTATTTGGCGCCAATGCCCATCATGTCGCTTCGTCGGGTATCCGTTGGCGCGCTTTTCGCTTGCACTTCTGGGAGTAATTTATCGAGCACAATGCTAAAAAATCTTCTTTGCCGCGCATACTGGCAAAAATGACAGTTAGGTTTAAGAGTTGGTTGTTACCGACAAAATGGTAGCACGATAACCCGAGTGCATATTGACTTCGCAGTTCCCTTCCGACTGCTGCGCTCGCAAAGACTCCTGCTCGATTCCGAGCGATGGTCCAGAGCGATGTCCCCGAGCGATATCCCGCGTGACGCTCCTTAGAGCTATCGCTTGCCGTGCGAAGGGCGGTATCGCTCAAACACTGCATGTCCGTGACATTTGCATTCTATGATGCAGAGAACTCCGTCGATGACCATCTGAAGATGGTTTGGCTCGCCTTTAGACTGTGGTATAGTGCTGGCGATGATCCGCCGATCTCGAATTTTGATTGCGGACGACCACACTCTGATCGCCGAGTTGTGCAAGAAACTTCTCGAAGCGGAGTTTGACGTGGTCGGAACCGTGAGCGACGGTCGCGCGCTGGTGCGTGCCGCCGCTGAGTTGAAGCCCGATGTCGTCGTGGTCGATGTCGCCATGCCCGTCTTGAATGGTTTGGATGCGGGGCGCCAGGTAAGAGAAATGCTGCCCGCCGTCAAGCTGATCTTTCTGACCATGAATCCCGATGTGGAAGTAGCGGCTGAAGCCTTCCGGCGGGGAGCGCATGGGTATTTGCTTAAAACCTGCGCCGCTGCTGAGATGGTGCTTGCGGTTCGCGAGGTGTTGCGGGGCAAATCGTATATGTCGCCCGTTTTGCCGCGAGAGGTGGTCAATTTCTTGCGGAAGCAAGACAAGAAGATGGTCTATGAAGACGAACGCCTGACCCAGAGGCAGCGTGAAGTGCTGCAATTGCTTGCTGAAGGAAAGGTGATGAAGGAAGTTAGCAGCATCCTGCACATGTCAACCCGGACAGTTGCTTATCACAAGTACCGCATGATGGAAGTGCTGGGCGCCAAGAGCACTGCGGAACTGGTCAAGTACGCCATAAAGAACCACATCGTGGCGGCTTAGAGAACATTCTTCCTTTATATTATTAATCGTTGGTATTTATTGCGATCAGGCCGGCTGCGCTGTGTGTGACTGCACCTGTCACAGTTGCCAGTATCTTCCCTAGCGTCCCGCTCATAGACTAGTTTGCTAGCGCCGAAGTCCGTCCCACTCCGACCTGCTCTCTTTGTGGAACGGCGCGGCCGACGAAAACTGTGAGCACCGTTGAACGGTTAGCGTCTTAAAAGTATGGCCGAAGCTCATTTTGCAGCCGGCGAAATCATTTCGCACTATCGCATCGTCCAGAAGTTAGGGGGCGGCGGGATGGGGGTGGTGTTTAAGGCTGAGGACACCTTGCTGCGCCGCTTTGTAGCCGTGAAGTTTCTGCCCGACGAGGTCGCTAAAGACTCACAGGCATTGAGCCGCTTTCAGGTTGAAGCGCAGGCAGCCTCATCGCTCAATCACCCGAACATCTGCACCATCTACGAAATTGGAGAACACGATGGCCAGGCGTTCATCGCCATGGAGTACATGGATGGTGTAACCCTGAGGCAAATGATCGCTTCCGGGCCAGTGGACGTCGAAACGATTGTTTCGCTGGCCATCGAGATTGCGGACGCGCTCGATGCCGCACACAGCCAAGGCGTCATTCACCGCGACATCAAGCCCGCCAATATCTTTGTCACCAAGCGCGGGAACGCCAAGATTCTGGACTTCGGTCTGGCCAAGGTCGTGGTTCATGTCAGCTCGGCAAGCGAGATTGCCGCGGCAACAACGCAATCCCTCTCGAACCTTGCCCCTGGAAATCTCACCAGCCCAGGAACGGCTCTGGGAACGGTGGCCTACATGTCACCGGAGCAGGCGCGGGCCCAGGACTTGGACGCGCGCACCGACCTGTTCTCGTTTGGGGCAGTTTTGTATGAGATGGCGACGGGCAAATTACCTTTTCGCGGAGAAAGCACCGCGGTTCTCTTCGATGCCATTCTCAATCGCGTACCGGTGGCGCCGGTGCGTCTGAATCCCGACTTGCCGGCCCAATTGGAAGAAATCATCAATAAGGCATTAGAGAAAAATCGTAATCTTCGCTACCAGCATGCCGCCGATATGCGAACCGATCTGCAGCGGCTCAGGCGGGACACGGAGACGGGCCGGATGCCGGTGGTGGAGGAAGAAACAGAATTCGTTGTGGCGCGGGTTCTAAGCGATGCGTCGTCGAGCAGCAAACAGACGCGCAGCAAGCGAGAGACGGTCGTTTCCTCGACGACTACAGTGATTGCGAAGCGACCACCGGGCCGACATTGGAAGACTATGCTTTCGGCAGCCGGGTTAATGGTCGCGGGTCTGGCCGCGGGGGCTTTCTACATAAGGTCGCATCAGGCAACGCCATTGACCGGCAAGGACACGATTGTTCTCGCGGATTTTACGAATACGACCGGCGATGCGGTGTTTGACGACACTCTCAAGCAAGGACTGGCGGTGCAGCTTGAACAATCGCCGTTCCTAAGCCTCATTTCGGAACGGCGCATGCGGCAGACTCTCCCTCTGATGGGTCAGGCGGCCGGACGCACGAATCACGCCGGCGATTGCGCGTGAACTTTGCCAGCGGATGGAAGGGGCTGCGGAGCTCGAAGGCTCCATCGCGACGCTGGGGAGCGAGTATGTTCTGGGCCTCAGGGCGACTAATTGCAGTACGGGGAGTTCCCTGGCTAACGTTCAGGTGACGGCTGACAGCAAGGAGCACGTCCTGAAAGCGCTCGATGAGGGCGCGATCAGCCTGCGCCAGAAGCTGGGTGAATCGCTCAGCACGATTGAGAAATTCGATACGCCGGTCGAGCAGGCGACAACGCCATCGCTCGAAGCACTGCAGTCCTACAGCCTGGGACGAAAAATGATGACGGCGAAAGCGGACTATCTGGCGGCGGTCCCGCTCTACCAGAAAGCCATCGCCGAGGACGCGAATTTCGCCATGGCTTATGCCTCACTGGGAACGGCCTATCACAATCTCGGAGAGAAAGATCTGGCGGCGGTGAACACGAAGAAAAGTTTCGAATTGCGGGAGCGGGTAAGCGAGCAGGAGAAATACTATATCGAGTCTCATTACTATCATTTCGTCACTGGAAACCTGGAAGAAGCGGGCAAGGTGTATGAACTCTGGGGGCAGGCGTATCCACGAGAATCGGTGCCCTCGGCCAACCTGGGCGTGGTTTACCAGTCGCTGGGCCAGTATGACAAGGCGCTGGAGGATTTCCGCGAGGCCTTGCGCCGCGTTCCGGATGATGCTCTGACCTACAGCAACCTGGTGATTGCCTATATCACTCTGGACCGGTTGAAAGAGGCTGCGGCCACGGCCGCTGAAGCGCAGACAAAGAATTCTGATTCCGCGGATCTGCATCTTTATTTGTACGAACTGGGCTTTTTGCAACACGATGCAGCGCAGATGTCACAGCAGGTGGCGTGGGCAACGGGGAAACCTAGACCGGAGAGCCTGCTGCTGTATTTCGAAGGCAATACGGCCGCTTATTCCGGCCGGCTCAATCAATCGCAGGAGTTCTTCCAGCAGGCGCTGGCGTCCGCCGAACGTGCGGGAGAAAAGGATAGAGCAGCGGCCGACGAAGCCACCGCGGCCCTATACGAAGCGCTTTTTGGGAACGCAGCGCAAGCCCGGCAACGCGCAGCGGCTGCGACCGCACAAACGATCGGGCCAGATGGGCAGTTTGCCGTGGGGCTCGCATTAGCATTGGCGGGTGACTCTACCAAGGCTCAGGGGATTGTGGATGGTCTGGCCAAACGGTTCCCTGAAGATACGATTGTGCAATTCAATTACCTACCGACGATTCGCGCCCAGCTCGCTCTCGCGCGGAACGACGCTGCCAAAGCTGCTGACACGTTGCAGGCCGCATCATCGTACGATCTGGGGGCAGCGGGCGGCACCACATTCTCGACCAACTTGTACCCGATTTATGTGCGCGGGCAGGCGTATCTAGCCGAGAAGCAGGGTGCGCGCGCGGCGGCGGAGTTCCAGAAAATTGTTGATTGGCGAGGAGTCGTGGCCAACGAACCCATCGGCGCGCTGGCGCACCTCGGCCTCGCCCGGGCTTATGCCATTCAGGGAGAGGTCTTCCAAGCCCGCACTGCCTATGTGGATTTCCTCACGCTGTGGAAGGATGCCGACCCCGGTATCCCGGTGCTCAACCAGGCCAAGGCGGAATACGGGAGGCTGCAATAGAGTCGCTATTGAGGCACCCTTTTCCTTTTGCCCTGGGGGGGCGCTAATTGGCCAGACGCCCCACGTTCGAGTCATTGACAGCTTGGTGTTATGGCGGATGATGGTTTAGGTGAAAAAAAGTTTTTTGCCCGCGCGCTGAGACAGAGAGAGTCCGGTTCGATTGGGAAAAGGCTGGTGACGGGATGTCGTCAGTTCGGGTTCTGGTTGTCGAGGATTTCTTGCCGTTTCGACAATTCGTGTGCTCGACGCTCGGGAAAAGAGACGACTTGCAGGTCATCTGTGAAGTGTCGGACGGACTAGAAGCAGTTCAGAAAGCGGAAGAGCTGAAACCGGATTTGGTGCTCCTCGACATCGGTCTGCCAACGATCAATGGATTCGAAGCCGCGCGACGAATTCGCAAGCTTTCCCCGGAGTCGAAGATAATCTTCCTGACTCAGGAATCTGGTGCCGACGTGGTGGAAGAAGCTCTGGGCTTGGGCGCGTGGGGTTATATTGTGAAGACGCGAGTGGCAAGCGACCTAATAACCGCGGTGGAAGCGGTGATCTCGGAAAAGCAGTTTGTCGGCAGCACACAGCCGGACACCTTCACGCTTCCAGCCTGATCCTGGGACGGAAAAGGATGGCATCGCTCCGCGCCGTTTGGAGCTTCGGTTCTGGCGGCCCCTGGCGCGAGTTCCGGTTCCGCTTGACTAACCTTATTGACCAATTTTATTGACCGATGCTGGCTCCGATTGCTTCGCCGGAGACGATGATCTCCACCCGCCGATTCTGCTTGCGGCCAGGGGCGGTGTCGTTCGGGGCCACGGGATTGGCCTCACCCATGCCCGCCGAACTAACATCGCCCGGTTGCAGTCCCTGGCTTACTAGAAAAGTGCGCACGGCGTCCGCGCGCTGACCGGAGAGCGTGAGATTGAAGGCCTCGCTGCCGGTGCTGTCGGTGTAGCCCTCGATTCGCAGTTTCAGGCCGGGATGAGCCAGGATGACGCCGGAAAGCCTGGCCAATTTAAGATTTGCATCCTGCGAGAGTTGGTACTTGCCGGAAGCAAACAGAATGTCAGCCATGGTGACCACCAGCCCGCGTGGCGTGTCGACGGTCTGGAGCACGGAGTTGAGTTGCGCCAGCAGTTGGGCGCGCAGCTGTTTCTGCGCAAGCTCGGCTTGAGCGGCGGCGGCAGCGGATTTGGCTGCTTCCTCCTGGGCTTGCTTTTTAGCAGCCTCCGCCTGTGCCCGCGCGGCATCCGCCTGGGCTCGCGCTTGCGCTTCCTGGGCGGCCAGAGCAGCGGATTCGGCGCTGCGCTTCGCTTCCGCTTCCTGCTGCGCTTTCAACTCGGCCTCCCGCTGTGCGGCCTGCTGTCGTTGCAGGGCTGCCTGTGCTTGTTGCTGCGCGAGTTTCTCGGCCTGAGCGCGTTTCTCGGCTGCGCTTTGATTTTCAGCTTCCTGCCTGACCGCGATCGAGCGCGCATCTTCGGCTTGCTGGACGACATTTCGGGCGGCTGTAATGACCGGATCCTTCTGCTTGCTCGCGAGATAGTCTTCCATCTGCGCTGCGCTCGCAGTTGCTTTGGCCCAGGCGTCGGGAGCGAGTTTCTCCGCGCCCTGAATTTTCGCAATGCGCAATGCGTTGCGCGCTTCGTAGACCGCCAGAGGAACTTTGGGATCAATGTTGAAAGGCTGAAGCTGGGCTTCGTGATAAGTGCTGCGGCTCAGAAGAGTGGCGGTAACCGGCGTGACGCTACCTTTGGTGTCCTGGCGCGGGACATTTTGCAGCACGACCATTTCGCTGGGTGAGGAGACAGCAAAGTAGGGTTCAGCGGTCACAATCATCGCAAAGTTCGGCAGCCTCGTGGTTACACTGAGCTTCGCTTTATCACCCTTCAGCTGAAGCTCGCCAAGATTATTGGCGCGACCCTCCGGCGTGATCGCCCATAGGACATAGGTGAGGAACTCTGGCCCGAGTTGAGCGGGAGAGGACATTTTGGACAGGCTGGCATCAATCGAAATCAAACCCTTTTTGTTGGCCACATTGGCGTTGCCGAGGGCAAAGGGCAGCAAAGGCGTGCCGGTGAAGTCAATCCGGGAGGAAGAATTCGTCTGATAATTCACTGCCGGCACTGATCGGGAGACATTGATAGTGATGTTGACGACCGACTGTGTGCCTGGGTTCTGGCAGAATGCGGATAGACCGAAATACAAAGAGCCCACAACAAGGATCAACCTTCTCATCGTTACCTTCCCTCGCCGTAACCCGACCTATCAAGTGTCGGCCCCGAAGTGCGATCAGACGACTGGCAGAAGTGACAGCACTAAAAACGAGCACTGATACGCCCGTTCCTCAACAGTCTGGGGGGATTTCGATCTATGCACGCGGGAATGCCAGGATCCAGTAAGTACTGACGACAAGCAGAACGAATGCGACTGCCACGACGACGACTCGAGGTCCCAGGAGCTCGAAGCGTTGGCCGAGCGCGGTTAAGAGGAGCACGGTCGCCAGGAAAACCGTGATCTTTACGTACTGGTCGCCGGTCTCGCGCGTGGTTACGCCCTTCTCGTAGTTGCGTTTGGCTTCCTCCGCGAGCTTCGCAGCCTCCTGGCTGTTAGCGTTGGTGTATTCCTTCATGAAGATGGGACCGGCCGGCGCCGAAGCATTGTTAACCGGGTCAAGCTTCCACCATGCTGCGAAGGCAGCTGCGTATTCCGGCCGGAATCGGCGCTCGTAGAATTCCATCAGCTTCTCTTTGCCGGCCACTTTCGCGGCCACCCAGCCATTGAAGGTCACGATGTCGTAAAGGCGGTCCTGACCCGCGAGCGTTGCTCTCTCTTGCGCCCGGACGGCGGCGGCTGACGAAAGGCTGTAGTTCTGGTTGGAGAGAGCGTCCCACTTGGCTGCCTGGTAGCCGCTCCACGCGGTGGCGACCGCGACAATCGCGAGCACCACTGCCTCGGCGATTTCGACCCACTGTTCCCGGTGGCCGGACGCTGATGGATGATGGCCGTGCTCGTGAATCTTATGCGCTAACTCGACGTTGGAGGTTGCTTCGGGCATCAGGAGTCTCTCATAGTGTTTGGATTCCGGAGATCATGCTGCGTCCAGGAATCAGGAAGAGATCACTGAACTTGAGTGTATTGCCTTGCCTCTCCCCAACAACCGGACTTCCTGAATCATTCCGAAAAGAAAAGCGCCGGTCAGCCCGAACAGCAGCCAGCCGCTCAGCGCTTCGATCGCTCCCATGAGTTGCCAGCGGTCTTGCAGATATACACCCGCGTGCCCGTAGGTGGTCATGGCGCCGAGCGAATAGAGCATCCCCGATTTGAAGTCAGGTCGAGCCCCTAGAAACTGGTAGCAGGCAGCCCAGGCGGCCGCCTCCAGCGCATGCAAACCGGTAGCCAACAAGATCACGGTACTCATAACCACCGCGAACAGAGCGGTGCGGTGGCTGGCATCCATTTTGTGGCGGAACGTCGCGACCGCCTTCTGGCTAATGAACTCGAGGCCCAGGACGTGGAAGACCACGGTCAGTACGATCAAGGGCAGGCCCCAGGCCCAGTCGGCACTCCATTGCACCGGGGCGACGACATAGAAACTGAAAGCGCCTTCTGCAATTCTCATCGATACCCTCTTTGAGCGTTCCGCACGGTGGCGGCCTGCACTCACTTCTTCGGCGGCTGCTCCTGATCCATCTGTTTCAGTTTTTGCTCCATCATCATCTTCTCCTGTTGCTTGGTTAACTTGGGAAACAGCAGAGCAAATGATGCCCGCACGGTCCAGGGCGAAGCTCCGGGAACATGGACGGCATTGCCATAAGCCTGAACGCTGATGTTCACCGGCTGAAACCCAAGCTTCATGATTCTTCCCACGCCGCCACCGAATGGCACCGTCCACACGCTTCCCGTCGGTGCGGGCGTGTTCCAGTTCGCGGTGAGGATGGGCTGCGTGGTCAGATACCAGCCTTTTTTCATGTTGTAATTGATGAAATATTGCAGGAGCATCTGATTGATGTCCCGACGGCTGCCCCCACCGGCTACCGACCAGATGTTGTTGACGAGCACGCCCATCACAAAATGGCCTGGCATGGCCAGGGCGACGATGTTTGGCCCAAGGGCGAGCTTCCCCTGTCCCAGGTACTGGCTGGTTGCGGTCGGCAATTGAAAGATTGGGCCAGCACCCCAAATCAGCTTGTGCGGTTTTCTGGGGGAGAGCAAGAAAGTAGGCTGCATGTCGCCAAGGCCAGCAACTCCCACTTGAGGCAAAGGATCTGGCGCAGGGAGCGGCTGGTAGATGATGGGAGTAATCCAGCGAATGATCAGGTTCCAGTTGTCGTTCACTCTCAATGGAATCACGGGCTGGATATTTACTACATCCTGCGTACGATTGCCCGGATCGATCCCGCCATTGTTGTTGTTCTGAATGGGGACGCTGATGAGGCTGGCGACAGGGTTCTGCGCAGCTTTTCGCAATGCATCGGCATTGGCCGCCGCTGCTGGCGTTTCCTCCGTGGCGACCTGAGTTCCCTCCGGGCCAACGGGTGTGTCTTGCGCCAGTAGTGGCAGCGCACAAAGGAGAAAGGCTGCCAGTGTGGTAAGTCTTCGACCACTCAGTACGTATGACATTTCTTCACCTCCCACGTCGCGGGGCGAGCCGAAACTGATCGCGTGCTGGAAGCGAACGGCGCGCACCTATCACGCTTGACGTTAGCGGGCTTTGGTGCAAAAGAGGAACTGGATAAAGTACCAGTCGTCGTTAAAAGTTCACCGCAATAGAAGTTCACCGCAATGCGGTGGTCATTTCGGCCTACCCAGCCAGGCATACTGCCAAGCCACCGAGACGCTCTGATAGTTCCCGCCATAGCGGATGTAGTCGCCGTTGTTGTAGCTAAACTTCAAAGACTGGTGTTTGGTTACGGGGACTGAGGCGGTTGCTCCGATGCGGGAGTTGTTTTCCCGGGTCTGAGGATTTTGGACACCGTTCAAACTGGTTTTGCCGCCGAACCAATAATTGCCGTCGAGCGAAAACCAGAGGCGAGGCTTGACGTCATAACTGAGATGGCCTTCGAAGGCGGCGATGGGGTTTTGGGTTTGGGACTGCAAGCCGGGAAAGTACATGTTGTGGGAGAAAAACTCCGGATTTTTGGTATAGAACCACACCCCTGCGTAGCCATCGAGCACCCAATGTCCCCAACGTTCGGAATAGCCGAATTCCGGTTTGAGGCCCCAGCGGTTGGCTCCCCAATTGATCAGTTTTGTCGGATCGTATTGACCTGTAGGAGCCACCACTTTGAGACTCGCGCCGAGCAGTATCTTCTGCTGCCATTTTGTAAATTTCTGCGGCGTCATGGCGGGACCGCCCTTGAGGTTCACGGAAAGCCGAAAGGCTGAATCTGCAAGACCGGAGCGGTAGAGGTTCATTCCCGCGCCCTCCACCGTTCCCTGAAAATGCCCCAATGCGTAAGGCAACGAGCCAGTGACATTGGCGGAGCGGCCAAAGAAGTTGAAGGAGTGATAGTAGCTGAAGATGGACACGTTGTATGTCCCGCTGGCGCCAGTAACCGGGGCTGTGCCGTTCAGTAGAATGCTGCCGTCGAAAAAGGACCAGGTCAAGATGACCGCGTTCCAATGGACGGGAGTGATGACGTAGGCGCGCGGTGATAGGTCCTGGGCGCGGAGGGATTGCACATGGCAGATCGCGATCGCGGTACAAAGTCCGAGCTTGAGTAAAGGTCGCATCCGCGATCAGGGACCAGCGATCAGGGTCCGGCAACCCGAGCCTTATACGCTGGACGCGTCAGCAGGAGCGTCATTGAGGCGTGAAGAATACAAGCCGGCCAGAGGAGATAGGCGACGAAACCTCCGGCAATCCCAAGATAGGCGATGTAAACAGCAAACAGCAGATTGTAGGCAAACAAAGCCGTAATAGCCTGTACGCTCACAACCGAACCGCTCGGCCAACATGCCAAGCCGAGAGAGAACAATGCTAATCCGCAGACCCGGGCCACCGCGTCGCCGCCACCAGAGAGGCTGGCGCCTATGAGCAAGCGGACGACTAGACCGGGATCGGCCATCAGGAAGACGCCGGTTGCCGTCTCCAGTGCCGCTCCTGCCAGCACCAGCGTTCGCGTAGTCACTTCGTTTCTCCCTTGAACCTTAATCCTTGGCGGCGGCAAGCATCACTGCTGCCTTCCGTTTGTCTTCGGCCGACAACTGCTCGGGCCCGAGCTTGTAGTTCAGCTTGTCGATTGTTCCGGTGAAGCGGAATGGGACGTCGTAGCTGAAGTCCACCGGCGTGCGAGTGTCGAGCCCGATGTCGAAGGTCTCGTCTATGGACATGAGCAACGGAATCGTGTGCGCGATCGTCTTGCGGGCGACTTCCTTGCCATCCACCGACAGCACGCCGGTACCGCCTTTTGCGGGGCCGGGGCCGTCGTACTTGAAGTCGAATACGATAGTGTGCTTGCCGGCGCTCAGACCGTCGAGCCCTTCCCAGCGGAAGCGCTCCAGGTCCAGGAAGTTGTAAACGAAGACCGGCCGGCCCTTGCCGAATGAGAACAGATCGGTAGCAAAGACGGCTACCAGCCCGAGCGCAGCGATCAGCAACAGAACGCGTAGCCGAAGCGCTGCCCTCCACTTCCCGTTCTTGCCCCACCAGACCAGAAGCAAGTCCCACAATCAACAGCCCCCAACCGATGTTCTTAAACAAGTCGCTCTTGAGCCACCAGTTGAAGCTGTGGGTCAGGATGAGGGCGTAGCCGCCGAAGCGGCCGCCCAGGGTCGCAATCACTCCCTCTGCTCCGCCGTCAGGAATAGTCACGTTGGCGGTGATGGTGTAGTCCCGGTCCAGAATGCTGGGGGCGTTGCCGACAGGAATGCCCGCATTCACACCTGTGTAGGTGAAATCGGTCACTCCCGCGGTGGCGCTTGGTTTCGGCGCCAGCAGGCGGACGAAGCCCGAGTTATCCAAGGGAAGGACCTGGTATTTCGCAGCTTCCGACAGAAACAGAGCTTGCAACTGCTTGAGCTTGTCTGGATTCTGGGCCGCGAGGTCGTTGTTCTCCGAATAATCCTCGGCGATGTTGTAGAGCTCCCACTTGTATTGATCGATCGGCGGCATCGCGGTAGTGCCCAGCTCCCAGGGTGGGGCGGGGGGTGTGGTGGCGGCAATCCAACCATCGTGATAGATGGCGCGGTTGCCGACCATCTCGAAATACTGCGTGTCGCGCTTGGATGGTGCGTTGGCGTTTGCCTGATCGAAGGTGTAGGCCATGCTCACGCCTTCGATTGGCTTCTGCTTGATCCCGTTGACCGTATCAGGAGCCGCGACGCCAGCGGCTTCGAGGATGGTCGGAACGATATCGATGATGTGGTGGAACTGGGTGCGAATTCCGCCCACGTCTTTGATGTGGCCGGGCCACGAAATGGCTAGGCCCTGTCGGGTCCCTCCGAAATGCGACGCCACCTGCTTGGTCCACTTGAACGGCGTATCGAACGCCCAGGACCAGGCGACTGACATGTGCGGATAGGTTTTGTCTGAGCCCCAGTCTTCATAGTGAAGTACATCCATGGCTTTGACGGCCCTGACCGCCGGGTCGGTAAGAATACCGTTGTAGGCGGTCAGTTGGTTAAAGGTGCCGTACAAGCTGCCTTCTGCGCTGGTGCCGTTGTCGCCGACGATGTAGATGATCAGCGTGTTGTCGAGCTTGCCCATGTCCTGCGACGCTCTGAATAACGCGGCCAATCTCATCGTCGGTGTAGGCCGTGTAGCCTGCAAAGACCTCGGCCTGGCGGGCATACATCTTCTTTTCAACCTCGTTAAGCGAGTCCCACTTCGGTAGAGCATCTGGCCAGGGAGTTAGCTGGGCATTTGCAGGAATAACGCCAAGCCGCTTCTGGTTGGCGAAGATCTCATCGCGCATCTTCTCCCAACCCATGTCGAATTTGCCTTTGAACTTGTCGACCCACTCCTGTTTCGGCTGGTGCGGCGAGTGCGAGCCACCGGGCACGTAATAGACGAAGAACGGCTTATCGGGAGCTGCCGCGTTCAGATCGCGCATGTACTTGATGGCGTCGTCGGCCATGTCGGTAATGAGGTTGTAGCCGGTCTTTCCGACCCATGGGAAAACCTGGGTGTGATCGCGAAACAAATAGGGCTCCCATTGGTCGGTCTCGCCTCCCATGAACCCATAGAAATACTGAAATCCCATGCCCGAAGGCCATTGTTCGAAAGGACCAGCCGCGCTGCTGTATTGGAAACTTGGGGTGTTGTGGTTCTTACCGAACCATGAAGTGGCGTAGCCGTTCTCTTTCAGGATCTCGCCGATGGTGGCGCTCTCCGGGCCGATGATGGAGTCGTAGCCGGGGTAGCCGGTGGACAGTTCGCCGATCACTCCGAAGCCGACTGAATGGTGGTTGCGGCCGGTGATCAACGCGGCTCGTGTCGGCGAACACAGCGCGGTGGAGTGGAACTGGGTGTAGCGCAGCCCGTTCTTGGCGACGCGATCGAGCGCAGGCGTCGGGATGACACCACCGAAAGCTCCGGAGACGCCGTAGCCCTGGTCATCGGTCATGATGAGCAGCACGTTGGGCGCGCCTTTGGGGGGCACGATGCGGGGCGGCCACCAGGGCGTGGAGTCTTTCGCGCTTTCCTTAATCATGCCGCCAAATTTCGGTGGCGGCGGCGGAATCTGTTTTCCGTCGATGGTGGTCGTGGCGCTGGGGGCACCCAACGTGCCTGTGACCTGTTGCGCCGCGGTCGGTGCGACCGCCAACATCGCAACCAGTAAGAGTGTCGCGCCACCCCCAACGAACTTTGTCGCTTTAAGTTCTCTTTTCATACTCTCGGTTCCTTCATTAACATTGCCGGACACAGCTCTCTCCACGCCGCCCCGAGACTCTGCGCCGCCGACCTTAGTGGGTTTTCACGATCTATACAGAGTTTCTATCGGGCGACGGGTTCAGCATCGTCGCCTGCGGCTGTTACGGGATCATGCCGCATTGGATCAGCTTGTCGACGACTGGATCGGCGACAATGCCGACGAATTCGTGGCGCATGGTCGCATCGGTCTTCAGCATATCCATAGCTCTCTGCTCTCCCGCTGACGGCGGCGCTTTCTGGGCTTTCGACATCATCAACTGCTGGCAAGTCGACGTCTGATACTTCGTGACGACTTTGTTGGCGACGGCGTCGAGAACCGGGTGCTGAGCAATGGCAACGGTCACATAAAATAGCGCGAGCACCAGAACGAACAGCCAGGAATGCTTGGTCATAGTTTCTCCTCAATGGTGTTAGAGTCTCGGGTTCAAGATGCACAACGGGCATCCAATTCAAGCTTTGGAGGGCGGATGCATCGGGGTTGTTACGGACGCCGGCATCCCGCCTCCGGATAAGCTCACATCGTCATTACGACGCCGGCCATTGCTTGAACATCTTCGCGATGGCTTTCTGCACGATCTGCTGATTCTTATTGCCATTGTTGTTGAGGGAGTTCTGGCCGATTCCGCGCCAGATCAAGCTTTGAGTCTTTGCGTCGTACAGGTCGACGATCAGAGTCCCGATAACATTTTGCTCAGGAGTGATGCCGCCCATGCCGCCGCCGATCCCGCGCATGCCCCACGCACTGTAGGAGGTCTGCTGTTTCATCCCGCCATTGGCGGTGACGAGGACATCGGGATTCTGGCCTTCCTGCACCTTCTGCCAGCCCTTGCCTTGCAGGGCCGCATCGATATCCTGTTGCGCTACCTGCGCCAGGATCGAATTCTGGACCTGGTTGGCATTGTTCGAACCCCAGGCATACGTGTGATACCCCGAGAAACTCTGGCTGTGGTTGTAGTTGACGGAAACCTGTTGCGCCGCGGCAATCGCGGACGCGATGCATAGCAGCATCGCGCACAACGCTAATTTCTTTTTCATGATCGTCCTCCTTTTCGTATTAGGGATAGCCGTTTTTCTAAAACGTAAAAACAGGCGGCCCTTGCGAGCCGCCCGCCGTGAAGTTCGCTCCGCTTAATCGCTGGGCCCTTTGCCCGCCGCCTCTGCCTGGGCCATCCTTTTCGCCATCTCTGCTTTGACGGCATCGAGGTTGAAGCTCGCGCCCCGCTGCATCGGCGGGAACTCGATGAAGGTCTGGAGTTCCTTGCCCACTACTTCCTGTACGAATACGAAGCGCCAGAATTGGTACTTGAACCAATCGAAGTATTGTTGAGCCCCGTCTTTCGTCCCGTTGCTGGGCCAACCCGTGCGCTCGAAAGGATCGAGGCGCAAGTTGGTGATGTAAGGCACGTCAGGATGGGTCTTTTCACCCAGCCAGCCACCGGGTTGGTCAATGAAGCGGTACTTGTAATCGTCAATGCGCACCGCTCCGACCGTGCTTTCGCCAAGGTAGAAGATTTCGTGACGCGCGGAGGGGCCTTTGCCGGTAATGGCGGCCATCTGGTTGTAGCCATCCAGATGGTTCTTGTAGGTCCGGTCACCGATCGTTTTGCCCTTCAGCAATTCTTGGGTGACGTTCGGATTCCCGGCCGCGGCGGCGAAGGTGGGAAGCCAGTCCATGCCGGAGAAGATTCCGTTCTGAACCGAATCCGCGGGCACATGACCAGGCCAGCGGAGGAGGCAAGGTACGCGGAAGCCGCCCTCGAGGACCGTTCCTTTGGACTGGGCGAACGGCGTTTGACCGCCATCGGGCCAGGTGAAGACTTCGGTGCCGTTGTCGGTGGTGAACACAACGATGGTGTTGTCGTCCTCGCCGATGTCCTTCAACTTCTGCATCACGAGGCCGATGTCGTCGTCCAGCTGGGCCATGCCGGCTTCTTCTTCGGACCAGCCATTCTCAGAGTTCCGCGTCGCTTCATACTTCGGCGAGAGGTGAGTGACGATGTGCATGCGAGTCGGGTTGAGCCAGACGAAAAAGGGCTTGTTAGCGGCTTTGGCCCCGTCGATGAACTTGAGGCTGAGGTCGCGAATCTCGTCGTCGACAGTTTCCATGCGTTTGGGATAGAGCGTGCCGGCGTCCTCAATCTTCTGTTTGCCGACTTCGCCCCAGCGGGGCATCACCGTTGAGTCGACCTTGTCGGTAGCCCAGCAATGAACCATGTTGCGCGGGCCGACCACATTCAAGAGATTCTGCGGATAGTTGGGATGGGCCGGGTCTTCCATGGCATCGAGGTGATACAAATAGCCAAAGAATTCGTCGAAGCCGTGGACGCAGGGGAGGAACTCATTCTTGTCGCCAAGATGGTTCTTTCCGAACTGGCCAGTGGCATAGCCCATGCCCTTGAGAACCGTGGCGATGGTGACCGCCTCGGCCGGGAGTCCAGTGGGGGCGCCTGCTTGTCCGACAGTGGTCATGCCGGTGCGTATGGGAAGTTCGCCGGTGATGAAGTTGGCGCGGCCCGCCGTGCAGCTCGCCTCGGCGTAGTAGTCGGTAAACAACATGCCTTCCTTGGCGAGCTTGTCGAGGTTCGGCGTTTTGCCGGCCATCATGCCGCGGTGATAGGCGCCGATGTTCCACATGCCGATATCGTCGCCCATGATGACGATAATGTTGGGTTTGCGTGTGTCTTGCGCGTGCGCGGTTGCGCTCGTGCCCGCGAGTAAACTCAGGGCTGCCAGCGCTCCCAGCGCTAGTTTTGCGACATTTGTTCCGAAATTCATGTGCTCTCCTTGTCAGGTAATGGTTAGTCAATCTGGTTGTCCGGAGCGCGCAGTGCGCCGCGGTGTTTCTTCATGT
This sequence comes from uncultured Acidobacteriaceae bacterium, assembly GCA_963826845.1. GTDB lineage: Bacteria > Acidobacteriota > Terriglobia > Terriglobales > Acidobacteriaceae > Acidiflorens. The sequence goes on from CAWGYS010000006.1 coordinate 215,821, forward strand.
CCATGTCCATGTCAACGACCAACTTGCGAAAGTATGTCTCTAGGCCACTGCACAGTGATGCAGTGCCGCCGGACGATCGCGGGTGATATCGCGCGATTCCTCGTGGTACTGTGCTTGAGTACTGTCTTTCCTGGAATAGCCGGAAGTCGTCGCTGCCCAGTAAAGCTTTTAATTCAGCCTCTTACTACTGTCAGAAAAGACAGTCCGAGGAAAGACGTTTAGACGAACTGAAAAATGGGGGTATCGCGAGAGGTGCGACGTCTGCCGGGCTCGGTTCGCGTTTGCGGGCCTGTCACCTTTGACAGTGGTCACTTCGCCGTTGGCTTCGTAGTATTTACATCAACCTTATAGGTGGGCTTGTCCTCGAGGCTGGCGAACGCATGAGAAGAAAGAAACGAAACGGGGCCCCGATCGCATCGACAATCAAGTCGACGACCGCGCCAAGGCCGTCCCTACTGCGGCGTTCGCTGTGGACCCTGATTGGCCTGGCGGTCGTTTCTGCGGTAGTGGCCGTCGTTGCCTTCCGCCCGTGGCCGCTCTCGTCTGCCAGTAAAGTGGAGGCTAGCCACCCCGTCACCATGGCTGCTGCGGCTGCCGCTTTCGGTCCCACGATTCCCAACACCGTTCCAGCGCCCGCGGCTGCGCCTTCGACGCGAGGGATGGTGTGGATTTCCGGCGGTGAGTTCGCTATGGGCGCGGCCGATCCAACGCCTGGCGACCAAGTGGGCATGCAGGCGACGACCGATTCACGCCCGATCCACCGGGTGTATGTGGATGGCTTCTGGATGGACAAGACGGACGTGACCAACGAAGAGTTTGCCCGTTTCGTGAAGGCGACGGGTTACGTCACCATCGCCGAGCGCAAGCCGCGCGCGGAAGATTTTCCGGGCGCTCCTCCCGAAAATCTGGTGGCCGGCGCCGTGGTTTTTTCGCCTCCCGATCATGCCGTGCCGCTTAACGATCATTACCAATGGTGGTCATACGTAAAGGGAGCAAACTGGCGGCATCCCGAGGGTCCGGCCAGCAGCCTTAAGGGACGCGAGAAATATCCGGTGGTTGACGTAGCCTATGCGGACGCACTGGCGTATGCGAAGTGGGCCGGCAAACGCTTGCCGACAGAAGCGGAGTGGGAGTTTGCGGCGCGCGGAGGTCTGGCCGGCAAGCGCTACCCTTGGGGCGATCAATTCCAGCCCGGCGGAAAGTGGATGGCGAACACCCACCAGGGACATTTTCCTGACAAAGATACCGGAGCAGATGGGTATATGGGGATTGCGCCGGTGGCGGAGTTTCCGCCGAATGGGTACGGACTGTATGACATGGCAGGAAATGTGTGGCAATGGACCAGCGATTGGTACCGTCCCGACTACTACCAGCAATTGGCGAAGGCTGGGGGTGTCACGCGGAATCCGCAGGGGCCGGCCGCGCCGTACGATCCCGCAGAGCCCAACGACAAAAAGAAGGTTCACCGCGGCGGATCGTTTCTGTGCACCGACCAATATTGCTCGCGCTACGTAGTCGGTACGCGGGGCAAGGGTGAAATCAGCACCGGGACCAATCATCTCGGCTTTCGTTGTGTGAAGACGATAAGCGGAAATAAGGGACAGGTCACGGCAAGCAACGTGACTTCCTCGTAGATCAAGAGGCGTAAATTAAGGGAGAGAAAAAGAATGAAAGTCAGAATGGCAATCATCACTCAGGCTTTGCGAGCACTGTTCTGTTCTGTGGATCGTGTTTGCAGGCGCAGCAGCTGGCGCAACCGAGCGAACAACTCCATGCCAGCGTGATTCCCTACGCTGGAGTCAACGATACGAACTGGACCGCAGCTTCGACGCCTGCAACCGGTGGCGAGCCATCGGCCGCTGCCATTAACTTCGCTGACCCGGCCGGGTCAGGGGGCTGGTGCCTCGGGCTCCGGTGGCGGGCAAGGCGCAGGTGCCGCGCTTTCGACTGACAACGATGACCGGTGGCATCTCTCGGTGAGCCCTTATCTCTGGCTCCCGGGAGTGCACGGAACGATAGGCGCGGGTGGCTATGCGGTCGGCTATAAAGCTAGCGCCTGGGATCTTCTCTCGCATGCAGATTTTGCATTGCTGGGAATAGCTGAAGCTCGTCGCAATCGGATAATAGCGAACATCGACACCATGTGGATGAGGCTGAGCGATAACAAAGCGATCCCGTTCCCGCCGGGTGCGGATTTCACATCCGCGGACATTCACTTTAATATGTTCATCCTTACTCCCAAGGTCGGTTTTCGCCTGGTTAATCAGGAAAAGCTCAAAGCTGATTTCTTGACCGGATTCCGCTACTGGCATTTCGGAGAGAACGCCACGTTTAGTCCCTTCCTCGAAAACGCGAATTTCAACCGCTCACAGAATTGGGTCGATCCTCTCGTCGGTGGAAGAATTATCGGGGCTCTTTCACCGAAGGCTGAAGTCACAATTGCGGGGGACGTCGGCGGTTGGGGGACGGGCTCTCAACTCGAGTATCAGGTCGTGGGCCTGCTTGGCTATAGGCTTACGCCGAAGATGATCCTGCAGGCTGGATATCGCTATCTGTATTTTGATTACCAGAAAATAAATGGGAATGCTAATCCCTATATCAATAACGCCATGTCCGGCGTATTGCTTGGGGTCACTCTGAATCTCAAGTAAGAGACAACGAACAGGTAGTGAGGGGATGACAATTATGAAGCGACTTGCAATCGTGTTGACGGGCATAGTATTCGGTTTCGTCGGAGCGGCGATACCAGCTTCGGCGCAGGCCAAGAAACCCAATATTCTCGTAATATTCGGCGACGATATCGGCTACTCCAACATGAGCGCGTACAACATGGGCATGATGGGATACAAGACGCCGAACATCGACAGTGTGGCGAAACAGGGTGCCATTTTCACCGATTACTACGCGCAACAGAGCTGCACGGCGGGCCGGGCTGCTTTCATTACCGGACAGAGCCCGTTCCGTACCGGGCTGACAAAAGTCGGAGTTCCCGGTGCCGACCTTGGTTTGCGGGCGGAGGACCCTACGATTGCCGATCTGCTTAAGGGGCGTGGCTATCTGACCTTCCAGAACGGGAAGAATCATCTTGGCGACCGCAATGAATTTCTGCCAACGGTTCACGGTTTTGATGAATTCTTTGGCAATTTCTATCACTTGAATGCCGAAGAAGAACCGGAGAATGTGGACTATCCGAAGAACCCTGCATTTGCGGCGAAGTTCGGACCGCGGGGCGTTTACAAGTGCAAGGCCACCGCGACTGACAATCCGGCGCCGCCCGACCCGCGTTTTGGCCCATGGGGCAAACAGGTTTGTGAGGATACGGGTCCGCTTTCTCAGAAGCGCATGGAAACAGCGGATGAAGAGTTTCTGGCCAAGACGCTTGCCGACATGGAAGGCGCGGTGAAAGCGGGCAAGCCGTTCTTCATCTGGCACAACACCACGCGCATGCACATCTGGACGCACTTGCAGCCAAAGTACCAGGCCATGGTCGCGGAAAAGGGTCTCTACGGCGCGGGGATGACGGAATTCGACGACAACATCGGCGTCCTGCTTAAGAAGCTGGATGATCTGGGCATCGCCGACAACACCATCGTCATTATTACGACCGATAACGGCGCGGAGACATTCTCCTGGCCCGACGGCGGCACGACGCCATTTCGCGGTGAGAAAAACACTAACTGGGAAGGTGGGTACCGCGTCCCGATTGTCGTTCGCTGGCCCGGCGTGATCAAGCCGGGAACGATCATCAATGATATCTGTGCTCATGAAGACTGGACCCCGACGCTGCTCGCGGCCGCGGGCGAGCCCGAGGTCAAGGCAAAGCTGTTGACCGGCTACCAGTCGAATGGGAGAACTTACAAAGTCCATCTGGATGGCTACAATCTCACCGACATGCTGGCCGGCAAAGCTCCCGGACCACGCAAAGAGTTCTTCTACTGGACCGACGATGGCGATCTCGCCGGGCTCAGATACGACAAGTGGAAGATCGTTTTCCTTGAACAGCGCGCTCACGGATTCGGTGTGTGGGGCGAACCGCTAATTCAATTGCGCGTCCCGTTGATCGAAGACTTGCATGCCGATCCGTTTGAGCGGGCCACTTACGAAGCCTCCGACTATGATCATTGGATGATCGACCGCGTTTACTTGCTGATTCCTGCTCAGGCGGTCGTCGGACAATTCCTGTCGACATTCAAGGAGTTCCCGCCGCGCCAGACGCCGGCGAGCTTCGGGATTGACCAGGTGATGCAGAAGCTGCGGGAAGGCCTGCAAGCCAATAACTGAAATGTCGCATGACGGAGAACACGGCGAAAGGCGATGTTCGGCTAGCTGTGTGCTTTCAAAAACATTGGAGAGTAACAACATATGAAGAACGCCCCACGACGTAACCTGAGCATCACTTTGCTGGCCTTACCTGTCTTTTTGGCCGGCGCGGTATTCATTTGTCCGGCCAGCGCTCAGAACCCGGAAGTGCAGCAGCGTGTCTCGGACGTCCAGCAGTCAATGGCGAAGAACAAGCAAGCGCTTGCGTCATATTCCTGGAACGAAACGGTCACGATCAGCCTGAAGGGCGAAGAGAAAAAGCAGGAGCACTTCCAGGTGCGTCTTGGACCGGACATGAAGCCGCAGAAGACATCGCTGGACCCGCCGCCTGCTCCTCCTTCCGGGGGACGTCTGAAACGGCACGTCGTCGCGAAGAAGACCGAAGAGTACCAGCAATACGCGGACCAGATGAAGGCCTTGGCGCAGCAGTACGTTCCGCCGGACGGCGCCATGCTCCAGCAGTCCTATGCGCAAGGGAACGTCAGCGTGAGTGAAGTGCCGGGCGCTCCCAATCAAATCCAACTCATCATTCACAACTACCTGAAGCCTGGGGATTCGATGACGTTGGTATTTGATAAAGCACAGAAGGAATTGCTCGGAATCCAGATTGCTTCTTACATGGACGATCCGAAAGATGCGATGAATTTGACGGTTCAGTTCGGCCGCTTACCCGATGGGACCAACCATGTCTCCAGCATGGTGGTCGACGGGGTCAGCAAGCAATTGAACGTCGCCATTCAGAACGCGAACTACCAGCACGTGTGAGTTTTCACTTAATCCTCATCGGCTGTCGAATAGGAGGCCCAGAATGATGACGCTAAAGTTCCGCCTTGCGGTTGCGGCCTGCAGCGTTGTGTTGCTGCTGGCGCCTGCGATTTCCCGAGCGCAGGAGATGCAGCAGCGCGTGGCTGCGCTGAAGCAAAACGTGGCACGGGACCAGCAGAGCATCCGGCAGTATGAATGGATTGAGACGACCGTGATCAGTTTGAAGGGCGAGGAAAAATCTCGGAAGCAGCAGCAGTGTTATTACGGGGCTGATGGCGTGCTACAGAAGGTCACGGTGGACGCGTCTCCGCCACCGGACAAGAAGCGCGGGATCAGAGGCCGCGTCATCGCGAAAAAGACGGAAGAACTGACTGACTACATGAAGGCGGCCGTGGCGCTAGTAAAGACCTATGTTCCACCCGATCCGGCGAGAATCCAGGCGGTGAAGGATGCGGGCAACGTGAGCCTGGATCTGCCGGGCGGCGGCAAGGGCGCGCGCTTGAACTTCCGCAACTATCAAAAGCCTGGCGACGTGCTGACGGTGGAAGTGGATCCCGCGACCAACCGCGTGATCGGGCTGACGGTGGCGACATATCTGGACGACCCCAAGGATACCGTCACGCTGAATGTGAGCTTCTTGACGCTCCAGGACGGAACAGGATACCCAGCCAGCGAAGTTCTCGTGGCGACGGCCAAGAATCTTTCGGTAAACATAACCAACTCCGGCTACCGGAAGTCAACGCGCTGAGTGCGGGGAGTCGGCACCGAGTTTCTGCCGAATTAATTACAAAGAATTACGAAATTAAACGCAACTTCGCGGGTCTATTGCGGTTTAATCGTTTTAATATATACTCCCGGAAACCATCAGGAGTTTGGCAAAAGGGAATCGCGTTCGACTCCAATGTCCTCTGCAAAGCCGCTCTTAGTTGACGACGACCGAAGCGTGCCACCCCTCCGGACTCTGGTGGTCGATGACTACGCACCATTTCGGCGGTTCATCTGTTCGACACTGGAAAAAAGATTGAGTTTGCGGATCGTCGGTGAAGCGTCAGACGGAGTGGAAGCGGTTCGCAAGGTCGAGGAACTGCGGCCGGACTTGATCGTGCTCGATATCGGTCTTCCAAAGCTCAATGGATTTGAAGTCGCGCGACGAATCCGAAAGCTCTGCCCGGAATCGGAAATACTTTTCGTGAGTCAAGAATCTTCCGCCGATGTGGCGCAAGAAGGGCTCAGCCTGGGGGCACGGGGCTATGTCGTCAAAGCACGCGCGGCAAGCGAACTGCTGGCCGCTGTGGAGGCGGTTTGCCGGGGCAGTCATTTCATCAGCAGCGGATTGTCTGGTCGCAGCGAAGAGATTCTGCCATCGATTGAACCGATAAAGGCGGAGATTGCTCGCAGGCACGAGGTTGAATTCTATTCTGGTGACGCAGCTTTTCTAGTCGGCTTCACTCGCTTTATCGAGGCTGCACTGCTCGACGGGAAAGCGGTTATCGTGGCCTCAACCGAATCACACCAGAAGAGTCTGCTTGAGAGATTGCGGGAGGATGGCGTCAATGTGGGCGCGGCCATTGCGCGGGGGCTCTATCTGCCTTTGGATGTTACCGAAATCCTCTCGACCTTCATGGTGAATGATCTGCCGGACCCCGGGCGATTTCTTGGTGTCGTGGGTGACCTGATCGTGGCTGCAGCCCGGGCGACGGGGGGGAACAGTCGCGGGTTGCAATTTGCGGGGAGTGCGCGTCAATCCTGTGGGCGCATGGTAAGGCGGATGCGGCGATACAGTTGGAGCAACTCTGCAACCAATTGACGCAACGATACAAAATGGAAATTCTTTGCGGATTTTCGTTAAGCGATTTTTTTCGCGAGGAAGATAAGCAAACCTTCCAGCGGATTTGCAGCGAATCTGAACCATCCTCCGCGCGATAGGATAGAGTTTCACCCCGCCAGGCGCATGGAATCACTTCCCGAGCTGAGAGGCACGCGAGCGTGGATGGTTGTACCTCGCTGCGGTTGAGAGTCGATTGAAAATGTTCCGTGCAGGAGCTTCAACCGTTCCTCCATGCTGATGAGGCCAAGCCCTCGACTCTCCTTTACCGCTTCCCTGTCGAAACCCGCGCCCGTGTCGCTGATGGCGAGATGAATCTCGTCCGGCGTTCCCCGCAGCCGCACTTCGACGCGCGTCGCCCCGCTGTGCTTTACCGAGTTATGGAGGGCCTCTTGCAGAACTCGGAAGAGGCAAAGGGAAATGTCCGGGGACACACGGCTGGGCACGTCGTTACTCTTGAAGTCAACCTTCACCTTCTGCTGTGCGCCGAACTCCTGGCAGAAGCCTCTCATGGCAGCCGCTACTCCCAGATATTCGAGTTTTGACGAGTGCAACTTATGGGACAGGGATTGGATATCGGTGGCAATCTGAAAGGTAAGCTTCTTTAAGTCCGCGATGCGCCTCCCGATCTCAACATCCAAACCAGAGGAGCTATGTTGAAGTTGTTCCAACTCGTTGGCCACCAGGGCCAGACGTTGACCCATATCGTCGTGAAGCTCTCGGGCGATGCGGGCGCGTTCCTGCTCTTGCGCCTCGATCAACCGCCGGCTCATGCTGGATAATGCTTCTTCCGCGCGCTTGCGTTCGGTGACGTCCCCGACCATGCCTACAATCCGCAGCATTTTGCCTTGCTCGTCGAAGTGGGCACGACTGATTCTCTCGACCCAGATCACACTACTGTCGGGACGTACCATTCGGTAGCTGATCTTGAGGTCGGGCTTATCAGCGCTCAGAGCACCAATCGCGGCCAAGAGTCTTTCTCGATCATCCGCGTGAACTTTAGCCAATATCTGCTGACCAGTGGCTCGCGCCGACACGTCGATCCCCAGAATCTGAGTGGATTCCTCCGAACGAACGATCACATCGGTGGCAGCATTCCACTCGTAGGCGAACATCTTCCCGGCCTGGGCTGCCAAGCGAAACCGGCTTTCGCTCTGGCGCAGCGCTTCTTCTGCCTGCTTGTGTTCAGTCACATCTACCGCGGTCCCGATGTAGCCGACAAAGGAGTGATCCTGATTAAACCTCGGCACTCCGATATCGAGGACCCACCGATATTCGCCGTCTTGACGGCGGAGACGATACTCCATTCTGAAGGCCTCACGATGATCGAACGCCTGGGTGTAGGTATCCATGCAACGGCGCAAGTCGTCGGGATGAACGCCCTCGACCCAGCCGTTTCCAATCTCCTGGTCGATCGATCGCCCGGTGAAATCCAGCCACGGCTTGTTGAAGTAGGAGCAAAGCTTGTCAGTCTCGGACATCCAGATGAGCACGGGCGCCGTATCCGCCACCAACCGGAAACGGTTTTCACTCTCGCGAAAGGCTCGCTCGGTCTGTTTCTGCTCTTCGACAAGAACTGCAAGAACTATAAAAGTCGTCGCAGCAAGAAACAGGAAGAGCTGCAGCGAGATCACATTGCCCAGCGGATCCGAGTGGGTAAAAGGACCGCGTCCGTGGACTGTACCCCAGATGGAAAAAAAGGCAACAACGATCATCGAGGTGCTGATTCCCATGGATCCAAAACGCAAAGCCGACCAAAGCAAAAATGGCAGAAATGAATAAAGAGGTATGGGCAGGCTGTTGCTGGTTGGAGCTACGAAAGCGACGTAACCCAACAGACTCAAGCCGAGGATGAGAGCGGCTGCCTCGAAATAGAAAGCACGCGACTTCCGCAACCATTCCGGTCGGGTGATCACCCAGCTCAAAACGGCGGGCGTGAGAGTCAGGAGTGCCAACGCCTCCGTGAAGAAACCGATCCTCCAACGAATCCAGTAGCTCGCGCCCAAAGCGGGGGTAGCGATAAAAGCCGAAACCAGCGGAGCGAGGATCACCGCGAAGAACGAGTACGCGGCCAGGGACTTTATGCTGTTCAAACGAGGTAGACCGTCAAAGCAGTAGCTAACGCCGAGAGCGGCGATGAGAACTTCGACCGTATCAGCCAGCACCAGCAAGCCGGTTGAATGGAGGGGCAAGCCGGTCAGCAGGTCATAGACAGCAAATGCTCCGAGCCCGGCGGCGATGAGTGGTGGCCAGAGCTTGCGAGGAACCAAGAGCAATAGCGCCACCAGAAGGGCACAACCAGGCCACAAGGGCCAGACCATTTGCGGACGAAGCGCCAGCGATCCTGCCAACGCGGCGCTAACAAAGCACAGGAACGCGGCAAGGCACGTGAGGATCACTGTGCGCAGGGGGGAATCCGGACCCGCTTTTCTCCACGATAGATTAGTGTGGACAGAACTCATACGTACGGTCAGGCACGGAAAGGGCGTCAATAAGACTTACAAGCGCCGCACCCGACGAGATGGCGCGTCCCGTATGTTATACGCGTATGCCTTCTGCCGGGCAAGCAGATGGCTGTACTCTCGGTGTCCGCCTCATGATGATCGCCGAACATTGATCGCCGAACCAGGTGCAGTCCTGAGCTCTCTGGAGTACTTAATCGCAAGAACCGTCGTCCTGAAACTGTCCACTGGCAGCCATGGCCGCCAGAGATCGTGCACAGCTAAGGATTTGCGTGTCCAGCGGATCACCCTTGAGCGCGTCGGGTGAGAGGTAATTCATATTCTTGCGGGCCGCCAAGACCTTATTACTCAGCTTCTGCATGTGATCGAGTTCGTTGCTGAGCAATTGAAAAGCGCTTCCATCAGAGGTGGTGGACACCGCGACAGATGCTAACCGCAGACTCGTCGCAGCCTGGCCACGGTACCCGGACACGAACTCATCTGTAACGGGGTATCCATTTTGAACGGCGTTAACCAGCGCGCTTCGCCATTCCCTGATCACGGACATTTCTTCGATGCCGGCTTTGAGGAACTCTTTCGAGAATTCCGAACTGGCATGCTGGGCGGCCGGGGGAGCGGGCGCGCTTGCAGCGGAAGGCAGCGTCAGCGTAATTTGATTTTGCTGAAAACTGAGGGAACCGTCTGTCAGTCGGGCCAGTGCTTCGATGTCCACGTAGGATCGGCCGTTGATCTGAAGAACTGACGCTTGTCCTGACTGGCCGCTTAGGATGAATATAACGTTGTGCTGCGACGTCTGCGGCCAAGCTTGCCCCAGCAGAACTGTCAGAATCAAACCCGCGCTGAATAACTTCATTCTCATCAAATCCCCCGGTTTCGATTCTTAGATACTCTGAAAACTCGCTATCGAATACTAATTTCACTGGCATGGCGGCTGCTTGGGAACTGTCACTTTCTACAGGCGCCACAAAGTCAAATCATGGAGTGGGGCGGCGCTGTCAACTTTACCAGTGGCAATTTCGCCGGTTTAGAGCTATTTTCTTGAGGGAGAGAATGGTTCCTCGGTCGGCACCGGTCTAGCAAGTCTTTGCGTGCGCTCGGGTACTCGATACAATCACTCTCATCCAGGCGAATCCACAGGTTGGATTCGTCAGACCGGCGCCTTATTCGCGCCTGACTTTTCGTCGTGGTCGCCGGTCCGACGTGGCAAAAGCCTTTCAAACAGTTATTATTGACGAGAACCTTAATTGAGGAGAACCTTATGAAAAACATTTGGGCAGTGGGCCTGCTTGTTGCCGTGATCTCGTTGCCGGTTTTTGGGCAAGAGAAGGAACAGGATCGAGTCGCAAATGCTGGCAAGGTTATGTCAGAAATTATGAACATTCCTGACGACATTCCGCAGGATGTGATTGACAAGGCAGATTGTGTCGTCGTTTTACCCTCTGTGCTCAAATTTGCCATCGGACTTGGCGGGAGTTATGGCAGGGGCGTGATGACTTGCCGGGGCGGCAAGGATTTCAAAGGTCGTTGGGGTGCTCCGACCATGATGGCGCTTGAGGGTGGCAGCTTTGGCTTGCAGTTGGGCGGTCAGGCGACCGACTTCGTACTGCTGCTGATGACTCCCCGGTCGGCCGAGAACATCCTCGTCAGCAAGGTCAAGCTGGGTGGAGATGCTTCGGCTGCCGCGGGTCCGGTTGGAAGGACAGCTTCCGCCGAAACGGACGCGTCGATGCGCGCCGAGATCCTCTCCTATTCTCGAGCTCGTGGATTGTTTGCTGGAATCTCGCTCACTGGCTCGACCCTGCGTGCGGACAATGATGCCAACAAGAACCTATATGGCAAAGCGGTAAGCGCGACAGACATCGTTTTCAAAGGGGCGGTGAAGGCGCCTCCGTCTGCGCAACTATTGCTGTCAACGCTGGATAAAAAGTCACCAGTAAATAAATCGAAATAGCAGCGGGCACAATACGGGAGCGGCAGTCGTGGGAGACTGCCGCACTTAACTAGAGTCAAGGAGCGGTTTCCCAGTTATTATTGGAAACTTATATGAAAAACCAGGATAGAAGCCATAAACGATGAGAATCGCAAGCGCAGCAAGTGCATTTCCGAAGCATTACTATTCCCAGAAAGTACTTCTGGAACGTCTCCAGGACTTCTGGGGGACCCGGCTCAAGAACCCGCTATTGCTGGCGAGGCTGCATCGCAATGTAACGGTCGAGGGCCGTTACCTGGCTGTCCCCGCAGAGGAGTACGTGGACATCAAGACCTGGGGACAGGCCAACGACATCTGGATCCGGGTCGCACAGGAGTTGGGAGAGCGGGCACTATGCCTGGCACTTCACAACGCCGGTGTCGAGCCACAGGACTTAGGGGCCTTACTGTTCACGACCGTCACTGGAGTCGCGAGTCCGTCGATCGACGCTCTGTTGATCAACCGGATGGGACTTCCCACGAATATCCGGCGTACTCCAATTTTCGGCTTGGGATGCGTGGCTGGCGCGGCCGGAATTGCAAGCGCGTCGGATTACGTTCGCGCTTATCCTAAGCAGGCTGCGGCTCTGGTCTCGGTCGAGCTCTGTTCACTTACTTTGCAGCGCGAAGATTTGTCGGTAGCGAACCTGATTTCGTCAGGACTCTTTGCCGACGGCGCTGCTGCAGTGATTGTGACTGGAGCAGAATTCGAACGGGCTGGCCGCGAAGTTGTGGGGCCAACCATCGTCGCGACCAGGTCGATTTTCTATCCCAGCACAGAGGATATGATGGGGTGGAAAATTTCCGAGAGGGGATTCCGCATACTGCTCTCGACGGAGGTTCCGACTCTGATTCGAGAAAATCTGGGCCGGGACGTGGATGCTTTTCTGGCGGACAACGGACTCAAGCGCAGCGACCTTAAGAGCTGGGTCCTGCACACCGGGGGACCGAAAGTGCTGGAGGCATCGGCTGCGGCGTTGGGGTTGCACAACGGACAGCTTGACGCCTCGTGGGATTGCCTCCGTAAGGTAGGAAATCTCTCTTCTGCTTCGGTGCTATGCGTGCTCGAAGACGTGATGAAGAACCGGCGTCCTGAGCCGGGCACGTTGGGTCTGCTGGCCGCTATGGGGCCCGGGTTTTGCTCCGAGCTTCTGCTGCTGCGATGGTGAAGCCAACCGCAGGTAGCGGCGGAGCCCCTGCGCCTGAGTAATGTGCGTCGATAGCCGGCTATCGGCAGTTCCTAGTGTTAAAGACCAGCTTGCCTATTGCTTGAAGACCAACGGAGGCCCGCTGACTCGCTTCCCCTTGAGATCGACAGTCACCTCGATGCGGTCAGCGATGGTCACGAAGGGGATGCCGTGAGTCATCCCGTAGTCCTTGCGGTCGAAGGCCATTGTCCCCTTAATCTCGCCTGAGCCTGTCCCATGCCGGAGACCGTCAGCGTCAGCGTCTCGGGTTTAGTCACTCCGCGTATCGTAAAGTCGCCCTGCACGTCGAACGTATTCGGGCCAGTTTGTACAATCTTCGTTGACTTAAACGTGATCAGCGGATTCTGCTTGACGTCGAAGAAATCTTTGCTCTTCAGCTTGCCATCCTTCATGTCGCTTCCGGTACTCACGCTGTCGGCCTGAATCTTGATATCCAAAACGCCGGACGTGGGGTCAGTAGAGGCGAATGTCAGAGTGGAGTCCCACTTTTTGAAAGTTCCAACCAGCTTCACCGACGCCTTCACGTAGAACGTAACCGAGCTGTCGTCCGTCGAAATCGAGAAAACAGGCGCCTGCGCCTGGCTTAGTGAGGGGAGCGCGGCAGCGGCAAAGAAGCAGAGGACAGCCAATCGCATGGTGCCGAATGTGAGTTTCTTAGACATTTAAGAATTCCTTCCACCAGCTGTCGTGAGAACAACCGGAGTGAATCCGAAATAGCTTTCGCATTATTGCATTTGACGCTGGCGCCGAGGTACTGTCAAATGTGACAGGCATGGTCGCCCCGATGGGCCGAAAAACCCGGAGTCAAAGCTGGTGCCGGGAGGGGGAGTCGAACCCCCAAGGGCCGAAGGTCGGCGGATTTTGAGTCCGCTGCGTCTGCCAGTTCCGCCATCCCGGCTAGGGATGATAAGTGACTACTGTTAGACATGTTACTGGACTACTTCACCACTGCAGAATCTTGGGTGCTAGTTCTGGTGTCAGTTTCGCTGTTCAGTAATTCTTCGATTCGGGTCTTAGTATCGCACAGCCTCTGGACTGCCGCCAATTGGTGTTGTGGGGCAAGATGGCCATATCGCAGCGTCACTTGAATCGTCTTGTGGCCCATCAATTCCTGCACCGTCCTGATGTCTACACCCGCATAACGAGATTGTTGGCGAACGTGTGCCGCAGGCAGTGCCAACGCTGACGTCAGCTTTCACTCATTGACCCGGTTCTGAGTGCTAACGTTGGTTAATTCGCAACTATCGCCTGCCAGCTACTGCAGCTTCGCGTATTCTGCCTGGGCTTGCTTCAGGATGGGGATGTCCGGGTCGGCGTCTTTCCAGAGGGAAAGGAACTCCTTGTAGGCGGCGAGCGACCTGACGCGGGCAGCGTCAGCATCCGCTCCCTGGGTGGTTCTCGACTCCAGGGCATTGGCACGCGCCACTCCCAGATGCGCCAATGCTCCGGTCCAGCAATTCCAGACCATGCCGTTGTGGTCGATAATCTTCTGAAACTCCGCGGCGGCCGCGCCGCCCTGTCCGGTGACCAGGTATGCCTGTCCGCGTACATATACTGTATAGAGGCAGGAAAGATTGGCAACAAACAGAATTTGCCCCGACTCGATGGCTGAAGGAGCTTGCAAGGTGGTCAAGGCCAGAGCCGGATTTTTCCTATCCAACGCCACCTGCGCCTGAATCGCGGGCAGCCAAATCGACTGCATTTGTGTGTCCAGCGGAAAGCGTTTCTCTAAGTCTTGCGCCAAGGACTCGGTTCGCGCCGAATCGCCCGCCAGCGCAAACGCCAGTGCCGATTCCGCTGCGACGCTCGGACTCGCGGGTGCGAGTTTCAACGCCGCTACCGCTGCTTGTCTGGATTCCGCAGTTTCGCCGTAAGCGGCTTCCCGCTGAGCGGCAATTGCCTGCCATATCGCCCCATTTTCCTTACTATCAACGCGGACGGCGGACTCCACAGCCCGCTTGGTCAGCTCCCGCGCGTTACCCAGACGACCGGCGTAAGCCTCGGTATCAGAGGCGAGAGCAAGCCCCGCGTTCTCAAATCCGGGCTTGCCGGCAAACCATTTTTGTTGTTCCGCCATCGCCTCTTCGTCGGTCCCCAAAAAGGCAAGGGCATAGAGGGCAGCGCGCAAGATTACATCATCTAGTTTTCGCGCCTGCGCATCACGGACGTTCTGGCGCGCCTCGTCGAAGCGCTGCAGGGCAAGGGCATAATTGGGGAGATTCCCATACAAGCTTGGAATGTCGGGAGCAAGGCGCAGTGCTTGCCTGACGGCGTCAGAGGCTTCCTGATACCGTCCTTGTTGGGCTAACACATTGGCTAAATTGGCGTACTCTGGAAAATATCGCGGGTAGCCCTCGATCTGCTCCTGATAGGTCTGGTTCGATTTTTCCAGCTCTCCGGTCACGTTCGAATAGTAGGTAGCGGAGATCGTGAGCTTTTCCCATTCACTGGCATGTTCCCGCAGCTGGAATGCTTTGGTGAAATACTCGCTGGCACGGCCTTGCTCGCCGAGAGTGGTGTAGGCAAAACCCACTGAGTTGTAGCCCATGGCGAAATTCGGATCGAGCTCGATCGCGCGTTGGAAGTAAGGCAGAGCTGCGGCGGAGCCTTTCTCGCTAGCCGTCTTGGTTGCACGGTCGAACGCCTCCAGAGCTTCGAGCGAAGAGGTCGTGGCCTCCCCTAGTGGAACGTCAAACCGTTGCACCGTAGCCAGCGATTCACCCAGTTCGCCGCGCAGATTGGATGCGGCCCTGCCCAGCGTGTCCAGCACTTTTTCCTTAGACACCGCCGTCATCTGCTCCTGCGCCAGCACGTCGCCGCTCTGGCAATTCACTGCCTTCAACCCGAGCACATATTCACTACCCAGGCTGCCGATGGACCCCGCAATGTAAGCCTTACTGCTAGCGCGCTGGCAAAGCTCGCGGGCGACATCGGGCGTGAGTTTCGTGCCGGCCGGACGCTTCATCTCGCGCGAAATCTTCGCGACTCTGCCGTCGGAGAGAACATTGAGGAATGGAGATTGCCGCAGGGAAACGCGCAGTGCCGTCTTCAACGTGTCGTCGAATATCGGATCGCCCGTGCTATTGGCAAAGTCGGTAAGAACAATAGTGTCTTTATCGGTCAAAAGCTTCTTTTGATGTGCACGATAGTAAAGCCCACCCGCGGCCAGGGCCGCGACCAGCGCCACGGGAACTGCAATTTTCCAGATCTGCCCGACTGGAGCTCGAGGAGCCCGAGGAGGTGCCGGCACAACCACCCGGCCCATGCCCTCGTCGCCAATTTTTTCGACAATGCGGTAGTTCGGCATGGCCTCGCCGGTCACGGCGAGCGCAGAAGCGCTGAATTGCAATTTTTGCAGCGCGGAATGCACTTCACTGGCTCTTTGGTAGCGGCTGTCTGGCGATTTCTCCAGGCAGCGGAAGATAACGTCGCGGAGACCCGGCGGAACACCCGCGGGAAGTGGCGTCGGAGCGTCGCGCAGGATTGCGGAACTTAATTCAAACGCTGTCCGCCCATGAAAGGGATGCGTCCCGCTCGACATTTCGTAGAGCAAAACCCCGAGCGCCCAAGTGTCCGTTCGCGCCTCTGCCGGCTCGCCGCGCAATAATTCTGGCGCGAGATAGGGCAGCGTTCCCACAATCATTCTTGATTCCGTAAGGGGGAGTTTCGACGATGCCGCCTCCTGGAGGTCCTTGTCCCGTAAGCGCGACGCCAGGCCGAAATCGAGTACCTTGACGCGGCCCTGCGGCGTGACGACCGCATTCGTGCTTTTCAGGTCACGATGGATCACTCCGTGTTCATGAGCGTGGGCCAGCGCATCCGCGATCTGCATTCCGTAATGAATGACAGAATCCGATGGCAGACCGGCGGTTCCTACCAGGGAACGAAGCGGCTGACCCTCCACCTGCTCCATGACGATGTAGGCTTCACCGTCCGAATCGCCGACTTCGTGGATCGTACAAATGTTGGGATGGTTGAGGGACGAGGCCGCGCGGGCTTCATGGAGTAAAAGGGCGCGTGCAGTCTTGTCCGCGAGCACGCGATCACCAACTACCTTGATCGCAACTTTGCGTTCCAGGACAGTATCGTAGGCCGAGTACACCACTCCCATTCCGCCTGCGCCCAGTTGCCCCTGAATGCGATAGTGGCCGAAAAGCTTGCCGGTGGGGGAGTGGTTCGACACTGCGAGGCATCTTAGAACCCGCCTCTCGACCTGTCAATTGACGCGCCGAGGGGCAAATCAAGATCCAGACACCCAATTGTGGGCGTATCTCAATTTGATAGAAATGCACGTTCCCATTCGTCCTTAGCTGAGCCAATTGGCAGAGATGTTGGCTGGCTTTGCCGCCTCTTTTTCTGTATGGGACTCGGTTCTATTAAGTCAAATGCCCCAGCCTCCTTCTTGTTAACATTGGTGGAAAAGATGTGGTTCTAAGAAGCACAGAGCAACTCGATGGCCAGGATGCGAGTGGATTGGAACGCGGGAGCGGGGGGAGAGTAAGTAAACCTATAACAGCGGATCAGCATCCGTGGGAATTTGAAGTCGCTGGAGTTTTGTCCGCAACCCTTCGCGGCTGATGCCTAGAATCTCGGCAGCGCGGGTACGGTTGCCGTTCGTGTGTTGTAACACGGAGAAGATCAACTGCTTTTCCATTTCACGCAGCGACATCGGAGCGACGGCGCCCTCCGCGGGGATCGCAGCCTGACCGTTGCCACGCCTACGAATTCTTTCATTCAATAAATCCGCTCCGCATGGGACATCGACAGACGCCAGCGCAGCCAGCCTGGACATTTCACTCTCCAGTTCCCGAACATTTCCTGGAAAACTATAGGCCATCAAGGCCAATAGACAGTCTTCGGTCAGGCGCGGCACCGGCCGCCCGTAGCGCATTGCCGCAGCGCGAAGAAAATGTTCGGCCAAGAGCCTGGTGTCATGCGGCCGCTCACGCAAAGGCGGCAAGCGAAGCGTAATGGCCGATAATCGAAAAAAAGATGGGTCCGGAATCTCCCTGCCTTCACTTCGCTCTCCAAATCGCGGTTGGTCGCGGCGATGAAGCGAACGTCCACCTGCTCGGTGCGGGAATTGCCTAGCCGCGTAAACTCGCCCGACTGCAGAACACGAAGCAGATGAGGCTGCAGTTCCAGCGGGAGAT
>CAWGYS010000007.1:0-131173 GCA_963826845.1 uncultured Acidobacteriaceae bacterium
CGTTCAGCAACGACTTCCGGTCTACTGCTCTCCAGTCGATTTTCTGGGCACGCCGAATATCCTCTATCGCAACAATGGCGACGGCACTTTTACCGACGTCTCCTAACTGTCCCACATTTCCAGATACGTTGGCAAAGGGATGGGTGTGGCATTCGCCGACTATGACAACGATGGCTTCACCGATATCTTCGTCTCCAACGATACTTTCGAGAATTATCTTCTGCGCAACAACGGAGATGGAACCTTTACCAATGTCGCGGTGCTCGCCGGAGTCGCGTACAACGCATTCGGCAAAGCCATAGCCGGAATGGGCGCCGATTTCCGGGATATCGACAACGATGGAAGGCCCGATATCTTTGAAACGGCGATGTTCGGCGAAGGCTTTCCTCTCTACCGGAACCTGGGGGACGGTCAGTTTCAGGACGTCAGCGGCGGTGCCGGATTGAGTGCCTTGACCAGTCGCTCCACGGGCTGGGGAGTTGGAATTTTCGATTTCGACAATGACGGCAACAAGGACCTGTTCACCGCCAATGCCGACATTCTCGACAATGCCATGGACATTGCGCATAGACCTTATCCGCTTCCCAATCGGGTGTTCCGCAACAAAGGCAACCTAGCCTTCGAGGATGTGAGTGCAAAGGCTGGAACGTCGTTCTCCGTTCCGGCAGCGCATCGCAGTGCGGCCTTCGGCGACCTCAACAACGACGGCAAAATCGACGCCGTCGTAACGGTCCTGAACGGCCCGCCGGAGATATGGATGAACCGTTCGGGTACGCAAAACGGCGGCAACCGAAACCACTGGATCGTTCTGAAACTGGTCGGCGTTAAATCCAACCGCGACGGTCTGGGAACCAAGGTCAAGGTAACAACTTCTCTGGGCACGCAATACAACCAGGCGACAACCGCGGTGAGCTACAACTCTTCGAGCGATAAGCGCGTGCACTTCGGGCTGGGCTCAGCCGCCCTGGTGGACAGTATCGAACTCACATGGCCGAGCGGCATCAAGCAGGTTTTGAAAAACGTCAAAGCAGATCAGATCCTGACCGTGACGGAGAGCGCGCCCTGAGCTGGGCCTCTCCTTATTTCTGCGCGAGATTACCCGACAAGCGCTGCGCCAGTTCCGTTTGCCCATTACGCTGCAGAAGGTCGATCAGATCTTTCATGAATTCGGGATTGTTTCTCCCATACGCTGCGGCGGTTTCGGCATTCAGGTCGGCATCCGACACTTTACCCAGCCTGAAGTAAGAATCGCTAAGCATGTAAAGCAGCTCCGGAGTCATCGTTCTGGACTTCGCCAGTTGTTCCGCCGCATCAGACCAGCGTTCCTGGCGGTAGCGCACCTCGCCCATTTCGGCAATCGCCGTCTGATAGTTCGGGTCGTTTGCCAGTTCCGCCTTAAACTCACTCTCGGCCGCATTCAGGTCGCCTAGTTTCAGCCTCAGGATTCCCTCATAAGTATGAGCTCCACGAACGGTTGGCTCAAGTTCCAGCGCGTGATGAAGACAGCGCAGTCCAGCTTCGACTTGCCCGCTGGCGAGATACAGTTTCCCGACAAACACATACGCATCCGCCAATGTGGCGGAGGTTCCCTGGAAGCGATTCCGATACAGCTGCAACGCATCCTCTTCGCGATGCTCTGCCAACATTCTAGCCGCCGGAGCCTGAATAGGAGCTTCGCTCCCCTCGCGCTCCACGGCACGGACGAAGGTCATCTGTTCCATCATCAACTGATGCAACGCCGCCTCGTGCTCGGCCTCGGCCGTCTTCCCCAGTCCGACATACGCCCTTGACAGATAGTAGTGCGCCAATAGCCGCGTGGGAGCCAGCCTTAACACCAATTGCAATTTATCGACGGCAGCCTGATAGTTCTTGAGCTCTAGTTCGCATTGGCCGAGGCCGAAAAGCGAATCCACGTCATCGGGCTTGAAGGTGAGGATGCGCTCAAATGCCTGCTTGGCCTCCTGCCATTTGGCAAGCTTCACATCCGCGCTCGCCAGCAGTTGCAGGGCGGCCACATTGCCGGGCTGGGATTCGACTGCGCGCGCCGCGTATTGCACGGACCCGGCAAGGTCCATCAACTTCAAATCCGTCACCGCAATGTCATAATCGATGTGCGGTAACTTGGCATCCGAGTGCTGCGCCTTGAGCAGCCACCGCAGGCCATCCTCGCATTCTTCCTTGACGCAGAGCAGTTCTCCGTATTCTTGCCACACCGATGGATTGTCGGGCTCGACCTTCAGGCTCTGCCGTATGGCGGCGAGCGCCAAGTCGTCCTGGCCAGTCAGGTGATAGGCCTGGGCGAGATAATATTGAGCGTCACCGTCGCCGGGAAGAATCCGTATGCAGTGCTGCAGCAGCTTGATGGCTTCCTCCTTTTGGCCCGCGGTCAGTTTGTACTTGCCCACTTCGAGCAAGAGATCCGGGTCGTTGGGCGCGAACTTCAGAGCCTGTTCAAAGGCGGCTCCGGCCTCGGCGAGGTGGCCTGAATCCTCCAGCAACATGCCCTTGAGCTTGAGGGCCGGCGCAAACTTTGGATGCTGCTCGAGCAAGTGGAGGACAAGATTCATCGCCCCTTGCTGATCGCCATGTTCGGCAAGTTTGAGCGCCTGCTGGACTTGCCCCATCAGCGGAGACTCGGCAGGACGGGTTTTGTTTTGCGCGCGAAGTGCGGTTTCTTCGGCAGCACAGAGCACTGCCAGAAGCAGGATTGCACGCAGACAATTCGCAGGCCAGACAGCAGATTTCACGCTCGCAGTGTAACGCCAGCAGAAACCAAAGTCATTTTCACGGTCGCTCAATGGGGTTTCGCGACGTATCACATCGAAAGGAATTCTCAGGTCAATGGATGAAGTCGCAATTTATCGCCATCAATCCAGACGCCTTTCTATTTAGCTGATTTCAAATTGGCCGTCAGAATATCGCTGGCCCATTGTCCAGCCGTCTTCTCAATCCATATCAGAGACTTTTCATCGTCGCCGCTGCCATATATGTAAGCAAATATGAGCCGATCTCTCACCCTCATGAGAACCGTGGCGTTGATTTCTCGCACCGTAACTCCTCCGGACGAAACAGGTACGAGCATCGCGAACGCTTAGGAGTCTGATGTCTGAAATAGAGCGCCCAGAGGCGTGGGCTTGTCGATAGACAAATCTTTCGACGGATCAAGCTGCTTGAGTTTGCTGCTGATTTCTTCCGAAGTCGTTTTAACGGTCTGATTGAGTGCAGAAGAGTCGGCGAACTGCTGTTTTATGCCCAAGACAACCTTTTCAAAAGTAGCCGACGTGACTTCTGTGTTCTTCTCGTCGAGACTTCGGCTCAGCTCAACCAGCATGTACTGTCCCATTCCACTCGCAGGATTCTTGAGGCGCGGCACAAAATCGGCAGGCACAAAAGCGCATAGGAGTCGATTACGGGAGGGAACCATATATTCGAAGAAATTCCGCTTGTCGCTGTTAACTTCTACAAATTCTTTGCCCGGACTTGGAATGAGGACCGGGACACCGCCCGCCACTGTGCTGCAGTCGGAGGCATACAACGATGCTGCTGACACGAAAAGTGCACACAGCAGTAGAGTTAGCGCAGTTTTCTTCATCTACAATCCTCGCGGGGAACTTCTGCTTGAGAGGTATTCTCAGCCTTGAGGGATAAATCAGCAAAGGGTTCTTACAGTGCTCCGAGGGCGAGAAGTGAGCAAACAATTGTGTTGGTAGAAGTGCGGTAAGAATGACTGGCGAAATCGGCGATTACACTCACGATCCGGCGAATGAGTGTTACGACGTTTACGACAACAACCACGGACCGAAATACTTGCCACGCTGATGCGAAAATCCGTTCGCGTTGACGCGAACCCGGATTAACGGGACAATAGAGCCGTCTTTACGTTTAGGAATCCGGCGCAAGTCTTAAGTATGACTGTGCAAGCTGATGCCGCTAAGAATCCTCAGCACCATCTTTTTCCCGCAGCGTGTTTTTTGGCATTAAGCCAAAGGGCCGGTCTCGTACTCCGCCACGTGTCCGCGCTCGCAATCTGTGTTGCAGCCTCTGCATGCTTAGCTCAAACATCCGCCCCCGTCAGCATGTCCATGTCTATGCCCACCGCGGCACGGGTTCAATCGCCCGGCTGGTGGCCCACCAAAGGGGATGCATCACGAGATAGTTTCGTGGGCACAGCAACGTGCGCGAAATGTCATGCTTCCAAGGCTGCGACCCAGCAAAAGCATGCCATGGCCAGTGCCGCCGTTCACGCCGCCGCCGCTGAGATACTTCGCCAGCATGACCATCTTTCTTTTCGTCTTGGTCCTTACCATGAGGAGATCGTAACCAAAGGCGAGAAAAGCGTTCTAACGGTCACCGGCGGCAATAGCACCGCGCCCTTCTCGGTTGACCTGCTGTGGGCATTTGGCGTCGGTCACATGGGCCAGACTTATGTATATGAGCGAAAGGGCAGCTACTACGAAAGCCATCTCACTTTTTTTTCATCTTCCCAAGATCTGAATGTCACTCCGGGACAATCTCTCGCCCCGCCGGCGAGCCTTGAAGACGCCGCGGGACGTCGCATGCCGCCGGCCGAGACCCGCGCATGTTTTGCCTGCCACACCACCGCCTCTGTGACCAACAATCAACTGGATGTAAATAGCGCTGTGCCCGGCGTCACCTGCGAAGCCTGCCACGGACCTGGCGCCAGTCATGTGGCCGCCATGAAAGCGGACAAGGAGGATGGCGGCCGCCTGATCATGAATCCCAGCCACCTGGACCCGGTCGAGTCCGTGGATTTCTGCGGCGCGTGCCACCGCACTTGGCAAGATGTTGTTACCAACATTGGACTGGGCGCATTGAACCTCCGCTTCGCGCCTTACCGCCTCGAAAATAGCAAGTGTTGGAGCAAGCCAGACGCGCGACTCACCTGCGTTGCCTGCCACGATCCCCATCAGCCCCTGGAGCACGATCCCGCAGCCTACGATTCACGCTGCCTGAACTGTCATGTCAATCAGCCGGACACAAGAACCACCGCCGATTACCCAGGCGCGGCCTGTCCCGTAAGCACGAAGAACTGTACAACCTGCCACATGCCTAAAGTGGATTCTTCCATCCAACACTCGACCTTCACCGACCACTGGATCCGCAAACCTCTTCGTCACCCGTGAATAAGATTTTGCCGGGCTTTGCCATCTCCCAGCGGCCGCGCAGGTCTGGGGTGTGGAAGGTCCTCCCAAAGCAGCCGACCACCGACGGAAAGTTTCCAGATAAGGCCTGGCCGACTCTCCGAAGGAAATCATCAGGACGTACGGCCATTCAATCGCCGCCAACAGGGGGTCAGCAAGAAGCAGTTCTTTCTTACCCCCAAAGTCCCGAGTCGTCCTCAATATTCCGCCTGTTGGTATTTTTGAAATACGGTGTCACTTTTAGAGAAATTATCTATCAAGTTGACATCGAGAAAAACGCTATCGCCCAGCGCAAGTTGATGGCTGTTCACCGCGATTTCTGGCGCGTGCAATCTGGAATAAGATTCGAAGACCTGAAACTAAAATTTGGCTATAGACATTTCCAAGGAATACCCGCCCAGTCAGGTGGGTGGCTCACTCAGCGTGTCCAAGTTCCTGGAAGCGATCCAGAACGGAGTTGCCGGCAGCGGCAAGTAACTAAACGCTGATTGAAATGTCTGATTGAATTGATTTGTGAACCACCGCGCGGGCCGCTTCATTCGAGAGGCGGCCTCGCCCATTCAACCCTTCGAAGCCAGACTGAATTCCGCAAATGGCGACAGCCACTCCTGTCGCTATGTGGGTGGTTGAACACGACGGAATCGTAGCACGCGGCGCAAACGAGGCTCCAATCGTAGTTGGCAAAAGATCGCCATTGCAATCCCTGACCACGTTTGTGAGTAGACTCGCGGAGTTGACCGACGACCAAGTAGCACTGCCTATCCACTAGCGGTCTAAGCAAAAATCTCGTTCACCTTGTCCCGCACGTGCTGGCTGCGTGAAGGCTTCAGGTAGCGCATCGTGCTCTCCATGTCGGAGTGACCAAGCCACTGCTGAACCGTGCGCAGATCTACGCCAGCCCAGAGCGACCAGGTAGCGAACGTCGCTCGGAACTTGTGGAGCCAGAAGTTCTCCTTATCCAGCTTCGCACGTTCCGCCACAGCCTTCAGGCCATCGAGAAAATCGAGTTTGGGTCGGCATCCGCCAGTCGGGAAGACCAGACTACAAGTCTTATCGGCCTTCGCCTTCCACGCCTTGAGACTCTTCACAAGCTTCGTCGGAATGGGGATCTCGCGTTCCTTGTAGGCCTTCGGCGTCCAACCTCTGTCTGGCTTATGGCTCACACGAACGGTCGATGCGGCGAAGTTAACGTCCGACCAGTACGTGTGCATCACTTCCTGCTCCCGCATGCCGGTCATCAGGAAAAACTGATACCAGAGTCGTTCTTCCGCATCGCACTTTGCGAACAATTTGTCGAGTTCTTCCTCTTCGTAAATCTCCGGTTCTTCCTCTGTGAACCGCGGCCAGTCGTTCTTGCCGGCCAACCCACGAATCCCATTTGCCTTCAGAAACGTCATCACGTTTTCGAACTTGTTGTAGACGCTGCGCGGTGCTTGGTCCTTTTCATCGCGCAGGAATGCAGTGAACTTCAGCAAATCCCTTCGGTCGATCTCTTCGAGATTGAGCTTGTGGCAGGATTCTACGAAGTACGACAGGGCGGTCGAGTATGCGGCTAGGGTCTTGGGCTTCTTCGTGAGCTTGGTTTCGTCCAGGAACTCGGCAACCGCTGCGGCCACTGACCTGAGCCCCTTCTGACCTTCGGGCACGACCTCGACGCCATTATTCACCGCGTTCAACTCGGCTTCTTTGCGCTGGCGTCGGGCACTGGCCTCCTGGGCATCCTTGCCGACAGAAAGGCGGACGCGCCTGCCTTTCTCACGCCATTCCAGGTAATAGGCTCCTTCGGAATGCCTTTCTGGCCTGCCTTCTACGAGCACCAGATCGGGCTTGACGCGCCCATTGGGGGAAAGGACCACCGCGCAATACCGCATTCCACGGGGGGTTTGGACGCGCTTGGTGAGGTTAACTTCTTTGGATTGAGTATTGGGCACCGATGACACCTCCGATCGAACTCGGGATCAGTATAGGTATCACCGGCTTGCAAGTACAAGATAACTAAAGTACTGGCGGAGAGGGAGGGATTCGAATCCGCCTGAAAACGTCAATTCAACAACATGCAGTTCCACGGATGGCATGAAAGTATGTGGTAACCAGTGTTAAACCAACGAACGGATTGCAAAACGGATCGCAGCAGCTCCTACATTCGCGCCGTGGGCTCAGACCGTTCAGTTTACGGTGAGCGTGATCGTTCCGGCGGTCTTGGTGCTGCTCCCCGAAACGACCTCCACGCCGACTGAGTAGGACTTTCCACCTCCGCCGAGGTACAGGAATACCACCGAACGGAATTGGGCAAGTGGCCCCGGCAGGAAGACCCGTACAGGTCAGTACGACCTGTCCCTCGTAGTTATCGATCGAAGTCAGGTTGAGCGTGTAGGTCGCGGTACCAGTCGTTGATGAAGTCGGGGTAGTGGGGGGCAGAGCAGTGTGAGCATGCTGTACGAAATAACGGGCAGCGGGTTCCTCCCTTGAGCATCCCGGATTCGAATAGAAAAAGTAGCAGAGAGAAAATTGGAGAGTGTTATGAAAATGTTCACGGCAAAACGACAGTTGATTTTACTGCTGGGGGTCTCTTTGTTGTTTTGGAGTGCGGCTCACGCGCAGTTTACGCCGAGCCAGGACGCCTACACTAACACCGCCGATCCCACCACCAACTACGGCGCCAGCAAGCTGCTGGTTCACCTGCGCCGCTTCCGCTAGCTGCTCGCGTGGAATGCGGCTCTCCTTGCTGGCATTCGCCTCCACGAAACTGCCATCCACCGACAGATCTTTTCCCTGCACCAGTCCCACTTCCACACACTGCTTCACGATCTGTTCGAACAACTGCTCGAACAGCTTGGACTCTTGGAATCTTCCGTGCCGATTCTTCGAGAACGTGGAGTGATGCGGAATCTCCTGGTCGAACCCCAGTCCGGTAAACCAGCGCCATGCCAGATGCATGCGCAGCTCTTCCACCAGCTTGCGCTCGCTGCTGATGCCATACAGATACCCGATCAACAGGATGCGCAGCAGCAGCTCAGGATCAATCGACGGACGGCCCCTATCGCTATAACTCGCTTTCAGCTTTTCGCGCACAAAAGCAAAGCTGATGTGTTTTTCGATGAGCCGTAGCAGATGTGTCTCAGGAACCTGATCTTCCAGGCGGAAGTAGTAGAACAGCGCTTCCGAACGATCGTGTTGCCCCATCATGATGAGCACGCCTCCGTGAATGGTGATCCAGCAGAGCATGGCAAGGATTCCTTCTCCTTATTACCACGCTTCTGCTTCCATTCAGCCTGCTAATCACAGTGACTTTTTCAACACCCACTCCCGATTTCAAAAGATATCTGCGTTTACGCTTACATTTCCCGCGCAGGGTGGATGAGCTTTTCCACACTTCGTCATTACTGACGATGCTCGTCTCTTCTGCTTTTGCAACGCGAATCGTGGATCTCTTTCAGAGGCTCTCTTATGGAGCGAACCCCGTCCCGGTCAATTCGAAGACTGAGCCGTCGCCGTTGGTCCCTCCATCAAGAGTCGTCCCGAAAAGCACCACGTTCTTGCCCACTTTCCCTACCGTGAGTCCGCCGTCGGGCTCATCGCTATTGATCGCCCCCGTAAAGGTGCAAAGAACTTTCAAAGTCCACGCAGTTTCTCCAGCGCCCGGGGGCTCAAGCCTGAAGGCCGTACCGTTACCCTTGGCGCCTGCGTCGGTCGTACTGTAGATTGCACCCTTGCTGTCGATGAGAATGTCGTTGGCCGGAGTGGCGCCATCCTTTCCTCCCGTAAAGCTGTAGAGAATCGTCTCGGTCCAATCCGTTCCTCCGCCCGATGGCGGAGATAGTTCGTATACCGCGCCGTTGTTCCTAAGTTCAGTGCCACCATCCGCAGCCGTGCTGTAAAGGTTGCCGGAGGAGTCGGCGACGAACGCAGCGTCCGGAGATCCGGCGTCGTAAAAGCTCCACCCTCCAAAACTGTGGATCACGTTTTCGGTCCAGTTCGTCTGTCCTTGCGCTGGAGGCGTCAGCGTAAACGCCGCTCCATATCCAACGTACCCGCCACTGGTAGCCGTTCCGTAGAAAACCCCGTTTGCATCCTCGATGAGAGCAGCAAATGGATAGCCGCCGTCGGAACCTCCGGTGAAGGTATGCAGCACGGATTCGGTCCAATTCGTCTGCCCCTCGGTTGGGGGTGCGAGCGCAAACACAGTTCCAGCTCCGTATGCGCCGCCAAGGAACGTTATGCCATAAAGCACTCCCGTGGACGGATCCATTAATAACCGCGCCGCTGGTTGGTTTCCGTCTGCGCCGCCTTGGAAACTGTAGA
Source organism: uncultured Acidobacteriaceae bacterium (assembly GCA_963826845.1). Taxonomy (GTDB): domain Bacteria; phylum Acidobacteriota; class Terriglobia; order Terriglobales; family Acidobacteriaceae; genus Acidiflorens. The sequence continues at coordinate 9,465 of CAWGYS010000007.1, forward strand.
GGGTGGTCTTGGTCCACGCCGTCTGCCCTTGCTCGGGCGGCGTAAACTGGAACACGGTCCCGCATCCGGGCAGGCCGTAAAATAAGGGGCACGTGCCAGTGCCGCCTTGCGTTGTCGACCCGAAGAACCCACCCTGTCCGTCAGGTGTAAGCGTAGCCAGGGGATAGATGCCGTCCGTGCCGCCCTGGAAGCTGTAGAGAACCGTCTCCGTCCAGGCCGTTTGTCCTTTCGCCGGCGGCGTCAACGAGTAAAAAGAGCCATATCCCCCCCCACCGTCCGCCAGTCCATAAAGCGTGCCGCTGCTATCGGCAACCAGCTCAAATGCTGGGCCCAACGTGCTGCTCGTTTGGTTGTAGATGACAATTTCTTTAGCCTGCGAGGGAAGCGCTGCAAATAGGGTCGAGATGGCCAGCGCAATGATCAGGCCACGCCCCTGGACTAGACTCACAATCGTTGTCAGGTGAGAGAACATTAGGTTCCTCCAGATTGATCGAGGCCCGAACAGAAAACTTGCGAAACGTGGAATCCACAGCCGGGAGCCGGGTTTGAAGCGTCCAAGTATCCGGAGAACCGCTTCCTTTGTCAAGGCAAATCAGCGAGTAGTGCTGGTGGCTTCTACGCACAATGAAATGCAGAATCATGCCCGCCATCGCGCTCGCTGGGTTGTTGTCGTAACATCGCGTCTCTGACAATGTCGGCCGTGTCAAGCAACTTTTGAGCATACCTATCCGTGCACTCGGAGAAGAGCGCCATTTCGCTCTTGTTGAAATGGCCGTACCAACCACAGGCTCGCTCGTAATCGTTTTTCAGGTTCAGACTCTCGGTCCGACCCATGCATCTCTTCGGTCACGTACTGCGATCATGATTACTACTTCGAACTCCTCACTGAAGAGGAGCGGGACGCCCAATCAATTACTCGGTGTTCGACTGCACACCATCGCGATGTCCGGGCTGTCCCGCGTGCGAACCGAACTTTTTCAGCTGCTCGTAATCCCACTGCTTGCGCATCATCCAGAACAACTGCACGGCCAGGCGGCGGGCCATGGCGACTTTCGCAATCTTCCGTCCGCGCCGCAGCACCATATGAAAATATTTGCTGCGCCACTCCGGCAGGCTGCGTACCGTCACCTGCGCCGCCTCCACCAGCAGGAAACGCAAGATCGAACTGCCTTGCTTGGTGATGTGTCCCAGGCGCCGGCGATTCCCGCTGGAGTCTTCCAGCGGCACCAGTCCCAGATAACTCGCCACCTGTTTGCCGCAGTGAAAGCGTTCCGCGTCGCCAAGTATCAGCACAAACGCCAGCGCCGTTAGCACGCCCACTCCAGGGTGTGTTCTCAGCCGCTGCGCCGCAGGGTAGTTCTCCACTTCGCGTTCGATGGCCTGCGTCAGCTCCGCAATCGATGGATTCAGGCGGTCCAGCAAGTCCAGCAGATCGCGTCGTCGCCGGCTCGCCCACGGGGCCAGCGCGAACGATTCCAACTGCTGCCGTCCGCGCTCGCGCCACAACTTCTTCTTGCAGTGCAAACCTTCGTTCAACGCCACCGCCTGCAGTTGATTCATGACTCGCGTGCGCGCTTGCACCATGCGATGCCGATGCCACAACAGTTGCCGCAGATCCCGGTTCTCCCAGCTCGGCACCCAGATCTTCGGAAAGTCATCCTTCAGCATCAGCTTCAGAATATGCTGCGCATCCTGGCGATCCGTCTTCTGCTTCCGCCCCCGCTTCGCGCGGATCTCGGCCGCGTCGCCGATCCACAAATCAAACTGCAACTCGGCTGCGAGACGCTCGAACCACCGTCCGTGCCCACTGGCTTCCATGCCGATGCGCACTGTTTCGCCCGCACTCGCGAGAGCACGGTAGTACTTCTCCGCCTCCTCGGGATGTGCCAGCCGTTTCTCCTCGACCTCTCCGGTCGTGGTGTTGAGCAAAGCGATTTGTTGAAACTCGGGATGGAAATCTACTCCTATAATGATCATCGTTCGGCTCCTTCTCCCGAGCCTGTTGGTTGGTTTTGCCACCACCAACTTTACTCCGGGTGCGGGTGCCGACACTGTCATGGAATCAATTCGCTAACGACTCGTTTTTTAAAGTAAACGCGTTCCAAGGAATCAATTCACCCTGCTTGCCTCGCCGACACACCTAGGACAATGAGGATCGCGACTATCGAAACGTCAAAGATTACGTGCAACGTATTCGGCCGGATGCCATTCCGTTCGGGTAGGAAGGCATGAGTAGTCCCGTGCATTGCCCGATATCGCGCGGCCAAGATTGGATCTGGGTGGAACAGGTATGGAATCCACCACGCCTTCAGCGAACCATAGACTGCGACGCCATAGCTGACCCAAAGCCACCAAGAGAGCCACCCTGGGAAGGTACGCTCAAAGTAGACGGCGCTAGCAGCCAGTCCGAAAGCATAAGGAGTGAAGTTGATGAGAGTCGTAATCAGAAGTTTGCTGCCTGGAAACTCCTTCCGAACGCCGCCCACGTTGTTAAGCTTTCCGAGAGGAATCCAATTGTGCAGCGCCACGAAAAGCACGACGAAACACTGCAACCCGAGCAAAGTAAACCTAGCGGCGGTATGCATGAAGCCCAAAATTATACGGCACTGGTTCCCTTCTAGGACTCGGATTTGAACGGGCTTGCACCCATGTCGTTGGCGAGGTCACGCCATCACGCCAGCGGAAACCCGGCGCGTCAGCTTCTACGAGATGTTGTGCTTCAAGTAGTGCCTTGCGCTCCTTGCATAAGGCCACCAGGAATCGCAGGCAGAATGCGATGGCTGTTGTGCAAAGGAGCAACATAACGGTTTTGAGGAACATGTTCGGAGCTGGAATCAGCTCACATCACTGAGCGCGAAAACTCATAAGGATCGAATAAACGATTCATCATTTACTCGTAAGAGTTGTTTCATTTCTTGAAGTAGTAGGTCCAACTCAAGCTTACGTAGGATTTCAAGGGAACGCCGACGATCCGCTCGAACGGGGCTGGATCCGTTGGCAGGGCGAGAGTTTCAGTCGTTTGGCCGGTGTAGCCGCTGGCGAGCAGAAAGTTAGGTAGTGGTGCAGTTCAAACTGCACCACTACCGAAAGTTAGTCCCGATTGACATTCGGTTTTCGAGACGCCGCTGCGGTGTTCATCAGTTTGAGGCGTGCCCCGGCGACGGGAGCTCCACGAGGGTCAACAACCTTCCCTGAAACTACACCTCCATTTGTGCCCGCGAAAAGGCTTGGAGGAAGAAGTACACATCTCCATTTGCCATAGCGGGTCTCGCTAGGTGCTCACCAATCAGGCTGAAGCTGCATCCCCTCGGTCAAGCTTTTCCGCCAGACGCAATTTCCAGCGCCCGTGCCGATCATACCGTTCAGCGCGGCCCGTAGCCCTCAGTATCCGGAGTGCGTCTTCGATGGTCTCTGGCGACTCCCTTAAACGGAATGCCAATTCTTTGGTTTCGACCATCAGATATTCCATGCGGTGCTCGTAGAACGACTGGTGCATTCGACCGTGTTCAATGATGGTTTCCGCGAGTTGGAGCAGTTGATAAGACTCTTCAAGGGTGTACCGGCGTTCGATTCGCAAGACACGCCTGATACGGCCAAGCAGCCGTTGCAATTGGTCGCGCGCCATACTCCATACAACGAAATTGCCATGCAAATCCCTTCTCATTGTCGGATACCGCGGTCTGGCAAGTTGTGTTCAGGATTGCTCTCCGAGCATCGCCAAGACAGCAGTGGGGACGGCGTGCGGGGGAGGTGAGGCGAACCCGCGTTGGCCCGGCGAAGGGCCAAGAGCCATCCCCACGAATAAACAGCATACTCCTGCCCGAGAGGTGAAGCAGTTGGAGCGGGCGACCGGGATCGAACCGTCGAAAGTGTGCAAGATTGACCAGTCTGTCACATAGACTTCGGGCATAATCTGCTGCGTCGATGAAGAAAGCGGTCAGTCCAAAACAGATACTCGCGATTCAATGTCCAACTTGTGGCGCTGCTCCGGGGGAGAAGTGTGAGCTTGCCACTGGCCAACCCCGCACGAATCCGCACTGCGACCGCCGATTGATTGCGGAAGACTGATATGGATAAATTCTCAACGGCACGGATCAGTAGTCCACGTCCAGCAATTCATCGATGCTCATTTGTTCTAGAGTCCGTTGTGCCTGCTCGCTGAGGTTGGATTTGCCGACCTGGATGGTGACCTTGTCAATTTTGCCGGTGAACTTGTTATCGCCCACTTTGTAATCGTCGGTCACAACCGTGTAGAGGTTCTCGCCGACGTCCGTCGTTTCCGCGCCAAACGCGTTCGGGTGAGTGTGCTCGATCCGCCCGGCAGCGACCTTTTCTCCGTTGACGAAGATCAAACCGTTACCCCCGGCGCCGGGTTTACCTCCATCGTAAGCAAATTCAAATCGCAGCATCACTCGGCCGACCGGCAGACGAGCGGGGCCCGCGATCTTGTAAGTCTCGCGACCGAGAAAGTTGTAGGCGAACCTGGGTGCGCCGTCCTTGACGTAAAGGCTCCAGCCACCCATTTCCCCGCCTTGGGCGAGTACCACGCCCTCGACCCCAGCCTCAGGGACCTCGATGTCGGCCGTGATCACGAAGGAGTGGTTCTTGATGTTGATAAAGCCATTTTCAGGTATTCCCTTCATGCCTTCGTAGACCGTCATTTCGGTGCGACCTTCCATCAGATCCGGCCGGCCAGCCAGGGCAGGGTTGAAGCGCTCCCAGGAGCGGTCATCAAGCGGCAGCACGTTGTACTTGACGGCTTCCTCCAGGAAAACTCCCTTTAGCTTCTCAAGCTTTTCGGGGTACTTAGCGGCAAGGTCATGCGCACAACTGAAATCTTTTTCTACGTCGTAAAGCTCCCACTTGTCGTTAGCAAACGTGGCCCGCGGCTTAGCCTCCCACGGCGGGCGATGCACCGTGGTGGCGAACCAGCCGTCCTGGTAGATGCCCCGGTTGCCTGCCATCTCGAAGTATTGCGTGGTGTGGCGTGACTTCGCCTCAGCGTTATTGAAGGTGTCGAGCATGCTCACGCCTTCGATGGGTTTCTGCCGGACACCATAGACGACCCCCGGCTGGGGCACTCCAACTGCCTCTAACACCGTCGGCGCAATGTCAATCATGTGGTACCACTGCGTACGCAGGCCGCCCTTCTCCTTGATGCCCTTCGGCCAATGGACCACAATGGGCTGGCAGATGCCGCCGTAGGACGCTACCTGGTGGCCCCAAGCAAAGGGCGTGGCACCGGCGAAGGCCCAGCCATTGGGATACAAAATGTGGGACTTCGGCCCGCCGAATTCGTCCAGGTTCTTCAGCGCAACATCGAAGGGTTCTGGCAGTCCGTTGAACACGGACAGCTCATTAAAGGCGCCGTTTGGGCCGCCCTGAAAAACCGAGCCATTGTCGCCGGTGATGTAGAAGATCAGTGTGTTGTCCATTTCTCCCAGGTCTTCAATCGAATCGACGAACCGCCCGATTTCGTGATCGGTCACTTCGGCAAAGGCGGCGTAGATTTCCATATACCTGGCAAAGACTTTTTTCTCGTCAGGGGTCAACTTGTCCCATTCCTGGATTCCTGGCGGCTTGGGTGCGAGTTCGGTGCCCGGGGGTACGACCCCCAGCTTGATCTGGCGGGCCAGCGTTTCCTTTCGCACCTGGTCCCAGCCCTGGTCGAACGTGCCCTTGTACTTGTTGCGCCACTTATCGGGCACCTGGAACGGGCCGTGAGTGCCGATGGCGGAGTAGTAGACGAAAAATGGTTTGTCGGGCGCGAGGGACTTCTGGGAGCGCACCCAGTCGATGGCCTTGTCGGTAATGTCGGTGCTGGCGTAGTAATTGGGGTCGGGGTGCAGATCCACCCTGTTCATGTTGTCGTAAATGACCGGATGAAAGAGGTCAGCCTCGCCAGCCATGAAGCCGTAGAACCGCTCAAACCCGCTATGCAAGGGCCAACGGTCGAACGGTCCGACAGCGCTGGATTCCCAGGGTCCCAACTCGTGACACTTGCCGAACATGGCCGTGCTATAGCCGTTGAGGCGCAAGATCTCAGGCAGCGTCGTGACGCTGCTCGGACGCATTGCGGTGTATCCCGGGAAGGCGGTGGCAATTTCCGAGATCACGCCGAAGTTCGCGCTATGGCTGTTGCGGCCGGTAAGCAGGGCCATGCGGCTGGGAGAACACAAGGGGGGCACTTTGAAATTGTTGTAGCGCAGCCCGGTCTGCGCGAGGCGGTCCAGCGTCGGCATCTGAATCGGCCCTCCGAACGTATCTGCGTCGCCGAAGCCAAAGTTGTCGAGGAGGATGACCACCACGTTGGGTGCGCCTTTCGGTGCCTTCACTTGGAACCGCGGCGGCGCTTTTGCGTTACGTGCGTCAAGTTCGGTGATTGGCGGATACTTCGGCTCGGGGACGGGCAGCACGGTACGGTCCATGACAGCGGTCATGCCGGGGGTACTGCTTTGGGCGTCTGCCACGTTGCAAGCACAGGTCGCTAACAGTCCAGCCAGGATCAGAGTGAAAAAGCGTGTCATCGTCTTTCTCCTATCGATTACTCTGGACCGCGATTCGCAAGTGATGGAGGCGTTCCAACCGGCCCGGCGCGGCTGTTTGTGGAAGGCAATTCGGGAACGTAGGGGGAAGGGCATCAGATTGACGCTTCATGGATTCGGTCTCCGTTGGTCTCGCGACACGGCGCAACTATCACGCCTCGACGGTCTCACAACCGCCGCTGTGACCGCATCTTCCACCCTTGCTCTGGGGCTGCGGTTATGAAGAAAACGACGCGCACATTGTAAACCCATTCTTACCTGTTTGCTTCTTCAATTCAGTCATCTGTTGCTAACAGCGTTTACACTCAGAACCCCCGGTCAATGAGCGAAATCGCGATTTTGCAACAGCCATCTTTCGAAGCTACCGTGAACTCCACGGCTTTCATTGACTTGCCCATTTTACAGAAGTAAGATTCGCGCCAGTGATGGGCCAGACAATTTCGCGCTATCGCATCGTCGCAAAGCTCGGCGGCGGTGGGATGGGCGTGGTGTATAAGGCCGAGGACACCGAATTAGGTCGCTTCGTTGCGCTCAAGTTCCTGCCTGATGACGTGTCCCGAGACCCGCAGGCATTGGAACGCTTTCGGCGTGAAGCTCGTGCGGCCTCCGCTCTCAACCATCCCAACATCTGCACCATTTACGACATCGGCAAGCACGGTGACCAGTCCTTCATCGCGATGGAATTTCTGGATGGCGTGACGTTGACACACCGGATTGCTGGGCGTCCGCTGGAAACCGAGTTGATTCTGTCGCTGGCCATCGAGGTTGCGGACGCGCTCGATGCAGCCCACGCGGAAGGAATCGTGCACCGCGACATTAAACCCGCCAACATCTTCGTCACGAAGCGGGGTCACGCCAAGATTCTGGACTTCGGTCTCGCCAAGGTCGTGACACCGGCTGTCAGGGGCCAGAATGAGGCTACGCGAACCGAAACTTTGGAAGCGCATCTGACTAGTCCGGGTTCCACGCCGGGCACGATCGCATATATGTCGCCAGAACAAGTCCGGGCCAAGGAATTGGACGGACGAACGGACCTGTTTTCCTTCGGCGTGGTGCTCTACGAGATGGCGACGGGTACCCTGCCCTTTCGTGGAGAAAGCTCGGGACTCATATTCAACGCCATTCTGGAACGGCAGCCACTTCCGGTGGTGCGAATCAATCCCGAAGTGTCGCTGGATCTCGAATCCATCATCAACAAGTTGCTGGAGAAAGACCGCGACCTCCGCTACCAAATCGCCGCCGAGTTACGCGGAGATTTGAAGCGTCTTCAGCGGGACAGTGGCGCTAGCCAGAAGGGAAGCGCCGAATCCAGCTCATCATCCTCAACTGAAACGCCGGCCATTACTCCAGGACACGCTTCGTCCAGCGCCGTCATCGCGCAGGCCGCTCGGAAGAATAAACTTGGCATCGGTATCGCAACGGTGGTTGTCCTGCTCTTGCTCGCGGCCGCGGGCATTGGCATTCGCTCGTTGCTTACACGCAGCCATCCGCTGCCGTTTGCTTCTTCCACCGTCACCAGGATTCCCGGTACATCAGGTGCGGTCGCCGTTGCACTCTCGCCTGATGCCAAATATGTTGCCACCATTCGCCGCGATGAACGTGGGCTTGGGAGTTTATGGCTGCGTCATCTCGCCACTAACAGCAATACTCAGATAGCAGTCGCAGCGAAGGGTGAGGACTTTTCCTGCGTCCTCTTCTCGCCGAATGGCGACTATATCTACTTTTGTCACACGGCCTTGGAGAATAATGCGACTCTGTTCAACCTCTATCGCGTACCTGTACTCGGAGGCACACCCAGCCGGGTCGTGCGCGACCTCGACGACGAGCCCACCTTCTCTCCCGACGATCAGCACATGGCCTTCTTTCGCACCGGGAATCCTGATATCGGCAGATATCAGCTTCTGATTACCAATCTTGAAGGTGGCGAGGAGCGAGTTTTGCTCTCTGGCGCCAAACCGACACCCGAACTCGCCGTCTGGTCACCCGACGGAAGAGTGATTGCTTATAGACACAATGTTCCCGGCACCGCAGCAGCGGGACTCTTCGTTGTGGATGTTGTCACAGGCAGGCAGCAGATGTTTGCACAACTCGATACTTTTGAGCATTTTGTTCAGAGATTAGTTTGGCTGCGCGATGGCAGCGGCCTTTTGCTTGAAACCAATACCTTCGACCGTGGCGAGTTCAGTTTTGTCAGCTATCCGCAGGGCGAGTTTCGTAGTATCTCCCAGACCACCAGTGAGTACTGGGACATTGGTCTCACCGCCGACGGGCAAACTCTGGTCGCGGTCCTCGTCAACCCCACTTGGAACGTCTATTTGCTTCCATCCGCGGGTGGCGACGCGCGCCAACTCACCTCCGGGCAGCCCATTCTCTCAGTTTCATGGACTCACGATGGCAAGATTTTGAGCGAACTTGATAGTGCTCTCGGCCTCATCGATCCCGTTAACGGTTCCAGGAGCTCTCTACCATCCAGCGGTGACTACGTGATTCCTTCCGCATGCCGAGATGGGCGCAACATTCTTTTCTTGAGGATGGGCAGTCATCCGGCCCGGCTTCAACTCTGGCGCATGGATTTGACTGATAACTCTTCACAACCGCTCTCCACCGGTCCGGACATTCTGTATCCCTTGTGCTCGCCCGATAGCAAGTGGGCCTACTACTACGATGAACAGCAGACGAGCATTATGAAGGCCCCGATGGATGGGGGGCCGCCTTCAAAGGTTCTTTCCACCAACTTTACCGAGTTTGATTTCTCCCCCAATGGCAAACTGTTGGTCTACAGCTCACTGGTTGAAAACACGCCCGGCACTTATCAGAGGTTAATAGATTTCCTCTCGCTGGATAGTTCCAAGCCTCCACGCCCGGTTCTGGCAGACCCGCGCTTTGGTTTGGAAGATATGCCATTTGCGCGCCACCTGCGCTTCGCTCCGGATGGCAAAGCGGTCGCCTACGGAATCCAGGAAAATTCGGTGGGTAATATCTGGCTGCAACCGCTCGATGGGTCTGCGCCTCGCGCCCTCACCCACTTCTCCTCCGAGCGGATCACAAACTTCAACTTCTCGCCCGATGGCAAGTTCCTAGCTTTGGTTCGCGGCCATCGCGACTCTGAGGTCGTGCTGCTGCACCAGGGCGCAACCCAGCGGTAGATGAACTAAACCGAGGGCAGATGTTCGGGCGGTGGCGAAGGTGTGTGAATAGCATGGTTTAGGACGCTGGTTGATGAGTGAAATCGCGATATTTCAACATCTAGCCCGTCCAAACCGTGAAGCCACTCAGGTCAGAGCGACCGTGCCGACTTCTTGACCTGACGGAGCAGACGTGGCACGTAGAACGGGTAGAATGGCAATCACCCGCGTTCCGGGACTATTTGGCTGGACTTGCAGAGTACCACCCAATTGCCGCAAGCGTTCTCGCATCCCGCGAAGCCCTACGCCGGTGTGAGCCGACGACCCGAATGCCGACCGCTTTTCGAGCGGAATCCCTTTGCCTGCATCCTCGATCTCAACTCTTAAACAAGCTTCGTCTTGAATAATGCGAATTCCGGCTGTGGGACTTCCCGCATGACGATGAATGTTAGTGAGGCACTCCTGCACGACCCGGAAAATGGAGAGTTCCATCTCTTTGGACAAACCCGCGAACTCCCGCGGGATATCGAGCTTCGCCTCGATTTTACTGCGTTTGGAGAAGCCCTCGACATACCACTCAAGCGCAGATGCTAGACCTACTTCATCCAGCAGGGGCGGATGCAGCAGATGGGAAATGGTACGAATCTGCTTACTAGCCTCCTGCACCATCGCGGCGTTTTCAGAGAGGTGTTGGGCCGCGTTAGGGCTCAGCTTATGAGATTCCGCCTCAACCAAAACGCTGTTCATGCTAATGGCAACAAGTATTTGCCCGACGCTGTCGTGCAACTCGCGCGCAATTCGTCTCCGCTCCTCTTCCTGCAACACAGTCATTCGTGCGTTCAGCATTTCCAGTTGCTGTGTCTTGCGATGCAACTCGGCAAATACCTTCACCTTTGCCCGAAGCAACTCTGGGACAACGGGAACGGAAACATAATCTACAGCTCCGTGCTGATATCCCTTCAGACGATCCAGGTCCGTCACATGAATCGCGGAGACGAAAACGATAGGCGTGTTTTGAAAGCGTGGGTGCTCGTGGATCATCCGCGCGGTTTCGAAACCATCCATTCCCGGCATGCTCACATCCATGAGCACAATGGCAATGTTGGTTTTCAGCAAATGTTCCAAGGCTTCCGTTCCCGAACGAGCCTTGATCAGGTTCTCGCCCAGTTCACTGAGCATGGCTTCATAGCTGAGCAACTTGCCCGGCTGATCATCTACCATCAGGATGTTAATCTTTTCATCTATCCCTTGAATGGTGTGCGTGCCTGCGCTCATGGCCAGATATCCGTTAGGAAGCGACTGCGGATGGCGGACCGCAGTATACGGCGATAGATTACATTACTTCCGCTGTGTTTGCGATGGAAATACAGGGAACCCTGTATGCGGTGGACAACTCAGAACCGGCTACCAGGCATGCAAAGTGGGGTAGCAAACTTTACCCTGTGGGCTCTCCCATCAGCAATCGAATGGGCGTAGCCAGTGCCTGATGGCAGGACGACTTTGGGGACGGCAAGCGATTTAGCGGCGGAATTGTGAACCATGCACGCAGGCGGCAGCGTTGCACTGTTTTATTCCGTAACCACGTCAAATCTAAGCAGCGGAGGGTACTCCAGCCCTATGCTTTGTAGGTGGCAGGCTACCTAGCACTGTGTCCAGCCACCGGAAGAGTTGATTCCACTGTGTTTTCGAAAATACAACTGCTATGCCGCTTGCTTGAGCCGCTTTCTCAAGGTGCGAACTTGTATCTACGCTGAACAGCGCCATCGGCAATCTAGGCATCATTTGCCTTAGCCTGCGCCCGGCGGCCAGGCCATCCATCTCCGGCATTCTAAGATCCAGGACCACAGCGTCGGGAGCCAACTGCTGAGACTTGCGAACCGCTTCCGCGCCATCTACGGCTTCGCATACTTTCCAGTCCGGATGCCGCTCGATCACGAGGCGGAACTGTTCGCGCAAGAAAGCACTATCGTCTGCGATAAGAATGTGTTTTGTCATGACATTGGGCTTTCTCTCCGTCCAACACTTTAGCAACAACTCAAAGGTGAAGACATCGGGTAATAAGGGTACGATCTTGATTTGAATAGCCGATTCTGTTCAGAGCCTTCGGAGGCGCCAGATTTGAGCAAGCAAGCAGCTAATCAAGCAGGTAATAAAGAGCTCAACTCCGACTGGGATAACTGTCGTAAATGAGCGTTTGCACTGATTGGTAAAACAACGCATTTGCTGATGTTTCATCAACGACACCGATGTTTGGGGTTTGGGAGGGGGTTATCAGCTCGTAATACAGGGTTTCACCGATGGTGCGCACATCCGAATGTGCGCTACCGTACTCTGCATCCTAATTTGTTCGCGATGAATGGCGCGAAAGCAAACAGAGGACGATCTCGCGGACTCTATGCCGGACGCTCCGAAATTTGAAGGTGCAATTGGGAAAACAACTTCAGACGCCCTGAGCAAGCGTTTCGGATGCGTCCGGCGATAATGTTGCAAGAAAACAGGTCTCAATGCGGAGAAGGCAATGTCTGATATGGGACCGCACCGAACGCCTGCGGAGCCGGATCGGAAGGTCGTAGAATACGCCATCGCCGAAGTGTTGGAGATCGCCCAGGGCCAGGGCATCACCGCCGCCAATTTCATACAGATGCTCGAATCCGGCATGCGAATATCAGATTTCTTGAATGCTATGAACGGCTTTACAAACGCCGGCCATCCCATCGGTCGCGACACTCAATAATTTAAATTAGAGTTGTCGCATAGCCAACACCCATATAAAGTCCGGCATCACACCATTCTCAATAGATATAGATGATGTTCAATTCGTCCGGAATGGGTTAACGATCAGGAGAAATCACAGTGAGTAGGCATGCCCGCTTCAACTGAAACGCGAATTAAAGAGCTTTGCGCCTGGATTCGGGCTCGTGCTGGTGAACGCTTCTCCCCGGGAACCGAAGCGGAGCTTAGAGAACTAGCCCAGGAACTCCGCATTGCCATCGGGCAGCACATGCAGTCGGCTAAGTCTTCCCTGACCACAAAGAAAGCGGCGATTGTCCAGCGTGATCCAGACGAGAAACATGGCCTTTGAACCCGGCCTGCTGCCGTCTTTCGGATAACTGTTGAAATCGCATTATAAAAGGGCGCCCCTCTTGGAGTAGGTTGTGATTGTTGGCATCACCACCTACGAAAAGGAGCACCCTTATGGACAGTGAAAAGTATATTGGGCTCGACGTTCATCAAGCAACCATCGTGGTCGCAGTGATGGATTCCGCGGGTAAGTTAGTTATGGAATCCATCCGGAGACCGAAGCGGCGACCATTCTCCAGTTCTTTGCAGGCTTGCGCGGAACCTTGTCGGTGACCTTCGAAGAAGGAACCTGGTCCGCCTGGCTGTACGATTTGCTCAACCCGCACGTGGACAAACTGGTGGTGTGCAATCCGCGGAAGAATGCGCTGCTCAAAGACGGGAACAAGAGTGATCGCATCGATGCTCGCAAACTGGCAGAGCTTTTACGCGGCAACCAACTCAAACCGGTCTACCATGGCGAGACGGGCGTACGCATGCTGCGAGAACTATCCCGGAGTTATCTGACCATCGTCAAAGACCTGTCTCGGGTCATGAATCGGCTAAAGGCGGTGTACCGCAGCTGGGCGATTCCCTGCGCGGGACGGGACGTTTACTATGCCCGTCATCGAGCCCAGTGGTTGGCAAAGATCCGGGAAGCCGGGGTGCGGCGTCGAGCCGAGCGACTCTATGAGCAGCTGGATATGTTGCAACACTTGCGTCAGCAAGCGCGGCGGGAACTGTTAGCAGAAAGTCGGAAGCATGCCATCACCGCGAAACTGCGACAGATTCCCTATCTGGGACCGATGCGATCGGCGCTGGCGGTGGCGCTGATCCAGACTCCGCATCGTTTCCGCACCAAGCGACAACTATGGGCCTACAGCGGACTGGCCTTGGAGACCCGCATCAGCGCGGAATATCGCTTGGTAGAAGGTCAAGTACGACGTTCAAAGAAACTGCTTTGCATTCGGGGCCTGAACAAAGACCACAACCATGATCTGAAAAGTCTATTCAAAGGTGCGGCCACGATGGCCAGTGTGCGTCCTGGACCGTTCCAGGACTTCTACCAAGCGGCGCTGGCTAAAGGCATAAAGCCGACGATGGCGCGTCTCACCCTGGCCAGAAAGATTGCCGCGATCACCTTAACGATTTGGAAGAAAGGAGTCAGTTTCGACCCCAAACAATTGCATCGGCAAGCCGCTTGAGCGTCTCTGGTAAGAGGCCTTTCCATCTCCGGTGATTCTCTCTGGTGGTGGTCGGTCGGGTTCTCGAGACGCTCGGTTCGAGGTGAGTATCAGTCAATGAGATCGGCCCTGTGTGCCTCGGCACCGAGTCACCCATTACACGTTATGCCTCCTCGGATAACCAGAAATAGCGATAGGCCACGAGCCTCCGATAGAACCATGGTTGACACTCCAAGACCAGTTTCGCTTGCCCTGTCTCAAGACTCGATTGGCGTCGTCATCACCGAAAGATGAAACCCACAGGAAGGGCAGACAAGCCAGAGCAAAACCCTTCGAGCGCAATCGATGGGCACTTACGGACAGTGGGCTGGATGTCGAGACTAAAATCTTCTCGACCTCCGGTCGAGGGAGAAGTTTTTCCTTGACATCCCTTTTTATAGAACTCATTGACGGGTTAACGCCTTATTTCGTCAAGAATTCGATATGATTCTTTGGCGAGTAGGCGAAGGCTACGCGTCTTAAGGAGAAGGCAATGACATACGTTGCCGATTTGACGACGACCGGTCGCGTGAGTCATGTAGGGTATTTGGCCCGAGGACACGCCTTCCCTAAAGGAGCAACGTCGGAGGAATTGTTTGATCGCCTCGTTGCTTTGGTGGAGTGCCCGCTTGCAGAATGCTTTGGATATCACGCTTGCGATATCCGCTGGTGCTGGCAGCGGCGACCGAAGTTTCGATATAAGGGTCGCAACCTTTTCCTAGGGAACATCGACATCTTCGTTCCCGGTGATGAGGTGGTGTACTCGGCACCTTCCCTAATCCTCCATTACATTCGACGGCACAAATACCTGCCGCCGACTTGCTTCATTGAAGCAGTACTCACCTGCCCGAAGCCTCTTTCCCTGGAATACTTGGCTGCAATCAAGAGAATTGCTCCGGAGACGGGCCACGGGCCACGCGAAAACGTCTCCGGATCGTTGTTGAAATATCCTGATTACTCTCATTGACCTCGCCGACTAGGACGATTCCTGACCCTCCCCCGCGTTTAATGCCTTCGGCTTCAACGCCGCTTGAAGGGCGTCCATACCCGTCGCCTTGCCTGTCAGAGTTATTTTCTTGTAATGCCGGACAGTCGTCTCCATGCTCGAATGTCCGAGCAGCTCCTGTGCAGAAGCAAAATTCCCGTTGGTCAACTCAATGACAGCCGTAGCGAATCCACGGCGGGCACTATAGACACCCTTCCATGCAACATTTGCCTTCTTAGGGACTACACCACAGTGAGAGCACTTCTCATCTCCCTTGATGTGAGGTTTGATGACTCGATTGACGAGGTTATGCAGATCAGCCGGAACGTCTGCGCCGATCTTGCGAATCTTCCTGAACACCCAACCCTCGGTCGGATTGCCACATCTCTGACGCCAGCTTTCAAGCGGGATACGAACGGCATCAATGAGCGGTAGGTCACGCTCTGCGTTCTTCTTCTTCGGTGTGCCGACATGACCATTGACGCATCCGCGGCGGATATGGGCCGTATCAGCATCGAAGTCTTCCCACCTGACTGCAATCGCTTCTGACGGCCGCAGACCGAGGAAGCAACATAGGCTGAGGAAGAGTTGAGCATCGACATGATCGATCAGCGCAGAAATGAGATTCTCAGACTCTTCGAGCGTGTAATGCTGCGTATCTTCCGGCTCGATACAGGCTGTGGGCAGTTTGATGAACCACGGATTGTCCTTCCTGTATCCACGTTCGACCGCTTCGCTCATCATGCCACTCGCGCAAGCCTTGATGTGCGTCAGCGTTGTCCGGTTTAGTCTGGTCTTCAGTTTATTGAGTAGAAAGCGTGCCCGTTCCGATGTGTACCGTTGAATGGTCTCGCCGTCGAAATGGTCAGAGAGATTGTGCGCCCAAATATGTTTCATGCCCCGAATCGTGCTCGGCTTCATGCCGCGTCCCTTCCATTCGTTCTCGGCATAGGGCAGATAGATCTCTTCCCAGAAGCGCGAGACAGGCATGTCTTGCAGTCTGTCTTTCTGGCGGCCGGACGGCTGCTCACTATTGATCGACTCCATGAATTTGAGACGGACTGCGTTGAGATTCTTCGGTGGAATAGTGACGGCATTTCCGAATTTGGTTTTCTTCGTCGCGTGTCTTCGAGCACGATGCTCCCCGAGTTCAGGGCAATCAGAGTGATGACGTTCGCCGTTCTCAGTGCAAAGTCGTTCCGTCCTGTGAACTCGTTTCCCCGCGCTCCGTGTTCTATACTTTAGGTACCATGTGCCGTCGAGTAGATAGAGCGTTCCCATTTGCGCCATATCGAATCCCCCTGCACACGATCATAGCGAAATGTTCTAATGTTCTAAAGATATCTTCGGTAACATCTTGTAAATTGTTGTAAACACAAGTGGGCCCGTAGCTCAAGCGGATAGAGCATCGGATTTCTAATCCGAGGGTTGCAGGTTCGATTCCTGCCGGGCCTACCATTTCGACCCGGTAGATCGTCTTAGCCGACCCGTTTTACTCGCCTATACCAACGATCACAGCTGTCCCACGCGGAGATTCGTGCGAGCCGCTCTCGGGTTCGAGGGTCACCGCAAAGTTCTTGGCCTCGATACCTTCCGGCAGCGGAGGATTCACGACGGTCGCGCTGCCCCGGGCATCGGGCTTAAACAGTCCCGCTGCTATGGGGGCGCCACCGTTAGCGGGAAACAGCCACAGCTCGTAGATTTTCTCCGCCGGCAGAGGCGGCAAATTGCTGGCGAAGAAAATCAGGTTGCCATTCCGCCGCTGGTAGATGGCTTTACCTCTCGGCTGCGGCTTATTCCCCGCGGCGACCAGTTCAATCTTCTTTGCGTCAGGATCGAGCAGCGTCGCCACGGTCTGGTTTGCGTGTTCGAGTTTGTCGCCCTGTTCGGTCAACCGCGCTTGCAGCGAAGCCACGTCACGCATCAGGCCCGAGTTCTGTCGCACCAACCAGATGCAAACCACGGCGAGTGCCGCTGTCCCCGCCAATCGAAAGGCAAGAAGGCCAAAAGAACTCCACCAGGAACGCTGCGGGCGTTCCAACGCAGGAGTGGCAGGCAGGCGCGGCTCGGCGGCAATCGCCGACATTAGCCTTTGCCGGGCTCGCGCGGGCGGCTTGGGACCGGCGGCGGTCAGCGCGAGCATGCCGAGGTCGCCACGCAGCCGCTCTAATTCACTGCGGCAGGAGGCGCACCCGTCCAGATGCTTTTCGAGTGCAAGGCGCTCCGCGCCATCTAGCGACCCGAGCGCGTAGAGCGCCAGGTCTTCCGCGAATTGTTCATGTGCGCTCATGCGGCCAACACTTTTCTCAATGAGAGTAGTCCCGCGCGAATCCTGGTTTTGATGGTGCCGAGCGGCTCGCCGGTTTTCCCGGCAATCTCGGAATGACTTAATCCTTCGAAATACGCCATCTCGAGCGCGGACCGTTGCGGTGCCGGCATAGCCAGCATCGCCCCGCGAACTTTATCCATGGCGCGCGAGCGGTCGGCTTCAGTGGCGAGGTCGTGCTCGACTGAAACCACTACGTCTTCAATATCGCCTTCCGGGCGACGGCGGCGCAGCGCATCGATTGCTCGGTTGCGCGCAATCACCGCCAGCCATGCGGCCATGTTGCCGCGGCTCGCATCAAAAGCTCCGGGATTGCGCCACAGCTGCATGAAGACATCCTGCAACACATCCTCGGCGGCGCCGGTATCCTGCAACACGCGCAGCGCCACCGCATAGACGATGGACGAATAGCGATCGTAAACCGCCGCCATGGCGGCCTGATCGCCAGATCGGATCGCCGTCACCAGCGCCGCGTCGGGCGTCATCGCGTTGGGGTCCGCGCTCGGCACGGCGATGTTCATCCTCTTGAAGTACGTTTTGGAATGAGCTGTGGATTGCTGTAGCCCAGCTTGCGGCTCAACGAAAATAACAGGCTGGGCCGGGAACAGGCAAGGGTCGACAGAGAATAGAAAATGCCGGACGGTACTCGTCCGGCTTGCTTGCGATACTGTGGCTCAGATATTAGTTAGGCATCACTACGGCATCGATAACATGGATCACACCGTTCGACTGGAAGACATTCGGAATAGTCACGAGAGCCGTGCCGCCCTTTTCGTCGGTCAGAATAATGTGATTTCCATCGTGCAGCGACGCCCACAGCTTGCCACCTTCGACGGTCGTGAGTTCCGCCTTGCCGTTGCCCGCCTTGATTCGCTCCATCAAGTCGGATGCGCTCAGCTTTCCCGCAACCACGTGATAGGTGAGGACCTTGGTTAACGTGGCTTTGTTTTCCGGCTTCAACAGCATTTCCACGGTGCCGGCAGGCAGCTTGGCGAAAGCTTCGTTGCTGGGCGCAAACACTGTAAATGGTCCTGGGCTTTCGAGCGTTGCGACCAATCCAGCCGCCTTCACCGCCGCCACCAGCGTGGTGTGATCGGCTGAATTTGCCGCATTCTCAACGATGTTCCTGGTGGGATACATCTCCTGTCCCCCAACCACCGGATACTTCATCCCAGCCAGAGCTGAAGTTACTGCGAGTGCAATTGCCGCTATCAGTACGACAGATTTCTTGTTCATTTTCGTTGCCTCCTATCTTTTCAGGATTGAATTTTGATCTCACTTACAAGTACGGGATGGGTTTGAATTTGGATTGGGGGGATTCTTATGGGCCGAGGCAGGCGGTCTTGCCGGTTGGTGTCCCCCGAGCACGCGGGGGCGTCACGACTGGGAGTCAATAAGTGTAATGGGGATATTTCAACAGTTGCCGCTTCGCTCCGTCTCCCGGAGGTAGAACAAGGCACAGCTTCTTTGCGGGCAAAGCGGTATCTTCGCCCGCCAGCAATTTTTCGTTCGAACGAAGCTCCTCTCTGTGATACGCTTCACCGCTGGGTCCTTTCCGTGCGTAGAAGTTCCCCCCCGCGCTGGCTGGACCATTAGTCGGGTCCCCCTGACTTCGCCGCTAGGAGAATCTCCCATGATCCGGAAAACCGCCATCCAAACGATTTTTGCCCTTGCCGTGTTCGCAGTATCTTTGCTCTCTGTAGCGAACGCGCAAAATCCTATATTCCTTCCAACCGTCACTTATCTTACCGGCGAGAAGCTGGCTTCGGGCATCGCGGTTGGAGATTTCAACGGTGACGGGATACCTGACGTGGCCACGCTCAACTCCAGCGGTTACGTGTCGATAATGCTGGGCAATGGCGATGGCACTTTCAGGAACGGCGGAATCGTCCAAGGCAAGGCCACCGCTTCGATTGTAGTCGCAGATCTGAATCACGACGGCAGGCTGGATTTGGTGGTAGGCGTCCAAGGCTGCAAGAACGTAAAAGCTCAATGTGTGGGGGTTCTGCTTGGCAAGGGAGATGGTACTTTCAAACACGCGGTGCTCTACAGCATAGGCGGTCAGGGTTACGCCACCAGCGAGGGACCGACACCTTCTCCGATCATAGTCGCGGATATCAATGGTGATGGCATCCCGGACCTGGTAGCCCTGAACCAGGCCGGTGCCGGTAACGGCGACGGACTGATCGGCGTGCTGATCGGCAACGGCAACGGCACCTTCCAACCGGTTGTGACCTACGATTCGGGCGGCTTCTTTAGCCACTCCTTTGCGTTAGCGGATTTTAACGGCGATGGCAAACTCGACCTGGTGGTACTCGACTGCGCAGAGACGGGATCGACCAATTGTCCCGCGACCGGGAATATGACGGTGGCGGTGCGGCTCGGCCGAGGCGATGGCACTTTTGGGTCGCTCCAAAGCTTTGGCACCGGAGGCGCGGGCAGCGTCACTCCCACGCCGGTTGCGGTCGCGGATGTGAATGGCGACGGCAAGCCGGATCTTCTGGTGGGAAACTTCTGCAATCAAGTGAACGGCAATTGCGTCGGTGACGGCTCTGTTGGAGTGCTGCTCGGCAAGGGCGACGGAACGTTTGCAACCGCGGTCACATATGACTCCGGCGGTTACGCCGCAGGCGCGGTTGTCCCAGCGGACCTGAATGGCGACGGCAAGCTGGATCTGGTGGTTGGCAGCACTGGCCTGGGCGTGTTGCTCGGCAACGGTGACGGAACTTTCCAGCCGGTACAACTCTATCCTGGTAACAACGCCGCGGTGACGGTAGTCGACCTGGACGGAGATGGCAAGCCGGATCTATTGGGCGCTGACATAAACGGAATCGCCGCATTGCTCAATAACGGAGACGGCACTTTTGGGCAGACACAGAGCTTCTTTTCCGGAGGCTTCATCTTGTCGGGCTATGCCATGGCCGATCTCAATGGCGACGGGAAGCCAGACGTGGTTGCATCGAACTTGTGCGCCGACCAAAAAACCTGCAAGATCGGACACCCTAGAAAAGGGACAGTCGGCGTGCTGATCAATGGCAGTCCGGCCATGCGCGCACAACCTCGCTGAATGCGCTGCGCTCTTTTGCATTGCTAGAAGTGCGTTCCAAGCCCGACCTCGGGATTAGCCAACTAAAGGATCGTTCGCCTGATGTAACCAGGCGATTGCACTCATTGAGAGCTAGCCGATCCAAGGTCAACGAATGTAATGAGGGTGTTACGTCAACGCCCCTTCGCCCTTCCCCGCCGGCGCCCGGAGGAATATGGTCTGTCCGACCGCCAGTCGCCCGATGCGAGTTACCGTGCCGTAGATTCCGGCGTTGTTCTGGTTCCGACGAACCACCGCCTTCAGCACTTCCGGCGCCGGACTTGCAGTGTCGGGATCAAGGTTCACCATCGCGCAGCGGACGTCGCGCATCGTGACCGTGATGGCAGGAGCCTCGTCTCCTTCACCGAAGGAGAGCACACCGCCCAACCACTCGTCCTCCTGGAAGGGAACCGGTTGCGGTAAACGAACCACGATATTCGGGCGAAATCGTCGAACGTCTGGACTACGCCCTGCGAGTCGTGCGATCTCGCGCACCGTATCGGATGCGATTACCGAGATGCTCGCGTCATCGAAGATGCCATGCTTCATCTGCATCATCTCCACCGGAGCCCCGTAACGGCGTCCGACCTCCGCCGCCAATTCCGCAGCAAAGACAGGCAACTCTTCGCCCTGCGGCGTGCGAACATGCGTGGGAAGCTGACGTTTTCCCTGAGCGCCGTCTTCGCGAGCACCGCCTTCACCAGCATCGCCTTCACGAGCACTTCCTTTACGACAGACTGGAGTAAACAGGAGCAGTTCGGGAAGTTTGCTGGCTGTTAGCCACGGGAACCCGCTGTGGTCATCAATCCGCCGGAATGCCAGCCGTCTGTCACCATCGAGTCCGTGCCAACCCAACTGCGCTTCGTCGAGTCGCTCGCCGCCCATGGATTTCACCGGATAGCGGAAGATCGCCTCGACCCGTCCGATTTCTATAAGCATGCTCGTTCTATCTGCCGCCCCATTTGGCACCGATTGTAACGGGCAAAGATTGTAACGGACAGCTGCCACCAATCCGATTTGTGCTCCTGTCCGTATTTCAGAATGTAGGCGGGACGGAATCAAACAAGCCTGCCCAGGAGATGATTCATGAAAACGACCCAAGAGATCGAACCCATCACGCCAGCCGATGAAAGCTCGGATGAAAGTTCGTCCGGCGTTTCAAGACGTTCATTTTTCAAACGCGCAGCCATAGTCGGAGTCGCCGCGGGAGCCACCGCTGCTGTCGCCGGAGGCGGTTTTGTCAGCCTGGCCTCGGCACTGGATCGCGAATCCGCTGCTTCGTCTGAGGAGACGCCCAAATCCAAAGGCTTAAAGAAGAGCGACCGTAACATCCTCATTGCGGCCGAGATCGCCGAGGCGTTGGCGGTTACGACCTACTCCAACATTATCAACACCTCTCCATTCTTTGCGCGGATTCCGTCCGACGATCAAGGCTATCTGGAAGGCGCGCTACAGGAAGAAATGTCTCACTATCTGCTCGAGCAGTCGGTGACCGACCAATTGACGCCGTTTACTGCGTTCTACTATCCGGTGAACATGTTCGCCGATGCGCAAACCACGCTGAACACTCTCGTCACACTTGAGGATGCATTCATCGCCGCCTACCTCGTCGGCGTGCGCGATTTCACCACCGTTCAGCTGCGGATCACGGCGGCGCGCATCATGGGCATTGAAAGCGACCACCGAACCCTGGCGCGGGTTATCGGCCCCGACGTGGCTCCGCAGGACGGCGGCCCGATAACGACCATCACCGGCCTGCAGGGCATCGCCGAAAACGTCGCTCCGCCTAATAACAACGGATACGAAAGAACTCAGTGCTGGACAAACATTGATCAGGCGGTCAACGCGTTGCTGCCTTTTGTCGACCTCACCGCCGCCAAAGCGGCAGGGTTTGACACGTCCACAACCTATGCTTTTGAACCCTTCAACCCGACGTTGCCGAATCCGCTCGGCGACTTCATTTCCTATAAAGGTTGCTGAGGAGCGCAATCTTAGTCGGTGCGTCCGTGTCATAGCATCCGTGTCATAGCCTCCGTCAGGGTCGCGCAGTTTAGCGATGTGGCGACCTTGACGGAGTCTTATTCGAATAGTAGTGGATTAATACAAATAAGGAGAATTGCAATGTTCGAAGGTCTATTTCAGCCGACGCATCTCATCGTGATTTTCGGTATCGCCCTGCTCGTATTCGGCCCAAAGAAACTGCCCGAGCTAGGCAAAGGGCTGGGAGATGGAATCCGGGGGTTCAAGGCGGCGATGAACCCAGTCGAAGAAAAGAAAGACGGTCTGGACACCTAAGCCGGGTGAAAAAATAGCCCTGTAGTACCTGAAATAGAAGGGGATACTCGGGTATTACCCGTTTTTGGGGGTCGTTTTTCTAACTCGGGGTTGCAGGTTCGATTCCTGGCGGCCCTACCAGATTGTCCTATACGAGTCCCCCTTTTGTGCCATTCCCTGCCGGGCGGTCTGAACGTAGAGTTGTCAGTGAGCAGACTTCGGGGGAGGGCTGTTCGACGGGCGTCCGGAGACTCTTTATTGAGTCCGGACGCTTTCGTTTTTGCAGAGTTATCGGGCCGGCAGCCCCTAAAGGGGCGTTATTCTGGCGAGCGTGCGGTATCGCTAAAGCGATACCCTGATACGAATCAAAACCGATTACGAACTAGAACCGATACGAACTAGAACCGATACGAACTAGAATCCTTCCCGAGACGATTCCCGAAACCAATCCTGAAACCTTTGGACAAGGCTCACGCCTTCGGCGGAGTTTTCTTTGGCTTCATCATTGCCCACTCTCTTTCCGTCAACTCCCTGCCTAGCGTCGTGAACTCGCCAGCGCCCTGGAGCCATTCGCCGCCATCCATGGTTACGACATCTCCGTTGACGTAGCCGGAGCCGTCGCTGATCAGGAATGCAGCCAGGTTGGCGAACTCCTCTTTCGTGCCGAAGCGTCCCAGGGGGATGCGCTTTTTTGCCTCCTCCGCTAGTTCCGCGCGCGGCAGCAGACGCGAGAACGCCCCTTCGGTCGGAATCGGTCCGGGGGCGATGGCGTTCATGCGAATGCCGCGATTCCCCCATTCGACGGCCAGGCTCCGAGTGAGCGCCTGCACGCCGGCCTTGGCCACCGCGGAGGGCACTACGTAGGCCGAGCCTGTCGTGGTGTAGGTGGTGGTGATGTTGAGCACTACGCCTTTGTGGCTGGCTGCGAGCCAGCGGCGTCCGCAGGCCATGGTGGCGTGCAGAGTGCCCATCAGGACTATGCCGATTACCGACTGAAACGCTCCCAGCGAAAGCTCTTCGGAGCGGGCAAGGAAATTTCCGGCGGCGTTGTTCATGAGCACGTCGAGCGGGCCGGTGGCCCAGATGCTCTCGATCATTGCTTCGACGGCGGCGGGGTCGCGCACGTCGCAGGGGTGGGAGTGGATTTTATTTTCGCCGCCGCGCCGCAGTTCCTGCACCGTCGCGGCTAGAACATCCTGGCGGCGGCCACAGATGTAGACTTCGGCGCCCAGCTCCAGAAAGCGCTGGGCGGCGGCTTTGCCGAGGCCGGTGCCTCCGCCGGTGATTAGGATGCGTTTGTTTTGCAGCAGATCTTTCTGGAACATGGGTCCTCCGGTGAGATGAGAATTGTAAATGTACGGAGCCGGGTGGGGTGCAAAAGACGAAGGTGCCTAAGATTCCTGTTCAAGAGTTGCCGCTGCCCAGCGCGCGTGTTCGGCTACCACCGGGTCTGAGTCGTCTGAAAGTTTCTTCAGGGTGGGCGCGAACTTTTGGTTGCCGCTGTTGCCCATGGCGATCACAGCATTTCTCCGCAGGCCGGAGAGCTTGGCGCGGCGGATTGGTGATCCGCGAAAGACCTCACGAAATTCTTCCGGCTGCATTTCGGCTAGCCAGTCGAGCGCGGGATTGACCAGGCCTTCGCGTGGCTGGAACTCCGGCGCGGAAGTTGCGGGAGCTTTGCGATTCCAGGGGCAAACGTCCTGACAGATGTCGCATCCGAAGAGGTGGCGCCCCATGCCGTCGCGGAGATCTTCTGGAATTTCGCCTCGCTTCTCAATCGTTAGATAGGAGATGCAGAGGCGGGCGTCGAGCACTCCGGGCGCGGTGATCGCCTGGGTTGGACAGGCGGTAATGCAGCGGGTGCAGGTTCCGCAACGATCGGGCGCGGGCAGATCGAGCGCTAGATCATTATTATTGAAATCGTTTTTCGTAAAGCCGTTCTTCGTGAAGTCGAGCGAGGTCAGGATCACGCCTAGAAACAGCCACGATCCGAGTTGCTGGTTGATGATGCAGGTGTTCTTGCCGATCCATCCTACGCCCGCGTACTTGGCGTAGACGCGCTCGATCAGCGGGCCGGTGTCTACGTAGGAACGAAAATGCAAGTCCCCGCCATCCGGTGCGCAGTCGCCAGTTGCCTCAACTATTCCGCGGATTGCATCTTCGACCTGCCGCAGGCGGCGCAGCACGGATTCGTGGTAATCCTCGCGGGCCCAGGCGTAGCGGGAGATCCAGCCTTGGCTCGCATCGGCTGACTGCGTCGAGTAGGGATGCCTGGTGTTGTAGTTGATGGCGCAAACGATCACGCTGCGCGCCCACGGAGCGACCCGGGCGAGGGTGGCGCGCTTCAGTTCACCAGCGTCATTGCGAGACTCCATGTATTTCATCTCGCCGTGTTTTCCCTCCGCGATCCAGGCGGGAAAGACGTCGAGTTCGTCGAAGTCGCGGACGGGGGAAATGCCGCAGAGATCGAATCCGGTATCGCGGGCGCACTGCTTGATGCGGATTGCAAGGTCGGTCGACACGTGGGCAGCAGTTGGCGGCATCGCTGTATTGTAGAAGACCGACTCCCGGCTTTCGGGCAGCTACGGCGTGATTTTGAAGATCACTCCACAGCCGGAGACGCATCCAGAGCCGCCCGATTCTGTTGTGCCGTAGAGGTTGCCCTGGCCATCCATTACTAAGCCAGCTAACGGTGTGCCGCCGTCCGTGCCTCCGGTGAAGCGATAGAGGACGGTCTCTTCGCCGGTCGCGCTGACTTCGAAAACCGTTCCACAACCGTACCCGTTGCAGTTCGAACCTCCGCCCTCGTAGGCTGTGCCGTAGAGATTGCCCTGGCCATCCAGGATCAAACTGGATTGCGGATGCGCTCCGTCGCTGGCTCCGAGAAAGCTGTAGAGCACTGTCTCGCCGCCCGCCGCAGCTATTTTAAAAACGACTCCGCAGCCGGTTCCGCTGCAAGTGAGATTTCCGCCGCCGACCGTTGTGCCGTAGAGGTTGCCTTGGCCATCGAGTACCAGGCCCGCGAGCGGGCCCGACCCGTCGGTGCCGCCGGTGAAGTCATAGAGCACGGTTTCAGTCCCGTCCGCAGCGAGCTTGAAAACCACTCCGCAACCGAAATTGCAGCCGGAACCAGCGATGCCTCCCTGGAAAGTTGTGCCGTAATAATTTCCCTGGCTGTCCCGTATCAATCCGCCATAGGGATGAAAGCCATCGGCGCCGCCGGTAAAGTTGTAGAGGACTGACTCAGTGCGGGGAGGTGTGACCTCGAAGATCGTGCCAGAATCGAAAGCGCCTCCCATCGACGTTGTGCCAAAGATATCGCCCTGCGCATCAACAACTAGACCGGCAACCGGAACGGCTCCGCTGGTTGCCTCGTTATTGTTGGTGAAGACGTAATGCCTGTCGAAGCCGTAGCGCAGGCCCTTGCGGATCTTACTTCTGTTTTTCAGCTCAAACACTGTGCCGTAATAGCCGTGACCGCCGTGTAGGCCGAGACCGGCGGTTACTCCATAGAGATTGCCGGCCGCGTCGGAGATCAGGCCATTGGGATAGGCGGACACGCTGCCGCAGAAATTGTGCAGCACACTTTCGGTGCCGTCGGGAGCCAGCTCGAAAGCAACGCCCTTTTCGTGCGTTCCCCCATATTTGGTGGTGCCAAAGAGATTGCCCTGGGAATCAAGGACTAAGGTGGAGTTGGGAGCATCCCCGTTCCCGTACTCGAAGTAGTAGAGCACGCTTTCGGTTTGCGCCTGCGCCGCGGGTGGGGCCGCCAGCAATGTCGCAGCGAGGATTGCCGTAGCGAGGAACGCTAGCGTCAGACTGGTGCGGATTGCAATTGCGGCCGCTTTCATCGGGCCTTCGTGAACGCGGGGACTCGGCAAGGCGACCTTGCCGACTCTAGAGTGGCTTCTACACATGTAGTGGTTCATGGATCCTCCAAGCCTTCGGATATGTCCGCTTAAGCAGAAGACTGGCTCCAGAGGTATCGGCCCAACTTCTCTCTGAAGCAATAGAAAATTGCTAAAACACTCGGGGGAAGCAGCGCGAATAAGAAGGAAGGATCAGGCGCCGAAATTATGGTTGATGGGAGGTCTGTTGTCAATACGACGCAAGGAAATCGGACGGGTGGCCTATTCAAGCATAGTTTTGGCTTGAGTGGGACCGTTCCAGGGCTGGATCAAGTCTTCCCACTCGTGGGAGAAGAGGTGGAGGCGCTAGCTCTTGCGCGTGCGCGCAGCCGTTTTTCGTTTGGCTCCCGCGGCGAAGTGCTCGACCCGGTTCCGGCCTTTTTCTTTGGCTGCGTAGAGGCCGGCGTCGGCATGATTCAACAGGACTTCTACTTCATTTTTCCCCTCGCATTCGGAGACGGCGACTCCCATGCTCATGGTGATCAGACGTTCCTCGCCCGCGCACAAGACTGGAGAACTTCCGATGGTCTCGCGCAGTTCGTTGGCGCGCAGCACGGCGTTGGGCAAATCGCAGTTGGGAAGAATCATGAGAAACTCTTCGCCGCCGTAGCGGCCGACTCCGTCATAGACGCGGAGTTGGGCGCGCAGGCGGCGGCCGATTTCGCGGAGCGCTTCATCGCCGAAAAGATGGCCGAGAGTATCGTTGACGCTCTTGAAATGATCGATGTCGCCAAGGATCACGCCCACCGGGTGGCGTTCGCGCCGCGACCGCTCCAATTCGCGCTCCAGCATCTCGACAATTTCTCCGCGATTCATCAAGCCGGTGAGGTTATCGTGGGTGGCGGCGTGACGCATGGTTTCGCGGGCGGAAACGAGTTCTTCCTGCAAGTCGAGAATCCGCTTACCGACCAGCAGGCGCGCTTTCAATTCCAGTTCATTGAAGGGCTTGACCAGATAGTCGTCGGCTCCGGCTTGCATGGCGTCGAGCATGTTCTGGCGGCCTTCTTTGCTGGTCAGCAGGATGACGTAAACGTAGTGCCTGGATAATCCGGCCTGTCGGATGCGCTGGCAAAGCTCAATGCCATCGAGATCGGGCAGCACCCAGTCGAGGAGAACCAGCTTAGGGGAGTTAGGCTGCTCGAGAATTTGCCAGGCTTCGGAGCCGGTCGAGGCGAGGGTGACGGCAAAATTCCAGCTGCGCAGATGATCGCCAATCAATTTGCGATAGACGGCGGAATCGTCGACGACCAGGGCCTGCATCGGTTTTGAACCCGCGGCCTCGGCCCCGTCGAGTTTCGCTCCGTCAAGGAACGAACGGCCGGTCATAATCCCACACTCGGTCGCGCACTCGGTCCCACACTCAGTTCAACACTCAGTCCCACACTCATCGTCCCGCACACCCCAGCGAATCTATCTCGTCAGGCCAACTGGCCGTTTGAGGAGGGGCCAGTACTTAGCCGGCCCATGCATCCCCGTAAATCCAGATCGTTTAGAGATACGTTTGAAGAATCGGCAAATGGCGCCAGAAGCCTTAACGACTGGCACCCGGATTCGAAAGCCGACTTACAGGCGCTGAAAGCCTACTCCAGCGGCTGCGCCGAGGCAAGCTCTTGTGGGCGGTGCTCTGGGGCCGAAGAGCGTTCCGGACTAACTATCCGGCGCGAGGGTTGACCTGAGCTTCTCCACCGGCCTACCATAGCCGCGAACGGCACTGAGGCCTCCGGAATGATCGGCCAGACAGTCTCCCACTATCGCATTGTTGGCAAGCTCGGTGGTGGTGGCATGGGCGTGGTGTATGAGGCGGAAGACACGCGCCTGTCCCGGCACGTTGCCCTCAAGTTCATTCCGTTGGAGATGGTGCACGACAAGAAATCCCTCGACCGCTTCATGCGCGAAGCGCGCGCCGCTTCGCAGCTTAACCATCCCGGCATCTGCACCATTCACGACATTGATGACAACGGCGGCCATCCCTTTATTGTGATGGAGAAGCTGCAAGGCATCAGCCTGAAGGAGCGGATGCGTGGGAAGCCGATGGAGATCGACGAGATTCTGGACATCGGCATCCAGGTGGCGGATGCGCTGGCGGCTTCGCACGCCAAGGGAATTATTCATCGCGACATCAAGCCGGCCAATATTTTTGTGTCGCAGACGGGGCAGACGAAGATCCTCGATTTCGGACTGGCCAAGATCGGTGCCTGAACCGGGATCGAGCGAGGCCGCGCTGGAGGACTCGCTGACCGCGATGGGCGTGATTCCGGGCACGGCGGTTTACATGTCTCCGGAGCAGGCGCGAGGCGAAGAACTGGATCCGCGGAGCGATTTGTTTTCGCTGGGAGTGGTGCTCTATGAAATGTCGACCGGCAAGAAGCCGTTTGCCACGGGCAACGTGATCACCACGCTCGACGCGGTGCTGAACCAGAAGCCGGTTTCTCCGCTGACCCTCAACCCGGCGCTGCCCGTGGATTTCGAAGGCATTATCGGCCGCGCCATGGAAAAAGATCGCGGCCACCGTTATCCGAACGCGCTGGCCATGAAGGGCGATCTTGCAGTCGCTGCGGAAGGAAACGGAATCGGGGATGACCAAGACCGGGGCGCGGCGTCCGGCCTTGCCGTATCGGCTGGCCACGAGCACGTTTCAGGCTACGAGCAAGGTCCCTACTTATCTTCTGTTGGGAGTCGGCGCGCTGCTGCTAACAGTTCTGATCGCGGTGGGAGCGTGGTGTTTTAAAACAGCGGCGGATGACGGGCGGGGGTGCGCCGAAGAACACGATTGCGGTGCTGCCGCTGCAGAACATGAATGGCGACATCAGCGTGGAGTATCTGCGGTTCGCTCTGTCCGATGAAATCGCCAGCACGCTGACCTATACGCGGACGCTCGACGTTCGGCCCTCGGCGACGACGCGAAAGTATGTCGCCAACGACGTTGATCCGCAGCAGGCGGGCCGCGAGTTGCACGTCGCCAACATTCTTACCGGACACTTCCTGAAGCAGGGCGACCACCTGCTGATTACGGTCGAAGCGATCCAGGTGGAGGGTAACAAGCTTTTGTGGCAGACCAGCGTGAGCGGGCCGGCTCAGGATCTGATCGCGTTGCAGGAGCAGATGGCGGCGAAGATCCGTCAGGAGTTGCTGCCCGCGCTCGGCGCCGGCGGCGGTTTTCTCGATACCGGCACGCGCCCGAAAAACGCGGACGCCTACGATCTTTATCTGCACAGCCTGGCGCTGCCTCACGATGCCGGGCCGAATAAAGATGCGATTGCGGTGCTGGAGAAAGTGGTCGAAGTGGATCCGACGTATGCGCCGGCATGGGAGCAGCTTGGAGTGCGCTGCTACTACGACGCGGATTATTCCGACGGCGGCGAGCCCATGTTCCAACAGTCCAACAAGGCCAGCGAACGTGCGGTGGAGCTTGATCCGAATCGGGTTACTGCCGCCAGACAACTGATCGCCAACCACGTGGAGCGAGGTGAACTCGGAAAGGCGTACCAGGCGGCGTTGGCGCTGGTGAAGCGTCGTCCGGAGAGTGCGGAGGCGCATTTCGCGTTGCGTTATGTCTATCGCTACGCCGGGATGCTGCGAACAGTCGGCGAGCGAATGCAACACGGCGATTGACGCTCGATCCCGGCAACTATATTTTTCGCTCTTGCGCGTGGGCGTTCATGGAGTTGGGAAAGACGGCGCGGGCGGCGGATTTTGTCCGTCTGGATGCGGGCTCGGAGTGGGCGGCGTATGTGGCGCCATCCATTCTGCTGCGCGAAGGAAAGGTTGCAGGAAGCGCGCGAAGCGGTGAAGCGCATGCCGAACACGCCGCGTTATCACCGCGATCTGCTGGAGGCCTGCCTGCAGTTGCGTCCCGCGACCGATCTGGACCGGATGGCGCAGGAGGCGGAAACCAATCAGCCCGCCGAGCTCGACGCCGAGACGTGGTATTACCAGGGAGCGATATTCGCGTTCTGCGGCAAGAAACAAGCGGCGCTGCATTTGCTTGCAAAGCGCGGTGGAGCAGAATTATTGTGCGCACGAGAATCTGCTTTCCGATCCGCTGCTGGCGAAGCTCCGCACAGATACAGCGTTTGACAAAGTGTTGACCGCCGCCGGCGCCTGCCAGGAGGCGGTTCGCGCGTCTGCTAACGCGCCGAGCCAATAAGAGTCAAAATCAGTGTGCGAATAGTGTTCGAAGCGACAGCGTGCAAGCTGATACAATCGCGCTTGTCGAAAATGGATTTGCTGGTAGTTCGTCTCGCAAACAATCTCCCCATGAGGATGTCTGAATGATTTCTATCCGTAGGATTTTCGCGTTCATTGTCGTTACTGGTGTGATCGGCTGTGTCATCGGTTGCGCCTGCCTGGCGGCGGCGCAGGAAACTCAAGAAGGACGCCTGCTGCGTTTCCCCGATATTTATAAAGACAAAATCGCATTCATGTATGGCGGCGATCTCTGGCTGGCGTCAAGCGCGGGAGGCACGGCGCGGCGCATCACTTCGCATCCGGGGCGGGAGCTGTTTCCGAAATTTTCTCCGGACGGAAAGTGGCTGGCATTCACCGGCCAGTACGATGGCAACTTCAACGTGTATGTAATGTCGTCGGACGGCGGTCAACCTAAGCAGCTGACTTTCTATCAGGGATCGGCGCAGCCGCTCAGCGACCGCATGGGAATACTCAACCAGGTGATCGGCTGGACGCCGGATGGCAAGAGCATCGTATTTCTTTCGCGGCGCGACGCTTCGAACGGCTGGACTAAACGCGAGTTCACGGTGAGCGTTGATGGTGGACTGCCGCAGCCGATGGCTCCGGATGAGGGCGGCCTGCTTTCGTTCTCAGCGGATGGCACCAAGATCGCGTACAACCGGATCTTCCGAAATTTCCGGCAGTGGAAACGCTACACCGGCGGCCTGGCGCAGGACATCACGATCTACGACATCAAGAATAATGTTGTTGATCAGGTCATCCCGCACACCGACTACACCGACAGTTTTCCGATGTGGCACGGGAACACAATTTATTTCACTTCCGATCGCGGGCCTGAACACCGGCTTAATCTCTACAGCTACGACCTGGGCAGTAAGCAGGTCGAGCAACTTACTAAGTTCGATGGGTTTGATGTGATGTGGCCGAGCCTGGGTCCGGATGCGATCATTTTTGAAAATGGCGGTTATCTTATACACGTTTGATTTGCAGACGCGGCAGCCGAAGAAGCTGACCATCTATGTCAATGGAGAGCGCGACCAGGCGATGAAGCACTGGGTGAACGCGAGCCGGCAGATTACCGACTTCGATATCGCTCCTGACGGAAAGCGGGCGGTATTTGCGGCGCGCGGAGAAGTTTTCACGGTTCCGGCAAAGGATGGAAGTATCCGCAATCTGACGAATTCTCCGGGAGTGCGTGAACAGAAGGTGGCGTGGTCTCCGAATGGTAAATGGATCGCTTACATTTCCGACCGCACCGGCGAAGATGAGATTTACATTACTCCGCAGGACGGGCTGGGCGTGGAAGAGGAGATCACCAGCGGACACAAGGGCTTCATGTTCCAGCCGGCGTGGTCTCCGGACAGCTCGAAGATTGCGTGGGCCGACAAGGACTTGAAACTGTGGTATGTCGATATCAAGGAGAAGAAGCCGGTCGAGGTTGATCGCGGCAAATTCTTCGAGATTCAGAATTATGCGTGGTCTCCGGATAGTAAGTGGCTGGCTTATGATAAGAACTTAGATACCGGTTATTCGGTGGTGTATCTGTATAGCCTGAGTGACAAGAAGATCACGGCTGTAACTTCGCCGCTCAATAACAGTTACGGGGAAGTGTTTGATCCCGAGAAGCGATACTTATATTTCCTTTCCGATCGCGACTTCAACGAAGTGCTGGGCAATGTTGACTTCGAGTTCGCGAATCCGAAAACGACCCGGGTTTATCTGGTTACGCTGACGGCGGACGAGCCTTCGCCGTTTCCGGCATTGAGCGATGAAGTGAAAGTGAAGAGCGAAGAGCCGGCGGCCGCATCCTCTCCGGCGCCCGAGGCGGGCAATACCAACAAGAAGAACGCGAAGCAGACGCCAAGCAAGAAGGAAGAGGAAAAGAAGCCCGAGGAGAAGGCTTCCGAGACTGCGACCAAGGAGCCTCCGAAAGTTTTCAAGATCGATCTCGACGGCATTCAGAATCGGATCGTGGCTCTGGCCGTTCCGCCGGCGGTGATTCGCGCGTTTGATGCTTCAAAGGACGCGATCTACTACTCGACGAGCGCCGATTCAGGGCCTGTCGGGACCGATCGCTGGCGAAAACCCGGCAATCCACGCTTACGATTTGAAAGAACGCAAAGACAAAGTGCTGCTGGATGGCGCCGACCATTTTGCGCTCTCTCATGACGGCCAGAAATTGCTCTATCGGGGAGATGGCGACGGGCCGACCGGGATCATCGATGCCAAGCCTCCGGACTCTCCGCATAAGGTTGGAGAGGGAGCGCTCAAGCTGGACGGCATGCGGGTTGAGATTGATCCTCCGCAGGAATGGAAGGAAATGTTCAACGAAGTATGGCGGCAGGAACGCGATTACTTCTTTGAAGCTGCGATGAACGGAGTGGATTGGCAGAAGACCAAAGATCAATATGCGCAGTTACTCCCGTATGTTGGCGATCGCTATTCGCTGACTTATGTCATGGGCGAGATGATCGGCGAGTTATCGAATTCGCACACTTATGTTGGCGGCGGCGATATGCCGGACCTGCATCCGGTGAACGTTGGATTGCTGGGCGCGGACTATGAAGTTGATGCGGCCAGCGGCATGTACCGGATCAAGAAAATCTATTCCGGCGAGAACTGGGACGCACATGCGCGCTCTCCGTTGACCGAGCCGGGCGTGAATGTGAAGGAAGGCGATTATCTGGTGGCGATTAACGGACGGGCGTTGCGCGCTCCGCAGACGCCCGACGAAATGCTGACTAATACCGCCAACGAGGTGGTCACGCTCACCGTCAATTCGAAAGCGACGGCGGACGGCGCGCGCAAGGTGGTGGTGAAGCCGATTGGCGATGAGTTCAGCCTGCGCGAGCTGAACATGATTGACGACCAACCGCAAGAAAGTGGACGCGGCCAGCGGCGGCCGCATCGGCTATGTCTATCTGCCCGATATGGGCGATGCGGGGCTGAACGAGTTCGTCAAGCAGTACTTTCCGCAGATTCGCAAAGAGGGAATCATTTTCGACGTCCGCTACAACGGCGGCGGCTTTGTGGATCGGCTGATTTTCGAGCGCTTGCGGCGCGTGCTCGGTGCCATGGGTTCGGCCCGCAACTTTGAGTCGAGCACGAACCCGTCCAACGTTTTCTACGGATACATGGCCTGCGTGACCAATCACTATGCCGCTTCCGACGGAGATTTCTTCAGCTACTTCTTCAAACACTACAAGCTGGGGCCGCTCATCGGCGAGCGGACCTGGGGCGGCGTGCGCGGCATCCGCGGGCAAATGCCGCTGATGGATGGCGGCTACATCACGCGTCCGGAGTTTGCTCTGTATGGGCTCGACAGCAAGTGGCTGATCGAGAACCGCGGCGTGCAGCCGGATGTGGTCGTGGATAATCCCCCGGACCTGGTTTTGAAGGGGCAGGATCCGCAACTGGAGAAAGCGGTGGAGATGCTGATGGAGCAGATCAAGGCTAATCCAAAGATGCTGCCGGCGCGGCCTCCGGATCTTGCCGACTTATCCGGATGGGCCGGGGATGTAGGAATTGCTTTAGGGGACGGGCGGCCTCGCCCGTCCCTGTAGAGCGCTGGTGCCGGCCCCTGAAGGGGCATCTGGCCTTAGAGAGCTTGCGGCATCGCTGAAGCGATGCCCTGATACGAAAGCCCGAGGGTTCCCCAAAACTGTCTCGATGCCTTGCGACCTGCGGAAAGCGTTCGCCTTTGTACTTGCAACCGACCGGTCGGTCGGTTACTATTAACTCCAGCTTTTTGCCCTTTCGGGAGTTTTTGGGAGATCGCATGACGCAACAGAAGGCCGCAGATCGGAAAAGCACGCCGACCGCAGGCGCAGCGAACGCCAACACAACCACCCTGACCGGGGCCAGGATTCTCTGGGAATGCCTGGAGCGGGAGGGCGTGAAAGTCGTCTTTGGCTATCCCGGCGGCGCCATTCTGCCGGCTTATGACGCGCTGAAGCATAGCAAGATCCATCATGTGCTGGTGCGCCACGAGCAGGGCGCGACCCACATGGCGGACGGATACGCGCGCGCCAGTGGAGAGGTCGGCGTTGCGGTCGCGACCTCGGGGCCGGGAGCTACCAACATGGTTACTGGCATCGCCACGGCCATGCTCGACTCCTCGCCGATCGTCTGCATCACCGGGCAGGTGGGCAGCAAGCTGATTGGGTCGGATGCGTTCCAGGAAACGGACATCACCGGCGTGACCCTGCCGATTACCAAGCACAATTACCTGGTAACCCACGCCAGCGAAGTGGCGCGGACGGTGCGCGAAGCTTTTTATGTGGCGCGGTCGGGACGGCCGGGGCCGGTGCTGATCGATATCACGAAGGACGCGCAGCAGGGTACGTGTGAGTTTGATTGGGAAGCGGCTAAGCCGCAATTGCCGGGGTATCGTCCCGACCTGTCGCCGGCTCCAGCGGAGTATGCGCGGGCGCTGGAGTTGATCCACAACGCGAAGCGGCCGTTGATTCTTGGCGGACACGGCATCATCGTTTCGGGAGCGATGCGGGAGGTGCGCGATTTTGCCGAGCGCGCGGGGATTCCGGTGGCGATGACGCTGCTGGGGTTGGGCGCGTTTCCGGCATCGCATCCGCTGAATCTGGGCATGATGGGCATGCACGGCGAAGCCTGGGTGAATCATACGATTCAGGAGGCGGACCTGCTGCTGGCGTTCGGCATGCGCTTTGACGATCGCGTCACCGGCAACTTGAAAACTTACGCGCCGAATGCGAAGAAGATTCATATCGAGATCGATCCGGCGGAGATCAACAAGAATGTCAAAGTGGATGTGCCACTGGTCGGCGATTTGCGCGAAGTTTTGCTGGAGTTGCTGCCGAAGGTTGAATCCATCGATCGCAGTGACTGGCTGGATTCGATTGACCGTCTGAAGGGCGATTCCGCGGTGCGCGACATTCAGAACCTGCCCGACAGCGGCCATCTTTATGCGGCGCATGTGATCAACGATTTGTGGCGGCAGACGCGCGACGGCAACACGATCGTCGTCACGGACGTGGGGCAGCACCAGATGTGGGAGGCGCAGTATTACAAGCATGAGCGTCCGCGCACGCTGATTACTTCAGGCGGATTGGGGACGATGGGTTTCGCTTTGCCGGCCGCAATTGGCGCGAAAGTCGCTTGCCCCGAGGCTGAGGTTTGGGTGGTGGTCGGGCGATGGCGGATTCCAGATGACGATGTGCGAACTGGCTACGCTGGTGCAGGAGAATCTGAAGATCAATATTGCGATCATCAACAACGGATTTCTTGGCATGGTGCGGCAGTGGCAGGAATTTTTCTATGACCGCAACTATGCGGCTACGCCGTTGCTGAATCCGGATTTTGCCCGGTTGGCCGATGCTTATGGCATTCGCAGCATGACGATTTCAGAGCGGTCAGACGTGGTGCCCGCGGTCGAATCGGCGCGGCGGCACGCGGGGCCGGTGCTGATCAATTTCAAGGTGGAGCAGGAAGATACGGTTTATCCGATGGTGGCGGCGGGTGCGGCGCTCAACGACATGATTCGGCGGCCGAGTCCGATTGTGGAGACGGCGGCGGACGAGTGAGGTGAGGTCAGAGGTTAGAGGTCAGATTGCAGAGGTGAGAACATCCGAAGCTTGAGGTTTTTACCTCTGCATTCTGACCTCTCACCTCTGACCTCAATACTCGATGATTCAATGAGAGATGAATCGGAAATTATGCTGAATACTTTCATGGTGTACGTGGAAAACAAACCGGGCGTGCTTACGCGCGTGGCTTCGCTGTTTCGGCGGCGCGCCTTCAATATTGACTCGCTTACGGTGGGGAGGACGGAAAAGCCGGAAGTGTCGCGCATGACCATCACGGTCGATGCCGACCGCGACCAGGCCCGCCGCATCGAGGCCAATTTATATAAGCTCGTCAACGTGCTGCTGGTCGAGAACATTACTAATCAGCCGGCGATTGTGCGTGATCTGGCCATGATTCGGGTGGCGGCGACACATGAAGACCGATCCCACGTGCTAGAACTCGCGAACGTGTTTCGGGCACGGGTGGTGGATGTCTCTCCTGAGTCGTTGACCATCGAAATCACCGGCGCGGAGGACAAGATTGACGGACTGCTCGAAGTGCTGCGTCCTTATGGTGTGCTGGAAATGGTGCGCACCGGCATCGTCGCCATGCGACGGGGGAGCAGGTCGGCCGAGGCAGTTCCGGTACCCGAGAGCACGGCGCTCGCGGTTGCAAATGATGATGTGTCATATTCGGTGTAGCTTTTCGAACCTGCCCATGTAGAGCGGACGCTCCCTTCGACTGCGCTCGGGGCAAGCCTGTCGGCTGCCTTTGACTTGGATTTCCATCTCGCCTTCCATTTGATTTTTCTCATAAACAGTTCTCAGCCACCCTCCCATCTTCGACATCCCAAAGCACGAACAGCACCGAGGTCAAAGGCAAGCGCAACACCAAGGTCAACGGCAGCGGACAGGAGTGTCCGCTCTACATTCAAGAGATTCTGTTTGATTCTTCTCATAAACAGCCCTCAGCCACCCTCCCATCTTCGACATCCCAAAGCACGAACAGCACCGAGGTCAAAGGCAAGCGCAACACCAAGGTCAACGGCAGCGGACAGGAGCGTCCGCTCTACATTCAAGAGATTCTGTTTGATTCTTCTCATAAACAGCCCTCAGCCACCCTCCCATCTTCGACATCCCAGAGCACGAACAACACCGAGGTCAAAGGCAAGCGCAACACCAAGGTCAACGGCAGCGGACAGGAGTGTCCGCTCTACATTCAAGAGATTCTGTTTGATTCTTCTCATAAACAGCCCTCAGCCACCCTCCCATCTTCGACATCCCAAAGCACGAACAGCACCGAGGTCAAAGGCAAGCGCAACACCAAGGTCAACGGCAGCGGACAGGAGTGTCCGCTCTACATTCAAGAGATTCTGTTTGATTCTTCTCATAAACAGCCCTCAGCCACCCTCCCATCTTCGACATCCCAGAGCACGAACAACACCGAGGTCAAAGGCAAGCGCAACACCAAGGTCAACGGCAGCGGACAGGAGTGTCCGCTCTACATTCAAGCGATTTGATGGCGATGCCGATGGTCACGGTATTCGCTATGAACGATTCCGACGACATTGTTAAAGACTTTCTGGTCGAGAGCTATGAAAACCTCGACCGGTTGGATCGGGAACTGATTACGTTGGAGAAGGAACCCAACGATCGCGAGGTTCTGGGCAGTATTTTCCGCACCATTCACACCATTAAAGGTACATCGGGTTTTCTGGCCTTCGACAAGCTGGGAGCGGTGGCGCATGCCGGTGAAAGCTTGCTGGGGCGGTTGCGCGATGGGCAGCTGGCGCTGGATCGCGAGATCACGAGCGCTCTGCTGGCCACTGTGGATGCTGTCCGCCAGATGCTGGCTGGCATCGAGGCTTCCGGGGTCGAGGGCGAGCGCGACGACAGCGCGCTGATTTCGCGGCTGACGCGGCTGCAAAAGGTTCCAGAGGCGGCGAAGAGCGAAGTCATCGTTGTTCCGGAAATCGTACTGGCGAGCACTCCCGAAGCGCCTGCCGTGCCGTCTTCGCCTGGCGACACCTCCATTGGCGACATTCTGATGCGCTGTGCCGGAGTCACTCCGGCCGAGATCCTGCTCGCCGTCAAAAGTCAGAAAGAAGGCGACCCGCGGCATATGGGCGAGATTCTGGTGGAGCAGGGCGCGGTCCGTCCGGCGGATGTAGTGGATGCGCTGCGGGTGCAGCAGGCGGCGCGCGGACAGAGTGCCAGCGACAGCACCATCCGGCTCGACGTTGCCCTGCTCGACCACCTGATGAATCTGGTTGGAGAACTGGTGCTGGTGCGCAACCAAATTCTGCAGTTCGCCAACCGCATTGAAGAGAGCGGCCTGGCAACCACCATTCAGCGGCTGAACCGGATCACGAGCGACCTCCAGGAAGGCGTGATGAAGACGCGGATGCAGCCGATTGGCAACCTCTGGAGCAAGTTGCCGCGGACGGTGCGCGACCTGGCGCTCGGTTGCGGCAAACGGGTGCGGGTCGAGATGGAAGGCGAGGAGACGGAACTGGACAAGACACTGATCGAGGCCATCAAAGATCCGCTGACGCATCTGGTGAGGAATTCGGTGGACCATGGCATCGAACGGCCCGAGGTCCGCGAGGTTGCCGGGAAAGATCCGGAGGGGCGGCTGGCGCTGCGCGCGTTTCATGAAGGTGGACAGGTCAACATCGAAATTTCGGACGACGGGGCCGGACTTGATCAGGAGCGGATTCGCAATAAGGCGGTGCAGAAGGGCTTGATCTCCGCCGACGCGGCCGGGCGCATGAGCGATCGCGAGATAGTGAACCTGGTTTTTCTGCCGGGCTTCTCGACCGCCGAAACCGTGACCAGCGTTTCCGGGCGCGGGGTAGGCATGGACGTGGTCAAGAACCACATCGAAAAAATTGGCGGCACGGTTGACTTGCAGTCGAAGCTCGGTCAGGGCGTGATGGTGCGGATGAAGATTCCGCTTACGCTGGCCATTATTCCCGCGCTGATTGTCACGAGCGCCGGCGAGCGCTATGCGGTCCCGCAAGTCAATCTGCTGGAACTGGTCGCCCTGGATGGAGAACAGGCACGGAATCGTATCGAGTACATACATGGCGCGCCGGTGTATCGGTTACGCGGACGGCTGCTGCCGCTGGTCCATCTGGCGAGCGCGCTACAAACGAACGCGGCGCCGGCCGCGCCAGCAACCGTGCCTCGGCTTGGCGTCAATTCGGGGCGCGTCAACATTGTGGTGCTTGAAGCCGATGGGCGGCGGTTCGGACTGGTGGTGGACGAGATAAACGACACCGAGGAAATCGTCGTCAAGCCGCTTAACCAGCAATTGAAAAACATCAGCGTTTACGCCGGGGCCACCATCATGGGCGACGGTAAAGTGGCGTTGATTCTGGACGTGCTCGGCCTCGCGCAACGCTCAAACATTCCGGCTGAGGGACGGGAGCGTTTGGCGGACGCGGAAGTGCAAACTGCGGTGGCGGGCGCGGCGGTCCCACAAAAGCTTGTGCTGTTCACCGGCGCGGCGGGAGCGCGGATGGCGGTGCCGCTGCAACTGCTGCGGCGTCTCGAAAACATTCCGGGTACGAAGGTTGAGCGTTCGGGAAAGCAGTGGGTGACGCAGTACCGGGGGCAGATCCTTCCGCTCATCCGCGTGAGTCAGGCGCTCGAGCATCAGTGGAACCTTCCTCCCGGCGAGCCATCCGCCGAGGACCCGCAGTCCCTCTCAACTACGGCCTTGCTACCGGTGCTGGTTCTGGAACACGACCATCAGTCCTTCGGTCTGGTGGTGACCCAGATTCTCGACATTGTCGAAAGCACGATCGAACCGCGTTCTTCCGCGACCCGGGCCGGGGTGTTGCACTGCTCCGTTATTGAGGGACGCGTGACCGAGTTGCTCGATGTTCCGGCCCTGCTGGGCGCCGCCGAAGTGTGTGCGTCGGCAGCGGCTCAAGCGGCTGGAAGCTGATGCGATGTCAAACGCCCGCCAATTCTGCACGTTTTATCTCGACCGCCTGCTGTTTGGAATGGAATCGCAAAAGATTCAGGAAGTGGTTACGTATCGCGAGTTGCGGCCGGTCCCGCTGGCTCCGGCGGTGGTGAGCGGCCTGATGAATTTGCGCGGACAAGTCGTGGTCGCGCTCGAACTGCGGCACCAGTTGGAATTGCCGGAGCGTCCCGCCGATATGACCCCGGTCTGCCTCGTGGTGCGCGCGGCTGGAGGGACGGTCTGTCTGCTGGCCGATGAAGTGGGCAACGTGGTGGAGGTTGAAGACGAGAGCTTTGAGGCTTTGCCGGAAATGCTGTCGGCGCGTTTGCGATCGGTGATTGTCGGAGTACACAAACTCGATCTCGAGCTTTTGCACGTGGTCGATACCGACGAGGTATGCAAGATCGAGGCTGCTAGTCAAAACAATTGACCGAGCCATTGAAGAGCGGGCGGAGCAGTCAGGGCTGAGCGTACGGGCTCGTAACACGGAGGAGATGGCGATGCGGCGGCTGAGCTTAAAGATGAAGCTGGGCATGGGTTTTGGCGGACTCCTGATCGTCCTCGGGGCCCTCGGACTGGTGGCGTACAACGCGGTGGGTGAGCTGGCGCAAATTTCCAGTGGCATGGACACGGTCATGACCAGAAAAGAAATGACTTCGCAAATTGAAACCGCGATTGAGAAGCAGACCAGCGGGGTGCGGGGCTTTCTTCTGGCGGGAAGAGAAGAGCTGCTGCAGCACGATGAAGAGGGAAAACGTCAATTCGCCGACAGCATGGATGGGCTGGGGAAGCTGCTCGTAACTGAAGATGGCAAGAAATTCTACGCAGAAATTCGCGGCGCCTATGACGAATTTCGGGCAACTGCCGACCGGGAAATCGAGTTGCGCCGCGCGGGAAACACAAAAGAGGCCGAAGAACTCGCCTTCAGCCCGCACACGGGAGAAGTTCGAATCCGTTTGCACCGGGCGGTCGCCGATATGTCGGATCTGGAGAACAAGTCCAAAGACGACTTGATGAAAGAGCAGGCGGCGCTTGAAAGCCGCGTGCGCTTCATGGTGGTGACGCTGACGTTCGCCGGCATGGTGATCGGGCTGGTCGTGGCCACGGTTATCACCCACTCCATCTCCGCCTCGATCGCTCACATGGAGGCCCTGATTCACCAGATTGGGGACAACAATCTAGTGGCCGAGGACGTGCGGATCACAAGTAATGACGAGCTCGGCCGGGCGGGGGGCGCGCTCAACGGCATGAAGAACAACCTGCACGAGTTGATCCAGTCGATTGCCGGGACGGCCGAGCAGGTGGCGGCTTCGAGCGAAGAACTCTCCGCTACCAGCCAGCAGATCACAGTTAATTCCGCGGAGACGACGGCGCAGGCGCAGGTAGTTTCCGAAGCCGGCCTTCAGATCAGCACCAACCTTCAGACCCTGGCCTCGGGCGCGGAGGAAATGAATTCGACGATTGGCGAGATTGCGAAGAACGCAACCGAGGCGGCGCGGATTGCGGGCGAGGCGGTCGAAGCCGCCGAATCGGCGAATCAGACGGTGTCGCGGCTGGGCGACTCCAGCGTGGAAATCGGAAAGGTGATCGAGGTGATCACGTCGATCGCGCAACAGACCAACCTGCTCGCCCTGAACGCGACCATCGAGGCGGCCCGCGCCGGCGAGGCCGGCAAAGGATTCGCGGTGGTGGCGAACGAAGTCAAGGAACTGGCCAAACAGACCGCCAAAGCCACGGAAGAAATCAAGCAGAAGATCACCGTCATCCGGGCGAACGCCACCGGCGCAATTTCGGCGATCGGAGGGATACGAGGTGTGATTGACAAGATCAGCCATATCTCCACCGTCATCGCCAGCGCGGTCGAGCAGCAGAGTGCGACTACCAGCGAGATGGCGCGCAATGTGTCGGAAGCCGCGCAACGGAGCGAGCACGATTTCGAGCAACATCAAAGGCGTTGCGGACGCCGCGCAGGACACCTCGACCAACGTCGGCGAAGCGCAGACCGCGACCGTGCATCTGGCGCGCATGGCGAACCAGCTGCGCGACCTGGTCGGCCGCTTCAAAGTCGGCGCCCGGAGCGCGAAGCATCAGGGTGAAGATCCCTTGATGAAGGCGGCGAGGCATGCGGCCGGCGCGCGCTGAGTAGCGAGACATATGAAACCACTTCGCATATTAATCGTTGATGATTCTGTAGTGCTTCGAAAAGTGCTGGGCAATCTGCTGGCGTCCGACCCGGAGATCGTGGTCGCTGGAACGGCAGGGAATGGCTATCAGGCGCTGGCGCGGATTCCGGAGGTCAAGCCGGATCTGGTCACGCTCGACATCGAGATGCCGGGAATGGACGGGCTGGAGACGCTGGTTGAGATTCGCAAACTTTATCCAAGATTGCCGGTGATTATGTTCAGCAGCCTGACCGAGCGCGGCGCGACGGCGACGCTGGATGCGCTGGCGCGGGGAGCGAGCGACTACGTCACCAAACCCTCGTACGGCCTTACCACGATCGTTCAGTTCGGTCAGATCGCTCCGATCGCTCCGACCCCGGAGCAGGAACGGGAGTGCGGGAAGAGCTGATTCGGAAAATCAAGTCGTTGTGCGCGGCGCGGGTGCCGCAGCTGCGGCCAGCGCCCACGCCCTGCCGCATTCTCCGCCCGCCCGCAGGCGCGGATCGACGTGGTTGCGATCGGCACATCCACGGGAGGACCGAACGCGCTGACGGCGCTGGTCCCGCAACTGCCTGCGGATTTCCCGGTGCCGGTCGTGATCGTGCAGCACATGCCGCCGCTGTTTACGCGCCTGCTCGCCGAGCGTCTCAACACTCTCTCGCAGCTCGAGGTGCGGGAAGGCAAGGCGGGGGAAAAATTACGTCGCGGTCAAATCTGGATTGCTCCCGGCGATCAGCACATGACGGTGGCTCGCCGGGGAGCCGAATTCGTGCTGGGCATCAACCATGATCCTCAGGAAAATTCCTGCCGGCCGTCGGTGGATGTGCTGTTTCGCTCGGCGGCTCAGGCCTATGGCGCCAACGTGCTGGCGGTGGTACTCAC
This sequence comes from uncultured Acidobacteriaceae bacterium, assembly GCA_963826845.1. GTDB lineage: Bacteria > Acidobacteriota > Terriglobia > Terriglobales > Acidobacteriaceae > Acidiflorens. The sequence goes on from CAWGYS010000007.1 coordinate 52,741, forward strand.
CGGCATGGGCGCGGACGGCACGCGCGGGTCGGCGGACGTAAAAGAGGCGGGCGGGGAAATCATCGTGCAGGACGAAGCCTCGTCGGTGGTTTGGGGCATGCCGGGCAGTGTGGTTGCGTCCGGCCTTGCCCATCGCGTTTATCCTCTGGCCGACATTGGGGCCGAAGTGGTGCGTCGGGTGGCAATGCGGAGAGCTCTCGCGAGCGCTGCGCACTCGTTCTGAGCTTGACGTCTGTTAAGAGAGTTAATAACACATGGCGATCGGAACCGCAAAAGCGCAGCGCGCCATGACTCCGGATACCAATCCGGCTGATCCGGCATATCTGAAGATCCGCGATCTGGTTTACCGAATCTCCGGGATCTATCACGCCGAGGAAAAGCTTTATCTCCTGATCTCGCGTTGTGCGCGGCGGATGATCGCGCTTCGAGTGACTAGTCCGGCGGAGTATCTGGAACACCTCACTACGCGCGGAAACCGCGAGGCGGAGCTGCGCCTGCTGCTAAACGAAATCACCATCGGCGAAACCTACATGTTCCGCCATCCCGCGCAACTGGAAGCGCTGCGCAACGTGATTCTTCCGCAGATTCTGCAGAGCAAAGACTTGATCGGCCTCAAACGTCTGCGCTTCTGGTGCGCCGGCTGCTCGACCGGAGAAGAGCCGCACACGCTGGCCATGGTTCTGCTCGAAGAAAGAAACAAGCTGCTTGCCGGCTGGAGCTGGGACATTCTGGCCACCGATTTGAACGATAACTCGCTCGAAATTGCACGCGCCGGCATTTACGGAGAGTATGCCATGCGCAATACCAGCGACGCGCTGCGCCGGCAATACTTCAGAGATGCCGGCGACAAGAAACTCCAGGCCAACGATCTGCTCAAATCGCAAATCCGTTTTGATCGCATCAATCTTCGTGACGACGGCAAAATGCTGTTCCAGAAGGGCATGGACGTCATTTTCTGCTGCAATGTGCTGATCTACTTCGACCTGGCTTCGAAGCGCCGGGTCGTGCAGCATTTTTATGCCAATCTGTTGCCCGGGGGCTACCTTTTTCTGGGACACGCCGAATCCCTGTTCCAGGTGGACGACTCGTTCCGGCTGGTCCACTTTGCAGGGACCACGGCGTATTGGAAACCGACGGCGACCGCCTCCCCTGAAGTTAAGAAGTGAACATGCAACTACACGTGGGCTGTCACAATGAGGCTTGAGCAGATGGTGGTCGGGTGGATTTTGGCGGGCAATAAGAAACGCCCTGAGCGGTTAAGCTCAGGGCGTCCTCCGGCAGCCCTCCCCCAGAACTGCCAAACTACTCGCTCATCCTATGTCCACTTGGCCCTGCTGTAAATGTCACTTTCGTAATGTTGAGCTTGTAAAGGAGTACCGCGGGACGCTGCGCGGAGGTAACGTTACTTCGCGGAGTCGGGGCGTAAAAGATTGAAAGTACGAGGGAAGGGGGAGGCCAGGAAAAGGCTCTGTCAGGCGCCTCAGGGGCTAAACCGCGTTTATGTGGCTCGTAGCGGCACGGCCGATGCCATGCGCTTCCCCGACCTATCAGAACCACTATCACTTCTTCTGCCAGGTCTTGCCGCCGTCGGCGCTGCTCCAGACCTCGTTGTTACTGGTGGAAACTACAATCTGCATCGCGCCGCTCAGATCAATTTGAGTTATGTCGGCAGTAAGTTGTTGGCCCTTGATGGAAGGCTGTACCTGCACCCAGGTCACGCCATTGTTAGTAGAGTGGAACAGCGTACCTGCCTGCCCGCCGGTCCATACCTCGTCGCCGTGACTGGCATAGCACAGCAAGGGATGGTCCGCGTGCAAAGCATTCTGCCAACTCTGGCCGCTGTCGAGTGAGTGTTGCAGGACGCCTGCGGCGATCGTCCAAGTGGAATTGTGCTGCGTCAAAGATGGGCTGGCAAGGGACGAAAATGTGGCGGTCGACATCGCGCTCCGGCTCTGCAACGGAGCCAGCCCGGGGGTTAGGTCGGCTTCGGTTTTCTGCTGTCGTTTGTATCGGTTTCTTGGGCTCGGCGCCTGTTGTCTCGGTGCCTTGCGACGCGGGCTTGGCCTTTTCAATCGGAGGTGCGTCGTTCTGCGCTATCAGGGTTTCGGAGGGTTCGGGCGCTGCCGGTGCCGACTGCTTGCCTGCTGGGCGTGATCCAGCTTTGAGTTGCTTCGGCAGCTGGACTTCCGCCGATGGGACTGACGACGGTGCGATCTGCGACTCGGAAGCCAGGGGTAGGCGCGCTCTGGCGGTTTGCGGAGGGCACCATCGCCTGATTCGGCTTTCCCGGCTGCCATTTTTCCAGGATGTACCATCAACAACGATGCAGCCAGCACGACGCCGGCAGCCAGCGCGGCCCAGCGTAAATTTGGCCCGGCAAGCGTCGGCCAGACGAGATTCAGCCAGCTTCGTTCAGGCTTCGCTTGACGCTGCCTGATTCGGACAGTTTCTGTTTCAATCGCGGCTGGAGCATCGGCAATATCCGCAGCCGGAAGCGCCACAACGATCACTTCGCGGCAGTCGCCGCAGAGTGCCAGGTGCTCGAGCACGCCTTCGCGCTCGGTCGGCGAAAGCGTCTGCTCGGCAAAGGCGGTCAGTAGATCGGCGTCCGGATGCGCTTGATCTGGCAGAGCGGCCCGCAGGCGATCGATCACGATTTTGGGTGTGTCAGTCATTTATTCGTTCTGTCTAGTTCTGTCAATCAGCGCTTCCGTCGCCAGCGTCCTGCGCTGGGACCTTCCTACTACCAGGGAACGTATTCTCGCCGGAATCTTGCGTCAAACGCGAGCGTAAATTTAAGCCTACGTCCCGGACGTCGGTTTCGAGCGCTTCGGCGGCCTGGGCATGGCTCATTCCCTGCATGCGCAGGCCGGCCAGAATCCGCTTCCGGAGCCCGGTTGCGAGCCGGTCGAGGCGCCGGCTGACGCTCGATTCGTGCAACCCCAGCGTACCAGCGATCTCGGCCAGGGTCCGTCCATCCAAATAATAAGACGCCAGCGTAAACCGGTCCTCGGACGAAAGTTCCGCCAACGCCTGGTCGGTTGCCACTTCCAGGCGTTGCTGCGAAATGCCGTCTGAGGCGGGTACCGGTTCAGGGACCGCCGCGGCAAACTGCACACCTTCTTCTGTCTGCTCTTCCAGGCTGACGGTGCGTTTCTGCTTGCGATAGCGATTGATGAACTCCTGCGCCATGACCGTGCGCAGCCAGCCTTCGAGCGAACCGCGGCCGGTGTAGGAGAGGAGCTTCGATTTGCGCCTATCCTCGCGAGCGTTCACGCCATAGAGATCGGCGAACAGCGAATCGGCCAGGTCAGCGGCGTGCGCGCCGTCGCGTGTAATGTGCAGCGCCATGCGGTGCAGCTTCTGGCGGTAGCGGCTGATGAAGTCGTGCCAGGCTTGCTCGTTTCCTGCGGCACAAGCGCGCGCCAGCGCCAGTTCTTCCAGACGGAGCCCGGCGCAGAAGTCAGCTTTTTGCTGTGGCGAAGCGTGGGTCGAATTCTGCAAGAAATACTTATGCAGAATTTCATCGAGTATGGCGGCGAAGTGCTCGACGCTGAGGCCATAGGCCGCCGCCCCGCTGCGCTCGTACAGAGCCGCAGTTAGGGCCGCAGCGGCCTCTCCATCGCCGGGTTGGGCGGACTTTAGCATTTGCTCAGCATTTACCTCTTTTGGCTTGTGCCTCTTTGGATGTACCTGTGGAGCTGTCCCAATTTGATGCTAGCAATTATTTAGACGCAAGGAAGTAGAAATCGTACGTTCTGTGTTCAGCGAGCAGAGAAAGACACTCCTGGAAGACTCGCGGTTGAGCACCCCGGCACGCTCTAACTTGGTGTGCCGGGGTAGGCGGCGCAAGCGGAAAATCATGCGCACGCGGTGGGAGTTGTGTCGTTGCTGCATCGGGTTTCCTTAATGCTTCTCGCGGGTTTTGTGCCCTGGACTAGATGAGACATCGGGGAATCATTCAGGAACCCGGCGGTGTCTTTACCACTCGGAGGCCCAATATGCGGCTGATGGTAATGATAATCTTTGCGGCAATCTCTCTGATAATTGCTGCGGCGTTTGCAATCCCGTGCCTGGTGCAAGCGGGCGAAGTGGCACCGGCGCCTGCTTACTCTCTCCTGAATCCGATTCGCAGCGGTAATCTTGCCGTCTTTCCCGTGGTCGCCAGTAAGTCATATGACACGGCAGAGTTTCTTACGTTGGATGAAGGCTTGCGCAGCGGCGAGGTAGTGGTGACGGAAGCTGGGCAGACGCGTGGCCTTATACGTCATCGACCTGGCGACTCGTCGATCATTCATCCACAGCCTGTCCGCGGAGCGGAGGTCAATCAACTTGTCCTGGTTAATAACTCGAAGCGGCCGTTGTTACTGCTCGCGGGCGAGATAGTTACTGGTGGCAAGCAGGATCGCGTCATCGGCAAAGATCGCATCGTGCCGGCGGAGAGTGACCCTGTGGATTTGAGCGTTTTCTGCGTCGAACCTGGACGCTGGGTGGCGGCGAATGGTAAGAACCAATTCAGCGGGGGCGGCGTCGCTGGCGGTGTCTTTGCCTCGCCAGGCGTGCGGGGAAGCGCGATGGGCGCCCAGAGTCAGCAGCAAGTTTGGGACAACGTGGGAAAGTCGAAGGAGGCGCTGGCGATGATGGTTCCAGCTCCGGCTGCCGCGGAAGTGAATTCGACCACCTCTTACGCTCGGGTAATGGATAACAAAGAAGTGCAGCAGAAGGTGGATTCGGTCGCCGAACCGGTGCAGCGTAACTACGAAAGCGTCATCCGTCAACTGCGCGATAAGAACGCAGTGGGCGTAGTGGTTGCGGTGAACGGAGAGATTGTCTGGGCTGATATTTTCGCGAGCACGCAGCTGCTGCAAAAATATTGGCCGAAGCTTGTACGCTCCTATGCTACCGAGGCGGTGGTGACGCGGGCCAAAGGCGGGCCAGCGAGTTTTAAGGACGCACAGAAATTTCTTGATGATCTGCAGGGGCGCCACGAAACCGCCGAAACCGAGCCCGGCATTTATCGTCAGACGGAAATCAGCGGCGACGGCTTCAAGGTGTTCGAGTTGATGTCACTGCTGCCGAAGACGGGCTTCGCGGTGCACGTCGCAAAAATGGCCGACTAGCTTTGGGTCAGCGCCAATCCTTTGAGTACGACGTCGTTTGCGTCGTAGGCAAGGTTGAGCGCGGGCAGTTCGTCGCGCGTAAACCAGCGAACCTCGGCGGCGTCGCTGCCCGCTTTCAGGTCGCCGCTGATGGCGCGACATAAGAAATCAATCAGAACGTAGTGATAGCGCACGCGTCCCTCATCGCCTGGGATTATGCGCTCGTACACGCCGAGCATCTCGCCGGATTCGACCACGAGTCCAGTTTCCTCGCGGGCTTCACGAGCCACGGCTTGGCGCAGGGTTTCACCGCATTCGAGGACGCCGCCTGGCAATGACCACTCGCCCAGCAGCGGCGGCTGTCCACGGCGGATCAGCAAGACGCGGGGTTGGTCGCTGTCGTGATCGTCGTCATGACAATCGACGATGACCGCACCTACGCCGACCAGCGGCGACTCCGGGTATTCACGTTGCATACCGGAACAGTATATGGGTATCCGGAATTACAATAGCCAGCATGTCGCTCGATGAGTACAAACGGAAACGGCGCTTTGAGGCAACACCCGAGCCCCCTCCCAAGCTGGAAAAACAATCACGGCATCGCTTTGTTGTGCAGCGGCACGCCGCCTCTCGGCTGCATTACGACTTTCGGTTGGAGATGGAGGGTGTGCTCAAGTCGTGGGCCGTCCCGAAGGGGCCGTCGCTCGACCCTGCCGACAAGCGGCTGGCGATGCAGGTCGAGGACCATCCGGCGTCGTACTACGATTTTGAAGGGACGATTCCGGCGGGCAATTACGGCGGCGGCACGGTGATGGTTTGGGATGCGGGCACGTGGGAGCCGCTATCGCCGGTGCCGGTGGACGGCAAGTATGTTCCGGCCACGGAAAAAGAAGCCGCCGCAATGCTGGCGAAAGGCGACCTCAAGTTTCGCCTGAAAGGGAAGCGCCTGAAGGGTGATTTCGCGCTGGTACATATCAAGGGACGCGCAGGAAGCAAAGGAAACGAATGGCTGCTGATCAAAAAGAAAGACGATGACGTGGTCGCGGGATTCGATATCAATCAAAATAAATACGACACATCCATCCTCAGCAATCGCACCATGGCGCAAATCGCGGGCGATGCCGGCTCGGCGGAGTGGACGACCAGCCGTCCGGCAACGCACGGCAATGTGAAGGCCGCCTGGCTGGCGGAGGCTATCGCTCGTGCAGATTCCAAGCGAAGGGCTTTAACCGCGGAGAGCGCTGAGGGCGCTGAGAAAAAAAAAGTAAAAGCCCAAGGCAGGCAGCGCCGGTAGCTCATGCGAAGACCGGTGCGAAGACTTCGGATGACTCGCCGGATTCTGCGAGCAGCAATGGCGCGTCCAAATCAAAAGCCAGGAAGTCCTCTGCGAACTTTGCTGCGAACTCCGCGTCCTCCGCGGTTAAAGCTCTCGCGGGAGCTGAGGAGAGGCCGATGCCCACGGTCATCCATCCGATGCTGGCGACTCTTGCCGCGAGGGCGTTCGACGATCCTGACTGGCTGTTTGAAATCAAGTGGGACGGCTACCGCGCCGTCGCCTTCATCGAAGATGGACGGGTGCGACTGGTTTCGCGGAGTGAGAATGATCTCACCGCGCAATTTTCTGAACTGGGCAGCCTGCCGCAATTCGTAAAGGCGCAGCGCGCCATCCTTGACGGAGAAATTGTGGCGCTCGATGACGAGGGGCGGCCTTCGTTCAGCCTGATGCAGCAGCGCACTGGGTTCCAGCCGGGCAAGCGCCGGGTGCCGCGGCGCGAAGGTGTGCCGGTCATTTATTACGCTTTTGATCTGCTCTATCTCGATGGCGTTGACGTGCGGCGGGTCGCGCTTGAGCGACGTAAGCAATTGCTGCAAGAGCGAATTGTTTCTGGGGGGAGCAATCAGCAGGCGGGCGGTAGCGGCGTCCTTCATTTTTCCGACCACTATGCGGAGAAGGGGCTTGATCTTTTCGAGGCGGCGAAGCAGCGCGGACTGGAAGGCATTGTCGCCAAGAAGCGCAGCAGCGTTTATCAGGAAAAGCGGTCGAGCGATTGGCTGAAAATCAAAATCACGCAGCGCCAGGAATGCGTCATCGGAGGCTATACCGATCCCGAGGGCAGCCGTGAATATTTCGGGGCGCTTGTTCTCGGGTTGTATGACCGGCAAAAGCGGCTGATTCATGTGGGCCAGGTTGGCACCGGGTTCGATCAGAAGGCGCTGAAAGATATCTTCACCAAAATGCAGCCGCTGAAGACGAAACAGAATCCGTTTCATGGCGAGATTGGCGGATTGCGAAAAGTTCACTTTGTGCGTCCGGAACTTGTGGCCGAGATCAAATTCGCCGAGTGGACGCATGAAACCGCAGAGGGTGGAATGAAGCTGCGGGCGCCGGTGTTCATGGGGCTCAGATTCGATAAGTCGGCGGAAGAGTGCCGGTTGGATGAGGCGATTGCGCGCTAGTGTCGGCAGGGGCATCCCGATCGAACGCTTTTACAAATTGCCAAAGAACTCCGTTTTCGGTGGCCAGCCCCTAAAGGGGCATCTGAATTGGATCCACTTAAGGCATCGCTAAAGCGATGCCCTGATACAAAGCCGAGTTTTTCAGCAATCTGTTTGGGCCCCTGTGGCCGCTTAGACTGCTAGTTTTGCCAGTGGCGTAACTCTCCATTGTCGATTATCAAGTTATGTAAAGTTCCGCAAGCTTCGAACTTAGAAGACTGGGATGAGAGTGTGCCAGGACAAAGGCCACGAACGCGCAGGTCAGTTTTGTTCCAGTCAAATTTCTCACTGCGCACAACTTCGCACAACTGATGGAAAGGACACTACTTATATGAAGCAGACTTGGAAGACGAGAGTTGCTTGTACCGTGTTGGCGTTGTGTTTGTCGGTGGGATTGGCTTACGCGGCCTCCAACGGCGATAACGTCAAAATCAAGGGATTGATTACCACCCGAACCGGAGAGACGCTGACCATAAAAACCGCTGGCGGCGGCACGGTGGTCATAGCCCTCACCGACGATACGAAGGTGCAAACTCCAAAAGGCATCGGCCTCCGCAAGAAAGAGATGCCAGTCACCGCGCTTATCCCCGGGCTCCAGATCTCGGTCAATGGCACCGGAGATGCCTCGACCAGAGTGACGGCGAAAACGATCACCTTTGATGCCAGCGATCTGCAACTGGCCGAAACCATTCAAGCTGGCTTGACGCCGACGCAGCGCGCGGTGCAGACCAACCAGCAAAACATTGCGTCGAACAAGCAGGGAATTCAAAGCAATCAGCAGGGCATTGCCGCCAACCAGGTTCAAACTGCTTCCAATAAGCAGGCGATCGCGGCGAATCAGGAGCAGATCGGAGCCAACCAGCAGGACATTGAGGCAGCCAACAAACGCTTTTCTGAACTTAGCGAGTTTGACACCAAGGGCGACATTAATGTCACCTTCGCTGTCGGAAGCGCAGTAGTTTCGGCGAAAGACAAAGCCGCTCTCTCGGCGCTGGCGCACGATGCCGTGAATCTGACGGGCTACATCATCCAGGTAAAGGGCTTTGCGGATTCGTCAGGCAACGCCGCCATGAATCAGAAGTTGAGCATGGAACGTGCCGACTCGGTCATCGCTTATTTGATCCAGACCTGCAACGTGCCGGTGCGGCATGTGGTAGCGCCTGGAGCGATGGGAACGGCTGATCCGGCAGCGCCTAACGAGACGGCACAGGGCCGGGCAGAAAACCGGCGCGTGGAAGTCAAAGTCCTGGTGAACAAGGGCGTGGCCGGCAATTAGCGATATCGGCTAGTTCGCAATTGAGAGCGCCGGCCGTCCGACGGCCCGCAGTTTTTTTACGGATACCGGCGCTCCACCTGCGTATTGCGGTCTAATGCCCGAAACTGGCCTGTATCACGGCCCAGGTGGCGATGACACTGGCGGCCGTGGTGAAGGGGCCGTACTTCGTGTAGATCTCGGTAGAATCCTCACTGGCTTGCTCAATGTTGTTGGTCGGGTTCGGTATCTGCGGATCGGACGCGTTGCGTATCGCGTGCCACTTCAGGTTAGGAAACTGCTGCAGCGCGTTGCCGATCATGGCGTCACCCATGTCGCAGGCCTGGCCGAGTCCCTGTAGTTTGTAGTAGTCGGTGGAATCGTCAAAGCCGAAGAAATCGGTGGTCACGATGGTGTCTTGCGCCGTGTCCCACAGCTTGGGGGTAGGTCGCGCGCCCGGGACGCGCGCAGCATTGACTCTTGTGAGCGCGGGAGTAATCGTCGGAATCGCCCCGGCGGGAGTGGGCGACGTCGAATAAGAAGCGGTTGCCCACGGCTCATTCTTGAACTGGGTAGTGCAGTGGAACAGGGTGTGGCCGGCGATGACGACATCCCCTAGAAGAACTTGTTTCCCGATTCCTCCGCCGGTTCCGGTGGTGATGAAAAGCTTGGGCTGCACGGCCTGCACAACCTCCGTGATCATTCTCTTCACGGGATATGCCGGGCCATCGTAGTCGAGGTGCAGACCCGACTTGATCAGCAGGACGCGGGCCTTTCCGATGCGGCATGGGAAGTACAGCCCGAGACTGTGGTAGTAGCGCGCCATGTCGGCTTGGGTGTCGTTGAAGGGAGCCTTGGATCCGGTGACCAGTGGAATGTAGGCCTGCACGTTGTGGCGATACTCGTACCACTGCGACACTTCGAAGCCGGGCGTGAACAAGGCTGCCAGGGTCGCTGCTTCGGCGGAGGTCCAGGTTACGACGACGGCATCGTAGCCTTTAAACTTCGACAAGTCGTCGCTTTCAGCCGGCGCGGGGTGCAGCGGTTCGGGCGTCGGCTTCGATGCCGCAGGCCACGGAACCGTGGTGGGAAGCCGCGCGTCCTTACTCAGGAATGCAGCTTCCACGCCTGCCGCTTTGAAACGTTCTTGCGGAGCCTCGGGATCGTAATTCAGTCGGATGTCGTCGACATCTGGGTGGTGCAGCGGGGTAAGTGCGCGCTCTGCCATAAAACTATCCTCCTAAACCGGATTCGTTTCCGGCTTCTCAGTTCGCTGAAAAACTCGAGTTGCGTTGCCCGGCCCCCAAAGGGGCGTCTGATTGTGAAGACTTAAGGTATCGCTAGAGCGATACCCTGATACGAAACTTGAGTTTTTCAGCAAAGTGTTCTGCCAAAATGCGAGACAAAAGGGAAGCGCCTGACCCACCCTTCATGAGCCAGGCAGCTTCCAATTTGAGTTTCCCTAGGCTGCGATCGAAACACCCTTCGGGAAGGCGGCCTTCAGTTCGCCCATGTCGGCTTCGAGTTGCTTCCAGTCGAACCCCGCTGGGGCTTTGCCGGCAGCGATCCAGTCGGGGCTGAGAAGGCCGTAAGCCTCGTCGCAATATGCGGCCCAGAACTGCCAGGTCATGCGCACGAGTTCTCCCCAGGTGATGCAGACGAGACCGCGAGCGTCGTATGCAACGATCGGGACGGCGTGGCCGCCCCAGGAACCGGGCGCGCCTTGGCCGGTTGGGCCGCCCGGAGGAACTGTCCACACCGTCTGCTGCTGCGCCGACACCGGCATTTGCAGACCGATGTAGCAGTTGCCGAAGATGAAGACGGCGTCTTTGATGGTCTCGAGATTCTGCGGTTCGAGCGCACAAAACGCGCTCAGCTTGTTTCCGGCAACCGGATTTGCCAGCCAGTAGTTGAGCACGTTGATTTCAATGGCGCCCCGATCTGACTTGGGATTCTTGGGATTGTAGTGACCCACAATCTCATACAGTTTCAAAATTTCGGGATCGGGAATAACGACCTGTTTTTTTTGCGCTTCCGCCGTCCACTGTTGAACGCAGTGGCCGACCGCGGCACAGGTGCAATCTCCGAGTGTGTTGTTGAGCATCATGCCCAGGTTCGTGATTTTGCTGTCGTAGGCGGTGGCCGCCGGTGCCGGCGGAAGGCTGGCAGTGTACTTGCTCAGCATGGGAACCCGGCTGTCGTGGTGAGCTGTCTGTTTGCCAAGTTTTACTTTCGTGTAGTCGTACATAACGCACTCCTCTCGTTGGGAAAATCGGGCACCGGCCACTCTCGCCCGGCGCCCTCCCATCCTTAAAATACAGAACGACAAAAATGAGGATTTCCCTTCTTTCTAGCGTTCGCCCTGGCGTCCGTCGATTCTGAAAACCGCCTTTATATGCTCTTTATGAACTGTTTACCCGATCTTTACGGGATTTCGGGTGTCATGGAGAGTTCGCCAAAAGCGAAAACCAACAGGCAAATATCGTTTGGCCATTCTCACTCTGGACGACAATCATTCACCAACGAGAACCGGACTTCGGACCGGAAAGGACTCGATCATGAAAAACATGAGAACACCGCTGCGCAGCGCGCTGACTTTTTCAGCTCTTCCCACAATGCTGGTTCTGACGCTCGCGTTGGGCGTGGCTCAACACGGCTACGGGCAAGCTCAGGGACAGGCGCAGGCGGAAGCCCCCACAAAAATCGCCGTCCTGCTCGACCCGTCGACGGTGCCTGATGTGGCGCCGTCGCGGCCCGCCGCCGCGCCAGATCCGGTGACAGTGGATATCGTAAGAGAGCTGGAAGCGATGAGGCTGCGCATTGAGCAGCTCGAAGCGGAACTGAAGAGCAGGAACACGGCGACCGATGCGTCTCTGTTGCCGGTAATCCCCACCAAGACGGATTCCTTGGGCGTGACCATGCCGGCTCGAGCGATGGTGGCGCAGCCGAGCGATTCCTCAACCGAGCCCAAGAAAAAGATCGAACCTTTTTCGGATTGGGACTGGACCTGGCTCAACGGTAATCCGCGCAACAAAGATGTCGCGTTCGATTCGAAATTCTTCACGCCGGAAATTCGCGCCGACATCACCTACACCTACGATTTCAACAAGCCGGTGGATAACTCGATCGGCGGGTCGAGCGAAATATTCCGCTCCAACGAAATTCAGCTGGAGCAACTCGGCCTCGGCGGCGACTTTCATTACGACAACGTTCGCGCCCGCTTCATGACCCAGTTCGGCATGTATTCCACGACGACGGTGCGCAACGATCCCAGCTGGGCCAAGGGACAGTGGAATCTCAACGACGCCGACCGCTACCTCGCCGAAGCTTACGGCGGTTACCACATCAACGCATTGAACGGGATCAACATCGACGCCGGAATTTTCTTGTCCTACATCGGTCTGTTCAGCTACTACAACGCCGATAACTGGGCGTATCAGCCGTCGTACGTGTCTTCCAACACGCCCTGGTTTTTCGAGGGCCTGCGAGTGCAGATTTTCACCAGCCCACACTTGAAGATCGAGCCCTGGCTGATCAATGGATGGCAATCATACGGTTCCGCCAATTCAAGGAAGGGACTGGGTGGACAGGTCAAGTGGACTCCAGGGCCGTGGATTAACGTTATCTCGAACAATTACGGTCTCGGGCACGATGATCTGTACATACCGCACCGCAGCCGCATCCACACCGACGACAGTGTCGAGGTCAAGTACTTCGACCGGCCGGGACAGATGATCGACAAGATGGCGTTTTCTTTCACCGGTGATTTGGGGTGCGAATTTGGCGGCGGCGTAAGCTGCCACGGCAACACAACGGGCGGTCCGAAGCAGAGCTTTATCGGCTTCATGCTATACGACCGCACCTGGTTCAAGAAAGATACGTTTGGATTGACCATCGGCGGCGGAAAGATTAACAATCCCGGACGCTACCTTGTCCTGCTGCCGCCGATCAACGGCGAGACGGCCCCGTCGGCGGCGATCAACGCGCCCTACTTTACTGGCAATCCGGGTGACCCGTTCAAGGCCTGGGATTCTTCCATCACGTTCGATTACATGCCCAAGCAGTGGCTCACCTTCCGTTGGGAATACGACTATCGCCACGCCAGCGTGCCGTACTGGACGGGTCGGGGCGGAATTACGCCGCCGGGATCGGGCGGAGTACCTTACACCAACAACGGATATCCGCAATACTTTGCCTGCAACGATGGAAATTCGTCCATGCAAGAAACGCTGAGTGGGGCGCAGACGGCCTGCGGAGCGCAGGGTAGCACGGTATGGTTCCCCGACCTGCGCAAGGATGAGTCGTTCATTGACCTCGATATTCTGGTCAAGTTCTAGCTCCCAATAAAACGGGGCACCGCCCACGCGGTGCCCCACCTACCAGCAACTTGATTTACTTATTGTCGTTGAGATTGAGCGATCCGGCGCCGAACTCCTTGCGCTGAATCACTGGACGCGCCACCTTGGCCGCTACCGCTGCCGGCATGGCTGCTGCCGCTCCGTAGCGCTCGAGCAGCACCGGCACCATCGCGCCTTCCGCTTCTTTCACGAAGGTGAGTTTGTTCTCGCCCATCAGATCGACGCGGATGAAATCTCCCAGCCTTACCTGTCCCGTAGCCACCAGGTTCGCCAGCGGAAACACCAGATGCCGTTCAATGGCGCGCTTCAGGTGCCGCGCTCCATATTTCGGATCGGTGCCCTCGGCGAGCAGGAAGCTTTTGACCTGCGGCGTGCAGTTGAACACGAATTGATGCGCACCGGCTGCCATCAGGACGCGTTGTTGCACCATTCCCAGTTCAATTTCGAGGATCTGCTCGAGATGTTCGGAACGCAGCGTCTTGAAGACGACAACTTTGTCGATGCGGTTCATGAACTCCGGCGCAAACTTGCGGCGCGCCGCGTCCACGGCCGAGCGGGTAATCTTTTCGTCGAGCGAGTTATCGACTTGCACTGCCCGTGGTGCAAAACCCAGGCCGCCATCCACCAAACCGTTCATTTCAGCCGCGCCCAGGTTCGAGGTCATGATGATGATGCAGCTCGAAAGATCCACGCGGCGGTTATCGCCGAGCGTCAGCGTTGCTTTGTCGAGGATGCCGAGCAGCAACTGCCACAGCGAGTCGGAAGCCTTCTCGATTTCGTCGAACAGCAGGATCGAGAGCTTCAGTTTTTCCGTGTGCCATTGGTTGAGCGCTTCCTGGGTCAGCAGGGGATGCGTCTCGCGATGTCCGAGGTATCCGGGAGGCGAGCCGATCAACTTGGCAATCTCATGGGAGTGTTGGAACTCGGCGCAATCGATCTTGATGCAGGCGCGGGCGTCGCCGAAGAGCGACTCGGCAACCGCTTCGACCACGCGGGTTTTGCCGGAGCCGGTCGGTCCGAGGAAAAGCAGGTTGCCTACGGGACGGCCGGGAGCGTTGAGTCCGGCGAGAAACATCTGATAGATTTCCGCGACCTTTTCGATGGCCTGGTCCTGGCCAACGATTTTACGGCGCAGGGCGCCCTCGAAGTCACGGGCATCGTTGCTGCGGCGGCTAGGATCCAGCACAGTTGCAAGGTTCGTTCTCATCGTATCGGGCCCCTGTTTCCCTTCTGGAAACTGCAAGTTTTCTGCGAAGCTGCTCATTTTTGTCAGTTGCGGGGAATGATGTATTTCCTCGCCTGTCCCTTCTTGTGCAAGCCGTTAGCCATCCTCCCAAAGTGCCCTAATGCCTCGCTTCTCATCGTTTTAGATGCGGCTAGCCCACTTCGCGCCTGGGACGCCGCATTACCCACAGTTTCCCCAAGAGCAATTCTTTGCAGACTGCGGGAAGTTTCTCTCAACCGCCCGCCACTCGTACGCCCATGTCCGGTAGGCACAATCGGCTTGGCCCCCCGTAACTGGCGGCTCAGGTTACTGTCGGGCCACAATGAAACAGCTTCCTTTTTGGAGAAAATCCTTGTCTCGATTCTCGATGGCCAGACTTTCGATCACTAGACTTTCCCCATTTAAACTTTCACCGGCTAACCTATCGGTGCCTGGCGTTGCCGCTTTTCTGCTCCGCCTGACCATGTCCAGCCTTCTTCTTTCGCCGCCGGCAGCCGCGGTGCAGAATCCCCATGCGGCGCAGTTGATTCAGGCGAAGGCCAGCGCCGATAAGAAACCGGTTGCACCGGCGCCAGTTATCGTGCCTCCCGGCTCCGACCTTTACGTCGCCCAGCGCGGAGACAGCCTGCCGTCCGTCGCCCGCAAGTATCTGAAGCGCACTAAGTACCTCACTTCGACCGAACTGGCCGAAGCCATCCGCGCCGCCAACCATAATCGTGAGGGGGTCTTCCTGAAATCCGGTGAGCAGATCATCATCCCCGGAGTTCTCGAATCCGCCATTGTAGAGAAATCGGTGCCGGTTGCAAGAGATTTCGAAGTTCGCGCCATTTATTTGACGGGAGTCATGGCCGGCAGCGACCATGGCATGAGAATCATCCGCCACTGGAAGGAAGTTGGCGGCAACGCGGTGGTTTTCGACATCAAGGATAGCGACGGCATCGTCAACGTTGCCTTCGACAACGCGCTAGCCAGCGGACAGCGCCACTATATTCCGGACCTACCGAAGTTCGTCCACTTTTTGCATTCTGAAAATATGCACGCCATCGCGCGCATTGCTATTTTCCGCGACGAGCATCTGGTCACGACGCATCCCGAGCTAGCGGTAAAGTCGCATGGCACCGGGCAGCCCTGGCGGGAGAACGGCAAGCTGGTCTGGACCGATCCCTCGAACGTCAAGGTGCAGGACTATGACATTGCCTTGGCCAAGTTCGTAGCGCAGTCCGGAGTCGATGAAGTGCAGTTCGACTACGTCCGCTTTCCGGCGGAAGGCGACCAGAAAGATGCCGCTTTCAACTTTCTAACCGATCACCCCAAATGGCAACGCTCAGAAGTGATCGCCAATTTCCTGGATCGTGCCTATGCCCAGATCCATCCCACCGGTGTTCTGCTCTCGTTAGACGTTTTCGGAATTATGGCCTGGCAGCGTCCGGTTGATCTGGCGCACACCGGGCAGGACATCGTCGCCATGTCCAAGCACTGTGACGTGCTCTCTCCCATGATCTATCCCTCGCACTTCTTCGGCATGGATGGCATCGCGCACCCCGGCGACGCGCCCGAGCATTTTATCGGCGAGTCCATGGACCGCTTTAAGGCAATCACGAAAGATAGTGGAGTAGTGATTCGTCCCTGGCTGCAAGCTTTTGCCTGGCGCACCAAGACTTACTCGCCGCAGTATGTCGAAATTCAGATAGAGACCGCGAAGCAGAAAGGCGGCATCGGCTTCTTGTTCTGGAACGCCAATAATGATTACTCGAAGCCTTACACCGCCATGCCGGAAATGCGCGCCGCCAAAGGCCGATACTTCAGAGGCGACGAAGTAGGAGTCAAGCCTGAACGGCCGACACCGACAGCGTCAGCGGTAGTGCCTGTGGCTGCGCCCAATACGACCGTGGAGACGGGGCTTGCCGGGACGTCTGCCGGTGCTGGCACCAGCACCGGAAACGCCCATGCCGAGCAGAAAATCTGGCGTCACTAGAGTTTCCGAATACTGGAGAACGGCAAGAGTAGCGCGGTTTATCTTTTTATCTTCCCTGAACCGCACCAAGCACCGCCGGGTTTCGACGTGGCGGAGCTTTGGAGTGGGTCAGCCAAAACTCATTAATGCTCTTTACCAGGATCAGGAACGCGTCAAACTTCATGGGCTTGGTGATGTAGGAGTTGGCATGGAGCTCGTAGCTCTTTGCGATATCCGCTTCCGCCTCGGAAGAGGTCACAACCACCGTGGGGATGGTTTTCAGGTCGGCATCCAGTTTGATGTGAGCCAGAACCTCGCGTCCATCCATCTTGGGAAGATTGAGGTCGAGCAGGACCAGGTCCGGCCGCGGAGCATCGACGTAGGCTCCCTTACGGCGCAGAAAAGACATTGCCTCCACGCCGTCGCGAACCACGTGCAGATAGATAAGGGGATTGACGCTGTGGAAAGCGTCTTCCATAAGTTGAATGTCACCAGGATTGTCTTCCACCAGAAGGACTTCTATAGGCATTCGTCCGCTTCTCCGCCCGCCTTTTAGTCATCGGCAGGGCTCGGAGAAGGCGGAGATTACGTCGGGTCGTGGCAGCTCCCACGACCATCATCTTTTCGCGAATTCTGAAAAATGCCAGCCCCTTATTGCGGTTTGGGCTTTGGTTGAGGTTTCGGAGCCGGTTTCGATTGCGCTGGCTTTGACTGCGGCTTCGGTTGCCCGGCTGGCTTCGGTTGCGTAGCCGGTTTAGGCTGCTGCCCCTCTGGCCGTGGTTGAGGCGCTGGCTTCGGTTGAGCGGAAGGCTGAGACGGCGCAGGCCGACTGCCGCCTCCTCCGGGGTTCTGGTTTCCAGGCTTGGGTTGAGGCGCCGGCTTTGTACCGGGTGATGTGGGTGGCCGGTCGCCGCCCGGATTCTGGTTGCCGGGCTTCGGTTGCGGTGCGGGATTTGTTCCCGGCGTTGTGGGCCGCCCTCCGCCCGGGTTCTGGTTGCCCGGTTTGGACGGCTGCGGCGTCGGATTTGTGCCCGGGTTCGAGGGACGTGCCACCGCCGCCTGGATTCTGGTTCCCCGGCTTCGGCGCCGGCTTCGTGCCCGGCGTTGTGCCCGGCGATGTGGGTGGCCGATTACCACCGCCGCCCGGCTTCGGATTGCCCGGATTGTAGGGCTTCGGCACCGGCTTGGTCTGCCCCGGCGGCCTGGAATTTGGCGGCGGCCTATATCCCGGCGGATGCGATGGCGAGTATGGAGGGCGATAGCCCGGGGGGCGCGCATAATAGGGCGGGCGATAGTTTGGCGGACGATATCCCCAATTGCCGCCGTATCCGGGACGGCCATAGTAGGGTACCGGTCGCGGACGGTACCAGTAGTTCGGAGGGCGATAGGGATTTCCCCATCCTACCCAGACGGTGTGGTTGTAATAGGCGCGGTGCGAACTCCAGTTCCATCCCCAACCGCCCCATCCCCAGGGCTGGTTATTGACCATCAGCGCGCCGATTGCTATGCCGGCGCCAAAGCTGATCAGCGAAGCCGTGACCACCGTGCTGGTGCTGGGCTGCTGGACATAAACGACGGTGGGATTGTATTGCGGCACATAAACCACTTGCGGATTGGCCGGCTGAATTACATAGACCGTCTGATTCGGCGCAGGCGTTTGTACCTCTACCTGCTGTTGGGGATTGCTGCGCAACGAGCCTGCGGCATAGGCCTGAGCGCGTAGCCGCTGGATCGAGGCTGCGACCGACGCCTGATCGGCGGTAAATGCCTGGCCGATGGCGGCGTAATCGTCAACGTTGTCGGCCATCATGCTCAGCACGGTCGGAAAAGTTACCAGCGCGATGAATGCAGGATCGAATCCCGCCGCCTGCGCCGCATCGGTAAGGGCCGAGCCGGTCAGCCCGGAATTATTCTGCAGCCAGTTCGCAACGTCGAGAATTTCCTGCGGGTTGGTGGACGCGGTCGTAATCTGCGAGAGCAGGGAATCGGGATAAAGCGCGACCGGAGCCAACAGTTGGTCGAGTTGCGCCGCGGTGGGCGGCGGAGGCGGCGGTCCCTGATCGGCCGATTGAGGCGGCGGCGCCTGATTGTCCTGCGCGGCGAGGAATGGGCTGAAGTCCGGCAACAACATCAGCGCGACTAAGAACAGGATGGCAGTGGTACCCGGCTTCTGTCTCATGAAACACCTCGCGAGGAACGATGTGCTTTGGGAATTGGAGAAAAGAGTATAGCAGCAATTAAAGGGGGATGAGAAACGGCCAGAGAAATTCCGTTTACTCGTGCCGTAGAGCCTCGACCGGTTCCATCTGCGCCGCCTTCCACGCCGGCCACAGGCCGGCGGTAATTCCGACAAAGGTCAGAATCACGAACGCCGTCAGCATCACGCTGCTTGAGGTCTTCAGAAAGATGTCGCCTTCATGATTCGCCGTTTTATACATGGCGGAGTAGAGCGGCATGGGCGGGATGGCGTGCGCCAGCACCACCGATACCAGCATTCCGACGGCTCCGGCGGCGAAAGTCAGGACCAGGGCCTCCACCAGGAACTGCCACGCAATATCGCGATTGCGGGCGCCGAGAGCTTTACGCAAGCCTACTTCTTTGGTGCGTTCGGTCACGCTTACCAACATGATGTTCATCACGCCCACGCCTCCGACTCCGAGCGTCAGCATGCCGATGACGCCGAGGATGAGCTGTAACGCCAGCCCGAATTGCTGAATGTCTTTCGAGTCGTCGACTGTGTCCCACTCCGGAGTTGACTTGTCGTCCTGGGGATTGAAATTGTGCCGCCGAGACAGCACCTCACGTACCTGCGACAGCGCCGCTTTGTGCTCCAGCGGAGTCACTGCCTGGAAGACGATCATCCCGGGATCGCGCTTGTCATTCAGATCACTCATGCTTTCAAAGGGCATGAAAAAATTCTCGTTGTCGGGCCCGTTGTTGGAGGAATCCTGAATCTTCAGCCGCAATAAGCCGATGACTTCCCAGCTTTCGCCGTTGATGGTCACGAACTCACCTACCGGATCGCGATTACTGAATACTTTCTTCGACGCATTGGGACCAACAATGAGTACGTGGCGATGCTCGGTGAAATCGCTTTCCTCGAAGTAGCGGCCTTCCGCGATGTTGAGCTTGCGCATCTCGCCGTAGGGATACTGCACCGCTTTGGTGGACACGGTGACCACGCGGTCGCCGTATTTGTAGCCGAAATCGTCGTCCCATTCGGCGCTGACCAGCCGCACCAGGTTAGCTTCTTCGCGGACGGCTTCGACGTCCTCGTACTTGAAGTGGATGCGCTTGCCGGCGCGCTGGCCGCCGGCCTGCATGCTGGTCTGACCTTCCCAGACCATGATCACGTTGTTGCCGATGCCGAGGAAGGCATTGAGCACACCCTCGACTGACGCTTTGTCCGTAGCCGAGCAGGAGCACTACCGTGGTCAGTCCCCAGACGATGCCCATCATGGTGAGGACAGAGCGCAGCCGGTTGCGCGTGAGCGCATCCCAACTCTGTTGGATCAGTTCCTTGACCTGCACCGGCTACTCCTTAAGCGGTCTTCGGTGGCGCAGCCCCTAAAGGGGCATCTCGATTCAACGGCCTTGCGGCATCGCTAAAGCGATGCCCTGATACGAAACTTGCGCTTCCACGCAATTATTCCTGGCGCAAACACTCAATCGGACTCAGCGCCGCGGCGCGCTGTGCGGGATACATTCCCGCGCCGATGGTGATGAGTCCTAACGCCAAGAGCGACGCGATGATCGCCATCGGAGAAATGATAGGGATGGGGCACGATATCGGGCAGCTCCACATTGGCCAAGGCTAAACAAATACCCGCGCCGATGCCAAAGCCGAGCGCGCCGCTGATCGCCATCAGAGCCGCCGATTCCGCGAAGAACTGATTGCGGATGTCGCGCCGCAGTCGCTCCCAGCGATTTTCGCACGCCAATTTCGCGGGTGCGCTCGGTGACCGCGACCAGCATGATGTTCATCACGCCGATGCCGCCGAGCGAAAGCGTCATCAACGCGACCGCGCCAAAGAAGATGGTCATGATGTCGAAGATGCGCTCCACCAGTTGCGAGCCTTCGAGCGTGTCCCAGATCTGGAGCGCGTCTTTGTCGGTGGGATCAAAATGATGTTCGCGGCCGAGAATCTGATAGATCTGCTGCAGCGCTTCTTCGTGATGTGCCGGATCGCCGACTTCGACCACCAGGTTGTTGATCCATCCTTTGGAGATGCCGGGACGCTCCGGCGGCGGATAATCGCGCGCCATCGATGCATAAGGAACGAAGAGCTGGGTGTTATCGGGACCGCTGCCGTAGCTGCCATTCTGCTTTTTCTTTTCGAGCACTCCGATGACCGTATAGGGCGAGCCATTCATCATCAGGATTTCGCCGATGGCGGCCTTTCCGGGAAATAATTGGTCGCGGCTCTCCACTCCGAGGACGACCACGCGGCGGCTTTCGTTTTCGTCGTCATCGGTCATTAGCCGGCCTTCCTGCACCTTGAGCGAGCGGAATCGCTGATAATCCGGCCACACGCCGCGCACCGGGCGCGAGGCCGCGTTGAAGCGGCTCACTTCGGAAACATTGCGCCGCAGTTCCGGGCTGACGGTCTTGATCAGGTACGCTTCCTGCTTGATCAGGACGGCGTCGCGAATGGAGAGCCGGACCACGCGCCCGGCGGCGTACCCTCCCGCCTGCTCGCTGGTGCGGCCGCCCCAGACGATGGCCAGATCGACGCCGATGCTCTTCAACCGTTCCTTCTGATCGTGGCTGAAGCCTTTGCCGAGGCCCACCAGCAGGATGACCGACGTGATCCCCCAGATGATTCCGAACATGGTGAGGAAGCTGCGGAGCTTATGTGCCCCCATCGAACTGGCCGTCTGCCGCAGCACCTCCCGAATGTTCAAGTTCGCACACTCTCCCGATACTTCGACCTAAATAGTTTGACCCGCGTGGAGCAAAAGAGTTAGCGCCGTGCGGGCGATCAGCCGTATTGGACGAACGCCTCATCTCGTGGCCAGATTGTGACCCCAGCCGAGAAGCCTGGCGCTGATAACATGTACGGCACCAGCGCAGCCGCAGTTCCGCAAGCGCAACAAGAGCTATGATCTTCGACCCTTCTGCAGATTCCCGAAGCATCGGCGCTGTCCCGCGTTTCGTTTGTTTTTCGTCATCTTCTCGCATCGCGCTCTCCCTTCCGGTAGGCGTCGCGCCGCAGACAGGGGGCCCACAGAACAATAAAGACCCGAGCGACGCCTCAGACCGTTCACAATATTTGTGCCGCCTGCATTCGCGGGCACATGGAATTTCTCGCCAGCGACGCATTGCAGGGCCGCGGCAGCGGTACGCATGACGAATTGCTGGCCGCCACTTACATTGCCTCTGAATTGCGTGCCTATGGGATTGAACCTGCGGGTGACGATGGTGGCTACATCGAGAAAGCGACTCTGGTGAAGCGTGCGGCCAGCGCGCCTCCGGAGTTGAGTTTCGTTGCTGGCGGCTCGGCCAATGGAGCAGCAACCGTCTGGATTCACGGCAAGGAAATGGAAGTGCTGGATCTAAGCCAGACGGAATTCTCCGGCCCGCTGCAGAAGATCAATCTTGATAGCGGTGCGGCGGACGGCGGCAAACTGGATGGCGGCAAAATGAAGATACAGCCCGGAGCCGTTGTCTTCCTCACCGGCAACGATGACAAGAAAGTCCGCGCCGCAAGGTCCGAAATGTTTTCCCAGGGCGCCATCGCGGTGCTGGTGGCCCCGTCTGCCGCGAGGAAGAAGAGCTGGCAAGAAGAAGGAAAGAAACTGCCGGAGATGCCAACGCTGGTAGAAGGCGCAAGTGCAGGAATGACGATGACGGAGAGTCTTAATCTTCTAGCCGTGGATGACAACGCTCAGGAAATCCTGCGTAAATTGCCGGATGGTACTGTCTTTCATTTCAAGGCTCATACCGGCGCGGCGGAAAAAAGCTACACCTGGAATGCGATAGGAATTCTGCGGGGGAGCGACCCGTCGCAGCGCAAGAACGCGATTCTCCTTTCAGCGCATCTCGATCACCTGGGAGTTGGCGAGCCGGTGAACGGCGACAACATTTATAACGGCGCCGACGACGATGCTTCGGGCACCACCGCAGTGCTCGAACTGGCGCGCGTTTTGGGCCAGGGGCCGAAGCCCCGACGAACGGTGATTGTTGCTCTATTTGGCAGTGAGGAGTTGGGCGTCCTGGGCTCAACCTATTTTCGTGAGCACCCGCCGCTGCCCCTGACCGATATTGCGGTGAATCTGGAATTCGAAATGATTGGCCGTACCGACCCCAAAGTGCCAAACGATACCCTCTGGCTGACGGGATGGGAACGTTCGAACCTCGGTCCCGAGTTGGCGGCGCACGGAGCCAAACTCGTGGCCGATCCGCACCCGGAAATGAGTTTCTTTCGGCGTTCCGACAATTACGTCCTCGCCAAAAAAGGAGTGGTGGCGCAAACCGTGTCCAGTTACGGGCTGCATAAGGATTATCATCAGCCGAGCGACGATCTCTCGCACATCGATTTCCAGCACATGAACGCCGCGATTGCATCGCTGATCGGGCCAATGGAGTGGCTGGTGAACGCGGATTTTCGTCCACAGTGGAATCCGAGCGGGAAGCCGTAGGGTGGCCCTAGTCCATCCGAGAATTTAAGGATGAGAATTTAGGATGACGCGCATGGAAATTCTCGAACCACTCGATATCTCGTCGTGGCAAGGGCCGTTCTCTCCCGAGATCGTGGCCAACGCTGCCGATGCGCTTGAGACAGGGAATCTTCTCTACGCGCCGCGGCTCCCATTCGAACTCTCCGAGCGCGAGCGCCGGTTTCTCTCTCCGGATTGCCTCGATGCCAAGTCAAAGAATGTAAGCTTTCGTCCCGATTCCGGAGCATTGAAAGGTACAAGTTGCGAGGGAGCGGATCGCGACGAGTTACTAGCCATGTTACAGCGCTACTACAATCGGTCTAGCGATCTGCTCAAGGCGCTCTGTCCGAGTTACGACAAGTACTTGACGCCTGGGTTTACCAGCTTCCGTCCGGCCGAGATTGCCGGCCGAACCACATCCTGGCGGCACGACGATACCCGGCTGCACGTGGACGCCTTTCCCTCGCGCCCCA
This sequence comes from uncultured Acidobacteriaceae bacterium, assembly GCA_963826845.1. Taxonomy (GTDB): domain Bacteria; phylum Acidobacteriota; class Terriglobia; order Terriglobales; family Acidobacteriaceae; genus Acidiflorens. The sequence goes on from CAWGYS010000007.1 coordinate 76,258, forward strand.
TGCAGGGGCTGCGCATTCTCCGCGTGTTTACCAATGTCAGTCCGAAGATGCCCCGCATCTGGCGCGTGGGAGAAAGATTCGAGCAGGCTGCGGCCCATTTTTTTCCCGCCATTAAGCCGCCTCTGCCCGGAGTCGCGTCGCTGCTCTACGCGCTGCGCATCACAAAGGGACGGCGAACTGGTTATGACCACTTCATGCTCGGCATTCATGACGGGATGAAGGCGGATCAAGGCTATCAGTCTCAGGTTTCACAGACTCAGCTTGCCATTCCTCCCGGTACGACCTGGGCTTGCTACACGGATTCGGTATCGCACGCCGCCATGTCGGGCCAGTTTGCCTTTGAGCAGACGTTTTATCTGCCGGTCAGCGCCATGAAGAATCGAGAACGCTCGCCCTTGCGCGTATTGGAACGGCTGCTGGGCCGGAAGTTGGTTTAGAGACGGCGGCGTTAACTCTCGAGGGTGCCCCGTCCAAGCTTCGCTTGGGCAAGTGTTTTCGCCGCCAGTGCAAAGAGTTCGGCAAAATACTCGGTAACCTACAACGACCTATAGTCACTATTACCATCAGGCCACCCATCCCCCTGCATCGGGCCATGTACGCCTTACTCTTCTCCAACTTACTCTTATCTTGGTTTTCCGCCGACGTTATTGGAGAGCATGAAATACCTTTCAATTCTGGTGTTAAACATCACGCTGAGTGTCGCCATGCAGGCGCAAAATCTCGCAGTGGACAAGTTTGCCCTACCCGATGCGCCCAGCCCCCCTCCTTTTTGGACGGTCGAGAACAAGGTGGACGTCAGCATCCTGGCGGGACTGGTTGCCGCCGATGCCATTACCACGCAGCGTGGTCTGAACGAAGGGCTTCGCGAAGCGAATCCGGTGATGCGCCCGTTTGTGACGCGCGGCGCGGGCGGAGAGGCTGCCGCGTCCGCTTTAGGTTTCGGCGCCGCGGTTGGAGTCGCATACTGGCTGCATCGCAGCCACCACTACAAAGCGGAGCGCATCGCGATGCGGCTGATGGTCACCGGCGAAGCCGGATTCGTCGCCAACAACATCGTGCAGATTCGCTGACCGTCGCTGTTCTGCATAGGTCCGAAATGCCCACTCCGGGCCGCGTTTCCGGATTCCGTCGAGCCAGGCCGCTTCCACGTTATAATTCCATTCTGGAAGACGGATTCTTCGAGGATTGATCGTTTGATCGTGGCACAATCGGAGAATCCCCAGGCCGCTTCCGCGAATCTTAATACCGAAGGAGTCTGCATGCCGATTCAGAAGACAGACAAAATCTGGCACAACGGTGAGTTTATCGCCTGGGACGACGCCACCATCCACGTGATGTCTCACGTCGTGCACTACGGTTCTTCGGTGTTTGAAGGCATCCGCTGCTACGCCTTGCCCAGCGGCCCCGCGATTTTCCGTGCCACCGAACACATGCAGCGGCTGATGGACTCGGCCCGCATTTACCGCATTGACGTTCCCTTCGACGCGCGACGAAATCCTGCGCGCCATGGTCGAGCTGGTGAAACACAACGGTGTCTGGCCCTGCTATATCCGCCCCGTCGTTCTGCGCGGCTACGGCGAGGCGGGCGTCAACCCGTTCAATTCGCCCACCGAGGTCTATATCTGCAATTATCCCTGGGCAAAATATCTGGGGACGGACGCCAGCGAGGGAGTGGACGTTTGCATTTCTTCCTGGACCCGGATCGCTCCCAACACGCTGCCGGCGATGGCCAAGGCGGGCGCGAATTACATGAACTCGCAGCTCATCAAGATGGAAGCCATCGTCAACGGCTACGCCGAAGGCATCGCGCTCGATGTGAACGGATACGTCAGCGAAGGCTCGGGCGAGAATCTGTTTGTCGTGCGCAACGGCGTGTTGCAGACGGCGCCGCTGGGCAACTCGGTGCTGCCGGGCATCACCCGCGATTCAGTCATGCAGATTGCGCGCGACCTCGGCATCAAGATCGTGGAGCAGCAGATTCCGCGCGAGTCGCTGTACGTTGCCGACGAAGTTTTCTTTACCGGCACCGCCGCTGAAATCACGCCGATTCGCTCGGTCGACAAAATTACCGTGGGCACGGGCAAACTCGGGCCCATCACCAAGTCCGTGCAAGCGGAGTTTTACGGCATTGTGCGTGGAGAGAAGGCGGACCGCTATGGCTGGCTGACTGCGGTTCCGGTGGGAGCGAAGCAGCCGGTTAGCGTTTAGCAGTCTGGGTGGGTGTGGGGGTAGGGGTCCTTCGACTCCGCAAGAGCTTCACTTCGTGAAGCCCTTGCTCCGCTCAGGATGACTAGCTATTTGTTTTCCCGGTAGGCTTTGATCTCGTCCCGCACAACCTTCAGATCGCCTTTGCCCCATAGATTTGAGGGCTCCACGTCGTCGTTGGTGTTGGCGTCCCAGCCTTCCTCGGCGGCGAATTCATTGAATTGGTGAATCAGCAGAAAGATGGGATCGAGCTGTTTCGCATAGCTCATGAAGGCGTCGAAAGTGGCGTAGCTGCCATCGCTTCCGAAACGAAGCGCGTCGTCGGGACAATACGGCGGAGCGTTCGGATCAGGGCATCCCCAGCCGTTCTGACCAGCGGTTGCGAGGGAGGCGGTGAAATTTTCGACCCGCGACCCGGCCTGATTGTATGAAGGATAATACGGGCACAACGGTTCCGTGCAGGAAGTGTTGAGCCGGTCGACCCAACTCCAGAAGCCATAGGCAGGATTAATCTCCACCGGCCCGTTGGGCGTACCCTGGGTTGCCCAAAGGTCGGGCTGGCTGTCGAGATATCCGGCCATGAGCTTGAAAGTATATTTCTCGCCAATCTCAGGATGGCGTTGCAAAAACTGCTCGATTCGAAACCAGAGTGGATGATCGGCAGGATTCGGATCTTGTGCCGCTCCCAGAAAAATGATCATCAGCGGTTTGCCCTGATAAATCACTTCCAGGTCCGGGTTTTGCGCCATGAGCGCGCCAAAGTACTCCACTTCTTTTTCGAACGCGGTCTTTCCGTCTTTGTCCTTGGTCAGAACATTGCCGTTGATGCCGCCGAGCAGAGGAATCAGCTTGAGCCGGGTTCCAAGGGCTGACCACGCGGGATACAGATTGCCGGTATTGTCGCGGATGCTCCGGTTATAAGCGCGGAAGGACGGAGTGCAGTTCGGGAGATATTTTTTGGCGAACCAGTCGCTATTGAAGATGCAGCTCACATTATTCGTCAAGTCAGTGATGGCCGCGTCGATCCCCATGGATTCGAGCCAGGCGACGTGTTGCTGGATAACGGCCGGATCGGCGCTGTCATAGCCACCTCCGAGGGCTTGCATGTCGGCCGACTGAAGCAGCGGCATGGCCGCGCTGCCCTGGAAGGTGACGGCGTGAGGACCGAACCAGGCCTCGTACTCCATGACAGCGACGCGGCTGTTGCTATCGACAACCAGCGGGCCCGCGGACGCCGGAGACGAAGCAGCGGCGAGCGAACTGACGAGGAGAACGGCGAGCGACACCAAGACCCTATGAAGATGGGTGCGGTGCAGAGGAGCTGATATGACGCTTTGAGACATAATCTGACGAGAGGCCGCAGTCGAAGACGAATGGTAATAACCCGCATTCCCGAGAGAAGTTCCGGTGGCTGGCCGGTTGCCCTTCCACGTTCCCTTGGACTATAGTAAGGCGCGCCTGGCTGCAGGCGGTAGCTCTTTCCCTATTTGTTTCATCAGCTTTTTTCATCAACCCCCAGCCCATAAGGAGAACTGTTATGCCCGCACCCACACCAGAATTTGCTGCCGCCTATCGCGACCTGATGCTTGATGGCGTTACCCGAGAACTTGAAATTACCAAGAAAGTTCTAGCGGCTATCCCCGAGGGAAAAAGGGACTATCGGCCAGACCCCAACGCACGCACCGCCTGGGAACTGGGCTGGCACCTGGCCAACACCGACGTCCAGTTCCTGGATGCCATCGCCGATCTTCAGTTCACCATGCCCGCTCCGGCGCGGACGGACAAACCGGAGACGGTCGCCCAGCTGGTGGATTGGTACGACCGGAATGTGAAGCGGGGCGTCGCACGCGTCCGCGCCCTGTCGGCGGAACAACTGCTGACGCCGGTGAGTTTTCTGGGCGTCTTCAACTTCCCAGCGGTTTTCTATCTGGGATTCCTCAACAATCACAGCATTCACCATCGCGGCGAACTGGCTACTTATTTGCGTCCGATGGGGTCGAAGGTGCCGGCAATCTACGGCGGAAGTTTCGACGAGCCGTTTAAGGCTGCGGCGTAAGGGCTTCAGCGGTCAATTCAGCCGTCCTTCGGGGCGGCTTTTTTGTTTCTGTCGCCTGAAATCTGTCGCCTGAAATCTAGCGTCCGGCCCACAGGAGTCGCACGGGATATTTCTCGAACATCCGGTCGGCGGTGATGAGGATCATGTCTTCAAGGTTAGCCTGGGCAATGAGCAGCCGGTCAAAAGGATCGCGATGATGGTCTGGAAGCCCGAAAACTGCCAATGCATGCTGGTGGGAAATGGGCAGAGGACGCAGCCCCTGATCGGCCATGCGGCGCGGAACATAAGCGCCGGGAGCTTCCAAGAGCTTAAGTTTGCCCGCTGCGGATTTGATGGCCACTTCCCAGGAAGTCACTGCGGACAAAAACACCTCCTGGTGCAGGTCGGCAAGCACGGCGCGGCCCTGGCGTGAGATGCGCTCCGGTTCCCGAGGCTCCAGAGCCAGACGCCGGTGTCGAGCAGGTATCTCACTTCTTTTTCCTCTTTGCCGAGGCTGGTGTTGCTTGCGCAGTATCGGTCGTGATGGGCGCGTAAAAAAGGGCCTCAAGCTCCGGATCCGGACGATCGAAGTCATCCGCAACCCAGATCTTGCCCCGGTCCATGCCCATGGGGCGCGATTTGCCCTGTGCCTGCGCCGCGATCAGCCTGGCGACCGGCACGCCGGCCCGGGAGATGGTGATCTCCTCACCCTGCGCCACCCGACGCAGCAGCCGGGACAGGTGCGTCTTGGCTTCATGAATGTTGACTTCCATGACCCAAGGCTAGACTAAGTCATATGACTAAGTCAACATGCGAGATCCCTAACCCCATGTTATGCGCCCTGTGGCGGGGCCGTGCTACGTTTCCGGCTCGAACAGCCCGCAGCAGCCCCGTTTTCGCGCGTCCGCCACGTCCTAATGGTGCCGTTACTTCCGTCATCTCGTCCGCCGGGTCGGTTCGGTTCATCATAGCTACGGTACCTGGAGTCCCTCCTGAATGAATATCGATGACCTGCTGCGCATGGCCATGGAACGCCGCGCTTCCGACTTGCATTTGAAGGTCGGTAACTATCCTCACCTGCGCATTGATGGCGACCTGATACCGCTGACCGATCAGGCCCGCGTGTCGGCTGAAGACATGTTGAACATGGCTTTCAGCATGATGTCGGCGCGGCAAAAACAGAAGTTCAAAGAGACCACGGAAATCGATATGGCATACGGCGTCGCCGGCCTGGGACGCTTCCGTGTGAACGTGTTTCAGCAGCGCGGCAACGTGGGACTGGTGCTTCGCGTAATTCCAACAAAGATTCGCGCCCTCGATGAACTGTTCTTGCCCAAGGTGGTGGAGCAGATCTGCGACATGCCACGCGGCTTGGTGCTGGTGACCGGGGTGACGGGTTCGGGCAAATCGACGACCCTGGCCGCCATGGTCGACCGCATCAACTCGACTCGCGCCGAACACATCATCACCATCGAAGACCCCATCGAATTTCTGCACCGCGACAAAAAGGGCTACGTGAACCAGCGCGAGGTGGAAGTCGATACGCCATCATTCTCGGCGGCGCTGCGCGCTTCTCTGCGTCAGGATCCGGACGTGATTCTGGTCGGCGAAATGCGCGATCTGGAAACCATCGGAACAGCCCTGCACGCGGCTGAAACCGGTCACATGGTTTTCTCTACTCTCCACACTTTGGACGCCGTCGAAAGCATCAACCGAATCATTGCCATTTTCCCACCGCCGGAGCAGAAACAGATCCGGTTGCAGTTAGCGGCAGTGTTGCGCGCCATCGTCAGCCAGCGCCTGGTGCGCCGGTCGGATGCCGAAGGCCGCGTGCCCGCGGTCGAAGTCTGTGTGACCACGGCGTACATCCGCGAATGCATTCTGGTGCCGGAAAAAACGCGCGCCATTCGCGACGCGATTTCCGCCGGCACGTCGCAGTACGGCATGCAGACCTTCGACCAGTCGCTCTGGGATTTATTCCAGGCCGGCCTCGTGAATTACGACACGGCTCTTGAAAGCGCCTCGAATGCGGATGAGTTCAAGCTGCGCATGCAGGGTATTGCATCCACGGCCGATATTTCGCGGCAGTCCATGCAGTCGGCGGGCTTTGGAAAATAAGAAGTCGCTGGCGCTGAGCAGCTGCTGAGAAAAAGATTGAGTTTGTCCTGTTGAACCCTGTTGCTTCTGAAGTTTGTTTCTCCTTAGCACTTGGGCGCGCTTCGGCGCGCTCTTTTTTGTGCGCTGTTTTGTGCGAGGTCGGCCGCCCTACAGCGGCTTCGACATCCGGACGAGATGGACGGGAATCTTTGCCACCTGATCTGCCGGGAAGGGTAAGACTCCGCTCTCGACGTAGCCAAAGCGCCGGTAGTATGCGGGCAATTCCTGACGGACATTCACGAAAGTGAGATCCATGAAGCGGCATCCGGCGGAGCGGCAGTGTTGTTCGGCAGCGGCAATCAGATAAGTGCCGAGTCCCGATCGCTGGCGCTGCGGGTGGACAGCCAGTAACCCGAAGTAACCTCGTTCGCCACGAATCTCGGTATAAACGCAACCCGCCATGACTCCATCTTCGAACAGCATGAGGAAGCTTCCTTTTTGAAAAAGCTCAGCAACTTTCTCGGGATCCGTCCGGTCAGTGTCAATGAAGAAGCGCTCGGAGCGGAACGAATCGTTGACCAGGCGCGCGATGGCGGGCGCGTCGGCAGGCTGGGCAGTGCGCATCTGCGGGGGATTCGGCAACGGATGGATTTTACTTCAGGAGAGGGAGCGGTGAAATAGGGGCCGGCTCAAGGCGGCTGTCCCTACGCAGCCTAGTTAGGCTTGCGAAACTTACTGTCGGCGAGATAGCGGAGCATGATGGAATCAGTGGCGCTTTGAAACTGCTGCTCAACTTCCGGGACTTGCGGCTGAGCGTTCTGGCGGAGGGTCTGGCGGAATTTCTCACCCATCTCGGAATCGCTGGTGACCACCTGCACGTAGAACCAGAGGAAGTGTCGCATCTGATCGAGAGTGGATTTGAGGACCTGAATCGATTCCATCTCCGGAGGAGTAGCCAGGGCCTCCATGAGTTCGGGGTCGGTCGGGGCCTGCATCGCGGCACAGTTGAGTTCGCGCTGAATCACGCGCATGTCATCGGTCACGCGCAAAATGCGGAGATGAATCTCTTCCATGCTTTCGCGGTTCTCGCTATCCATGAGGTCCTTTCCGTCCGACCAGGCTTTTCCGAGCGATGCGTCAGTATCAAGATCGCATCCGGAAGCAGCAGCGCAAAGATTCCTCGTGTGCATGGGCTTCGGTAATTGAAGTTACTATAGGTCGAAAGAAGGTCGCGAGGAGCTCGAAAAGCCGCGCGGGGCGTGTGGTTTCACGCACTCTTGAGGGTTACTTCACGGCCCAGCCGCAGCTCGGCGGCGCGGATTTCAGGAACACCGACGACACGTGTACCTTGGGCAGGCGATTCCACGGCCTCAACCAGCGCGAGAATCAGCTGGTCAATAGTAACCAGCCCGAGGCGCAGGGCAGCGGCGCGCGTGAACGGGAGCCATTCGCACAGCTTGTAAAAAGGCAGCAGCGCGTAGGGCCAGCGGTGTCCCGGCCCGAGAACGTACCAGGGGCGCAGAATCGTGGCGTTGAGATGCCGGGCCCGGATCATCTCCTCGCACTCGACGCGGACGGCAATGTACTCCTTCATCATCCCCATCGGCGCAGGGTGGGCGACGCTGACGTAAATAAAATGCTGCATCCCGAGTTCGGCGCAGGAATCAATGGCCCCGCGGGCGGAGACCAGGTCAATAGCGCGAAAATCGGCGGTGTTCGCCGGCGACGGGTGCCCCACGCCGACCAAGTGGATGAAGGTATCCGCGGGACGAACGAGTTGGCGATAAGTGTTGGCGTCAAGCGCATTGCCGGAAACGACTTCGCATTCGGCGGGCAGCTTGGCTTTCGAGCCGGGGCGGACCAGCGCGCGAACCCGATGTCCACGCTCGAGCAGAGCGGGAATAACGCCGGCGCCAATATAGCCCGTTCCTCCGGTGATGAAGACGCGCCGGGAGTCGGACGGCTTCGGCATGGCTTTGATTCTCAGCAAGAGCCGGATATCGGAGATGGATGCTGCCACGGCGGAATACGCTCCCAGTGGGCGGTTTCGAGCTCTTGCCGCCACGTGAAGAAGTTTAATCCAAGCGAGGGCGGAGTGTGGTACAAACGTTTTTCGCGATGACATCAATCGAAAGTGGCGCGGGGCAAACCAGCCCAGCACAAGCCGGTTTGGTGCAAGCTAATTTGGTGCGGGCAATTGGCCGTTGGAGCCTGGCCGCGCTGGCCGTCAACTCGATTATCGGCAGCGGCATCTTCGGATTGCCCGGCACGGTGGCTGGTCTGCTCGGCAGACGCAGCATAGCGGCCGTGTTGATCGCGGGGGCTGCGATGGCCGTGATCATGGCCTGCTTCGCCGAGGTGGCCTCGCAATTTTCCGAGGCGGGCGGACCTTACCTGTACGCGCGCACGGCGTTCGGGCGGCTGATGGGAATTCTGGTCGGCTGGATGCTGTATCTGGCGCAGACGGCGGCTCCTGCGGCGAATGCGAATTTGTTTGTCATTTATCTGGCGGAATTCTGGCCGGCGGCGAAAGCACCGTGGCCGCGGTTTGTGATCCTGACGTTATTGGTGGGAGTGCTGGCCCTCATCAACGCGCGGGGCGCGCGGCAGGGCACGGCGGTAAGCAATGTGTTTACGGTGGCAAAAATTTTGCCATTGCTGATGGTGGTGTTGGCGGGAGCCGCACTTACGCTCCTCCATCCGGCACCGTGGGGTGCCGCGGCGGCGATGCCGGCGACGGCGTGGATGAAGGCGTTGGTCCTGCTGGTCTTTGCGTATGGCGGATTTGAAACGGCGCTCGCTCCCATGGGTGAGGCGAAGAATCCGGCGCGGGACACAGGTTTTGCGCTGCTCGTGGCCCTGATCGCCTGCACCGCGATTTATGCGCTGGTGCAATGGGTGGTGGTAGGGGTGCTTGGACCGGCGGCGCATACCGATCGTCCATTGGCCGATGTGGCGCGCGTAACCATGGGTAATCGCGGGGCAGGCCTGGTGGCAATCGGTGCGATGGTTTCAGTTTACGGTTATCTGAGCGCCAAGCTGCTGGGAATGCCGAGGGTGACGTTCGCACTCGCCAAAGGCGGAGATCTGCCGCAGGTATTTGCCGCGGTGAGCCGCAGATTTCACACGCCCTGGTTCTCGATCCTCTTTTATTCGGCGGCAGTATGGGGCTTGGCAATCATGGGAAACTTTGCCTGGAATGTGACGCTCTCGGTGGTTGCCCGCCTATTTTATTACGGTGTGGTTTGCGCAGCGCTGATTGCCTTGCGGCGGAAGCAGAAGCAGGCCGCCTCCCATGCCGCCGGTTTCCGGCTGCCGGGAGGGACGGTATTGGCCGCGCTGGGGGTCGCAATCGCAGTGGCGCTGGGCGCGGCGGCGCAGATATCGAAGCAGGTGGATTGGAGTAAGTCGCTGATCCTGGCGGCGACGCTGCGCAGCGGCATTGCTGAATTGGCTGTGGGCGCGGCGGGCGCGAGTCACCGAGTAAACGCGCTTGGCAGAGACGTCTGCGCCGCGTCCTCGGGCCCAATGAAACGCGTAGCTGGAGGGTTCTTGCTGAAATTTCAACTCGTTGTTTTGTCTCTTCTGACTTCAATTTCATGCTTCGCGCAGCGCGACGCCGTCCTCAAGCAGATTGATCTGCCCCATCCCTATTACTTTCGCGAAATGTATTTGCCCCAGTTGACGACGGGACCGAGCGCCGCAGCGTGGTCGCCGGATGCGCGCAGCCTGGTGTACTCAATGGCGGGGTCATTGTGGAAACAGGAAATTGACAGCGCCAAAGCAGAGCAGCTTACGGCCGGCCCGGGCTACGATTTTCAGCCGGATTGGTCGTCCGACGGCCGATGGCTGGCGTTTGCGCGTTACGATCACGATGCGGTCGAGTTGTGGTCGCTTGATTTGCGAGACGGGCGCACCCAGAAGATGACGTCCGGCGGCGCGGTGAATGTGGAGCCGCGATTCTCTCCCGATGGGAAGCGCCTGGCGTTTGTATCGACTTCGTATAAGGGACACTTTCATATCTTCACAGGCCGCTTCGACAACGGGTCACTCAGCGACGTACAGCAACTCACACATGAGAACATCAGTTCGCTGCCGCGTTATTACTACAGCCAGGTGGACCACGAGATCAGCCCGGTGTGGACGCGAGATGGCTCGGAGATCCTGTTCGTCTCGAATCGGGGACACATTCACGGCACCGGCGGATTCTGGAAAATAAAGGCTGAGCCCGGAGCCGAGGCGCACGAAATTCATTATGAAGAGACGAACTGGAAAGCTCGCCCAGACTTTTCGCCGGACGGCAAACGCATGGTGTATGCGTCGTATCTCGGGCAAGCCTGGCATCAGCTGTGGCTGATGCCGGCTGCGGGAGGGGATGCGTTTCCGATTTCGTATGGCGCTTACGACAACGTGAATCCGCGGTGGTCGCCGGATGGATCTAAGATCGCGTTCATTTCCAACCGCAGCGGCAACACCTCGCTGTGGGTGCAGGCGATTCCAGGTGGACAGCAAACGGAAGTCGTCGCACGCGAACAAAAATATCTGAAGCCGATGGGCCGAATCTCGTTGCGGGTGGTGGACGGCGCGGGGAAGCCAGTAGCGGCAAGGGTATTCATAACCGCTGCGGATGGACTCGCCTATGCACCCGGTGATGCATGGATGTATGCCGATGACGGCTTCGATCGTTCGGAGCGGCCGTTCGAGGCGCACTACTTCGATACCTCAGGCGTGTCGGAGATCACGGTCCCTGCTGGCAACGTCGAAGTGGATGTCATGCGCGGATTCGAGAATCATTTTGAGCAACGCAAGGTGGAAGTGAAAGCAGATGCGACCTCATCGCTCACGATCCGAACGGCGCCCCTGTCTGTCGCAGCAGATACAACGTCAACTTGGGTGAGCGGCGATGTTCACGTGCACATGAACTACGCGGGGACCTACCGGAACACTCCGACCCATCTGGTGGAGCAGGCCGCGGCTGAGAATTTGGCGATTGTCGAGGATCTGGTGGTGAACAAAGAACAACGCATTCCCGACATCGCATATTTCTCACCACGGCTCGATCCAGCTTCGACCGCCGATCATCTCCTACTGCACGGGCAGGAGTTCCACACAAGTTATTGGGGACACCTGGGGCTGTTGAACCTGACGCGTAACTTTATCCTCCCCGGATACGCGGCTTACCCTAATACAGCAGCGGCCAGCCTTTATCCCGCGAATGCGAACGTAGCCGATATGGCGCATGAACAGGGCGCGCTGGTGGGGTATGTGCATCCCTTTGACAGCTTTCCTGACCCGGCGAAAGATGCCTCACTTACAGCCGAGTTACCTGCGGATGTAGCTTTGGGTAAGGTAGATTACATCGAGGTAGTTGGTTTTTCTGATCATAAGTCCACAGCTGAGGTGTGGTACAAGCTGCTGAATTGCGGCTTTCGATTGCCCACGGCCGCCGGCACGGACTTCATGGGCAACTACGCCTCGCTGCGAGGGCCGGTCGGATTGAATCGAGTTTATGCCGAAGTGCCTTCGGGCCCGTTGAAGATTGAGCCGTGGCTGGCGGCGATCAAGGCGGGGCACACGTTCGCGACGAACGGGCCGTTGCTGCGGTTTTCGCTGGGAGGGCAACCGATAGGCGGAGAATTGCGCCTCGAAAAGAAACAGGAAGTGCACTTTTCAGCCGAGATGCATTCCATCGTCCCGCTGAATCATCTGCAAATCGTCTGCAACGGCAAAGTCGCGCGCGAGTTGGCGATGAATGGCGAACGCACCGCAGCGCACGTTGACGGCACGATCCCGCTTGAAACCAGCGGCTGGTGCGTTCTGCGCGCTTTCAGCGACAAGGCCGAGTATCCGATTCTTGATCTATATCCTTACGCGACGACCAGCCCGGTGTACGTAAGCGTAGCGGGCGCGCCGGTGCGCAATGCCGCAGACGCGGCTTACTTCGTGGCGTGGGTCGACCGGCTAATTGCGGCGGCGCAAAGGAATACTTCGTGGAACACGGAGGCCGAGAAACAATCGGTGTTGTCGCTGCTGCAGGCAGCGAAAGAAAAGTACGCGACTTTGGAGAAGTAGGCGGTATCACCGCGAATGCAGATATAAGATGCCGCCCCCAGCCGTCACACAATCGTCCGAGGTATTCGAGAGCGGAGGCAAAACCATCCGCCTCGACGCCTACATGCCGGCGGCGACCGGCGACCCGCTTCCCGCCGTCATCGCGCTCCACGGCGCTGGAGGCGGCGTTTCCGGCATGGAGCGCTATGCCGGCATACTCGCAGGCCACGGATTTGCCGTCTACCTGCTGCGTTATTTTGATCGCACCGGCATTGAGTCCGCCGACAAGCCGACCATCATGCGCAATTTTCCGCTTTGGATGAAGACCCTCTGGGATGCAATCAGTTTTGTCGAAAAGCAGCCGCGGGTGGATGCCAAGCGCATTGCACTTCTCGGTTTTTCGCTCGGAGCCTATCTCTCGCTCGCCAACTCCGCCATTGACCATCGCGTGAAAGCCGTGGTCGAGTTCTTCGGAGGCATGCCCAAGGAAATGAATTTCTTCATGAGGCGCCTCTGCCCGGTGCTCATCCTGCACGGCGAGGCCGACGCGATTGTTCCGGTCGAAGAAGCCTACTACTTGCAAAAGTTGCTGGAGAAGAAGGGAATCCCCTATGAAATCAAAATCTATCCCGGGGCAGGCCACGGCTTCGAGGACCAAACCATCTGGAGCGACGCAGGTCTGCGGAGCCTGCAATTTCTACAAAAGTATCTAACCGATCTCAAACCATAACCAGCGCACGCGGCGGTGCGGTCAAACCCGCGACAGCCGAAACGGGGCGCTGAGCAAGCGCGCCGGGAGCATCACCGCGGCCCAGACCACGGCGAGCGCACCGTTGACAGCGATCCCGACCAGACGGAACGGCAACAAAAACAACCACACGATGGGATAGAGGATTAGCGCCAGCAGCGCCACCGGCCAGCACACGACGAAGAGAAAGCACCACAGCAGAAAGGCGATCATGGGAGACACTCCTCCTCAATATGGTACGCGGGCAAACGAAAAAAGTTCCCGCGAACCCCGGGGCCTGACACTCGCCCCCTACATCGTTTTCACTTCAGAGCCAACCAGCAACTTCGCCTCGGTCGCTTTCTGAACGTCTGCGACGGTCAGGCCGGGAGCTATTTCTTCGAGCCACAAGCCCTCCGGCGTGACTCGGATGTAAGCCATCTCGGTGACGATCGTGTCCACGACTTTCACGCCGGTCAGGGGCAGCGTGCATTTCGCCAGAATCTTCGGCTGCCCATCTTTGGTCGCATGCTCCATGGCGACAATCACGCGCCTCGCTCCGGCAACCAGGTCCATCGCCCCGCCCATACCCTTGACCATTTTGCCCGGAATCATCCAGTTGGCAAGATTGCCGCGTTCATCGACTTCCATCGCGCCCAGCACGCTGAGGTCAACGTGACCGCCGCGAATCATGGCAAATGAATCGGCGCTCGAAAAGTACGCGGTGCCCGCCATCTCGCTGACCGTTTCTTTACCCGCGTTGATCAGGTCCGCGTCTTCGCAGCCTTCGAGTGGATAGGGCCCAATGCCGAGCATCCCGTTCTCGGATTGAAGAATGACGTCCATGCCCGGGGGAACATAATTAGCAATCAGCGTCGGCAATCCAATGCCGAGGTTGACGTAGAATCCGTCGCGCATTTCGCGGGCAATGCGCTTGACGATGCGTTCGCGTTTGTCGGTATCTTTTGGGGCTTTGGGTAAAGTTGACATCGTTTCCTTCGATTCGGGAAAAGGGTCGTTAGTCGTTGGTCGTTGGTCGTTAGCAAACCCTAGACACCGGCTGTGGTCCGCGAACGACTAACGACTAACGACCATCGACTAGTTCGCCGCCAGCTTCGTCACGGTCCTTTTCTCAATTCGCCTTTCAAAGCGCTCGCCCTTGAAAATTCTTTTCACGAACACGCTGGGCGTATGCACCATGTCGGGATCAAGTTCTCCCGGCTCAACTAGATGTTCAACTTCGGCAATCGTGATCTTGGCCGCGGTCGCCATCATGGGATTAAAATTGCGCGCGGTTTTGCGATAAACAAGGTTGCCCCATTTGTCGCCCTTCCATGCCTTGACGAAGGCGAAGTCGGCTCTCAGAGCGCGCTCCATGATGTAAGTGCGACCGTCGAACTCGCGCGCCTCTTTGCCGTCGGCCACCACTGTTCCTACTCCGGTGGGCGTGAAAAACGCAGGAATGCCAGCGCCGCCGGCGCGAATTCGCTCAGAAAAAGTCCCCTGCGGAACCAGGTCAAGTTGCACCGTGCCGTTCAGCACCATCTGTTCGAGCAGTTTATTTTCGCCGACGTAGGTCCCGATATGCCGCCGAATCTGGCCGTTGGCGAGGAGAATTCCGACGCCGAATCCGTCCACGCCGGCGTTGTTGCTGATGGTGGTCAGGTTCTTGACGCCCTTGTGGGCGAGCGCCCGGATCAGGTTCTCAGGCATCCCGCACAGACCGAATCCGCCGACCATGATGGTGGCTCCGTCGAACACGTCCTGGATCGCCTCTTCAGCGCTGGCGACGACTTTGTGCATAGCAAAAGAATTCTATCGGAAATTCGTGGCGCAGGAGAGAGTCGAACCAAAATCCACCACGGAGTCACAGAGACAAAGAGGAATTCATTTCTTTTTTTTCTCTGTGTCTCCGTGCCTCCGTGGTGGGTTCTTCCTCAGCTGGTGCGCGCGCTCGAATTCCTCGGCCAGTTGCTTCGAGTCCAGATTCTCGCGGATGTGAGCCAGGCGTTGCTCCAGCTTGTGCAGGGCATCGCCGATATTTGTCTTGTTGGTGATGGCAATGTCGCGCCACATCGAATAAGGACTCCCGGAGATGCGCGTCATTTCGCGCAGGGCGCGTCCGCCGATGTCGAGGACGGGCGCGTCGGGGCCGAATTCGTCAACCAGTGCCGCGGCCAGAGCAGTGGAGATCATCTGTGGCAGATGGCTGATCCAGGCGCAGAAACGATCGTGATCGGCGGGATCGACGACCGCGATTTTGGCGCCCATCTTTTCCGCGCAGTGGATAAATTCTCCGCAAAGTCCGGCGTGAACGTTCTGGCCGGGGAGCGGCGTGAAAAGCCAGGCAGCGCCTTCGAAAAGATCGGCATCGGCAAATTCCACACCGGCATTTTCCTTGCCCGCCATGGGATGCCCGGCAAGAAATCTCTGGGAGGCGCTGCGCCCAAATGATTTCGCGGCGCGGCGAACAATTTCTGCCTTCGTGCTGCCGACATCAGTGACCAGCGTCTTCGCGAGCGTAGCAGGGCCTAGCCGGCCCACCAGATCGAGAATAGAAATCACCGGCGTGGCCAGCACCACCAGGTCGCTGCCACGCACGGCATCGGCGGGATTGGTGCTTCCGGCTTCGATGGCGCCGCAGTTCTGGGCGCGCTCCAGAACTGGAGCGCGATCGCATCCGATGATGCGCCCGGCGAGATGACGCTTCTTCAGAGCGAGGCCGAGCGAGCCGCCGATCAAGCCGGTTCCGATGATGGTGACTTGCTTGAAGGGCATTTGTAATTCAGTTCTACGCGATCTCGCGTCCGACCGCAGGCGCGATCATGCGGAGCTGGTCCATCAGCTTGGCAAACTGTTCGGGGTAGAGCGATTGCGCCCCGTCAGAGAGCGCTTTGTCGGGCTGGTGATGGACCTCAATAAGCATAGCGTCGGCTCCGGCCGCGGCCGATGCCAGCGCCATAGGAGCCACTTTGTCACGGCGTCCGGTGCCGTGCGAGGGGTCGGCGGTCATGGGCAAGTGCGAAAGTTTATGAATGATCGGAATCGCGGAAATGTCCATGGTGTTACGCGTGTAAGTTTCGAAGGTGCGAATGCCGCGTTCGCACAAAATAATTTCGTAGTTCCCGCCGGCCAACAGGTATTCCGCGGAGCACAGAAGTTCTTCAAAAGTAGCGGCGATGCCGCGCTTGAGCAGCACCGGTTTACGGACTTTGCCCAGTTCGCGCAGCAGATTAAAATTCTGCATATTGCGCGCGCCCACCTGGAAAATGTCGATATAGGGCAACATCAACTCGATCTGCGAAATCTCCATGACTTCGCTGATCACGAGCAGTTTGAAGTGATCGCCCGCTTCGCGCAGCAATTTCAGCCCTTCGAGTCCGAGGCCTTGGAAGGAGTAAGGAGATGAGCGGGGCTTAAACGCTCCGCCGCGAAGAACGCGAGCTCCGGCTTTCGCAATCAGTCCAGCGACAGTGAATAGTTGCTCGTGGGATTCAACTGAACACGGTCCTGCCATGACGACGATCTTCTTGCCGCCGATTTCGATTCCATTGGCAAACTTAACCACGGTCCCTTCGGGACGGAAGCTGCGCCCAGCCAGCTTGTAAGGCGAGGTGATGCGGTGAACTTCCTGCACTCCGGCCAGCACTTCGACGATGCCGGTATCGAAATCACGGGGAACGCCAACGCCGCCGAGCACGGTCTGGCGCGCTCCGGTGGAACGGTGGACTTCAAATCCGAAATGAACCAGCTGATCGATCACCTTCTGGATCTGATCTTCAGTGGCCGAATCTTGCATTGCAACGATCATGAGTTCGCTCGTCTTGCCCGAGCCGAATTACGCGAACCGCAGCGGTAATGACTGTAGCTCAGCGTTTGCGGCGTTCCTGGGCACGTCCTCGTATCTTGATTTGTGAATCGTCGTCGGCTGGGCGAGTTGCGAGCTCCGAGTCGGGAACGATTTCGTGCTTCTGGATGCTGCGCATCACGTCCATAATGCGCTCGTAAATTTGCGCAAGATCGCGTTCGCTCAATGGACCGGTGTTGCTCTGCTGCACATTGGCGATTACCGCGCGCTCGCGGTCGGGCTCGTAAACAGGCAGGCTGGTGTTGCGTTTCAATCGTCCAATTTCAACCGCCGCGGCAGCGCGTTCGTTGAGCAGCGCCGCCAGCTTGCGGTCCAGTTCGTCGATTTTCTTGCGCAAATCGAGGATGTCCATAGAATTGCGGGCGGCGAGCTAGGAGCCGCGAGCAACGAGCGATCCTACAAATTCTGCCACAGTCGCGGCTTCCCGTCCCGGATTTTGTTCGATGGTGTTGACAATGGCGCTTCCAACGACTGCGCCTTCGGCGAATTTTCCGACGGCCGCGAACTGCTCCGGTGTTGAAATTCCGAAACCGACGGCTATGGGAAGCTTGGTAAAACGGCGGATGCGCTTGACCAGAGCCTTGGCGTCTCCGGTCATTTGCTGGCGCGCGCCGGTCACTCCGGTGCGGGAGATCGCGTAAATAAAGCCGGTCGAGACCTGAGCGATCAGCTTCAGGCGTTGGTCGGTGCTGGTGGGCGCCGCTAGAAAAATAGTTGCGAGATCATTCTTGCGCGCCTCGCGCAGATACGCAGCCGATTCTTCAACCGGCAGATCCGTGATCAGGGTTCCGTCAACGCCAGCAAGCCGCGCCACCTGGCAGAACTTTGCGAGTCCCATGCGCAAGATGGGATTGAGGTAGGAAAAAATCACCAGCCCGACGGATTGGGAATGCTCGCGAATTTCGGCGGCGAGCGTGAGCACGTGCTGTAGCGAGGTCCCATGCTTAAGCGCCCGCTCGCTGGCGCGCTGGATGACCGGGCCATCGGCCAGCGGATCGCTGAAGGGGACTCCCAGCTCAATCACGCTCGCACTCGCGTCAATGGCTGCGAGGATGACTTCGCGCGTGGTGGCTAGGTCGGGGTCGCCGCAGGTTACGTAGGCGATTAGAGCGGGCTTGTTTTCGAAGTGGAAGGGCATGATTGAGTGTGGAATCAATCCAGTTTCAGGTTCTCCCGCAGAATCCCAACATCCTTATCCCCTCGCCCCGAAATGTTGACAATCACGACTTCCGACTTCTTCATCTTCGGAGCGCGCTTGATGACCTCAGCCACGGCGTGCGCGGATTCGAGCGCCGGAATAATTCCCTCGGTCCGAGCCAGCACCACAGTCGCCTCAAGCGCTTCCGCGTCGGACGCGGGGACGTATTGGGCGCGGCCAGTATCTTTGAGCATGGCGTGTTCCGGCCCGATCGACGGATAATCCAGACCGGCCGAGACAGAGTGTGTGAGCGCGATCTGGCCTGACTTGTCCTGCAGCACGTAAGAGTAAGTTCCCTGGAGAACGCCCGGCGATCCGCCGCGAAAACGAGCTGCATGTTGGCCGAGCGCTTCGCCTCGACCACCGGCTTCTACTCCTATGAGCTGAACTCTCTTATCTTTGATGAAGTCATAGAAGATGCCAATGGAGTTCGATCCTCCGCCAACGCAGGCAATAATAGCCGTGGGAAGTTTGCCTTCAGCTTTTTGAATCTGTGCTCGAGCCTCCCGCCCAATGACGCGATGGAAGTCGCGCACCATGGTCGGATAAGGATGGGCTCCAAGGACGCTGCCGAGCAGGTAATGCGTGGTGCGTACGTTGGTGACCCAGTCGCGCATGGCTTCGTTAATAGCGTCTTTAAGAGTGCGCGAACCGGAATCTACGCCGCGAACTTCCGCGCCGAGCAAACGCATGCGGAAGACGTTGAGTTCCTGACGGCGCATGTCTTCGGTGCCCATGTAAACCACGCACTCGAAGCCGAGCAACGCGCAGACGGTGGCTGTGGCGACGCCGTGCTGGCCGGCGCCGGTTTCCGCGATTACGCGGTGCTTGCCCATGCGCTCGACGAGCAATCCCTGGCCGAGGCAATTGTTGATTTTGTGCGCGCCGGTGTGGAGCAAGTCTTCGCGCTTGAGATAAATTTTCGCGCCGCCCAGCTTTGCAGTGAGGCGGCGGGCGAAAAATAGCGGCGTCGGACGTCCGGCATAAGTCTTCAGGAGCAGCTCAAGGTGTTGCTGGAATTTGCGATCGCGTTTGGCTTTTTCATACGCGCGCTCCAGTTCGTCGAGCGCGGCCATCAGCGTTTCAGGAACGTAGCGGCCGCCGTAAATGCCGAAACGCCCGGCGGTCGCGGCCTTGGGCGATGCTCCCCCGGCTACGTGGTTGCGAGCCCTTTTGCTTGCAGTCGCGGGCGTCATTCAGGTTGCCTCTTCCTGGTCCACTTCCAGTTCTTCCATTTCCATAGCCCGCACCGCCTCGACAAACGCGCGGACTTTTCGATGATCTTTTTTCCCCGGCTCGCGTTCGACTCCGGTGGAAACGTCCACGCCCCAGGGATGAAGCAGGTGGATCGCCTCCTGCACATTGCCGGGACGCAGTCCGCCGGCGACGATCAGTTTGCTGATGCTGTTGATGATTCCGGCCCAGGGCTGGACGCGTTCCCAGTCGAAAGCCTCGCCGGTGCCGCCGCGTTTTTCCGCGCTTGACGAATCGATCAGGACGCCCGAAATAATGCCGGGGCGGAAGCCGTGAGTCTCGAGGAAAAGGTCGCCATTCTTGGCGACGTGAATCTTGTGCACGCGCTTTCCCTTGTAAGCTTCATCCGGCTCGACCAGTCCGACCGCGACCGGATCCCATCGGACATTCTGTCCCGCGGGCGCGTCGAAAATATTCGCGGAACAGCTGCGGAAAATCCTGGGGCGGCAGGATCCGCTGGCGAATCCTCCGTTGGTCAGGGCTTGAAACAGTGCGCGGCTGAACTCCGTGCTCTCCTCGCCGTGCAGTTGCACGGCCGTAAGGCCCAACTGTTTCGCCGCGTCACGCACCTGGTCCAAGGTCTGGTTGACGAAGACGCCGACTTTTTCGATCTTCTGCGGCAGCTTGGCGATGATCGAGCGCGCGGCTTCCAGCGTGACGTAGCGCGTGCTCCTCGGATAGAAGACGAAGCCCAGCGCGTCCGCGCCCGCGTCAGTGGCGGCGAGTGCATCGTCGAGGTTCGTGATCCCGCAGATTTTGATCCAAGTCATAAGAACAGCTATCAGCTCTCAGTCGTCAGCTTTCAGTAAATTCAAACTAGCTGTTCACCGCAACTATTGCTTCTTTAAGCAATTTCATTAGCGCTTCGCCGGGTCTTTCGGCTTTCATCAACGACTCTCCGATCAGGAACGCTTCATAGCCGGCCGAGCGCAGGCGCGCCAAGTCTGCGCCGCCATGGATGCCGCTTTCGGCCACACGGATGCATTCTTGCGGTATTTTCTCGGCGAGCCGGAGTGCGGTTTCCAGATTGACCTCGAAGGTGCGCAGATTGCGGCTGTTGATGCCGATCAGGTCGCAGCCGGCATCGAGCGCGCGTTGCAGCTCCAGTTCGTCATGCGCTTCGCATAGAACGTCGAGCCCGTGGGAGCGCGCGATAGCGGCGAGTGACACCAGCTCTTTCTGATCGAGGGCGGCGACAATCAGCAGGATGGCGTCGGCGCGATTGGCACGCGCTTCGACGATCTGAAATTCATCGACGATGAAATCCTTGCGCAAGCAGGGAAGGGAACAGTTGGAGGAGGCGTGGCGGAGGTAATCCAGCGAGCCCTGAAAAAATGGTTCGTCGGTTAACACCGACAGCGCGGCCGCGCCCGCTTGCTCGAGTTCCCGAGCGAGCTCAGACGGCCGGAAATCAGCGCGTATCAAGCCTTTCGACGGCGAGGCTTTTTTCAGTTCGGCAATCACGGCGATTTCTGTCTTGTGCGATTCGCCGCAGCTGCTTGCGAAATCCGCGCGGTGTATGCGCCGCGGCCGCACGTTCCAATTCACGCAGGCCAGAGGCTTGCCCGTTCCCAGAGGCGCGCTGGGACAGGCGCAGGCGCGTAGCGGCGACAATCGAGTCGAGCGAGGCGGGCATAACGGCTGTTCAATTATACGGAAGCGGCCCGATTCGGCGGGTCGAAGTGCGGACGCCACACATCATTGACCCGACTTCCGGCAAGATGCTATAAACAAGTGCCTTGTGCGGAGGCGTGTGGTCCGATGGATGGGCTATGCGCCGACGACGCAAATTTCCGACGCGGCCAAATCGGCACTCCTCATTTTATTATGCCTGGCGGTGGAAGCGTGTTCGGAGCGTGTACGGACTTCGGTCACACGTCGTGAACCCGGAATGAGATCTTCAGGAGGATTTTGATGCGCACTAACAACGCCAGTCTTGCGTCCGTGGGACGCCGATTCGCGAAAACTTCCGCAACGCTTGTCACATTACTGCTTTTGACCGCCGGCAGCGCGCTGGCACAAGCCGCCGGGCAATCCGAAGAAGCAGGCGGCGAGGCGGCCTTGAAACTGCCCGACCTGTCTTCAGTCTCTTTCCTCGGAGTGGACGGCCATAAGTTGCTCATGATCGGGCTGGTGTTCTGCGTCTTCGGTCTCGGATTCGGCATGGCGATCTTCATGCGGCTGAAGAATCTGCCGGTGCACCGCTCCATGCGCGAGATCTCGGAGCTGATTTACGAAACCTGCAAGACCTACCTCGTCACGCAGGGCAAATTCCTGATGCTATTGTGGGTGTTCATCGCGGTCATCATTGCCGTTTACTTCGGATGGCTGAAGCCGGTTCCCGGCAAATCCGTCGCACTGACGCTTCCCATCATCCTGCTGTTCAGCCTCGTCGGCATCGCGGGCAGTTACGGCGTGGCGTGGTTCGGAATTCGCGTCAACACCTTCGCGAATTCGCGGACCGCTTTCGCTTCGCTCCCCGGCAAGCCGTATCCGGTTTATCAGATTCCACTGGAAGCGGGCATGTCGATTGGCATGATGCTGATTTCGGTCGAACTGCTGATCATGCTCTTCATCCTGCTGTTCGTGCCGGGCGATTATGCCGGGCCATGTTTCATCGGATTCGCCATCGGCGAGTCGCTGGGCGCGGCGGCGTTGCGCATCGCGGGCGGCATCTTCACCAAGATCGCCGACATCGGTTCCGATTTGATGAAAATCGTCTTCAAGATTAAAGAAGACGATGCGCGTAACCCCGGCGTGATTGCCGATTGCACCGGCGACAATGCCGGCGACTCCGTAGGACCGTCGGCCGACGGCTTCGAGACCTATGGCGTCACCGGCGTAGCGTTGATCACGTTTATTTTGCTGGGTGTCAAAGAACCGACGATCCAAGTCCAGTTGCTGGTCTGGATTTTCGTGATGCGCATCATGATGCTGGTGTCGAGCGCGTTGGCATATTTTATCAATGGCGCGATTGCCAAAGCCCGCTACGCCAGTGCCAACGAAATGAATTTTGAAACGCCGCTGACTACGCTGGTCTGGCTGACTTCGATCGTCTCCATCGTTGCCACCTACTTTGTTTCGTACTTCATCATCCCCAACCTGGGTGGCGATATGACGCAGTGGTGGAAGCTGGCTTCAATCATTTCCTGCGGAACGCTGGCGGGCGCGCTGATTCCAGAACTGGTCAAAGTCTTCACCTCGGTCGAGTCGCGGCATGTAAACGAAGTGGTGACCTCGTCCAAAGAAGGCGGCGCATCGCTCGGAATCCTGTCGGGCCTTGTCGCCGGAAATTTTTCGGCGTATTGGCTGGGATTGGCTTTGGTCGCTCTTATGTCGCTGGCTTATTTCTTCAGCGGGATGGGCTTGACCGCGGCGGCCACGATGATTGCGGCGCCAGTATTCGCTTTCGGTCTGGTCGCCTTCGGATTCCTCGGAATGGGGCCGGTGACGATTGCCGTCGATTCTTATGGACCGGTGACTGACAACGCGCAGTCGGTCTACGAGCTTTCGATGATCGAGCAGGTGCCGAACGTCAAGGCCGAGATCAAAAAGGATTTCAACATTGATGTGAATTTTGAACGCTCGAAAGATTTGCTGGAAGAAAACGACGGTGCCGGCAATACCTTCAAGGCGACAGCCAAACCGGTGCTGATCGGCACTGCCGTAGTCGGAGCCACGACCATGATCTTCTCCATCATCATGGCGCTGACCCACGGACTGACCACGAATGTGGAGAAGCTCTCCTTGCTCCACGCTCCATTCTTCTTAGGCCTGATCACCGGCGGCGCCATGATTTATTGGTTCACGGGCGCATCCATGCAGGCGGTGACTACGGGCGCGTATCGCGCGGTGGAGTTCATCAAGGCTAACATCCATCTTGAGAACTCGACGAAGGCATCGGTCGCCGACAGCAAGAAGGTGGTCGAAATCTGCACCAAGTACGCGCAGAAAGGCATGTTCAACATCTTTCTCGCCGTCTTCTTCGGAACCCTGGCCTTTGCCTTCGTGGAGCCGTTCTTCTTTATCGGCTACCTGATCTCGATTGCGATCTTCGGGCTCTACCAGGCCATCTTCATGGCCAACGCCGGCGCTGCCTGGGACAACGCAAAGAAGATCGTGGAAACCAAACTGAAGCAGAAAGGCACGCCGCTGCACGATGCCACGGTCATCGGCGATACGGTGGGCGATCCTTTCAAGGACACGTCTTCTGTGGCCATGAACCCGGTCATCAAATTCACCACGCTTTTTGGATTGCTGGCGGTCGAACTGGCCGTCTCGCTGACCCGCGATCAGGGCGCCGACCTGACGCACATTCTGGCGCTGGCCTTCTTCGCGGTGTCGGTCTTCTTCGTGTACCGGTCGTTCTACGGTATGCGAATCAGTTCGGAAGAAGCGAAGTTGGGCTGATCGTGCGGGACACACAAAAAAGAAAGCGCCATCGAGCGCTGCTCGATGGCGTTTTGATTTGAAACAGATCTAGTCAGGGACGGTTAATGTGAGAGTCTGCTCGTTGCCGTTGCATTCTCCACTGGTAACTTGATAGCTGCCGGTCATGCTCGCAGGAGACGAGGGATTGTCCAATAACACCTGATTGTACTTGAACGATCCATCCTCCTCGTTCTGGTCAACCGTGCTTGCATTTAGCACCAGAAACGAACCGTAGATTTCGCCGCTGGTGACCGTTCCACTCACTGAACAACCTGAATCGTTGTAGGTTACGGTCCCGGTAAGTGGGAAGCCGCCGTCGGTCGCGGCGGTCGTGGCCTGGGTCATATCGAAGGAAATATTGGCGTTCGCGCAGCCATTTCTCCCGGCTTCACAGTTCGAAAGGGTGCCCGCCCAGGTGCCGGTGATGGGGACGGCCGCGCTGGCAGTCACCGTGCCGCTATCGCCATCGTCACAACCTCCGGTCACGGTGTAGGTTCCCGTTAGCGACGAAGCCGATGCCGCCGTTGCCGTGACGGTAATTACCTGGCCGGCGAGGCTCGGCGAATCCGTGGTCAGCGTGACGGTATTCCCGTTGACGGTTCCGCTAAAGGCAACTCCGGCAGAGTTGAAGCACTCCGAGCCAACGACGTACATTGTGCCCGTCAGGTTGCCGCCATTTTGGGTCAGATTGCCGCCGATGTAAAAAGTGACGTCGCTCTCGTTCGGAGTTTGGATATTGTGGCTCCGACCATTGCGGCTTACTGAATCGCCGGACGAAGTTGCGGCCACCGACCAATTACCTTGCGTGAGCGCCGTATTGTTGCTGGAGCCGCATCCTGCGAGGGCGAGGGCGAAAACGGCAGTCAGCGCAGACAGGAAGGCAAGCTTGGAAAACCTTGTGAAATTCATGAAATCCTCCGGGAGGGCACGTCCTATGGGACTAGCACCAACGGTACGAATCTCGCCGATGGCAGTACCTTTGGGAAGATTACTTCGGTACCCAACGCACTTTCGCGTGTGACGAAAGTCACCGCTGGACGCCAGGAAAGCGGACGATCTGACGCGCTAAGGGCGGGTTATCGGCATGATCCGAGTCGGAAGCTCCGCTAATTCGTCCCCGCAGCCGCCAGCCGGCTGCCCACGGAACTCAGCAGTTTCTCCGCCGCTTCCCCCGGGTCCTGGCTGGCAAAGTTCTCGTCCAGAATGAGGAGAGAGACAGCAGGGTCAATTTCCTCCAGCGCCTTGCGGGTCGGCCTGCCATGCACGGATTGCATGCGCGCCGGAGACGACCACCAGTTTTGCCTTGGTTGCCTTAAGCAGGATGCGCGCGTCGTCCACCGTCGCGGTGGTCAAGGCGTTGTATCCGGCGCTGCACAGCACTTCGCGCATGAACGTGCCCACATCCGTCGATTCGTAAACGCAGAGCATGCGGGGCCTGCAGTCGCCGGTTTTTCCGCGGGAGTAGCGCGAGCCCAGATAGGCGGCGGTGATCGCTTCTTCGACCGATTCGTAGGTTTCGAATTGCGAGAGCAGGTTGGTCATCGCCATGGTTTTGAGGATCCGCGGCGGCACGCCGCTGAGTTTCAGGTCGCCGCCCTTGGCCCGTGCGGCTTGCATCAGGCGCACCAGCGCTCCCAGTCCGCTGCTGTCGACGAAGTCGACCTGGTCAAGTTGCAGCACGACGTCGCTGTATTTGGCCAGGGAGTCGCCCACCTGGGCGTGCAAAGTATAAACTTCATTTCCCGCCACGATGCGTCCGTGACACTGCATCAACAGGACATCGCCGACCGGGCGGCTTTCCAGGCGCAACTGCATCCCGCACTCCTTAGATTTGAAATTGTGGGTTAACCGTATTCAGGTTCAGTTGTGTCGTCCGGGAGATGAGTTACCCGGATCCTTTCCGATTTCGAAAGCGGCACCATAGTATCCCATCCGGGTAATTTGGGACATGCCGAAAAAATCGGCTCAGTAAGCGTTCCGCATCCGGTCTTGAACGCTCTTGGCCAGCTTCTGAATTTCCTGCGCCTTCTTGATCACGTCCATGGAGAGGATGTTGGCGTTGTTTGTGTCCACATGCTGCTTGAGTTCGGCGGCGAGCGCCACCAGTTTCTCGGTGTCAAGGCGTAACTGGGATTGCCGGTCGGCGATAGCGCGAGAGATTAGTTCCTGTTGCAGTAGCCGGTGAGGATCGTTTGCCGATCCGTTGTTCATGGCCTCGCGCTGGGCAGCGATTTTCTGAATCTCGGTGACATTTACGGCCGGTTTTGATTGCGAATCTGCGAACAGAGTTAGTGACAAGACAAGCACTGCAACGTACTTCAACATGGACCGGGCTCCTGCATAGCCAGTCGCAGTTTGCGAGGGCTGAGCAGGTTTTAGCACGCTTCACGTGCAGGGAAGAATGGAGAAAGAGGGCGCTGCCAGACGAAAGTAACGATGTTCGTGCTCCCTTCGGAGGCGCCGCGTCGCGCGCCGGGTAGCATCGCCATTTAGCATAGGGAGATGACCGTCGAGAAACGAATTGGTCTGGCGCGAGCGCTGTCCAAAATGGGCTATTGCTCGCGCTCCCAGGCCGCGGTTCTGATTCGTGCCGGACGAGTCACTCTGAATGGGCGCGCCGTCCGCGATCCGGAAAGCCCGGTGCGCATGCCCGGTGGACGCATCGATCACCGGATCGATGACCGAAGTGATGATCGGGTCGAGGTTGACGGCTCGCTTCTCGCCCAGGCTCCGGCGATCTATCTCGTCATGAACAAGCCGCGCGGCGTCGTAACCACGGCGTCTGACGAGAAAGCACGTCAGACGGTTTACGATCTGCTCGAGCCCGGTCTGCCGTGGGTCGGTCCCGTTGGCCGTCTGGATAAGGCGAGCGAAGGACTGCTGTTATTGACCAACGATTCGGAGTGGGCGGCAAAGATCACCGAGCCATCCAGTCATCTGGACAAGAAATATCATGTGCAGGTGGGTTGCGTCGCAGGAGCCGGTCTGCTCGCGAGAATCACTCGCGGCTTCCCGCTTGAGGCTGACTCGGCTGCCAGCAAATTCGACGAAGACTTACGCGCAAAGGCAGCGCGACTCTTGCGGCACGGCGACAAGAACTGCTGGCTCGAAATTACTCTCGACGAAGGCAAAAACCGGCAAATCCGGCGTTTGTTCGAAGCCCTGAACGTTCCAGTCTTGCGTCTGGTGCGTGTGGCGATCGGACCCCTCGTCCTGGGCAGCCTGAAGAAGGGCGCAGCGCGGCGATTGACGCCAGAAGAAAAGAAGGCGATTGATCGGGCGCTGCGAGCGGGGCCGCGCTAGCTCGGCTCTACAGCGGGTTTGTTTCCACATAGTCCCGCGCCTGGCGCAGCACCTTGCGCTCGTTGCTGTACGCCAGCTGTCGGGCCGCATCCGCGATCGTCACCCACAGAGCCCGCTTGACCTCAATCCGCATCGCGGATGCGAGGTCGTCGATTTCTCCCGACACATAGCGCATGAGGTAGAAGCTCACGATTTTGAAAACTCGCTTGCCATCGCCCCAGCTGCGGACGTAGACATATTTGTTATCCGAAAGCTTGATGACCGGCTCGGCCACGATTCCGGTCTCCTCCTGCACTTCCCGCACCGCGGCAGCCTGCGGTTTTTCACCCGCATCCACCAGGCCCTTGGGCAGAGCGAACACAGCGCGGCTAGTCTTGCGCGGCGTCTTTGCGGGGTTGGAGGCAGGGTTGGTTTTTTCCTTCCGCGATTCGCTTTTCTGCGGCTCAATCAAAGCAACATGCCAGACTCCGGAAATCTCCCGAAGCACAACGCCGCCTGCTGAAATTTCCCGTGGCATAGACCCATCTTAGCCGACACGCATCAGGAGTTCCCGAGCTTCCCCGTCTCTTGCTGAATGCGCTGCCAGGCGTGTTCCACATGGCGAGCCTGAGTATTGGTTTGGCCAACGCAGAATCGAAGCGTGAATTTGCCGTCAAGTTTTGTATGCGTAAGATACAGGTCACCGCTGGAATTCAGCCGCTCCATCAGGAGCTGATTGGCCTGATCTTGACGAGCCTGATCCTGATCGGTC
Organism: uncultured Acidobacteriaceae bacterium; assembly: GCA_963826845.1. GTDB lineage: Bacteria > Acidobacteriota > Terriglobia > Terriglobales > Acidobacteriaceae > Acidiflorens. Next base: position 104,178 of record CAWGYS010000007.1, read on the forward strand.
TGACCGACCGAGCGCAACCGGAAGCAGACAAGGTTGAGCCGTGCGGGCGCGGCCAGTTCAAAGCGCGAGTCGTCGCGCACCCAGCCGGCGAATTGCTGCGCCATGCGCACGTGTTCGCGAATATGGTGCTGCAATCCTTCGATCCCGTAATGCCGGATCACGAACCAAAGCTTCAGCGAGCGAAAACGCCGTCCCAGCGGAACGTGCCAGTCGCGATAATCAATGACGGCGCCCGATTCATTGGCTTGGTTGCGCAAGTATTCCGGTAACACAGAAAGCGTCTGAATCAGCTGCTTCCGATCCGCCACGTAGAACACGCTGCAATCGCAGTTCGTGAACATCCACTTGTGCGGGTTAAAGACGTAACTGTCGGCAAGCTCCACGCCATCGTTAAGGAAGCGGAACTCGGGACAGAGCGCAGCCGTCCCGCTCATGGCAGAGTCCACGTGCAGCCAAAGCTTGCGATCGTTGCAGATGCGCCCAATTTCGCGAACCGGATCAATTGCGTTGGAAGACGTCGTGCCCACCGTCGCACAGACAAAGCAGGGAACCAACCCATCCTTAATGTCGCGCTCGATCTGCCGCGCCAGCGCTGCGGGCCGCATGGCGAAGTTTTTATCGACCTCAATCTGGCGCAGGTTATCCGAACCCATGCCCGCGATCCTCATCGCCTTCTCGATCGAGGAGTGCGTCTGCGTCGAGCAGTAAGCGACCAGGCGTCCGTCGCACCCTTTGTGGTTGCTGGCGAACTGGGTTGCGCGCTCCCGCGCTGCCAGCAAAGCGCAGAGCGACGCGCTGGACGCCGTGTCCTGAATCACTCCGCCTCCGCTCGTGGACGACAGAAATTTCTCCGGCAGTCCCAGCATCGGAACCAGCCAATCGAGCACGTGCGTTTCAATTTCAGTGCACGCCGGACTGGTCGACCAGAGCATGCCCTGCACTCCCAGTCCAGCAGAAAGCAGATCGCCGAGTATGGCCGGCCCAGAAGCGTTCGCTGGAAAGTAAGCGTAGAAATTGGGCGACTGCCAGTGCGTGATTCCCGGAAGAACGATGCGCTCGATGTCGCCAAGAATCTGGTCAAACGCTTCGCCCTGTTCGGGCGCGCCCGGCGGCAGCTTCGATCGAATTTCTCCAGGCTGCACCCGCGACAGAACCGGAAAACTTTCGACGCGGGAATGATAATCAGCAATCCAGTCCACGACAGCGTGGCCCTGGCGGCGGAACTCCTCGGGAGACATGTGAAACGATTTAGGCTCAGGCATGGGAAACACGCTCTTGAATTACAAATCACAAATCATTAATTACAAATGCCCATAAAACACCCGCGTATCGTATTCGAACTGAACTCTCCCATCGGCAGCATGGGCGAGAAAAATCCGCCGCAACTCCTGCATCATCGGAGCATGACCAGGTTGACCTTCGAGCGGCGCGTAAGAAGAAGACAGCAGTCGTCCGGCAGCACCCTCATAGTCAAACCGTTGGCGCAGGCTGAAGACGCTTTCCTTAAACGGCGTCGGCGCAAAAAATTCATGAATGATGGCGGTCGTGCGTTCGTGCCGCACCTCCTTATAGTCAGTGGCGTGAGTCAGCAGCAGTTGTTCGTAGTCACGCAGAAAAGGAGTGCTCGCAGTGCGCCTCTCATTCCAAACCAACACGCACCATCCGTCCGGCCTAAGAATGCGGGCAAACTCAGCGCGGGCGCGAGGCAGGTCGAACCAATGCGCTGCTTGCGCAGCAGTGACGAAATCAACCGAGGCGGAAGGCAGCGTAGTCTCTTCGGCAGTTCCCGCAACCGAGATCATCTTCTGGTAGGAACCAAGCTGCTGAACGCCCATCTCGCGCATTTCCCGGTTAGGCTCGACTGCAAACACGGAGTTTCCATTCTCCAAAAGCAGCTGCGTGAACACGCCTGTGCCCGAGGCGATGTCCGCCACCATGTGACTCGGCCGCAGTCCGCACTCAGCGCGAAGCAGCTCCAGAACTTCCGGCGGATACCCCGGCCGATAGCGAACGTAATTCTCCACCCGATCAGAAAAACGGGCCGTTGGCGACTGCGTCATCGCTTTTTAGTGTAACCCGTTCGAACGCCGTCTCCCTCCACACGGTACAATCTTCATTTCGTGCCGATCTTATTGGCGCTGCTCTTGTGGCGAACTATCTTATGTCCAACGACGCTTTACGCGGAGTGCTAGCGGCCACAACGCCAGCCGTCGGAGATGCGGCCCCCGACTTCGAACTCCCCGCGCTGATTGCGGGCGTCAAGAAAACATTGCGTCTGAGCGCGTATCGCGGAGAGAAAAACGTGGTGCTGGCGTTCTACCCCTTCAACTGGCAGGAACCGAGCGCGGCTCAGCTCGTAAGCTATCAGGTGCAACGTCCCAGAGTTTTGGCGAGCAACGCTGAAATCGTAGCCATCACCGTGGATTCCATCATGAACATCACCGCCTGGGAACGCGCCATCGGCCCTTTTGATTTTCCCATGTGCAGCGATTTCTGGCCGCACGGCGAGGTCTCCGACCGCTACGGAGTGCTGCGCAAGTCTGCCCCGAAGTCGCGCGAAGGTGTTGGCGCCAGCGAACGTGTCGTGGTGGTAGTCGATCGCAGCGGCAGCGTCGCCTTCCGCAAGAGCTATAACGACGGCGAGGTAGCGCCGGTCGAGGAAGTTTTCGCCGTACTGGAAAGAATCTGAATCACGCTTTTTCAAGAATTTCGACAAGGAGCTTCATGAAATTTCTCTCGAGTGCGTTTCTATTCTTCGTGTTAATTGCCTCGAACCTGCAAGCTTTCGACGCCGCCGCCAAAGACAATAAAAAAGATAAAGACAAGAACCAGCCCGAGAGCTGGGTCATCAGCGGTTTCAGTGACGTTGCCGCCGAATTCGACGTCGAAAAGAAATTCATAGCCGTACCCGACCCCAAGCTGTCAGAAGAGCATCTCCGCATTCTGACGCAAGCGCCCCACATCGCCGGCTCTCCCGAGGACAAAGCGACCGCCGAATACGTGGCGAAAAAATTTCGCGACGCCGGCCTCGACACCGAAATTGTCGAATACAAAGTGTGGTTCAACTATCCCGCCGAAATCTCGGTCGACATGACCGCGCCCGCCGGAGTCGAAATGCACGGCCCCCGCCGCGAGCATGTAAGCGACGATCCCTTTCAGGACGATCCCCGCATCGTCACCCCCTACAACGCCATGTCCCCATCAGGCGATGCCGAGGCCGACGTCGTCTACGCCAACTACGGCTCGCCCGCTGACTTCGACAAACTGAAGCAGATGAACATCGACGTGCGCGGAAAGATCGTCATCGTCCGCTACGGAGAAAATTTCCGCGGCGTCAAGGCCTTCGTCGCGCAAGAACGCGGCGCCGCCGGCGTCATCATTTATTCCGACCCAAGAGACGACGGATACTATCGCGGCGATGCCTATCCCAAAGGCCCGTGGCGTCCGGCCAGCGGAGTGCAGCGCGGCTCCATCGGATTCATGTTCCAGTTTCCCGGCGACCCAACCACTCCCGGAGTAGCCTCCGTCCCAAATCTGCCCGATTCAAAGCGCGTCTCGCCCGCCGAATCCGAACAGATGCCGAAGATTCCCGTCACGCCGCTCTCTTACGCCGACGCCTCGCCAATTCTCGAGCATCTCGGCGGACCGCCCTCGCCCCGCGAGTGGCAGGGAGCGCTGCCGTTTACCTACCACGTCGGCCCCGGCCCCGCGAAAGTGAAAATGCACCTCAAACAGGATTACCAGTTCCGCACCATCTGGGATGTCATCGGCAAAATTCCCGGCTCCTCGTCGCCCAACGAATGGGTCGTAGCCGGCAACCATCGCGATGCCTGGGTCTACGGAGCCGTCGATCCCAACAGCGGCACCGCCGCCATGCTCGAGTCAGTGCACGGCTTCGGCGACCTTCTGAAATCCGGCTGGAAGCCCAAGCGCACCATCGTCATCGGAAGCTGGGATGCCGAAGAAGAAGGACTCATCGGCTCCACCGAGTGGGGCGAGAATCATGCGTCCGAACTAGCCAACGCCGCCGCCTACTTCAACATGGACGTCGCTGTAACCGGCAAAAGGTTCGGAGCCTCCGGCGTGCCCAGCTTGAAAGAGTTCATCCGCGAGATTGCGAAAGCCGTGCCTTCGCCCCAGGGTGGAACCGTGTACGAAGCGTGGAAAACCGCGAGCCAGCCGAATCAGGAAAACAACCATCCGCAGGAAACCAGCACCCACCGCCCAGCCCCGAACGCCCCGCAAAGCGATGTGCCGGTTGGCGATCTAGGCAGCGGCTCCGACTACACTGTCTTTCTCCAGCATCTGGGTGTGCCTTCCACCGACATCAGCTCGAGCGGCGACTACGGTGTGTATCACTCCGCGTTCGATGACTTTACCTGGTTCAAGAAATTCGCCGATCCCGATTTTCTTTACGAGCAAGAAATGGCTCGCGTTTTCGGACTGGAAATGATCCGCATGTCGAGTGCCGACGTGCTGCCCTACGACTACGAGAGCTACGGAAAAGAAATTCTCGTTTACCTGGATTCCGCCAGAAACAAAAGTAAAGACCGCTTCGGAGACAAAGGTCCGGACTTCTCCGCCGCCATCGAAGCCGCGCGTCACTTGCAGGATGCGGGTGCAAATATGCTGAAAAAGCAACGGAAGCTTCCCGCAGCGCCAGAACACATGAACGCCGCACTGCGTGAAGCCGAGCGCGCCCTGCTCATCCCCGAGGGCCTGCCTAACCGTCCCTGGTTTCACCACGCCATTTACGCTCCCGGACAATACACCGGCTACGCCGCCGTGGTAATTCCGGGAGTGAACGAGTCGATCGATCGCGCCGATCTCAAACGCACCGAACAGCAAATCGCAGCGCTTAGGCGCTGCCCTGAACCGAGCCGTCCAGGTACTGGAGCAATACCGCTAGCCGTTTTTTTCGATATACCGTCCGACCAGAGCGGCGCAGGCCTCGATAAACTCCGTCTCCGCCGCAGTGAAGGTGTTGGCAAAGTAGCTCTCGATGCAGATCTCCGCGACTACCCGCTTCTTCGAAAAAATCGGCGCGACCAGATTCGACTTCACCATATCCGACCCCAGGTAGCGAGGATCGGCCGCAACATCATTCACCGCCACGGTCTTCCCCGTAGTGGCCGCCGCTCCGCACAATCCCTTGTCGAGCGGGATGCGTTGGATAGGCACAAAGCTCCCCGCACAAGGCCCCAGCACCAGCGCGCCAAAAGCGGGAGCCTCCATCAAATAAAACCCAACCCAGTTATAACGCGTCATCGATTCATGCAGGCGGTCCGCGATGTGTTGCATCAGCACAGCAGACGTCGCCCCATTGGCGGAGCGGCAGTAAGCTTCAAATTCTTCCAGCAGTTCTTCGTACTTGGCCATCGACCCGGGGTCTCCCTGTAGGCGTAACAGGCAGCCAGTCTAAATCATCTAGCCGGTTCGCCATGTTGCCTACAGAGGCCCCCTTTCTTCATCCGATCGTGTAGGGCGGACACTCCTGTCCGCCGCCTTTGACTCTGACCTTAGATTTGGCGGCCGGGTGCCCCATCCTAACGTCGCGCCGTTTGCGACGTTAGAGCATGCCCTGAGCGAAGCCGAAGGGGTCGGGATTCCAGGGAAACGTACCGCGTGGGATTTCAGCCGGCCGCCCCCGGAAGCGTGGACTCACTTTTACTTCCCCGACTCCCTCTCCGGAAACATCGATCCCGCTTCTTCCGGAGTAACTTTGGCACCAACCATCCCGGCGGCCTTGGCCAGCACCGGATCGCGATGGGAGGCCAGATCCTGAGCCGTTGGTAGGATGCGTATGTCCGGCTCTACGCCCACGTGCTCCAGGCTCTTTCCGTCGGTCATGATGAGTCGGAGATGGAATTTCAGCTCCGTAGAAATTGTTCGTGTCCACAGCTACCTCGTGTGCATAGAACGTTGCTTCCATCACCATGCCGGAACATGGTCTCCCATGATGAATGCGCGCTTTTCCAGTTGCAGAATTCTGGCGAACAACTCCGACGCGGATGCAGATCCGCTGTCAACCAGGACGACCAGCCTGCCCGTGAACGCATCGTGGTGGCGCCCGTTAACAGAGATTGATTTGGTGGAGTCCCGCCGCACCCGATCATAAATCTTCAAATCATTCTCAAACATCCCACCAACCAAGCGGTCGAGCGTCTCTGTAAATCCGCCCGGGTTGCCGCGAAGATCGAGCACCACCCCCTTGTGCTTTCGCATCTTGCCGATCACAAGGTCGACCTGTTCCGCTGAGAGTTCGAACGCAGGAATTCGGAGTGCAAGCAATTCATCGCTTTTCTCGAAATACTGTGGTTCCAAAAGCGCGTACTCGTCAGTCCAGTCGCGAATTATCTGACCGATGCCTTGATGCAACCTGTACTTGATCACCGAGGATGGCTCGACCCTCGCCATCGCGTCCAGTTGCCGCTGCTGCCCGTTTTCGTCTGCAAGAGCCAGCCGCAGCCCCGGCTGCGGGCGCAAGGATCCAAAGATGTATTCAATCTTCCAGAATGTCTTGCGTGTAACCGGAACATCGTTCACCGCCAGAACCTGATCTCCTGGCCTGAGACCCTTCTTCTCGGCGTCGCTGCCCGGATGAACGCGAGTAACGTAACAGCGGTCGCCAATCATCTTCAGACTGAAACCGTACTTGTGCACATAATTGCGAGGAGGCAACATGAATGCTGTGTGTGAGTCATTGAGACTGTCGAGGAGCGCAGCAATCTCCGAGACGGCGCTATCCATCGAGTCCGCTTTATCAATGTTCTCCTGTGCCTGACGGACTCTCGCGTCCCAATCGACGCCATGCAGCTTAGGATCGTAGTAGTATTTCTTGACGTCGGCAGCCACGTCGCGCAGCATCTGTTGCGCAAGACCGCGGTCAGCTTTGGATACTTGTTGTGAAGACGACGGAACAACGCAGCCGAGCAGTATCCCGACAACCAGCGGACCGCAGACGATTCTTTGCGCGAATGGCATAAGCTAAGCGCCTGACAAAATTGCGTGTCAGTAACAAACGCGGATAGTGTAACCCAGTCAGGCGTCCCTAGGCGGACTGCCCCAGAATCGATTGTGTAGGGCGGACATTTTTGTCCCCCGCAGCTGACTGATTTCCCGCCCCGCCAAATGACGACCTCGTAATAATTACCATGTAACAACTTCACGCCAGTGGTCGTTTAACCACACCCAACCCCCGAGCATTATCAACAACTTGAAACCCGTCGCCCACGGCAAGAATTTAGTACACGGCTCATAAAGCTCGCCAATATATGTATATAAGTGTACATACACATAAGCGAACGAAATAGAAAAGTGTTCCACGTGGAACATATCTCCATTTTGTAAAACAGGGAGGGTCGACTTACTTGATCGTAACCAGTTTCTCCACCAACTCCGAGTAGTCTTTCTTCTCCAGCCCATGCACCTGCTTGTTATACTCGTCCACCTTACTGGAGTAATTCATGGAGCAGAACTTAGGTCCGCACATGGAGCAGAAGGCCGCCGTCTTGTATCCCTCTTCGGGCAGAGTCTCGTCGTGCATGGAGCGCGCCGTCTCCGGATCAAGCGAAAGTTCAAACTGTTTTTCCCAATCGAACTTGTAGCGGGCGTAGCTGAGCGCGTCGTCGCGGTCCCGCGCTCCCGGCCGCTGGCGGGCGATGTCAGCCGCGTGGGCTGCGATCTTGTAAGCGATGATTCCGTCTTTCACATCTTTTTCATTAGGCAACCCGAGATGTTCTTTAGGCGTGACATAGCAGAGCATCGAGGCGCCATACCAGCCAATCATGGCCGCTCCAATAGCCGATGTGATGTGGTCGTAGCCCGGAGCGATGTCGGTAACCAGCGGCCCCAAAGTATAAAACGGAGCCTCGTCGCACCAAGCGTTTTCCTTTTCCACCTGCTCCTTGATCTTATGCATCGGAATGTGGCCCGGCCCCTCGATCATCACCTGCACATCGTGCTTCCACGCGATGCGGGTAAGTTCGCCCAGAGTCTTGAGTTCGGCAAATTGCGCTTCATCGCTAGCATCGGCCAGGCAGCCCGGCCGCAAGCCCATCACCCAGCGAGAAGCTAACGTCGTACTTCGCGAAGATCTTGCAGATGTCTTCAAAGCACTCATAGAGGAAATTTTGCTTGTGGTGATACGCCATCCATTGGCCAAGAATCGCGCCGCCTCGGCTGACGATGCCAGTGATGCGCTTCGAAACCATCGGCAAATACTGGATCAGCACGCCGGCGTGGATGGTCATGTAATCCACCCCTTGCTGCGCCTGCTCTTCGATCACTTCGAGCATCACGTTCTTGTCGAGATCTTCTACGCGCTTAACCCGCGAGATGGCTTCGTAAATCGGAACCGTGCCAATAGGGACCGGCGAATGGCGGATGATGGCTTCGCGAATGGTCGGAATGTCGCCGCCGGTCGAAAGGTCCATCACCGTGTCGGCTCCGTAGTGCACAGCGGTGTGCAGCTTCTTTAGTTCTTCTTCAACGTTCGAGGTGACGGCCGAGTTGCCGATGTTGGCGTTGATCTTGCACAGCGACTCGACGCCGATCGCCATCGGCTCCAGTTCAGGATGGTTGATGTTCGCGGGGATGATCATGCGTCCGCGAGCGACTTCGTCGCGCACGAGTTCGGGCGTGATCTTCTCGCGGTGCGCGATATATCCCATCTCTTCGGTGATCACACCGCTGGCGCGCGTAGTGCATCTGCGAGAAGTTGCCGTCGATGTTTTCGGCTTTCCGCTTGGCCAGCCACTCTGCCCGCGGTTTCAGGACCGCATCCAAACTATTGCCGTTCGCGCCGTGTGCCGAATTGCCATTGCCTGCGGACATTTTCGTGTGTACCATCCTTCGCGAAATCTAATTGTGAAATTATACGCCGTTCGCGACAGGCTCCTTATTTTTCGGGAAGGCCGCCAGCGGGCGTGGCCGGCGGCGGGGAAAAGAATCCAGTTGGCCGGGAAGGGAATCGAAGTAGAATGTCGTTATAACGACAATTGCGCGAACCATCGTGATTTCAAGATGGTTCCCGCCAGGAGGAAGCGATGCTGAAACGACTGATGAATACAAGCAATGACGTGAGCTTGACCACTCTGCGCGTGGTTCTGGGAACGGTGTTCTTCGCCCATGGCGCGCAAAAAATGCTGGGCTGGTTTGGAGGCTATGGTTTTCACGGCACCATGGGATTCTTTGAGCACATGGGCATGCCGGCTCCTGTTGCGCTGCTGATCATCTGCACTGAATTCTTTGGCGGACTGGGATTGATAGTCGGATTGCTGACGCGCATCGCCGCTCTCGGAATTGGGGTTGAGATGATCGGGGCGATTTTCCTGGTTCATCTGCAAAATGGGTTCTTCATGAACTGGTTCGGCACCCAGAAGGGCGAGGGAATCGAATATCATCTGCTGGCGATCGCCGTGGCTGCGGTGCTGTTGTTGCGCGGGGCGGGCGCGTTTTCGGCGGATCGGGCGCTGTCGAAGTAGATTTAATTTCGCAGCGTCTTACCCGTCTTAAGCGTGAACTGAATTCTCTCCTGCGTCTTCTTTTCGCCGCACAGGGACTTGAAACGCCTCGCGCTCCAGATCGAGCAGGTACTGTTCGCTGACCGGCGTGCCGGGCGTGACCTTTCCGCCGCAGATGACCTCGGCGATCTTCGTGCCGAGCTTCTGCTCGTATTCGCTGATGAATCCTCCCTGCCGCATCAGGTAAACGCCCATTTTGAGGGCGGCGAAAATGTTCTCGCCTGGCGCGGGAATATCGGTGCGCATCACCGGAGGCTCATAACCCCCGCGCACCAGTTCCAGCGCGCGCGCTTTAGCGTCGGAGAGAACGCGCTCGCGATTCATGCTGATGCGATCCGAGCTCGACAGAAATCCCAGGCCGCGCGCTTCCTCGGCTGAAGTCGAGACTTTGCCGGTCGCGATGGTCTCGAAAATCTTCTTCATCGCCTCCATCAGTTCCACCGATTCGCCCCTGCCATCGGGACGAATCGAAGCGGCGCTGTCCAGCGCGCGCAGGAGCATTTCCTTGCAGCCTCCGCCGCCGGGCAGCAGGCCGACTCCGACCTCGACCAGTCCCATGTAGAGCTCAGAGTGCGGTTGGCGCGCGGCCGAGTGCAGCGAAATTTCGCAACCGCCGCCAAGCGTCATTCCGAAAGGCGCGCTCACCACCGGCTTTGGTGAAAACTTGATGGCCTGGTTCATGCCTTGAAATTGACGGATGCCGAGATCAACGTCGTCCCACTCTTCCTCCTGAATCGCCATGAGCAGCAACATCACGTTCGCGCCAACGGAGAAATTCTGCGCGTCGTTAGTGACGACGAAGGCGTCGAAGGCGTCGCCCGGACCGCCCGGCTTCAGCGACTGGAGGACCAGCGACATAATATCCGCACCGAGGGCGTTCATCTTGGAGTGGAACTCGATGCAGCCCACACCATCGCCCAGGTCGATCAACGAGGCGCCGGAATTTTTCTTGACCACGCCGTTGGACTTCGCCTTGGCTGCGACTTCAACCGACCAGACTCCTTCAGGGACAGCCACGGCTTGCCAGTTGCCGGTGGCCACATCCCAATACTTGCGGCCGGAGGGCGTCTTGGAATCGTCGGCATACCAGGACTTGCTGCCCGAGGCGAGCAGCTTTTCTACATTCGCCGCTACCGGATGGCCTTCTTTTTTCATGCGCGCTACGGTTGCTTCCACGCCGGCGGCATCCCAAAGTTCGAAAGGCCCGAATCCCCAGCCAAAGCCCTGGCGCATGGCGCCGTCGATCTCGACCACGGAGTCGGAAATCTCAGGGATACGATTGGCGGAATAGGTCCACAAGTCGGATAGCGACGCCCACAGGAAAGCGCCGGCCTTATCGGGTTTTTGGGGAACGCTGCCAGCGCCATCTTTATCCAAGCCCAGCAGCATTCGAATTCGAGCGCCCGTGTCTTCGACATTTTTCGCCATATCGAGCGCCGCGAATTTCGGCTTCTGCCGCGGATGATATTCCAGCGTCTTCCAGTCGATCGCCATGCGCTCTTCTTTACCGTCTGCGCTCTTGATCCTTTTGTAGAAGCCGCCTTTGGTCTTGTCGCCGAGCAGTTTGCGTTCCAGCATCTGGCGGAAGAATGCAGGCAGCTGCAATTCGCTGCGCTCGTCGTGCACGTTCTGGAGCATGTTCGTGACCACGTGTCCGAGGACGTCGAGGCCTACGAGATCGATCGTCCGGAATGTGGCCGAGCTCGGCCAGCCCACTGCTTGGCCAGTGAGCGCGTCGGTGTCCTCGATGGTCAGATCCATTTCCTGCATCAGCCGCATCACGTTGAGCACCGAAAATGTGCCGATGCGATTACCAATGAAGTTGGGAGTATCTTTCGCCAACACGACACCTTTGCCGAGCTGCGTGTCGCAGAAGTGCGACACGGCGTCGATCAGCGCAGGGTCGGCGTCCGGAGTGGGAATCAGCTCCAGCAGCCGCATGTAGCGCGGCGGATTGAAAAAGTGCGTGCCGAACCACGAGCGCCGGAAGTCTTCGGAAAATCCTTCGGCAATTTTCGCCACCGGAAGTCCGCTGGTGTTGGTGGTGACAATGGTGCCCGGCTTGCGGATGCCTTCCACCTTCTTGAGTAATGCCCGTTTGATCTCCAAGATTCTCGACAATCGCCTCGATAATCCAGTCCACGTCGGCAAGACGTTTCAGGTCGTCATCGAAATTTCCCACAGTGACGAGGCGCGAAAGCGAGGCGTCGAAAAAGGCCGCGGGTTTTGATTTCCGAGCTCCGTCGAGTCCGGCGGCGGAGATTTTGTTGCGCGCTGGGCCGTCCGCGTCTGGGGGAACGATATCGAGCAGCAATGAAGGCACGCCCGCATTAGCGAAATGTGCCGCGATACGAGCGCCCATGGTGCCCGCGCCGAGGACAGCAACTTTATGGATACGTTTCATGAGTGCGAACTCCTGCAATGAGAAATTCTTCTACGGAAGTTTATCTACCACCCAGTCGTTCTTGCCAGTCTCGATCAGGATTATTTCGGATGCCTTACGAGTGACCCGGGAACCTCGAATCCAGACCAGCACCACCGGGAAACTGTAGCGCGCTTGATGTCCATGACCGCGAGCAATCTCGAAGGAGCGTTCGGTTTCGTTCGAAAAAAATTGTTCCAATTGGTCGGGATTCTGCGAGTGGCGAATGCCGTCGCTCAGCAGGACCATACCGTCTTCAAGATCTGCGGTTTGCCACGCATGCAGAAAATTGTTCGCGGCGGCCAGCGCATATACATAGCCGGGGTCGGACGGCGTTACCTGCTTGGAAGAATGGCCGGACGATCCAGCCCAGAGTGGAACCGCCAAAAAGAAAAGACATGCCGCCAACAGGATTTTCACGCTTCGCTTGGTCATCGTCGGTATCGGTGGGGGATGCAACTTCTTACTCTACTGGAAAAGAGCAGGAGGGCCCCTGGCCGGGTTTCCTCGTTATGTCTGTGCCGACTTGCCTGCGCGAGCGAGACAGCCCACCCGAAGCCCGAAGTCGAGCGTAGCCAAGCGGCAATCCGGAGGTAAGATAGCTCCCCAGGTCTGAAAACTGCGCCGGGAGCCGCCGCGAAGGGAGCAAGATATGAACTTCGATCTGAACGCCATGACGCAAACCGTAACCACTATATTGACCACTGTCGGTCTAAAAATTCTGGGTGCGATCGCCATCTGGATCATTGGCCGATGGCTGATCGGCGTTGCGCTTCGAATGATCGGAAGCGCCCTGAGGAAGCAGAAGATTGATCCCACGCTAATCCGCTACATCCACTCGACGGTAGCGGCGGTGCTGAATATCGTGCTGGTCATCGCCATCCTCGGGTTCTTCGGGGTCGAGACCACCAGCTTCGCGGCTCTGATTGCAGCGGCGGGCGTCGCCATTGGGATGGCATGGTCGGGGCTGCTATCGAACTTTGCCGGCGGCGTGTTTCTGGTGATCCTGCAGCCCTTCAAGGTCGGAGACTTCGTTACGGTTGTCGGGGTTACGGGCACGGTCGAGGAAGTCGGCCTGTTCGCTACTACCCTCAATACTCCAGACAACGTGAAGACCATCCTCGGCAACGGCAAGATTTTCGGCGACACGATACAGAACTATTCGGCCAACCCCTACCGGCGTGTCGAACTGCTGGCACAATTGGCGCACGGAGTGGATCCGCAGTCGGCGGTTACATTGCTGAAACCGGTCGCTGGCGCAGATACCGAACGTGATGACAGACCCCGCACCCGATGTAGAGATTCTGACGTTCAATCTTGCCGGGACCGGTACTCGCAGTGCGTCCGTACTGCAACAATAAATACTACTGGCAAGTGTATTTCGACACGAACCGGCTGATCCGCGAAACCTTTGCCCATGCCGGCTTCCCGGTTCCCGAGCAGCATTACGCCGTGCGCGGACCGGAAGAGTTCAAGCTGGCGAAGACGGCGTAGGCGCAACCATCTCGTTCCAGCGGAAGAGACCACGACTGCCTCATGGTGACGTTCTCACAAGGCATGACCTTTAGCACTTTTCCGTCTGCGCGTGAAATCGCGGCGCAGATTCGCCGCAGAGAAGTTTCGCCGGTGGAAGTGGCGCAGGCTCACCTCGATCGCATCGAGCGCATCAATCCCAAGCTGAACGCGTTCGTCGATTGCCAGCCTGAGGCTGTGCTGGCTCAGGCGCGGGACGCAGAGAAGGCGATTCTGCGCAAGAATGGAAACAAAGACGAACTTGGGCCGCTGCATGGTGTCCCCGTTTCCATAAAGTCTGCGATTGATGTTGCCGGACATCGCTGCGAAGCTGGTTCGCGTCTGCGCGCTGGATACGTCGCCGCTGTGGATGCGCCGCTCGTGGCGCGTCTGCGCGCGGCCGGAGCTGTAATTCTTGGCGTCACTAATACGCCCGAACTGCTGATGGCCTGGGAGACCGACAATCTTCTTTATGGCCGCACCAACAATCCCTGGGATCTCGACTCGCACCGCGGGCGGATCGAGCGGCGGAGAGGCTGCCGCGATTGCTGCGGGACTTTCAGCCGGCGGCGTGGGCAGCGACGGCGGCGGGTCGATCCGCGAACCGGCGCACTTCTGTGGCATCTGCGGATTGAAGCCCACTCCCGGGCGCATTCCGTCAACCGGGCACTTTCCGAAAGCTGGCGGGCCATTTGCGCTGATCGGAGCGGTCGGTCCGATGGCGCGCACGATAGAAGATGTGCAAACGCTGTTCGAAGTGATGGCGGGGCGCGGACGATGGCGATCCCTGTTCCGCGCCGGTCAAGTTGCGCGAAAAGGTGCGTGAGATTCATGAAAGGGAAGTGCGCGCCGTAAACATCGGGTTCTTTGAAGACGATGGGCGCACACCGGTCACGAAAGAAACTCGAGAAGCGGTGCGGCTGGCGGCATCGCTTTTATCGAGCAGCGGATTTCACGTCGAGCCATTTCGTCCCGACGGACTCGAAGAAGCACGTCAGCTGTGGTGGGAATTTTTCGGCGCGGCTGGAGGAATGATACTCGAGCCGATGTTGCGTGGCCACGAGTCCGAACTAAGTCCGATTCTGCGAGAGTTTCAGGGATGGACTGAGGCCGCGCCCACCCACACCGGCGAGTCGCTGCTGGCCGCCTGGCTGGGACGCGATGCGGTGCGCGAGAAGATTCTCGTGCAGATGCGGAAATGTCCCGTGCTGATCTGTCCCACCGCTGCCATTCCCGCATTTCGTCATGGCGAACGCGAGTGGCTAGTGGAAGGCAAGACGGTGAAGTATCTCGACGCCTGGAGCTATTGTGAGTGGTTTAACTTGCTGGGCTTTCCGGCCGTGGTGGTTCCGGCGGGCTATTCATACGAGGGCCTGCCGGTCGGAGTGCAGATTATCGGGCGACCTTGGGAAGAAGAAGTCGTGCTGGCGGTCGCTGCAAAGCTCGAGGAGCAGCGCGGCCCGTGGCAAGCGCCTCCGCTGCTGGATTGAGGAAGCGCGAGAGCCGAGAACCAAAATCCGCAATTCGTGTAAGATTCTAAAAGGCGAGTACGGTGCACCGCTTCTGCGCGTGTCGATCCTGCCGGACGGATTCGAGATTGGCCGGCGTGCTGTGATGTTCCAACGACGATACTCCCCAACTACCAGGTAGAACCGCGGCCTTCGGGCTGACGGCAGATTCCTGTCAGGAGACACTGAATGCCGAAAATTGCAAAGACAGCCGACCGGAAAAAGGTCATGGACACCACGAAATCAACCGCATGTCCCAAGTGCGGCAAGGAAACCCGCATCGTGAAGCGCATGAAAGATCGCGAACGCGGTGTGCCCGGCGGAATCTACATTTCGTGCTCGGGCTGCGAGTTTTTCGAAAAGCTGTAGGAGAGCAGGTCTTAGGTCGTCTAGGTGTCAGGTCTTAGGTGCAGCTAGGTGTCAAGGTCTTATGTCAGTAGCATCAAGATCTTGCATTAAAGACGCGGGACCTTAAGGTGCGACAGTCCCGTCGCGCCTTTGTTTTTCCTAAGACCTAAGACCTAAGACCTAACACCTAACACCTGAGACCTGTCCCTACGCAATTTGTCCCAGAATCGCCCGCGCTTCGGCAGCAGGGTCAGAGGCTTCCGTGATTGGGCGGCCGACCACGATGTGCGATACTCCAGCGGCTATCGCTTCGGCCGGAGTGACGACGCGCGCCTGATCATCGTGTCCGCTGCCGGCAGGGCGAACTCCGGGTGTCACGATGGCGAAGTTTTGGCCAAACTCCTGGCGCAGAGCGCTCGCTTCTCGTGCCGAAGCGACTACGCCTTTGCACCCATTCGAAAGCGCGAGGGCGGTCAACCTCAGGACTTGATCGAGCACTCCTTCGCGCAGGCCAATCTTGCCCAGTTCAACGTCATCCATGCTGGTGAGCACCGTGACCGCCAGGACGAGCAAGTCAGGGTTGGCAGCTTGCGCCGCTTCGACTGCGGCGTGCAACATCTTGCCGCCGCCGGAGGCGTGCACGGTCAGCATGCTCACCTGGAGATGAGCTGCTTCACGGACGGCTGCCCGGACGGTGGTTGGAATGTCGTGATACTTGAGGTCGAGAAAGACGCGGCGTCCGGAACTTACCAACTCGCGGACAATGGCGGGACCTTCGGCGGTGTAAAGCTGCATGCCGACTTTATAGGTGTGAGCGGACTCGCCGACGGCCGCCACGATCTTCCGGGCGGCCGCGGCCGTAGAGACATCCAAGGCAACGATGAGACGCTGGCGCGGGTCCATAATTCCCAATTCCCAACGATCTTTTTTCTTTTTCGTGGCCGGGTGTATCGGTCCTATTCCAGCTTGGCTATGGGCTGTAGCTGCGCCAGAGTCGTGGGCCGGTAGACGTCCAGGCGGACTGTCTGCACGCCGCGCGCTTTGAAGCCCAATATCTGCGCTGCGCTGTCGGAAACATCGATGATCCGGCCATCCACCACCGGACCGCGATCATTGATCCGAACCACTACTGCCTTGCCGTTCCTCAGGTTGGTGACCTTGACGAACGTGCCCAGCGGAAGGCTGGGGTGAGCGGCGGTTAAATCCCGCATGTCGTAGGGTTCTCCGCTGGCCGTCTTCCTGCCCTGAAACTGCTGTCCATACCAGGACGCGGTGCCCACTTGATAGGCCTTCGGCTTTGGAGGGTTGGTCTTTCGAGTTTTATGCACTCCAGTCGTTATTTCAGTGACCGGGTGCTGTGTGACCTTGGCGGCTTCCAGGCTGCTTGGCCCGGATGCGGCTCCGGCCCCCAGACTGGCAACAGATAAAACCACTGCCAGGCTTTCGGCTAAACGTCGTCGCATTCAGTTACCTCTCAATCGAGAAAGTCGTTTTCTGGTCGTATGCTCCTTTGGTCAAACGATCTCAAAATGCTACCGGGGGCAGAGGGTTGTGTCAACCCCAAAGCCCACTCGTGTAATTAACTAAATGGTAATTAATCAATGACTTAGCACGATGAAAACTATGGATTTCAGTTCGTATGTGACTGAAAGCAGTAAGAGGGAATGATAACTTAATAGTTACGAATGGAATCGCGGTCCTGTGGAAAATTCGCGCAACCTGCTGTCGAATGTGACACTTACGCTGTTATTGCAGTAAATCTATTATAATCAATGATATAGGAAATGTTTTGATGACTGATTGGTAACCGCAAGCCGTCCGATCTTCATGCGCTAAGTGAGCAGTCACGCTTCCACAGGGTCGAGCCCAGCACACCCGGAAGTGCTGTTCCCCTGATTGAACTTTCGGGTTAGAGTGACGGGATGGCAGCGACCCCACCCGTGGTGCTGACGATCGCCGGGTTTGACCCCTCCTCGGGAGCCGGGATCACCGCCGACATCAAGACCATCGCCGCCCATGAATGCTACGGCGTCGCCTGCATAACGGCCCTAACCGTCCAGTCCACCCAGGGAGTGCGGCGCGTCCAGGGTATTGATCCAAGGATCATAGCCGAGACCTTGGAGGAGCTGGCTTCAGACCTCGCCATAGCAGCCGTCCACATCGGGATGTTGGCAAATGAGCAGGTGGTCGCGGCCGTCGCGGATTTTCTGGAGAAAGCCCAGCTTCCCCATGTGGTCCTCGATCCCGTATTGAGGTCGAGTTCCGGGTCGGCCTTACTGGACGCGACCGGAACCCGGCTATTGCTCGAAAAGCTGCTCCCGCTGGCGGAGGTAGTCACGCCGAACCTTGAAGAAGCCGGCGTCTTAACCGGGCTGACCGTCACCGATCTTGACGGGATGCGCGCGGCAGCGGCCCGTCTGCACGCGCTGGGAGCGGCGAGTGTGGTGGTCACCGGAGGCGATCTTGATCAGGGCGACAAGGCGATCGACCTCCTCAGCTTTGGCTTTGCTACAGCGCGTGGCACGGAAACGGAAGTTTTCAAGGCCGAACGCCAGCGCTCGAATTCCACCCACGGCACCGGATGCGCGTTCGCTACGGCGCTGGCCTGTCACCTGGCGCAGGGACGCGGACTGCCCGAAGCGGTTCTCCTCGCCAAGGTGTACATCTCAGCGGCGATCGCCAATGCCTATCCGGTGGGCCAGGGAGTAGGGCCGCTGCATCACCTCTACCGCATGAGCCAGCAGCGGCGGCAAAGCACCGTCGTGTCAGAGGCAGAGCACGCCCCTTCGCGAAAGTGAGGAAGACTCACTTTGGGCAATGAGACGCAGTCGGCCTTGCCCAAGTGAACATCTGACCACCCTCATTCGAGGAACTGACCTCATAGCCAAAAGTGGGGAAAAGGCGGTCTAGTGATTTGTAGGTGTATTCGTTGTTCACCAGATGATTCGTTTCCATCGCGAAATGAATCGGATGTGACTTCAAGAAATCTGCCGCCTCCCGAATTGAAGCCAGCTCCGCACCCTCGATATCCATCTTGATGTATGCAGGAACGGTACCGAACTCGTTGCAGGCATCAGCAATGCTTAGCGTCGGCACCGCCTTGAGGTGACGTGCGTCCGGGTATACAAGGTAGTCGCCTATGCCGGAACACATGTTGCCCTCCATATCGAACATCACCGTTCCTGTTTTGCCGGAAAGCGCCTTCTTGACGGGGACGACATTGGTGAGATGATGCATCTCGATGTTCCGCAGTAAGTACTCAAAATTATCGTCGTCCGGCTCGAATGCGTATACCCTGCCAGAGGATCCAACCATTTTCGCCAGGAAGTACGAGGTTGCGCCTGCGTGCGCTCCGGCATCCCAGACGATATCCCCTGCCCGCGGCAAATACCAGTGGGTATATGCATCCATGACATCGTCTTCCGGAACCGAAGGGAAGTGAAACGCAACATCGATTTTCTTATAGCGGTGGAGACGAGGGCCGGAAAAATCGAGGACCTTGCGGCCATTCGAGTCACTGCCGACAATCGTGTCGAAAAAAAGCTCATAAGATTCCATCATGAGAGGAACTTGAACGTAGTAACTTTTCGACAGGATCATGTCGCGATCGCTCTTCTGAAGGAAGATCCGATCCCCCGAAAAGTTCACCTTGAACCCATGGAGGCGGCCATGGGCTTTCAAGGCCCCTCGAACGAGCGCGCTGTCCGGGCCTCGTTGTACGAGATACTGCTTTATGGTTTTCATTAGCAGGTGGGCCACATCCCGGTCGGAGTATAACGCGGGTTGGTGGTTGAGCGTCGAGTGCAGAATGGAATCCCTAAATGGAGGCGATTATGCGCTGGTACCACTACTTGGCATATTTCTTCGGCGGCGTCTTCCTGGCGAACGCGTTGCCCCACCTCGGCAACGGAATCTCGGGCCACGCCTTCCAGAGTCCCTTCGCGACCCCGCCCGGTGTAGGGTTGTCGTCCTCGACGGTCAATGTCCTGTGGGGACTGTTCAATCTTGCGGTCGCGTATCTGCTCGTGTACCGGGTGGGGGACTTCAACCTCCGCAAGACGCAGCACGTGCTTGCGCTCGGCGCGGGCATCTTGCTGATGTCACTAAATTGCGCGCACTATTTCGGGCGCTTCCATGGGGGGCTGTGAGTTTTCGTCCTAGAGGGAGTTGGAAGCTGACGGTTATTTCTTCAGCAAACACCCGGCAACGAAGGCAGCGATGGAGGCGAGCAGCCACTCGATGCGCCACATTTGGATGGCCTGCCAGTCGAGCACTGTCCGGGCGCTAAAGAACACGCTGACGGCGAGCGCTCCCACCAGGCAAAGTATGCCAGCCAGAAAAGCAAACACCGCAGGCATCGTGAGCCCGAGCCGCTCCCCGAGCGCGGCGAGTTCAGAAAGGCCAGGAATTTCGAGTCTGCCCACAGCGCCGGCTTCCAAATCGGGACGCTGGGCGCCGCAAGCGTGACAGTAGAGTGAGCTGACGATGAACTCGGTTCCGCAGGGGCAGGTGGCGCTTTTTTCGGGAACGGAGACAGAGGCGGACGTCGCTGTGGGCATGGGTGCCCGCCAAAATTCGTGCTGCGCCTGATCGACTGCTTCTGCCATAAGCCGGCTCTTCTCGCGATCACCTTTGGATCGCAAGCAAATCACCAAAGCAAGGTATTACAAAGACGACAGTTACAAGCTGGCCTGGGGGGATGACGGCCATTCCGGAGGGCAAGAATTACGCTATACAACCCGGAATTTCCACATTGTGCCCGAATTGGCGGGATTGCGGACGTACCCGGCTTGGTTCAGGCAGGAACCATTGCAGAGGTCAGAGGTTAGCTTGCAGAGGTGAAACGCTCGTTCCCCATAGACGCCCGCTGAAAAAGGCGGGTTCACCTCTGCAATCTGACCTCTAACCTCTGACCTCTAGCTCTTGGCCTCGGCCAGCGCGCGCCTGAGCTCGTCCACATCCGGGAAGTCAGGTTTAATCTTCTCCACGCGATCCAATTGTTGGCGGGCCAGCGCGATCTGGCCACTCTTGGCGTACGCGAGTCCGAGGTGATAGTTGAAGAGCGCGCTGTCCGGTTCCTTTTTTACCGCTTCCTTGAACAGTGCAATCGCGGACCCGTAAACGTGCTTGTGGTAGAAAGCCCAACCCAGCGTGTCAGCAGAGTTCGGGTTATCCGGGAGCTGACGCCGGGCCGTCTGCGCCATCGCGAAGGCGACGTCCACATTACCACCCTGCTGCAGCATCACATACGCCAGATTGTTGGAGGCCAGCGGATTTTCCGGCTGAATCTCAAGCACTTTCTGGTATTGCTGGCGGGCGTGTTCCCAGTCCTGCTTGTTCTCGTAAATGCCACCAGACAACAGGTAAAAAAGAATTTCCTTGGGATTGATCTTCGACCCGTCGAGATAGGTTTGCAGCGCTAGATCGGTGTCGCCGCGTTCGGTCTGCACTACGCCGAGCTTGACCATGGCTTCGCTGTTCTTGCTGTCCAGGTCGAGGGCTTGCCGGAACTGCTGCTCCGCCCCTGGCAGATCTCTTTTCTGTTCCATCAGGAGCTGGCCCAGGATGATGTGAAACCCGACGTTCTTCGGAGACTTGGAAAGTTGTGCTCTGGCCGTCGCAATGGCCTTGTCCGGCTGCCTTTGTTCGATGTCGACGTTGAGCACGCCGCCCAGTGCGTCGGTGGAATTCGGGTCCTGATCGAGTGCCTGCTGGAAGGCTTTCTGGGCATCGGCAAGCTGATTCTGCGCCACGCGCAGATTGCCCAACTGCACATAAGCGTCGGGATTGTCGGGCTGCTTTTCCAGCGAGCGATGAATATACTCATCGGCCAGTGCGTACTGCTTGCGATCCATCTCGGCCACGCCACGCAGCAGGTATCCGTCCGCCGCTCCCGGCTGCAAGGCGATGATCTGGTCCGCCTCCTGCGCCAGCCCTGCGGGATCGCCACGGTGGATGGCAACGCCCGCCAACGCCCGGTGCGCTTCGACAATTTCAGGACGCAGTCGAACCGCGTCGCGCCACTCCGTTTCTGCCCGGTTGCTATTGCCCAGTTGGTCGAAGGCCAGACCAGACTGGTAATGCGCGATGGCGTTGTCCGGATCGTTCTTCAACACGGCTTGCAGTGTGTTGACCGCGTCTTCGGGCTTGCCGCTGCGAAGCTCGATCTCGCCCTTATAAACCTGGGCGTCCTCGTCCTCCGGCGTGGCCTTCACGATCTCTTCATTCAGCTTGCGGGCATCGTCAGTCCGGTTTGCGAGGATCAGGAGCTGAATGTAATTCTTCTTAACCACCATGTCCTTGGAGTGTTCCTTATAGAGCACGGCATACTCGTCCGTAGCTTTGTCCAGCTGATTACTGGCAAAATAAAAATCGCCAAGCATGCGGTAGCCGACGGAATTGTTCGGGAAATCCTTCTTTGCCTGACGCAGGAACTCCTCGGCTTGGCCGGGCTTGTTTTCGGCCATGTAGAGGTGGGCAAGAGACAGCCTGGGATTGGCGTCGTCGGGCGCCGCCTCAATGGCCCGCCGGAACAACTGCTCCGCCTCGGGAAAGCGTCCGCGCGATTGGTAGAAGTTCCCCAGCGAGACCAGCGCAGTTGTTGACTTCGGACTCAGTTCGACCGCCTTCTTGAAGTTCATCTCCGCCGCGTCCCACTGTTGCCCGCGTTCCTGAAGAGCCGCCAGATTGAGATAAGAGTCGGAACGGCTGGGATCCAATTGCAGGGCCTTCTGCATGTCGGCCAGCGCCGCGGTGGTGTTGTTCAATCCCCGCGTAGTAGCTGGATCGAGCGATGTAAACGTCGGGGTTGGTCGGGCTGTTTTTGCACCAGCAGATCGAGGTGCGCCTTTGCTTCGCTAATGCGATCCTTCGCCTGACCGTATTCGTAGGCAAGGATAAGCAGGTTGGCCGAATCCAGCAGCGCTGCATAGTTGTCCGGTTGGAGTTGGATCGTAGTTCCAGTTCCTTGTCGGCGGTTGGAAAGTCCTGCATCTTCATCGCCGCCTGCGCCAGCTTGTAGTGAGCCTCGGCAAAGCGTGAATCAACCTGGATGGCGTTCTCGAACTGAATCTCGGCTTCCCGGTACTGGCCTTTATCGAAGTAGCGTTGTCCGCTCTCCAGGTACTTCTGCTTCTTTTTGTCCGGATTGCTCGAGCACCCGGTCAGCAACGCCGCCAGCACGCAAATCGCCGCTACTGCATACTGAAATCTCGACCCTTTAGCCATACCCATGTCTCCGACCGCCTTCACATCGCGCAAGCTTCGTCTTATCAGCGCCCCACTGCACCAAGGTACTCTCCCGGGCGCAGGCCAGAAAAGTTACTGCCGTTATTATCGCAAACCTGCGGCAGACCGGCAGAACCAGATGGGCCTATCTGTAAGCATACGCTCGTGTACAGGCGCTTTCGTAATCTGCCCCAACGGGCTGGAGCGTGGCATAGTTCAATGAGCTATGACTCACTTCCCCCAAAGTAATGCCAACCTGCGTGCACCCCGAGTCAACCTCAATGGATCTGTTGCGGCCGCGGTGATGGCCGAAGGCGGTCAGCGGGCGCGCGCCAAACTACAATCCATTTCCATCAACGGCGGATTGCTGCAATTGCAGCACGAGCTTTCCACCGGAGATTTTGTCGAGATCGCCTTTCACACCCGAGCCGGCGCCATCTGCGGTATGGCTGAAATGTTGCACCCGACGCGCAAGTTTCAGAGTGCGTGTCTGCAGCCTTTCCGCTTCATTGCCCTGGGCGATGATGACCACCGCAAGCTGCGCATGGCGCTCGATACCGCTCTGGACCGCAGTTTCCTCGACCCGGTCTCCGAGCAACTGCAGACCCCGCCCGGATTCTGAGGAGCAGGTCTCAGGTGTTAGGTCTTAGGTCTCAGGAAAAACCTGCGCTTGAATTTTGCTTTTCCTAAGACCTAAGACCTGAGACCTGGCACCTGCTTCCCTTCGCTATACTGAACCCTCCGGATGACGCGCCAGACCATCACTCACTCCGCCGAGGAGACGATCGCTTTCGGGCGGACACTTGCCGCCGAACTGTCGCCGCCCCTTATCGTGTTATTGCGCGGCGATCTAGGAGCCGGAAAGACGACCCTGGTCAAAGGGATCGCGGAAGGCTTCGAAGCCGCTCGCGCCGAGAACGTCACCAGCCCCACTTTTACGCTCGTCCACGAATATCGCGGACCCCGCGTAACCCTCTACCACATCGACCTTTATCGCATCGATACCGAGCGCGATCTGGAAACGCTGGGTCTCGACGACCTGCTCGCGCCAAACTGCATCCTACTGATAGAGTGGGGAGAGAAGTTCCTTCGTTTGCAGCGCGACCAGAACGTGGAAATCACCTTGGAGCCAGTACAAGTGGAATCAATAGACGAAGAACGGGCGGGGAAACTGAACGCCGAATCCGGGTGACTACGCGTTGAAGTCCCGTGGTTTGCCGAGATTGGACTGCGAACAGTAGCATCCAACATAGTCGGGCAACATCGTCTGGCGCGCATTTCAATTCATTGAATTTGGAGCCATAATCGATTTGAATCTAAGCTGTTCCATACTTCTAAGCTTGTTGACTGTGTCAATCTTGCCCTCTGCGAGTCTTTGCGCAGGTCAAACTGCACCGCAGACTCAAACATCGGACCCGACTCAGGCCGCCCAACCGCCGGCGACGAGTCCTCCAACGGCCAGTTCTCCAACGCAGGACAAACCCGGAGACCCACCGTCTGCCCCGAGTACTTCTCCAGATCCTAAAAGCCAGACCCAGGGAGACACAAAGCAGGACGACGCACAGAAGAAAAACGACCGCATGTTTTACGTGATGCCGAACTACCTGACCGTGGACGGCCAATCGCAAGTGCAACCGGTCTCCTCGAAAGAGAAATTCGCCATGGCGGCGAAAGGCTCGTTCGATCCCTATGAATTCTTTATCGTGGGTGTAGTCGCGGGCATCCGTCAGGCGAAAAATTCCGATCCGGGGTTCGGACAGGGAATGGAGGGATACGCCAAGCGCTACGGAGCGGCTTTCGCCGATCAGGTGGATGGCAATATCATGGTGGGCGGCGTTTACCCCTCGATCATGAAAATAGATCCGCGCTATTTTCGATTGGGCAGGGGCCGTTTCGTGAACCGCTTTGGCTATGCCATCAGTCGCGTCTTCGTCGCCCGAAGAGACTCCGGCTCCAGTATGTTCAACGTTCCCGAGTTTGCCGGAAATGCAACGGCGATTGCCATTTCCAACGTCTATTATCCCGCCGACGATCGTACTTTCTCGTCGAATATTTCCAACTGGGGAACCCAGATGGGCCTCGATGCCTTCGGCAATGAGCTGAAAGAGTTTTGGCCCGACGTTCACGGCTATTTGCAGAGGAGACACGATCGCAAGCTGCAGAAAGCAGCAGAAGGAAACAAATAATAGACGACTGACCCTTCGAACGACTTCCCCCGTGCATCCAAACGCCGGCCTGAACAATCCAACCTTAGGACCGCGAATTGCTCACGAACAGCGGGGCAGTTAGACTCCGAAAGGGAAAAAATACGGATCTTTGGGGGAAGATTTGAAAGCGATTCGATCATTTTGCTTGGCGATAGCGCTGGCTGCGACCTTTGGAACGGTGTCGGTTCAAGCCCAGGCGCCAACTGGCTCGCGAGACCAATCGCAAGAAGGAACGGTAAAGGCGGAGTCGGACGATTCTCAGCCGCTCCCGTCGGATCCTCAGCAGCCGGCCACAACCACTGACGGAAAACCTCTGCCAGACGCGCCCAAGCCCACCGATCCAAATAATCCCAATTCCAATGCCAACGACCAGCTTGGTAAACAACCCAAGAGAATTCTCTGGATCATTCCCAACTACCGTGCCGTCAGCGCCAACACGGTTTTGCCCCCGCTGAGTTTTAAAGATAAATTCTGGCTGGCGACGCAGGATACGTTCGATTACTCCGACTTTATTTTGGTGGGAGGGCTCGCGGGAATCGCGATGGCCAACAAATCGCAGCCGTCCTTTGAGCAGGGCGCTGCTGGCTACGGCCGCTACTACTGGCACATCTTCGTCGACGGCGGCATTGAGAACTACATGACCGAGGCGATCGTGCCGGCGGCGACCAAAGAAGACCCGAGATACTACACCCTGGGCAAAGGCGGATTCTTTAAGCGCACCGGTTACGCGGTAAGCAGGCTGTTCATCACCAAGACGAACTCGGGAAAGGCCACCTTCAATCTGTCGGAGATCGTGGGCGCCGGAGCTGCCGCCGGAATCGGCAATGCGTACTACCCGTCCGCATCCAATCCCTGGGTGAAAACCTACCAGCGATGGGGAACTGAGGTCGGCCTGGACGGCGTGTTCAACACGTTAAAGGAGTTCTGGCCCGACATCAATCGCGCCGTATTTCACGAAAAATACTGATTTAGCCTGGCTGATCCGCCTTAGCGATGCCGCATACTATCGCCGTGTGACCGTCAGCCGCGGGCAGCCTATGGGCGCGCTCCATTCCCGGACCATCGAGAACAGCATGGCAGCAGCAAAGAAGGCAAACACCAAAGTGCGAGAGCGCATACTCAGGGCCATACTCATATGATGAAGGCTGCGGCGGAGTCTGGCAACCGCGTCGTCCGGTTCCTCGTCCCGCCTTACCTCATCCTCTATATCCGATAGAACGATGCCATCAAGGACCGCAGCAACCGTCAGGAAAGCCGAAGCGCCGGATCTGGAAGTCGGCCTGATCTGCGCCGATCGCGACGGCAACCGCATTCGAATCGACCGCATTGATTCCAATTCCACTTCCAACGACTGCGGCTCCAGTACCATCTCCTATCATTTCCTCAACGACGAATTGCGAGTCCAGGAAGGTATTCAGCAGCGCTCCATCAAGCAATTCCTGGCAGAAGGCTGGTATATGGCAACTCCGGGAAAATCCCTTTAGACGGGCCCCGCACTTTTCCGCCAATTCAGACCGCCTCATGGGAAGCGTTCCGCACCAGTGCGAGCGCCGTCAGATCGTTTTCGGTGGGAGTCATCGGTGTGAACTTTCGGGCCGCCTGCAGCACCGTCAGACATAACTCGCGCGCGCCGGGCGCGGTTGCGTCCTGAAAACTTTGCTTTACCCCATCCAGTCCGAATTCCACATTCTGATGCTCTGCGTCGAAGCAATCTGCCTCAACGATTCCGCGTGAGACCGCGAGAAGAGACGAGCCCGGCATCAGATGACAGGCCGTTGCGCTCTGCGTGGTGTGCGAAAACAAGCCCAGCGGCAAACCGGTCGCCTCGAGCAACGTGATTCCCGAGTGGTCGCGAAGCAGTGCTGGTGTGTGTCCCGCGTTGGCATAGCACACCGTTCCCAGGTCTTCGTTGTAGCAGCCGATGAATGCCGGACAACTGCGAAGACCCGTGCGCAGAATGGTGCGGTTCAGGGCGCAACACAGTTCGATCATGGCGATGGTCTCATTGAAGTCTTCTCCGGAGAAGAATTCCGGCGCAAGCATTCGAAACGTCTTCTGCACCGCGATCAGGATTTCGCGCGTGTCCGCCCGCAGGCCGGCGATGTCGAGCAGCACGAACAGCATGCGCGGAGGGTCCCACCCTCAGGAATTCGTAGAAATCGCCGGCCACGCGCTCGCCGGTATAAACGGCGGCAATCTCGGCATAGCGGAGTACAGGCGCCTCGCAGCGCAGCGGATCGGCAGGAAG